>NZ_CP015247.1:142500-1342500 GCF_001891125.1 Leuconostoc suionicum | reverse complement strand
TTTCTTATGGCCATATTTGTTGATGTTTTTCTTTTATCGGCAAATGCTAATTAATCAAGAAAAGGAGTTAGCATTGTGACTTTATACATTGCAACACATAAACCGTATATCATGCCAGAAGATAGCGACTATCAACCAATCTTTGTGGGAGCCGCCCAACATGATAATGTACCAGATGGCTATCAATCTGATGCTGTTGGACAAAATATTTCAACTAAAAATCCTAACTTTAATGAGCTAACTGCAATTTATTGGATTCGGCACAACACAGACACACCAGTCGTGGGGCTACTTCATTATCGCCGTTATTTGGGTAAAAAAAAGGGCCACAATCTATCGGCAATCCTAACTGAATCACAAACTCAGGAACTATTGAAAAAGGCTGATATTATTTTGCCTCAAAAGCGAAATTACTATATTGAAAATCAACGTGATCATTATTTACATGCACACACAGCCGAACCTTATAATATAATGAAGGGAATTATTGCTAACGATTACCCTGAGTATTTACCGGCTTTTGAGAAAATGGAGCAGTCGACATCGGCACATCTTTTTAACATGTTTATCATGCCGCGTAGGTATTTCAATGAGTACGCAGATTTTATTTTTGAAGTGCTTGGTAAAGTGGAAGCAAAGATAGATGTGGACAAGCTCGAGGGTCAAGAAAAACGTGTCTATGGTTTTCTAAGTGAACGATTAATGGATACTTGGGTTAATACGAAAAAGCTCACTGTAGCAGAGTGCCCAGTAATAGAATTAGAGCGCACAAACTGGTTAGATAAAGGGTATAATTTCCTTAAAAGAAAGTTTTTCCCAAACACAAATAAAAAGGTACATTTCTAATGACAAATCAATTTAATACAAAAAACTATGACTATTTAATCGTTGGTGCAGGGCCATTTGGCATGATTTTTGCACACGAGGCTGCTAAACGTGGGAAGCGTTCACTTGTAGTTGAAAAACGTCCCTATATTGGTGGAAATACGCATACGCATACAGAACATGGTATTACTGTTCATGACTTTGGTGCACATATATTCCACACTGATAATAAAGAGGTGTGGGACTATATTCGTAAGTTTGCGGAATTTAATGGTTATCAAAACCAAGTTGTTGCCAACTATAAAGGTACGCTTTACAATTTGCCATTTAATATGAATACTTTCTATCAGATGTGGGGTACAAAAACACCTGATGAAGCACATGCAAAGATTGAAGAACAAAAGCAAATTGCATTAAAAGATCTTGGGGATCGCCAACCACGTAACTTAGAAGAGCAAGCAATCTCATTAATTGGAACAGATATCTATAACAAGCTCATTAAAGGTTATACGGAAAAACAATGGGGCCGGAAGGCTACTGAATTACCAGCCTTTATTATTAAGCGATTACCAGTTCGATTTATTTATGATAACAATTATTTCAATCATCGTTACCAAGGTATTCCTGTAGGCGGTTATACTCAGATTTTTGAAAATATGGTCGCAGAATCCAATGGATTAGTTGATGTTTTGACAGATACAGATTTCTTTGATTACAAGGAAACGTTGCTATCAGAATTCCCACGTGTTTTGTACACGGGCATGATTGATCAATTCTTTGATTATAAGTTTGGTGAATTAGAATACCGTTCACTACGTTTTGAGCATGAGGTTATTGATTCAAACAACTATCAAGGTAATGCCGTGATTAATTACACAGATTCCGAAACACCATACACGCGTGTAATGGAGTGGAAGCATTTGGACGGCCTCGCTGATGAAGGTAAAACAATCATCACAAAGGAATATCCACAGGAATGGGATCGATCAAAAGAAGCCTATTATCCTGTCAATAATGACAAGAACACACAAATATACAAAGCTTATGCCACAGAAGCTCGTAAGAGCCATCCAGAAATTATTTTTGGCGGTCGCTTGGGAAAGTATCGTTACTTTGATATGGACCAGGTCTTCAATGATGCATTCAATACTGTACGTCAAGAATTTGGTATTGATCAAGAATTTAATTTTGCACACGATCAAGTAAAATAATTTAAGCCCATTTGGGGGCGTACATAAAGTATGAGGGGAATCATAATGGAAAGTACAGTCCAACAACGCTTAAAGAAAAATATATTATCACTAGTTGTTCCTGTTCATAATGAAGAGGCAACAATCAATATTTTCTATAATACTATTGAGAAGCTTAAACCTAATTTGACTGCTGATGTTCATTATCATTTTATTGATGATGGCTCGACAGACAGTACACTATCAATCTTGCGAGATTTATCTAAAATTAATGATAATGTTCATTATATTAGTTTTTCTCGTAATTTTGGTAAAGAAGCAGGCCTTTATGCTGGGTTACAGCAAGCCGATGGTGACTATGTAGCTGTTATGGATGTTGATTTGCAAGATCCACCTGAACTTTTGCCAGAAATGCTGAGAGAGGTTCAAGACGGTGAATATGATGCTGTTGGAACCCG
Source organism: Leuconostoc suionicum (assembly GCF_001891125.1). Lineage (NCBI taxonomy): Bacteria > Bacillati > Bacillota > Bacilli > Lactobacillales > Lactobacillaceae > Leuconostoc > Leuconostoc suionicum. The sequence continues at coordinate 1,340,027 of NZ_CP015247.1, read as the reverse complement.
TAGAGCCAATCGTAATGGCGAGGCAAAGATTCGGTCATGGTTTTCCGAGCAATTTTATACTTGGATGAACAAGATTAGTCAAACGCACCTTGTTGATGGCGCACGAGATTACCGTGTCATGACTCGGCAGATGGTAGATGCTATTTTGTCACTAAGTGAAAATCAACGCTTTAGTAAGGGTATCTTTACTTGGGTTGGTTTTAACACCAAATACATACCATTTGAAAATCGCGAGCGTGTTGCGGGGAACACGTCATGGTCATTCTGGTCATTAACAAAATATGCTATTGAAGGAGTAGTTTCATTTTCAACGGTACCTTTAACTGTGATAACGGTGCTAGGGCTATTATCCTTCGCTTTGTCACTATTAAGCGCAGCTTTTATAGTTATTAGGGCGCTGGTTAATAATAATAGTGTGGCCGGATGGCCATCAATGGTAACTATTGTATTATTTATTGGCGGTATTCAATTACTCAGTTTGGGTGTCATCGGTCGGTATATGGCCGCTATTTTCTTAGAAACGAAGAAGCGCCCTATTTTTATTAAGAAAGAGGAAAATTAGGACAGAAGTATGGATAAACTTGCTATATTAATACCGGCTTACAACGAAAGCCAAACAATTGTTAAAGTAGTAAATGACGTATTAAAAGTAACGGAGAGCATCCCAGGATCTGTTGTTTACGTTTACGATAATAATTCAAAAGATAATACAGCTGAATTAGCAGCTTCAGCCGGTGCAGTTGTTCGCCATGAATATGCACAAGGTAAAGGAGCTGTCATTAGAAGAATGTTCCGAGAAATTGATGCTGAAGCATATATAATGATTGATGCTGATGATACATATCCTGTACAAGCGATTCCGGACATGTATCGAAAAGTAGTTGATAAGAAAGTTGATATGGTTGTGGGTGATAGACTATCCTCAACGTATTTCGAAGAAAATACACGTCCATTTCATAATATCGGTAACACCTTGGTACGTGGTCTCATAAATACTTTGTTTAAGACAAATATTAAAGATATTCTTACGGGATATCGCGCATTTAGTTATCAATTTGTCAAAACATTCCCAGTATTGTCTAGAGGATTTGAGATTGAAACAGAGATGTCGATTCATGCCACTGAATTTAAGATGTTGGTTGAAAATCAAATTATTGAATATCGAGATCGACCTGAAGGGTCTGAGTCTAAACTTGATACATATGGGGATGGATTACGGGTACTAAAAACTGTCGTCAATTTATATCGTATCTATCATCCTTTTGCGTTTTTCGGTATATCTGCTGGAATTGTGTCACTCATATCACTGCTATTGTTTGCCTTTCGTGTTTTTGTTCCATACTATCACACGGGGAGAGTTGATAATATGCCAACGCTAGTCGTTACGATGATTTTATTCAGTGTAGCTGTCACTGCTTTTTTTGCTGGAGCCATTTTGAATGCTATTCAATCAAGCAACAAGCGAAATTTTGAGTTGAATTTAATAAATGCAAATGAAAAAATTAAAAAGTATTCAAATGAATAAAAAAGTTATAAATTACGCGTTCTGCTTCATCAGTTATTTAGCGTTGGGTATCGCTTATCCTTCAACTAGCTTTGAGACATTATCAAGTCGGATACACGCACGTTTTTCTGTTTCGGCCTATGAAAGCTTACTAGCTATGATAATTATTGTTTTGCTGGTTTTATTTCAGAATAAAATTAAGCTAGACATATTCAAAAAATCCTATTGGCCCTATTGGCTTTTAGGGTCAATCTTATCCATTTTTTATGTGATAACCATGTCAGTGTATCAGGCTCCCTCTGATAACATTACCTATATACCAAGTCTAATGGGCAAAACAAACTTACTCATCACTTTGGTAGCTTTATGTGGTTTCGCCTTTATTTTTACTAATTTTGGTATTTTTTTAGGGCAAGTCATTAGTAAATTAAAAGTATCTCAGTTTTACATAAATTATTGGTATATCGTTATAGGGTTGGGGTTGATTTGGATCATTCAAATTTTTCCTTTATTCCCCGGTATGGTTTCTTGGGACGGTTACCGCCAGTTCCTTGAGTTCTTTCATACACACGTTGCTGAACTGGACTTTACTTATTATCCTACAAATCATCATCCATGGTTCTCAACACTGGTCTTTGGTAGCTTATTTTCAATAGGAAAAAAGATTGCTGGTCCAAACTTTGGACTCTTTTTAATTGTGTTGGTGCAAATAATTGTTTCATCATTAGTGTATGCTAAAGTCGTTCGTTTTATTGGTGAGTACTGGGGAAAGAAAGCCGCCGTGGTTACCTTTATTTTTTACGCCTCGCCATTTGTGGCTTTCTGGCAAGTTACTATAGAGAAGACACCACTTTTCTTGGCATTTACCACAATGTTTGTATTATGCTATGCTAAAATTTTAGTGGCGAATTTAAAAACTGAGTTACCAGTAATTTTATATGTGCAGCTAATTATTTCTGGCATACTAATGTCACTATTTAGAAATGACGGCAGTTATGTTGTCATTTTGTCATTATTTGTGTTGCTTATTGTACAAGTCATTCGAAACAAAAGAATACCTCGTCAGCTCATCATCGGTTTGGCGGTATTTTTGTCAGTATACGTTGGTTGGAACAAAGTTGCCTTACCAGCGATGAATGTTGTTTCAGGATCGACAGCTGAAGTTATTAGTTTACCGATGCGTCAGTTATCAGCAGTAGTTATCAACCATCCGGAATCATTGAGCAAAAAGGACTTAGCCACAATCAATAAAATTACCCCAGTTAAGGAAATTAAAAATCACTTTAATGTTAATAATGCGGATGATTTGAAATCTCTTTACCCAGTTGATTCTTTTTTACGTAGTTCTTACGAAATAAAACAGCTAAAATTAGGTCATCTTAAGAAAGAGGCCACACCTAAAATTAAAAAACAAACTGGGCAATATTTGATGGTTTGGTTTAAGCAACTATTGAAACACCCTAAGACTTACATTGTTACTTTCTTTGCGGCCGACAGTTCGTTCTTAAATCCAGTACTCGATAGTAATCCTGATTCACGAGGAATCATGTATGGTAATGAGTATATGAAATATAATACATTCTTGCAGCCAAGCTGGTATCCAGAGATCCACCATTGGTTCTCTGATGCTACGAGAAAATATATTAAGTGGCCAAACACAGTATTCTCATTACCTATTATCAGAACAATTCTTCAACCGGCATTTGCCTTGTGGGCAGTTCTTTTCAGCTTTGCCTACTGCCTTTATAAAAAAAGCTATTCAGCACTCATCTTTATTCCAATTGGCTTATTGGCAATCGTACCATTATTGTCTCCCGTAAATGGTATGGAACGTTACATGCTCCCAGCTATTTATACATTACCTTTATTATTAGCAGTAATTGTTAATGTGAATAAGGAGAGTAAAAAAAATGAAAAGAGTATATAGAGATTTAGTAGCAGTTGTTGGTATAGCAGTCACGACTGCTATTTTGTTTAACGCGATATTCTTTGTGCCAATTCGTTTACCATGGGATGCTTATTACCATGTATCGCGCATTGAAAACTTGAGACAATCAGGATTGGCGTTCTTGTATCCACAGAATTTTACTACGTTAGGACAGTATGGCTTAGCTACGAATATTTTTTACCCAGCATTAACATTGCAAATTGTTCAAACTATTTTTTTCTTTACGCATTCGGCAATACAAGCATTCAAAATAAGTATGATTTTCACTACTTTTCTGTCAGGATCATCTGCTTATATTATTTTGCGTTATCATGGTAAATTGGGACGCAAAATAGCATTTTTTTGCAGTATTCTATGGTTGAGCACTATTGGTATTACAGCATTAGCACCAGGAAACATAGCGGAATCTACTGCATATATTGGTGTTCCTTGGCTAGCCTATGGCCTTTATGCCTGTTCAAAAGAAACAAAAGAGCAATTAAAGAAAATCATTGCACACATTGCTGTGGGGTTAAGCATTGCCGCTTACTCACATATTATGACCTTTTTTATATTAGCTTTGTTTACTGCGGTTTATTTATGGCAGATTGTAAAATTAAACCGAACACCTTGCATAAAAAAACTGCAGAGACTTTAATGGTAATTGACTAAAATCAACCATAAAGGATCTGCAGCTTATGTCTTCTAGTTTATCAGCTCACGAACGTTCTGTCATTGAAACAATGATCAAACTTAATCATTCAACTCGAGAAATAGCCCGTTTCTTAAAGCGTTCTCCTGCAACTATTACCTACGAGTTAAATCGAATTAAACCATACAATGCACAACAGGCTCATCATTTAGCCCAGTGTAATCGGCACAAACACGGTCGCCATCCGACCCTAACACCTGAAATATCAGCTTTTTTGAACCATCACATTGGTATCTTGAAGTGGTCACCAGAAACGGCTGCTCATGTATTGGGCATTGCTTTCAAGACCATCTACAACTGGATTCATCATGGTTTGCTTAAAATTAAGTTATCAGATTTACCTGATAAAGGTATTCGACGTAAACGTCAATCTGACGGCCGTAGACGTGTTTTTGCTCATGGCCGTTCAATTGAAAAACGACCAAAAGCTGTCCAATTAAGACAAGAATTTGGTCATTTTGAAGTTGATACGATGCAATCTGGTAAAACACGTGGCGATGTTTTAGTGACCATCACAGAACGATTGAGTCGACAACATATCATGAGACATGTCAGTGGGCGCAATAGTCAGGCAGTGACACCAGCTATTATTAGGTTTTTCAAGGGTATAAAAAATGCTAAATCAATTACAGTTGATCACGGTCGAGAGTTTGCAAAATATGATGAAATAGAAGAACAGCTAGGCATACCGATGTATTTTGCACACCCATATTCACCAGAAGAACGTGGTAGTAATGAAGTGCTAAATCGATATGTCCGTCGTTTTATCCCAAAAGAACGCAAAATTGAAACCATCAGTCAGAAAGAATTAGATCAAATTAATCATTGGATTAATGCCAGGCCAATGAAAACGCTCAACTGGCAATCACCACGAAAAGTCTTTCAGAAACATGCGGTGTTCGGATGATTCTTGCAATCTGCCTTATTTATTTTGCTCATTAAAAGCAATAATAAAATAAAAATTGTTTGGGTAATGACTTTAGGCGGCATAGCAACATTACTATCAACAGCTGCTGCTGTAGGGCCTATATTAATTGTCCAACTGCTTAACAATGTTAAAAAGCCTGTAGTCAATACTAGTGTATTTGCAGATAATATAAAGGACCTCAGTCATTTATTTTTAAATCCAAGCGATAGTCCTGACATATGGTTACCGTTGTTTTTCATCATCATTTGTATTATCATTGGATCTCGTAAACCATCATTAGGGGTTATTCTAGGATTAATTGTAATGTTGTTAGGCACCAACTTTACACCGTGGGCGTACTATCTAAGAAATAGTCCAGTAACTTTTATACAGTTCGCTACGAGATTTATTAAACCAGGAATAGCCTTAGCGTTAATGTTTACACTGCTAGATTTGAAAGCTAACCAAAAAATACATGAAATTACTAAAAGGTTCCACAGCGGGTTAGTCACTTATGGATTGCTTTCAGTCATTATCATGGCTGGTGTGATGAAAAATAATTGGTTTCCAAATAGTAACTCACAATTATGGACGGCACAACAATTAAGAGAATATACTACTTTTTATGATGGTACACATGATGGCTATGGGTACTCATCAGATATGACCTTTAGCAATCAAATAAGCAACAACGAGAGATTTTGGTACTTGAAGAACTACACGGACTACATTCCAAAATCTGCTTTGTCAAATCCTAACGATAAAAGTACTTTCATTGGGGCAGATAAATCTGGTATCTTACTGACAAAGCATCAAATTATAGATGGACATGGTCAAACATACAATACAAGTAATTATGAGCCTACTTTAAAATCGATTAATATGAATGTTCAAAAAACGATTCCATCAAATTCAATTATTGAGTTACCTATAGTGTCTTACAAAGGCTTACGTTTAAATACAACTATTGATGGTAAGGAACAAAAGACCTTTATTAAACATGGCAAAATTGCCTTAAAATTACAAAATGTATTAGCTGCTAATTCTAAAATAAAAATCACACAACAGGTACCAAATTGGTTAATTGTGTTAAACTTAGTATCTGCGATAACCTTGGTTACATTACTTAGTTTTCATAAAAGACCCCAAAGAGCAGATCGTTTAACTTAGTATCACAAAATTTGTTTGTTTTACGGTATAATAGAATTTATATTAATTGGGGGAGAGTGCATAGCACTGTTCCTTTTTTAGAATGGAAAATAAAATGAAGATAAAGTATAAAATATTTAAATTTTTACGACTTAATTTTTTGTTCCTGTGGTTATCCATAGTATCACTTTACATTATTCAGATTGGCGTTATGCTGACAGATCCGACCTATGGCACCGGTGATTGGGGACGTAGTGCTTGGACAAATGGCATACAATTTGTCATTAATCAGACGACGTCGGCCGGTATAAATGTCGTGATTCTAATGATATTGATGTGGCTTATTACTCTTATCAGTAACCGAATACCGGTAACAATTATCGTGATGGCTGTCTTAACAGCCATTGTAACGGTTGCTGAATACCAATTGATTAACGTCAGACAAGAAGCGATAACCGAGGCAAGCCTACAAGAAGTGACGGCTCTTGGTAATTTGATAGGGATGTTAGATATCAAATTAGTGATAGCTTTTGTGGTAGTTCTAATTGTTATGGCGGTGTTACTTTTCATTATTTATCGTCGCAGTAAATGGATCGTCTTTAGATCAATTCGCTTGCGTGCAGTATTAATGATTATTTCTATTTTGGCGTTGGTGCCTTTTTTCCAAATAAACTCTGATCAAAACAAAGAAACCTTTATTAAGCTCGGGGATGACCCTAAAGTGTGGGATTCACTTTACGATGCTGTCTCTAATGGCGGGATCATTGCATTGCTAAATTCGCGAACAACAGATGCCATGGTAGAACCGAAGAGTTATAGCCAGGACACAATGAAGAAACTTGTAAAGAAATACCAAGGCGAAGCAAAAAGTATCAATGCAACACGAAAAAATACGAACTTTAAAAACCAAACAGTCATTTATACGCTCAGTGAATCTCTGACAAAACCAAGTTATGTACCGGGATTGACAATTAGTGATAATCCCTTAAAAAAACTCAATAATATTATGAATACTACAAGTTCCGGTCATATGGTTTCCTCAGGTTATGGCGGTGGTACTGCTGGAATTGAATATTCGACCTTGACGGGATTTAATATTACAGCTTATAAGCCAACAATTACGATGCCGTATTCACAATTAACAAGTAGCATTAATGAGAAATCAACGGTCACTGGACAATTTGATAAAAAAATTGTCGTCCATCCATATGTGGGTTCATTTTACAATCGACGTGCTGTGTACAAAAATATGGGTATTAATTACTTCTATACAACTGACAGTGACATACCAGTCAAATATACAGCTTCAGTTGGTGGCGGCAATCATGCTAGCGACACTTCAGCATATAAAAATGTGCTTTCTAAAATTAGTAGTGGTAATGACAGCCAATTCATTCAATTATTAACAATGCAAAATCATACACCTTGGACATTCACCGGACGTGATTACAATGTTATTGAGCCCACTGATTCAAATGCTGATTTGGATACGATAGAATCTTATTTGCAAGGACTTCATTACACGGATAATGCTACACAAGCATTTCTTGATAAATTAAACAAGTTAAAGCGGCCAGTTACACTGGTCTGGTATGGGGATCATTGGCCAGGAATATTTAGCTTCGTGAACACATCTACAGATGCTTTATCGGCGCATTCAACCCCCTATTTTATTTGGCAAAATGATGCAGCCAAGAAAGCCAATGGTACAGTTGATGTTTCAGAAAACTATGCAGACCCATCCGATTTCACTGCAATGGTTCTTAAAATGAACAATATGAAAGTCGATCCGTACTGGGCATTGAAGACCGAATTACTTGAAAAAGTCCCAACAATTAACAACTATAAACGTGATGAGAATGGTAAACTGTCATTTATTGATAAAAACGGAAAAAATATTGATGAAAAATCTTTGACGACAGAACAACAAAAGCTTGTGAAGGATTTTAAACTCGTTCAATATGATATTACGACAGGTAAAAACTATCTACTAAAAACAAAATTTTTCCAGAAGGTGAAATAATATGACAAAAAAATATTTAAACGCCTTCTTAACGGTTATCATTGCTTTAATTGGCGTTGTGTATTTAACAAAAGTTGCAGGTGATTTACATGCTTTTCATGGATTAGGTAAGCTGGTGAGCTACTTTTCTTGGCCTTTACTACTGGTTGGTATTGCGCGTTTGGCATTATTGGAAGATCGTAAGCCAGGTGACATCTTTGATTGTTATTTGCTGGTTTCAACCATATTAGCAGTAATTGGATTTTTTATCACATTACAGGTGATTCCTGTGCACACACCATTTCAATTTGCTATGGGAAACTGGTGGGATGCTATCTCTGCTGGTGCACTTGGTAACGAGGGAAATTTGAATACGCCATTAGGGGAAGTCTGGACGAAATACCCAATCGGTTGGTTTTTAATGATGACACCCATTGCGATGAAATTTGCTCATTATATGCGTCAAAAAATTGCCAATAAACGCTTACTCATCGCTTCTGCAATAGTTTTGATGATTGCGCCTCAATATATAGGTGAAATAATTGATTTACCGTTCAGTTTAAACGCTGCATTACTTGGAACAGGGTTGCTCGTTATTAACGATAGTATTATTGTTAAATCCACTAAAATGCGAGCTATTTGGATTGTGCTAGGGAGCATTGTTACCATAATTGCTGCTAAAATCAGTGGTGTGTACTTTAGTTATGGTCGAGCGGAAAATATATTTGTTTCTGTTTTTGGTTTGATTGCTGCAATAAAACTCATTGAATTCTTATTAGATTTTGTGACGATTCATGTAAAATGGAATATGTCTAAAAAATTTTTTTCTATACGACTGTGGTTTTTTTGTTTATACTAACATTAGTTGTAAATTTAACAATATTTTTGAATTAAGGAAAACAATATGTCTCAGAATGTCAGTGCAGTGATTGTCACATTTAACCGTCTTGCTCTTCTAAAAGAAGTAATTGAAAGTTTGCAGACGCAAGATACCAAACTTTCACACATTATTGTGGTTGATAATAATAGTAAGTCAGATACGCAAGAGTATCTAACGTCACTTGGCAACCAAATTGAATATGTACGTTTGCCAGAAAATATTGGTGGTGCCGGTGGTTTTAATAAAGGTGTACGCTACTTTATGGAGCATACAACCGATGATTTTGTTTGGTTGATGGATGACGATACTGTTGTGCATCCAGATACGTTAACTGAGTTATTGAAGTTTGCTGATAAACAAGATCAATTCGGCTTTTTGTCTAGTGATGTTCGTTGGACTGATGGGCATCGTGCGCTAATGAATCAACCAGCACCAATGAATCGTTTGAAAGTAATTCCAGAAGATCAAGTGGAACCTGTGCAACTACAAAATGCAACGTTCGTTTCATTATTAATGAAACGTGAAGTAGTTAAAAAGATTGGGTTGCCTATCACGGAATTCTTTATTTGGGGCGATGATATTGAATATACTGAACGCGCTGGTCGTGTTGCACCTGGATATTTTGTTCCAAGCGCAAAAGTGACCCACAAGATGGCAGAAAATGTGGGTAGTAGTCTACTTAATGATAATGAAAACCGAACACCACGTTACTTTTATTCTTACCGAAATAAAAGATATTATGCAAAAAAACGTGATTTCTATCGTCGTAATCGTGCATTACTACGTATGTGGGCTGAATATTTCCAGATTAAGTTTTCTAATACAGAACGAAAGCAAGAAAAGCTTGATATCTTTAAAAAGGGATTTGAGGCTGGTAAAACATTCAATCCAATAATTGAATTTGCAGATGATTTAAAGGAAAAATGAAATAGTGCCTAATTGGGGGCTATTTTATTTTTAGGAGAAATTCATGGAAAAAATAAAGTTATTGCTGACTCAGTACCAAGAAGCTATTTTGTATATCGTATTTGGCGGCTTAACAATGTTGGTTAACATCATTGCCTTTTGGTTAGCCTTTCAAGTATGGCATATGAATTCTTCTGTATCTTATCTTTTTGCTTGGTTTTGGTCTATCTTTTTTGCTTATCTTACAAACCGAACTTGGGTGTTTCACTCGACAGCCCACGACTTTAATACGGTAATCAATGAGATATTTCAGTTTTTGGTAGCAAGAATTGCTACTGCCGTAATTGGCTTTGTTATTTTTTATTTTGGAGTTAACTTGTTAAAGCAAGATGCTCAAATCTGGAATGTCATACAAAATATTTTTGTAATCATTTCTAACTTTGCGTTAAGTAAATTAGTTATATTTAAAAAGAAGGCTTAAACGCCTTCTTTTTATTTGCTATTTTTAGCTGTAGCAATTAAATCTTGTGCAAATTTTTGTAGTGTCGGGATATCGTTTGCTTGTGGGTTTAAGTTAATTTTGACACCTGCTGCACCTTTAGTTGCGTTGGTAAGCGAAAATTGTTTTTCGAATTTTGGTACCGCTAAGCAATAATCATCTAAATAGTAGGTATCTCCTGATCCCGCAACACCGTATACAACACCCTCGAGATTTGCATCAGCTAGATCATCATAAAAGTCTAATCCTTCATCTGGTAGTGAGCCCTGATCGTATGTATAGGGAACAACCACGGCAATATCGACATCTTCTAATTCATCAACCTCGGTTTGACTAATTTCAGATTTTTTCACCGTAACATCAGCATTTTCAAGCGCTTCAATAATAATATCTGCTACATCTTCATTGTTTCCAGTAAGTGTTGCATAGACAACTTGTGCTTTCATTTTATAGTCCTCTTTATTTTAATTATCAAAGGTAATTATAGCATTTTATTAAACTATTAAAAGCTACGATTTGACGGAATATCTAGAAATATGACGGTTTGTTGACAAAGTCATAAAAAACCTTTACAGTCTGGTCCTGAAGCCTTAATATAGTTAGGTGACTGTAATTTAAAACTTCACATGAAAATTTTCAACCCCTTAGGAGATTAAAAATGATACATCAATTGTTGGCTGAATTCATGGGCACTGCGCTCATGATTGTTTTCGGAGTTGGCGTTCACGCTGATGAAGTGTTGAATCGTACAAAATACCACGGTTCAGGTCATCTGTTTTCGATTACAACTTGGGGATTTGGAATAGCAATTGTTTTGTTTATCTTTGGGGAAGTTTATATTAATCCTGCGATGGCGATGGCCCAACTTATTTTAGGGAATATCCAGTTTGAGTATTTCTTAATTGTTAGTTTTGTAGAAGTATTGGGCGGTGTTTTCGGCTCAATTATTGTCTACATTATGTATGCTGATCAATTTAAGTTATCTGAAAAAGATATTGATCCAGTAATCGTTCGTAATATCTTTTCAACAGCGCCAGCAATTCGTAACTTACCACGTAATTTTTTTGTTGAAATGTTTGCGACATTCGTATTTTTGACAGGTATATTAGCTATTTCTGCAAAAGCGGGGGATGCTCCTGGTATGGTTCCGCTAGCTGTGGCTTTCTTAGTTTGGGCTGTTGGTATGGGCTTAGGTGGTACCACTGGATTTGCAATGAACCTGGCTCGAGATATGGGGCCACGTATTGCATATACAATTATTCCCTGGAAAAGACGAGCTTCCAGTGATTTTCAATACGGTATTCTTGTGCCTGGCATAGCGCCATTTGTCGGCGCAATTTTCGCTGCCTTATTTTCAAAGTTTTATTTAGGCCTGTGAACGCTTACAATCCAAACGTTCGCTTAAAATTATAAAAAACACTGTTTCGTTCGGATAAACCGAACTTTTTTTATTTTTGTGAGAAAATACTAATTTAATTACGAACGCAACTAGTAAAATAACTGGTAAAATAATTGAGTAGAGAAAATTAAATCAAGTTATTCTGGAGATGAATATGCACACACACGATGAAATGCAAGTATTGCTAGTTGATACTGTCCGACGAAAAGTTGGCTATCCTCTCAGGAAAAAAGTGACGCTTGGGATACTGGGTGGCGTTGCTATTTCTTTGGGATTTTTAGCAGCAATACGTGCTATGGCACCACTAACTGCTCTCCAATCTCCTATTGTCTCTTTGGTCGGTGCGTCCTTATTTCCGGTCGGACTAATTATGATTGTGTTCACTGGACAAGAACTAGCTACTGGAAATATGTTTATTCTTGGTTACGGCGCTTTAAATCATAATTTGGGTTGGTTGCGTTATTTTTTTGAAGTAACACTGATAACTTTGCTCAATGGACTTGGTGCGATTTTATTAGCCTATATTTTTGGACACTATTTAGGGCTGACCAAGGTGGATATTTATGGCAAACAAGTTGCAGCAATGGCAATGGCTAAAGTAACCCCAAGTATGCCGATGATTTTCTTTTCGGCAATCGGTGCGAATTGGTTGGTGGCGATGGGTGTATACTTAGGTATGGTCGCCAAGGATGCTATTGGGAAAATAGTAGGTATGTGGTTTCCAGTCATGATTTTTGTGTTGATTGGATTCAATCATGTAATTGCTAATTTTTTCTTACTGCCAGCTGCTTATTTTAATGGTACGATTACATTGGTACAAATGTTGCATAATCTTGTACCAGCATTTTTAGGTAACACGTTTGGTGGCTTATTACTCGCTGCTTCACTTTATTTCACAAAGGACAAAAATAATGCTTGAACGATATTCACGAGAACAACTCCGCGACATTTGGTCGCTAAAAAATCAATATCAGACATGGCTTGATGTTGAAATTGCTGTTGATGCTGGTTGGGTCGCTGAAGGACACATTCCAACTAAAGATTTAGAGAAGATACGTGCAAACGCTAGATTTGACGTTGATCGTATTGCAGAAATCGAATTATCAACACGACATGATGTGGTTGCATTTACGCGTAATGTTTCTGAGTCACTTGGCGACGAACGTAAGTGGATTCACTATGGTTTAACGTCAACTGATGTGGTTGATACAGCTCAAGCATTACGTCTACGTCAGGCAAATGATATTATCAAACAAGACTTACAAAATTGGCGTGAAGCAATTAAAAAATTGGCTCTGCAATATAAAGATACTGTTATGATGGGACGGACACATGGCGTTCATGCTGAACCAACAACATTTGGTTTGAAAATGGCACGCTTCTATGCTTCTGCAACACGTGCTATTGAACGTTTTGATCGTGTTGCCGCTGAAGTTGAAACAGGTAAGCTCTCAGGAGCAGTCGGAACCTTTGCTAACGTGCCACCGCGTGTTGAAGAAGTTGCTATGAAAGAGCTTGGGCTGACACCGCAGCCAATTGGGTCACAAGTGTTACCTCGTGATTTACATGCTGATTATATCCAGACCATTGCTTTAATAGGTACACAGATGGAGGAACTAGCTACTGAAATCCGATCACTACAACGTTCTGAAATACATGAAGTTGAAGAAGGATTTGCTAAGGGGCAAAAGGGATCTTCTGCAATGCCTCATAAGCGTAATCCTATTGGTGATGAGAACATTACTGGCCTTGCCCGCGTATTACGTGGCTATGCGGTAACAGCTTTGGAGAACGTGACCTTGTGGCATGAACGTGATATTTCACATTCATCAGCAGAACGTATTATATTAGCTGACGCAACTGCTTTGCTTGATTACATGTTGAATCGTCATACGAGTATTCTAAATAATTTGGGTGTTTTCCCAGACACAATGAAAAAGAATATGGATCGTACTTATGGCTTGATTTATTCACAACGCCTATTATTAAGCCTAATCGATGCTGGATTATCACGTGAGCAAGCATATGACACTGTGCAACCACTGACGGCTCGTTCATGGGATGAACAAATGATGTTCCGAGAATTGGTTGATGCAGACCCAACTATTCAATCCAATTTGACCAAAGAACAAATTGACGATGCATTTGATTATCATTATCATCTACGTCATGTTGATGAAATTTTTAAGAGGGTAGGTTTAGCATGAGACCTTTGATTACACATCCTGCTATTAAAGGGGTGTTGGCAACAGAAACAGATATTCAGGCTCAAGTTCAGCGTGTGGCTAATGAATTAACATCAAAATTCGAAAATAATAAAGAACGTCCAATTTTTATTGCTGTACTGAAAGGTGGGGTCATTTTCGCTACTGATTTATTACGTAAGATGCCTTTAGATGTTGATTTTGATTTTGTAGACGTTAAAAGCTATTCAGGCGCAGCATCAACTGGCCAAGTCAAAGTGGTTCATGATGTTAGCATGGATTTAACTAATCGAGATGTTGTTATTGTTGATGAGATTATTGATTCAGGAAGAACAATGCAATGGTTGCACAATTATTTTGAATTAAAGGGCGCCTCAAGTGTCACCACAGTGGCGTTGGCTGATAAGAAAGAGGCTAGAGTAGTTGATTTTGAAGTTGATTATTTTGGTTTAGATGTACCAGACGAATTTTTGGTTGGTTATGGTATGGATTATAATAACTTCTTCAGAAATTTGCCGGTAATTGCTATTGTTGACTTTGACAAAGTTGATTTAATAAAATAATTAAATGAAAAAGCATCTCATTGAGATGCTTTTTGTTGTGCAATAAAGCTTTGTAGGCTAGGGCTGTATATTAATGGTTTATGTTGCAACTCAGCTATATTTTGGGCACCAAGTAAAGTAAAGAGACGTGGTAACGCTACTTGCCATGCATTAATTTCTTCGAGTAATGATTTTTGACCTTTTTCCATTAGGGTTGTGAGCATGAAACCAGCACTAGAAGTTAAAGATGCGCCCAGCATGAGACTAGTTATAACATGATTCACACTTTGAATGCCTCCCGTTGCAATTAGGGGTAAATGGTTGTTAGCCATTTTTGCTTCCAGCAAACTTTCGACGGTTGATAATCCGTAATTATCTAAATCGACAGCTTCAGAAAGTCGATTACGCCTTTGTTCAATAATAGAAAAATTTGTTCCGTTTGCTCCGCCAACGTTGATAGCAGCTGGATTTAAATTAGCAATTTGTTTGAAAGTTGACTGACTCATGCCAAAGCCAACTTCCTTAATTATCACCGGAACAGGTGACTTTGCAATGATTTCAGCAAGATTGTCTAGCCAATAAAATTTGCGATCCCCTTCAGCCATGACAAGTTCTTGGGCAGCATTAACATGAAGTTCAATAGCATTAGCGTCAATCATATCAATGGCAGTACGCACATTTGAAATAGGATGATCGGCGCCTAAATTGGCAAATAGAAAGCCATCGGGATTTTTCTTACGAACAATTGTGAATGATTCACGTGTTTCAGGTTCTTTTAGTGCAATTGATTGTGAGCCAACTGCCATAGCAATATTTGACTCAGCAGCTACCTCAGCAAGTTCCATATTGATGCGACCAGTTAAAGCTGATCCGCCAGTCATGGCTTCAATATAGAATGGCCATTTAAAGTGATGATCAAATAATTTGGTTGAAGCATCAACTTCTGACACACTCATTTCGGGAAAAGTGTTGGGTAACCAACGTACATCATCATAAGTTGCACCAATGACAGGCATTGCATTTTGACGCCAGAGTTTGACACCAAGTGATAGATGTTCATCTTTACGATGAGATTGAGCAGATTCAGTCATTTTAACCTCGATTCTGTGGGGCAATTTGGACGTAATGTGGCTCAATTTCAGCTGCAAGCCACTTTTCTGGTAAATCTGTAGGTCCATTAACAATCGCAAACCCATTATCACCAAATCCAGCACCACTGATTTTTCCTGCGGTATCGCCAAGTGTCTGCAGTAGAATTGCTAGTTTTGGTGTAACGTATTTCTGGGATAATGTGTGCTGTAAGATGGTTTGATTTAATTTTAAACCTTTTGAAAATTGCTTGTAGTCATTTTTAATAATCGATTGAACGACGACATCAGCGATATATTGACTTTCTTTGAAAAAAGAAGTTGGCAATGTTCTTGAGGAGAGTGCCTTACGTGTATCGGCGCTTTCATGTGTGGCACCTAGGAGGATTTGCCAATCCTGCGGCCAACTGAGGGGAACGATGTTTAGTTTTTTCCAAGGGACATCAACAATTTCAGGCTGAAGCCAATTTTTATCTGCTGTTTGATATTGAGATAAATCGGGGCTCTGGTATGAAATAACACCGCCGTATGTTATTGCTGCAACATCACCTAATGAACCATTTTTTTGCACGTGCAAGTGTGCGAGCGCAGCAATTTTAAATTGAGTCAGTAACGTTAGGTTGAATTTGAAATGATTATTAAAAGCCGATACGATGCCTACAACCACGGCCGCAGATGAACCAAGACCAATTTTACCTGTATGATGATTCATATTACTTTTGATATCAATATTTACTTCTTGTAATTTGGGGCTTAATTTTTTCATATGAACATAGTGAGTCATCAGATTCACAGCTGCGCGAACAAAACGCCAGTCATCAGTTTGCTCTGGCGTTTCATGGTTGATATTGAATGTTAGATCATCTGTAATGATATTAGAAGTAGCAGTGGAAACATCCCGTGCTGAAGTAATTTCTATTGTTAATCCTGTAGTAATGGCAACAATTAGTGCGGTATTACCAGGATTAGTAATTGCATATTCACCAGCCAAAAAGAGTTTACCAGGGATTAATATTTTAGTCATAAGAAATTCCAGGCCCGCTTTGAGCAATTTCAAGTTTCAGAGATGGTATGGCATGATTTAGTATGGTCGCAATTTTGGGTGCTTCTTGCGCTGTTGTGATAATTTTAACGTTTGGTCCTGCATCAATTGTTGCATAGGCTAATATACCTTGATGGCGCATATCTTGTATTAAAGATAAAATTAATTGTGTTTTGTCTGTAAAATAAGTGAATGGGCTCTTTGTAGCTGTTAAATTTAAAGCATGCATACCCAAGGCATTATCTTCAGCCAAAGCACCAATTTTGTCAATATCTTGATCTAGTATGGCATGTTGCATATCAATGAATTGATTAGCAGACTTTGATAGCCAGTGATCATAATTTGGTGAGGTAACTGCACGTTTCATCCCCTCAGTTGAAGTTATTTTTTTAGGCGCATCACAAACTTCAGCAACAACCAAAGCAATGGGCAATTCAGGTGCGTTAAGGCTCTCGGCAAAAGAAGATGCGTCGTCAATACCTTTATGCCACATGGCGAAGTTACCAAAAAAAGAGCGACTAGCTGAACCGGAACCACGACGGGCTAAGCGGGATAATTCTTCCTTGGATAGGTCCATTCCTAGCTCGTGTGTAACAGCTCCCGTTAATGCAGCAAAAGCTGAAGCAGAGGAGGCTAATCCAGCACTTGTAGGTACGTGATTTTCAGAAACAACCTGCAACGGTGTAAAGTTGCCCAACTGCTGTCGTAGAATATCCAAAAAGTGATGAACACGGGTAGCGTCCACGACTTGATTATTCAAAATAAAACAATCATGATTGGCAGGTTGCACAGAAGTTGTTGTGTAAAACTTGTCTAGTGTTAATGAAAGTGAGCTAGTTGTCGGTAAGTTCAGTTCCGTATTTCTTTTCCCCCAGTATTTTATGAGGGCGATATTTGTATGGGCAGTAGCTTTCATAAGGGTTGAATCCATGTATTCTGTGCGCCAGCTTTATTGAGAGCATTGGCAATTGCAATTGCGTCATTGTTATTTCTAGCTAAGGCAAACATAGCACCACCAATGCCAGCGCCCGTTAACTTTGCTCCTAGAGCCCCCGCGTGATTCGCAGCATTAACTAACTTGTCAAGCTTGGGATGTGAAATACCCAATGATTGTAATTCGTGGTGGGCTGCTGTAAACATCATACCTAAATGCTCAGGATTATTTTCAGAAATATCAATCCGTATTTTTTCAGCAATTTGTCCGAGATGACTAATTGTTGACCAAGCGCGTTCTTGATCATTAGTCAAAAATTCTTTGACTATGCTGACGGCGTGAACGGTTTGACCGTGGATACCTGTATCGGCTAATACCAACGTACCTGCTAAGTTCATTTCAAATTTTTCCATTGTTTCGTTTTTGATAAACCAAATAGGGTTGCTCGAATTAACGGTGGTGGCATCTAAGCCAGAAGGCGATCCATGGGAGATGACTTCTTCAATATTTGTGAAGTAGTTCAGTTCCGTATTACTTAAAGTTGTCTTAAAGTAATCAAAGAATGCTCTTGTAATCGCAGTTGCTAGAGCAGCTGAAGCACCAAAACCTCGCTCTTGAGGAACATTTGATTCAATAGAAAGAAGGAATGGCACATTAGTCATTTTGAATTTATTGATTAGGCGCAATAATAGTTGTCGGATACCTTCAACGTTTGCACCAAGTTCACTTAAATCGCCATGAAATTCAGCACCATCAATTGTTTGACCACGAAATGCTGGTCTCAATGTAGCAGTGACTGTCATATTTGGTAGGGGAATTGCAATGGCAGGTTCGCCATAAACAACGGCGTGTTCGCCGATTAATATTGCTTTTGCGTGGGATTGACCTACGCCATTCATTTGACTTAACATAAATTTCTCCAGATGTACTTTACTATTGTACCGCACAGTAGTATTTAGTGTAAAATATAAAAGAGAATTGCGTTGTTTAGTGCGCATAATGATTGTGTAGTAAACAGCGCAATTCTCACATAAAAAGTGCTAGCACGCACGTTTAGAAAGGTGCTTTATATGAACGCCAACGATACATTCGTGGTTGTCGATCTTGAGACCACAGGACATAGCGTAAAAAAAGGTGGGCGAATTATTCAAATTGGTATGACATTTATAAAAAAACGTCAAATCGTTGATCATTTTGAATCTTTCGTCAATCCAGGCCAATTAATTGATCGTCAGATTCAACAGCTCACGCATATATCACAAACTGATGTGCAAAACGCACCGTATTTCGAAGAAATTGCACCATTATTGCAAAACTTACTTCAAGATGCAGTGATTATTGCGCACAATGTTAATTTTGATTATCCTTATTTAAATGATGAGTTCGAAAGAACTGGTCTTCCACCCTTAAAATCCGCCGCTATCGACACAGTACAGCTTGCTCAAATATTGTTTCCAACAGCTCCAGGATATCGTTTATTAGATTTAACGACCTACTTAAATATCACGCTCAAAAATGCACATCGTGCCAATGCGGATGCACATGCCACGGCTTTGCTGTTTTTGAAATTTTGGAAAAAGCTTGAAGAATTACCGGATATTACATTAAAACAATTGCAACAAGGTGACTGGCCGTTACTACGTCAAACGCAGCAATTTTTAAAGCTTGTTCATTCAAAAAACAAGCAAAATTTTGGTACTGTTGATCAAGTCGCTTTGTTAACCCCTACAGTAGAACCATCAATTCATACTTCTAATAAATCTGTGCAAGTTGATTATCCAGAAACAAGTGGCGAAAAGACAAAGTTATTTGGGCAGTGGTTAACGACAAATGTTGCACAGAACAGTTTAATGGATCGTGCCAATCAATTCCTAAATAAACGTACCGATGGCTTGCTGACCATTTTAACCGGTCCGAGAGTGGGAAAAACATTGGCCTATTTGGTTCCAGTTATTTTAAATGGAAAAACAGCGGTTTTATTGACTAATGATGAGAGTTTACAAGCTCAGCAAGTAGACATTATTACTAATCTTACAAAACTATTTAGCCGACCAATACAGAGTGCTATTTTGTATGAGCCTTCAGAATATATAGATGTTGAAAAGTTTGCTCAAACTTTAAAAGAAAAAAATACACTGCAAATTCAATTTTTTAAAGCTCGTGTTTTGGTTTGGCTGACGCAAACAAAAACTGGTTTACTTAGAGAAATTTCGGTAGGTGTTCAAAATGATGACTATGTTTCATCAATTCGTGGTGACAGTGGTGCGCAATTTTACGAAAAGGCTTATAAAAGTGCCCATCAAGCTAATATCATTATCATGAACTTCAGCACATATTTTATGCAAAGCCAAAAATTACGTGAAGCGAAAAAGATTGAAAAATGGCCAGTTGTTGTCATGGAAACGCCAACGCAATTTGTGGATGACTTACATGATTATTTTCACGTTTCTTTAAATGTTACGCAGTATCAAAACACCTTAAAAGGCTTGAATCATCAAGAAATAGCTGGTTTGACACATAAACAGCGCTTATTTGTTCGACAGAGTTTAAGTGAAGCATTAAAACTACTAAAACAGATATTGCAATCTGATAATCAACGGGCTAATTTAAAACGCGTGGAACGGTTTTTATTGATAATATTGCATTTAAAAGAACTGTTTGAAATTAGCGAAAATAGTATTCCTCGCGAGTTCCAAGATATTCGAGAGCAATTGTTGAAGATTAGACGTTTACAGTTACAAAATGACATTGTGGTGGCAAATGAATTTTCCGAAGTTAACGGACAAACGCAAACTGAAGTCGTATTCGATATTTTGGAACGTGCGATTTATCAAGCAGAATTTGTTTCCAATGTTCATAAATTATTGATTGTTAGTGAGTTTTTACCAACAGAGGTTACGGAATTCTTACGTGATGTACCGGAGTCCTTTACTGTTGAGCGTGAATTTGTTCATAATGATTTACAACCAATTCGTGTTGTACAATTGCAACGTTCGTCTCCAATAGTTCATTTACAAGCTATTACGCAGCGTAATGTTGGAGAAATACTATTAATTGTCCCCAATGAAGAACGGGTCAATCATTGGTATCAAAAAATAAAATATGCAGTGACAACGAATTATAATATTGTCGCGGAAGGAATTACTGGCTCGTTGGAAAAAATACAACGACAGAGTCAAACCAAACGAAATAATATTATTATTGTTACCCCAAAAATTTTTTCAACTATGTGGCTTAGAGAGCAGGAATTACCTGCAATTGTAATTGTTCCAGAACGAGAAGTGTGGCAACCTGTATCACGTCTAGCTTATGTTTTAACCCAAATGCAACGTCATCAAAATGGTATATTAGTTTCTCAACTAAATGCTATGCAACGCAATCGATTTAAGCAACAAATTGTCGTTGAAAAGATGAACTTGAAAAAAGGTTTAGAACAGCAATATGATCGATTATTGCATGACCTCTAACTCGCAGATCAAAATCACCGTATTTTTTGGTATAATATCATGTGTACGTGCCATCATGGAGGGTTCAAAAAATGATACAATTTAAAGATGATATTCGAATCCGCCAGCGACATCGCCAAGCGCGCATTCATTGGGCGCACTTTTGGTTCATAGTAATCGGTATTCTGATTATCCTAGCAGCCTTTATTTTGGGGTATTTTTACGTTTCATTAGCCCCAATGCGCCAGGCAGAAAATAGAGTTGAAAAATTAGTACGTGAGAAGACAAGCATTGCAACAGTAACACAAGTATCTGTTAACTATCGAAAGACGACCACTTATGCCGTTCTAGGGCAAACAACGACTGGTACTCAAAAAGTTGCAATTGTTCGCAATAATAAAATAAAAACATATAATCGTTCATCGGGGATGACAGATAGTCAGCTCAAAAAACTGATAACTAACAAATACAAGCCGAAAAAGTTATATTCGGCTAATATTAGTGAATACCAAGGGGTATTAGTTTGGGAAATTAGTTATAAAGGGCAGGACAATAAATTGAATTATTTAACATTAGACTTTAAATCAGGAAAGACGTATCGTGCCATTTCAGGTATGTAAGAGGTAACTACAAAGTGAAGACTTTTTCGAATCGTGTGAATGCCATAACTGCTTCTCCAACGTTAGCTATGAACGCCCTTGCTAAACAAATGCAAGCAGAGGGTATCGATGTCATTAATTTAGGTGTAGGTGAACCTGATTTTCAAACACCTAAAAATATTTCTGATGCAGCTATTGAAGCGATTCAAGCACAAAAAACAAGTTTTTATACACCAGCCAGTGGGTTACCTGCATTAAAGCAAGCGATTGTTGAAAATGTTGGTCAGCGATATGAAGCAGGTATTACTACTCAAAATGTTTCCGTAACGACAGGCGCAAAATTATCACTGTATGTATTGATGCAGGTTTTACTGAATCCTGGTGACACAGTTGTTACTGCTGCTCCGGAGTGGGTAAGTTATGTTGAACAAATCAAGCTAGCTGGAGGTGAACTGATAGAAGTTCATCCGGAAAGCTCGTCGATGAAGTTAACCGTTTCAAATTTGGACAAAATTAAAAAAACAGTTAAGTTGGTTATTGTTAATTCTCCTACCAATCCAACTGGGCAAGTCTACAGTAGACAAGAGATTCAAGACATTCTAGATTGGGCAAATACACATGGGGCCTATGTTATTTTAGACGAAATATATGGTCAACTTGTTTATAATGGCGCTGAGTTTACATCTGGGCTACAGTTACAACCTCTTGAAAACAGTGCTATGATTATTGTGGATGGTGTATCTAAGGCGTACTCAATGACAGGATGGCGTATAGGTTGGACTCTAGCAAGTTCAGAAATTATTTCGGCGATGAATAAGTTATTGGGACACATGACTTCCAATCCGACAGTTGCGGCTCAATATGCAGCAATTGAGGCATTGAGTGGGGAGCAAGATACCGTTGAAAAAATGCGCAAAGCCTTTGAACAACGGTTAAATACGACTTTTGACGCAGTAAACAAAATTAATGGTGTACATGTTGATATAAAGCCGCAAGGTGCCTTTTATTTATTTCCACAAGTTGATGAAAAATTAATGAAACTTGTTGGCGTAAGTAATACTGTTGAATTATCAACGAAAATTTTGGAAGAAGCACATGTTGCTTTGCCTGCCGGTGAGGGATTCGGCATGCCAGGATATTTGCGCTTGAGTTATGCTAAAGATCAAGATACCCTTAATGAAGCAGTTTTACGTTTGACGCAATTCTTTAAAAAATATACGAAAGATTAATATAGTGATGACTGAAGAAATACCTAAAATTAAGATTATTGATGCAAAAAACTTTGTTGGAAAGACAGTGACTATTGGAGCTTGGCTCCGTCAAAAGCGTGGTAGTGGCAAAATTGCATTCTTACAATTACGTGATGGCACAGCCTTCTTCCAAGGGGTTGTTGCTAAAGCTGACGTGTCAGAAGAAGTGTTTGAAACTGCTAAAAGTTTGAAGCAGGAAACTAGTATATATGTTACTGGTGAAATTCATGAAGATGCTCGTTCATCTTTCGGTTATGAAATGGCTGTTTCCGATATTAAAGTAATTGGTGAAAGTCATGACTATCCAATTACACCTAAAGAGCATGGGACTGAATTTTTGTTTGACGAACGTCATTTGTACTTACGCCATCTGAAGCCGTTTGCTACTCTAAAAATTCGTAATACACTTGTTGCAGCAACATACGAGTTCTTTAACAAAGAAGGCTTTACGAAATTAGATGCTCCTGTGTTGACTGGATCCGCACCAGAAGGAACGACTGAATTATTTGAAACGGATTATTTTGGCGAACCAGCATTCTTGTCGCAAACTGGTCAATTATATGCTGAAGCTGGCGCAATGGCGTTTGGTAAAGTATTTACATTTGGGCCAACATTTCGTGCAGAAAAGTCTAAGACGAGGCGTCATTTGACTGAGTTTTGGATGATTGAACCTGAAATGGCCTTTATGGATCAAGAGGAAAGCTTGAAACTTCAAGAACGTTATATTGCTTTCTTGATCTCAAGGGTGCTCGAGAATAATGATCAAGAACTTGACATTCTCAAGCGTGACAAGGACCTACTTCGGTCATATACACAGTTACCATATCCACGTGTGAGCTATGATGATGCAGTCAAATTATTACAAGATAATGATTTTGATGTGGAGTGGGGCGTTGATTTTGGTTCACCCGAAGAAACGTTCTTGGCTAATCATTTTGCTAAACCCGTGTTTATTGTTAATTTTCCAAAAGCAATTAAGCCATTCTACATGAAGCGCCATAAAACACGAGACGACATTGTTGTTTCAGCTGATTTATTAGCTCCAGAAGGTTATGGAGAAATTATAGGTGGATCAGAACGTGAGACGGATTATGACTACCTGAAGAATGAAATTGAAAAATTAGGGTTGAACATGGATGAGTATGCTTGGTACCTTGATTTGCGTAAGTACGGTTCAGTGCCGCATTCAGGATTTGGCTTGGGGTTGGAACGTATGGTGACATTTG
Source organism: Leuconostoc suionicum (assembly GCF_001891125.1). NCBI lineage: Bacteria > Bacillati > Bacillota > Bacilli > Lactobacillales > Lactobacillaceae > Leuconostoc > Leuconostoc suionicum. The sequence goes on along the minus strand of NZ_CP015247.1, from coordinate 1,315,811 downwards.
TAACCGGCGAGGAGCATATTCGTGAAGCTATTCCATTTCCACGAATGACCAACCGATTACGTCCTTAAACATAGTTTTGTAGCATAGTATTCTTATTCGAATGTGATACACTATTTATATAAGAAAAACGTCCAATTTATTTGGACGTTTTTAAAACCGAGGAAATATGACGTTAGAAAAAAGATTACAACAGTATATTCAGGCTGGTAACACTGGCGTAAGTAATGACTTGTTGTTACATTATCAAGATGTTGGTCTAGATAATGATGATTTAGCATTGTATATGCAGGTGGAGCGCATTCAAGGGCGGGGAGATCAAGCTACACCGGCAGCTATTGCCCAAGTAATGCACACGACCGAGAAAATTGTTATTACGCGCTTGCAGAGTTTGATAAGACGAGATTTGATGCAGGTGGTAGGTGGCAGTATTCAGACTGAAACTTATGATTTTACACCATTATACGAAAAGCTATTAGATGGTCAAACCACACAACGGTCGGAAATTGTGTCAGATGGTAAAAGTGCTCGTCGTGAAATTATGCAGACGTTAGAGGCAGAATTTGGGCGTCCATTATCACCAATGGAAATGCAAACTGTTGGGCATTGGTTCGATCAAGATCATTTTGAGCCAGTGATGATGTTATTGGCCATTCAAGAGGCTGTTGCAAATAATGCCCGTAGTTTGCGTTATATTGAAACAATTTTGGCCAATTGGCAACGTGACAACATTACTACACCACAGGCAGCGCAGGTCTCCAAGCAGCGCAGACGTGGTGTAACGTATAACAATATTATTGATTAATTATTTAAAAATAATATTGTATTGATTATCAAGATGAAAACCAAAAATGGGTTGATTATTTTCTGTGAGAAGAATAGTATTAGCCGGTAGTGTACGCAAACGCGCGAATAGTTGTGATAGTGTCATGACATTAGTCTGATCGTTAGTTAGTAATATAATATCCGAATGATTATTTGCATATTTTATCGCTGTCACCTGATTAACAAAGTCCTCAGTTTGCACTAATAGTTTTGTATCAAGTGACATATATTGTGTTAAATCTTCTAAATCAGTTAATCTCATACGCTAATTATAAAGGAAAATCATGGAAAAAACATATCATTTAATGGCGACAGCAGCAGCAGGATTGGAATCTCTTGTTGGTAAAGAACTAGAACGCTTGGGCTATGAGCATCAAGTTGAAAATTATCGAGTACGTTTTGACGGTACACAAAAAGATATATTGAATACTAACGTTTGGCTTCGTACAGCGGATCGAATTAAGATTATTGTGGGTGAATTTGATGCAACGACATTTGATCAACTGTTTGAGGGCGTTAAAGCCTTACCATGGGAAGATTATTTGAACTATGATTCAGAATTTCCCGTTGCTGGACGTTCAAAAAAGTCTGAGTTATTTAGTGTGCCAGATGTGCAAGCCATCACTAAAAAAGCAATCGTTAATAGATTGCAAGAAGCTTATCATATTCGAACACGCTTGCCTGAGAACGGTTATTTTGCACAACTTGAAGTGATGATTGATAAAGATCACGTTATGGTTACTTTGGATACAACAGGGGAGTCCTTATTTAAGCGTGGCTATCGTGTGAATAAGGGTGGTGCACCATTAAAAGAAAACTTTGCGGCGGCATTAGTTTTGCTGACAAATTGGCACCCAGATCGTCCATTTGTTGACCCAACCACTGGGTCCGGAACGATTGCGATTGAGGCAGCATTAATTGGTCGTAATATCGCACCTGGATTAATTCGTGATTTTGATATTGAGAGCATGGACTGGTTTGATAAAAAATTGTCAGACGAAGTGCGTGATGCGGCTGAAGCGCAAGCTGATTATGACCGCACTCTTGATATTGAAGGCTTTGATATTGACGAAAATATGGTTGATATTGCCAGAGAAAACGCAAAACATGCGGGACTTGGTCAGGATATCACTTTCAAACAGTTAGCTGCTAAAGACTGGACAACTGATAAACTTAACGGTGTACTAGTGACTAATCCGCCCTATGGTGAACGTTTAGGTGAACTTGAAGCCGCCCGTGAGTTATACGAGCAAATGGGTACGGTCTATCGTAATCTACCAAGTTGGAGTAAGTATATTTTAACTAGCGACTTGGAATTTGAAAAATCTTACGGTGAAAAATCAACAAAACGACGCAAACTATATAATGGGGCATTGCGTGTCGATTATTTCCAGTATTGGGGTAAGCGTGTTAAATAAAAAACAAGAGATCATTGATCTCTTGTTTTTATTTTCATGGTAACTACTTGTGCGATATGACCAATGATAATTTTTTTCTTTGTACAATATTTTCGTGAAAAAATAATTCATCATTGTTAGAATAAAGCAATAATGAAATGAGGATTCAATATGATTAAGTCAAAGTTAGAACAAGTCGGTATTTTTAATGATAATTTAAATAAAGTAAAGCCTAGCCCAATCCATTCATTCGATGAAAAAGTTAGTGACATTCCTAATATTCTGAAACTAACAATTGGTGAGCCAGATTTTTCAGTTCCTCAGCATATTAAAGACGCTGCCTTAGCTGCAATTAGTGCAGATGATTCACATTATTCAGTTTCAGCAGGAAAGAAAACACTACGTCAAGCAGCTAGTGACTTTTTAAATGATCGGTATGGGCTTGATTATGACCCAGCTGAAGAAATCATTACAACAGTTGGTGCCACAGAAGGTCTTTATACATTATTGGCAGCAATTTTGAATCCAGATGATAAGATTCTAATCCCGACGCCCGCCTATCCAGTGTATGCTGAAATGACACGCATAAATGGTGGTCACCCAGTGTTTATTGACGTCTCGGAAGACAAGTTTGTACTAACGCCAGACCATTTACGTGAAATCATTGCTACCGAAGATCATATCAAAGCAATTATTATCACTAATCCTTCTAATCCAACTGGCGTGACCTACACAGCAGAACAGTTGAAAGATTTAGCAGACGTGGTACGAGAAACAAATATTTTAATCATTTCAGACGAAATCTATTCTGAATTGAGCTATGATGCACCTCACGTTTCAATGGCAAGCATTTTACCTGAACAAACAATTGTTATTAATGGCGTATCAAAGTCCCATGCCATGACAGGATATCGAATCGGTATTTTGGCGGGTCCTGCGGCTTTAATGAAGAAAATTAATATGGTGCACGGTTTTGTCATAATGACACCTTCAAATCCTGCAATGGCAGCGGCTACTGAAGCATTTAAAAGTGCAGAAAGTAAGGACGATACGTTATGGATGAAAGAGCAATATAAAAAACGACGGGACTACCTAGTTGAAAAAATGACAAAACTAGGGTTTGAAATGGCAACACCAAGTGGCGCATTTTATATGTTTGCTAAAATACCTGTAGATTTAAACCAAAATGACGTGGAGTTTGCTTATGACCTGGTTGATAGGCAACAATTGGCAGTCGTTCCTGGATCAGGATTTGGCCCGGGCGGTGCAGGATATGTACGAATTAGTTATGCGGCGTCTTTGGACATGCTAGAAACAGCTATGAATCGTTTGGAAAGTTATTGTGAAGAAAAGAGAACGGTAAAAATTTTATGATTGTCCTATTATAATTTTTATGATAAAATAAATTATTTCTAATTATAAGGACGGGAATATGACATCAGTTTATATGCGACGGGCGCATGAGGAGGATATAAAATCAATTGTATCAATCATTAATAATGCCCGTTATTATCTGAAAGAACAAGGACTTTCACAGTGGCAATCGGGATATCCCAATCAAGATACGATTGAGGAAGATTTAGCATTGCAAAGAGGATTCGTGTTGGTTGTGGATCATCAAGTTGCGGGATATACAGCAATATTAGCAGGTGAAGATCCGATATATACGCTGATAGAGGATGGCAAATGGCTTAATTCTGAAACGGATTACATTGGCATTCATCGCTTTGCTATTCTTGATAAGTATCGAGGGCAAAAATTAGCACAGCGATTCATGACTGCTATTTTGACGTTTTTCTATGAAAACGGTACAAGCGATTTTCGAATTGATACTCATCCAGGTAACTTACCAATGCAAGCTGTCATCACAGGTAATGGATTTGAGAAGCGTGGCATTGTACACATTAATGAGGGAGAAGAAATTAATGGTGTTCGGTGGGCGTACCAACTTGTATTGTAAACGATTAAAAAACGCGAACTTTAATGGTTCGCGTTTTTTAGTGCTTGCAAAGCTAAATTATGAGCTCCGCGATTTTCTTTTTCTGGAACCCAATTGATTAAAACTAGATGGTATGGTGTCAATTGTAGATTGATCTCATCAACAAGACCTTGGTAGTGTTTTGCATAAGATTTATGCAAGGCATCGGTTACGATTTTTGAATCACTATATATTTGTACATTTCCATTGCTAGGTAGCTGTTTTAATGCCCAAAGAACTGCCAAAAATTCAGCCTCATGGTTGTTAACCGTCTTTCTCAAGGCGGTTTTTAGCTGTTTTTGTACTTTATCAATAATTAAAACTGCGCCAGCTGACGAACGACCGGTAGATACATCACGTGCTGCGTCAACATATAGTGTAATCATATAGGGTTCCTTTTAATTGAACGTATACCGAAAGTATAACAAATTTTGTTGAAATATTATATGCTGTCGTCGAATCACAAATTGAGGATAATAATAAGCTATGCTTTGTTAGTAGTAACTTTTTATATTCCTTTAATTGAAATCTGGTAAAATATTAGTTGAATACGTTTACAGAAAAGGGCAACACATGATACCAAGACGCGGTTTTTTTCAACCATTGGATTCAACAGGTAAAATTAGTTGGTTGTGGTGGGGTATATTTTTTATGGGTAGTATTGTCGTTTGGGATGAAATGAGTTTCAAACTTGAAATCCTACCAATTTTGTTTATGATGGTGATGATTTTATTAGGCGTACTATTAGTCGTTCGTCGACGTGTTTACATCGCTGGACCCAATCTTTTCTTGGGTCGGGTGTTATTATCAGAGTATGAAAAAATTTCTTTGAAAGATATTGAACATTGGCAGTTGAATGGTCATATTTTATCATTTGTTCGCGCTGACCGAGAACGGAAATATTATCTTACAAAAAACATTGTGCAACAAATTAAGGATTACATGGATACTGATGGCAAATAAAATATTAATTCATATAACAGATCAAGCTGGGCGTGTTGATGCTGTGTTATCGAAAGAAAATCTGAGTTACTCACGTACTACACTCTCAAATTGGTTAGTGGACGGTACGATTTTAGTTAACAATCATAAAGTAAAACGCTCATATAAAGTTGTCAGTGGAGATACAATATCTATTACACCACCTGATGCTCAAGAAACAACGATTGAAGCTGAAAACATTCCGCTTGATATTGTTTATGAAGACGATGATATTATTGTTGTGAACAAGCCACAAGGAATGGTCGTGCACCCTGCTGCAGGGCATAGTTCTGGTACATTGGTGAACGCATTACTTCATCATTCACCATTGTCAACCATCAATGGTGAATTCCGACCTGGAATAGTACATCGCATTGATCGCGATACTAGCGGTCTACTAATGGTCGCAAAAAACGATAAGGCTCATCGTTCACTATCCGAACAGTTAAAATCTCATAAAAACCAGCGCATATATTACGCGCTAGTCCGTGGTGAATTTACAGAAAATTCAGGAACAATTGAAGCGCCGATTGGACGTCATAAAATTGATCGAAAAAAACAAGCAGTTATTGAAGGCGGCCGTGAGGCTGTCACGCATTTTCATGTCTTAAAACGATACGCTGGTTATACGCTGTTACAAGTGAATTTAGAAACTGGCAGAACGCACCAAATAAGAGTGCATATGAGCTACATTGGTCATCCAGTTGTTGGGGACCCTGTATACGGTACGGCACAGAAGCTAGATGGTATACAGTTGAATGGGCAATTATTGCATGCTAAGACACTGACTTTAGAGCAACCTACAACAGGCAATGAATTATCATTTGACAGTCCATTACCAGATTACTTTGAGTTTGCTTTATCAACATTAACACCGATTAATAGAGAGGAAGATGAATATGCCAAATAAAGAAGTTTTAGATAATGCCTCATTACAGCGCGCGTTAACTCGTATTACATACGAGATAATTGAGCGCAATAAGGGTGGTAAAAATTTGGTTCTGGTGGGAATCAAAACACGTGGCGAGTATCTTGCACGCCGTATCGCAGACCGTTTAGAACAATTAGAAGGTGTTCAAATTCCGGTCATGGCCATTGACATTACTAACTTTCGGGATGATAAACCTGACCAGCATAACGATTTAGGTTTGAACTCAGAAGAGCGATTGAACATTTCCGAACAGAATATTGTTTTAATTGACGATGTATTGTTTACAGGACGAACTATTCGAGCAGCATTGGATGCATTGATTCATATTGGCCGTCCTAAAACGATTTCACTAGCTGTTTTGGTGGATCGCGGACACAGAGAATTGCCTATTCGAGCAGACTTTGTTGGAAAAAACATTCCCACCGCACAGAATGAAAAAATTAAAGTCTTTGTGCAAGAAATTGATGGAAAAGATGCAGTTGAAATTGTTCATTAATAACTTTTTTGGTGTCTAAGGATCAATTGATATTTTTGTGGGGAAGTAAATAACAGATAATCTGTTACTTTAATGGTGTATACAATACTGTCTATTTGTATACAGCAGTTTGGAGAATTATAGCTTATGATTAGACATTTAATCCTAGAAGATGGCACGGTTTTTGAGGGCCTTGGCTTTGGTGCACCTGCCACCACTTTTGGGGAAATCATTTTTCATACGGCCATGACTGGTTATCAAGAAATTATCACAGATCCAATTTACGATGGGCAAATGATTGTCTTTTCGATGCCTGTCATCGGGGCAGCGGGCATTCATGCTGAGGCGTATGAATCGGTTAAACCAATGATAAGAGGAATGATTGTGCATGATTTGGCTGAGGTCTCAGTCAATCGACAACGTCGAATGAATTTGGATCGCTTCCTGAAGCAACACAATATTCCTGGGTTGTATCAAGTTGATACACGAAAATTGATCAGACATCTGCGAGAAACTGGGCCACAAAAAGCCACAATTGTGGACTACGCTGATGATCACGCAGTAGATCAATTAGTAGCGACAGTTTTAACAAACAAACAAGTACAGAATACAGCAACCTCTAAGCCATATGCTAACCCCGGGCGTGGTCGTCACATTGTAGTAATAGATTTCGGTTTAAAACATGGTATTCTTCGCATGTTAGGGGACTACGATGCCAATGTTTCCGTTTTACCATATACAACAAGTGTTGATGAAGTATTAACCTTAGATCCAGATGGCATTATCCTATCTACAGGTCCTGGCGATCCGCGTTCACTGCCAGAAAGTGTTCTTACGTTGATCAGAGTATTACAAACAAAGGCGCCGTTACTGGGCATTGGCTTAGGTCATGAATTATTTGCTTTAGCAAATGATGCGACATTGGTGGCACTTCCATCTGAGCATCACGGCATGAATCATCCTATTCAAGAAATTATTTCTAGGCAAATTTTTTATGCAATGCAGGGACAAGGGTACGCGGTTGATGAAAAATTACTTGATCACAAGAAATTGTTTGTTACCTATCGTGATTTAGTAGATGGTGCTGTACAAGGATTGCGTCACCGTGATTATCCAGCTTTTAGTGTACAGTTTTTCCCAGATGCAGCTCCAGGACCATATGAAGCGACAGCAGTATTTGCAGATTTTTTTGAAACGGTAGAAGATTATGTCGAACATCACAGCTAAAAATATTTTATTCATTGGTGCGGGATCAAATGATTTTGGTCTTGAATCGGAGCATGATGCAGCCATTTATCAGGTCATGCCTGAATTAAAGGGGCATGGTATTAATGTCTTTCTAATCGACGAAAACCCTTACGCATTGTCTCTAGAAAGTTTAGCGGCTGAAACAATTTGGAAGCCTTTGACAGTTGAAAACATTAAACAGGTTATTAAGCATAACCATATTGACACGGTGTTACCACTTTTTGGTGGCGTGCGTGCGGTAAGGCTATGGGCAGATGTTGTGCAATCATGGGAGCATGGTGACGGTTTAGTACCTCAAACGCTTGGCTTGAGCATTGATATGTTACTACGGATTAATAATCTTGCTGATTTTACGAAGTTTATGGCAGAAGCTGGTTTACCAGTTATCACAAGCCATGTTGTCAAAGCGCAAGACGATGCAAACGAATTGTTACGTGAGCTTCAGGTCCCATTAATGATTAGATCTCTGCATCCAAAAAACACTAATACACGTCAGATGGTTGAGCGGTTAGATGAATTTGAAGAAGCAATTGATAATGCCAAAACACAGTCAATGACGCAAGAAATCATTATTTCTAAAGCCATAAATGGGTTGAAAGAAATTGGAATGGAAGTGTTACGAGATTTTCGCGGGAACAAGATGAAAATTGGTGCCAGCGAGGACATGGATCCAATTGGCATTCATACTGCTGATTCGTTAAGTGTGTCACCGACATTAACGATCCAAGACCAAATTTTAGAAAAAATGAGAATGTATGCCTTCCAAGTGGCTGATTTATTAGAATTACAAGGTGTAATGCACGTTCAATTTGCTTTTGACGATACAACTGGTGCTATTTATATTATTAAGGTTTCACCCTATATTGATCAAATGTCCAGTCGTATGGCGCTTGTAACTGGATATCCAGTAATGCTAGTAGCCATTAACTTGGCGATGGGTATTGCGCTGGAAGACATTGTGCTTTCACACGATTTTGGTCAAAAAATGGCTATGATGGAACCGATGATGGATCATATCACGGTAAAGTTGCCAATTTTTCCATTTGGTGAGTTAGAAGAATCCAATGTTTCAGTGAATCGACAGCTCAATAGTATACAAAAGTCTGTCGGTTCGACGATTGGGTTTGGGCGTACATTCATTGAGGCTCTCGAAAAAGCCATTCGATCGGCACATTTTAACAATGCCACATTTTCACCAACAAATATGGCACATGTTAGTGACGATGCATTAATTCAGCAGCTGATTCATCCTGAAGATAATCGTGTGTTGTTACTCATTGAAGCCATAAAACGTGGTTACGAAATTGACGAGTTAGCCGAATTAACCAATATTGACGAATTTTACTTTTATCAATTAAGGCATCTATTGCAATTAGAACTTGAGATTGAAAAAGATGTGGACAGTATTGTGTCATTACGGCGTGGTAAAAGGTATGGCTTATCAGATGGCTTAATCGCTCTTTTTTGGGATACGGACTTTAAAATTATTCGAGCCTTAACAAAGGAACACAACATCGACCCAACTTATAAAGCTTTAGAACCATCGGCCGGTGAGTTTCCAGAGAACGCGCGTCAATATTACTCGACTTACGAAGAAGAAAATGAATCTGAACAAGTAAGTGATAATACTGTTCTGGTCATCGGTAGTGGGGCTTTTAGATTAGGGGATGCTGCATCTGGTGGTTATGCGACAACCGTTGTTTTATCTGAACTGCGACGGCTACAATACCATACTGTGATTATGAATAATAACGCTAGTGATGCAACGCTGATGCAAAATTTGGCTGATAAGCAATATTTAGAGCCATTGGAAATTTCAGACGTCATGAAGGTTGTTGAACTCGAAAATCCGATAGCCATAATTGTTCCAGGGAATCGACGTAAGTTAATTAAGGCCTTACGCGAACTCAATCAGAACGTGTTGATTTTGCCAAAGGAAAAGCATACACCAAGTGGACCGGAAACAACACAAACTGAATTTGCCTTAAACGTATTTTCTGATGGACATCAAATTTATCCAATTAACATCACTCAACACATGGTCGGTGAAATGCGAATTGTGCCACAAATTGTTGATTTGCCAAAAGAGCTAACACAAACACATCTGGAAAATCCGGGCGTGTATCAGGTAATTTGGTGTCAAAATGGTAATAACTGGGTAGACCATGTTGAAGTCTCAAACATCAGTTATGATACATGGTTACGTCCTATGCCATTTGGACAAGTTGCGTTTATAAGTAAAGTAATGCAGGTTCAGTGGCTACGTATGACAGTTCGATCATTGTTAGATCGGATGACGGAGCAAGATAGAAAGTTATTGGATAATGTTAACAAATTGACACTACAAACCGATGTCCGCTTAGTGGCTTCCAATATTGATTATGAACTCCACTTGCAACCTACAGAACCTATTGACGGCACAAGATTTGAATTAGGGGTGGGTATCAAACATTATGAGTAAAGACAAGTATGAAACACATTTGTTTACAGGTATTGTAGTTGAGCAGGATCTGTCTGGAAACTATGTCCCTAAAGATGGGGCGACTTTGCACAGGTGGCGAACTGGAAAACATACAAAGGGAAAGTACAAACATATTGGGCAGGTATTTTTGACAGAAAATAATCAAAGTATTGCTGTGCTATCACAAGAAAGATTATCTTTTAATAAGCGCCATGATTATGTGCCATTACAAAGATGGACCGAAGCAACTGTTGATTTGAGAAAACTTGAAGCATACAAAAAGGATGAATCATAAAGTTCATCCTTTTTGTATGCTTATTTTCTCAAAGATTTGGTGTTAAAGTTAAACAAAATAGCATTTAATACAATTAGCAAAGCACTGAAAATAAAAATACCTCGATAATCAAATACACTGGCTACTAGGGCACCAAACATTGGGCCCATGACACTTCCGATTGATTGAAAACTTTGATTATAGCTGAAGATTCGGCCAGTCATTTCTGAGGGTGAATTTTTAGACAGTAAGGTCTGCACAGCTGGCAACATGGTAGCATCACTAATACCAATAATAAATCGAAATACCATTAACATGAAGACACTTGTTACAAATGCTGTTGGGACTAATGCAGCGATAGCAATACAAAAACCAATTTTTATCATTCTGTGTGTACCCACGCGGTCACCAATTTTTCCAAACTGTGGTGCTGCAAAAACTGTTGCAATACCAGGCATTGCTGCCACGACACCGGCGAGAAAGGTAGTGTTATTACTGTTGTTTGTTAACTCACGGACAAACAGACTGATAATGGGATTGATGGAGGTATTGACGGTTTGTACTAACATTGTAGTAATAAATAGTCCAAAAATTAATTGTTTGTTGGGTAGTGCGTGCCAGAGATCAGCTGTTGACGTTGGACTTGAATCAGCAGGGGCTACGTGAGGTTCTTCTTTAACAAAAAACATGGTCAGTATGAATACCAAAAATAAAATGATACCGGTGATATGAAAAGACATACGATATGAAACGATTGAAGCTAAAGTACCACCAAATAGTGGACCAAGTAAATTACCAGCTGTCATACCAGTTACCAAGATGCCAAGTGCGTGACCGGCGTGTTCTTTCGGGGTTTGTGTGGCAATTAGGGCATTTGAATTGGAAATATAGCCGCCCGTGGCACCTTGAAGGGCACGAAGGATGAATAATTGCCACACATTGGTGACATATCCCATTAAAAATAGGATAATCGCCATGCCAAGTGCAGCACGAAGCATCATTAATTTGCGTCCTTTTCTATCGGCAAGCTTCCCCCATAAAGGGGACACAATCGCCATAACTAAAAATGACACAGAGAAAATTGCCCCAGAATAAAATGTTAGCTGATTTTTACTAAAATGGCCTAAGGTGTCAATGTATAAAGAAAGAAATGGCATGACTTCACTTAGAGCGATTCCTGTCATAAACACACCAAACCAAAGGACCAATACGTTACGTCTCCAAAGAGAATTTTCTTGATTTTTTGACATGACTAGTCACGTTATCTCCCTATTTTTAAAGAATTAAACAAGTAAAGTTTATTATTTAATTTTAGCGCTTATGACCCACTTGTGCACAAATTTAAACGTGGCTTGTGAAAAAATTAAATTTTGCTTATAATGAGAGTACGCATTGTAAAGCGTTAATAAGGTGCAAATCACTTTGATAAGTGATTTTGTACTCTCTGGAATCCATGAAGGGAATTGTGTGCGACATCTTTGAAATCAGTGGATATAGCTTGCTTAAGACAGTAGTGTATCAAACACCGAAACATTGATAAATGGTCACACATTATACGCTAAAATATGGCAAAGACAAAGCATTATACAGGGCCGGAAGTCCTCGATATGGTCGGACAATACATGTCTGAATCAGATACAGAAAATGTTAAAAAGGCCTACGAATGGGCGTCAGAGTTGCACAAGGAGCAGAAGCGTAAGTCTGGGGAACCATATATTATTCATCCAATTCAAGTTGCTGGTATTTTGGCAGAACTGAAGATGGATACGGCAACGGTTATCTCAGGCTATCTTCATGATGTTGTTGAGGATACGACGGCCACGTTACAGGATGTTCGAGATAATTTTGGTGAAACAATTGCCCAAATTATTGATGGTGTAACGAAAATTAGTAAAATTCAATATCAAAGTTCACAAGAACAGCTTGCAGAAAACCATCGCAAGTTGCTTTTAGCTATGTCAAAAGACATACGTGTGATTATTGTTAAGTTAGCCGATCGTTTGCACAATATGCGTACTTTAGGCGCTTTACGTGAAGAAAAACAAAAGCGCATAGCAAAAGAAACATTGGAAATCTATGCGCCACTGGCTGACCGCCTTGGTATTAGTACGATCAAGTGGGAACTTGAAGACTTATCGTTAAGTTATATTGATCCCGAGCAATATTATCATATTGCTTCACTGATGAATATGAAGCGCGAAGAACGAATTAGTTACGTACAGGAAGCAGTAGACCAAATTAATGGTGCGATAAAAGATCTTGAATTAAGTCATGTTGATGTGTATGGTCGTCCAAAGCATATTTATTCAATTTATCGAAAAATGGTGGATAAGCATAAGGCTTTTGAAGAAATTTATGATTTGTTGGCTGTTCGCGTATTAACGAATTCGATTCCGGACACTTATGCTGTATTAGGAGCAATACACTCAAAATGGACACCGATTCCTGGCCGTTTTAAAGATTATATTGCTTTGCCAAAAGCGAACGGATATCAAAGTTTACATACCACAGTTATTGGTCCTGATGGACGTCCATTGGAAGTGCAAATTCGTACGCATCATATGCATGAAGTGGCTGAATATGGAGTGGCTGCACATTGGGCATATAAAAAAAATCGGGGCTCAAATAAAGAGGCAAATGTTGATGATAACAGTCAGCAAGCTTTAAATGTCATCCAAGGCATATTGGAACTGCAAGAAAATGCCAAAAATGCCGAAGACTTTATGGATGGTGTAACGGGTGATTTGTTTTCTGATCGTGTTTATGCGTTTACACCTCGTGGTGATGTGTTCGAACTGGCTAAAGGTGCCGGACCATTGGATATGGCGTTTTCAATCCATACAAATATCGGGATTAAAACAACTGGTGCAAAAATAAATGGTCGAATTGTACCACTGGATTATAAAATAAAAACCGGTGATATTATCGAAATTATCACTTCTGCTAATGCTAAACCAAGCCGTGACTGGTTGGAGATTGTTTCAACACGCCGAGCACGAAACAAAATTAAGCAGTATTTTAAGCAGTTGGATAGGGAAGACAACATCGCCGCAGCGCGTGAATTGTTATCAAAAAATTTGAGAGACAATAATTTCAATCCCTCTGATATTCTGACGACGGAAAATATTCAAGAAACCGCAGATAAGATGCACTATCATACGCCAGATGATATGTTGGCAGCAATAGGCTTTGGCGATATTGCTGTACCTGGTGTGGCTAATAAATTAACCGAAAAAATACGTGAGGCTAATGAAGAAGCTGCTACAGCAGAATTACAGCGTGAAATGCTGGAGGAAGGTCACGAAATTACCCGTGACGAAACAGCTTTTACCAAACGACAAAAATCAACGGCTGATGATATCGTTATTGCAGGAGTGGATAATTTATTAGTACGTTTAGGTCGATGTTGTACGCCAGTTCCAGGAGACGATGTTAAAGGTTATATCACAAAGGGACGTGGTATTTCTGTTCATCGTGTGGGGTGCCCAAATATTCGAGCAGCTCAGCTTCAAGGACAACGTCTTGTGGATGTACAGTGGGAAGATGAAAATGGGTCAAAACCTAATTATGATGCCGATTTGACTGTGCATGGTGAAAATCGTGGCGGATTGCTAAACGATGTACTTCGTAGTGTTAATGGACGAACGCGCTATGTTAATTCTGTTAACGGTCATGTGACAAAAAACGGAATGGCGCAAGTTTCTCTATCAATTGGTGTCAAAAATTCAGAACAGTTGACAGCAATTATGGATTCTCTAAACAACCTACCAGCAGTATACGATGTGGAACGCACATTTCATTAAAATATGTCAAAAGATATTGGTAAGCCTCAATTGAAACAATTTTGAGGCTTTTTATGATAAAAAGTGAAAGACGTTTGGAAACCCTTGATAGGATATCGTTTTTCACGTATGATGTTAGCAAGTAAATGTACTTTTAGAATGGAGATAGTATGAAAGTTGTGTTGCAACGCGTAAGCAAAGCTAGTGTTAAAATTGATGACCAAGTAAAAGGAGCAATTAACAAAGGATATTTATTGTTAGTTGGCGTTGCTGATGGTGACGAGCAAGCAGATATAGATTATTTAGTTCGGAAAATACATAATTTACGAATTTTTGAAGATGAAAGTGGCCGTATGAATCGTAGTATTGAAGACGTTTCGGGTGCTATTTTATCTATCTCACAGTTTACGTTGTTTGCTGATACTAAAAAAGGAAATCGTCCAAGTTTTACCAAAGCAGGGGCACCAGAATTGGCGACTGTTATGTATGACCAATTCAATGCGGCATTAAGGAAAAGTGGATTACAGGTTGAAACTGGAGAGTTTGGAGCGGATATGCAAGTTAGCTTAACAAACGATGGACCGGTGACAATTTTATTCGACACAAAAAGCGCTCAATGAGCGCTTTTCTTGTGGTTATAATACCACCCAAATGGTATAGTACTTTCTGTACCATTTCTGATTCGGGAAATATTTGTACGATGGCGGTAGAAAACAAAAATTGTTAATATGGTAGTAACTATCGTTAGTATCCAATCATGATAGTATAGTGATATTAGGACGGCGCATGAGAAACTAATCATAGAGCTCAGAGATACCATTGAACTAATTGATAATAAAATAACGAAAATACTAATGATAATGATGAAAAATATGGGATTATATGCAAGTAATACACCAGCTGAAGTAGCAACCGCTTTACCACCTTTAAAGCCAATCCAGATGGAGAACGTGTGTCCCAGTATAGCACCAATACCCACTAACATTGGATTAATGCTACTATGGAATAATAAGGGAAGCAAACCTGCTGCCGTACCTTTAAGCATATCAAGTGCTAGCACAGTTATGCCAGCTCGGATACCCAAAACACGGAATGAATTGGTGGTACCAATGTTACCTGATCCCTCATCGCGAATATCTTTATGGTAAAATATTTTACCTACCCAAAATCCTGGCACCAGAGATCCAATCAAGTAAGAGAGTACAAACATTAATATAGTAGTAAACATAAAAAACCCCTTTAATATAAAAGCAAGTACAAGTTTACCATATATTTAAGTAGTATATGGCATAACTTATTGAAAATAAAATATTGACACTTGTCAGAAACAAAGTTTTCATCTATGATAAAATAGATTGACATTAGCGCACGAACACTGGTTCGTGTATCGAAGGATAGATTAATATGCCAGAAAAAAATCATTATGATTCAGATTCAATAAAAATTTTAGAAGGGCTTGAGGCCGTTCGTAAACGCCCAGGAATGTATATCGGTTCAACAGATGGCCGTGGCTTGCACCACTTAGTCTATGAAATCGTTGACAATGCTGTCGATGAAGCGCTTGGTGGCTATGGAAATGAAATTCGCGTTACGATACATGATAATAACGCCATCACCGTACAAGACTTTGGTCGCGGGATGCCAATTGGCATGCATGAGTCTGGTAAACCTACACCAGAAGTTATTTTAACAGTTTTACATGCCGGCGGAAAGTTTGGGCAAGGTGGCTATGCGACTTCAGGTGGGTTACACGGTGTTGGTTCTTCTGTTGTTAATGCATTGTCGGAGAGTTTAACGGTAACCATTGTTCGTGAAGGTCACAAGTGGCAAGAGGAATTCGTGAATGGTGGTAATCCAGTTGGTACTTTACGAGATTTAGGTAAAACTAAGGAACCAACAGGGACAACGGTTACTTTCAAGCCAGATGCGACAATTTTTAGTGCTACAGTGTATAAATTTGATATTTTAGCAGAACGTTTGCGTGAATCGTCATTCTTGATGAGTGGTGTTAAATTTACGCTAACCGACGAAAGAGTTGATCCAATTCGTGTTGAAGAATATCATTATGAAAAAGGTCTTGAAGCGTTTGTTGGTTTTCTGAACGAAGACAAAGAAACTATCGGACCAGTTATGACCTTTGAGGGTGAACAAGAGGGTATTGTTGTTGATGTTGCAGCGCAGTACAATGATGGTTACTCTGAAACACTTCTTTCATTTGTTAACAATGTCCGTACACAGGATGGTGGAACCCACGAAGTTGGTTTTCGAACTGCGTGGACAAAGGCTTTTAATGAATATGCACGAAAAGTTAACTTACTAAAAGATAAAGATAAAAACTTAGAAGGCACGGATGTCCGTGAAGGATTATCAGCTGTTATTTCATTGCGTGTTCCAGAACAGTTTTTGCAGTTTGAGGGACAGACCAAAGATAAACTTGGAACGCCAGAGGCACGTGGTATTGTTGACTCCGTTGTTAATGAAACTCTTGGACGCTTCTTAATGGAAAACGGGGACTTCGGACAAAACTTAATCCGTAAGGCACTTCGCGCGCGCGAAGCTCGAGAAGCCGCTCGTCGCGCCCGTGATGAAAGTCGCACTGGTAAAACTAAGGGTGCGAAAGATCGCCTGCTTTCCGGGAAGTTAGCACCTGCCCAGTCTAAAAATGCTGATAAAAATGAGCTCTTTCTAGTCGAGGGTGATTCAGCTGGGGGCTCTGCAAAGCAAGGACGTGACCGTAAATTCCAAGCCATTTTGCCACTACGTGGAAAAGTGCTAAACACTGAAAAAGCTAAGTTAGTAGATATTTTAAAAAATGAAGAAATATCAACATTAATTTATGCTATTGGTGGCGGTGTTGGAACTGATTTTAAAGTTGAAGATGCTTCATTTAACAAAATTATCATTATGACAGATGCCGATGATGATGGCGCGCACATTCAAACCTTACTACTAACATTCTTTTATAAGTATATGCAGCCATTAATTGAAGCTGGGCGTGTCTACATCGCCTTACCACCATTATACCGCGTCAAGTACTCTTCCAAGAAAATGGAAGACCAATTTGCTTGGACTAATGATGAGTTAGAATCGATTACGAGTCAGAGTGATGCGCGTTATGAATTAACACGTTTCAAGGGACTTGGTGAGATGAATGCACCGTTATTATGGGAAACAACAATGGACCCTGAATCAAGAACACTAATACGTGTTAAAATTGATGACGCTGTTTTAGCTGAAAAACGTGTTACTACGTTGATGGGTGATAAAGTTGATCCGCGACGTGAATGGATTGAAGCCAATGTTCACTTTACATTGGATGAAGCTGGGTCAATTCTAGACACAGTTGATGGAGATGACACCAAGTCTAGTGATGTTTTTGAAAAAGCGCGCAATCATGAAACTGGTACAAAATTTAAAGAGCAAAAAAATGTCCCAGTCATTAAGACTTGGCAGAATGGTGATGATTGATTTCATTCGTTACTAGAGAAGAATAGCTAGCTATTTAAATTATGGTTAGGTTATTACTTAGTATTTTAAATAAAACTTTTTATTACATTTATCTGTAATTAGTAATTTTATAGATGTTTTAATCAAGGAGAACCGCACTTAGATGGCAGATCGTATAACCGAACTCTCACTTGAAGCAGTGATGGGGGAGCGCTTTGGGCGCTATTCAAAATATATAATTCAAGAACGTGCTTTGCCAGACATTCGAGACGGATTGAAGCCAGTGCAACGGCGTATTTTGTTTGCAATGGATCAGGATGGAAACACCTATGATCATCCATATCGTAAATCAGCAAAATCTGTTGGTAACGTAATGGGTAATTTTCATCCACACGGTGATTCATCAATTTATGAAGCCATGGTGCGTTTATCGCAGGATTGGAAAGTTCGTGAGCCGCTGATAGACATGAACGGTAATAATGGTTCAGTGGACAATGATCCGGCTGCAGCAATGCGTTATACTGAAGCGCGGTTGTCTAAAATTGCTGGTGAAATGATGGCTGATTTGGGTCAAGAAACTGTGGATATGGTTTTGAACTTTGATGACACAACTTATGAGCCAACAGTTTTACCTTCCCGTATCCCTAGTCTTTTTATTAACGGCGCAACTGGTATTTCGGCGGGATATGCAACAGAAATTCCGCCCCATAATTTGAAAGAAATCAATGCCGCATTAATCTACTTACTTGATCATCCAGCCGCTACTTTATCGCAATTAATGCGCTATGTAAAAGGCCCTGATTTTCCGACTGGTGGTATTGTTCAGGGACTTGATGGTATAAAAAAAGCGTACAAAACTGGACGTGGTAAAATCGTTGTTCGTGCTAAGACAGAAATATCTGATCTTCGCGCTGGCAAGAAGAAAATTGAAATCACTGAGCTGCCTTATGAGGTTGTTAAGTCAAATTTGGTATCAAAAATTGATGCCATCCGATTAAATAAAGAAGTAACCGGCATTTCAGAAGTCCGCGATGAATCTGATCGCGAGGGAATGTCTATTGTTATTGAATTATCTAAAGAAGCAAATGCCAATGGTATTTTGACTTATTTGTTCAAAAAAACTGATTTGCAGATATCTTATAACTTCAATATGGTTGCTATTCATGATCAGCGACCAGTACACGTTGGCTTGAAGGCTGGTTTAGAAGCTTTCCTTTCGTTCCGAAAAGAGGTTGTATTAAAGCGATCAGCGTATGAATTGGCCAAAGCCCAAGCACGGCAACATATTGTTGAAGGCTTAATCCGTATGCTTTCTATATTGGATGAAGTGGTTGCTACCATTCGAGCGTCTAAGAATCGTAAAGACGCTACACAAAACTTAATTAATCGTTTTGAGTTTACCCAAGCGCAAGCTGAAGCCATTGTCACGTTGCAATTATATCGATTGACTAACACAGATGTGACGCAATTAGAAGAAGAATTTTCCCAATTGAATGATAAAATTAACCGTTTGAACCAAATTATTCACGAAGATTCAGCGTTGAAAGATGTTATTCGCGAAGAAATTAAGGCAATTACTAAGGCTTATTCTTCACCACGTCGCAGTGTCATTGAAGCAGAAGTTGAGAATTTGGTAATTGATACAGCAGTAACGATTGCTGAAGAAGATGTTCAAGTGCTAGTGTCACGTAATGGTTATTATAAGCGTGCATCTCTACGTTCTTTTAAAGCTTCGGATAATGAAAATGGTCTGGCAGAAGATGATTTAGTTGTTTTCCAAGGAACCTTAAATACGACAAATCATTTGTTTATGTTTACCAACAAGGGGAATGTGATTTATCGACCGGTTCATGAATTACCTGACACAAAATGGAAAGATACAGGGGAACATTTTTCACAGCAACTATCGAACTGGGATAAAGACGAAGTTGTGATTAAAGCTATTGCTGTTGATAATCTCGAACAAGGTGGTGCATTTACAATAGTTTCAAATGACGGCTTTATTAAGCAAACTACTTTAGTAGATATAGTTCCCAAAGCTTATAAAAAGAAATCTTCGATGGCTATTAAGCTTAAAAAAGATATGAGCTACGTTGTTAATGTTGCGTATTTCCAAAAAGTTGAGCGCCAAAATGTGCTCTTGTTGTCCCATAACGGTGTTGGTTTACGATACGCGATAAAAGAGGTGCCAGAAATTGGTTCCCGTACTGCCGGAGTCAAGGCAATGGATTTACGCGATGATGATACGATTAAAGCTGCCTTGTTTATTACCGATGATAAACAAAGTGTCGCTATTGTTGCTGAAAATGGCGCATTTAAGTATATGCCAGTATCGTTAATCAACCACTCAAAACGTGCTAATAAAGGTGTTCTCATTTTCACACAAAAGAAAACTGTAGCTTATAAAGTTGCCACAGCGACAATATTTGATAGCAATGTGAAAGCACTTTCTATTTTGACCAAGCGTTATCAAATTCAAGAATTGCAATTAAGTGATTATCATGAGTCACAACGTATTGGCAATGGACAATACGTCGTTGACATCGATAAAAATGGCGAACCGTGGATTATAAAACCGCTAACAATTTCTGAGACAAAATGATTAATTTTTGTTAAAATAAAAATATAAAATGCTAGGAGATAAACTAATGGCTAAGACTTTAGTTTTTGGGCACAAGAACCCAGATACAGATACAATCGCATCAGCAATCGCTGCAAGTTATTTATTGAACCAACAAGGTCAAGATACAGAAGCAGTCGCGCAAGGTGAGCCCAACGCTGAAACGCAATTCGCGTTAGATTATTTTAAAGTTAAGCCGCTTCGTGTAATTTCTGAGGCCGATACGAAAACAGTTGTTTTAGTTGACCATAATGAAGCTGCACAATCAGTTGATAATTTAGCTGACGTTACTGTGGAAAACATTTATGATCATCATAAGTTTGCGTTCACAAATTCTACACCCCTGTATATCACTGCTAAGCCATGGGGCTCTGTAGCAACTATTTTGTACTACGAATTCAAACAAGCAAACATTGTTATTCCTGCAGAAATTGCCGGACTACTAGCTTCAGCAATTATATCTGACACATTATTACTCAAGAGCCCAACGACGACATCATACGACCAACCTGCTTTGGAAGCCTTAGCTAAGATTGCCGGACTTGAAGATTATGCTGCCTATGGTTTGGATTTGTTGAAAGCTGGAACAGATTTGTCATCACGCACTGACAAAGAATTAATTGATGGTGATGCAAAGTCATTTGAAATGGGTGGGCATCAATTCCGGATTGGTCAAGTCAACACTGTTGATATTGATGAAGTATTATCTCGTCAGGCAGGAATTGAAGCAGCAATTGCAGAGGAAGGTTATGAAGACTTTTTGTTTGTGATTACTGATATCTTGAATTCAAACTCTAAGGGCTTGTACATTGGAGATGCTGCTTCATCAATTGAAGCAGCATTTGATCAAAAACTTGACAATAATGTAATCGATCTACCAGGTGTTGTTTCTAGAAAGAAGCAAGTAGTTCCCCCATTAGAAAACCAACTCTAAAAAATTCATGCCAAATTAATTTAATTCGAATTATGGATTTTTGTGGATAAAATGTTGATAAATTTATTCACAGACCTTTACACTGGTAATCGGTTCATGTATAATAGTTATTTGTATTGACAAGCAAATAAAAATTTTAAGAAAAACACTAAGGAGCAAGGATTATGCGTATCCACGTCGTTCTAGGAAATGATGAAACTGGTGAGCGTATCTACTTGACGTCTAAAAATCGTCGTAATACGCCAGACCGCCTTGAGTTAAAGAAGTACTCACCAAAACTTCGCAAAGTAGTAACATTTAAGGAGATTAAGTAATGGCAAAGAAGTCAAAGATTGCTAAGGCACAAAAGCGTGAAGCTTTAGTTGCAAAGTACGCTGACAAGCGTGCAGCATTGAAGGCTGCGGGTGACTATATTGGATTGGCAGCTTTGCCAAAGGATTCATCTCCAGTACGCGTTCATAACCGCGATTGGATCGATGGTCGTCCACACGCTTACATGCGTGAATTTGGAATGTCACGTTTGAACTTCCGTCAATTAGCACACAAGGGTCAAATCCCTGGTGTTCGTAAGGCTTCTTGGTAAAAGAAACCAGTAACTTCTTTCTAATTCCTTCATTCGAAGGGTTAGTATAAAAAAGCCCCAGCTTGCGGGCTTTTTTATATTGTTGACGTATGTGTGCTGTAATTTGCACTATTTTAATAAATAGGGTACAATAAATATAGTTAATTTACATAGCAATTGTAAATGGGCGGGTCACTTGGAAAAGCGGCCGGCTCATTTTTTATGGGATTAGCACGCTTATTGTCAATATAAGATGGTGCTAACGCTATATTAGTAGACGTAATTGACAAAACTATTCATCGAAAGGGGAAAATAAATGGCAAACAAAACCGAACAGACAATTGTTGACTTGATTTCGCCAATCATTGAAGCACATAATGATTTACTGTGGGATTTAACGTTTACCAAAGAAGGTGGACAAAAAGTTTTACGAATTTTGCTGGATAAACCTGATCATCAATTTATTACGATGAATGATTTGACATTATTCACGCAAGAAGTTAATGAATTGTTAGATACCGTGGATCCAGATCCAATACCTGAAGCCTATGTTTTAGATATTTCATCACCAGGCGCTGATCGACCATTAAAGGAATTATGGCATTTTGAGTGGGCTAAAGAGGCCAATGAAAATATTTTAGTATCCTTGTTTGTTGCCAAAGAAGGTCAAAAAAAGTGGCAAGGTAAAATTGCTGATCTAAACAAAGATGGCTTGACGCTGACGACAACTAATGGACGTTTGCCATTAACCTTTGACGAAATAGCTAAAGCAATACTGGATGTCCAGTTTTAAATCGTTAAAAATGGAGAAAATCAAATGAGTAAAGAATTAGTGGAAGCACTTAATGCTCTTGAATCAGAACGAGGAATTGATCGTTTAGTTGTTGTCGAAGCACTTGAAGACGCATTGAAAGCCGCCTACAAGAAGCAATACAATACCGCTGATAATGTCGAAGCAACATTCGACGATAAAAAGGGCAACATTAGTATTAAACAAGTAAAGCATGTTGTTTTAGACGATGATCTTGAAGATGAAGAAACAGAGATTTCTTTATCCGATGCATTGGCAATCAATCGAGCATATGAAGCAGGGGATGAGATTCGCTTTGATGTTACACCAAAAGATTTTGGTCGTATGGCGGCACAAGCTGCAAAGCAAGTGATTGTGCAAAAAATGCGTGAAGCTGGACGACAAGCTATTTATAACAAGTTTTCTGATTACGAAGATGAAATTATAACAGGTGAAGTTGACCGACAAGATGCACGATTCCTATATGTGAACTTGCCTGGCAATCAAGAAGCTGTCATGGCGCCAAATGATCAAATGCCAAACGAGCGGTATCATATGGGAGATCGTATTAAGGTCTTGGTTAACAAAGTTGAAAACAACGCCAAGGGACCACAAGTCTTTGTATCGCGAACAGCAGCTGATTTGGTTAAACGATTGTTTGAACAAGAGGTGCCAGAAGTTTATGATGGTACTGTTGAAATCATGTCTATTGCGCGTGAGGCGGGTGACCGTTCAAAAATTGCCGTTTATACGCATGATTCTGACTTAGATCCAGTTGGGGCCATGGTTGGTCAACGTGGTGCGCGTGTACAAAGCGTTGTTAACGAACTAGCTGGTGAAAATATGGATATCGTGGAGTGGGTTGAAGATGAAGCACAGTATATCGCGAATGCTTTGAACCCTTCAGAAGTAACTGATGTCATTTTTGATCCAGCCAACGACCGTGCGGTAACGGTTATTGTTCCAGATAATCAGTTATCTCTAGCAATCGGGAAAAAGGGTCAAAATGCTCGCTTAGCAGCACGTTTAACTGGATTCAAGATTGACATTAAATCTGAAAGTGAAGCAGCAGCTAGCTTAGACCCAACACCAGCTGCTACAGCTGTTGACAAAAACGAAGAATAATTTGAAAGGAAATATGATCATAAATCAAGTGATTTATAGTCATACTGGTACATATGAAACCTCGTAAAATACCAATGAGAAAAGACATTGTAACGGGTGAAATGTTTCCTAAAAAAGAACTCGTTCGAGTCGTGCGTAGTAAAGAAGGCGATGTGACTTTAGACCCAACAGGAAAAGCCAATGGTCGCGGTGCGTATGTTAGCCTAGATGTAAAAAATGCAGAAATGGCTAAAGAAAAGCGTATCTTTGATAAAGCATTTGGTGTGAAAGTAGCAGATGAATTCTATGATGAACTCATTGCTTACGTTGACCATCAACAAGCACGTCGGGAGTTGTTTGGTGATAAATAAGGATAACCAAATACTGAATTTAGTTGGTTTAGCAATGCGCGCTGGTAAACTAGTACTTGGAACAGAGCCTACGTTATCAGCTATTCGTGGGCAAAAGGTTTTTCTAGTTTTCTTTCCCAGTGATGGTGGTAAAAGCCAAGCAAAAAAATTCGCCGATAAATCAAACTTCTATAATATCAAACTAGTACAAGACTATACTAAAAAGCAATTAACGGATGCTATTGGTGTTAACCGAGGTGTCTTCGCTATTGCTGATCAAGGTTTTAGTCGAAAAATTAAACAATTAATTTCAGAAAAGGAGCGGAACTAAATGACAGAAGAAAAGAAATTCTCAGGTTCAAACCGTCCTGCACGAAAACAGGCAGTCCCAGAACGTAAGGAATTGCCCGCATCACAACGCCGTCATGCGGCAAAGTTAGCAGATGGCACGACGCCAGCCCAAGGAGGCTCACGTCCAAGCCGTCCTGCACGTCCTAACAATAACAATCAATATCGTCCAAATAATGGTGGACAAAGCCAAAATCGCAATAATCAGAATCGCTCGAATACATCTAATAATGGTGGTCAAAACCGTTCAAATAACGGTGGGAACCGCAATAAGCGTCCTGGATCACGCGTTGCACCTGCTGAAGGGCGTCCAATGATTCGAGAGAAGAAAAGTTGGTCAACGAAGCCACGTGAAGGGCAAGTTGATTATTCTGCTAAACCGGATAATAGCTTGAAGCAGTATGTGAATGAAAATGAAAAGAAGCGTCAAGCTTCTGCAGCTGCTAAGCATCCAAAGAAGCCAGCCGCGACAACTAAACCAGCTACAAAGAAAGAAACTAGTGCAGCTAAACCAGCTACTGCATCAACAACCACTGGTGCAGGAAAGTTTGGTGGCGCTCTCGCTTCTGGTAATAATTCTGCGCGCAATAATTCACGTAAGCGTAATACTAATGGTACCGGTCAACAAACACCACGTCGTAATGATCGTCCGCGCGGTTCTAAAAAGTCACGTCGTATTGCTGCTAAACACCAACCATCAACTCCAGCAACAGTACGTAAAGAACAACCATTACCAGCAGTTTTGGAATATCGTGTTGGTATGAACGTACAAGATTTGTCAAAGTTGTTGCATCGTGATACAGCAGAAATTATTAAAAAGTTATTCTTACTGGGCATTGTTACAAATCAAAACCAAAGTTTGGATGAAGATACAATCGAAATTCTGGCGGCTGATTATGGTATCGAAGCACAAGCAAAAGAAGAAGAAGACGTTGCTGATATTGACAGATTCTTTGATGATGAAAATATTGATGAGAGCAAGTTAGTTTCTCGTCCACCAGTTGTGACAATCATGGGACACGTTGATCATGGTAAGACAACATTGTTGGATTATCTACGTAATTCTCATGTTACTGAAGGTGAAGCAGGTGGTATCACACAACATATTGGTGCATACCAGACACGTATTAATGATAAATTAATTACATTTTTGGATACACCAGGGCACGCCGCTTTCACAGAGATGCGTGCGCGTGGTGCTAACGTAACTGATTTGACAATTCTTGTTGTTGCTGCTGATGATGGTGTTATGCCGCAGACAATTGAAGCGATTAATCATGCTAAGGCAGCGGGAACGCCAATTATTGTTGCTGTTAACAAAATTGATAAGCCTGGAGCAAATCCTGACGATGTCATGAATCAGTTAATGGCCTATGACTTAGTTCCTGAAGAGTATGGTGGTGACACAATCTTCGTTAAAATTTCAGCTAAGTTTGGTCAAAATGTTGACGAACTACTTGAAATGATTTTGTTGCAAGCTGAAGTTTTGGAATTGAAAGCAAATCCTGATATGCCAGCGCGTGGTTCAGTAATTGAAGCCCGCTTGGATAAGGGACGTGGACCAGTTTCTACTGTGCTTGTACAACAAGGAACAATGCATGTTGGTGATCCAATTGTTGTTGGTAACACGTATGGCCGTGTACGTACAATGACAAACGAGCGTGGTGTTGAGCTGTCAGAAGCTTTGCCTGCGACACCTATCCAAATTACTGGTTTGAATGGTGTTCCACAAGCTGGTGATCGTTTCATCGTTATGGCTGATGAGAAGACAGCTCGTGCAGCCGGTGAAGAACGTGCAAAGCGAGCACAAGAAGCAGTTCGTAATTCAGGATCAGTTGTAACTTTGGATACATTGTTTAATACAATGGCTGAAAAAGCGATGAAGACGGTGCCGGTTATTGTCAAGGCTGATGTTCAAGGATCAGTCGAAGCACTTTCTGGATCACTGAAGAAGATTGAGGTTGACGGTGTTCGTGTGGATATTATCCATACAGCTGTTGGCGCGATTAACGAATCAGATGTTACTTTGGCTGAAGCATCTGGCGCAATTATCATCGGATTCAACGTTCGCCCTACGCCTTTGGCAAAATCACAATCGGATTCTGAAAAAGTTGATATTCGTTTCTATAATGTCATTTATAATGCGATCGACGATGTTGAAGCAGCTATGAAAGGCCAACTTGAACCTGTATACGAAGAAAAGGTTATTGGAAAAGTCGAAGTTAAAGAATTGTTCAAATTCTCTAAGGTCGGAACTATTGCTGGTGCCATGGTTGAAGAAGGTAAAATTACTAAGGATTCTAAGGTTCGTGTCATTCGTGATAATGTGGTGGTGTTTGACGGTGAAGTTGGCTCATTGCAGCGCGGTAAAGATGCAGTTAACGAAGTGAAGATGGGATTTGAATTCGGATTTACAGTGGCCAAATTTAATGATGTTCACGCTGGGGACGTTGTTGAAGCCTACGTAATGGAAGAAGTTAAACCTAAATAAGAGACCGCTTACGCTGAATACTTTTTGGTAGGTTGTGTCTTTTAATAGAAAGAAAGAGAAGGCAAAATAGTTATGGCAAATCCACAACGTGCAGGTCGTCTCGCTCAAGAAGTACAACGTGATGTTACTGATTTATTACTTAAGCGTATTAATGATCCACGAGTAAAAGAGGTTACAGTAACAAGTGTTGAATTGTCTGGTGACTTGCAGATAGCAACAATTTATTATTCCATTTTATCTGATTTGGCCAGTGATGCTAAGAAAACTCAAGCCGGTTTGGAAGCTGCTAGTGGATTGATTCGTAAAGAATTAGGCTCACGATTGACGGTTTACAAAACGCCAGAATTGAAATTTGTACGTGATACATCTGTTCAATATGGAAATCATATTGAGGACTTGATTCGCAAGCTGCACACTGAAAATTAATAAATTATCAAATATTGGGCGCTCTCCATTAGGATGAGCGCTTTTTGTGTTAAAATAGTTCTATACAATTAATTTTTTAAGAAAATGAGATTTAATATGACTAATCCAACTCAACCTTTCAATTCTATAGTATTGGATATGGCGCCTGACAAACTATTGGATTTTCAATTAAAAGTTCGTGATATTCCAGATATTTTACGACTAACCTTTGGTGAACCTGGTTTTGCTGTTGATGAACGTATTAAGCAAGCGACTATTGATGCAATTACAAACGATCGTTCTCACTACGCTGAAAGTCAAGGTGAAACAGATTTGAGAACAGCTGTTGTTGCGTATTTTAATCGTGAGTATCATTTAAATTATAATGGTCCAGAAAATATTATCATCACACAGGGTGTGAGTGAAGCCATAAATGTTATATTTCAAACCCTCCTGAATGATAATGATGGCTTGTTGGTACCAGAACCAGCCTATGGACCTTATTTTTCTTCTCTTGATCTAGCACATGGTGTGCGTTTGTCCATTGATACAACGACAAACAATTTTAAATTAACACCTGATATGGTCGAAGAAACCATCAAAAATGCGACAGTGCCTGTTAAAGCTATTCTGATGAATTACCCAACTAACCCCACAGGGGTAACATACTCACGTGATGAGATCATTGCATTGGCTGAAACATTTACAAAGCACAACTTATGGGTCATCTCTGACGAAATTTATTCCGTCCTAACATACGATCAAGAACATGTATCTTTTGCTGAGTACATACCTGAACGCACAATTTACATTAATGGTTTATCAAAATCTCATGCCATGACAGGCTATCGTGTAGGATTTATTTTAGGTCAAGCTGAGACAATTGCGCAATTGCAAAAGACACATGGAACGCTGGTTTTTGCTGTACCGACATTTGTTCAAGATGCAGCGTTGGTTGCTTTACGTGATGTAACCGACACACCAATAAAGATGCGTGATATTTATCGTCAACGTCGAGATAAGGTGTTATCACAGTTGCAGGCACTAGGGTTTGATGTGGTTGAGCCAGAAGGGGCATTTTATTTATTTGCTAAATTGCCTGCTGATTTAGGCACCGATGGCGATGCGTTTGCTTTACAGTTAGCAAAAGAAGGTAAAGTGGCGGTTATTCCGGGTTCGGCCTTCAGCGATGCAGCGCAAGCTTATATTCGTATTTCATACGCTGCGTCCGATGAAGACTTGGCTGAAGGAATGAAGCGAATGACAAAATATATTGAAAAGGTACGCGGCTAAAGATGAACTTCTGGAAACGACTTTTTGGTTCAGAAAAAAAATTATCACAATTGAAGAGTACGGGTCAAATCAATGCGACTAGATTAGCGCGTAATAATGATACGCTTGTTTTAGTGGCGCCAGTGACTGGGGATTTACAAAAAATTACCGACAGCCGTGATGAACCCTTTAAAACTAAAAACGGGGTTATGCTAGTGCCGCATGGTGGTAATTTAATGGCACCAGTTTCGGGGATTGTTACTGAGTCCACTAATGATTATTTGACGCTAACAGATATTTCAGAGCAGACTGTGACTGTCACTGTCGTGGGCACATCAAATGTTGTTCGGTTGGCTCAATACGGTGTAGGGCAACAATTACATGCGGGTGATGTTATTGGAACGACGAATCAAAAGGTGCTCTCTGCTGATCATGAAGCACTACGCATTTATGTTGTTTGGGCAAACCAAGCCCTACCAACTATTCGGTACGGTTCTGTTTATGCAGGACAAAACGTTTGGCAAGTAGGGGAATTGCAAAATGACAAAGAATCAGATAGTTGATGGTTTGTTGGTTATCAATAAGCCTCGTGGCATGACATCTTTTGATGTTGTTAGTAGAGTACGCCGTATTATTGGTCAAAAAAAGGTTGGGCATGCTGGAACTTTAGATCCGAATGTTGATGGTGTCCTAGTAGTTGCTTTAGGTAAAGCGACAAAGTTGATTGATGAATTGCAAACACGGCCAAAAAGTTATATTGGAGAAATTACATTAGGGTTTTCAACAGAAACAGAGGACCTTGATGGTGAAATCGTTGATCAGCTGGATATCGTAGCCCCTTTTTCTGACCAGAAAATTGATCAAGCAATACAGCAATTAAATGGTGAAATCACACAAAAGCCACCTATGTACTCTGCTGTAAAAGTGAATGGTAAGCGGCTCTATGAGTATGCTCGAAATGGTGAGACTGTTGAACGTCCAGTTCGTAAAGCGGTAATTCATGACTTTAAACGTACATCCGGTATTAAATTTATAGATGGTAAGCAGGTATTCAAGTTTGAAGCCACAGTTTCCAAGGGCACGTATATTCGTACTTTAGCGGTAGATGCAGGCAAAATAATTGGGACCCCGGCAACAATGACACAATTGACTCGAACGATGGGGAGCGGATTCAAAATTTCTGAAGCACGCGACCTTGATTTTTTGTCCACACTAGCGTATGAAGAAGTATTAAAACAAGTAATACCTATTAGAGAAGTATTGAGGTGGCCAACTAAAACTTTGAGTGAAAATGAATGGTTTGCTGTAAAAAATGGTCAGAAAATTTCTAGTTGGCCTGCAAATGACAGCTATTTACAATTATATTATCAAAACAAACTGAAAGCAGTATATCAATATGACGAGATTGAGCAATTATGGCGTTCTCGTTATGTATTTGATAACCAATGACTATGACAGAATTAATTCGTTTACATTATCCAATATTAGATTTTAAAAAGCCGGTTCAACAGGTCGTTGCAATGGGCTTTTTTGACGGTGTTCATCGCGGGCATCAGGCTGTTTTAGCTCGTGCAAAAGCAGAAGCTGAAAAACAAGGGGTGCCCTTGGCTGTTTTGACCTATGATCCACATCCAATCGTAGCTTTTCAGACGTTGAAACAACCATTGCGTTATTTAACACCGTTAGCCAAAAAGAAGTCCATCATGAGCCAGTTAGGTGTTGATCGAGTTTATGTTATGCAGTTCACTTCTAAACTTGCTAAATTAGGTGGTCAACAGTTTGTCGATGAGGTGGTCATGCAATTAAACCCTGTTACGGTGGTAGCAGGATTCGACCATTTGTATGGTGCAGCGGGAACGGATAGTGATATGCTACATTTAGCAACATATGCGACTAATCTTTTTGACGTTGTGACTGTGTCTGAATTTGATGATTATAATCAGAAAGTTTCTTCTTCAACAATTCGATCTATGTTAGATCAGGGGAACGTAGATGGTGCCACACAGCAGCTTGGTCGTATCCATTCGACATCAGGTATAGTCGTTCATGGCGAAGCTAGAGGCCGCGAATTAGGCTTTCCAACTGCCAATATACAGACGCCTGAAAAGGAATGGTTGCCCGGTATTGGTATCTATGCTGTAAAAATAAAAGTATATGATACTTGGTATCTAGGAATGGCTAGCATCGGACGCAATGTGACATTTGGTGATGCTCGTCCAATCACAGTTGAAATCAATATTTTAGATTATCAAGAAGAAATATATGGTGAATTTGTTCAGATACAATGGTGTCATTATCTGCGTGGTGAAGTGAAATTTGAAAACGTTCAATCATTGATAGATCAACTTAATGAAGATGCAAGGCAAACAAGGCATTATTTTAATACAAAGTTATAAAATGCAATTTGTTGGCACTCTTATAAAAAGAGTGCTAAAACACTTGCATTATTTTTTAAATAGTGTATTATAATAAGTGTTAGCAGTTAGATATAGTGAGTGCTAAAAGGAGTCGATAATATGGCGCTAACAGAACGACAAAAGTTAATCTTAACCGCCATTATTTATGAGTATACACAGCGTGAACATGCGGTTGGTTCAAAAAGTTTACAAGAACATCTAGATATTAAAATTAGCTCTGCTACGATTCGTAATGAAATGGCAGCGCTAGAATCTGATGATCTTATAAAAAAATTGCATACTTCTGCTGGTCGAGTACCATCATATGAAGGGTATCGTTATTATTTAGATCACCTGATGATGACACGCAGAGCGACTGATCGAGATGTACAAGCAGTCATTCAATCATTTCGTGGAAACTTCCATGAAATAGATGATTTACTAGACGAGACAGCTAGGACTTTATCAAATTTAACTGGTTACACTGCGTTGATTTTGAAGCCAAGGCGAATTGATATTAAAGTTTCAGGATTTCGATTAGTTCCATTGGAGGGCCATCAGCTGATTGCAGTATTGGTTACTAATGATGGTAAGGTGACTAGCCAAACGTTTAAATTACCAAATGAAATGGCGATTGAATCATTGGAAAGTATGGTCGCCTACATCAATGATCAGATGGTCGGTCGACCGGTTAATGATGTATTGCGTATGATGCAGTCCGATGAATTGCCCACGCAGATGAGCCGCATGATTAAAACACCAGCTGCTTTTTTGCAACTATTTGGCGACGTGTTGGCACGCTCGAACGGAGATAACGTCCATATTGGCGGCCGATTGAATGTTCTAGACTTTAGTAAAGAAACTGATATCGCTGATGTGAAGCCTCTGTTGGAATTCTTGAACAACGCTGAGGATGTTAGACAAATTGCTTCGCCAACGCGAGATGTTCAAGTTAAAATTGGACGTGAGATTGGGGAGCCACTACTTTCAGAGTTTAGCTTGATTACGCGTGGATTTTTGGTACCAAACCAAGAGAGTGGTATTATTGCTTTACTTGGTCCAATTCCGATGTCATATAGTACCAATACGTTGCTTACAGACGCGTTTGGTGAAGCGTTAAGTCGCAAAATGATTGAATATACATAGCTAGGAGGTCACACCTGTGACAGAAAAAAACGAAGAAGTTGTAGAAGATAAGAACATTTCTGATCAAACTGATGAAAATTTGACCGAAGAAATTGAATCTGAAGCCGATGATTTACAGGTGGAGCCTGATCCACAACAAGTGGAAATTGATAAGCTAACAGAGCAAGTTAACAATCTCGAAGAAAAATTATTACGTGCACAAGCAGAAGTTCAAAATATACAACAGCGTAATGCGCGTGAGCTACAAAATGTACGCAAGTATGACGGACAAAAATTAGCCAGTGCAGTTTTGCCAGCCGTTGACAATTTGGAAAGAGCCCTTCAAGTTGAAGCTAACGATGAAGTGTCAAAGCAAATTAAAACAGGTGTGGAGATGACACTTAAGACGTTAAATCAAGCCTTAACAGACAATGGTATTACGTCAACAGGTGAAATTGGTGAATCTTTCGATCCAACTAAGCACCAAGCAATTCAAAGTGTTGAGTCAGATGAAGTTGAATCTGACCAAATTGCACAAGTTTTGCAAAAGGGTTACATATTACAAGACCGCGTAATTCGACCAGCAATGGTTGCAGTGGCGAAATAAGCACGATTTTGCATGGTGATTCAATCGATGAGATACTACACCTTAAAAAGATGAAAATGATTTTAAAGTAAAGGAAGAAATATTTATGTCAAAAATTATTGGTATTGATTTAGGAACGACAAACTCAGCTGTTGCTGTCCTTGAAGGTGGCGAACCAAAGATTATCACAAATCCAGATGGTGGTCGTACAACACCTTCAGTTGTCTCATTTAAAAATGGCGAAAGTCAAGTGGGTGATGTTGCAAAGCGTCAAGCAATTACAAACCCAGACACGATTATTTCAATCAAGTCTCACATGGGTGAAGCTGGTTATAAAGTTAATGCCAATGGTAAAGACTACACACCACAAGAAATTTCAGCAATGATCTTGCAATATATTAAGGGCTATGCTGAAGATTACTTAGGTGAAAAGGTTGAAAAAGCTGTTATCACAGTTCCTGCCTACTTTAATGATGCACAGCGTCAAGCTACTAAGGATGCCGGTAAGATTGCTGGTCTGGAAGTAGAACGTATTATTAACGAACCAACAGCTGCCGCATTGGCTTATGGTTTGGACAAGTTAGATAAGGATGAAAAAATTCTTGTCTATGACTTAGGTGGTGGAACATTTGATGTGTCAATTCTTGAATTAGGAGATGGCGTGTTTGAAGTTTTGTCAACAAACGGTGATACTCATCTTGGTGGTGATGACTTTGATAACAAAGTTATTGATTATTTGGCAGAACAATTTAAGTCAGAAAATGGTGTAGACTTAAAGGATGATAAATTAGCTTTGCAACGTTTGAAGGATGCCGCAGAATCAGCTAAGAAGACTTTGTCATCTGCAAATGAAGCTCAAATTGATTTGCCATTTATTGCTTCAGGTGATAACGGACCATTGCACTTGCAGACATCATTGACACGTGCAAAGTTTAACGAATTGACAGCTGATTTGGTTAAGAAAGCTGAGCAACCTGTTTTGAACGCTTTGAAGGATGCCGGATTGTCATTCTCTGACATCGACGAGGTTATCTTGAACGGTGGTTCAACTCGTATTCCAGCCGTACAAGAATCTGTTAAGAAGATGACAGGTAAGGAACCTAACCACTCAATTAACCCTGATGAAGCTGTTGCTTTGGGCGCTGCCGTTCAAGGTGGTGTCATTACTGGTGATGTTAAGGATGTTGTTTTGCTTGATGTTACACCATTGTCATTGGGTATTGAGACAATGGGTGGTGTGTTCACTAAGTTGATTGAACGCAACACAACGATTCCAACTTCAAAGTCACAAGTATTCTCAACAGCAGCTGACAATCAGCCAGCTGTTGATATCCATGTTTTGCAAGGTGAACGTTCAATGGCTGCCGATAACAAGACATTGGGTCGTTTCCAATTAGCAGATATTCCGGCCGCACCACGTGGTGTGCCTCAAATTGAAGTGACATTTGACATTGATCGTAACGGTATTGTTAATGTTTCTGCTAAGGACTTAGGAACACAGAAGGAACAAAAGATTACAATCCAAGCTGCTGGTGGTTTGTCAGACGAAGAAATTGAAAAGATGATGAACGACGCCAAGGCAAACGAAGAAGCTGATGCTAAGAAGAAAGAAGCTGTCGATACACGCAATGAAGCTGATCAATTGATTTTCCAAACTGAAAAGACTTTGGAAGAAGTTGGTGACAAGTTGGGTGACGATGAAAAGAAGCCAACACAAGATGCCTTGGAAGCTTTGAAAAAAGCTAAGGAAGATGCCGCAGCTGATGATGCTGATTTGACAGATTTGAAGGCTAAGTCAGAAGAATTAACTAAGGTAGCTGGTGAATTAGCAATGAAGTTGTATCAACAAGCAGCGCCAAAGGACGGAGCTGAAGGAGATGCAAAGTCTGCTGATGACAACACAGTTGATGGTGATTTTGAAGAAGTTGATCCTAAAAAAGACGACAAGAAGTAATGATTAAAACAAACCGCATTCCGTTGAGTGCGGTTTGTGTACATAAATTAGAAGGAGCGGGCGCGTGAATAACACTGAATATTATGACCGTCTCGGCGTTAGCAAAAACGCCAGTCAAGATGAAATTAAAAAGGCTTATCGTAAGCTATCAAAAAAGTACCATCCGGATTTGAATCATGAACCTGGTGCTGAAGAAAAATATAAAGAAGTTCAAGAAGCTTTTGAGACGCTAGGTGATGAACAAAAGCGTGCGCAATATGATCAATTTGGACCTAACGGCGCACAAGGTGGTTTTGGTGGTCAAGGCGGTTTTGGCGGTCAAGGTGGATTTAGTGACTTTTCTGATTTGGGTGATATCTTCAGTCAAATGTTTGGTGGTGGATTTGACCCAAATCGCCCACGTAAAGGACAAGATTTACAGTACCGCATGAACTTGACTTTTGAAGAGGCTGTTTTTGGTAAGGAAACTACGATTAAGTTTAACCGTGGTGATGGTAAGCAACACGAGATTAAGGTCACTGTACCTGCTGGTGTTGAAACTGGGCAACAAATGCGTTTGAGTGGACAAGGTGAAAGTGGTGTTAATGGCGGACCGCAAGGAGACTTGTTCGTTGTCTTCCAAGTATCACCATCAAAAGATGGATTTGAACGTGATGGCGCAGATGTCTACTTAGAACAAAAGATAAGCTTTGTGACAGCTGCGTTGGGTGACGAAATTCAAGTCAAGACGGTTCACGGTGAAGTGAAGTTGAGAATCCCAGCGGGTACTCAAACAGGCAAGCGTTTCCGCTTGAGTGGTAAGGGCGCTCCGCGTTTGCGCGGCAATGGACACGGAGATCAATTTGTTATTGTGACTGTCGAAGTACCGACACGACTTAATAAAGATCAGAAAAAGGCGTTGGAAGCTTTCAAGGAAGCTACCGACGGTACAACTAAGAAAAAGAGTTTCTTCGATAAATTGTAATCAAAAAGCTCCGCAGTGATTATCTGCAGAGCTTTTTAGTTTGACCAAATTAATCAATATATTTTGTATCCTCGTCAACTTCCCAAGGCGATTGCATATTAATGTGATCATAATATAGGTGCCCATGTAAGTGATCAATTTCATGTTGGAAAACAATGGCAGGATAATCGCGCAATTTAATTGTTTGCTTATTACCATTTTCATCTTGGTAGCGCACTGTTATTCGATAAGCGCGAGGTACAAAGCCAGGCACATCCTCATCAACTGATAGACAACCTTCACCAACGTTTAAAGCACCTCGCTTGACGGACTCTGAGATAATTACAGGGTTGAAAATTGTGCCCTTAAAATAAGGTTCGTCAGTTGTGTCTTCTGGGTCAAGTGCAGGTATTAAAATTGATGACATACTCAAAGAGTAGCCTACTTGTGGAGCAGCTAATCCAACACCTGGACGTAGACCATACTTCTCATTTTGTTTCTCATCTTGAGATACAACTAAATATTCCATCATATCTTTAGCAAGTTGTGCGTGTTCTTCATTCAAAGGAAAAGGAACGGACGCAGCTGTTTTACGCAGTACAGGATCTCCGTCCCGTGTAATTTTATCCATAGTAAATCTGATTGTCATTTTTTTTTACCTCATAATCTAGTATATCAAACGTTATAACATGTTAAAATAAAATTATGAATGAAAATTATGTATTACCAATCGATGGTGATTGGACAACCCAAGATATTATTATTGTGACAAATTTTATAAACAGTGTGTTAGGTGTTTATGAAAAAGGATCTTCTCGTGAAGAGGTATTAAAAAATTACGATGCATACAGAAAAATAATGCCTGCCAAAAGCGAGCAGAAAAAATTTGATAGGGATTTTGAACGTCAAACGGGATACAGCATTTATAAAACCATAAAATTTGTCCAAAATTCGACGAAAGACAGAGTACGCTTATGAGCACATTAAGCCCATTTGAAATTCAAGAAATTGACCAAACTGTATTAATGTGGCTTGATGAATTGCAAAAAGCTACAATGGCGGCAATGAATCAGCATTTAGATGTCGCTACGAAACACGATGCACGTGATTTAGTTACAAATGTTGATAAAAGCAATGAGCAAACAATCAACAAGTACATTCGAAAATTTGATCCAGATGCACAAATTGTGAGTGAAGAGGGATTCGGTGATAAACCAATTAGTATGGCTGGGCATGTGTGGTTTGTCGATCCAATTGATGGCACCATGAATTTTTATAAACAGCACGATGACTTTGCTATTATGATAGCGCTTTACATTGATAACCAACCTATTTTGGGATGGATTATGGATGTGGTAAATAA
Source organism: Leuconostoc suionicum (assembly GCF_001891125.1). Taxonomy (NCBI): domain Bacteria; kingdom Bacillati; phylum Bacillota; class Bacilli; order Lactobacillales; family Lactobacillaceae; genus Leuconostoc; species Leuconostoc suionicum. The sequence continues at coordinate 1,278,772 of NZ_CP015247.1, read as the reverse complement.
TATTGTTTATCATGGTGGCCCTCAAATGGGTGTGTTTGCTAATCAATTACGGTTATATCCGCCAGAAAATGATGCGCTTAATCAAGGAATTGTTTTATTGAGTGGTGCGCGCTTGCTTTATGGAATGTTTGGATATGACGAGATTGCTAAAAGTGCCCTAGGATACCGAGTTATTGGCGCTGCGGGTCCGTCTTTCATTCGTGTCTTACGTGGGCAGGCCGTTGGATATTCTTCAAAAATGATGTCATGGGATTTTGCTGCTGGTCAAGTTTTAGCAAAAACATTAGGATTAATTGTTTCAGATATTGACGGAAAGCAGCTAGATATGTTATCATCTAACATAGTATTAGTTGCTACGAATCGAGCGCATCGCGATATTTTGGCGTTGCATAGAAGCTAGGGAACGAAGTGTCCCTAGCTTTTGTATGTGGCAGCATTTAAATTAAAGGAGTACTAGAAAATTGGCAAATCGCGAAGACATTCGTAACATCGCTATCATTGCCCACGTCGATCACGGGAAGACGACGCTGGTTAACGAACTTTTGAAGCAATCAGACACATTGGATTCACGCAAGGAATTGGGTGATCGTGCAATGGATACCAACGATATTGAAAAAGAACGTGGTATCACTATCTTGTCAAAAAACACAGCCGTTAAGGTTGGAGACAAGCAAATTAACATTTTGGATACACCTGGACACGCGGACTTCGGTGGTGAAGTTGAACGTATCATGGGTATGGTTGATGGTGTTTTGTTGGTCGTTGATGCTTTTGAAGGTACAATGCCACAAACTCGTTTTGTGTTGAAAAAAGCTTTCGAACAACATTTGACACCAATCGTTATCGTTAATAAAGTGGACCGTCCTGGTGCACGTCCTGAAGAAGTTGTTGACGAAGTATTGGATTTGTTTATCGAATTAGGTGCCGATGAAGAAGATTTGGATTTCCCAGTTATCTTTGCTTCAGCGATGAACGGTACATCTTCATTGTCACCAAATGTTGACGATCAAGAACATACAATGAAGCCAATTTTTGATGCTGTCTTTAATACAATTCCTTCACCAGTTGATAACTCAGATGAACCATTACAATTCCAAGTGGCAATGTTGGATTATAATGATTTCGTTGGTCGTATCGGTATCGGCCGTGTTAAGCGCGGAACAATTAAAATTGGTGACAACGTTGAAGTTTTGAAGTTGGATGGTTCAACACAAAGTTTCCGTGTAACTAAGCTTGCTGGTTTCATCGGGTTAGACCAAGTAGATATCCAAGAAGCTAAGGCTGGTGATTTGATTGCTGTTTCTGGTATGGAAGATATCTCTGTTGGTGAAACAGTTGCAGATCCTGCTCATCCGGATGCACTACCAATTTTACGTATCGACGAACCTACTTTGCAAATGACATTCCGTCAAAATGACAGTCCATTTGCTGGTAAGGAAGGTAAGTTTGTTACTGCGCGTCAAATTGAAGACCGTTTGCGTCGTGAATTACACACTGATGTGTCATTACGTGTTGAAGACACAGATCAAGCAGGAGCTTGGTTAGTATCTGGTCGTGGTGAATTGCACTTGTCAATTTTGATCGAAACAATGCGTCGTGAAGGCTTTGAGTTGCAAGCTTCTCGTCCACAGGTTATTTACCGTGAAATTGATGGTGTTCAATCAGAGCCATATGAATCAGTTCAAATCGATACACCTGATGAATATTCATCAACAGTTATTGATTCATTGAACCAACGTAAGGGTGAAATGGTCAACATGGAGTCTGTTGGTAACGGACAAACACGTTTGACTTATATGGCACCTTCACGTGGCTTAATTGGTTACTCAACTGAATTTATGTCAGCTACACGCGGATATGGTATCTTTAATCATACGTATGCTGAATACCGTCCAGTTGTTCGTAACTGGGAACCAGGACGTCGTAATGGAGCTTTGGTTTCTATTAACCAAGGAACAACTTCAAACTATGCAATCATGGGTGTTGAAGATCGTGGACAAATGTTCGTTGGCGCTGGTGTTGAAGTTTATGAAGGAATGATTGTTGGAATGAATGCGCGTGACAATGATATCTCTGTCAACGTTACAAAATTGAAGCCACAATCAAACGTTCGTTCATCAAACAAGGACCAAACTGCTTCAATTAAGACACCACGTATCATGAATTTGGAAGCCTCTTTGGAATTCTTGAATGATGATGAATATGTTGAAGTAACTCCTGAAAACGTACGTATCCGTAAAGCTATCTTGAACACAGCTGAACGTGAGAAGGCAGCAAAGCGTCGTAAGGCATCAACAAACTAACATTCATTTTAAAATGATCAAGAACCTGCTTAGGTTCTTAGTTATGGAGCTATGGCACAATCCGGTACTGCAACGGACTCGAAATCCGTCGAGCCGCATTTCGCGGTGTGCGGGTTCAAATCCCGCTAGCTCCTTTCTTATGCGTTATCTCATGTTCTTATATGTACAAAAACGTTGGTATATCAACGTTTTTTATTTTCGCAACTTAATACAGCGTTAGAAAACAGCACAGTTGGAGCCATTTGTTGTTTTCTTAACCTAAATTGCAAAGATGTTTATGTAGGTTTTCGATTTTAAAATTATTCAATCCGAATAATTTCATCAAAATTTGAAAAAAATACTTGTTTGTGTAAATGATTATGACTCCAATTTTCGAGGACATATCTTTTGTGTTGATAATTTTCAAAAAAATCTGATAACTCAAATTTTTTACTTTTTGATCGTCTTAACATTTCATCCAAAAATGCCCAGTCGGCATTTTGAGTTTGCAAAGAATAATTTTTCCAATCCATGAAATTCTGTCCTTTTTTAAAATCAGTATCATTTTGGCGCTAGTAATTAAAGGATATCATAAATATGGTATATGGGGTATTCTATATAAAAACATAACTAGATTTAAAAAATATTAAATGCTTACCAAGCATTTGATAGAGAGGTGCTATTTCTGAAAATCGAACAGTGATAAGTAGCAAATTACCTCCATTTTTCTAATGTTAGAAAAATTAGGTGCAAATCATGGTAGAAAGTTCATTTCAGAGATTATTATAGAAAATTTTGCTTTAAAAACACTATTACTTCTGTTATGATACATAGGAGCGTGTTTCTTATTTCAGAGATGTTAATGAAGGTTGTTTCGCTCTTTTTGGGGGAAAGTAGAATAGTATGATAAATAAAGTTAAGTATATGATTGGTAAGCACTTAAACATAAGTGTTTGCTTACTTTTTGCGTTATTCAGTTGTTTGATTATTTTACCTTATTTGCATGGGCCAGCCTATATCCATCAAGAGGGATGGGATGGGCGTTTCCATATGGCTCGTGTTGCAGAAAGTTATTTGAATTTAAGTCAAGGCCATTTGGATCAAGCAATTCCCAGTGTAATGACTAAAACTTTTGGATCATTTGGATATCCACAAAATCTTTTTTATCCATTGATAACTATGCTTCCAGAGGTACTATTGCATATAGCTTTTGGTAATGCGTACGGTGGTTATTTGGCATTTATTGCTTTAATCTTCTTTTCAACATTTATGTCAATGTATATTTGTACTTTAAAAATAACAAAAAGTCGAATCATTGCTCTATTAAGTAGTGCGTTATATGGATTTGGTCATTTTACGATTTCTATAACATTGTTTTATCGTAGTTTTGGTGGATCTTTTATTTTTATTTTTATGCCAATTGCTTTTTATGGAATGTATCAGATTGCATTAAAAGATCATAAAAAATGGTGGATAATGTCTTTAGGGGTTGCGGGACTCATTTTATGTGATTTACCTGATGCGGTAGTTGTTGTTTTGATGATGGTCTTTTCATTCGCAATGACATTTACTGTTAAAGAAGCTAAGAATATCAAATTAACGCGTATATTAAAGTTGATTTATGCAGGAATGCTTTCAGCGCTACTTTCAGCGTTTTTCTTAGCACCACTTCTACAAAATTTGTTGTTTGTTAAAAATATTTCTGTCAATAAACTATTGTTGTCAAATACTGTTTTACCTACAACGAGTGTATTTTTGACAGACAAGTTGGCTTCGTACAGCTTAGGTTTATCAGGCCTAATCGTTGTACTCTTTGTTATTAGTGGCTGGAACAAGTTTCATCCTGCACTAAAATACTTATCAGTAGTTTTGTTGATTAATTTAATACTTGTAACTAATATCTTTCCTTGGCCAATTTTTGATAAATATTTAGGATTCATACAATTCGTTGGCAGATTTCTTTATGCTGCAACTTTTATTTTAGCTTTTCTTGGGGCGATTGCCATTGCTAATATCGTTGAAAATAGAAAGAGTCGCTACTTGTTGGTAACGCTATTCTGTTCTATAGGATTGCTCTCAGTAACTAGTCTTAATTTTAGTATTAAGCGAAACCCAAATGGCAATGCTGTTAACATAGTTTCTTGGGATGATTTTCAAAATGCCACACTAAATAATTATGTATATGATTATTTGCCACATAATGCATTCAAAATCAAAGATAAGTTAGAACAACATTCTATTCCGTTGATGAATCCAAAGAAAGAGATACAACAAACACATTGGACAACAGGATACGACAGTATACATTATCGAATTAATTCAGCACAAAAGTATACTGATGTCGTCTTGCCAAATATCTTTTATCCTGGATTTACAGTATACGTGAATGGGGAAAGAATGCCTGCAAAATATAATAAAAACAATGCCATCGTTGTTTCTATAGAAAAAGGTATTAGTAAAATTGATGTGAAATATGTAAAGACGCCGGTTCAAATAATTTCATTTTGGATAAGTGCCCTTGCATTGTTGACTTTAATTGTATTAAAAAATAAAAAATTGACTAAGCTGTTACCATTGTTTAAAAAATATTGAACTAATTAGATTATTAACTACTTTAATTTTGGAGGATAACTATGTCTTGGATCTTTTTGTTGTTTGCGGGTATTTCGGAAATATTATGGTCAACTGCTATGAAGTTAAGTGATGGTTTTTCTAAAGTGGGTTGGGCAACGGTAACAATTTTAGGCTTAATTACAAGTATGCTTTGCCTATTACAAGCTGTGAAGCATCTCTCTTTTAGTCTTGCCTACCCAATATGGACAGGTATTGGGGCTGTGGGGTCAGTTATCGTAGGTGTTGTACTTTTTCACGATAAATTTTCAAATGCTACATGGTTCTTTGTCGTTCTACTAATTATTGCAATTATTGGAATAAAGATGACCGCAGGAGAATAGTATGTGAAGTTGACTGTCACTTGTTATAAGTAAAGCGACATGTAGAAAATAAAAAACATCCAAGCGATATGCTATTGGATGTTTTTTATTATGAAACTGTTTTTTTCAATTTATGATAGCTATTCAAACTACCAATAACAAATACGAGTATGCCAGTCCAAATAAAAGCAAACACAATAACCTTATGCCAGTTAAAGGCTTCATGCAAAACAAAAATGGCCATAAGCAATTGAATAGTTGGATTAAGATATTGAATAAAACTCAACGTGATAAAGTCAGTATTTTTATTGGCAACAGCGAATAAGAGTAAGGGGATAACCGTTAAGATACCACTCATAATCAATAGAATCGTAATTTTAGGCCCATTTTGTATCATCACATGTGGAGATAAGAACAGATAAACTAAAGCAATAGGTGCAACGAAGAGGGTTTCCAGTGTTAATGAAATTGTAGCTGGCAAGGGTACTTGTTTTTTGATCAAGCCATAGAAACAAAATGCAGCCGCCATTAGTAGTGTATTTAAAGGCAGTGATCCAGTTTGAATAGTTAGGATGATAACGCCAATAATGACAAGTATTAGGGCGACGATTTTGGATCTTGATAGTTTTTCATGTAAGAAAATAACTGCGACAACTACATTCATTAGTGGCATTATATAATAAGAAAGGCTTGCCTCAGTGGCTTGCTCATGAGTTACCATATCAATATATAAAAACCAGTTAATTGAGATTAGGAAGGCACTTAATATAATCAAACCCAATTTGTGATTTTGGATTAATTCAATAATGACGTGCCAGACTTCTTTCCAACTTTTTTGAAAGGTTAACACCACACTAATGGTTACAAGCGACCAAACAATCCGATAGGCTAAGGTATCCATTGCTGGGACAACACTTAATAGTTCCCAGAACACACCAAGCATACCCCACAGAAGGTATGCAGAGAAGCCCGAAATAATTCCTAGACGTTTATTTTCCATAGCTATACTCCCGAATTAAATATAACTATTATAATACCACGTGTTGCAAATGATTTATCATGTTTATGTTAAGGATTTGAATTAGTACGGTTAATTATAATGAACTAAAAGGCACAAACTCTTTCGGTTCATCAGCAGGACAGAGTGTTTTTTGCATCCAAAAGTTATCTAGCCATTTTCCAGATTTGAAACCTATTTTTTTAAACAGGCCAACATTTTCATAGCCCATTCGTTCATGGAATTTCTTACTTGTTTCATTTTCTTCAGTAATGCAAGCGATAATATGAACAACATTTTGCTTTTTTAATATATTTTCAATTTCGGAATAGAGTATTTTACCTATTCCGCGACTACGAGCTTCTTGGGAAACATATACGCTAATTTCAACGGTCCATTTGTACGCGCCACGGCTATTAAACTCATGAGCATATGCATAGCCTAAAATCGTGTTATCTTCTTCTATAACGATATAAGGGTATTTCTCAAGCGTATTGGCGATTCGGTCTTCAAAATCTTGAATAGTAGGAACATTATACTCGAAAGTAGAGGTTGTTTTTTCGACATATGGTTTGTAGATATTCAATAATGTTGGTGCGTCTGCTAACTTCACCGTGCGGACATTCATCATATTATTACTCCTAGTTTTGGGATAAAAAATAATAGGTAACCATTTTAACATGAGATAGTAGGATAATAAATAGTTAAATGTGGTCAATTTGTTCAAGGAAATAGGAGTTATTTTGAGACAAGGTTCTTTTATTGTGAAAAGAGCAAAAATAAAAAAGCGATTAGCTAGAGTCGCTTTTTATTCTTCATGCTTGGCGCCAATTTGGTATATGGCTTCTTCAATATTTAAGTCTTTTTTCATCTGAGTAACAATGTTTGCGCGCTGAGCAGAGCTTTTATTGATTGCGTTGACAGACATGGTAATGATTGAATCAAATCCGGTATGGAAGCGCGATGCAACACTAGCGTCAATGTTATATTTACCAGTTTGTGCGGCTTTAACGATTGTGACAATGCCATTTTGCCCATATAAGGCATCACGAAGCGTCTGCGCATCAGAGCTACTTAGATCTTTACTGTTTTCGTTAGCAATAATTTTAGCATCTTTTTCAATTGCCGTCATTGTGCTGCTTTTTTTGTAATTAAATTTACTTAAATCGTCAATCAATTTTTTTATATTGGTACGCGATTCTTGTAAATGAGTATAATCAGCTTTTGGCATAGAAACATCTGCGTACTTTGGCTGTTGGTTAAAAGTTATAAAGGCGATGAGCAGCGCTGCAATCACGACACCCAAGGCAATAAATGCTTTTCTCATGTGGTATTCTCCCAATGTTATCTACTGTTAGTATAAATCAATTTAAGATTAAAAAAAATACTTTCATGAAACGTAATAAAATGTTATTATATTGTAGTACGCGCTGGTAGCTCAGCTGGATAGAGCAGCCGGTTTCTACCCGGCAGGTCGAGGGTTCGAATCCCCCTCAGCGCATTTACACCGTTTTATCACGAATGTTGATAGGACGGTTTTTGTTTGCTTAAGTGTTGCTATGTAGGAATTGACAAGTAATATTGTAATTCTTCTTAAACCTTTATAAATCGTATTTTTAATTTTTGCGCTTTTTTGATTAATGAATCAACACATAGTGGATCTATAATGGCTTTGATGAATTTAAATTCTTTTGATGTGATTACTAGATTCCTAAAAAAATTTTTCCGGTGAAGAGATAATTCTTGTTTGGAAGTATAGATTATGTGCAGCAAAAATTTTTTTATAAAAGTATTCAAGCAATTGAAGAAAAGCTTACAATTTTAAATAAATCTATCATAATATGAGTAGTATTTATTTGACTGCTTTGTCTATCGTACAGAATTTTAAATATGCGAAAATAATTTCTCTTTACACATGAAAATATTATATTATAAAAATGTGCTATAATGACTTATTACCTGAATTAGTGGTGCAAGTCCACGAATTGAAAAAATAGTAAGAAAATATATGTTGGAATTTATATTAGAAATATTGGTTAAAGTGATTTACGAGGTATTGAATATGAAAACAATTATTATTTTATTTTTCTTAATGATTTTTGTTAATTTAATCGGTAAAACACGGGTATTTACATAAACAAATATCATCTAGTTCACGGTACTGCTTTATAGAACTTTATTTTATGTGTACAATGTGGCAATCCTTTTTAAAAATGAAAATAGCTTAGAGTGTTAAAAGGCCTTCGCTAACAAATAAATTTAGAGGAACAGACGTTCACTTTGGTTTAAAAACAAAACTAATTGATTTTGACCGGTTTTACATATGTGAGATAAAATTTTTTATTGGAGAAAATGAGTGAAACAGGTGCATGCATTATAATTTTTTAGTATATAATAATTAAAAAAGGAGAAATAATTATGATCGCATTACATATTTTCTTTGGATTAATGATACTAGTTGGTGTTATTATGACTTCTGTGTCATTTCAAGGTGACACAGACAAGTTGACTAAACTTCAAAAGTTTTCGTTAATTTTCACGACTTCAGCGATTGGGTTGACGGTGGTGGCTGTCACAGCAGTATCTAGTTCAATCTACATTGCGATGGTCATGCTAGTAGCATTAGCTCTTTATGAGTACTTTGCATTTCTGCGTAAAGCTACTCAGAAATAAGTCAAATATTCTAAAGGTTCAACTGTTTAAATAGGTTGGGCTTTTTGTTTGGAGTAAAGATAAAGTTAACGAAATAAACAGAGTTATTGCTCATCTATTAAAAGCACCGTTATACAAGCTTCAGAAAAAGTCACGGCGTATTGTAAAAATACGTTAGGTTGGAATATCTATCTTTTTTTGGGGGATGATATAGTCTTTGATGGGCGTGCGGAGCAAATTTTGTTTTGTGGGGAGCACTGGAATGAAGTCTTGAAAAATTCATGTGAAACCACTGCGATTACTCACAAACAAGGAGAAAGGGCATTTGCCTTTCTTTATCGTATATAGTGGCAATTAACTAATTGTCTACAATATAGTGAACAGTCAACTAATAGTTGATAGTTGCACCCTGATAGGTGTTTTTTGTTTGATAAAATAGAATACTAATCGTTTATCAAAAATGTTATTATTAGTACGATATCTTTTAGTGATTCAACATTCACAGTTTTCCTTCTGGGAGAATGGTAGCATTAGGATATCGCATATAATAGTCATATTATCATGTCATAACATATGCGTGATGATAGAAAATAGGATTTCACCTGCTTAATTTATTTCGAAAAGAGTACATTTATGAAAATTGATATTGTGATTATATCGGTAATAGTGACTGTTTATTTTATAAAAAAGCAGTTCGAATTTGAAAAAATTTCTAAAATAAGATATTTGACGATCCCGCTATTTGCTACGGTTCAATTCATAACAGCAGTTCAGTTAGAAAATGGACAAGATGTACTACTCCTAATTTTTGGAGCTGTTATTAGCTTTTTGATAGGTTGGTATCAAACAACTGATTTTGAAATTAAACAGAAAAATACAATCACCAATTATTATGTTCGAGTGGGTAGTGTGGAGCAATCAGTTTACACAAAAGAACTTTATTCTAAGGGTGGTAAAAGCTACTTGATAGGATGGATCATGATTTTTATTGTACAAGTTTTTTTGTCAGTTATTTATCATGAAATAGAATTAGACGAAATTCAGTCAGAATGGTTAGCTGAAATCGCAAAAGATTTATTTATTTTTTTGAGAGTGAAAGAACATTCATATTGGTGGGTTTGGGAACTTTACTCAGTGTCAAATTTAAGCTATTACTTTATTTTGAGAAAGAAACATAAACAGATGTCTAAGATATGAAATATATTTAGGCTAAACAATAAAAAAACACGGTCCAACCTGTATATCCATTTTGGATTCACAGGTTGGACCTTTTGTTTGTATTTCGTTGTATCAATTATTTAACATAGTCATTGAGGATACACAGGGTTAAAGTTTTGACGACTTTTCTTATAACCGTTTCCTTGGTTAACTATTGCGTTGTTTACAAAAAGAAAAAGGGTACAAATAAAATGACACAAAATCAGGGGAACATTCTAAAAATGTTTCCCTGATTTTAATAAACACAACTTTTAAAAAAGTTTATAAAATCACAATATAGGCTGTCCAGAAGTTAAATGGCAGTCACGAAAGCGATTAGGCCAAATACTATACCTGGAAAATTAGCTAAGGCGACAGGTATATCGCGATGATTCTTTTTTAGTGCGTAGATAACCCACAAGGTACAATTGATAGCCGCCACCAGTGGTTGCAGGGGATTTGCCTTAGAACCAGCTAGATTATCTGCTATTTGAGGGATATACGAAACATACATTAGCACAGCCATGACGGTCGCAATCCAGCTTAGATACTTTATAAAATTTGTTTCTTGCATGATATTCTTCTCCCTTTTTATTGTACGCTTTAATAATACAACGAAGTGAAGAAAATCACAACTTTTACCATATTGGATAAAAATGTTCAAAATAAATCTCACGTTTTTTACCTAAATAATTGTAATTTTAGAATATTTGTCATATTAATTTGTACCTTTTTCAGAAATAGTGCTATTATAAACATACGGTGATCTTTTCTATATTCTATTTTATTTCATAAGATCCTTATTCATTTCATTATTGGGGGATCACCATACATAGGCGGGGATGGGGATAATCATGTCTGTTAAATACAATAGTTTATTATAATAAACTATGTAACGAGTGCCTGGTTAGGGTGCTTTTTTATTGGAAAAGATTAGTGAATTAGTGAATATGCTGTCGTTATCAGTGACATGAAAAGTAATATTTCATTTAATTTCAATATGTTATGATTTATTAAGAGTGAATAAATAGAATATCTGATTGGTTAATAATTACTAACTGAAATTGACGATTGAAAAATATATCAAATAAAGTGGGAATGACCATAATATTTTAGTCAGGAGTAAATTTATGTCAAATAAAACTGATGCACGTGTTGTACGTACTAAACACATTATTCAAACTGAAACAATTTTATTACTATCAACTCAGCCAGATTTTTCTATCACAACCTTATTGGCTCGTGCGAATATCACGCGCGGCACATTCTACAAATATTATCGCAACAAAGAACATCTTATATCTGAGATTAATGATTCTTTGATTAATGACCTACTGGAACATACGCAACAAACTTTTAAGATAACCGACATGATCAATACGGTTAGTAAACAAGCGGCTTTTTATAATGCCGTTTTGAACCATGATATTGACAAGCCATTTAGTGATGCATTATATAGTAGGCTGCGTACCCAAATGGCAACCCGTACCAGTGAGTTAAATGACGAAGAACGACGGGCGCAACAATATCAATGGGAAGTTATCAATGCTGGCTTTTGGGCCATCATGGCTAAGTGGTTAGCGGATAATATGAACATTTCGCAGTCTGACTTGTTTAAAGAATTTACAGAGCTATGGCGAATCAATACCAACACGGTTGCCAGTAACGGATTGAACCTATTCGATTTTAATAATGGTAATGAACTGATTTGATAGTCATCTGAATTCTTCTGAATTGTTTGGAGCTTTTTTGAAAATCATTGACTCGATGATCTATTTTTGTTATAATTAAACGGTTGTTAGCATAGCTACAACCACTCAGAACAGGTCAAAGCATGCTCGGGACAAGGGCCCGACCGCCTGTGATGGTGAGTCTAAGTATAAGGAGAAACCAATAATGGCATACGCAATTATTGTAACTGGCGGCAAACAATACCAAGTCGCTGAAGGCGACACAATCTTCGTCGAAAAGTTAGATGCAGAAGCAGGTGAAAAGGTTACTTTTGACCAAGTTGTATTAACTGATTCAAAGATTGGTACACCTTTTGTTGAAGGTGCAAAGGTCGAAGGGACTGTGGAAAAGCAAGGCAAGCAAAAGAAAGTTATTACTTTCAAGTACCGTGCCAAGAAGCATTCACATACTAAGCAAGGCCACCGCCAACCATATACACGCGTGAAGATTGATTCAATCGCGTAATCATTACTTGTAAAGGAGAATAGACTTATGTTGATGAATCAAGAAAACTTGCAGATGTTCGCGCACCACAAAGGTGGCGGATCTTCAGCCAACGGTCGTGACTCAGCTGGTCGTCGTCTAGGAACTAAGGTTGCTGACGGACAAGACTTAACTGCTGGTTCAATCATTTACCGCCAACGTGGTACGCATATTTATCCAGGCGTAAACGTTAAAAAGGGTGGCGATGACACATTGTTTGCTTTGACAGACGGTGTTGTTAAGTTTGAACGTAAAGGTCGCGAAAAGCGTCAAGTGTCTGTTTACACACGTGAACAATACAATGAAATTGTTGCTGCTGCAAAGTAAGTGATAATTACTGAAAAAGCTAACGTATTATGCAGATAATATGTTAGCTTTTTTTACTTACAAATGATTAACGTTGCAGATGTTATAATTAAATTAGTTATAGGAAAGAGGATTTTTATGTCAAAGTACTATGAGGCGCGTATTGCTAAATTGCAGAAGTTACTGGCCAAGCTTAACTTGGACGGTATGATTGTTTATCAAGGTTTTAATACAAAGTATTTAACCGGATTTGAAGGTGGCACAGGTGATGGTATCGTAGTTATCGGCAAGAAAAATGCTCGTTTAATTACAGATGCTCGTTATGAAGAAGACTACAAAAATAGATTACCTGAGGGTGTTGATTTTAAAATCACACGTGATTATTATGGTGTCGCCGTAGAAACAGCGCAAAAATTTGGTATCAAGAAGTTGGCTTTCGAAGCAAGCTTACCTTATGACATTTATGATTACTTGGATGAATTATTGCCAGCAGATATTGATTTTGATGCATTACCAAAAGCTATTGAAGTGTTACGTGAAGTCAAAGACGCGCAGGAATTAGAAGCCTTACGTAAGGCGGCTAATGCCTCAGTGAAGGCCTTTAAGGACTTGTTACCCTTTATAAAACCAGGTAAGACAGAACGTGAAGTTGCTAATGAATTAGACAGACTACAAAAAAAATATGGTTCGCAAAAGGCATCATTTGATACAATCGTTGCCTCTGGATATCGATCAGCATTACCACACGGTGAAGCAACTGACAAAGTGATTGAAAATGGTGAGTTAGTGACCATCGATTTTGGGTACTATGTTGATGGCTATACTTCGGATGTAACACGAACAGTTGCTGTGGGAAACGTTAGTGATGAGCTGAAGACTATTTATGAAATTGTTAAACAGGCTAATCAAAATGCCATTGATGTTGTTAAACCAGGAATATCGGGTAGCGAAATTGATAAAGTGGCACGTGATTATATTACAGAACATGGCTATGGACAGCAATTTAATCACGGTGGGGGTCATGGCGTTGGTCTGGACATTCATGAAGGCCCAGCAATTAGCCCACGTTCTAGTGATGAAATGCAAGTTGGGCATTTGCTGACAATTGAACCAGGAATTTATCTAGCTAATCAGGGTGGCGTCCGTATTGAGGATGACATTATTGTTACAGCAGATGGTTTTGAAAATTTGACAGTAGCGTTGCCTAAAGATTTAATAGTTATTGAGGAATAGAATGGCACAAGAACGATTAGACTTTTTAGTATTTTATCGAGGTAATTTGGTTACGGGCTTTGATTACATATACGTAAAACGTCAAGAGGGGCACGCTTTCTGGCAGAGTGATCCCAAGGCGCAGGAAGCAAAAGATATCCTAGATAAGGATTTTATGTTTTATAATCCACATTTAAATGACAAAGGGGAGCCTTTTAATTGGCGTTATCGTGAGGATTGGGTTGATATGACCAAAGTTTGGGATCATTTTTCTGAGGAAGCAATGGCCTATATTACGACTTGGATGAGTGAATACCGTGGCCCATCTTATGATGATCCTAGTAAAAATGATGAATGGGGCGTTCGTTTCAAAGTACCAGGGGAAAAAGAGCAACTTATTTGGGGATTGAATGCTTTTCCTGCAAATTTGGACGATTTTAGTCATTTTTTGTATCGTTTTGGACAATAAAAAGACGTCGGTTGACGTCTTTTTACGTAGATAGGTGTAAAATTAAAATATAAATCATTTCGTGATCGGCTAGAGAGGAAACCAATGGGGACAATTCACTTATTACACACAAATGACATTCATTCGCATTTCGAAAATTGGCCGCGCATATCACGCTATCTGTTAGCAGGTCAGGCTATGTATGATGAGAGTTTTACATTTGATATTGGGGATGCAATTGACAGGTTACATCCATTGACCGAAGCAACTCAGGGGTTGAGCAATGTTGCGCTAATGAATGATGTACATTACGATGGTGTGACTATTGGGAACAATGAAGGGCTTGTTTTCTCACATGACACCATGAATCATTTATATGATAATGCTAACTTTGATGTGTTATTGGCTAATTTGAAGGAAATGCCTCATGATACGCAACCTAAATGGGCTAAAAATTACAAAATTTTGACCACTAAGGATGACACGAAAATAGGTGTCATAGGCTTAACAGCACCATACCAACTAACTTATCCGGCACTTGGCTGGGAGCCCATTGCTGTTGATGCGACATTAGACAAGTACTTACCAGTTTTGCGTAATCAAGTAGATATTATTTTGTTACTCTCTCATTTGGGTTTGCCAACAGATGAGCACATTGCTCAGAAATATGACATAGATGTTATTATGGGCGCCCATACGCATCATTTGTTACCGCAAGGAAAAATGGTTAATGGCACTTTGTTAGCAGCAGCAGGGCGTTATGGCGAAAACGTCGGTGATATTACATTAACCATTAAGGACCATCGAATTATTCATAAGTCAGCGATAACAACACCCACTTATGAGTTAGCAGAAAATGATGATGATTATAAAACAATTCGAGGTTGGATTGCTAAGGGACGAGAATTACTCGAACAACAGTACGTGTGCACATTGCCTCGTGAAATAACACCAGATGAACAGGTTTATGATGGCCTACGTGCTTTGAGGCAGTATTATAATGTGCCGGTATCGATGATTTCTACAGGAATGTTTAGTGAAGAATTACCAAAAGGTAAACTAAGTCGCTATGAACTACTAGAAAGTATGCCACATGCAATTAATCCAATGCTAATTAACATATCTGGAGAAAAACTATTCTCCTTATTGCGCAGTATTGACGAACAGATGACCAACCTAGCGCAGTATCCTATGAAAGGTAGTGGGTTTCGAGGTAAAATTTTTGGTTATATGCGTTTTGATGGTATTGATCGACAAAAGAATGGTGAAGTTTTGTATAATGGAGAGGCGATCGATAAAGGTAAATTGTATAAAATAGCGACACTCGATCATTACAAGTGGATTTCTTTTTTCCCAGATGTAGCGCAAGCGCCAGCAAAAATAGAATTAAATCTACTTTTGCGTGAACTTATGGCAAATTATTATGCGAATAAATATAAGGATAACTAATGGATCACGACACACTAAAAGAACGTACACTCAAACAACAAGAGGAACGCAAAGGGACTTATGAAGTTAAAAAGCTGGGTAATGAGGTTGAAATTGACCGTTTGACGCTAGAAATAGTTGAAGACTTTAAAGATGCCTTTGATGAAGATAAACTAGCCATTCGATATACACCACTACTAGCTCAGTATGATTATATTGTAGGGGATATTTCTGCTGAACAATTACGCTTGAAGGGCTTTTATAATAATAGTAGAGCAGTGAATAATCATGATAAAATTCAATCTTTACAGGATTATCTGTATGAATATGTGAATTTTGGCGCACCATACTTTGTTTTAGAAAATATTAATCCCCGTGTCCCTGAAGTAAACGAGCGTTCCAAAAATAAGAATAAAAGTAAGCATCATCGGCCCGTAGCTCATAAAAAAGAATCAAGAGCAAAAGTGGCTGCCGCTAAACAAAAAAATAAGAAACCATTTGTAATTAAGCAAAAATAAGAGCCCATCTTAGGCTCTTATTTTTTGATTTATTGGTATAGAAACAAAAAAAAGCTACAACCAAAGTTGCAACTTAATTAGTAGCTCGTGAGAGAATCGAACTCTCGATTCTGCCGTGAAAGGGCGGCGTCTTAACCACTTGACCAACGAGCCATGATCAATTTGTTATTTGATTGAATCAAACAACTATAATAGAATAACAAGAATCTGCAGCGCTGTCAATACTTTTTAAGTACAAAATAAAAAACGTCGCTAAGACGTTTTTTTAGTATATTAATCAAGTGGTACGTCGACTGCCCAACCTTCGGGACCTTCTTGGTCACCATATTGGATGGCTGTCAAGCGATCGTAAAGCTTTTGTGTCCAAGGACCAACTTCTGTTTCAGAATAGAATACGTGCTTGTTACCGTTATGTGTAATTGAACCTACAGGAGAAATTACAGCGGCAGTTCCCATCGCACCGGCTTCGGCAAATTGGTCAAGATCGTTAATTGAAATAGTAGTTTCTTCGGCTTGCAATCCAAGTTCCTTGGCTACCTCAAGTAATGAATACTTTGTGACAGAAGGCAAGATTGAAGGTGACTTTGGTGTTAAGAAGCGACCATCCTTTGTGATACCGAAGAAATTGGCTGATCCCAACTCTTCAATATTCTCATGCAAACGAGGATCCAAGTAAACAACATCAGAATACCCAGCAGCATGGGCTTCATCACCAGCAAGCATTGAGGCACCATAGTTACCACCGGCCTTGGCTGCACCAGTACCACCATGAGCGGCACGATCATAATGATTAGTAACGTAGGCTGTTGGTGTTAAGCCACCCTTATAGTAAGCACCAACAGGGGTTGCGTATACTTCAAAGACATAGTTATCTGCTGGATGCACGCCGACAACTGGGCCACCACCAAATTCAAAGGGACGTAGATAAAGTGTTGCGCCAGTTCCGTAGGGTGGTATAAAATCTTGGTTTGCCTTCGTAACTTCTTTTAAAGCACGCACAAAAAGTTCTTCAGGGACGGGAGCCATCATCAAACGAGCGGCTGAATTTTGTAGACGTTTTGCATTACGGTCAGGACGGAAAATGTTTGCACCACCATCCTTACGGCGATAAACTTTCAACCCCTCGAAAATTGTTTGTCCATAATGAAGTCCGGTTGCTGCTTCATTGACTGGAATATTTGAATCAGTTTCGAGACCGCCTTCGCTCCACTTACCGTCTTTATAATAGGCACGAAAACGATAAGGAAGGTCATGGTATTCAAATCCCAAGTTGTCCCAATCAAAATCTTCAGCTTTAGCCTTTCGTTGTTCTGACATAATACGTCCTTCTTTCTTAGAAAAATATGATAAAACTACTATAACGCTTAGAAGCGAATAGTGCAATAGCTAACGAGGAATCTTTTTTAATGTTAATTATTTAGAAATCTCGTATAATTAAAGGTAGTGCTGAACCCTATGAATTAGGTCATCGCACAACATCACTAAAATTATTTATCATATCAGTGATAAATCAAGTATTATTGGAGATGAATTAAAATGGCATTATTACTGGCAGTGAAAGCAATAACGCAAGAAAACCGTGAATTTCTTGCACAATATGATATTAGCGTTGTGACACCAGATACGATTACCGATGAGCAATTACCTGAGGTATTGATAAGTTATGCTTGGGATACAGAAATTGGACATAAAATTCTTGCTAACCCAGAATCTAAATTAAAGTGGATTCAGGCGCAATCGGCTGGTGTTGACTACTTACCCTTGAAAACGCTACAGGATCGTCAAATTACTGTGACAAATGCGAGTGGGTTAAAAGCGGTACCTATATCTCAAACTGTTTTAGGCTATATTCTTCACTTTGCTCGTGGCTTAAATGTTTATACTACACGAAAACATTGGGAACCTTTTACAGATCAGTATTTGATGAGCGAATTACCAGTTTTGGTGTTTGGTACTGGTCGAATTGGGCAGCAAATTGCTCATGCTGTAAAATCATTGGGCGGTGTAGTTTTTGGTGTAAATACCACAGGTCGCCCTGTTGAAGGGTTCGATGCAACTTATGCAATTTCTGACTATCAAGAAGCACTAGCTAAATCGCAAGTTGTTGTTGACGGATTACCAGGGACAAAAGAAACTGAAAACTTTTTTGATGAGCATTTTTTCCAACAGTTTAATCAATTGTTTTTGTTTATCAATATTGGGCGTGGCACAACTTTGAATCAGGACGATCTACTTTCAGCAATTGATGATTCTCGTGTCAAATATGCTGCATTAGACGTCACAACACCTGAACCATTACCAATGAATCATCCATTATTTGAGCGACCACAGATTTTGTTGACACAACACACAAGTTGGGGTGAACAAGAAAGTGCTGGTCGTGTAGGTGGACTATTTCGTTTATTTGAAAAAAATGTGCCTTCATTTATGGCTAATGGTACGTTTGTTCAAAATGTCGTTGATCTAGATAAAGGATATTGATACTTGTTTAAAAAAGCAGTAATACGCTAATTTAGCGTATTACTGCTTTTTTGTTTATATTAATCAAAATGCCGCCAGTCTTTATCTAGTATGGCACGTGCCACAAACAATCCGAGTGGTAAGAACATGATAATTAAAGCAGCTTTGGTCATCCATAGCGCGCCAATACCGATTTGATTGTTACCAATATTATATACTGCACGATAGATATACAAACCAGGCACCATAATGACGATGGAAGGAACAGTTAAGGAAATTCTTGGATAACCATTGTAACGATTGACCATCGATGCGATTAATCCAGCAACCAAAGCAGCAACAAATGCCGCCGCTGCGGGAGGAATAGTAGTTAAATCGACCAGTTCTAGTCGCAAAGTGTTGGCAATTGCCCCAATACAACCAGCTACAGCAGCCATTTTTTTCGAGCTGTTAAACATGATTGAGAAACCAAATACACCGCAAAAACTGGCTGGGATACGAAGTAACATCAGTGTGACTGACGATAAGCCAAGTGGCAAAAAGTTTGCTGGTCGAAAATGAACCAGCGAAGCGACTAACCAGCCCACTAATGTGGCAATTAGCGTGATCATTATGGCGTAAGCTAGTCTTTCCAAACCAGAGCGCATGTCTAATTTAGAGATATCTAACATGCTAGTAATAAAAGGAAAACCAGGAATAACGAAGAGCATAGCCCCAATATATCCGGCTTCATGCTGAGCTAAAATATGGAAATAAAATTCGAATATTCTAAATGCAAACATATAGGTGATACATGCTGTGGCAACACTGATAGCGACGCCCACAATAGTAGTTATAGCATGTTTACCTAAAATTGAACGGACATAGTTTCCAATTCCAGCACCAATAAATGAACAGATCATCTCTGGAATACCACCGCCAAGTAAAAAAATGAACGCGCTACATGCTAGAGCAGCAGCGAGGCCTGAGGTGAGCGGCGTATATTGCTTTGGTCTATTCTGAATGTCGTTAATCGTATGATGAATTTGACCAATAGTTAAAGATGAAAAATCATCTTGGATATTGTTAACGAAATGCTCTAAAATATTTAGCTTGTCGGTATTTACACCTGTATTTGGCAAGGATAATACTTGAGTATAACTTTGATTATTGCTAAAACAAGTATATTCCAATGAAATTAATCCAATATCGGCAGAGCATGTAAGATCTAGTTTTCTAGCGACCTTATTCATTGCATCTCGCACACGCCATGCTCCAGTACCGCAAGACAACATGAGAATACCAATTCGACCAACAATTGAGGCGCGTTCCTGGAGGCTAGCATTTTTAGCTGGAATATTTTTGCTTTTAATAAAACTGGCCCAAGGAATCGTCATGTGATGGCGTAAAGACAAAGGTATTTTTTTTAACACGTGTGGATTACTATTCTTGTCCATTATTTCCTCCAATGAATCATTGAAATTAATACAACACTCCTAATTCCTTCATTATAGTTGCAGTTGCTGTCGTATTCAACCTATTCAATAGTGGTAGCTAAAGGGTTAACAAGTTCGTTAAGTCCCAAAAGTAGATGAACTCCGATAAGTAAGCGTTTACATTTTTGAACATCGATGATATGATGTGTGTATAATTTGGCAGAAGAATTCTCGAGGATTAAATATGACAAGTATAAAACAAATATTAGCGCGCCATGATTGGGAAAACCCAGTGGTAACGAATTGGAATCGATTATCACTACATACGAGTATGAGTTACGCTAATGAACGAGACAAACAGGAAATTAAACAACCACGAAAAAGCCTCAATGGTCCTTGGCAGTTTAGTTATTTTGAAAACCTATCAGAAATTGATGAAGAATGGCGAGAAAAAGACTTGCCTACGTCAAAAAATATTCATGTTCCTAGTAATTGGCAGTTACAGGGGGACTATGATGTTCCTGTTTATACAAACGTTACTTATCCATTCCCTGTAAATCCACCGTATGTGCCGAATGAGAATCCAATTGGCGCTTATTCCAAAAAGGTCTTTCTTGATAATAAATGGTTTGCAGAAAACACAGAATCGCATGTTGTCTTTAATGGCGTTGGTTCTGCCTTTTATCTTTGGGTTAATGGAGAGTGGGTCGGCTATTCAGAAGACAGTCGCTTACCAGCAGAATTTGACATCACTGAAGAATTGCGAGCTGGTGAAAATCGTATTGCTGTTTTGGTGTTGAAGTGGAGCAAGGCGAGCTATTTTGAAGATCAAGATATGTGGCGAATGTCAGGAATTTTTCGTGATGTTGATCTTATTCGTGTTCCAAAAACAAGATTTCAGGATTTAGCAATTGAGACAAAACTGGATGAAGATCTTGACGACGCGACCGTTGAGGTTAGGGCACAGTTAGTTGGAAATTCGGCGGATAACTTGAGTGTGACTGCTGAATTATTTTACCATGGTATAAGCTTGTTCAAAGCAACAGAGCAATTTGGTAATCGAATAATCGACGAACGTGGTGCTAATGATAATCAAGTGAGTTTAGAATTACCAGTAAAAAATCCGGCATTATGGTCAGCTGAAGTACCAAATTTATATGATATAAAAGTTTCTTTGCACAATGAGGAAGAAAACTATCAGATTGAAAATAAGAAAGTTGGCATAAGAAAGATTCAGATTAAAGATGGTTTACTGACTTTAAATAATCAACCGTTATTAATTCGTGGTGTCAATAAGCATGAATTTAATTCAAAAACAGGATATTATGTTGATGAAAAAACAATGATTGATGATATTCGGATGATGAAGGAGCACAATTTTAATGCAGTACGGCTTTCTCATTATCCCAACGCTTCACGATGGTACGAGCTGTGTGATCAATATGGATTATATTTAGTAGATGAGGCAAATATCGAGACACATGGTGTCAAGCCAATGAATTATCTTACAAATGATCCTAAATACTTACCACTGATGATGGAACGAGTGACACGAATGGTCCAAAGAGACTATAATCATCCATCAATTATTATTTGGTCTTTGGGGAATGAGTCTGGCTATGGGCATAATCATGATGCAATGTATCAATGGCTTAAAAAGACCGACCCTTCTCGTCCAATTCAGTATGAGGGTGGTGGTGCTGATACACCGGCAACGGACATTATTGCACCGATGTATGCACGTGTTGACCAAGATCAAGTGGAAGAGGTCAACTCAAAATGGGCTATTAAAAAATGGATTGGTTTGCCAAAAGAAAAGCGACCACTGATATTGTGTGAGTATGCGCATAGCATGGGCAATAGTTTAGGTGGATTTAATAAATATTGGGAGGCTTTCGAAAAATATCCAAGACTTCAGGGTGGCTTCATTTGGGATTGGGTAGATCAGGGCCTGCTCACAAAAAATAACGAAGGGCAATCATATTATGCTTATGGTGGCGATTTTGGTGATTATCCTAATGATCGCCAATTTAGCTTGGATGGGTTACTATTTCCTGATCGCACTCCAAAACCAGCTTTGCTGGAAGCAAAATACTGTCAACAATATTTCGCTTTCCAACTGGAAAAAGATCCAACCGGGAAAGTTAACTCTATGATCGTCTCAAGTAAGTATTTATTCAAAACAGTCAATGATGCGACCTTAATTTATCAAATTTTGTCAAATGATCAGGTGATTAAGACTCAAAAAATCAAACTCAATTTAGCACCCCAAACTGAAGAGAGAGTCAGTTTAAATTTCTCCGATAACAATAATGATGATGTCTACATGAACTGTCAGATTGTTCAAGATAGCACTGATGGCCTTATCCGCTCTGGAACATTACTAGCTTACAAGCAATTTATTTTGAGAAATAAACCACTAATGATTAGTGAGGTACCATCATCCTCTGATGATTATGATGATTTCCTTATAAATGACGCGGTAGACTCCTTGTCCATTTCTTTAGATGGTGCTATCTGGCAGTTTAATAAGCGTACAGGTTGGTTATCTAATTGGATAAAGAATGGACAGGAAAAAGTACTGTCCCCATTGAAAGATCAATTTAGTAGAGCGGCTTTAGACAATGATATTGGAGTGAGTGAGGTGACAAATATTGATCCAGATGCTTGGTTTGAAAGATGGCAAGCAACTGGGTTCAATCATTTGAATGAAAGGCTTGTGCAATTCAACTGGACAGCAGTAAAAGATGAAGTACGAATCACGACACAGCATCAATTTTTATCACCGATTGATCAACATATCATGTTTATATCCAGTAAAGAATATCGAATAACTCATATTGGTGATTTAAAAGTGTATGTGGATGTTTGGCGGCAAGTTGCTGATCCACAACCAGCGCGTATTGGATTGAGTGTTCAAATTAACGCAACGACTAACGCAGTGGCGTATAGTGGATTGGGTCCAATGGAAAACTATCCAGATAGGCGTTCATCGGCTATTCGTGGCAAATGGAATGCTTCCTTGAAGGATCTTTATACACCGTATGTTTTTCCTAGTGAAAATGGCTTGCGAACGGAAGTTGCGTACCTTGAATTTGATCATCATGTCATTCGGGCACTTGAACAACGTTTTTCATTTAATTTGAGTCAATTTAGTCAAGCACAATTGTCGGCTGCCACCCACCGACACCTATTAAAACCTGAAGAGGGTGTTTGGTTGAACATCGATGGCTATCATATGGGTGTTGGTGGCGATGATTCTTGGTCTCCAAGCGTGTCGCCTGAGTTTTTATTATCAAACGATCATTATCATTATAGTTTTTTGTGGTCAAATACAGAAGGAGAAGCAAATGTATAGCGCTAATAAAGATCGTTACGAGAAAATGATATATAACAGAGTTGGCAACAGTGGATTACAGATTTCAGCTATTAGTTTGGGGCTTTGGAATAACTTTGGTAGTGTGGATCCCTACGAAAACCAAAAGGAAATTATTCATCAAGCTTTTGATTTGGGTATCACGTATTTTGATTTAGCCAATAATTATGGTCCTATACCAGGAAGCGCTGAAGAAAATTTCGGCAAGATTATGGCTACGGATATGAAACCTTATCGTGATGAGATGGTTATTGCAAGCAAGGCTGGTCACGAAATGTGGCCAGGGCCTTATGGTAATTGGAATTCTCGAAAAAGTATCGTTGCCAGTGCGGATCAAAGCTTAAGACGCACTGGTTTAGACTATTTTGATATTTTTTATAGTCACCGTCCTGATCCGATGACGCCAGTTGCAGAAACCGCACAGGCTTTAGACCAACTGGTTCGTCAAGGAAAGGCGCTTTATATTGGTATTTCTAAATATTCAAGTCAAGAAACACAAGAGATTATCGATATTTTTAAAGAATTAAAGACGCCGTTCATCATTCATCAACCACGTTACAATATGTTTGATCGTAAAGCCGAGCAAGATTTGTTTACAACATTAGGAGAAAACAAAAAAGGTGCGGTTGGATTTAGCTCACTAGCTCAAGGGTTGTTGTCAGATAAATACTTGAAAGGTATTCCAAATAATTCACGTGCAAACAAAGCGACAATTCCTTTTTTGACACCAGAAAAAGTTGAGCCAACGATTAATACGGTGCAAAAGTTGAATCAAATTGCACAAAGGAGAGGTCAAACGCTACCACAAATGGCACTTGCTTGGAATTTACGAATTCCTGAATTGGCTAGTGTTTTGATTGGTGCTAGTAATCCAAAACAGGTTATAGAAAATGTCAAAGCTTTGGACAATTTATCATTTTCACCAGAAGAGTTGCTTGAAATTGATCACGCATTGAGCGAATATGCAGTAAGCTAAATTTCATCAAAAATTATATTTTTTTAAAACATCGCAAGCTTTAAATAGTAATGTGATGTTTTTTTACGTAAAAAATACTTATTGATTACTTTGCGTTTATACAATTTACATTTTTTAGTATTTGCATTTACAAACAGTTGTTATAGTTGAAATGTTAACAAATATGATGGCATCGATGCGAAATGAAAGAGAGCTAATGGTATGTCGATTGAATTGCAACATTTGAAAAAGACGTATGAAAATGGAGAAGAGGTTCTAACAGATATTAATACAACAATTGAAAATGGACAATTCTATATATTAGTTGGTGCATCAGGATCAGGTAAAAGTACTATTTTAAATGCTATTGCAGGATTTATTCCCATAGACGAGGGAGCAATTGTTATTGATGGTAAAGATGTAACGCAATTACCGCCAAAAAACAGAAATTTGTCTATGGTCTTTCAAAATTATGCATTGATGCCTAATTTGACAGTTTCAGAAAATATTGTATTTGGTTTAGCAGCAAGACATACTGCTAAAGATATTCAACAAAAAAAACTACGTGAAGTATTAAATTTAGTTCATTTAGAAGAATATAAAGATAAAAAGCCAGGTAATTTATCTGGTGGTCAGCGACAACGTGTTTCTTTGGCGCGGGCATTAGTATCCGATGCTCAAATTATATTAATGGATGAACCATTATCAAATTTAGATGCTAAACTTCGAGCTGAAATGCGCAAAGAGATACGCTCATTACAACAACAACTTGGTATAACAGTTATCTATGTTACACATGATCAAACAGAAGCAATGACAATGGGCGATCAAGTCATGTTATTGAACGATGGTAAGATAGAGCAAATTGGTTCGCCCTTAGATCTTTATAATGTTCCAGCCAATACATTTGTAGCTGATTTTTTTGGATCCCCAGCGATTAACTTAGTCGATGTCAGTATTAAAAATGATATTTTAGAATTAAATAAGACTTTCAAGATACCGTTTAATTTTGAAAAGGTTCAAGGTAATTTTAAGTTAGGTGTTCGTCCGGAAAATATAGTTATGAATAATACTGGAAAACTAACAGGAAAAGTGACGCATATTGAGCCATTGGGGGATGGTACAAATATAGAAGTTGAGATTGGTTTTGGTAAATCTTTTAGAATTAAAGCTAGTGAACAAATTAATTTAACTTTGGGAGATTCAGTTAACTTCGATATCTTGCTAGATAAGGTATTACTTTTCACAGCAGAAGGTAATTTGATTAAAATTGGTCAATCAGAGTTAGCTGCTATTTAAAAAATACCTGTTAAGAAGTTGGATTAAAATATTATGAAAAAAAATAAAAAGGTACAATCGTCGAGTCAAAATTTATTGGCATGGTCGCTATTGTTACCGTCGTTCATTATTCTAGGAATTTTTGTTTTTTATCCAATGGTAAAAACATTTATTCTCAGCATGCAATTAACTGATTTAATGGGAAATCCAATTAAATTTATTGGGTTTAAAAATTTCTCAAATTTGTTTAGTTCAGATAGTTTTGGTACATCATTTACAGTGACATTGATATTTGTATTTTTCTCAACGATAGCAACGTTAATCATGTCATATCTGATGGCTGTTCTTGCCAGCCAAAAAATGAAAGGAATCGCCATCTTTCGAACAATGTTTTCATCGACGATGGGTGTTTCTGTAACTGTTGCTTCAATTTTATGGCTGTTTATGTTTAATCCACAAATTGGTTTGTTTAGTAAAATACTTACTTTACTGCATTTACCACAAATTAATTTTTTATCTGATCAAACTTGGTCACTGGTAGCAATTATTGGTACGACAGTTTGGATGAATCTTGGGTTTTCATTTTTAATTTTACTAGGCGCCATTCAGGGGATTCCACAAGACCTGTATCAAGTTGCTGATTTAGATGGCGCATCTTGGTGGATGAGGCTTAGAAAAATTACGATTCCAGCAACCAGTGCTACGATATTTTTTGTTACTGTTGTAACGTTGATTAATGCATTTCAAACATTTGGACAAGTTGATATTTTAACCTCCGGTGGTCCGGATTATCATACTAATTTGCTAGTATATGCTATTTATCAAGACGCCTTCGTCAATCATAGTGTTGGTCGAGCAAGTGCACAATCTGTTATTTTGACAATAATTATTATGGTATTCACGATGATTCAATTTTATGTGAAAAATAAGAAAGGGGCTAAAGATGCAAACTAGTAACTTTCAAAAAACCTTTCGCCTAATTTCACTAATTATTTTAACAATACTACTGTTATTACCACTTTTTTTAGGTATTTCGTTGAGTTTGTCTTCAAGTCAATCCATTGCTCAGGGAAATCTCTGGCCCAAACATCTTGAATTTGGAAATTATGTTAAAGTTTTTACTAATACACCGATGACTAAATTTCTATTGCATAGTTTTATTGTTTCGGGACTAGTTATGATTGGACAAGTTATTTTGTCAATTATGGCAGCCTATGCATTTGTTTTTTTGAAGTTTAAATTCAAAAAAGTTACCTTTATATTATTTTTAAGTACGATGATGTTGCCATTTGAAGCACAAATTATTCCTAATTTTGCAACAATGCGTGATTTGAACTTATTGAATACTTACGCAGCAATAGGATTGCCATTTTTGGCGTCGGCTTTCGGCACATTTATGATGAAGACAAGCTTTGAACAAATTCCTACGGCCTTACGACAATTGAGTGACATCGAGGGATTAAATCATTTTCAATTTGCTACAAGAGTTGTGATGCCTTATACCAGAGTTAGTATTATTACGTTTGCGTTGTATAGCTTTTTAACAAATTGGAATATGTATTTGTGGCCACTGATTTCCACAACAAATGATAAGGTTCGAACGGTTCAAATTGGGTTGAGACAATTACGTTCGCAAGATACAGCAAGTAATTGGGGACTGATTATGGCGGCAACAATCGTTTCAGTCATTCCTACCTTGTTGATCATATTCCTAGGTCAGAAATATTTTAAAAAAGGTTTAACAAATGGTGTAATTAAGTAGTTTGTTTATCTTTTTATAGAGAAGAGTCCATTAATTGATATAGTAAATAGGAGAATATAAAATGCTTGAAAATTTTGCAAAGTATACTGCGCTGGCAACTATCGGATTAAGCTCTTTGTTGCCATTAACGCAGGTTCATGCTGCAGAAACCAAACGTCAAAACATTGTGTTTTGGCATTCGATGACGGGACAAAACCAGCAAGCGATTGAACGTATTGTTAATGATTTCAATGCGTCACAGACAAAGTATAAAGTTACACCAGAATTCCAGGGGCAATATGTCGAAGCATTACCAAAGTTTTTGTCTGTTGGTGGCACAAGTAAGGCACCCGACTTATTCCAGTCAAACGAAATTTCGACTAAGCAATTATCTACATCAGGTATGATTGAACCTATGGAAACATTGATTAAAAAGTATAATTATAATACTAAAAATTTGCGAAAAAATATTTTGAATTATTATACTATTGATGGAAAATTGTATTCAATGCCTTTCAACTCAAGTGCACCAGTGCTTTATTATAATAAGGATGCCTTTAAAGATGCAGGTATTGATGATTTACCAACAAATCCAACTTATGAACAGGTCACTGCTGCTGCAAAAAAACTGAAGGAAAAAACTGGTAGTGCAAAGTTATCAATTCTTCCTTACGGATGGACTTTTGAAGAATTGCTTGCTAATCAAAATCAAACGTTAGTCAACAATAGCAATGGTCGTAAAAAGACAGCTACCAAAGCTACCTTTAATAATAAAGCTGGTAAAAACATTCTGAACTGGATCAAAACAAATGCTACAGCTGGTACATTAGTTGACTATGGAACGGGCGCAAATGCAGGAGACAATGAAGTTTCAGCCTTTACCTCTGGTCAAATAGATATGTTTATGAACTCATCAGCTTCATTAGGTAATATCAAGAAAAATGCTAATTTTAATGTTGGCGTAACTTATTTGCCTCATCCAGAAGGTACAAAAGCCAACGGTGTTGTTATTGGTGGTGCTAGTATCTGGCTTTCAAAGGGAAAGTCTACTAAAGTTCAGAAAGGTTCATTTGAATTTTTGAAGTTTGCTACATCGGCTAAGGAACAAGCACAGTGGTCAATTGACACAGGGTACTTTGCTGTTAATACTAAATCATATGATACGAAACTACTAAAAGATGCCTTTAAGGAAACGCCTATTTTAGCAGCACCAGTCAATCAATTGAAAGCCACAAAGATTAATGCAGCTAGTGCAGGCGCATTGATTACAGCAATGTCCAAAGAACGTGTTAATACACAAAATGCCATGGAAAATGTTATTAATGGTAAGGACGTTGATTCGGAGCTTAGCAAGGCAGCAAAGCAAACAACTGCTGATATTAAGGAAGCAAACGAACAAACAGGAGAATAACACATGTCAACAACAATTTTTGGTCATCGTGGTATGCCAGTAAAATTTGTTGAAAATTCTATTTCTGGATTTGAATATTTAGCACAGAATGGTGAAGCTGTTGAGTTTGATGTACATTTAACAAAGGATAATGTTCCTGTTATTATTCATGATGAAAAATTAGATCGAACAACTGATAGTTCTGGCTATATTAAAGATATCAATTTTGCAGATTTACACGCTATTTATCTAGTAAACGATGAAAACAGAAAAAATCAAAATAAAATCCATGATGAACATATCCCAACCTTTGATGATGTGTTAGCGGTTTTTAATCATTCGAATATTCAATTAAATATTGAGTTGAAAACAGATCAATTCGAATATCCAGGTATAGAAGAAATAGTATTAAATACACTCAAAGACTATGATTTTAAACAACCAATAGTATTTTCTTCTTTTAATATTCAAACCTTAAACCGTTTGTATCAAATTGATAACACACTGAACCTAGCATTTTTAAGTCCATTTAAGATATTAGATCCAGAAAAAGTGATATCTGATAATCATCTCCAAGCATTACATTTAAACTATGAGTCTTTATCGGAAACTAATATTGAACAGCGGATTTGGACGGTTAACGATGAAGAACAGATGAAAAAATTATTTTCTCTTCAAATGACTGGTATTTTTACAGATGATTTTGAGATGGCCATGCAACTGCGAGAAAAGTTGGGGAATTGAAATGTTAAAAAAAGTTCAATTATATTTTGTTCGCCACGGCGAAACATACTTTAATACTTGTCAAAAAATACAAGGTTGGTCAGATTCGTTGTTAACTAATGAGGGAGTTAATAATGTTTCTCATGTTGGAAAAACAATCAATCGAGTGCCATTTGCCAAAGTATATTCCAGTGATTTAGGTCGTGCTAAAGCAACTACTGCCATCATATTGTCAGAAAACAAAAATAAACAAACGATTCCATTAGAATATATTCCTAATTTTCGTGAACAATTTTTCGGTTCTTTTGAAGGAGATAAGCTCAATATATTTTCAAAGTTGTTTGATTTGAAAAAGATTAATAAAACTACTGTAGAAAATGATAGTGAATTAGCAAAATATTTTCCTGAAGACGATATTATGGATCAATTTAAGTTAATTGATCCCACGCATGATGCAGAGAATTCGTTAGAATTTTGGAGTCGTATTGAGCAAGGATTACAACATGTCTTTTCTGAGTCACAAGATGGAGACAAGATTTTGGTTGTCACTCATGGAGCCTTGATTCGTAAGTTAGCAACTCGGATCACACATTCCTACCATAACAATCCTGACAATGCTTCAATATCTATTTTTGAAATGAAAGACAATCTTAAAATGACATTACATCAATATAATCAACATAGTCTAGAATAAAGTTTCTTACCGGCCAAAACTATCGTGTAACAGCGATAGTTTTTTATTTCAAATCAAAAAATATCACAAAACAACGAAAAGAGGAAACAAATTGCACTATTATTGTAAACGCTTACATAGTATTGTTGATACATATCCTGAACAGAATAAAATATAAGGAGTCGAAAGATGTCTGATAAAATGAAGCAGCGTTTTTCATACGCATTTGGTGCATTTGGCCATGATGCGTATTACGTAACGTTATCAACATATTTCATGATTTTTGTTACGAGCACACTATTTGCGGGTAGTGATAAGGCGACTGAGTCCAAGTATATTGGTATTGTTACCTCACTGGTCGTCGGTATTCGCTTAGTAGAAATTATTTTTGATCCGATTATTGGTAGTGTTATTGATAATACACGAACCAAATTTGGAAAATTCAAACCTTGGTTAGTGATTGGCGGAGTTATCTCGGGTGTATCCTTACTGGTAATCTTCACAAACTTCTTTGGTTTATCTGTTAGTAACCCGACACTTTACCTCGTACTGTTTACAATTGTTTTTATCATTTTGGATAGTTTCTACTCATTCAAAGATATTGCCTTTTGGTCAATGATTCCGGCGTTATCAACTGATACCGCGGAACGTGGTACTTTAGCAACATTTGCTCGCTTTGGTTCATCACTGGGTGCTAACGGTACAACTGCTTTGGTTGTTCCTATTGTGGCATTCTTCACTGTGCTCACGGGTGGTAGTGGTAAAGAGAGTGCAACGGGTTGGTTTTGGTTTGCATTAATTGTTGGGGTTTTGTCAGCTGGTTCAGCAATAGTAACGGCTAAATTTTCAAAAGAAAATGAAACCGTTTTAAGAACACAAGCCAGCGAAAAGTATAATATTTTGGATGTATTTAAAGCCATTATCAAAAATGACCAGTTACTTTGGTTAGCATTATCTTACATGTTCTATGCTATCGCTAATGTGGCCACGACTGGTGTGTTATTATTTTATTTCAAGTTCGTCATTGGTCAGGTGACAGAGTTTGCAATGGTAGGTGTGATATCTATGATTACGGGTATTATTGCTGTACCTCTGTTTCCGTTTTTAGCCAAACTAATGACACGTCGTTATGTATTTGCTAGTGGTATTGGGCTCATGGTGTTAAGCTATGTCATGTTTACAATTGCTGGTACCAACTTGTGGATTGTTGGTTTGGGATTAATATTCTTTTATTTCCCACAACAACTTATCTTTTTGTCAGTATTAATGACGATTACAGATTCTGTGGAGTATGGGCAATGGAAAAATGGTCAGCGGAATGAGGCTGTAACACTGTCATTGCGCCCTTTATTAGATAAATTAGCTGGCGCATTCTCAAATGCTATTGTTGGGTTTGTCGCAATAGCTGCTGGTATGACTGGTAATGCGACATTTAATGATATGACGGCCAGTGGCATCCATACTTATAAATTATATGCATTTTATATTCCTGCAGCATTGATGATTGTTTCCTTACTTATTTTCATGTTTAAAGTGACACTAACTGAAAAAAAGCACGCTAAGATAGTTGCAGAACTCGAATTACGCTACAGCAAGAAGTAATCAGTATAATTTGAAAGGTTGACTACTCATGAAAAGAATTAAAGCACTAAACACGAAGTTTGCTGAAAAGTTTGGTCCTCACGAAACCCAACAGTATTTTTCGCCAGGGCGGATTAATCTAATTGGTGAGCACACGGACTATAATGGCGGTCACGTTTTTCCCGCTGCAATCACTTATGGGACTTATGGTGTTGCCAGAAAACGAGATGATAATCGTATTTTAGTTTATTCGGTTAATTTTGATGAAAAAGGCGTAGTGCAGTTAGACTATAAGAAACTTGATTTTGATGTAAATGATGGGTGGACCAACTATGTTAAAGGCGTTATCGTCAAATTAATAGAGCAGGGGTATGTACTCGACACAGGGTTTGATCTGTTGGTCGAGGGCAACATTCCCAATGGTGCAGGTCTTTCTTCATCGGCGTCGTTAGAGTTACTAGTAGGTGTTATTTTAAAGGATTTGTTTAAACTGGATGTTTCTAGGTTATCATTAGTTAAAATTGGTCAAAAAGTTGAAAATGAATATTTTGGTCTCAATACTGGCATTATGGATCAGTTTGCAATTGGTTTTGGTCAAGAACAAAAAGCTATCTTGTTAGATACAAATACTTTGACGTATGAGTTAGTTCCTATTGTCCTTGGTGAATATGCGATTGTTATTATGAATACGAATAAACGTCGTGAGTTAGGCGATTCGAAGTACAACGAAAGGCGCGCACAATGTGAAACTGCGTTAAAGTTACTACAAACGGAACTTAATATTAAGTCATTAGGTGAATTGACTGATGAAGAGTTTGATGACAATGTTGCATTGATTCACGATGAAATACTCGTAAAACGAGCGCGTCATGCAGTTTATGAAAATCAGCGCACTTTAAAAGCAAAAAAAGCATTGTCCGACGGTGATTTGCAAACATTTGGACAACTAATGAATGATTCTCATGCCTCTTTAAAAGAAGATTATGAAGTTACTGGACTTGAATTAGATACGCTAGTTCAGTCCGCACAAAAACAGCCAGGCGTTTTAGGAGCACGAATGACAGGTGCTGGATTCGGTGGTTGTGCAATAGCACTTGTTAAAGAAACAGCCATTTCTAATTTTGAAAACAAAGTCTATGATGACTATATGAATGTGGTCGGCTATGCCCCAGAATTTTACGTGGCACATGTCGGTAATGGCACGACTAAGCTTAATGATTAAGTAGATTGCCGCACAGCACTTAATTGTCCTAAAATATCATTGATCTGTTGCCATTCTAATGAGTGTTGTTCTTGGATACTATTGAAACTTCTTCGTTTTCGATATGCACTAGGTGTTTCATGGATGAGCTCTGTAAATGAGTGGCCGAAAACAGAAGGGTTGCTAAAACCAACCTTTTCGGAAATTTGATTAATTGATAACTGAGTTGTTTGAAGTAATTGGCAAGCTTCGTTAATACGAAGTCGTAATAAAAATTTCTTTGGTGAAATACCTACATCTCGTCGAAAGAGTCGTGAAAGGTAAGAACGGTTGATTTTGATAGCATCAGCTATGTCAGTAATAGATGTGTCGTAAGTAAAATTATTATTGATATAGGCCAATGATAATTTAGTGTATTCTGACATGGGGCGTATTGTTGCGTTTTGTTGCTCAACGACGTTCCACGTGTTTTCCTTCATTAGCAACAGGAGTATTTCACTAGCAATTTGATTTAATCGCAATTCGGTTTGTGGCCCATGACTTGTTAACGTTAGTGATTCAACAATTAATTTAAGATAATTTTCAACAGTTGCGCAAGAGAAAGTATCATGGTGATTACGAAAAGGCGAGAAGTTCTCAATTAATTGTGCTGTTTCAGAACCACCAATGGATATCCATGCATAGTGCCACGGATTATTCAAATCGGCTTGATAAAAAATTGTTTCGTCAGGTCGTATAAGGAAAAGGTCACCTGCTTCCAGTGTATATTTACGGTTCATGGTAAAGTAGGTTCCTTGGCCTTCTAAGACAAAGTGAAGCAGATAATGTGAACGTTTTAATGGGCCAGAAGCATGACCAGAGAAAGTTTTACTTACGCCAGAGAAATCAAAGAATATACTTGATTCAAGCGTGTGCTCATTAACGATATTAAATAATGATTTTTCCATAATTTAACGACCTTTTTAAAATAAATGATAGCGCTTCCAACATTAGTATATCATTTTTTAAAAACATTTATTGAATTAAGAGATAATGCTTGTTGTGTGTTATCCAAGTGATTTATGATTAGGTTAGATAAATAGTTTAAACAAATTTTTTAACTAAATGAAAGAGGTATCATATGAAAGTTACAGAAGAAGTGTTTGGTACATTGCCTAATGGCGAAAAGGTAACCGCGTTCACGTTAGAAAACATTAATCATACTCAAGTAACGGTTATATCGTATGGAGCGACATGGCAGTCTTTTTCTATTGAGCGATTAGGAGAGAAAAAAGAATTGCTGGTTCAATTTGATGATTTAGAGCATTACTTAGACAATCCTTTCCATTTTGGAAATACTATTGGACGTGTGGGTGGTCGACTATCTAAAACTTCATACAATTTATCTGGCACGGCATTTACATTAACACCAAATGAAAATGGGCATGTCTTACATTCAAGTGTAAATGGTTTTGATACGATTAACTGGCAAGGAACAGCACGCAACATGGGTACAGCTGCAGAAGTAGTTTTGTCACATACGTTTGACGATGAATTTCCTGGTCAATTACAGATGAATGTGACTTATACACTTTATGACGACGATAAGTTAACGATTAAGTTCAGTGGTGAATCAACAGAACCAACACTGTATAATCCTATGACACATGTTTATTTCAACTTAGCTGGAAAAGATGCCGATATCACAAATCATGAGTTGCGAGTGGCATCTCACAAACATGTTGAAGTAGATGCCGAAACAATTCCTACTGGCCGATTGGTAGAAAATCAGCATTCCAAATTTGACTTCGCACAGCTACGTAAAATAGGGGATGATCAATTTGATGATGCCTGGTTGCTAGATGAGCAGCGTGATGAAGTTGGTGTTATTGTGCGAGAGCCTGTTAGTGGCCGAACACTAACAGTCGATTCAGATCGGAATGGTGTTGTTATTTTTATGACTAATCCAGGAATCAAAGATCACGATGATGATTGGGCAGAAAATGCACCATTCACAGCTCTCGCTGTTGAAATGCAAACATTGCCGGACGCCGTGAATCATGAGGGATTTGGCGACATTGTGCTGCCAGCTAACCAGGTGAAAGAATACACGGTGACTTATAAGATAACAGATTAAATATTTCACTTGACTTTATTCAGCCTTACAGCTATGATTATCTATATTAGAACCGATGAATTGGAAAAATTACCGTCAGGACATGAAGAAATTTTGCGGAAGATGCGAGCAAAACAAAGACGTAATTTTGGACACCTTGGAGGTTGCTATTGATCAAGATAGCTCGTGGTTGCGCGTTAAGCAATTAAAGTAACATGAAAATGTTAAAATCTAAGGTGGTACCGTGCATTTGCGCCCTTAACGAGAAATCGTTGAGGGCGCTTTTTTCGGATTTTAAATAGCAAGATAAAAAGTAATGGAGGAAATACGTTTGCAGTTGTTGATTATTTTTGGATAGCGATGAATATGTTAACTAATAGGTCGTATACTTCAAAATTCTGATAAAAAACACTAAAAACGATAACAACTATGGCAAAACCTATATTTCAACGTCCCAAAGGAACAGCAGATTTACTGCCTCAAAAAACAGTACAGTGGCAACATGTAGAAGCAGTCGCCCGTGTTTTATTTGGTGACTATAACTTCAAAGAAATTCGCACACCGTTATTTGAAAACTTCGAAGTCTTTTCACGATCAGCTGGTGATACATCTGATGTTGTGACAAAAGAAATGTATGATTTTCATGATAAGGGTGACCGTCACATCGCTTTGCGTCCAGAAGGTACCGCAGGTGTCGTTCGAGCATATGTGGAAAATAAATTATATGGACCGGAATTTGACAAACCTTATAAGGCATTTTACATGGGGCCAATGTTCCGCTATGAACGGCCACAGGCTGGTCGTTTCCGTCAATTCCATCAAATAGGTGCAGAGGTATTTGGATCAGACTCGCCCGCATTAGATGCTGAAGTAATTGCGATGGTTATTGACTTTTTTCAAACGCTCGGGTTAAAAAATTTGAAGGTTGCGATTAATACCTTGGGAGATAAAGAGTCCAGGGATGCTTACCGACAAGCATTAATTGATTATCTGAAGCCACATTTTGATGAACTATCTGCAGATTCACAAGCTCGTTTAGAAAAAAATCCATTACGTGTATTGGACTCTAAAGATCCCCGTGATCAGGTCTTTGTTGCAGATGCACCATCAATCCTGGACTTTTTGTCTGAAAAATCGACTAAACACTGGGAAAAGTTGCAAGCTATTTTAACTGCATTGAATTTAGACTTTGACATTGACACAACAATGGTTCGAGGATTGGATTATTATAACGACACAATTTTTGAAATCATGACTACAGATGACAGCCTAAAAGGTGCTGCAACGATTGCTGGTGGCGGTCGTTATTCTGGTCTGGTTGAGGAATTTGGTGGTCCGGAAACACCAGCTGTTGGCTTTGGTATTGGTGTAGAACGATTGCTAGATTTATTGCAAGCGCAAAATGTTGCCCCAACAGAGGAACAGAATTTAGACTTTTATGTAGTTAACATCGGCGACACTACTGATGTTGTTGCAACAAAAATTGTTCAAGCTGTTCGATCATTTGGTTACGTTGCTGAACGTGATTATTTGTCAAAATCAGCGAAAGCACAGTTCAAGGCAGCTGATCGTCATCATGCCAAATATGTCATAACGATTGGCGAGCAGGAACTTGAAGAACAAATTGTTAACATCAAGAATATGACAAATGGCGAACAAAAGTCTGTTCAATTGTCAGAGCTTTATACCAATTTACCACTTATCATGGATGCAGAAGGGGACAAGGAATGAAACGTACTAATTACGCAGGATTAATTGATGAAACTTATTTAGGCCAGACAGTAACATTGACCGGTTGGGTACAAAAACGACGTGATTTTGGAGACTTGATATTCGTTGATTTACGTGATCGAGAAGGTATCGTTCAATTAACTTTTAACGCAACAAATGCTGACGCCCTAGCAGTCGCAGAAAAAGTTCGTAGTGAATATGTTCTAAAGATTACCGGTCATGTGATTGAACGTGCTGAAAATCAAATTAACACAAAAATAAAATCTGGAACAATCGAAGTCGATGTAACAGAGGCGGAAATTTTATCAACGTCAAAAACACCACCATTTTATATTGAAGATGATGTGAATGCCAATGAAGAATTGAAGTTACAGTATCGTTACTTAGATTTGCGCCGCCCTGAGATGCAAAAAAACTTACGCATTCGTTCAAAAATT
This sequence comes from Leuconostoc suionicum, assembly GCF_001891125.1. Lineage (NCBI taxonomy): Bacteria > Bacillati > Bacillota > Bacilli > Lactobacillales > Lactobacillaceae > Leuconostoc > Leuconostoc suionicum. The sequence goes on along the minus strand of NZ_CP015247.1, from coordinate 1,241,529 downwards.
ATGAGTAGCGCCATGCATTTTATGGATACTCATGATTTTATTAACATCGAAACGCCAGTACTAGCAAAATCAACACCAGAAGGTGCTCGTGACTATTTAGTGCCATCTCGTGTTTTCCCAGGATCATTTTATGCCTTGCCACAATCACCACAATTATTTAAACAATTGTTGATGGGTGCAGGGTTCGATCGTTATTTCCAAATTGCCCGCGCCTTCCGTGATGAAGATTTGCGTGGTGACCGTCAACCAGAATTTACACAAATGGACGTAGAAACGTCATTTATGACAGCCGATGAAATCCGTGAATTGGTCAATGCATGGGTTAAGGCGATGATGCATGACGTTGTGGATTTTGATCTTGATACAGCTAAAATTCCAACTTTGACATGGCAAGAGTCTATGGATCGCTTTGGTACTGATAAGCCAGATTTACGTATAGCCTACGAAATCAAGGATTTGTCTGAAACAGTAAAGAATAGTGAATTTGGTGTGTTTGCAAATGCTATTAAAGGCGGCGGTGTTGTTAAAGCGTTGGCTGTTCCTGGTGGAGCTGACCATTATTCACGTAAAGACATTGACAAGCTAACAAAATACATCGAACGTTTCGGCGCAAAAGGTTTAGCTTGGATGAAAGTAGCGCAAGAAGGCCTGACTGGTCCTATTGCTAAATTCTTTGATGACGAAGCACAGGCAGCACTGATTGCTTCGGTAGACGCTCAAGTCGGAGATTTGTTGTTATTTGGTGCCGGACGTGCGGATATTGTTTCAGCGACTCTAGATTATTTGCGTCGTGAAACAGCTCAAGCATTAGATTTGATTGATCAAACTAATCCTTGGGCATTTGCATGGATTGTGGACTGGCCATTGTTTGAATACTCTGAAGACTTTGACCGCTGGATTGCTGCTCATCACCCATTCACGATGCCAAATGAAGAAGACTTACACTACTTGAATGATGGTGAAGATCCTCATAAGGCGCATGCTCAAAGCTACGATTTAGTGCTAAATGGTTACGAACTAGGATCTGGATCAATTCGTATTCATCGTATGGATATTCAAGAAAAAATGCTAAAGGCACTTGGATTTACTCCTGAAAAGGCACATGAAGCCTTTGGATTTTTGCTTGAGGGTATGGAATATGGTTTCCCACCAATGGGTGGTATCGCACTAGGACTGGATCGTTTGGCAATGCTACTAGCTGGCCAAGAAAACATTCGTGAAGTAATTGCTTTCCCGAAGAATTCACGAGCTACTGAACCAATGACTGAGGCACCAACCCGTGTTGAAGGCAAACAACTGAACGAATTAGGGTTGTTTGTTCCAGATGCAGAGTAATTGTTATCATACAAATTCGTGTTATTATTAGCTTAGATAAAACTTGGAGAAAAATGTGTGTTATATATTAGATTTTTTCTCGTATAACATGCATATTGATTATGCAAAAAATTGTTCACAATTTTATGAAAAACCAATACGCAGGTCGTATTGGTGGCGCGGTATTTTATGGTGTAATCGTTGCTTTTGCAATGAATTATTTTTGGCATCCAGGGCATATTTATTCTTCTGGATTCACAGGATTTGCCCAACTTGTTTCAACTTTAACCGGTGATAGAATTCCCGTCGCTTTAGCGCTAGCCTTGGTTAACTTACCAATGTTAGCCATTGCATGGTGGAAGCTGTCGTGGAGATTTGCTATCTTTACGACTTTAGCAGTTTTGCTCAGTTCGGCGTTGATTCCCGTCTTTGATACCACGTGTGTTTTAACAACGGACCCGTTAATAAATGCTATGTTTGGTGGTGCGCTTAATGGTATGGCGGTTGGTACAGCGTTGCGGTATGGCGTCGGAACAGGCGGGTTAGATGTTATCGGTCTCTTAGTTAAGAAGCATTACGGCTTTAAAATGGGACCAATTAATTTATCTTTCAATGCCTTGATTATGGTTGGTGCTGGGCTAACATATGGTTGGAAGTATGCTCTGTACTCAATTGTAGGTGTTATTATTAGTTCACGAATGATAGATGTTTTCTATACACGTCAGCAGCAAATGCAAGTGATGATTATTACTACTAAACCAGATGAAATGGTGGATAGTATTCAAAATAAGCTTCGACGAGGTGTTACCATTATCGACGAGGCGCGTGGTGGTTACACTGGGAGAGAGCGTTCGGTGCTACTAACCGTTATCACGCAGCAAGAACGATTTGAGTTACGAGAAGCGATCAAAGAGGTTGATGAACAAGCTTTCTCTTCCACTTGGAAAATCGAACATACTGTGGGACGTTTCTACGAGCCAGAGTTATAGTTAAAAAAGGAGACAACATGATGTTGTCTCCTTTTTTATTTTATTTTTTACACGGTTACTGCATTTTTAGTAGAAAACTTGCGGTGGGAAAGGTAACCGAATACTATCGTGAACAAAATTGCGCCGATGGCAGCAACACGAGAGTCTGCTTGAAAGAACAAACTGGCGTAAATGCTGACGAAGAATAGCAATGTTAGTGGACTAGTCCACTTGTATCCTGGCATCAAGAAGCCATCTGGCATAAAATTAGTTGATTCGCGGAATTTACGATGGGCATACATTGTCATTGCATAAACAATGATATACATGTTTGATGAGATTGATGTAATTAAACTGAATGCACTGGTAATCTGTGGTATTGAATTAATAACAGGTGATATTAACACTAAGATAGCTGTGAATATGATTGCTTTAGCAGGAACGCCATTTGATGAAATTTCACGAAAATTAATCATAAACTTTGAATCTGATTCTTCAGCTAATTGGTAAAAGTGTCGTCCTGCAGAATAGATGGCTGAGTTTAAGGCTGAAGCAGCGGATGTTAGTACGACAAAGTTAATTATTGTAGCAGCCGCTTTGAATCCAGCCAATTGGAACACCATAACGAAGGGACTTGATTCCGGTGTTTTAGCGATAACATGCCAATTAATGATTGACATAATAATAATCATGGCACCTAAATAGAAAATCAAAATACGGATAATGATTGTGTTAATGGCTTTTGGTAGAACTTCACGTGGGTTCTCCGTTTCAGCTGTTGTGATACCGACGAATTCCATACCTTGGAAGGCGAAAAATACCATTGGAAAGGCAGCGAAGAACATCGAAGCACCATTTGGAAATAGTGAAAAGTTTGAGAATACGTTACTAAATGAAGCGACAGTATGACCACCACTTGCGGGTGCCTTAAATCCTGTAAAGATTAATACTAGACCCGTTACAATCATCGCTACAATAGCAATGATCTTAATCATGGCAAACCAGTATTCTGTTTCACCAAATACTCTGACGGCAATTAGGTTAATCATAGTTAAAACAAACAAAAAGATAATTTGAATTATCCAAGTTTTCCAACTTGGGAACCAAAACTTAACGTAAGTTGATACGGCTGTTAATTCTGCCATAGCTACGAAAAGTAGTCCAATCCAATAGGACCATCCAGCGAAATATCCGGCTCCAGCACCAACATACTTACTAATAAAAGAAACAAATGTATGTTGGGAAGGGTCTGCATAAAGCATTTCACCAATTCCCCGCATCATCATAAAGAAAAATGCACCAAGCACTGCATATACGATCAAAATTGATGGCCCAGTTTTAGCAATAGAGTTTCCAGCTCCCAAGAAAAGTCCTGTACCAATGGTACCACCAATGGCAATCATCTGTACGTGCTTTTTTTTCAAACCACGTATGGTACCATCGGCATTCATCGTTGCTTTTTTTTGTTGACTCATAAATATTATGCCTCCTCGATTGATAACAATTCTAACACATTTATCATTAAACCCTCATTTATTAGTGAACAAAAAACAGGATGATCTATTGTGCATTCTGCCTAATCAAGTAACAAAAAAGCCAATTGAATATCGACCAAAACATCAGGCATATCAAGGTTAACATCTAATAACTCAGATATCTTTTTCAAGCGATAATTAATAGTATTCCGGTGAACAAACATGTCAGAAGCGACGGCTGTTACATTTTGATGTAAGAACATATAGGTTTCTAATGTTTTGAGAAGACTTGGATTGTCTAAAATTGGACCCAGTATTCTTTCCACAAAAGCATTACTTTCTTGCTTAGGTAATAAGTTTAACATTTCTTGTGCACTCTTAGGTCTAAACCGCATAATTGGATGTGCTACTGATGTCAATTGAAGTGCATGGTTAGCTTGCTCATAAAGATCTGCTAATGCACGAATGGGCTCTGCGACTCGAGAAAAGCCAATAGTAAAATCATATTCTAACTTTGATTGTGATGTTAGAAAATCGTATAATTCTTTGAGAAATGCGCGTGTATCAATTTTATTGTCAACTAACAAAATTAGTTGCTGTTTATAGGAAAATAGCAGCACAGACCAGTTTGACTCGTTAACAAACCAGCGTGTCAGTGCTTGTAATATTTCAAATTGATGTGTTTCAATTACTGTTTTTTTCGCTGTAAAATCAATAACCGCTACGCGATAGGGATTCTTAGAATCAATGTTTGCGTTCTTTAGATAATTGTCAATTGCATCATCACTTAGTCCATGTTGCATGATGTTCAAAAAGAAACCAGAACGGTTGCGAAACTCAGTTTCATTTAACAAATCGGTTCTCGAATTTGAAAATCCCAATGCAGTAATTACCTGTTCGCGTTTTAAAAGTTCAAAATCTGATAATGTCTTATTTGGACTCATAATAGCTACAAAGGCTTTATTTTCGTTTAGAGCAGAAAAAATAGGAGAAATCTCAAAAATTGTGTTATTGAAGGTAACGTGAACTTTTTGAGTTAAATTTAAATAATCAATCCCGGATTCTTCTCGTAAAAATTTGGTGAAAAAGTCACGTTGCGGAAGTAAATCAGTACTAGCATATAAGGCACGAAAATGTGAGTCCAATAGGGTTAGTGGTGCTTCTAAAATTTCCGCGCTCAGATTTAGCAGATGTTGATAAGTATTATTAGTTTGCATTGTTGATAGCTGATGGTTAATATTAACGATTTGATGTAATTCGCCCGTATGAGTGTTCAGAATAATATCAGTAATATTTTGAATTGTTTGTGGCATCAATTCATCATCTGGGGTCATGAGAATTGGCACTCGACGTTTGTTGGCTAATATAATAATATCACGAGGCAACTGTGATAAATGCCGATTCGTCTTAATGCCCAAGCCAGCAGCATTATGATGATCAAGCGCGATAATTAAGTCTCGCAGTAATGTCCAATCTTCTTTGAACAAAAAGCCAGTAGTGAGCAGTAATTGACCAGGAGCAATATATTCATCAAAATCTGGTGCATCAATCATACCCACTTGACTGATCTCACGATTGAGCCCTTCGGCGCCTGCTAAAATTGGGTATTCTGCTAATACGGGGTTAGCTAATAATTCTTTAACATTCATAATTGACCTCCAATTGTATTGTTACTATTATGCCATGTTTGCTTATTGTGTACAAATAAAATTAAAAATGTTGTGCAATATGACGATGATTATTTTTTATGCGTTCGTTACAGTAAAGAAAACATTATGAGGTGAGCGTATGCAACGTACAGAAAAGAAAATTGTCAGCAATATTTTAAAGGGATCTTTAGGTAACTTAATTGAGTGGTTCGATTGGTATGTTTATGCCTCGTTCTCTATCTATTTTGCCCCATCATTTTTCCCAAGCCATGACAAAACGGCTGCATTATTAAGTACGGCAGGAGTCTTTGCAATTGGATTTTTGATGAGACCTTTAGGAAGTCTAGTGTTAGGTAAATATGCGGATCAACATGGTCGCCGGGCCGCATTAACCTTATCAGTATTGATTATGGCTGCAGGATCGCTTGTAATTGCGGTAACACCTAGTTACCATGTAATAGGAATTGCTGCACCAATCATCTTGGTGCTGGCAAGGCTGTTCCAAGGGTTATCGTTGGGTGGAGAATATGGTACTTCAGCAACTTACCTTTCTGAAATGGCCAGCCGTGGGCATCGTGGCTTTTATGCCTCATTTCAATATGTGACATTAATCAGTGGACAGCTCATTGCCTTGGGTGTTCAAATTATTTTACAATCAATATTATCAGAAGAGATGTTGACTGACTGGGGTTGGCGTATTCCATTTGTTATTGGTTCTCTAGGAGCTATCGTGGTATTGTTCCTTCGTTTGAGCATGGAAGAATCTGACCAATTTAAGGCACAAAAGAAAAACAATAATGGTAGTCTACGACTCTTGTTAAAGTATCCAAAATCTGTCATGACGGTAGTTGGCTTAACACTTGGTGGAACAATCGCTTTCTACACGTATACAACTTATTTACAAAAGTTTATGATTAATTCTGTTGGGTTACCAACACAAGAAGTCACGCTAATCAACTTTGCAGCATTATTTATTTTTATGATTTTACAACCTATCGCTGGTGCATTATCGGATAAAATCGGTCGTAAACCATTATTGTTTTGGTTTGGTATTATGGGGACAATATTTACAATTCCTATTTTTCTCACTTTGCAACAAGTGAAAACGGGGATGGGGGCTTTCTTGCTCATGCTGGCTGGATTGATTATTGTTACAGGTTATACGTCAATTAATGCAATTGTTAAAGCTGAAATGTTTCCAACTGAAATTCGTGCGTTAGGTGTTGGATTGCCTTATGGCTTGACGGTCGCCATTTTTGGTGGCACGGTGGAATATGTTGCCCTGTACCTGAAAAAAATAAATCATGAAAATTTGTTTTTCGTCTATGTCACTGTGGTTGTGTTCATTAGTTTGCTAGTTTATTGGCGCATGACGGATACAAAGCATACATCTAAGCTTGATCACTAATTATGTTGGAAATTGCTATAAAATGCATGATTACAGAGTTGATAGTATTGACGATTACGCGAAAGTCTGTCATAATAAATAAGTATTTACTGCATGTCGTTTAACGAAATAAAATGCGAGAAAGGAGGGTTATCACATGGCAAAGGTCATCGTACGTAAGAACGAATCTTTGGATGATGCATTGCGTCGCTTCAAGCGTGGTGTTTCAAAAGACGGTACTCTCCAAGAATACCGTAAGCGCGAATACTATGTTAAGCCTTCAGTTGCTCGTAAATTGAAGTCTGAAGCAGCACAAAAGCGTAACAAGAAGAAGGGTCGTTAATTCGATTCTAAAACGTCACTTAGGTGGCGTTTTTCTTTTATGGTAGAATAACAATAGATTGAATTTTGAAAGGTTGATATACATGAGTTTATTAGAAGAGTTAAATAATGATATGAAGCAGGCTATGAAAGACAAAAACAAGGATATTTTGTCAGTGATTCGCATGGTTAAATCAACGGTTATGAACGAGCAGATTAATTTAGGCCATGATTTAACAAAGGAAGAAGAATTAACAGTCCTCTCACGTGAAGTTAAACAGCGCCAAGATTCGTTGACAGAGTTTGAGAAAGGCAATCGAGAAGATTTAGCTGCTGGTATTCGCGCAGAGCTAGCTGTTTTAGCAAAGTATTTGCCAGAACCTTTGAGTGACGAAGGAGTTATTGAATTGGTGAAGGACGCAATCCAAAAGACCGGCGCTACATCTCCAAAAGATATGGGTAAAGTGATGGGTATTGTCACACCTCAAGTCAAAGGAAGGGCTGACGGTAAATTTGTTGCTAATCAAGTGAAAAATCTGTTAAAAGGTTAATCGGCCATTATAGATTATGTAAACCACACATGGTAAACTATAGGTATTATAAAAAGTGCGTGATGTTGCGTACGTTAAGGAAAACGCTATGAATCCAAAAGTTGGAACAATAATTAAAGCAAACGTTACTGATGAAAATGAGAAATATTTCTTTGCACAAGTCGATGGCTTTACATATGAAATTGACAAGACAGAACTTGAGAAGCCACTCAAAATCGGCGGATTTGTGACCGGATTTGCATATGAAAATGAAGGACACAAATTACAAATCACCAAGAAAACACCTACTGTACAGAAATTAGTATACGGTTGGGGAACAGTCGTAGCGAATCGACATGATTTGGGCGTCTTTGTTTCAATCGGTTTGCCGAATAAGGATATCGTTGTTTCTCTTGATGATCTACCAACGATTTCAACACTTTGGCCACAAAAAGGCGATAAGTTGATGATTGCTATTAAAGAAGATCATAAAGGGCGTTTGTGGGGCGAAATAGCACAACAGCATATTATTAATGCTGTATCACGTCGTGCACCGGAAAGTATTAAGTCGACCACAGTTAAGGCTACAGTTTATCGTAACAAAATGGCAGGTACTTTGGTTATTACTGATGAATATTACCTTGGTTTTATTCATCCTTCGCAACGTGACGATGAGCCACGTTTAGGACAAGTTGTTGATGCACGTGTTATTGGCGTCCGTGATGATGGCACATTAAATCTATCACTGAAGCCTTTGGCCTATAAGACAATGGATGAGGATGCACAATTCTTATTGTTGCAATTGCAACGACGGGCAGATCATTTCTTACCATTCAATGATAAAAGTAACCCAGAGGCTATTAAGCGTCAATTTGGATTTAGTAAGAGTCAGTTCAAACGAGCCTTGGGTCATTTATACAAGGATAGACTCATTGAACAAATTGACGATGGCATAAAATTAGTTGAGAAATGATGCAAGAAATTGACAATGCGGTAGTAGACTATCTACACTATATTCGAATTGAACGTGGTTTATCTGAAAACACAATTAAGAGTTACCACCAAGATTTGGTACAATTTGGTGAGTATCTAAATAGTGAAAAACTGGTGCTTGATCAAGTTGATCATATTGTTATCTTGTCATGGTTGAATCAACTCAGAGATCTAGGCAAATCCAATAGCTCAGTGATTAGAATGGTTACAACATTGCGCAACTTTTTTGGCTATTTAGTGCGAGAAAAAGTCGTCGCTCATAATCCAATGAGTGATGTTCGCCCGCCCAAAAAAGCGGAGCACCTACCAGCAGTTTTGAGCATCGAAGAAATTGACCGTTTATTACAAGTACCGATAGAAGATACACCGCTTGGTCTTCGAAATAGAACATTGTTAGAAGTTATGTACGCAACTGGATTGCGTGTCAGTGAATTGGTTAATTTAAAAATGAGTGACCTTCATTTGCAATTAGGACTGATTCAAACGCTTGGAAAAGGTGACAAAGAACGTATTATTCCAATTGGAGAAATTGCGATTGATTGGCTGACTCGATATTTTAATGAAAGCCGTACCGTTTTACTTAAAGACAAAGAATCTCCTTATGTTTTCTTAAACGATCGTGGAAATCAAATTTCACGACAGGGCATATGGAAGATTATAAAAAAGTTAGTAACAACTGCTGGAATAACTAAAGATGTTTCTCCCCATACACTTCGTCATTCTTTTGCTACTCATATTTTAGAAAACGGCGCCGATTTGCGTATAGTTCAAGAATTATTGGGACATGCGGATATTTCGACAACGCAAATTTATACCCATATTTCGAAAAAAAGACTTAGTGAAGTGTATGATGAATACCACCCCAGAGCGTAAAAATTATGTTGACACAATCAAGACAATCAGATGAAAAAACAATTATGGGTATTTTATCGTTGCTGCCAGGCCTACGTGAAATATCTCATTTAAATGCGGAAATAGCATGGTATCATGATAATGAAGCAAGATCTTTATATGTTTGGCAAAAAGAGTCCCAAGGACAAGTACTTGGTGTTCTAGGTGTTGAGATCTACAATAACAATATTGCTATAATTCGTCATGTTGCCTTGACCCCAGAGTCACGCAGTGTCAGAAACTACTTTGACATGATTTCTGATTATCAAGCGCAACATCCTGAAACCTTTTTAATGGGTACCTTGGATAATCAAAAGTTAATTAACAAATGGAGAAAAGCAACATCGCGCAAAACGGTCTAACAATTAAATTAAGTGACTTTGAAGGGCCAATCGATCTGTTATTACACTTAATTAAGAAATCCGAGATGAATATCTTTGATTTACAAATTGCTGACATTACATCTCAGTATTTAGATTTTATTCATGCACAACAGGCTATGCAGCTTGATGTAGCAAGTGAATATTTAGTGATGGCTGCTACTTTAGTTAAGATAAAGTCCGCTGATTTGTTACCAGAAGAAGAGCCAGATGATTATGCCGTAGATGAAGAGTATGCGGATCCACGTGAAGAGTTGATGCTACAATTATTGACCTACAAACAATTTCAAGTGGCAAGCGAATCTTTGCGTGAACGTGAACAATTAAAACAACAATCCTTTCCACGTACTCAAATGAAGGCTCCTGATAATTTGGAACAACCCATAACTTTAGCTCCTGGTTTATCGTTAGGGGATTTACAAACAGCTTTTGCTCAACTATTGCGGCGAAAAAAGCAGGAAAAACCTATCAGAAGGCATGTTACTGCGGAAACATATTCTCTTAAGGAAGCTGTTAATAACATCAATAAACATTTTTTGCAGCATCAAACGGGTGAGATGATTCCATTTGCTTCTTTTTTTGATGATATTTACGAGCGGGAACATTTGGTAGTCACTTTTTTGGCGTTATTAGAAATGGCCAAAGATAAAAGATTAAAATTACACCAAGAACACCAACAACAAGAAATTTATGTAGAAATTGAGGCGTTTGGCGAAGATGAATAATTTAAGTCAAATAGAAGCACTATTGTTCGTATCTGGCGATGAGGGCATTTCCATGAAAAATATGAGCATTATCACTGGATTTGACCGTTCAGCAATACAAGGATTGCTTGAAGAACTTGTGGTAAAGTATGATACTGATTTAAGCAGTGCATTACAAATTCGTGAAAGTGACGATGTGTATCGCCTAGTGACTAAACCGGAACTTGGTGGCACAGTAAAACAGTATTTTGATTCACCCGTAAATGCAACATTATCGCAAGCACAACTCGAAACACTGGTTATTGTCGCTTATAAGCAACCAATTACACGTGTTGAAATTGATACAATTCGTGGTGTGCAATCCTCAGGGACTTTACAGAAGCTAGCATTAAGGCAACTAGTCCACGAAGTTGGCAGAAAAGACGAACCAGGACGTCCCATCATGTTTGGTACTACCGATGAATTTTTGGACTATTTTGGTTTGAAAAGTATTGAAGAACTACCTCCGTTACCTGATTTTAATATGTTAGAGTTAGGTGATGATATTGATGGAGAATTATTTACGAGTGCATTTGATGTACATCAATCAGAAAGTGAAAAAGAAAATGTCTGAAGAAGCACAGCGACTGCAAAAAATTATTGCCCAAGCGGGTCTAGCATCCCGACGGGGCGCCGAAGAATTGATCATCAAAGGACGTGTCCAAGTTAATGGGCAAACTGTTACTGAATTAGGTACAAAAGTTACTGCAAATGATAAAGTACAGGTCGACGGGGCGCCAATTGAAGGGCGTGAGAAGTTAGTTTATTACTTGTTAAATAAGCCTCGTGGGGTTGTGACAACCAATGATGATGAAAAAGGTCGTCGTACGGTGTTGGATATCTTAGAGGATGTGGATCAACGCGTTTATCCAGTTGGCCGTTTAGATTATGATACAACTGGTGTTTTGTTATTAACCAATGATGGTGTAGTTGCCAACCAATTAATGCATCCTAAAACTAAAGTCGATAAGACTTATGTTGCAAAAGTTGAAGGCATTGCAACCGAAGAAAAGTTAGCTCCTTTGAAACGTGGGGTGGTCCTAAAAGGTCGTAAAACTGCTCCAGCTCGCGTTTCCATTGAAAGAATTGAGCCAACAAAGAGAACAAGTATGGTCCGTCTAACTATTCATGAAGGTCGTAATCATCAGGTCAAAAACATGCTCGCGAAGGTTGGCCTACCAGTACAAAAGCTCAAGCGTGAGCAGTATGCCTTTTTTGATGTCACTGGTCTACAGCCGGGCGAGTATCGTAAATTAACAAGCGTAGAGATCAAACGCTTAAAGGCACAAGATTACAAATTGTTGCGTCGTAAGTAACACCGTGATACAATAAAATCAAATTTAATAATAACTTCAGGGTCGGGTGTGATTCCCAACCGGCGGTGAGACATGAATTTTCATGGTAAGCCCGCGACCTGCTTTTGCAGCTGATCTGGTCAAAATCCAGAGCCGACCGTAAAGTCGGGTATAAAGAAGTCTAAAAAAGAAAGTGAAAGCTGCATTTTTTGTTGTACCCTGACAAAATCTGTGGTTTTTTGTTTGCATCTACCGGTGAGGTAAGCAAACAAGAGGAAAGAAATATGTCAATTGTTCCTGTAACGCGAGTGCAACGTACTACATTAATTGCAATACTAAGCGCTGTTTCATTTGGTTTGATGCTGTTTCCCCAAGTGCCAATCATTCCTAGTGCCGATTTTTTAAAACTAGATTTTTCAATCGTACCAGTTGTCATTGGCTTATATTGGTTAAATTATTCTGCTTCGCTATGGATTATTTTAATCCGTACCTTGCTAAAGTTAATTTTGGCAAATGAGGGGGTCAACACTTATTTAGGATTACCGGTTAATTTATTGGTTGTGTTAGCTTTTGTCACAGTTTTAAAAATTACAATGTCTAATCTGGAGCAGTATAGTAGTTGGCAAAAAAAAATCATACCGTTAACGAGCAGCACGTTTGTCATGACAATTGTTGCGATTGTCATCAATTGGTTTGTAGCTATACCCTTGTATGCGAGATTTGCTAATTTCGATATTGCTAAATTCATTGGTTTAAAAAACTATTTTATCGGAATGGTATTACCGTTTAATCTTATTGAGGGTATTATATGGTTTGTCGTGAGTATGATCATATTAAGGGCAATACAGCCATTACAGAGAAGGTTTCATTCTTAACAAAACATTATGAGCAAAGTCGGTGTTGGTGTGGTAAAATTTTATGTGAACCAATAAAATGGAGGTCGTTTCTATGAACGATTTTGACCCAAACAACATGAGCCGATCAAAGCGGCCCAAAAAAGATAAACTCGAACCAAAATTTTCTCGAAAGTCAGATTCAAAATCCCCGAATAAAGGGTTTCGTGTTCTGCTTGTTGTATTAGCGCTTGCAATTATATCTTTTGTGCCTGTGTATGGCATGATTACTAACCAAAAATCATCCAAGCCACAAACGGCTGTTTCATCAAGTACAAAGCGTTCATCAACTACTAAATCTACATCATCTGAGTCTTCTGAATCATCATCATCCGAGTCAAGTGTATCAAGTTCTTCTGAAGAAGAATCAGTAAGTAGCAGTGAAGCCGCTTCAAGTGAGGAAGCTGCTAGTTCATCTTCTACTGAGACGGCTGAATCCAGTTCAGCATCAAGTAGTTCCACAACCACCACTGCAGTTTTGGGTACTAGTCAAACATTGTATAATTTTGCAGTTACACACGGGATGACAACTAGCCAAGTTATTGCATTAAATCCAGGGTTAACAGTTGACAATTACACACAGTATGCTGGTACTGCACTAAACATTCAGTAAGAGGACTTTTTTATTATTATGACGAATTTTCAAGTTGCCATTGATGGCCCAGCTTCTGCCGGTAAGTCTACTATTGCCAAAATTTTAGCAACAAAGCTAAATTTTGTGTATGTTGACACAGGTGCAATGTACAGAACAATAACTTTAGCTGCAAAAAAGAACGGCATTGCTTATAATGATGAAGAAAAAATAAAAAAATTATTGTCGCAAACGAAAATACGCTTTGAACCTGGTACACCAGTTCAACGTGTATTTTTGAATGATACCGATGTCACGGACGAAATTCGTTCCGCTGAAGTGACAAACAATGTATCTGTAGTGGCTTCCTTTGCGGATGTACGTTCTAACTTAGTCAATCGTCAACGCGAAATAGCTAATAGTAACAGTGTGATTATGGACGGCCGTGATATTGGCACAACTGTGTTACCAGAAGCAGATATCAAAATTTTTCTTGTAGCAAGTGTTGATGAACGTGCCCAACGACGTTATAAAGAAAATGTTGCTAAAGGAATAACTACTGATCTCGAAACATTGAAGCACGAAATTGAAGCACGAGATTACAAAGATTCTCATCGTCAAATTAGTCCACTGATACAAGCGAAGGACGCTATTTTAGTGGATACAACAGGAAAAAGTATTGACGAAGTTGTGTCTAAAATAGCCAATATTATTGAAAATAAAATTAGTTTTTAATTTACACGGTTAAACCGTGTTTTTTACTATACAAGAACTAAAATATTTGGTACACTATATTCATAGTGTAAATTGTAGGAGGACGTTTGACGTCATGAGTGAAACAAACAACGAGCTTTTAGCAGCTCTCGAGAGTGCAGATCAAATTAAGGTAGGAGATGTCGTTACAGGCGAAGTGCTAGCCGTTGATAACGATAACCAAGCAGTTATTGGTTTGCATACCGGTGAAGAAGGAGTTGTGCCAGCGCGTGAGTACTCAGACGATCGTAACATTAATCTGGCAGACGAATTGAAGGTTGGTGACAGTGTTGAAGCTGTTGTCATCTCTAATGTAACAAGCGACAAGGAAGGCGTATCTTACTTGTTGTCAAAGAAGCGTTTAGAAGCACGTAAGGCATGGGAAAACTTGTCATTTGGTGAAGGTGACACAGTTGATGCTAAGGTTATCAATGCCGTACGTGGTGGTTTAGTTGTCGATGTTAATGGTGTTCGTGGCTTTGTACCTGCATCAATGGTCGCTGATCGTTTCGTGTCAGATTTGAACCAGTTTAAGAATAAAGACATTAAAGCACAAGTTATTGAAATTGATGCTGCCAAGGCACGCTTAATCTTGTCACGTAAGGCAGTTGCAGCACAAGAACGTGCAGCACAATTAGCAGAAGCATTTGAAAAGCTATCAGTTGGTGAAGTTGTTGAAGGTAAAGTTGCTCGCTTGACTGACTTCGGAGCATTCGTTGACTTGGGTGGCGTTGATGGCTTAGTACACGTTTCAGAAATTTCTCATGATCGTGTTAAGAATCCTGCTGATGTTTTGACAAAGGGTGAAACAGTTAACGTTAAAATTTTAGCCTTGGATGCTGAAAAGGGACGTATTTCATTGTCAATCAAGGCTACACAACCTGGACCTTGGGATAAGGTTGCTGAAGAAGCTCCTGCCGGAACAGTTCTTGAAGGAACTGTTAAGCGTGTAAAAGACTTCGGAGCATTCGTTGAAATCTTCCCTGGTATCGAAGGATTAGTTCACGTGTCACAAATTTCACACAAGCGTATCGAAAACCCTTCAGAAGTTTTGAAGTCAGGCGACAAAGTTCAAGTTCAAGTTTTGGACGTTAAGCCTGCCGAAGAACGCATTTCATTGTCAATGAAGGCACTGGAAGAAAAGCCAGAACGTGAAGATCGTGGAAATTCAAAGGATAGCTCAGCATCACGTGCAGATATTGCTGCTTATAAGCAACAAGATGATTCAGCTGCAACATTGGGCGACCTCTTTGATGGTAAGTTCTAAGAATTCTATTGAAAAGAACTGGTTCGCCAGTTCTTTTTTTATGATAAATTTATTTATACAAAGGAGGTGCCAAAATGTCAGCACCAATAGTAGCAATTGTCGGTCGACCAAACGTTGGTAAATCAACTATTTTCAACCGTATGGCGGGAGAAAGAATTGCGATCGTTGAAGACATGCCCGGTGTCACGCGAGATCGCTTGTATGCACCAGCTGAATGGTTAAATTATGAATTTCGAATGATTGATACCGGTGGTATTGAAATCGGCGATGCACCGTTTTTAGCGGAAATACGTGGACAGGTAGAATTAGCAATTAATGAAGCTGATGTTATTGTGATGGTTGTTTCCGGCCGAGAAGGATTAACTGAGGCTGATGAAGTAGTTGCACGTATGCTATACAAATCTGATAAGCCTGTTGTTCTGGCTGTCAACAAAGTAGATAATCCTGAAATGCGCCATGATATCTATGATTTTTATGCACTAGGTCTGGGGGATCCATTCCCAGTATCTGGATCACACGGTTTGGGCTTAGGTGATTTACTTGATGAAATCGTAAAGCATTTTCCTGATGAAGCTGCCGAACAAGAAGACGAAGCGATTCGTTTTAGTATAATTGGCCGTCCAAATGTTGGTAAATCATCAATTGTCAACGCTATGCTTGGTGAAAAACGTGTGATCGTTTCTGATATTGAAGGGACCACGCGTGACGCTATTGATACACGATTTGTGACTGAAGAGGGTGACGAATTTGTGATGGTTGATACAGCCGGTATGCGTAAGCGCGGGAAAATCTATGAGAATACTGAAAAGTATTCCGTGATGCGTGCTATGAAAGCGATTGACGATAGCAACGTTATTCTGATGGTTATTGATGCGGAAGCAGGAATTAGAGAACAAGATAAACACGTGGCTGGATTTGCTCATGAAGCTGGGCGAGCAATGATTATTGTTGTCAATAAATGGGATGCGATTGAAAAGAATGATCGAACAATGTCTGATTTTGAGAATCTAATTCGTGAAGAATTTAAATTCTTAGATTATGCACCAATTGTGTTTGTTTCTGCCAAGACAGGGCAACGTTTAGATAGATTACCACAAATGGTTAAAGATGTTGATGATAATCATCGTAAGCGTATAACATCTTCAACATTAAATGATGTCATTATGGATGCTATTGCAATAAATCCAACACCTTCGGATAATGGTCGTCGTTTACGTGTATATTATGCGACACAAGTCGCAACGCAACCACCAACATTTGTCATATTTGTTAATGATGTCGAACTCATGCATTTTTCATACGAACGATTCTTAGAAAATAAAATTCGAGAATCATTTGACTTTACTGGTACGCCAATCAAACTCATTGTTCGTGCACGAAAGTAAACGTTGCAAAAAGATGTTTTTAATGTAACACAAATGTTACGAAATCCCGAAAACCCTTGATAACACTACACATTTGGCGATTCTTATGTTATTCTAGTTACATGAAATAATGTTTCGACAGATTTCACGGAGCGCATCATGCGTTAAAAAAACTCTTATTAGGAGACAAGAAAATGGCTAACAAGCAAGAATTAGTAGATTCAGTTGCTAAGGCAACAGGTTTGACAAAGAAGGATGCTACTGCATCAGTTGACGCAGTTTTTGCATCAATCGAAGAAGCATTGAAGAACGGTGAAAAGGTTCAATTGATCGGCTTTGGTAACTTTGAAGTTCGTGATCGTGCTGCTCGTAAGGGCCGTAACCCACAAACTGGTGAAGAAATTCAAATTGCTGCCTCAAAGGTACCTGCATTTAAGCCAGGTAAAGCTTTGAAGGATGCCGTTAAGTAATTAGTAGCCATTTATACCGCTGTTTTACAGCGTTTCTGGGGAAGATTTGGGAAAGCAACTTATTGATTCCTAATATTATCCAGTATATTAAGAGCAAGCTCAACATGGGCTTGCTCTTTTTCTTTTTAGTATGGTGTTTTAAATAATCATTAAGGTAAGTGGCTAGATACAATCTAAAATTATGACTAGACTAAATCAAAATATTGAGAAGACGTATGAAAAAGGTCGGCAAAGCGGTCAGTCAATTTAAAAATGAATTCCATGTCATTATGGAATTCATTAGATTGAGTATGAGTATTACTAGTGTGGTATTTAAAGAGATTTATGCGAACGAACACTGACAACAGCGTTTACCTCAGGATAAATATCCGTGTGAACGAGGTTTAATTCTTCTGCGAGTGCATTCGCAGTATTAGCAACATCAATTTGATTGAATTGCGATAAACAGAATCCTGTTTCGCCCTTTTCAACTTTTTCCTTTATCATATCGGCAACTTGTTTATTAAAAGCCATATGAACCCCCTTATAAATTTTACTTAACTCTAAATGAGCTAGTAACTTAAGAATACCACTTTACAAACGCTTAAACAAAAATATACGGCTTAATTCTCAAAATTATAAAAGTAATCATAAAAAAATGACGCATTGGTACCGCATTAATTGATCTCGATAAAAAGCGACTAGACTAGGCGTGCAGGATTACCCACAGCAGTAGAATAGGCGGGGACATCGTTTAAAACAACTGCATTAGCACCCACTTTACTATTTGCACCGATAGTAATATTGCCCAATAGTTGCGCATGAGCACCAATGAAGCTGTAGCTCTCGATATGAGGGTGTCTACGTTCTGTCACCGTATGACGAGCACCCAGAGTGACGCCATGTAATATGGTTACACCATCGTCAATAATTGCAGTTTCACCAATAACAACACCTACGCCGTGATCAATAAACACGCCACGCCCAATTTGTGCACCGGGTGCAATAAATATATCAGTTCGTTTGGCTGACCAACGAGCAACGATAGCGGCAAGCAAATAACGGTGATGAATATGAAGCCAATGAGCAATGCGGTGAAACCACAGTGCATGTAAACCAGGGTAAGTTAAAATCACCATCACAAGGCTTTTTGCGGCCGGATCGCGCTTTAGAATTGATTTAGCAGTAAAAAACATTTTTTCTCCACTATTATTTCAATTGATTAAAACTTTGTTCTAGATCTTCAATTAAATCTGCAATATCTTCAACACCCACAGAGAGACGGATTAGTTCGTCTTGAATACCATGAGAAATTCGGATATTACGAGGAATGGCGCCGTGAGTCATTTTAGCTGGAATTTCAATTAGGCTTTCAAGTGCACCTAAACTCTCTGCTAAGGTAATGATTTTTAAGTTACTAATGAATTGTTCTGGATCTAGCCCAACCTTTAGCTCAAATGAAATCATGGCACCAAAACCATTCATCTGTTGTTTGGCTAAAGCGTGGTCAGGATTATCAGGATCACCAGGGAAATATATCTTAGCAACTTTATCTTGTGTTTTAAGGTAGTCAAATATTGTTTGAGCATTTGACTGGTGAGCACGCATTCTTAAACCGAGCGTTTTCATACCTCGTTGTAGGAGCCAACTTTCCTGAGGGGCCAGGATTGCACCAATCGCATTTTGTAAGAACTTAATTTTCTCACTAAGTTCCTCGCCTTTGGTAACAACTAAGCCAGCAATAAGGTCGCTATGACCACCTAAATACTTTGAAGCACTGTGAACAACAATATCCACACCTAAATCAATTGGTTTTTGTACATAGGGAGAAGCAAATGTGTTGTCAACAATACTTAATAAATTATGACGATGAGCAAGTTCAGAAATTGCCTTGATATCACTAATGCGTAATAGAGGATTAGTTGGTGTTTCAAGGTAAATGGCGACAGTATTATCTTGAATAGCTTCCTGAATAGCAGATAAATCACGGGTATCGACAATTGTAAATGTCTGACCTGTTCTTTTTAGAACATTGTCAATTAGCCTAAATGTACCACCATAAACATCGTTTCCAACAATAATGTGATCCCCAGATGAAAAAAGTGAAAAAATAGTACTTATCGCCGCAGATCCTGATGCAAAAGCAAAGCCAGCAGTACCATTTTCTAAGTCTGCAATTAAGCTTTCTACGGCTTCACGAGTTGGGTTACCAGATCTTGAATATTCATATTTTGCCTCGCCAATTTTAGTTTGCTTAAAGGTTGAAGCCATATGAATTGGGACAGATACGGCGCCAGTTGATTGGTCAAGACTAATGCCACCATGAATAAGTTGTGTATCAAATTTCATTTTTCTTTCCTCAGTTTCCATAAATATTTGTGCTCATGTATCGTTCGCTGCTGTCTGGGAATATCGTGACAATATTACTTTGTGGCGGTAATGTTTCTGCCATTTGTAAACTAGCAGCTAAGGCTGCGCCACTTGAACTACCGATAAAAAGTCCTAGGTTCTCGGCAACATATCGAACTTGCTGAAAGGCACTGTCATCGCTAATAGTTAATGTTTTGTCAATGTGAATTGATTCGAAGAATGGTGGCACAAATTCAACACCAATACCTTCTGTGCGGTGAGCATGCGCTGGGCCACCATTTAAAATAGATCCTTCGGGTTCTACAACAATATTTTTTATAGTTGCATCATATTCACTAAGGTATTTGGCAATTCCAGCAAAAGTTCCACCACTACCAGCACCAGCAACAAAAGCATCAATCTTTTCGTTTTTCAAGTCTTTAACGATTTCTGGTGCTAGCGTTTGGTAATATGTTTCAGGATTAGCAGGATTAGCAAATTGCATTGGTAAGTAGCTGTTTTCAATTTCGGCTGCTAACGCTTTTGCTTTGGAAATGGCACCTTTAATGCCTTCGCTAGAAGGTGTGTTGATGATTGTTGCGCCTAATGCTTTCATGAGTTGCTGTTTTTCAGCGCTGAATTTCTCAGGTACAACAAGAATAGTGGGTAATTTATATTGTTGCGCTGCTAATGCCAAGCCAATACCAGTATTTCCGGCAGTCGGTTCAATAATCGTTGAATTTTGATTAATTAGATTTCGCTGCCAAGCATCTGATATTAAGAATTGTCCTAAACGGTCTTTAATGCTACCACCAGGATTGAACATCTCCAGTTTTGCAAAAATGCGACTTTGGTTTGGGACAGGTATTTGCAGTTCAATTATCGGTGTTTGGCCAACTAATTGATGTATGTTTTTGATTAGCATAATGTATCCTTGTATATTTTCTTAGTAAAAAACAAACAAAAAACGCGAAAATTCAATTGAATTCCCGCGTTTTGATAGTTTAACTGTGTAAGTAGAAAATTTTAAGTTATGATATACCCAAAAAATTCATGCTCAATAAACAGTACAACATCGAAAACGCGTTGTACTGCAGCATGTTGAATTAAATGTAGCAAAAGGTAACACCATAATGAACTCCTAGTTATGAATTGAGTTAAATATACTATAGATAAAATATTTTGTCAAACAATGTTGGAAGTGATTTTAATATTGATAGAATTTTAAATTAATCCTCTTTTAATTTCCAGTCTATATGATAAACGTATGCCAATTAAGGGTTGTCACAATGATGTGACTTTCAATGAGTAATTTGATCTCTGCTGGTAAAACACTACTGAATAAGTGAGGAAAAAAATGAATAAAAAGTCTCAGGTTGCACATGCTGTTATTTCAAAACGCTATAAAATGTATAAGGCTGGTAAGGTTTGGCTATTTGCTGGTTTATCTGCCTTAGTTATTGGTGGTCTTGGTCAAATCACTGCTAGTGCGGATACCACATCGACAGACTCTATCTATACGACGGACACAGCATCAACAACAGATAGTGCAAGCGACACAACAAGCAGTACGACGGATGCATCATCAACAACAGAGAGCACAAGCGAGACAACAAGCGGTGCGACGGAAGCATCAACGACGGCTGATAGCACAAGCGAGACAACAAGCGGTGCGACGGAAGCATCAACGACGGCTGATAGTACAAGTGATACAACAAGCAGTACGACGGATGCATCATCAACATCAACAGCAGATAGCACAAGCGAGACAACAAGCGGTGCGACGGAAACATCAACGACGGCTGATAGTACAAGTGACACAACAAGCAGTACGACGGATACATCATCAACAGCAGATAGCACAAGTGATACAACAAGCAGTGCGACAGAGGAGTCAACAACGGCTGATAGTACAGGCGAGACAACAAGCAGTGCGGCAGCTACATCAACAGCAGCTGATAGCACAAGCGAGACAACGAGCAGTACGACAGATACATCAAAATCAGATTCTGATAGTACAGGCGAGACAACAAGTAGCGTGACTGACATAACAAGTAATACGTTAAATGCATCTACGGGAAACACGAGTAATATAACATTCAATTCATCTTCAGCAACAATTACAGGAGATGGTGCAACTAGTGATGGAAACACAGTTACAATTAACGAAGCTGGGACTTACAATATTGAGGGTACAGCGACTGATGCACAAATAATTGTTAACGCACCAATAACTGCGGCAGTAAAGTTAGTATTTAACAATGTTGATTTAGCCAACCAAATTGGTGCTGTGCTTAATGGTAAGCAATTTGGTAGTTTGTCGATTGAAGTAGTGGGTACAAATAATATCACAACTTCTGTAGTCGTTGAAGATGAAGAGTCATTAGATACAACAAATCCGAATGGCGCCATATATGCTAATGGCGACTTAACAATTGATGGTGATGGTACCTTAAATATTAGTTCAACTATGAATGGTATATCCTCTGATGGTACCTTAACTATTAATTCTGGTACGTTAAATATTACTAAGTCGTATGAAGCTTTGGAAGGGGAAATCGTAACAATTAACGGTGGAACGATTAACCTGAATTCAAGTGACGATATTATCAATGCTCAGTTAGATCAAACTAAATACGATGCAGGATCTACTGACACACAAGCAATTAATATTAATGGTGGCATCTTAACCATCCGAGGAAATGGTGATGGGTTAGATTCCAACGGTGACATCAATATTAGTGGCGGTACAATCATAGATTTAATTAATTCAACGCCTGATAATGGTGCGATTGATGCAGATGGGACAATTACATTTACAGGTGGAACAATTATTTGGGGCGGAACCGGAACTGAAGGGACGCCAGATACGGAATCAACTCAAAGCTATGTAGCTATTGGATCCGTAACAGCTGGGGCAACAATTGTTATTTCAAAAGATGGGCAGGAAATTTTCTCCACAACTATTCCTGACGCGACAACGTATCTAAATATCTCAACGGAGGGCATTGTATCTGGTGAAACGTATCAAGTAAGCGTTAACGGTACCTCAAAGGATATCATTGCTGGTCAAGGTGGTGGCTCAGGTATGACCGCTGTAGATGGTATGGATAACATGGGGACACCACCAGATGGCCAATTTGGTCAAGGAACTTTTCCAGGTAATGGTAGTTTTCCTAGTGGAGAAGCACCTGCAAATAAGCCGGATAGTGCACCGTCAGCACCATCAGGAGAGAGTATCCCAAGTACTTCTGAAAACAATGCCCAAGAATCAACTAATAACAGTGCGTCAGCAGATAATGATTCGGCCACATCGTCAGCGCCCAAAACAGAAGATGCTTCAACAGTAGTTGCAGAAGACTCTATTGGCGAAACGGACACAAACTCATCCAATACGGTTGAGTCACTTGACAGCACTGTAACAGTTACGGCTGACTCAGAAAGCAACGATGCTGAACAAACGCTTCAAACAAGTAATGATCCCGCAGACAATGTTTTATCAGTGACGACTGCCACTAATAAAACATCAATAACAAGCGAAAATGATGACAAAGCCGAGAGTACAAAAGTCGCTACTTCATCATCCTCATCCTTACCAAAAACAGGGACTAGTAACGCTAGTGTGCTGTCTAGTTTAATTGCAATATTGGTACAGGTTGGTTTGTTAGCTGGATTAAGAGCTAAGTATAGAACATCAAAAGGGACTAAATAATAATTATTTTCATGAATCGCTAGAAAACCGTTTATTATAAACGGTTTTTTGATTAGAATGGTTAGTTGAAAAATTTAGTGCAACATGGAATAATAAACAGGTAATTATTAAACATTATTTTGTCATTATACTAATGGCAGACTAAAAGGATGAAAATATGCAAAAAATAAAACTACCAATAACCGATAATATTGCTACCGAACAGGTTAATGAATTTAGAAAGTTTATAACTTCTCCAGCCATTATTCAGTTATCTATTGGTGTCATCGTCGGTGGCAGTTTGACTGATTTAATCAAGAGTGTGATTAGTTTTGCTTCTAATTTGTTTTATTATTTGTCTTTACTGCTATTTTCAAAAAACCACTCGGCCAAAAGTAACTTAGTTTTGGACCCATTGCGCACTGTTTTTGAAAACTTTCTAACGTTATGTACTATTGCTGCATGTGTCTTTTTCTTTGTTAAATTGGTCAATAAATTTTTAATCAAAGAGGCCTCAGAGACTTTGGGTTATAACGCACAACTTGAAGAAACGAAAAAGTTGATTAAGATACAGCATGAAACCAATGAGCTACTCAAGAAATCAGTTAATCTGCAAGAAAAATTATTGAATCAAACCGAAGAGAAAAGGGATTGATTCATATCAAGCAGAGACTTTTTGGCCAACCTGTAAGCGTTTGCAAAAGAAATCAATAAGGGTTATACTGAAGTTATAGGTTAGATGAGTTTCTAGAGACGGTTAGCTGACCCCAAAACAACTTGTGCGTAGTTTATGCTATCAGTTTACAAGTATTGCCACGTGCATGATGTTAAATGACTAGTTTAAGCAAGATGATGATTATGTTCCCCAAAGTAAGAACCTTGGGCAGTTTTCGTCAAGGAGCAAGTTGTTTTTTGTTACTCAAAACGATGGTATGCTAACAGATAATTTATTTAAGTAGCGTAGCATGCATGATTATATCAGAGAGGAAGCACTTATGATTAGTAGAATTGTTGTTGCGATAGACGGTAGCGAAGCCGCTCAAAGAGCTGTCGATTTTAGCGTCGAATTGGCAAAGAAATTTGATGCTAAAATAGATATTGTTAATGTAATTCAGTATCCAACCATCACTTATTACGACTCTGACCAATCTTTTTATGATTCTTTGGTTCAGAGAATGACTAATACAGCATCAGCAAAACTTGATGAGGCAGCGGCTGTTGTCAAAGATGCTGAAATTGCAGTTGATACACATGTCTTACAGGGTGATGCTCGTTTTGTTTTGGCAGATCAGGTCCCTGAACAACTCAGTCCTGATTTAATCGTAATGGGAAAAACCGGTACTAATATTGTTATGCGTGTGTTCATGGGTTCAACGGCTCGATATGTTTCAGAGCATGCTGAAACCAGTGTACTGTTAGTGCAATAAATTTGATAAAGATGACTACGCTACTTTTTAGTAGTGTTTTTTTTGTGTAGTCGTGCTTATTATTCTAAATATATTCCATCAATAATCTAGTATAATGGTTTTTGTGGAGGAAACACACTAAACATGACAGAATTAATACAACATGAGTCAACGCAAGACGTTATTGCGCAAAGTGTTGCGGCTAAAGTAACGAATATAACTAAAAAGCAAATTAATGCTACACTAACCTTGCTTAACGAAGGATCAACTGTCCCTTTCATCGCCAGATATCGAAAAGAAATGACGGGTGAACTGGATGAAGTACAGATTCGTGATATCCAATCTATTGCAAAAAGGTCAAAAGAGTTAGTAGAACGAAAAAATACAGTTTTAAAAGCCATTTTTGAACAACGTAAATTAACTGATGCTTTGCAAAAGAGTATTCAAAACGCTCAGACGCTTCAGGAACTGGAAGATATATATTTACCATATAAACAAAAACGGCGGACCAAGGCGATGGTTGCACGGGAAAATGGTCTGCAACCACTTGCCGACTGGTTAATGACGCATATTAATAATAATATTGATGAGGTTCTTCCAAATTACGTTAATGAAGATTTACCAACGATGGTTGATGTGCGTGCAGGAGTGCATGAAATTTTGGCTGAACAAATCGGCGAAAAGGCTAATTATCGTCAGTGGCTACGCTTGAGAATGGCTGTAGATGGGATGTTGGTTTCTAGTTTAAAGCGTGGTATGGCTGACAAAGATGAGCAAAAAGTTTACGAGCAATATTACGATTTCACTGAAACAATTAAATCACTTCTTAACAATAAGTTTCGTATTTTAGCGGTAAATAGAGGTGAAAAGGAGGGCATATTATCTGTAAAAATTGATTTTTCTGAGGCACGTATGATGCACTTTATTCAAACGAAAGAGTTGAATGGACAAAATCCAACAGGCCAGGGATATGAGATATTGCACCATGCCATTGAAGATGCTTATAAACGTTTTATTCGTCCAGCAGTCGAAAGAGAAATTAGACAAGAATTGACAATCCAAGCACAAGAACAAGCCATTAAGGTATTTGGCGACAATCTTTATCATCTTTTGATGCAAGCTCCTCTGAAGAATAAAATTGTGATGGGGTTTGATCCAGGATTTCGTACAGGATCAAAATTAGCAATTATTGATAGCAATGGCAAATTTTTAGCTAAGCAGGTTATCTATCCGCATAAACCAGCTAATGTGCAGAAACGAGCCGAAGCAATTAGCATTTTCAAACAGTTGGTATCAGACTACAAGGTAGAGCTGGTAGCAATTGGGAATGGCACAGCGTCTCGTGAATCTGAAGAGTTTGTTGCGGAAAATCTACCGACTGGTGTAAAGTATACTATTGTCAACGAAGCGGGCGCCTCCGTATATTCTGCTTCCGAACAGGCGCGGGAAGAATTTCCCGATTTGCACGTGGAAGAGCGTAGTGCGATTTCTATTGGGCGCCGGATTCAGGATCCGTTAGCTGAGTTAATCAAAATTGATCCAAAGTCCGTTGGTGTTGGCCAATATCAGCATGATTTGAATGCAAAAACACTAGATGAACAAGTAGACAACGTTGTCGAAACAGCAGTTAACCAAGTTGGAGTTAATTTAAATACAGCTTCACCAGCGTTATTAGCTCACATTGCAGGTCTAAATAAAAATTTGGCTCAAAATATCGTTAATTATCGAAACGATTTTGGTGAATTTACGTCGCGTACACAAATCAAGAAAGTACCACGTTTAGGACCTAAAGCGTATGAACAGGCTGCTGGATTTTTACGTATTGTGGATGGTAAGAATATATTAGATAACACGGATATTCATCCAGAAAGTTATGCCGCTGCTAAAAAGTTATTGTCATTAGCAAACATAAGCCCAGTAAACCTAGCGACAGATGAAGCTAATGCGGTATTGAACCGATTAGATAATGAGCACACAGCGGAGCAATTAGATGTTGGTATACAAACGTTGCATGATATGGTAATGAGCTTACAAAAACCGGGACGAGATGGTCGTTCAGAAATGGTAGGGGCATTGCTAAAATCTGATGTTATGCACATTGAAGATTTGAAAGCAGGTATGAAACTACAAGGTACCGTTCGCAATGTTGTGGATTTTGGTGCATTTGTGGATCTGGGTGTCAAACACGATGGACTTGTGCATATTTCTAGAATGAGTACACGTCGTATTAAACATCCATCTGAAATTGTATCCGTTGGTGATATTGTTGAGGTCTGGATTGTTGATGTTGATGAAAAAAGAAATCGCATTGGATTAACCATGTTGACGCCGCAATAACAGACGTTGCTTATAATAAAAAAACCTTACCGCTTAGCAGGTAAGGTTTTTAATTTTCATTAATCAACTAGAGGTAAGATATTAACAATGGCGATACGATCACTTTCATCGTTTTTCAAGCGAGTAATAATTTCGTTATAACGATCTTCGGACAATGGTTCCTTGCGATCAAATGATAATATTTTGTTTTCAATGTGATTACTAGTACTAGGATATTGTTCGATACGGTAGATAATAAGTAATTTTTTATAAGCAAACGGTTGGACAATCATACCATCTAAACGATTTTCAACTGTTTCTGTGGCTTGATTGGCTGCATGTTCTTCAATTTGTGATTTTGCTTTTTTAAATAGTGACATTATTTCATCTCCGTGTTTTGTTTAAAGTAAGTCGTTAGGGCCGTAGTTAAGTTTTTGGCAATTTTCTTTTGATAACTGCTTTTACGAATATATTTCAAGTCAGCATTGTTATTGATGAAGCCATTCTCAAGTAAAATTGCAGGTTGACTAGTATTTTTTATTGCTATATAAGCAGCTGTATCAACACCACGGTTATTCAACGGCATATTATTTAATGAGGAGCTAACTACTTCTGCTAGCGTTTTAGAATTTTTGTGATAATAATATTGTGAAATACCGGTTGCTTTGGTACCTTCTGCTGAAGAATCAAAGTGAAAGGATATCTGTGCATCGGCTTTATTCTTTTCGCCAGGAATGGGTATTTCCAAAAGTGGCACAATTTTATCACTGTCTCTTGTCATGATGACACGAGCACCAGTCGATTTTAAGGCCGCCCTAACATGCCTTGCAGTGCGCAAAGTGTATGTTTTTTCTTTGTACTTGCCGTTTGATGATAGGGCACCGGTATCGGAACCGCCGTGACCAGGGTCTAAAACAATAGTGGCTTCACTAATCGGTTTTGCTGTTTTTAAGATGGTTGAATTTGCCACCCAACTGGCCACCCAGCCGACTTTTTCATTGTCAGAACGGCGAACTTGCCACCAGCCATGTTTCTTGTCTATTACAATTAATCGTGTACCACTTTTTAGTGAAGCTAATGATTTGTATTGTCGCCCAGGGCCATTTCGAAACTGAACATTGTTGGGATGGGTAATAATCTCTTCTTTTGAAACGAGTGAAATAATTAATCCTACCACTGTAATTAATATACTGACAGTAATGATAATGCCAATCAAATTACTTAAAAGCCATTTTTTAACCATAATATCCTTGCGCACATTTTCTATTTATATATAGTAGTTTACCATATTTTTATTTTTGAAAACGCTTACTTAATTTTGAATATATTATCGTTATTATCTTAAATTTACTGTATAATATAGTTTTAGAAAAGAAAAGGATTAAAAGAGTAGACGCAGATGTCAAAAATAATGGCAGTAAACGCCGGAAGTTCTTCACTTAAGTTTCAATTGTTAGAAATGCCCGAGGAAATAGTTATTACACAAGGGGTAATCGAACGAATTGGTATGGACGATGCAATCATTACAATTAAGTATGGTGCAGATGTTGAACCTGTTCGTTTGGTTGGTACTGAAGATGGTACAATTTCATTAACTAAAAGTGGTGATCAGAAATATGAAGCTGAATTACCAATTAAAAATCATCATGAAGCGATTGATTTGATGTTAAAAAAGTTATCAGATTTAGGAATTATTAAAGATTTTCAAGAAATAACAGGTGTCGGCCATCGCGTTGTTGCTGGTGGTGAATGGTTCAATCATTCAGTTATTGTTGATGATGAGGTGTTATCCAAGATAGATCGCTTAGCTGATTACGCACCATTGCACAACCCAGCTAATGCAATGGGAATTCGGGCATTCCAAAAATTGTTGCCACATGCAACTTCTGTTGCAGTGTTTGATACATCATTTCATCAAACAATGCCTGAAAAAAATTATCTATATAGCTTGCCATATGAATATTACGCACGCTACGGTGCTCGTAAATATGGTGCGCATGGAACTTCACACCGTTATGTAACTGAACGAGCGGCAGACAAATTAGGAATACCATTAGATGAATTCAATGCGATTTCATTTCATTTGGGTGCTGGAGCGTCAGTAACGGCAATTAAAAATGGTAAGTCATACGATACGTCAATGGGATTCACACCGCTTGCTGGCTTGACAATGGCGACTCGTTCTGGAGATGTGGATCCATCATTAATTTATTATATTCAAGAACGTGAAGGCCTTTCAAATGAAGAAATGCTTAATGTCTTAAATAAAAAGTCTGGTCTATTAGGTATCTCAACTATTTCAAGTGACATGCGTGATTTGGAAAATGTTCAGGAAACCAATACTCATGCGCAATTGGCATTGGACATGTTCTACGATCGTGTGATTCGTTATGCAGGGCAGTATTTTGCTGAACTAGGTCGTGTGGATGCTATTATTTTCACAGCAGGTATCGGTGAAAACGATGCAGTAACACGCGCTAAAGTATTGAAATCATTGGCATTTGCAGGCGTTGATCTAGATGAAGAAGCAAACAATGTTCGTGGTAAAGAAACAATTATTACATCGTCCAGTTCTAAAGTAACTGGGTTATTGATTCCGACAAATGAGGAATTAATGATTGCACGTGATGTGGTAACATTACAAAACACAAAATAAAAAAGTTGGCGTAAGCCAACTTTTTTTATTTACTCAATTATTTTCAACTGCCCACGAACTTCATCAAGAGAATTATAGCCTTTTTCTGTTAAAATAGCTGTTAACTCTTTTTCCAAACGTTCAAAAACAGATATTCCTTCGATTGCTAATTGTGAACCAACTTCAACTAAGTCAGCGCCACACAAAACGTGTTCATAAACATCACGTCCAGAAGTAACCCCACCAGTACCAATCATTTTAATAGTTGGGCTTAACCGCTGACGTAGTGCTCTAACATTGGCTAGCGCTGTTGCTTTGACAATGGGACCACCGACACCACCAAAACCACCTTTTGGTTTAATCACAACTGTGTCAGTTTCTTCATCAATCACTAGGCCATTACCAATTGAGTTGATGGCATTGACAAAGGCTAATGGAAATTTATTTAAAATATTTGCAATATTGTCAAAATGCACAATATCAAAGTAGGGTGGCAACTTAACGCCAAGAGGCTTGGTGAAAAATGAAAATACTTCAGTTAAAATTTCTTCAGTTGTTTCAAAATCATAAGCTGTTTGAGGCTTGCCGGGCACATTAGGACAAGATAGATTTAGTTCAACAAGGCCATTGAATTTTGATTCTTCTATCTTGTGCAACATATCTAAGTTCTCTTGCTTGGATAAACCAGCAACTGAGAAGAAGATTGGCTTGTCTGTTTGTTTTTGGGTAACATAATCCATGTAATATGCAAAGCCCTCATTTGGTAAGCCCATTGAATTAATCGTGCCTAAGCCATTGGTCAATTCATGATATCGAGGCGAGACGTTCCCTGGGCGAAGGCTTGGAGTTGCTGATTTCGTCACAACAGCGCCCGTGTAGTCAGATGCTAGAACACTATCTAATTCGTCGCTAGTCTGGCACACAACACCTGCAGCGTTGAGTAAAATGTGGTCGAAGTTGAAACCAGCGATGTTAGCAGTTAAATTCATGAAAATAATCCTTTCTGTTACCTTAAAATGGTTATCTTATTATATCTAAAACTTATTGAGATATAAACCCCCAATAATGGTTATAATAGTATTATGAAACAATTTAGAGTAGACAATTTAAAAAGTACATATGGCGAAAAGGTTCTTTTCAATGATATTTCATTTTTGATTACGGAAGGTGATCGAATTGGTTTAATTGGTGTAAACGGCAGTGGAAAAACTTCTCTTCTGAATGCCATTTCTGGCAAAAAGCCAGCTGATGCTGGAACAATCACGAAGCAAAATGACTATACAATCGGATATCTGGCGCAAGAGCCGTATTTGGATGACCATTCCTTATTGATGGATGCAATCTTGTCTGGTGATCAACCAGTATTCCAGACGATACGACAGTATGAATATGCGTTGCGGAAATTCGGAGAGCAGCCCACAGATGAAAAAGTTGCCCAAAATTTTGAAAAAGCACAAGATGCCATGGACCGAGATGATGCCTGGACAACGGAATCTCAGGTAAAAACAATTCTAACACAGCTACATATGCCAGAGTTGCATAAAAAAGTGAGCGAACTTTCAGGGGGACAACGGAAAAGAGTTGGATTAGCCCAAGTCTTGATTCAAGAGCCAGACTTATTGATATTGGATGAACCTACTAACCATTTAGATTTTGATTCTATTTCTTGGTTAGAAAAGTATTTAGCTACCTATAAGGGGGCAGTTTTAGTTGTTACTCATGATCGTTATTTTTTGGATGCTGTCACAACAAGAATATTCGAATTATCATTTGGCGATTTGTATGAATATCAAGGTAACTACCAAGATTATATGAGTGGAAAGTCTCAGCGTATTGAGCAGGGCAAGGTCGCTGAACACAAGCAACAGCAACTATACAAACAAGAGCTAGCATGGATGCGTAAATCTGCTCGTGCCCGAACAACCAAACAAAAAGGGCGAGAGAATGCTTTTGCTGAGCTAGAAGCTAACATGGGTACACTACAGCTCGATGAAGATGTTGCTGTTAATCTTGGACAGCAACGTTTAGGAAAAAAAGTAATTGTTATTGAAGATGCGACTATTCAATTTGACAATAAAAAAATATTTGAAAATTTCAATTTACGAGTTTCCTCAGGTGATCGTATAGGTATTACAGGTGCCAATGGCGCGGGAAAATCTACTTTTTTGAATGCAATAGCTGGGAGAGTGCCATTAACTAGCGGAATCATTGAATTAGGTGAAACTGTAAAGATGGCTTATTATACACAGGTTACTGAAGAGATTCCAGATGATAAGCGTGTGATTGCTTATTTGTCAGACGTTGCAACTACTGTAAAGGACAAAGACGGGAATCAAATTAGTGTCTCGGACTTATTAGAGCAATTTCTATTTCCACCATTTATGCATGGGACATTAATTCGGCAGTTGTCTGGTGGTGAAAAAAGGCGACTGTACTTATTGAAACTGCTACTACAACAACCTAATGTGCTTTTGCTTGATGAGCCGACGAATGATCTTGATATTGGAACATTAACTGTTCTAGAAGATTTCCTGTCTGGTTTTGCTGGGGCCGTAATTACTGTTTCCCATGATCGTTATTTTTTGGATAAAGTTGCTAATCAACTATATATGTTTGAAGGGAATGGTGTTGTCAAACGCTTTGATGGCCTGTTCAGTGACTATCTGGCGATGGACTTAGCGAAATCAGCACCAGCACAAAAAGAAGAAAAAGTAGTTACTGATAAGAAGCCGCAAAAAAAGAAGTTAACATACAATGAAAAAAAAGAGTGGCAAACAATTGAAGATGATATAGCTTCAATTGAACAAAGAATCTCTGAAATTCCTGAAGAGATGGCTCAAAATGGTACAAATTATGTCTTGTTAGGCGATTTACAAAAAGAGTTAGATTCGCTAAATGAGGCCCTGGAAGAAAAAATGAATCGCTGGGAATATTTGAGTGAAATTGTGGAAGGCTTGTGATAAATCATAAGCTTTTTATTTTTGGGTTTCGTATTATTTCAAGAGGAAAATAATATGATTTTAAAACAGTTTTTATTAGGTTTACATTTAACTTCAGGCATTGGTCATGCTGGAGAAAAGCGAGTGATTGAAGTAATTGATAAACATTTGATATCGGAGAATTATCCTTGGAATATTGAAACTTTACTAGCAGTAGTCAAACCATTACCGCAACATATTGCTAAAATAAAAGCTACATATGCAGTAGCTTGTCAGAAGGCAGCAACAAGTCAGGAAAATTATTTTACTTATTTTGATGACTGTTATCCGATACAACTAAAAGAAATATTTGACCCGCCATTAATTCTTTTTTATGAAGGTAATTTAAACGCACTGAAATTACCTAATTTAGCAGTAGTGGGCACAAGAACTGCAACGCCCTATGGACTAGAGTGTTTACGATCACTATTGCCAAACGTAATAAATAGAGGGACAGCCATTGTTTCGGGACTAGCTAACGGTATCGATGTAATGGCGCACCAAGTTACATTTGCCAATCAGGGTGTGCCTATAGCAGTTATAGGGACTGGCTTGAACATTGCTTATCCTGCAAAGAATAGAGTATTACAACAACAAGTTGCACAACATGGCATTGTCTTAAGTGAATATGCACATGATGTTGGGCCACATAAGTCTCATTTTCCAGCAAGAAACCGTATCATTGCGGGTCTATCATCGGCTACATTGGTTATTGAAGCTAAAATAAAGTCTGGAAGTTTAATAACTGCCAACTATGCGCTGCAAAATAACAGAGAAGTGTTGTCTGTACCAGGGCCTATTTTCTCTGAAAATTCTCAGGGAACTAATGAGTTATTACAATTAGGTGCAAAATTAATTAGTCGATCAGAAGAAGTCGTTGAAAGTGTGCGAACCTTTAGCTGATTAATTTAGTTTTTTTCGAACAAACAAAAAACAAGATAATTACTTATCTTGTTTTTTTGCTTGTGAAAGTAAGGCTGACTTGATAGCAGCGACTTTTTCGGCTTTAGTAGCTTGCGTTTGTTGACTAGACTTGTACTTAGCATTAGCCTGTTTCTGTTTAAAGTCAATTTGATATCGTCCCATGTTTTTAAACTCCTTTTGAAGTTCCCATTATACCATAGGTTCAGATTTCAAAAAAATGAATCGGATAAAATAACCAAAAGTATTGATTAAACCAGCGTATTTTAACCCTCACTGTGTACGGCTAAAAATTTTTGAATGGCAACTAAAGCTAAATCATACCTTCCAGCTTGACAATGCTGTTCACCACCAGTTTCTTTAGTGAAAATTTTAGTTTCAAGTGATTTTGCGTTTGTTAATTCTTGTTGTTCTAGTACCAAGTCATTAAAAGGGACGTATTGATCATCCTTTCCGGCGAGTAATAATACATTTTGATTCACTAAATGTCCAATTCCTTTCACTGTATGCTTTTCAATTTCTTTTAGTAGTGAGTAAGGGGTGTTAGTACCAGTATTTTCATAACCTTTTGTAAAGAGAAAGGTTAAGTTGGCATCAGAATTAATCAAAGGAGGGACTAATTGATTTGTTTTTTCAACATCGTTATTTTGTAGTAATTGACGAATATGATTTCGTGTGTCTTTTGAAAAATCTTTTAAAAAAGTATTTAATCCGTCATAAAAGAAATCATAACAAACAACGTTCTTGATTCGCTTTTCGTAGGCAGCAGCACGAATAACGAAATAACCGCCCCATGAAACACCCATCGCATCAACTTCGTCTAAATTAAAATAATCAATGATTGCACTGACAGGATTTTCAAAATATGGTGTGAACTTGATGTTATTATCAATTAAGGCTCGTCCTTGACCGGGGCCGTCAAATAAAATCACATTATAATCGGTTCCTTTAAAAAAATTGACCGCAATTAATATTTCTTCCATAAAACTATCAAAACCGTTGATGATAATCAAAGTTTTAGTGGCTGTGGGATTTATATTGACCTTTATGGCAGGCAAAAATGTTTTTTGATAGGGCACTTGATAACTATTATAATCAATTTCAGTATGTGCACGGTAAAAATTATTTAAGTATCGATGAACAACCGTTTGCTTATTTTCGTCACCTTGGTTTAAGTAAAACTGAGCAAGGCCAAAATAAGCGCAAGCGAGAGCATGATCTTCTTCTTTTTCTCTTAATTCACCGAATGAGAACCAAGTTTCGTACCAAGAAGCATCATTTGTTAGTTTAGGTATGATTATTTTTAAATCATCTTTCACTTTTGAACTTTCTTTGATTCCTTCAAGTTGACGATTTATTTGCAAATTCCATTGTGGGTTATTTTCGATATATTCATAAAACATATTAGTGCCTCTTTCTTTATTTGTTGAACTCATTATAATTAATAAAATAAGGTCAAACAATTATCAGTTGATGTTAATAATGTCCATAAATGGACGATATGATTTGACCTGTCTAGTTATGGACAGAAAAGGATTATTTGTATGGCGGATATTAGAAAAATAAAGACGAAAAAAAACATTGAGATGGCCTTTGTTACCTTACTGAATGAACGAAATTTTAAATCAATAACTGTGGACGAAATTTGTAAGCAAGCTATGACAAGCCGATCAACATTTTATCTGCACTATTTAGATAAATATGACCTTTTAAATCAGCTTGTTGAAAGACAGTTTTCAGTTTTTGAAAAAATTGTGGATAAAAGGGTTGAGGGGTTGATTTCTGGGCAATTTGAAGAAACGATTACACATTTCTACAATGAATTAGTCAACAACAAACAGACTATTCAAGCTTTATTTACAATCAACGAACCGGAATTTAATTTAAAACAAAAATTTGAGGATACATTATATCAGCATTGGCTGAAGTATCTCGGTGAAAAAACATCTTTGAAGTATAACGAATTGATTGCAAAATTTGGCGCTAGTATTGTCTTTGACACGCTTAACTGGACTTTTGAAAATGGCATTGATGATGAAACGTTGTTATTTGTGGAAAACATCAGAAAGAAAATACTTGAGATGTTTACATCTTTAAAGGAAGTACATGATGAACCATAGCAAAGAGCTATGGTTTTTTAGTTATGAGAGACTTCATATAATATTGTTATTTATTATTGTATTTTATCGATAGTAAGAGTAGAATAAGATTTAGGTTATGCAAGCGCTTACATAATACCTGACAAAGGGTTTCATAGTAACAATGAAACAACATTCCGTTTATGAAAGATAGGAGAAAAGAATGAACTATCTTATTTTGGTTAGCCATGGCCAGTTCTCGGTGGGGCTCAAGGACGCTCTGGAAATGTTTGTTGGTGATGGTATTAAAACTGTGAAAGCAATAGGACTCCAATCAGGTGAAGATACTGACCATTTTGAAAATCGTTTCAGATCTTTACTATCGACACTTGAACAAAATTCAGAATTGCTTATTCTTGGGGACATCATCGGTGGTAGTCCACTGACTACCGTTGTAAACGTGTTGAATCAAGAAAATAGATTAGAAAGTACAATTGTTCTTGGTGGGATGAATTTTCCAATGGCACTCAATGCTACTATCTTGAAAGACAGTGCCAGTAAAGACGACCTAATTAGCAGTGTATTGCGTGAAGGCGCCTCTGCGTTGAAACAATTTGAGATTAATGATGATCCAGAGGACGATGATGAGATTTGAAAGGACGAAGTAATTATGAGTATTTCATTTGTACGTATTGATGATAGAATTATTCACGGACAGACCGTGACCCGCTGGGCTAAAGAATATCCTTGTGATGGCCTGATAGCAGTTAATGATGCAGCAGCCACAAATCCTATTCTAAAGGATGCATTCAAAAGTGCCTCAGAAAAGAAAACATTTGTTTGGACACTGGATCATTTTCAAGAAAAAGCACAACAAGTTTTGGATTCCAATCGACAATATTTTCTAATTACGAAAACACCACAAGATATGAAAAAAATTTTGGTTGATTTTGGGTTCAAGCCTGATGATGTAAAAACAGTGATTGTTGGTCCAGCCAACGATCGGCCCGATGCAGTGAAATTAGGAAATAATCAGTCCATTACATCTGAGGAAGCTAGAGCATTTGATGATATTCAAGCGAAAGGGTACCAAGTTAAGTTTCAATTGTTGCCTGATGTATCAATTGGTTATTGGGATGCCTTTAGAGGAAAATTTAATCTGTAGTCTAACATAAAAAGAGGTTAGAAATATGACAATTAGTTGGATGCAAGCAAGTATTTTAGGTATTTTTGCAAGTTTGTCTTCCATGCCAGGCATGGCAGGATCCACAATTGGAAATTACACACTGGGGCGTCCGTTAGTGGGTGGCTTAGTCTGTGGATTGGTTTTGGGAGATCTTAAAACAGGCATTGCTGCTGGTGTCGCGATGCAGTTAGTCTATATCGCACTGGTTACTCCTGGAGGAACTGTTTCGGCGGATCTTCGAGCGGTCTCTTACATCGGTATACCATTAGCAATGGTTGCTATTCATGCTCAAGGATTAGTAGCAACATCAGGAAATGCTGCTGATTTAGCTAAATCAATGGGTACGTTAGTCGGAACTGTTGGAACGGTGTTGTTCTACGGAACAGCAACTATGAACTTGGTTTGGCAACACATTGGATGGCGAGCAGTTGAAAAAGGGCAATTTAAGAAATTGTATGTTGTGGATTGGGGACTCCCATGGATCTCACACTTTTTCTTCTCATTTATTCCAACACTATTCATGACACATTTTGGGTCTAGTGCTGTTACTGCATTGAAGACAGCATTACCAATGGATGGTATTCCAATGAAAACCTTGTTCACAGTTGGTGCCTTACTTCCCTGTGTAGGTATTGCAATTTTGTTGAAGCAAATAGTAGATAGCCCACTTGATTTCATTCCGTTTTTCGTAGGCTTTACATTTGCTGCTTCTCTAGGTTTGAACTTAGTCTCAGTGACAGTTGTTTCATTAATTTTTGCTATGATCTCATACAAGTTAGACATGGCAATCAGCACCAATCGACAAGTTGCATCTCCGGGAGCAAATACTGATGTGACCGTTGATGATGAGGAAGACGAGGATATTTAAGATGGATAACTTAGAAAAAAAGAAAATTTCTCGTAAGACTTTAAACAAGTCGTTTCATTACTGGTTTTATGGTCATCTTACAGCGTTCTCTCAAGAACATATGCAGACATTTGGTTATTTGACTTCAATGTTACCTATTGTGGAAGAATTGTACGACAATAAGGAAGATCAAGAAAAGGCAATGAAAACCTACACGGCTTTTTTCAATACAGAGCCACAGTTAGGGACTGTTATAGTCGGTGTTACGGCTAGTTTGGAAGAGGCAAGAGCCAATCATGGCAATGTTGATGATACAACAATCAATGGTCTACGAGCCGGTCTAATGGGCCCAATTGCAGGAATTGGTGACTCACTAGTTGTCGGTACATTGATCCCAGTTATTCTTGGAATTGCTTTGGGGATGTCCGACGGTGGATCACCGCTTGGTGCAATATTCTATATTATTGTCTGGAATTTGCTTGGATACTTTGGTATGCGTTTTGCTTACTTTAAAGGTTATGAATTAGGAGACAAGGCGGTAGGAATTTTAGTCGGCGCTCAAGGAAAAGCAATTCGTAAAGCGATTGCAAC
Source organism: Leuconostoc suionicum (assembly GCF_001891125.1). Classification (NCBI taxonomy): domain Bacteria; kingdom Bacillati; phylum Bacillota; class Bacilli; order Lactobacillales; family Lactobacillaceae; genus Leuconostoc; species Leuconostoc suionicum. The sequence goes on along the minus strand of NZ_CP015247.1, from coordinate 1,203,288 downwards.
TGTTGGCGGTATGGTTGTCGGTGGCGTCGCTGCCACTTGGGTGACCGTAAAAACGTCCTTTAAATTAACTAACTCATCTGGAAAAGCCTACTTAGTTTTGCAAGACAAATTGGACTCGGTTTATCCAGGATTATTGACTGCTTTGTTTATTGTATTTTGTTGGTGGTTAATGGCTAAGAAAAACATTTCACCTATTCGGGTTATGCTCATTTTGGTGGTTGTTGCCCTGATTGGCGTGTTAGTCGGATTCTTCAATCCTGGATTGAGTTATTAAGGAATAGAGAAGGTGTTTATTATGGCAAAGAGCATACAAAATTTGGACAAGGGATATCAAAATGAAATTTCTTATCAGCAGAAAATGATTAAAAATCTTCAACATTGGCAATCCTTTTTCTCAATGATTGTTGGTCTAAGCATTCTTCTTACTTATTTCTTTGTCCATCAAAATATTTGGTTATTTGGTGCAGGTTTGGTTTTAGGCACAATCAATATTTTAATTGTTTTCATCATTGGTTATGCAATTTATAGAGGGCAACAAAATGTTAGTGTGATTGTCGAACGATATGATGAACTAATCAAAGCTAAATAAATATTAGAGGTTTCTCTGTCTAAACAGAGAAACCTTTTTAGTTAACATAATACCTATACCTCTTAAAATAAAAATAGCTTTAAACACTGGTATAGAAGTGTTTTTACCTCGAAACCAGGGGTTGACAAGATTCGTTTAAACTATTATAATTAAAACAGTTAAATGATTTCAGTCGCAAACCAAATAGTTTGCGACTTTTATTGTTTGAAAGGTGGTTCCATTGGCAAGTCGTATTCCGCAAGCTTTTATTGATAATGTGCGATCAAAAGTAAATATTGTTGATGTTATCGGCCAGTATACACAATTGGTAAAAAAAGGCCGACAATGGACGGGCTCATGCCCTTTTCATGATGACAGGCATCCTTCCTTATTTGTTGAAGAAAACAAGCAAGTCTTTAATTGTTTTTCATGTGGTCGCTCTGGTTCTGTTTTCTCTTTTATTATGGAAAAGGAAGGATACAGCTATCCTGAGGCAATCTTATCATTAGCGGAAAGTGTTGATATTCCAATTGACTCAAGTATTTCTGCGAATAATGGTAATCAAATTGATGGCACAACACAAGCAATCTATCAGCTACACACTGATGCGCAACGATTGTATCAGCATACATTGCTTAACACCACTTCTGGTGAACAGGCACTGGCCTATCTACATGATAAAAGGCAGTTAAGTGATGACATTATTAAGGAATTTGGGATTGGTTTTGTTCCGGACGATAACCTTCTATTGAGTTATGCGAAGGAGAAAAATTTATCTCATGAAGTATTAATGGCTTCCGAGCTATTTATCACGAATAGTGTGAGTGGTGACATGCGTGATCGTTTTTCAGGGCGTATCGTTTGGCCAATTAAAACTGAACGAGGTCAAGTTGTTGGCTTTTCTGGCCGAGCACTAGACGCTGAAAATTCAATCAAATATATGAATAGTCCAGAAAGCCCATTTTTTACTAAAGGACGTGTTTTATATAATTTAAATCGGGCCAAAAATGTCATTAAACAAACGGGTACGGCGATGATTTTTGAAGGCTTTATGGATGTTATTTCAGCACATATGGCCGATGAAAAAGTTGGCGTTGCAACCATGGGAACCGCGCTAACACCTGATCATATCCGACAGCTTTCACGCATTGCGAAAAGAGTGCTTCTTATTTATGATAGTGATGAAGCGGGGCAAAATGCTGCAAGACGTTCAATTGAGCTCTTTAAAAATAATGCTAAAGATATAGAGGTCGGTGTTGTCCATCTGCCTGACTTGCTTGATCCGGATGAAGTTCGAGTACAGCGCGGATTACCAGTTTTAAAAAAGGCACTTAATCAAAGCATTTTAACACCAATTGAGTTCTTGGTTAATGCAGCCAGAAATGGTAAGAATCTAAGTAATCAAGCGCAGTATCTAACGTTCTTGCATGAAGTCATGCAGATCTTATATACAGCTACACCAGTTGAACAAGATATTCAGCTGACTCGGATTGCAAATGAGTTTGGTACATCAAAGCAAGCACTACAAGCACAGCTACAACAAACTAAGCAGTCAGTAAAAGGGCAAAATAGTCATCAATCAGTCTCGCAATCATCTCATGTTGCTAGTGACTTTAGCCCAAAGGCCCCTGAATATGAATTTGGTTTTCCAGTTGAGCCTAATCGATATCAAAAAATTTCAAAGGTAGAATTGGCAGAACGTGCCTTAATCATGGCAATGATTAAAGATCCGTATACACTGGAACGTGTTAAATCGACGGCGGGATTTGCTTTTGTTCATCCTGAGTATCAATTGCTAATGATGCTGACTGAAATTTATCAACGAGATCACTTGGGGACATTTGATATTGCTCAATTTATGGATTTTATACAAAAACCAAATTTGAATCAAAAAATTATGGCCATTGATCACAGTTTTGGTGATATAAAGGTCGAAAATGATGCGGTTCAAGATTATTTGCGTATAATTATGGAAGAAGCACCCGTTTCAAATCGTGTTCAGGAATTAAAACAACTAATTGAAATTGCTAAGCAACAGCATGATGATGCCAAATTAGTTCAACTTTCAACTGAATTAATTAACATAAAAAAACGACAACATTAATCGATTCGATGTTAATTAAATAGCCTCATTGTAAAATATAGGAGTAAAAATGACAATTATTTCAAGTTCAAGTAAAATTTCAGATATTAAAGATTATCTTGATGAGCAAAAAATCGCTTATAATAGTCGCGCAAAGAAGGCTGAATTATTGGCTTTGGCTCAAGGAAAGACTCCTGAACAAGCGGCAGCAGCTGGAAAAGCTTCAAAGCCAAAATCAGCCAAAAAGTCTGGTCCACTAAAAAATCCTGAGTACGATAAGGCAACTAAAGCGCTAATTGCTGAGTATAAAGCAGCAAAACAAATAACATATGCAGCGCTATCAAAGCGTTTAGCTGAACCTTTTAATTTAGATGAAGAAAACATCGAACGTCTGATGGAAAAAGTTGAAGATGCCGGTATAGCAATTGTTGATGACAATGGTGATCCAGCGCCAGAAGTGTTAAAGGCCAAGCAAAACAAACCCACTGATCAAGAGTTAGCAGAAGCTGAGGAAACCCCAGCTGGTATTAAAATTAATGATCCAGTGCGTATGTACCTCAAAGAAATTGGCCGTGTCAATTTGTTGAAGGGAAATGAAGAGATTGATATCGCTAAACGTATTGAGAATGGGGACGTCGAAGCCAAGCAAGAGTTAGCAGAAGCCAACTTACGGTTGGTTGTCTCGATTGCCAAGCGTTACGTTGGTCGTGGCATGCAATTCTTGGATTTAATCCAAGAAGGAAATATGGGCTTAATGAAAGCCGTAGATAAGTTCGATTATACTAAAGGATTTAAGTTCTCGACGTATGCAACATGGTGGATTCGTCAGGCCATTACACGCGCTATCGCCGATCAAGCACGGACGATTCGTATTCCAGTCCACATGGTTGAAACGATTAATAAGCTGATTCGTATACAGCGTCAATTGTTACAAGATTTGGGACGTGAACCTCTTCCAGAAGAAATCGGTGCTGAAATGGATTTGACGGCCGACAAAGTACGTGAAATCTTAAAAATTGCTCAAGAACCAGTATCACTTGAAACACCTATTGGTGAAGAAGATGATTCTCATTTGGGTGATTTCATCGAAGATAATGAGGCAGTTTCTCCAGCTGACTCTGCGGCATATGAAATGCTCAGGGAACAATTGGAATCTGTTTTGGATACATTGACTGATCGAGAAGAAAATGTCTTGCGTTTGCGCTTCGGATTAGAAGACGGGCGTACACGTACATTGGAAGAAGTTGGCCGCGTATTTGGTGTAACACGTGAACGTATTCGTCAAATTGAAGCGAAAGCGTTACGAAAGTTGCGTCATCCAAGTCGTTCAAAACAATTGAAGGATTTCATGGATGAGAGTACGAATTAATTGATTATGTTCTGAGACTTAATAATAGCGGTTCATCAACCATCCCGCTTAAAAAAACTAGGAGATACTATTTATGCAAAAAACAGTAAGTGTGCGACAAAGCAATCGCACAAGAAATATCACATTAACAGCGATTGTTGCTGCGTTGTATGCAGCAATCACGTTAGTTATAGCGCCAATCGGATTTGGACCAGTTCAGTTACGTTTATCTGAGGGCTTAAATCACTTATCCGCGTGGAATAAACGATATATTTTGGCTTTGGGGCTCGGCGTTTTTATTGCCAATCTCATGTCGCCATTAGGTTGGGTTGATTGGATATTTGGTACAGCAGGTACCTTGATTATGACAACCGTAACTTATCTTTTGACTCGGAAAGTAACAAACACGCTGTTAAAAATTTTAATTAGCTCTTTTGTAGTTTCTACATTGGGAATGGGCATTTTAGCAGCAGAGTTTAAATTTGCCTTTAATATTGGTGCCAGTGGTTCGTTTCCTTCAGGCGCATCAGGCGGTCTTTTTTCACAATGGTTGGCGTACTATATTAGTGTTTTGCCAGGAGAAATTGTGTCATTGATTGTTGGTGGTATTTTGATTTTTGCACTTAGTAAGATTATTAAATTAGACAAATGATTGAACAAAATTATACAAATAAAAATGTTTTATTAACCGGTGCTGCTTCAGGCATCGGTTTTTCGCAATTGAAAACTTATTTGTCTCAAGGCGCAACAGTGTATGCTTTAGACAAAGAAAAAATTACGTATACGCACGAACATTTGCATACGTATCAAATTGACATTAGACAACACAAAAAACTAGAAATGTTGGTGGAGCACATAACCAGTGATGTTTCAATTGACATTCTATTGAATACAGCAGGAATCTTAGATGATTACCAACCATCTTTAACCATTGACTTAGATACTTGGCAACAGGTGATGGATACAAACTTAACACCGATGTTTATTTTATCGAATGCTGTATTACCCAAGATGATTGTCGCTGGATATGGACATATTATTAACATGGCATCCATAGCTGGCTTTACTGCTGGTGGGGGCGGGGCGGCATATACAACTAGTAAGCATGCAATTATTGGATATACCAAGCAGTTGGCTTTTGATTACGCTTCAAAGGGATTACATATTAATGCTATCGCGCCGGGAGCAATTAAAACACCAATGAATGCCAAAGATTTTGCTGGCGATGCTAGTATGGCCCAACAAGTTGCCGATCAAACCCCCGCAAAACGCTGGGCTGCACCACAGGAAGTCGCAGATTTAACAATGTTTTTGACAAGTCCTCAAGCTGATTATATTAATGGTACAGTGGTACCAATTGACGGTGGTTGGACATTAGGACATTGAACAAATTATCGCTAATTTGAAGTTTTAAAGTATAATGATGGTTTCATTCAAAAGTGGCCTTTTTCGAATGATTAATATACAATCACTATGCCCGATATAATTATTTAGAACAATTACCAGCTTATAGGTAAAAAGCCATAACATTTTGTTATGGCTTTAGAAATTTTTCGAGACTTTTTAGTAGTTCTTGCGCATTATGACTGAAGTTGTGATCCTGCTGGATCACATAACCAAATGTTAAGTAGGCATCTTCTCCTTCAATTTTTAAATTTTTGATATCATATTGTTTATTGTCAGGAGAAACCATGTTAATATCTAGCTCAACGACATCTGTTTCTAAAATGATATTTTTTAACTGATGCTTGTTATTGGTGTAAACAGTTGGTTGTAGCGTATCTGTAGCGAAGCCACCTCCATTAACTTGTTCCATAGAGAAAAAGTCATTTAATCCGTGGACAAATTTTAATTTTAGTAGTTCTTCAAAAGAGATTGAGGTTTTATTGTAAAGCGGGTTGTTATGTCCGACATAAATACACGCCTCTCTTTTTTTCAATCTCAATAAATTTTAGTTCCTTGTGAGAAATAATATGGCGAAAAGCCTTTAACTGGTTTTGAGAAACGTATAGAATGCCTAGCTCAGAGAATCATTGTGAAACTCGAGTCGTTATTTATTCAACGGTACCTTGTTGGTGAGAAAGCATCATACCTAGGTGTTTCTGGTATAGTTCAACTAACAGCCATGACATGATACTACTGGGATATGTTGCTACGGAAAAATTACTATTACTTGATATAGAGTTTGTATCAGTAATCAAATTCACGTTTTTTAAAATATTTTCAGCATAACTATAAATTGATTTGCCATACGCTGTTAGTTTCAATCCTTTACTAGTTCGTTCAAACAGAGGAGAGCCTAACTCTTTTTCAAAAAGTTTGATGACCCTGCTGACATTTGGCTGGGGTGTAAACAGTTTAGCGGCGGCTTTGCTCAATCTACCTCAGTTATGGGCAGTAACAAGATATTCTAGTTGTTTAATTTCCATACTAACCAAACTTTCAAAAAAAGTTGTTAATCGATTATAGCATTTATTCAGTGGAACCAAGATAAGATTCTTTAAATATTGCGAGTAAATGATTTTTTAAAAATAAGTATACCTACTTGGGTATACTTTTTTTGTTACTGAAAAAAAGATGTTATTTGTGTAATTTATACAAATTATATTTTTAAAAAGGCAATTTAACTAATGAAATAAAATTGATAAGTATGTAGAGTAGACTGCAATACCAAATAGCGGATCCGTAAATACGAACTTTGATACAAATTAGTACATTTTTATTTTAAGAGAGGTATTTTCGTAATGACATACAGAAATGAACAAAATACGAACATATTGTACAAAGGGATTAAAATTGACACCAATCATGTAAGTGAAGCTGTTATATTTGTCAACAGCTCATAATGTGGCCGACTTAGATGATCTACAAAATACTTATGATCGAAAAGGTTATGCGTATACGAGGTTCCATAATGTGAATCATGATGGAATTGTAGAACTTATGACATACTTGGAGCAGTCAGAAAAAAGTGTCATCACGAACACGGGTATGTCTGCAATACCGTCAACACTCTTAGCACTTTTGACATCAGGTGATTACGTTGTGGCTGATAAAACGCTATATGGTGAATCAATTGATTTTCTTAAGACATTAAGTAAATTCGGAATTTTAGTGGACTTTGTTGACATTACAAACCTTGATGAGGTTGTTTCGGTTATAAATGAAAGCACTCAAATTATTTATACAGAAACAGTTAGCAATCCCATTTTGCAAATGGCCATGGCGATGTAATACTAGGATCAATTAGCGCTATGGCTGAGATAATAGAAAAAATTTATAGTCTTCAGGTGCTACTAGGTACGACAGGAGATCCTTTTGATTCATCATGGTTAGCAACATTTTGGAAAGTCATCAGCTGATTAGTAAGGCTTATTACGCTGGTTTAAAGATCCATCTACAACATGACTTAGATGTTGCAACAAGCGGGTATATCCATGTTGATGGTGAAGATATAACAGATGAAAATAACGATATTTATAGTATTCAAGCCGAGATGGAATGGTTTTTCAACATTTTAATTTGTTCCCAAATTCAACCGTGTTAGAAAATCTAACATTAGCACCTAAACGCGTGAAGCGTTTGAGTGTTGATGAGGCAAGTGAAGAGGCAAAACAACTATTGGCATTAGTCGGCTTATCTGACAAAGTTAATGCTTATCCTAAATCCTTGTCTGGTGGGCAGCAGCAACGTGTAGGAATAGCGAGATTGCTTGGCTTGCGATGCATCCTAACTACTTATTGTTTGACGAGCCAACTTCGACCTTAGATCCAGAAATGGTTGATGATGTTCTTGAAGTAATGAAGGATTTAGCTAAGCAGGGCATGACCATGATTGTAGCGACTCATGAAATGGGTTTTGTCAGAGAAATAGCTAATAAGGTTATTTTTATGGCCGATGGTGTGGTCTTTGAAGAAGGATCTCCAAATGCGATATTTGGGAATCCCCAGAATGTCAGAACAAAAGAATTTTTAGGAAAAGTATTATGAAAAATTGAGGAACCATATATGTCAAAAAAACGCATACACATTGTAGGTGATTTACACGAAGTTGCCATTCAAAAATTTACCAGTGCAGGATATGATGTATCGCATAGCCCAAATTATGATGAAAAAAAATTATTGTCCTTAGCTTACGAGGCAGCGGTCATTGTTATGACTGATATGGTATTCGACGAGAATTGGTTTGATGCCTTGCCAAATCTAAAACTAATCGCACGTCGTCGTGTAGGATATGATAATATTCCGGTGGAATCAGCTACTCAACACGGTGTGTGGGTGACAAATACACCCGGTGCAAATGCTATTGCTGTTGCGGAATTAGCTGTTACTTTGATATTAACAGTTTTGCGTAAGGTCAACCAAGCAGCCAATAGCGTGCAAAAAGGTGAGGTATTAACATATCCAGCAAGTTTAATGGGTCATAATTTATCTGGGAAAATAATAGGGCTCATCGGGTATGGTCAAATTGCGCAAAATGTAGAAAAAATATTGCATGGTTTTGGTGCGCATGTATTGGTTTATAGTCGAACAAAGCGAGACACGCTTTATGGCCAATTTGTATCGTATGACACACTACTAGCACAATCAGATATCATATCGTTACATATTCCTGCTACACCAGAAACAAGTGGTATTTTAAATCATGAAGCGTTTTCAAAGATGAAAACGAATGCTATTCTAATTAATACAGCACGAGCTGCTTTAGTGGATGAAGAAGCGTTGGTTGAGGCAATAAATACTGGAAAAATAGCAGGTGCAGGTTTAGACACAACAAGTTATGAGACCATAAAAACAGCTAGTCCTTTATTGAATCATGATCAAATTGTGATTACACCACATATTGGTGCCAATACAGTAGAGTCCGAATACTTGACTGCTGAAAAAGTAGTGGCAAGCGTTCTTGATTTTTTTGACAATCAAAAGCCGATATATAGATTAAACTAGCATAATTAGGTGATGAAAGGTACGCCATTAATGACAAAAAATATTAATAAAAATGTTCATAATACGGGACTGTCAGGTATCCGTTTGGTTTCTAATTTTATAAAAAAGCCGGCAAACGAAGTCATTCAACTGACAGTTGGTGAAATTGATTTACCAACACCATTTGCTACCAAGCAAGCCGGCATTAAAGCAATTGAACAAAATCACACAAAATATACTGATAATATGGGCATATTAGCACTTAGAAGAATCATCACTGAGTACGCGCAAGAATTTTACAGTGAAACTTATAATCCTGTCACAGAGGTACTAGTGACAGTTGGTGCAAGTGAAGGCATTGACTTAGCAATCAGAGCACTAGTTAATCCTGGTGATGAAGTCATCCTTATTTCACCAGGTTATACTGCTTATACGCAAGCCGTTACTTTAGCAGGGGGTGTTCCAGTAGTTGTTGATACACGATCGAGTAATTTTAGGCTATTACCAAATCAATTAGAGGAGGTCATTAGTGAGAAAAGTAAATTAGTTATACTCAATTATCCGAATAATCCGAGTGGCGTTGTTTTATCTTCTCAAGAGTTAGCAGAATTAGCTAATGTTATCAAGAAGCATGATTTATATGTGTTGACAGATGATGTGTATAATCGTTTAGTTTACGATAAAGATTTCGCACCATCTATTGCAAGTGTGCCCGATATGAAGGGAAGAACCTTAGTATTAAACGGTTTATCTAAATCGCACAGTATGACGGGTTGGCGCATTGGTTATTTATTAGGGCCAGAGTCTTTAATTCACGAATTATATAAAATCCATCAAACAGATGTTGGCTGTGCCTCAAGTATCTCTCAAGAAGCTGCAATGACAGCTTTAACAGTGGACCGCGATAACCCGTCTGAAATCGTGCCCATATTTAGAGAAAGGCGAGACTATGTTCTGAAACGATTAGATCAAATTGGTGTTGGCTATATTAAACCAGAGGGAACATTTTATGTCTTTGTAAATATTGAAAAGTTTGGCATAAATTCATTGGACTTCGTGAAGTTTCTAATAGAGGCAGCGGATTTGGCTGTTGTTCATGGCTCCGCTTTTACTGAATTTGGTGAAGGGTTTATTCGAATTTCCTATGCAATGGATTTATCAATTCTAAAAGAAGCTTTGGACAGGTTTCAAGCTGCTGTGGCTAAATTAAACAATCAAAAAAGCCTCAGCTAAGAGGTGGAAGTGTGGGGCAAATCAAAAGAGAACAAAGAGTTAGAAATTTCAAAATAGCATGGATAGGAACATTTATGGCGGGCATGGCATTTAGTGAATCCATGCCTTTTTGCAGGATTAAGGTTTTTAATTGGGATCGCTAACGCTGGTATGACGCCAATGATACAAGTATTATTATCAAAAGCTAGTAATCGATTGAGTACGGTTTTTAGCATGACTTTATCGGCACAATCACTTGGTAGTTTAGCTGGATCTATTCTTGGTGCATACCTGAGTCGATTTATGCCGTTGAATAATCTATTTTACATTGCTGCTAGTGGTGCCTTAATGATCAGTTACGTATTATTTCAAAAAAGAAGGATTGGGTAATTTAACGGCCACTACATAAAAAATTAGTATAAAAAAACGATCTAAGAAATTAGATCGTTTTTTTTTTTGCACAATCATTGACAATAAATGATTCAGCAGTTATTTTGATGAAGAACTTGAAGAACTTGAAGAACTTGAAGAACTTGAAGAACTTGAAGAACTTGAAGAAGAAATACCAGCCGTTAGATAGGCATTCAAAGCAGTTTTCAAATCGCTGTCTTTAACACTAACATTGTTTTTGCGCAAAATCTTTCCGACAATGGCTTGTATTTTGCTGGTGTTGCTTGAATCATTGATAAAGTCAGTTACTATCTGAGTTGATAAGGTACTACGCAAACTGCTCATTGAAGGCTTTGTTGTTTTCTTATTCAATTTAATGACATAGTAACTGCCGCTTGTACCAGTTACAGGTTCCGTTGAATAGTCACCAACTTTGTCAAGCTTGAACGCTGCAGTTTGCACGGCTGAATCGATACTTGTGTTTGTTGAGTTAAACGCTGGCATTTTACCATTTGATGATTTATAAGTACTATCTGTAGAATACTTTTTGTAAACTGTATTCCAGTTATCACCATTCTTCAATGCGGCAATTGCTTCTTTAGCCTTCGCTTCATTCTTAGCTGTAATCATTGAAATCGTCGTGTCTGAGTGGTAATTCTTATAAGCAGTTTTTAGTTGCTTATCAGTTACCTTATAGTTAGCCTTGATGGCAGCATTGATAATCAGATTATTTTTGATATTCTTTTTAAACTGGGCATCAGTTGTATTGTTAGATGCCAAAACAGACTTAAATGATGAACCATACTGCGCTTTTTGTGCGTCGTAGGCGTTTTGTACATCTGTGTCAGAAACTTGATCACCATATTCGGCTGACAGAACTTTATTAATAACCATATTAGCAAATTCTTGCTGACCAGCTGACGATGTTTTGATATCTTCGTAAAATTGCTTTTCAGTAATTTTACCAACTTTTGAAGTCATTAATGTTTTTGACGAGTTAAAACCAAGAAAGACCAGTCCGCCAACAAAAACAACGACGAGAAGCCCCCAAATAAATTTTCGCATGTGATAATACTTTCCTTTTCTAGATACAATACTAAGTATTTTACCATAAATGAATTTAATGCGCTTTAAACTTAGATAATTCAGTATTTAAATGCTCAGTAGCTTCATTAATACGTGAAATATGTGGTTGATTTTTGAAATTCATTTTTTGGATGTCTGACTGAATATCCTCAGAAACACTCTGTATCTCTTTTAATTGTTCTGTTAATTTATGCTGTTGTAACTGGAGTTGTTTAAGCAAAGCTGTTATTTCTTTTATATCCGTGATGAGATTTTTGAATTGATCAAATAATTTCATATTATTTCTCCCAAACATCGTTACGTCGGATGTTTTAAAATTGCGAAGCAATACTATCAGCAATGGCTTGGTATTGTTCCGATGAAAAATGAGCGCTGTTATCAATAGTTGGTGCTAACACGCTATTTAGATTATCATCATCGTAACGAGGGATTAGGTGCCAGTGAGAATGGATAACAGTTTGACCAGCAGAAGGTCCATTGTTTGATTGGATATTGAGACCTGTAATCTTGTCATCACTGGCCTTTATAGCGCGTGCAATGACAGGCAATTTCAACAAAACTTTTTTGGCAGTATCTTCATCATAGTCAAAAATGTTATCAACGTTTTTCTTTGGTACAACTAGTGTATGCCCAGGGGTTACTTGTGAGATATCCAAAAAGGCGAGAACGTCTTCATCTTCATAAACTTTATAACTTGGTATTTCACCTGCAATAATTTTGTCAAAAATATCCAATGTAATAATCTCCGTTTCTATTTGTTATCTTTCATTATAACAAATAAGGTTATATAACAAAAATGAAGTGTTATTTTTAGTAAACAAATTGAAAAGAAACGGTCATTATCTATATTTATAGATTTCATACAAATATCATGTAATGCTTGCTATAATGAATGTATGGGATTAAAAATTAACAATATATCTGGCGGGTACGCGGGTAATAATATATTGAAAAACATTTCTTTTGATGTTCCTAATGGCGAGATCGTTGCCCTAATTGGTCTAAATGGTGCTGGGAAATCAACGACAGTTAATCACATTATCGGAGAGCTACAGCCTCAGATGGGATCAATAGTTCTTAATGATACTAATATAGTATCAGAGCCGACAGCCTTTAAATCACAACTTGCATATATTCCTGAACAACCAATATTGTATGATGAATTGACGTTAGGTGAACATTTACATTTGATGCTAGCGGCGCATGAAAAAGACGATGAGAATACTTGGGAACGTGTTGTGTCATTATTAACCATGTTTAGATTAGAAGATAAGCTAAACTGGTTACCAATTCACTTTTCTAAGGGGATGCGACAAAAAGTAATGCTTGTGTCTGCATTTATGTTAAATGCTCCATTGCTAATTGTTGATGAGCCTTTTTTGGGATTAGATACATTAGCGCAAAGGGATGTTGTATCTTTGATGAAAGAACAAGCAAAACTTGGAAATAGTATTTTGATGACAACTCATTTATTATCTTCGGCGGCATCATTTGTGGACAGGTTTGTTGTTCTACATGACGGTAAAGTACGTTTCGTGGGCACACCTTCCGCTTTAGCAGAAGAAAATCAGTTAACAGTGGATCATCTTGATGATTTGTTTGATTTAATGCAAAAGGAGTTAGCTAATGAAGGCTAGCGATTTATTTTGGCGGCGTTTTCGAGACGAACAGCGGACAAGCGCTAAATATCTGCGATTATTATTTAATGATCATTTTGTGATTTTTTTGATTATTGCTTTGGGTGGTATTGTACTTGCTTACCGCGAACTGCTCAGTACGCCGCAATCGATGATGTTTTGGCGCTCTAATTGGTGGCAAGTAATCATCATTACGTGGTTACTGATAGGATTACAGATAGGTGATTTAATTACGTACTTCCAGCCAGCGGATAGGCTTTACTTACTGGGAAACGACTCGGAAATTATCAAAAAATATTTGACGCGTTCTGTAAATTTGAGTATTTTATATGCCAGCGTATGGCAAGCTGTTTTTGTTGGTTCTATCATACCAATTCTATTGCGAATTTATGTCAACGGTTTATTACGAATTAGTTCCTTGCTGATTTTTGCAATTAGTTATAAGTTGCTTCTATTGTTATTTGAACGAGATAAACTATTCTTGAAGCAACGTGTGCAAACGATTACGATATTTGAAGCAAATTCAACAGCTGAGGGGCTTCTCTTCCGTGTTTTATTGCCTAGCATTTTCTTAGAATTTATCCTTATATTGACCCAAATGCAAGTATATATTTTGATGAGTGCTTGGTTGGTGTTGATGGTGGTAACGGCTTGCTATTTTCGTATCAGTAGTCATAAGGCAAACTCATTCGCAATTAACTGGGCTATCGCAACACAACAAGCACAACAACAAAAGCAAAGAGTGTTGCACTTTTTTGCACTTTTTGCTGAAATCCCCAATCAGCCTAAATCAATTAAAAGACGTCGTTACCTAGACTTTTTTCTGCAACGTTTGATAAAGAACAAACCAGCAATGTTGCGATTATATTGGATACGTTTAGCGCGAGACACGGAAATACTGCCTTTGGTTCTTAGATTAATAATTGTTGGCATGATTATCGTAGGTGTGTTGCAGACTGCACCCGATTGGCTAGTTGCTGTAGTTGGTTCATTGACGGTATATCTTGTTAATTTTCAGTTATTGCCACTATTTTCAGATACGCAAAAGAAAATTTGGTCGCGTTTGATGCCAATTACCAATTCTCAGAAACAGAGCGCATTTATTCAGGTACATAGATTGGTGAACTACATTGTTTGCACATTGTTGATTGTTACTGTAGCCGTGACGAGTGAATCGTTACAACGGATATTGTTATTATTTGTATTGTTGATTGTAGTTACTATTGGGCTACAAAAAAGTTATATTCCATACATGATTAAAAAAATGAAAAAGTAACGGAGAAATTTTATGCATTTACGCTCAAAACCTTGGGCTAGCGATTGGCTGGCTGAGCATTCAGATATAGTGATTGATCAAGATCGTGCAACAGCACAAATTGGACAGTGGCAATCATTATTTGACCAAGAACAACCAATACATTTGGAGATTGGTTCTGGTAAGGGGCAGTTTATTCTTGGCATGGCCTTGGCACATCCGGAAATTAATTATATTGGCATGGAAATTCAAGAGACGGCGATTGCCATCGCAGCACGTAAGAGCTTTGACCAGGTTGGCACATTACCAAATTTACGTTATATTTATGGTAACGGTAATGGGGTTGAGACTTATTTTGAAAAAGGCGAAGTTAGCAAAGTTTACTTAAACTTTTCTGACCCTTGGCCAAAAAAGCGTCATGAATCCCGTCGATTAACGTATAAGTCATTCTTGAAATCTTATGAAGCAGTTTTGCCAGAACATGGCGAAGTTGAATTCAAAACAGATAATCGTCATTTATTTGAGTATTCGATGGTTAGCTTTATGGACTATGGCATGCGATGGACTCCAGAAGACTACACGCTGGACTTGCATGCTGACGAAGATAAGGTACAGGGGAACATTGAGACCGAGTATGAACAAAAGTTTATGGCTAAAGGTCAACCAATTTATAAGATTAAGGCTCACTTTTAGAGCGACAAGGGTTACAGAGTATTACATAAACAAAAAACAACGTCTAATTTAGGCGTTGTTTTTGCTGTCTGGGGACATTTGGAGACTTGAAGATAAAAAGGTCAATGCTATTTGGTCTTGTTCTTGTTCCTTTTCTTTCAACATGTGAGCATAAACATCTAAGGTGATGCGAGTATTTTTATGGCCAAGCCTTTTTGAAACGTAATCGATTGGATACGTCATTGTATAGTAAAAAGCTGGCATGTGAATGGCGTAAATTGGGAAACCTTATTCTCGGTATATCAAGCTTTTCTAAAATGTAATTTAGTCTTCTGGAAAACTGTCTATTGTAATAATGATTATAAAGCGGGAAAAGGTCACTATGTTCTTGTAAAACTTTTTTTAAATCCTTAGTGATTGATATTGTATGGTGGAACTGTTCATTTTTGGTTTCGGTTACTTTTTGGAATGCGACCGAATAGGACTTCGATATAGATATTGTACTATTTTTAAAATTTATATCATTGATAGTTATAGCGGCTATTTCTCCGATCCTGGCACCAGTTTCTAGAGCAATCAAAATACCGTGGTCGGAGTCGTTTACAATATGGTGATATAGATAGGATTGTAATTTGACAAAGTCTTGTGCGGATAAAACGCCCTTGTGTGCTCCACGTTTAATTGATCTAACCTTGAGACACGAGACCATATATCTTTCTTTATCAGGCCGTCAATATGAGCGTCTCTTAGCGATGATTTTACAACGTCCCAGAATTTAGCAACAGTGGTGTAAGCGACTGTTTTACCATATTCGTCCAGTTTATCTTGAATAAGAGGAGTGGTTAACTGATAGAGCTTTATACTATCAAATAAATTTATAACACGATGAAACTCACTTATGTATCTGGATTGAGTTGATTCTCTATGTCTGGTTTGCGATATCGTTCGTACCATTCTAAAAAGTATTCGGGTAAGGTTAGTTTAGAACGTGAAATGTCATATCCGTCTATTTTTGAACTTTCTACTTTAACACCCCAGGCTGATGCCTCTCGCTTTGTAGGAAATGTTTTTGTTCTCTTTACCGATTAACACCTTCAACGGCTGAAACAACACGTCCCGTGCGTTTACTTATGTTATTAGCACACCTTGTCCGGTCAAAGATTAGGGTGTGCTTTTTATTCGGTTAACATTTTTGTAATTTAACGATTAAGTGAGATATAATGGTTTTGATTACATTATGAGGGAGAACTTTATGTCTGAAGAATTTTTTACAAAAGTACGGAGAACTATAGGTTTTGATGGGTTGATATCTACTATTATCGGTGCACTTATAGTATTTCTACCAAATCGAAGTGCTAGAGCTGCTGCCGGCATGATTGGTGCTGCTTTAATTGCGGTTGGTCTTTTTAAGTTAATTTTTGTGTTTAGAAGAGATGCCGAAAATGGCATGGCCAGATTAGGTAACCTAATCGTTTCAGTAATTTATCTGGTAGCTGGAATCTTTATTTTTGTGGATATGCAATCAGCAGCGATATCGCTTATTTTGGTCGTTGGTATATTAACTGGTATAACTTGGTTGATTGAAGGATTTGTTCAGCTGGCTATTTTAAATAAACTGGCTACAAATAAAACTTGGTCTACAATATCAGCCATCATTAGTATACTAGGTGGTGCAAGTATTCTGTTTAGTCCGATGTGGGGTGGTTTGGTTGTATGGACATTCTTTGGGATCACATTACTGATCATTGGTATTTTCAAGTTAATCCAGTATTTTACATTAAAAAATTAGTCTAAACAAAAACCGCTAGTTAGTTAAATCTAACGGCGTTTTTTAGTACATAAAAATTCACGGTCCAATTTGTGAATCTAAGAAAGATACGTAGGTAGGACCTTTTGTTTGGAAACGAAAGGAACCTTGCGTATCAACGATGGTAACTGTTGGTAGGTTTTGTTAGCAAAGAAACATGAAGTGGTTGACGGAGTGACAAGATGAAAAATATTGCTAAGGCACTCGGGTACGTTTTTATTACAGATTTTGTGTTTATGATATTGATGTTGTTTATTAATATAAGCTGGATAAATACATGTCTTACTATTTTGATGTGTGGAGCAACCGGATTTTGGTTTGATTATTATAGGCAGGATTAATTCCTAATTCGACCTTTGACTATGTATCAACAGCATTTATGTTTTGTTTACTTTTTTCATGAGTAGATGAGCCAATCTCTATAGTATAATAACTGCTATTGGAGGAGAAATTATGTTTTTGACTATAGTAGATTGGCTGAACAATCATCAGGGTGTTGCAGACTGGGTAGTATAGGAGCCATTGGCGAAGTATGGTGACAATCAAAAAAGTAGAGAGATAATATAATTGAACAAATTCGTCATGATGAAAAAGTGAATAGCAAACGATTAAAAGAGGAAAATAAAAACAATCTAATTCAAAACTAGAGAATATACCAAGGACATCTTCAGAATACTTGTACTGTATTGTTGACTTTTAATACGGTAATCATATCGGCTTATAAAGATTTTCGAGATAAGGACATTTTTTCCTTGAGTGAAAGCGTTCAAACTTTGTTAAAATCATTAGAACGTAGTATGCAAGAAGAAAGATTGGATTAAGTCATTGACTGATGGGATAATAGGCGGATTATTGGGCGGTACGTTATGTTTAATTATTCTAGCCATTGCGTACAATAGTTCAGATGTTTTCGGAAATGTCGCTGACTGGGTAAGTGGAATAGGTTAATTTATTGCCATAATATTTGTTTATATCCAGACTAGGCAGAGTGATAAACATCAGCAAGAAAATTTTTATTATAATTTTCAAGTTGCGCTTGGCGCAAGAAGAATAATCGAAATTGATGGTAAAAGTGGTTATGAATTATCATCAAAAGAGGAGCTAGTATTCTGGGGAACAAACGATGGTCACGTTGCAGGTTCCTTTAATAATAATAAGTTTAAAGAAAATGAGACAGTGTGTGTTGTTTATATGGACCTTATGTGAATTTTATATAAAAATGACTTTATTGACAGAAGTTGAGTCAACTGTTCAATAAACATATATAAAAGAGGTGACACAATGACATGAAGAAATACAAAGAAGCCGAGCAAGATTATTTGTCTGATTTAAAGTATAAAGATATTACTGATAAGTATGGCGTGTCAATAAGTACGGATAAGTCTTGAAAGTCTCGATATTGGAAATCTGATGATATTGCAACCAAAGACAAAAAGGTTGCTTATATTCATTCTATCCTGTACGATAATCAGGTAATTAAATTGGAAAAATAATTACACAACCTAGTAGGATTCCGAGAAATGATGTTACACCTAATAGGCTGTTTATTTACAAAAAGCGGAGGACTAGTAATGAGCAACAATAAAAAATTAGCCGAAACAAAACAAACGGTAAAGAAGGTAGCAAAAGCTACTAAAGATAACACTAAAAAGGTTGTTAAAAACTCTGTCCATGATTTGAAACACGGTGCCCCTGGTATCGGGCCTAAAAAATAACACAAAGCAGATATTTTTGTCTGCTTTTTAATTTGCAGTTACTGGTATTTGTATAGTAAACTGTAATCAATCCTAATAGGTTCATTTTTAATAGTCCCCCAATAATGCTAAAATTTCTTGTTAGGACTTTTTATTTGAAAAAATAATTAATGGCATTAATAATTTAAATTATTTTCCATATTAGGTTATTCTAAAATGATACTCATGGGGAAACTTGAATTTTAAGGAATGAAAAACGTTATGCAACAGAATAAAATACTGAGCTACTTTTATTAAAATGATGTTTGTTCAAAAGATTGATAGTTAATCAAATAACTACCTATAAAAACTAAGCAAATTAATTATTGCCAATCATATTAGAATTGTATATAATCATTAGGTAAGCGTTTTCAAAAAATGTTTACAAGAATGGTATTCATTCATAAATGTATATCAATAAGCTTGGTAAGCCGAGAATTACTGAGTTTGCAAGGCTTTTTCTTGAGTGAGGATTAAGTCTTGTTTTTTGTTACCAAGAGCCTGCAACCAGAAAAGTTACCTCAGGATTCTTAATAACCAAGACGTTTTTATCAAGACTATTATATTTCCAATTGTTTGTATCGTACAAATATATTAGTGACAAGATACGATTAGTATGCTAATATTTAGCTCGTGGTGGTCCAAACGCACTATGTAATTTCCTGAAACTTGATTAATATACAAAATCATAACACCGTTGTTTGGATCACTTAAAAGTATCTTCGGATGCTTTTTTTGCTATGTATTGGGAGAACTATATACTATGATGATTTTAACGACAATTGAAATGGGACCACTTGCTGATTGGGTGGGTGGTTTAGGATCGATAATTGCTATTTTTGTGGGTTTCTTTTACCGTTCACATGATAAAAAGATTCAGATTGAGATAAAAGGATATTTGTATCATTTCAAAAAAGATATTAAACGTCCTGTTTCACAAAACAAAGATCATCTATCCACGGAAAATTATGAAAATACATATTTTAAAATCAATGTTAAAAATGTTGGTGATATAGATATGAAAATAGTTGAAGCTGGTATTACTGATAAAGAGTTTACTTATGCTGATATTTGGCAAGATGTGCGAGAAAAGAACTATGCAAAATATACTTTTGAGGTCAACAAAAAAATCGTAGGGAAAACAGCTTTGCCTCTTAATATGCCTTGGGTTGATGAGGAGTTAGGAGGAATTATCACAGCTCAAGATGCGAAAAAACTTAAGGTCTATGCAATAGACGCGTTAGATAATATTTACTACGGTAAGTTAAAGTTTGTTAATGACATTGATGAAAAAATTAAATCCTAGCCATTTAAATATGGCAGATTGCAAGAATCATCCGAACACCGCATGTTTCTGAAAGACTTTTCGTGGTGATTGCCAGTTGAGCGTTTTCATTGGCCTGGCATTAATCCAATGATTAATTTGATCTAATTCTTTCTGACTGATGGTTTCAATTTTGCGTTCTTTTGGGATAAAACGACGGACATATCGATTTAGCACTTCATTACTACCACGTTCTTCTGGTGAATATGGGTGTGCAAAATACATCGGTATGCCTAGCTGTTCTTCTATTTCATCATATTTTGCAAACTCTCGACCGTGATCAACTGTAATTGATTTAGCATTTTTTATACCCTTGAAAAACCTAATAATAGCTGGTGTCACTGCCTGACTATTGCGCCCACTGACATGTCTCATGATATGTTGTCGACTCAATCGTTCTGTGATGGTCACTAAAACATCGCCACGTGTTTTACCAGATTGCATCGTATCAACTTCAAAATGACCAAATTCTTGTCTTAATTGGACAGCTTTTGGTCGTTTTTCAATTGAACGGCCATGAGCAAAAACACGTCTACGGCCGTCAGATTGACGTTTACGTCGAATACCTTTATCAGGTAAATCTGATAACTTAATTTTAAGCAAACCATGATGAATCCAGTTGTAGATGGTCTTGAAAGCAATACCCAATACATGAGCAGCCGTTTCTGGTGACCACTTCAAGATACCAATGTGATGGTTCAAAAAAGCTGATATTTCAGGTGTTAGGGTCGGATGGCGACCGTGTTTGTGCCGATTACACTGGGCTAAATGATGAGCCTGTTGTGCATTGTATGGTTTAATTCGATTTAACTCGTAGGTAATAGTTGCAGGAGAACGCTTTAAGAAACGGGCTATTTCTCGAGTTGAATGATTAAGTTTGATCATTGTTTCAATGACAGAACGTTCGTGAGCTGATAAACTAGAAGACATAAGCTGCAGATCCTTTATGGTTGATTTTAGTCAATTACCATTAAAGTCTCTGCAGTTTTTTTATGCAAGGTGTTCGGTTTAATTTTACAATCTGCCATATTTAAAATAACAATTAAATTTGAATTAAATAAGTTAATTTCAATAATAAACAATTGAATTTTCTATCGATGTTTCATGATATGCTTTACACATGGGGAAGAATTTATTTTGAGCGAACGTCTCAAATAGGACGAGTGAAACTCATTCCAAAGAATACCGGCTAGAAGACATTCTGGTCGGTATTTATTTTGTTAATAAAGTTAACATATTTCATGTTTTTAAAATATTGATCCATTATACTGAATTTTGTAATGTTATTTAGACATTATCAAATGCCCAACCATCTGTATGTTTTATCCCGAAACTCAGGTTGGGCATTTTATTGTGTATGGCATTCTAATTGATATGGTTTTGCTATTGTCGAACGGTTAACTTGTTTGTTATAAGTGTTATTGCTAGAGAAAATGTAATTAGCGTGCTAACATTTAGATAAGATGTCCCTAGAAATTATTAAATACACTCCCAAAATGTATTGCTTCTTCCCTTCGGGGGCATCGTACATATGTGGTGACGACGAACTATTTCTCGTTATCATTACTATTCAAACAAATAATAAAATGGACAGTATATAACATCGAGAAAGCCAAGAATTAAAATAAAATTATTTTTGAACAAACTAAATGAAATTGCTCAGCAATTGTTATTGTATTGTGCCCTAAATAAAACTAAAATGTGTGTATGGTTTTCGATTTGTTATTTGCCACGGAAACCAGAACTCTAATCTTTAAACCACGTGTCCGCTCATGCCACGTGGTTTTTTTGAACATAAAGCAGTTAATTGACTAGGGAAAAATGTTGTTTTAGTTTTTATATAAGCATAGAATAAATCTGTGGTTTTCAATTATCCCGAAAATCACAACTCCCAATGTGAAGAACCACGTCTAACTTCTCTAGTGGTTCTTTTTCACTGTCATTTTTTATTAGAAATGTTACAATGAACTTGTAACATCAAATAAATTTCAAGGAGAACGTATTATATGTCAGTTGAAGAAAAGTTTGATAATGCTA
This sequence comes from Leuconostoc suionicum, assembly GCF_001891125.1. Lineage (NCBI taxonomy): Bacteria > Bacillati > Bacillota > Bacilli > Lactobacillales > Lactobacillaceae > Leuconostoc > Leuconostoc suionicum. The sequence continues at coordinate 1,181,211 of NZ_CP015247.1, read as the reverse complement.
AGGACAAGGTTGCTGGTAAAGCAAAAGAAGTTGAAGGCAAGGTTACCGGTGATAAGCAGCGTGAAGCAGAAGGTAAGGCACAAGGCTTGTTTGGAAAAGCTAAGGATGCCGTAACGGAAGCTAAAGATGCTGTCAAAGATAGTATTGACAATTTAAAGAATGATAAAAAATAATTATCAAATAAAAAGCACCTAGCTCCTAGTAGTTAGGCGCTTTTTATTATGTAAAAACAATTTAATAATTGCAAAATGATTTAATTGTGATATCATAAAGATATGGTTAAAGAAAAAAACATGAAGTCAGGCAACATACCATTAAGAATTGATCCAAAACTGCACGAGTTTTTGGCGGAACAGGCCAGCAAGGAGGGGAGGTCATTAAATAATTACATCACCCAATTATTGATGGCTAACTACCATCCAAGCAACTTTGAAGACCGTCAATTTGTGGGCCAGGTCATTCCAGGTAAAGATATTGACGTTAAGAGCGGTTTGGTCAACGTTTCTGGTATCTATTATCGATATTTGATTGATAATAGTGCTGTTGCTAAAAGTGATGAAGATTACGTGATTCTCGAGGCAAACGGGAATATATTGACATTACGACAAATCATGAAAGATTAGAGGGAGAAGTTATGCTTTTTTTTAAGATTGTTCCGCAGAACAATGCGGGGCTTGTAGAGACATTGGGAAAATATCGTGCCCGAAGAGAGGCCGGATTACATTTTTATGTACCGTTCTTTCAAACAATTCGTAAGGTGAGTTTGGCTATGCGCCCACTGCGTTTGCCTGATTACTCGGTGATTACTGCCGATAACGCTGATATTAAGGCAAGTGTTACTTTAAATTATCATGTAACTAACGCAGTTAAATATATGTACGAAAATACGGATTCAGTGGAATCTATGGCACAACTTGTGCGTGGACACTTACGTGATATTATTGGTCGCATGGAGTTAAACGAAGCGCTTGGTTCTACAACCAAAATTAACGTCCAATTAGCAGATGCCATTGGTGATTTAACGAATACATACGGTATCAATGTTGATCGTATTAATATTGATGAATTACGTCCTTCCGCTTCAATTCAAGAAGCAATGGATAAGCAATTAACGGCAGACCGTGAGCGAGTCGCTACAATTGCTAAGGCTGAAGGTGAAGCACGTTCAATTGAATTGACAACAAAAGCTAAAAACGATGCATTGATGGCTACTGCCAAGGCTGAAGCTGATGCCACGAAAACTCGTGCTGAAGCTGAAAAATATCGTATTGACACTGTTCAGGCTGGTTTAGCTGGTGCTGATGATAAGTACTTCCAAAATCAGTCAATCAATGCTTTCTCAACGTTGGCTGAATCATCTAGCAATTTGGTAGTTGTGAATGGTCAGGAATTAGATCAATTGGGTCAAATACCAGTTGCTGGGAAATTACTAGAAAAAGGACTTAAATGAAACATTTACTGATGAGACAACACTTGTTTTCGTTGGGCGGAAAGTTTGATATAACTGACGACAGCGAGAACATGCTCTACACGGTTTCCGGCAGTACATTTAGTATTCCAAAGTATTTTGATATTCTAGATTCAAACAGTATACCTATTGCGCGTTTAACCCACCAAGTGTTTACTTTTTTACCAAAGTTTAAGTTAATTATTAATGAATTTCCAGAAGAAGTTGCAATCATTAAACGTTTTTCATTTTTAAAACCAAGATACGAAATTGAAGGGCTTGGTCTAAGTGTAGAAGGTAATATCTGGGACATGAATTTTGCCCTCCTGCAAAATGGACATGAAATTGGCTCTGTTGATCAGCGCTGGTTAGCAATGACAAGTACCTATGACATTAAAATTCAGGACGAGTCCTTGGAATCTGTTGTTGTGGCGGTAGTGGTAGCAATTGATTATGTTAAAGCTCAATCTCATCATTCTAGTTCTGCAAGTTCGTAGAAGAAAGCGATATTCTTAGAATATCGCTTTTTGAATCGTGTTTAAAACATTCCATGATATAATGAATGGCATGAATGATTTCTATAGAAATAAGAATATATTAGTGATTGTGACAGGTAGCATTTCGGCCTACAAGTCAGCAACATTAGTACGCGAATTCATTAAGAGCGGCGCTCATGTTCGTGTAGGAATGACGGCTGCGGCCCAAGAATTTATTACTGTACAAACATTAGCCGTTTTGTCTAAACATGATGTGTTAACCGATCTTTTTCGTGATGAGAAGGCTGCTGTTACTCATATTGAATGGGCTAAGTGGGCAGACTTGATATTTGTTGTGCCAGCTACTGCTAACATTATTGGAAAAATAGCAAATGGTATCGCAGATGATGCTGTGACTGCGACGGTAATGGCATCATCTGCGGCTAAAGTTATCGCCCCAGCGATGAACGATATTATGCTTAATAATGACGCGGTTGTACGTAATTTGAATTTATTAAAAAGTGATGGTTGGTTTATTATTGACCCAGAGATTGGTTTCTTAGCAGAAGGTTACGAGTCGCAAGGTCGCTTACCGGAGCCTGTGGCAATTATAAATCAGGCAGCTATTCGTATACAGGCGCGCGGTGGTGAGTTAAAAGGAAAAAAAATTGTTATTACAGCCGGCGGGACACGTGAAGCGCTTGATCCAGTGCGGTATTTAACAAATCGTTCTTCAGGGAAAATGGGCTATGCTTTGGCACAGGCAGCTGCAGAGTTAGGTGCAATGGTGGTACTTATAACCACAACAAAACGAGAAGAACTGTACGGCGTCCGAGAAATAGTTGTTACTTCCACACGTGACATGCATGCAACAGTTGTGCAAGAATTTTCTGACGCGGATATTTTCATTAGTTCGGCAGCTGTATCTGATTATCGGCCTGCTTCACAAGCTGAAAACAAAATAAAAAAAGTAGGGCACGAGAATTTAACGATTGAATTAATTCAAAATCCTGATATATTATCAGATATTGGTCATATAAAGAAAGCTGGGCAAATTGTTGTGGGATTTGCTGCTGAAACGCAAAACGTTCTTGCGTCTGCACAAAAAAAGTTATCAAAGAAAAATGCAGATTTCTTAATTGCTAATGATGTTAGTGATGTGGATGGTGGTTTTGACTCTGATAATAATAAAGTAACGATTTTATCTCGCGATAAAGACCCAGAAAAAATTGAATTGTTACCAAAAATTGATATTGCGCGGACTATATTAGATAGAGTAGTTAAAACACTCGCATAAACATCTGTTTTATGCTAGAATAAACTGTTAAATAACGTTAAAATGGAGGCAAACATGGCAGAAGAAGTAGAAGAAAATACCTCTGGATTTAACCTTGGAGATGTTTTATTAGCACCAGCTTATGGCAATTTAGAAAAACCTTTTACAGGTCAAGTTGAAAAAATTTATGAAAACTCATTGTTGGTTGAGATTACGGAGAATGCTCCAGCTGATCAACCAGCGGTTAACGAAATGAACCATCGTGCGGTTGTTCGCATGGATGAGGTTGAAGTGATTAAACACGGCCCTGCGCCTGAAAAATCTGTAAAAGACGAAGATAAGTAAAGATGTTTTGTAGCTATGATTAAGCGAGCTTGAGTTGATGGAAGTCAGGCCATAGTAAAAACGGCGCGTACTAAGAGTCCAAAGTTAATAAATTTGAGTGGCGAAAGCTATTAGAGTGGTACCGCGGGCTAGGCTCGTCTCTTTGTTGATGAAAACAAGAGGCGAGCTTATTTATTTTTAGATGAATAATGCCTAAAATACGGTATAATAAGAATATCGAATTTTTGATTATAATGTATTTTTATTAAAAATCATAATTAAAAACCAAAAGGAAAAAAAATGGTAGATAATATACAAATTGTTGAGGCACTTAACGCAGTGCTAACCGACCTTACTTTACAAGAAATTTCTGAAAAACTAGAAGCACCAAAATCATCTGATCTTGGAGATGTTGCTTTTCCAACATTTACATTAGCCAAGGCATTACATAAAGCACCGCAATTAATTGCAGCAGACATCGTTGATGCAATTGATCAAGAAGGATTTGAAAAAGTTGTTGCTACTGGGCCTTATGTTAACTTTTTCTTGGACAAAGTAGCTACGTCTAATCGAGTATTAAAGACAGTATTTGACTTGGAAGGTGCCTACGGTGACAATGTGGATGGACAGGGTGCCAAAGTCACGATTGACATGTCCAGCCCAAACATCGCCAAGCCAATGTCAATGGGACACTTACGTTCGACTGTTATCGGTAATGCACTAGCAAACATCACAGCGAAAAATGGTTATGCGCCTGTTAAAATAAATCATTTAGGTGACTGGGGCACGCAATTTGGTAAACTAATATATGCCTACAAAGCTTGGGGTTCTGAAGAAGAAGTCAAATCAGACCCAATTGCTACTTTGTTAAAATACTACGTTGAGTTTCACGAAAAAGCTAAGGAAAATGATTCATTGAATGATGAAGGTCGTGCTTGGTTTAAGAAACTTGAAGATGGTGATGAAGAGGCACATCGTTTGTGGCAATGGTTCCGTGCTGAATCGTTGAAAGAGTTTTCTGAAATATACGATCGCTTGGACATAACATTTGATTCATTCAACGGCGAAGCATTTTATAATGATAAAATGGACAAGGTAGTTGACATTTTAGAAGAAAAAAATCTTCTTGTTGAATCACAGGGGGCACAGATTGTTGATTTGAGTCATATCAATCCAAATCTAACACCGGCCATGATTAAGCGTTCAGATGGTGCGACTTTGTATATGACTCGCGACTTAGCAGCGGCACTTTACAGAAAAGAAACATACGATTTTGCGAAATCGTTGTATGTTGTTGGTGGTGAACAACGAGAACATTTTGTGCAGATGAAGGCTGTCTTATCACTGATGGGTTTTGAATGGGCTGATGACATTGAGCACATTGCCTTTGGCCTAATTACGTTTAATGGCAAAAAAATGTCCACACGTAAGGGGGATGTTGTTTTGCTAAAGGATGTATTAGATGATGCTCATGAATTGGCTTTGAAGCAAATTCAAGAGAAAAATCCTGCTTTGGGTGATAAAGATACAGTGGCAGAAGAAGTGGGTGCCGGTGCTGTTGTGTTTCATGACTTAATGAATGATCGTACCAACAACTTTGACTTCAATTTAGAAGAAGTTGTCCGTTTTGAAGGAGATACTGGACCATACGTACAGTATACGAATGCCCGAGCAAAATCAATTTTACGCAAGACGTCGGTTCAATTGTCGAGTGATGATTTGAATTTGAGTGATCCAGCAACATGGGATATTATTACGACACTAAACAATTTTCCCAAGACAGTGCAACGGGCTTGGCAACAACGTGAGGCCAGCATTATTGCTAAATATGCGTTGAATTTGTCAAGAGCATTTAACAAGTACTACGCTAACTCAAAAATATTAACAGAAGACGCTCAACTAAATGCTCGCTTGGTGTTGGTTAAATCAGTGTCTATTGTTTTGACAGAAAGTTTGAGATTATTAGGTGTCAAGGCACCTGAAGAGATGTAACTGATTTGGAAAGATCAAGTGCTATTTAAGCCAACTGTTAAAGTGATGCACAAAACGGTAGTAAATGATATATTTTTAGATAACCGTGCATCATGATACAAAGGAGAAATCAATGATTTCAAAACAAGAACGGCAAAAGCTTATTTTGGATATTATCCAGGATAATATCATTGCCAGCCAAGAAGAATTACTTGCTCAACTTATCAAGCACGGTGTTGAAACAACACAAACAACCGTATCACGTGATATTCGAGCAATGAATATTATTCGCCAAAAGAGCGACACTGGACAGTTACGTTACCAGCAACTCAATGATACAACGAAAAATGTTCAAAATCTGGTAACGACTAATGCTGTTGATGAAGCAATCAAAGAATATGCTTCATTCGTGACTCACGTTGAGTTCTTAACAATTATAAAAACAACTGATGGTAGTGGTAATTCAGTTGCAGGCATTATTGATGACGCGAATCTACCTGAAGTTATTACGACACTAGCGGGATTTAACACAATTTACGTTACAAGTAAAAATGAAACAGATGCCGCAAAGCTAGCTGATCATTGGGCGGAATTGATAGGTTGATGAATGAAGTGGTTGAAAGCAATAAGTCAAAAAGTGTGGGCTAAATTAGGACCAATTTGGCATCGTTGGCAATTTGGGCGCCTGCTGATTATTTTATTTTTAACAATATTTTTGGTCACAAGTGCCTACTTAGCAATTTTAGCTAAAACTGCACACGTTAAAAATTTAGAAGCAACGCTCTCTCAAACGGCAACAGTTTACGATGACCAAGGTGAAAAAGCAGGTGAATTATATTCACAAAAAGGCACCTATGTTTCGTATAATAAGATTTCACAGAACATGCGAGATGCAGTTTTATCAATCGAAGACCGTAATTTTTATCATGAGTATGGTTTCTCGGTAAAAGGGATTGCACGTGCAGCTGTTTTGTTAGTTAAAAACAAAATAACCGGATCTAGTACTATTTCTGGCGGCGGTTCCACGTTGACACAGCAATTGGTTAAAAATGCTTATTTATCGCAAGAACAGACATTTACCAGAAAAGCCAAAGAAATCTTTTTGTCCATGCAGGTTGAACAAGATTACACTAAAAATGAAATTTTTACGATGTACCTTAATAATGCTTGGTTTGGTCATGGTGTTTGGGGTGTAGAAGATGCATCACAGAAATATTTTGGTGTTCATGCCAGTGAATTAACGACAACGCAAGCGGCTACACTAGCGGGTATGTTAACTAGTCCCGCTAAATTTAATCCTATCGATCATCCGGAAGCTTCCAAGGCTCGACGTAATTTAGTTTTGACAACCATGGTTGAGAATAAAAAGATAACTTCAGCGCAGGCTAGTACAGCCAAATCAACAACGGATACGCTAAATGATACTTATGATGATTCTGGTAATTATAATTATCCTTGGTATTTCGACTCAGTGATTAATGAAGCCATTAATACCTACGGTTTAACAGAAAACGATGTTATGAATCGTGGGTATAAAATATATACAACGTTAAACCAAAAGGATCAAACGAATTTACAAAATGATTTCGATAATTCAGCATTATTTAACTATGTTGATGACGCACAAGCAGCATCGATTGTTTTGAATGCTAAAACTGGTGGGGTATTGGCTGTAGTCGGTGGTCGTGAGACCTCCCATACTTTCCGTGGCTTTAACCGTGCTAATCAATCACAATTACAACCTGGTTCAGCAATCAAACCAATGGTCGTTTATGCACCAGCTCTACAACGAGGTTATAGTATTAGTACAAAATTGCCTAACCAATCGATGAGTTTCGGGACGAACAATTATACTCCAAACAATGCTATGAACGTTGAAACGGCTGATGTTCCGATGTATTCAGCTTTGGAACATTCGTATAACATTCCAGCAGTTTATTTACTTAATAAAATGGGTGTAGAGGTTGGATATAAGAGTGGTATTAAGTTTGGCTTACCATTAAGCAAAAAGGATAAGAACCTATCACTAGCACTAGGCGGATTGACCAAGGGTGTATCCCCACAACAAATGGCGCAAGCATACACGGCTTTTGCCAATGGTGGTGTGATGAGTCAGGCACATTATATTACTAAAATAGTTGATGCAAGTGGCAAAGTAATTGTTAGCTCACCAAAAGCAAAACAAACACAGGTCATCAGTAGTAAAGTTGCAAATAATATGACACGTATGATGCTTGGTACTTATACGGATGGTACAGGGGTTGGATCTGCACCATCGGGTTATACTATTGCTGGTAAAACTGGTACTACTGAAAATCCTAATAGTACCAATAATGCCAGTTCATCAAAGGATTCATGGGCAATGGCATATACGAAGGACATTGTTCAAGCAACTTGGATGGGACTGGAAGGAAACAATACTGGTTCTTTGCCGCTAGGATTGACGTCTACAATGGGACCACTGGTTAAAACGTCTTTGGAACAAATTTTGCCAAATACGAAGCAAACCGCCTTTACGGTAACAAATCCTAATACGACATCAAGTAGTACAAGTCAGAGCAGTGACTTATGGGGAACAATTCAAGATGATTTCAATAGTGGCGTTGACAAAGCTGTTGAAGGAGCTGGTCAATTGTGGAATAGTGTCAAAGGATTATTTGGCAATTGAACGTTTAGATTGATTAGTGTTTCACATTAGTTATTGGTTGTGATATGATTTTAGTGATATAGAATAACGTAAAAAAGGAAAACAACATGACAGTAAATATTTACGATAATGCCAATGAAATGGCAAATATTTTGACAGAAACACAACAATATATTGCATGGCAAAATGCATTTAACGCAATACAAAATGACACTGATTCTAAAGCGTTGTTTGGTGAATTCCAAGAAATTCAAATGGCAGTACAACAAATGATGCAAAGCCAGCAACAACCAAAACCTGAACAAGAAAAGGAATGGGATGCAGTTGCTGCAAAAGTACAAAAAGACGAAAAAATTAATGCTCTGATGGAAGCAGAACAGGCTTTGAACACTTTGCTAACGGAATTAAATGACATTGTTACAAAACCCGTTGCCGAAGCCTATTCTAAGTTGCAGAAGTAAATTAAGTTCATTATCACCGACAGTTATTCTGTTGGTGATTTTATGTAAAGGAAGTTATTTATGTTTATGAAATTTTTGAAGGAGTGGGTTTTCCCAATTGCCATTGCAATTCTTATTGTTGTGCTTATTCGCTCATTTTTATTCACACGCGTAAAAGTTAGCGGACCATCAATGGAACCGAATTTGCAAGATAAAGAGAATGTGTTTCTAAACAAAGTGGCAAGTTATAAGCGTGGAGATGTTATTGTATTCAACGCTAAAGATGAAGATCCCAGGTACCAGTCTGGGGATGATAAGTACGTGAAGCGTATTATTGCGATTCCAGGTGATACAGTTGAATACAAAGCGTCTAATTTGTATGTCAATGGCAAGAAAGTTAATCAAAGCTTCATCAGTTTGAGTGAACGTACAGAGGGAACGGAAATGTCTTTTGGCAGCACATGGTCTCTTAAGACGCTTTCCTCTGGTACGTTATGGCAGAAAAAGGATCGCAATAATTCTACAGTTCCAAAAGGCAAGTATTTTGTCATGGGAGATCATCGGTCAGTTTCAAATGATGGTCGGTATTTTGGATTTGTAGATAAAAAGCACATTGTTGGTAAAGTCATTGTTCCATTTTGGAATAGTAACAAAACAGCTAAAGCAAATGTCAATCAAGGGAATAAAAATTTCTTTAGTAAGTAAGTTGCATTAACTTTTAAAAAATGCTATGATTACTATCAATAAAATAAAACCTTTAATCAGGTCCAGAGAGACCTGCAAGGCTTTAGATACTTTTGGTGAAGTGTACACTTTTACCCTCATTTTCTAGAACCAAGCGGTCGCTCAGACCGCTTGGTTTTTTGTATAAAGAAGGGTAATATGCGAAATTATTTGAATATAAATGCAATTAATAAAAATGACGTGCTACACTTAATACAACGTGCGTTGGCGTTAAAATCAGGTGAGCAACCTAAAACAAAATCGATAACGGCTGTAAATTTATTTTTTGAAAATTCAACGAGAACGCATAGCAGTTTCCAAATGGCAGAGAATCAACTTAATTGGAAACAAATACAAATCAACCCTCAAACTAGTTCGATGACAAAAGGAGAGAGTCTGGTTGATACCTTAAAAACCCTTAAAGCAATTGGAGTGGATGTTGCAGTAATCCGTCACTCTCAAAATTCATGGTATGAAAATGTCTTGCGAAGTGAAGGGAATGCGATCCCACAACTTGTAAATGCGGGGGACGGCAGCGGCCAACACCCGTCACAAAGTTTGTTAGATTTAGTGACAATCTATCAAGAATTTGGGCATTTTGAAGGTTTGAAGATTCGAATTATTGGAGATCTAGCACATTCACGAGTAGCGCGTTCAAATGCAGAGATACTCAACAATCTTGGCGCAACAGTGACATTCAGTGGACCAAAAGATTGGCAACCAGTTGATTTTGATTCATTTGGCGAACATGTGGATCTTGATGTTGATTGGTCGGAACAAGATGTTGTGATGTTTCTTAGAGTACAGCATGAACGAATTACACATACTGAAAATCAAAATTTTTCGGCAAAAAAGTATCATGAGATGTATGGTTTGACTGAATCGCGTTATGCAAATTTGAAAGAAAATAGTATTATTATGCATCCGGCCCCAGTTAATCGAGACGTTGAAATTGCCGATGATTTAGTTGAAGCACCAAAATCACGCATATTTGACCAGATGACCAATGGCGTTTATGCACGAATGGCCATTTTAGAATACGTTACGGAGTAAGTAAATGCAACTAATAAAAAATGCTAAAATTTTATGGAACAATCAACTCGTTCTTCGAGATATTTTAATTGACCAAGGAATCATTCAAAAGATTAGTGATCATCTTGAAAGTAATGCAGCCACTACTTTTGATGCCAAAGGAGCCTTTCTTTCAACGGGATTAGTAGATGTGCACGTACATTTTCGTGAGCCTGGTTTTGAGTATAAGGAGACGATTAATAGCGGATCTAAGGCGGCTGCACGCGGTGGGTTTACGACTGTGATTGCTATGCCTAACTTAAATCCAGTTCCTGACAATGAAGAAAAGATAACGAATCAAATTGCACGAAATAAACAAAATGGTGTGATTCATATTGAACAGTACGGGGCCATCTCAAATAACTTGACGTCAACTCAAGTAACCAATATTAAAGGGATGTCAGCAGCTGGGGCCAAAGCATTCACAAATGATGGTAAAGGGGTACAGACAGCAAATACTATGCTCCAAGCAATGGTCGCCGCTGCATCGGTCAACAAACCTTTAGCCGCGCATTTGGAAGACGACACGCTGGTTCATGATGGTGTTATGAATGAGGGGGAAGCATCAATAAAGTTAGCATTACCGGGAATTACGGGATTGGCAGAGAGTTCACAACTTGCTCGAGATTTGGTACTAGCTAAAGCTACTGGTGTTCATTATCATGTCGCGCATATTTCAACTAAGGAATCGGTTGAATTGGTGCGAATTGCTAAACATGAAGGTGTTCATGTTACTGCAGAGGTTTCTCCGCATCACTTATTGTTGTCAGAAGAAGATATCAATTCTGATAATGCAATGTTCAAAATGAATCCACCACTACGAACTCAGAGAGATCGTGAAGCAGTTATCGCTGGATTGTTGGATGGAACCATCGACATGGTTGCTACCGATCATGCGCCACATGGAAAAGAAGAGAAACAGAAGTCTTTCCGAGATGCACCATTTGGCATTACCGGAATCGAAACGAGTTTCCAACTGCTTTATACTTATTTGGTCAAAAATGGTGTGATGACTCTAGAAACTTTGCTTGAGCGAATGGTCACTGCTCCAGTCAGTGCATTCCAATTGCAGGCGCCCACTAGTGTCGAAGAAGGTGCGCGAGCAGACCTTGCTCTGTTTGATCTAGAGAATAACTATGAAATAGATACTGAGAGCTTTGAATCGATGGGAAAAAACTCACCATTTATTGGATGGGAAGTGTATGGAAAAACACTGGCCACGTGGGTTGACGGTGAAATTGTATATAAGGATAACGTAAAATGAAAAAACGCTACTTATTATTAGAAAATGGATCAGTATATGAAGGGGAAGCTTTTGGTGCTGATGTTGATATCATGGCCGAGTTAGTTTTTAATACTGGTATGTCTGGCTATCAAGAATCGATTACAGATTTATCATACCGAGGTGAAATTATTGTATTTACTTACCCACTAATCGGTAATTACGGGGTTAATCGTGATGACTTTGAAAGTTTGCGACCCGCTGCATCTGCGATCGTAGTGCACGAAATCGCTCGACGACCAAGTAATTGGCGCAAAATGATGAGTTTGCCAGAATGGGCAGAAAAAACTGGGATGCCTGGCATAACAGGCATTGATACGCGTGCTTTAACAAAAGAGTTACGTAATCAGGGTTCCATGAAAGCAGCGCTTGTTGATGAAATAACGGATGAAGTCATCGCGAGACTAAAAGCGTTTGAAACATCGAAAACAATGGTTGCAGATGCAACAACAAAAACACAGTATCAAAACCCAACTGATGGTGTATCAATCGCGCTCATTGATTTTGGACTGAAAAATTCAATTCTTCGCTCGCTTGCCAAGCGCGGTGTTAACGTGATGGTATTTCCTGCTAATGTGGACGCAGAAACAATTTTGGCAGCGAACCCTGACGGAATCTTACTGTCAAATGGACCTGGTGATCCCAAAGATGTAGACTATGCCATTCCAACAATTCAGAAGCTACAAAAGCATTTGCCGCTAATGGGCATTTGCTTGGGACATCAGCTGTTCGCAATCGCCAATGGCGCAGAAACGTACAAGATGAAATTTGGTCATCGTGGTTTTAATCATGCCGTGCGCACAGTTTCTAAAGCGAGATTAGACTTTACGTCACAAAATCACGGCTATGCAGTTGAACGAGCCAGCTTAGAGAAAACAGATCTAGTTGTGACACACGAAGAAATTAATGATCAGACTGTTGAAGGCGTTCGCCTAAAAGGCTACAATGCTTTCTCTGTTCAATTCCACCCAGATGCAGCACCTGGTCCACACGATGCTGAATATTTATTTGATGAATTTTTGAATATGATAGCTGATTCAAAGAAGGAGACTACAAATGCCTAAACGTCAAGACATTAGTAAAATATTAGTGATTGGTTCTGGACCAATTGTTATTGGTCAAGCAGCCGAATTTGATTATTCTGGCACACAAGCTGCGCTCTCTTTAAAAGAAGAAGGGTATCATGTTATTTTAGTAAATTCTAATCCGGCAACGATTATGACCGACGCTGAAATTGCTGACAAGGTATACATTGAGCCTTTGTCAATTGATTTTATTGAACGTATCTTACGTAAAGAGCGTCCAGATGCTATTTTGCCAACGCTAGGTGGTCAAACTGGATTAAATATGGCTAAAAACCTTTCCGAAGCGGGAATTTTGGATGAACTCAATATCGAGTTACTTGGAACTAAGCTATCAGCAATCGAAGAGGCCGAAGATCGTGAAGAATTTAAAGCCTTGATGGAACGTTTGAATGAGCCCATTCCAGAGTCCATCATTGCAACTACTTTAGAAGAATCACTTAATTTTGCTGACACACATGGTTATCCAGTAATTGTTCGTCCAGCCTACACGTTAGGTGGTACCGGCGGAGGTATCGCTCAAACCCATGAAGAACTTTCGGAGATTACGGCTAATGGATTAGAACTTTCCCCGGTAACACAAGTGTTGATTGAACGTTCGATTGCGGGTTACAAAGAGATTGAATTTGAAGTAATGCGTGACGCTAATGATAACGCATTGGTTGTTGCTTCAATGGAAAACTTTGATCCAGTTGGTATTCATACTGGAGATTCGATTGTGACTGCACCAGTTCAAACATTATCTGATCGCGAAGTTCAAATGATGCGTGATGCAGCATTAAAAATTATTCGTGCATTAAAAATCGAGGGTGGTGTCAATATTCAAATGGCACTTGATCCTGATTCATACAAATATTATATTATTGAAGTCAATCCACGTGTCAGTCGTTCTTCTGCGTTAGCTTCAAAAGCGACTGGATATCCGATTGCCAAAATGGCTGCAAAAATTGCCGTTGGCTTAACACTCGATGAGATTATCAATCCCGTAACTGGCACGACAAAGGCAGAGTTTGAACCAGCATTAGATTATGTTGTGTTTAAAATTCCACGCTGGCCATTTGACAAATTTTCAACAGCAGATCGTCGCCTAGGCACACAAATGAAGGCAACTGGTGAAGTGATGGCTATCGGTCGCAATATGGAAGAAGCCATGTTAAAGGCTGTTCGCTCACTAGAGATTGGGGCTATTGGTCTAGATGATATAACCTATAAGGATCTTTCAGATGATGAACTGTTAGCAGCATTAATGCCCGCTCGAGATGATCGTTTGTTTATGATTGCTGATTTATTGCGCCGAGGCGTTTCGATTGAAACTATTCATGATAAAACACTAATCGATGAATTTTTCTTGGATAAAGTATTGCATGTTATCGAAATTGAGCAAGACCTTGCCAATCATGTTGGAGATATTGATCAGTTGCAATATGCTAAAAAGAATGGCTTTGCTGACGAAACAATTGCTAAAATCTGGAGCAAGACAGCTGCTGATATTAGAACACTACGCAAAGATAAAAAAATTAAACCAGTTTACAAAATGGTTGATACTGTTGCAGCAGAATTTGAATCGGCAACGCCGTATTATTATGCAACTTATGAACAGGAAAATGAATCGATTGTTAGTACAAAAAAATCGGTACTTGTACTAGGATCTGGACCGATTCGCATCGGGCAAGGTGTTGAATTTGATTATGCAACTGTTCATGCTGTTAAGGCTATTCAACGGGCTGGATATGAAGCGATTATTATGAATTCTAATCCAGAAACCGTTTCAACGGATTTCTCCATCTCAGATAAATTGTATTTTGAACCACTTACCTTGGAAGATGTTCTCAATGTGATTGAGCTAGAGAATCCAGTCGGTGTAGTTGTTCAGTTTGGCGGACAAACTGCAATTAATTTAGCTCAACCTTTGTTAGATAATGGTGTAAATATTTTGGGAACCTCTGTAGAGGATCTAAATCGTGCCGAAGATCGTGAAGCATTTGATCAGGTCATAAAAGAACTTGCTTTACCACAACCTATTGGTAAAACAGCAACCACAGTTGACGGTGCATTAGCAGCTGCACAATCCATTGGATATCCCGTATTGATTCGTCCTTCATATGTTTTGGGTGGTCGAGCAATGGAAATTGTTTCTTCTGACGATGAACTCCAGGACTACATGCAGCGTGCGGTCAAGGTTTCAAATGATCATCCGGTATTGATTGATTCGTACCTAGTGGGGCAAGAAGCAGAAGTAGATGTCTTGTCAGATGGTGAGACAGCTGTAATCCCAGGTATTATGGAACATATCGAACGGGCGGGGGTCCACTCAGGGGATTCTATGTCGGTTTACCCACCACAGTACTTGTCACAAAAAGTTCAAGATGAAATGGTGCAGGCCTCTATTAATTTGGCTAAATCTATGAATACAATAGGGTTGATGAACGTGCAGTTTGTTATCCATGAAAATACGGCATATGTTATCGAAGTAAATCCACGTGCATCACGTACAGTACCGTTCATATCCAAAGTTACGCATCTTCCTCTCGCTCAATTAGCAACAAGAGTTATGTTAGGTGAAAAATTATCGGAAATGGGATTTGAGACGGGACTTGTTCCTAATGATGATATGGTGCATGTTAAAGCACCGATATTTTCGTTCACAAAGTTGCCCGATGTTGATTCTTTGCTCGGCCCAGAAATGAAGTCTACTGGTGAAGTCATGGGGTCAGATATTAACCTATCCAAGGCGTTGTATAAGGCCTTTATTGCTTCTAACATCAAAGTACCACGTTATGGCAATGTTTTGTTCACAGTTGCTGATGATGACAAAGAAGAGGCGCTTGAATTAGCAAAGAGATTCAATGATTTGGGATTTGCTTTGTTTGCAACTGTCGGTACGGGTGCTTACTTGTCAGACAATGACTTGCCTGTGGAAGTACTCGATAAAATTTCGGAATCAGATAATAATGCGGTTGCAGCACTGCGTCAACAAAAAGTACAGGTGGTTATTAACACAACTCAAGCAGATGACCGTGCTGAAAGCGATGGCCGCTTGATTAGAAATGCTGCCATTGAAAATGCCGTGCCTTTGTTTACTGCTTTAGATACAGTTAGTGCCTTCTTAGAAGTATTAGAGTCGCGCAGTTTTACCGTGAAAGAAATGCACTAAACTTTTTCAAATAAGCTTCGGCTTATGTACATAGGAGGATCATAATGATAGAACAGCCAGTCTTTATTGCTTTGGACTTTCCCGATGCAACCACTACTTGCAAATTTTTGGATCCTTTTTCAGATCTAGTGGAAAAGCCAGCATTGAAAATCGGTATGGAGCTTTTTTATCGTACGGGACCAGAGTTCATCACAGAACTACGTGCATTGGGCTATACGATTTTCTTAGATTTAAAACTTTACGATATTCCAAATACTGTTGGTCGTGCAGTCGCTAATATATCAAAACTAGATGTACAATATTTAACTTTGCATGCAGCTGGAGGGAAAAGAATGTTAGAAGCAGCTGTTGCCAATAAGAGTGACGCGTTAAAGTTACTTGCAGTGACACAGCTAACTTCTTTTTCGGAGGCTGAGATACAAGAGATACAACTAACCACAGCAACTATTGAAGAAAGTGTTGCACATTTGGCTGAGCTCGCATACTCGGCGGGCATAGACGGGACAATTAGTTCACCTTTGGAGGCTAGTTTAATTAAGTCACACACGAATGACCGATTTTTACGTATCACACCCGGTATTCGTTTAGCTGGTGACGCAGCTGGAGATCAAGTGCGTGTGACTACGCCAGCGGAAGCCAAGAAGTTGAATTCAACTGGATTAGTTGTTGGTCGATCAATTACAAAATCGACCAACCCGGTGGCTGCATATCAACGTGTTGTCAATGAATGGAGAAAATAAATGACAAACTATAAACAACAAGTAGCTAATGATTTACTTGAAATTGGCGCCGTAAAATTTTCACCAGAAGAACCTTTCACGTGGGCCTCGGGTATAAAGAGTCCAATATATACAGATAATCGGATGACCATTGGTTTCCCTTTGGTACGTCAAAATATTTATAAGGGGTTATCTGAATTAATAAAAAAAGAGTATGGTGACGTTGAGATTATTGGTGGAGTGGCTACTGCAGGTATTCCTCATTCGGCTTGGGTAGCTGAAGAATTAAATAAGCCAATGATCTATGTACGTTCAAAACCTAAAGATCACGGGGCAGGTCGTCAAACAGAAGGCGCCTTGGTAAAAGATCGCAAAGTCGTTCTGATTGATGATTTGATATCAACAGGGGGTTCTGTGTTGGCTGCAGTAAATGCGGTACGTAATGAGGGAGCAAGTGTACTTGGCGTTGTTTCCATATTCTCTTATGAATTGCCAGCTGGTAAAAAAAATTTTGACGAAGCAGGACTAACATTTAACTCGCTAACAACATATTCACAACTCATTGAAACAGCGGTAAAGCGTGGGGATCTCGATAAATCACAAGTTGAAACCTTACAAAATTGGAAGAAAAATCCAAATGCTTGGCAAGCATAATAAAAAGGCTCATCCCTGATGAGCCTTTTTACTTGATTTTTAATAAATAGCGTCGCGATATAGTCCGATGACTTTTCCTAAAATAGAGACTTTTTGCAAAATAATTGGCGCCATGCTGTTATTTTCTGGTTGTAAGCGATAATGATCGGCTTCACGGAAAAAACGCTTGACTGTCGCTTCATTGCTATCATTCATTGCGACAACGACATCACCATTATCAGCATTCTCTTGCTTACGTACGATAACTTTGTCTCCATCTAGGATGCCAATGTTAACCATTGAATCACCATGAACATTAAGCATGAACAGGTCACCATCAAATTGCATTAAATTATCTGGAATAGGGAAAAATTCGGTTGCTTCTTCTTCCACTGCCAAAATTGGTGTACCCGCTGTAACCATTCCAAGTACCGGAATTTTTCCGGGTGTTGTTGAAATGCCAAGCATCTCTAAACCAATATCGGTTACTTCGATCGCACGAGCTCTTGGTTTAGAAGCATCTTTTAAAAGATAACCTTTTTTGACTAGTCGTTCGATGTGACCGTGAATAGTTGAAGAAGATGATAATCCAACAGCTTCACCAATTTCTCGGACGGTTGGTGGGTAACCATTTTCTGATTGTGCTTCATGAATAAATCGAAGCACTTGAATTTGTTTGCTTTCTTGTGTAATTGCCATGATGGGTTTCCTACTTGTTAAATTTACTATCATCAGTATAACGGAAAAACACGAACAAATCAAACGTTTGTTCGTTATTTTTGTAAAAATTCAACCTAATATTAAATAAATGATAAAAACTTGTGTTGTTTATTTTTGTAACGAACAAAATGGTTCATATTGAAAACGTTAACTCTGCAAGTAATTATAGCACGCCTTTGCTGGCTGTGCTATAATAACTATCAGACATTTTAGTAAGGAGAATATGCATGATTAGCACATGGCTAGCAATTTTAATTGCAGTGTTAACTTTAGTTATTGGTTTGGTCGGTGGCTTTTTCTTGGCACGTAATTCAATGAAGAGTTATCTTGCAAAAAACCCACCTATTTCAGAAGAAATGATGAAATCAATGATGATGTCAATGGGACAAAAACCATCTCAAAAGAAATTGAACCAAATGATGGCTCAGATGAAGCAACAAAGTGCCAATTCGCAAAAAAAATAAGCCAATCGGCTTATTTTTTTTCTAAACGTTTTGGATCTACATATTTCCAAGTTGGGTCAATCTCAGCATCTAATTCTTGGAATGCTTTTTGCATTTGCTCAGTATATTTAGCAATATTTTCTTTGTTCAATCGGTCTTTACGATCAATAATAATTGGCTTACCAAAATTAACTGTGGTATTATTACGTTTGAAAAGTTGACTGAACTTAACAGGACCTTGATAGACAGCTGGTACGATTGCCTTTCCAGCCATTCGTGCAATTAAAATGGAACCTGATTTTAAATCGTCACTGTGTCTAGAACCGGAAGGAAACATTATCAAAGAGCGATTGCCATCTTTTAATTCACGTACGGGAATTTTGATGACGCTTGGGCCAACATTTTCACGATCAACTGGGAAAGCGCCGGCTGATTTGATTAACCAGGCAAGTGGCTTGAATTTAAATAATTCAATTTTTGCCATGAAAATAAAGTGTTTTGGGTAGGCCGCCATGGCATACCATACTGGGTCCCACCAAGTACGATGTGGGCCAACTAGCACATAGTTATCGTTTTGGGGTATTCTGTCGCGATTCATGTATTTAATGCGACCAGTAACTGCCCATATTAAAGCAACAGCAATGCCACGTAAAAAATCATAGAATTTCATATTTATTTACCTCATAAATTAAATCATTTCAATTTTACAGATAAACAGAGAGAAACGCAAATGACACAACCATTTCTTAAAGCAAATGAACGTATCGATGGACTTCCATCACAAAATATTAATATTATCCAGAATCCAGACATGTTTTCATATTCCTTAGATGCAATTTTATTAGCACATTTTGCTGATGTAAAGGGGAAAGGTAAAGGGTTATCTGTAGATTTGGGATCAGGTACTGGCGCAGTTGGCCTTTTTTACGCCCCGAAAGTGACTGGAAAAATAAAGTTAGTCGAGATACAACCAGAATTAGCTGAAATGGCACAACGCAGCATTGAACTGAACAATTTGCATGAACGTGTTTCGGTCCTTCAAGCTGACATGAAAGATATATTTAATGAAATTCAACCTGGTTCGGTTGAAACTGTTCTGACAAATCCACCTTATTTTCCCTTAACTGAGACTACCAAGACTAATATAGATAAACATTATGAAATTGCGCGCCACGAGTTGATGATTAACCTGCCTGAATTGGCCCAAATTACCAACAAACTCCTGAAAAATAATGGCAAGGTCTATATGGTACACCGGCCGGAAAGACTAGCAGATATATTTGCAGCGTTTGCTGCACGAAAGCTCATGATTAAAAGAGTTCAATTTGTTTATGGAAAGGCGAACCGTGAAGCCAATATGGTTTTAATAGAAGCCATTAAATCTGGCCGACCAGGTGGTGTGCGCATTATGCCGCCCCTTATCGCCTATACTGATGACAATGACTATACATCAGAAGTTCATGACATCCTCTATGGTAAAGCGTGGCATGAATGAAATATTATTATTTTTATGTGTTGTATACAGCGGATGGTTATTTTTATGGTGGATTCACGGATAACGTACAACGTCGTTTAGCGACGCATGAGTCTGGCAAAGGAGCAAAGTTTACTCGGGTAAAGGCGCGACATCCATTAAAATTGATTCACTATGAAGAATTCCAGACAAAGAGCGAAGCATTAAAAGCAGAGGCGAATTTTAAGAAATTAACACGAATTAACAAGGAACAGTACTTATTAGCACACCACGTGGTCAGAATTTGGTAATATGCTTGTCAAGGAACCAAAAATAATGTAAAATGAAATATGTTGTGAAAAGCAACAAATACACACGATAAATGAGAACACGTAGGTGCAGAAATGTCAGCGTGAACAACGAATTTGTCGGCGGAAAAACCTAGGAGGCCATAACATGGCAGTTATTTCAATGAAAGAACTCCTCGAAGCAGGAGTACACTTCGGTCACCAAACACGTCGTTGGGACCCAAAGATGGACGAATATATCTTTACAGAACGTAATGGTATTCACATCATCGATTTACAAAAGACAGTTAAGTTAGTTGATGAAGCTTATAACTTTATTCGTAACGCTTCTACTGATGGCGCTAACGTATTATTCGTTGGTACTAAGAAGCAAGCTTCTGATGCGATTGCTGAAGAAGCAACACGTGCTGGTCAATACTACATCAACCATCGTTGGTTGGGTGGTACATTGACAAACTGGAACACTATTAAGACACGTATCCAACGTTTGAAGGATTTGCAAACAATGGCCGAAGACGGCACATTTGAGCAATTGCCTAAAAAAGAAGTTGTTCTGTTGAACAAGCAACGTGAAAAGTTGGAAAAGTTCTTAGGTGGTATTCAAGATATGCCTGGCTTGCCAGATGTATTGTTTGTTGTTGATCCAAAGAAGGAAGAAATTGCCGTCAAGGAAGCAAACATGCTGAACATCCCAGTTGTAGCTATGATCGATACAAATGCTAACCCAGATGTAGTCGATGTTAAGATTCCTGCTAACGATGATGCTATTCGTGCCGTACGTTTGATCACATCAAAGATTGCCGATGCTGTTATTGAAGGTCGTCAAGGCCAAGATTCAGCACCTGAAGATGCATTCGTTGAAGGTGATGAAAACACAGAATCAATCGAAGAAATTGCTAACATCGTTGAAGAAGGCAATAACTAATTAATTTTATTCTATAAATACCGTTCCTAGCGGACCTGTTCGGGACGCGGAATGGTATTTTAATATGTTATAATAAAAATACATTAAACTATTTTAGAGGAGCACTATAATGGCAATTACTGCTGCACAAGTAAAGGAATTACGTGATAAGACATCTGTTGGAATGATGGATGCTAAAAAAGCATTGGTTGAAGCTGATGGCGACCTAGACAAGGCAATTGATTTATTGCGTGAAAAGGGTATGGCAAAAGCTGCTAAAAAAGGTGATCGTGTCGCTGCCGAAGGAATGACAGCCGTTGCCGTTAAGGGTAACCGCGCTGCGATTATTGAATTAAACTCAGAAACTGACTTCGTGGCTGGTAATGCTGAATTTAACGAATTGCTTAACGCAGTTGCCAACACAATCGTTGAATTTGCACCTGCTGACGTTGAAGCTGCTTTGGCACTTGAAGTTCAAGAAGGTCAAACTTTGAACGACAAGATTATCGGAACAACTCAAATTACTGGTGAAAAGATTACTTTGCGTCGTTTTTCAGTAGTAGAAAAGTCAGATTCAGAAAACTTTGGTTCATATTCTCACTTGGCAGGCTCAATTTCAGCTTTGGTTGTTGTTGATGGTGCTTCAGAAGAAGCTGCCAAAGATATCGCAATGCATGTTGCTGCCATTGCACCACAATTTGTATCTGATGATCAAGTGCCTGCTGATGTTGTTGCTAAGGAAAAGGAAGTGCAGTTAGCTTCTGAAGATTTGAATGGTAAGCCTGATAACATTAAGGAACGCATGGTCGAAGGACGTATCAAAAAGTTCTTGGCTGAAATTTCTTTGTTGGATCAACCATTTGTTAAAAACGGCGACCAAACAGTTGCACAATTCATTGCTTCACAAAATGGATCAGTTAAGTCATTTGTTCGTTACCAAGTTGGTGATGGCATTGAAAAGCAAGTCACTGATTTGGCTGAAGAAGTTGCTAAGCAACTTGGTTAATATTTAGAAATTACTAATTGCCATTGATTGTTTTATCTATGAAGCTAATTAGTTAAAAAGTGTACTATATATAAATAGCGCACTTTTTTTTCGGAAATTTTTCTAAATTTTTGATATACTTGTATAAGCAAATAAAAGAGGTTAAACATGACTGATATTAAGTACAAACGCGTTTTGATGAAGCTCTCTGGCGAAGCGTTAGCAGGAGACAAAGGCCAAGGAATTGATCTTGAAACTGTTTCTTCTATTGCCGAAGAGCTAAAGGATGTCCACGATTTGGGTACGCAAATTGCGATCGTTGTTGGTGGTGGGAATTTGTGGCGAGGCGAACCAGCATCAAAAATCGGTATGGAACGTTCCCGTGCTGACTACACTGGCATGCTTGGTACAACGATGAATGCTCTTGTTTTGCAAGATGCATTGGAACGTGCTGGTGTGCAAACGCGTGTACAAACAGCCATTACAATGCAACAAATCGCTGAGCCCTACATACGTGGACGTGCTATTAGGCATTTAGAAAAAGGGCGCATTGTTATTTTCGCTGCAGGAACTGGGTCTCCTTATTTTTCAACAGATACAACTGCGGCTTTGCGTGCCAATGAAATTAATGCTGATGCAATTTTAATGGGTAAAAATGGTGTAGATGGCATTTATGACTCAGATCCAAATAAAAATGCTAATGCAGTTAAGTTTACCGAATTAACTCATCTTGATATCTTGAAAAAAGGTTTGAAAGTAATGGATTCCACAGCTAGTTCGCTTTCTATGGATAACAATATGCCTTTGGTGGTGTTTAATCTTAATACACCTGGTAATTTAAAGCGAGTTGTACTTGGTGAAGAAATTGGAACAACAGTAACGGGAGAAAAATAATGACTTTTGATTTAACCAATGCAAAGGAACGTATGAAGGGTGCACAAGATGCACTCCAACGTGAATTAGCTAATATCCGAACAGGACGTGCAAATCCTAATATTTTGAATCGTGTAGAAGTTGAATATTACGGTGCAATGACACCACTTAATCAGGTTGCTTCTATTTCTGTACCAGAGGCGCGTATTTTGTTAATTACGCCTTTTGATAAGAGTGCATTAGAAGCTATTGTACATGCAATTAATGTTTCAGATCTTGGTTTGAATCCTGCTTCTGATGGGAATATTGTACGTCTGGCTATTCCACAAATGACAGAAGAACGTCGTAAAGAACTTGCTAAAGAAGTGAAGGCTGAAGCTGAAAAAGCTAAAGTTTCAGTTCGTAATGTTCGTCGTGATATTATGGATGATATTAAAAAAGACAAAGAAATGCCTGAAGATGATGCCCGTAAGGCCGAAGATCAGACACAAAAGTTGACTGATGAAAACATCAAAGCAATTGATGGCATAGCGGCTGAAAAAGAAAAAGAATTGTTAACAATTTGATTTTCGTAAGATATTGCGATTATGCTTGACTTGGATAAATCCAAGTCTTTTTATTTAGGAGAGGGATGTGCTGAGGAGATATTTGAGATATTGGCGGGAAGCTTTTGATTTTCATAGTGGTGCGTATCGATTGGATTTCTGGTGGGTTCAAATCGTGAATACATTTATTTTTGCATCTATTTTATTTGTATCAATTAACTTTTTTAATTCATGGCCGTTAGCGACCAAGTTATCGGGGACATTCAGTATCTTAATAACTATTCCAAACTTATCCTTATTTATTAGACGATTACGAGATACGGGATTTCCAGTGCAGACAATTATGTTTGTACTGATGAGCCCGTCCCTTTTAGGAGTGAGTTTCGGCATTTTAGTCAGTATTCGTTTAGTTATTTTGGCACCAATTGCATTTTTAATATATTTCGGTTGGATTATTTACTTGGTTTCAAGGCGTTCTGCCTATTGGACGCCAACTTTAAGTAAAAAGCAAAAATCATTTTACGCAGCTGTAATTAGCGTTGTAATGATTTTAACGGTTTGTTTCCAGGTTACCGCTTTAAAGCATGTTACACATGAATTTAGAGCTGCTGCGCAAAGATATATTCAAGAACAGCATCAGGTTAATGAAAATCGAGGTACATCCGTATCTTCAAGTTATTCTGTTAAAAATGGTTCTATGAGCTCGTCAGCCCAAGAGACAGATGATAACCTATCAGACGCTAGCTCAGGATCTTCGATACCTGAAAAAGAAGTCACTGAACTTCCAGACGATTTTGAGACGACGGCATACAAAGGATTAACAGAAGATACAATAGGAGATGCAGAGTTTGGTTTCTTTAAGGTCCATGGGATTTGGGAACAAGATGCAGCTTCTTTGCAGTGGTTGCAGTCACAACAAAACATAATGATTTTAACCAGCACTCAAGGTCAGGGATTTGGTGTTGATGTTGCTAGTTTTAGTTTTAAAAAAATTACGGGACAAAGTTATCTTTCATTAGATCATGTCGATAATGTACAAGTCTCTCGAATTGACGGTACTTACCAAGATACTACCTCTGACAGTATTAAAGCAATGACTTATTTAGAGTGGCATATGCCAGATGGTCACATTCGAGTTGTGTACTTAATTGCGCCATCAAGAGCATTGCTTAATTTGATTGTTAAAACATTGTCAGAAAGTTTTCGAGTAGGTTAATGTAGAAATTTTACTTGACGATTTGTCGTAGAGGGTGCATAATATCATTATTGAGTTTTGTACGTGATGAAGCCAAGTGGCGTTGGTGGAATGGACAAACAATCGAGTGTCGGGTTTTATAGCTCGGAAGTCAGGTGGAACCGCGCGTAAGCGTCCTGATGTCAATTATTTTGGCATTGGATGAGCTTACACGCGGTTTTTTGATGCTGGTAAATATAACAAAATATCGACATCATCTGTGCTGAATTGTCGATAAATTTTTAAGGAAGAACGATTATGACAAACGAAAAACTATCATTGCAAGATATCATTTTGACTCTACAACAATACTGGGCTAAACAAGGTGCAAACTTAATGCAAGCATATGACAATGAAGTTGGCGCTGGAACACAGTCGCCATATACATTTTTACGTGCTAATGGTCCTGAGCCTTGGAACGCCGCTTACGTTCAACCTTCTCGTCGCCCAGCTGATGGCCGCTATGGCGATAATCCAAACCGTTTATTTCAACATCATCAGTTTCAAGTAGTGATGAAGCCTTCCCCTGAAAACATTCAAGAGCTTTACCTGGGATCTTTAGAAGCTTTGGGTATTAAAGCATTAGAACATGATATACGTTTCGTTGAAGATAACTGGGAAAATCCCTCCATGGGTGCTGCAGGAATTGGTTGGGAAGTTTGGCTAGATGGTATGGAAGTGACACAGTTTACTTATTTCCAGCAAGTTGGTGGAATTGAAGTAGATTCTGTGACGGCAGAAGTGACTTATGGTCTAGAACGATTAGCATCATACATTCAAGATGTACCAACGGTTTACGATCTTGAATGGGGTAATGGTGTGTTGTACGGTGATATTTTCAAAGAACCAGAATACGAACATTCAAAATACGCTTTTGAAGAATCTAACCAAGATATGTTGTTGCGCCACTTTGAAGAATTTGAAGCAGAAGCAACTCGTTTGTTGGATTTGGGCTTGGTACATCCGGCTTATGACTATATTTTGAAATCATCACATACATTTAATCTGTTAGATGCACGTGGTACAGTTTCGGTCACGGAACGTGCTGGTTACTTACATCGTATTCGTACAATGGCTCGCAAAGTATCAAAAGTATTTATTGAAGAACGTGCTAAGCTTGGTTTTCCTTTGCTAAAAGATCAGACATTACGTGATAAGTATCTTGGTAAAAACGGTAAGTACACCAAAGAAAATGCCTGATAGTAACAGAGATAAAATCAATATTGGAGAATAACTCATGTCAACATTTTTATTAGAAATTGGTCTTGAAGAAGTGCCAGCACATTTGGTCACAAGTTCAGAAAATCAATTAATTGAAAGAACAAAAAACTTTTTAGCTGAGCATCGATTGCCTGTTGGTGCCATCAAGCCTTATTCAACCCCACGTCGGTTGGCTGTTGAATTAACCGATGTAGCGGAAAAATCAGAAAGTTTGAGTGAAGAAAAGCGTGGTCCGTCAATTGAAAGAGCAAAAGATGCCAATGGTGAGTGGACTAAGGCAGCAATGGGATTTGCACGTGGTCAAGTCGCAACACCAGATGACTTTGAAACAAGAGATGGCTATGTGTGGTTAACAAAGCATACTGAAGGCGTTCCTGCCAAGGATATCTTGGTCAAGATTGGTGACGAGGTGGTTTCAGAGATGAAGTTCTCAACGTACATGAAGTGGGCAAATAATGCTTTCTTGTACGTACGACCAATTCGCTGGCTTGTCGCCTTGTTTGGTAAGAAAGTAGTTGATTTTCATGTATTAGATGTTCAGACTAGTCGTGTTACAAGAGGACACCGCTTTTTGTCAAATGAACATGTTGAAATTCCTTCTGCTGACGATTATGTAAGTACACTCGAATCAGCAAGTGTTATAGTTGACGCTGAGGCACGAAAAAATGCAATCCGTTCTCAACTGACGGCAATTGCTAAACAAAACAATTGGTCATTAGAATTAGACACTAGTGCAGCACAGGACTTGCTGGAAGAAGTTAATAATATTGTCGAATGGCCAACGGCATTTGCTGGTACTTTTGATAAAAAATATTTGGAAATTCCTGATGAAGTATTAATCACATCAATGCGCGAACATCAACGTTTCTTCTTTGTTACTAATCATGACGGGGAATTATTGCCACATTTCTTATCAGTACGTAATGGGAACCAAGAGCATTTGGATAATGTTATTGCTGGTAATGAAAAAGTTCTGGTTGCTCGTCTTGAAGATGCAGAATTCTTTTACAAAGAAGACCAAACTAAAACAATCGCTGACTACATGGAAAAGGTCAAAAAACTGGTTTTCCACGAAAAAATTGGTACTGTTTATGAACATATGCAGCGAACTGGCGTTTTGGCACATACATTAGCGCAATCACTGAATTTTGATGAACAACAATTGTCTAACGTGGGCCGTGCAGCAGAAATCTATAAATTCGACTTAATGACCGGTATGGTTGGTGAGTTTGATGAATTGCAAGGTATTATGGGTGAACACTATGCTAAATTATTTGGTGAGAATCCCGCTGTGGCTGCAGCAATTAAAGAGCACTATATGCCGACTTCAGCAACAGGAAAAATTGCTGAGTCAGATATTGGTGCTGTACTAGCAGTTGCCGATAAACTAGATGCTATTGTAACTTTCTTTGCAGCTGACTTAACACCAAGCGGTTCAAATGATCCTTATGGACTACGTCGCGCAGCAACAGGTATTGTAAGAACATTACAGGGGAAAAATTGGCATGTTGCTTTGAAACCGATATTAACTCAGTTTGCCCAATCACAAGGAGAAGTTGCTGCGGCTGATATCACAGCTGTACTGGAATTTATCTTAGATCGCGTGCGTAAGTTAACATTGGATGATGGTATTCGCCAAGATTTGGTATCTGCAGGCGTTAGTCGTTCAGGAAATACTGACGTTGTTTACCTCATGGATCGTATTAATGTACTTTCTGCTCACAGTAAAGATGATAATTTCCGTGATGTGATTGAAGCATTGACACGTGTCGATCGCTTGGCAGTTAAGCAGCTAACTAATGACAACGTGGATCCATCTTTATTTGAAAATGATGCTGAAAAAGAATTGTACCAGGCAACGTATGCACTGAACTTGAGCCACTTAGTAAAAGAAGGTGCTGACGAGGTTTATTCAGCATTAGCTGGATTGCAATCTCCTATTTCAACTTATTTTGAAGCTACAATGGTTAACGCCGAGAATGTAGCTGTTAAAAACAATCGCTATGCACAACTGAATGTAATTCATCGCTTAATTAGTGAATTGGGTGATTTAGAACAAATTGTTATTAAGTAAAATGATTAAATAATAGGTCGTCACTAGAAAGTAGGAGGTCATTATGTTGAATATTGCTTATGTTGGTTTTGGAAAAAGCACAAATCGTTATCATTTACCTTATTTAAAGTTACGGCAAGATAAGTTTCACGTGAGCCGTGTAGTAACACCTACACTTGGGAAAAGACCAGCAGAGCAATCTGAGTTAGAAGCTACTGGTACTGTATTTTCAACAGATATTGATGACATTATTGAAGATGAAACCATCGATCTAGTGGTTGTTGTAACGCCTTCAGCTAGTCATTATCAGGTGACAAAACGACTACTACTGGCTGGAAAAAATGTTATGGTTGACAAGCCAATGGCTGCTAGTGATATTGAGGCTCGTGATCTGGTCAATATTGCTTATGATAAAAAGTTATTTTTGATGCCATTTCAAAGTAGGCGATTTGATAGTGACTTTTTGACAGTTCAACGGGTTATTCAAAATGGGTACCTCGGTCGTTTAGTTGATCTTGAGGTTCATATGGACCATTATCGACCTAATGACGGACAATTGAATGGTAATGAAATCGACGGATCGCTGTTCGGTCAT
Source organism: Leuconostoc suionicum (assembly GCF_001891125.1). Classification (NCBI taxonomy): domain Bacteria; kingdom Bacillati; phylum Bacillota; class Bacilli; order Lactobacillales; family Lactobacillaceae; genus Leuconostoc; species Leuconostoc suionicum. The sequence goes on along the minus strand of NZ_CP015247.1, from coordinate 1,152,632 downwards.
GGGGTTCACTTGGTAGATCAAATTGTGAGTCTCTTTGGTGCACCGAATTCAGCAACCTACGACATACGTTCTACTCGATTACTGAACAGTCCTGTAGACGACCAAATTGAGGTTAACCTTTTTTATCCACAAGCTTTTAAAGCAACAATTCAAACCACAGAATTAGCAACAATCCAATATCCAAAATGGCAGTTGCGTGGAACACAAGGCACATTTATTAAGTATGAGGTTGATGAGCAGGAAAATGACCTTAAAACTGGTATTATGCCTGGAGACGCACGTTTTGGCGTTGACACGCCACAAAACTATGGGCACTTGGTATACTACAATCAGAGTGGTGATCGCATTGATAAATACATACCTAGTATTCAGGGTGATTATGGCAGAGTTTATGATTCTGTTTATAACACATTGGTCAAAGGTATGCCAAAACTTGTTTCCGATGAAAACATGATTACCGTGATGAAGATACTGTCTGCAGGGTTGAAAGAAAAAGGACCACACGTCGTTAAATTTTCATGAAAGTTAAAAGCTTGGCAATAGCCTAGCTTTTTTATTTTGCTAAAATAGCGGTATCATTTTCGAAAAGTAACGTGAGGCTTTATGGTAAAATTAAATAGATAGAAAACTGAAAGAAAAAAATGCCAATTATGACAGAATTAAATTTGAATGAACTTAAAGAACGACAAAAGCACATACGTAATTTTTCAATTGTTGCACACATTGACCATGGAAAATCAACCATCGCTGATCGTATCCTGGAACAGACACATACTGTCGCTGAACGTGACATGCAGAATCAGTTACTGGATACGATGGATTTAGAACGTGAACGTGGAATTACGATTAAACTAAATGCGGTCGAAGTTCATTACGATGCTAAAGATGGAGAGACCTACATTTTTCATTTGATTGACACACCAGGGCACGTTGATTTCTCTTATGAGGTGTCACGGGCATTGGCAGCTGCTGAAGGGGCTATACTTGTTGTTGATGCTTCTCAAGGCGTTGAAGCACAAACGTTAGCTAACGTTTATTTGGCCCTAGATAATGACTTGGAAATTCTACCTGTAATTAACAAAATTGATTTACCGGCGGCAGATGCCGAAAAGGTTCGTACGGAAATTGAGGATGTTATTGGCATTGATGCTTCAGAGGCAGTGTTAGCGTCAGCTAAACAAGGTATTGGTATTCCAGAACTGCTGGAAAAAATTGTTACCGATTTACCTGCACCACAAGGAGATATCGATGCACCACTACGTGCTTTGATTTTTGATTCAGCCTACGATGCTTATCGTGGTGTGGTTGTTAACATGCGTGTACGAGAAGGCATTGTAAAGCCTGGTGATAAGGTTCGTATGATGAACACTGGTGCGGAATATGAGGTCACGGAAGTTGGTGTGATGTCTCCAAATGCTCAGAAGCGTGATTACTTGATGGCGGGGGATGTTGGTTACTTAACAGCAGCTATTAAGGACATTCATACGACACATTCTGGTGATACAATTACCCTAGTAAATAATCCAGCCAGTGAACCATTATCCGGATATCAACCGATGACACCTATGGTTTATTCTGGTCTATATCCTTCAGACAACGCTAAGTACACGGATTTACGGGAAGCTTTGGAAAAACTACAGCTCAATGACGCTGCGCTAACGTTTGAACCAGAAACTTCACAAGCACTAGGCTTTGGGTATCGAGTTGGCTTTTTGGGTTTGCTCCACATGGATGTCATTCAGGAGCGGCTGGAGCGCGAGTTTGATTTGGACTTGGTGACAACTGCTCCGTCTGTTACTTATCGAGTGGTAACTAATGATGAGGAAACGATTGAGATTGAAAACCCATCAGAAATGCCAGACACATCCAAAGTGAAATACATTGAGGAGCCTTATGTGCATGCCCAAATTATGGTGCCTAATGATTACGTTGGTGCTGTTATGGAACTTGCGCAACGCAAACGTGGCGAATTTGACACAATGGAATATTTGGATAACACGCGTGTCAATGTCAAGTATTACATGCCTTTGTCCGAAATTATTTTCAATTTCTTTGATAAACTAAAATCTAGCACGCGTGGTTACGCTTCACTTGACTATGAGTTATCATCCTACAGACAATCCGACTTGGTCAAAATAGATATTCTTTTAAATAGTGAGAAGGTCGATGCCCTGAGTTTCATTGTTCATCGTGACTTTGCTGTAGAACGAGGACGGATTATTACTTCTAAACTAAAAGAGATCATTCCACGTCAAAACTTTGAAATTCCAGTGCAAGCAGCTATTGGCGCTAAAATATTAGCTCGTACAAACATTAAAGCTTATCGTAAGGATGTTACGGCTAAAATTCATACAGGTGATCCTGATCGTCGTGCAAAGTTGCTCGACAAGCAGAAAAGGGGTAAGGCACGTATGAAATCTGTTGGTTCAGTCGAGGTACCGCAAGAAGCTTTCATGGCTGTGCTTAAAACGGAGGACGATGCCCAATATGCCCGAGGAAACTAACACAAAGCGTTCTAGATTAGCACGCAATTTATCCGAACAGTCAAAACCAACAAATCGTAAGGTTAAGATTTTAACAGTTTGTTCAGTAGTAGTTATGTTGTTAGTGGTTATTCTGACAGTTGCCAGAGTTGTTTTTAATTTTGATGGTATCTCGCAAGAGACCCGTGTGAAAACTCTTCAAAAAGATGCAGCGATTGCGTTACAATTTGGCTTGACAGGCCATTCTGATGACAAACGCACCGAACAGGTTGTGCATTTAACAAATACAGCGTGGCAAACAGAAATTGCTACTAGCGTTGGCAAAGCGTGGAAGAGCAGCGCCAAAGTGGCAAATTCGGTTACTTTTGATGGTCATAAGTATCAAAAGAAACCAGTCATAAGTGATTTATCGCAACGATATGTAACGACCTTACAACGCGATCGTAACTATAAAATCACAAGAATAAGGTATGATCGATACCATAACGCAAAGGTTCAATATCAAGTAACACCTATTGATTTGCCTGCCGGCCAGAAAAAAGTTCAAAGTTATGTTGAAAAACAATTACAAAAAAAATCTAATGAGGCAAGCAAATTATCTGCTGAACAGTTGCGCTTAGTTGAGTATGCTATGATCGCTGAAAACTGGCAAAGTGTTTTGAATGATGACATGCCAACCTCAGCGACGAGAAATATGACAATAACAATGTTGTATACTCATGAAAACTTTAAACCAGTTTATCAAGTATCAAAACAAACGCTGAATAATATTTTAAATAGTGGGTTATCAGAATGAATTTATTAGATAAAATAAAAAATATTTGGCCATTTGGTCAAAGTCATAAAATGCGTGCCATTGGATTTGAACGGCCTCTATCAATTGATCAACCGGATGCTTTTGTGGAAAAAGTTATTCCCCGACCACAACCGGATAAAGATGAATTACTAGTTAAAGTTTTGGCCAGTTCTGTCAATCCGGTGGATACAAAAATGAGAGCCAATTATGCTCATAGTGGTGTTTTTCGTATTTTGGGTTTTGATGCAGTCGGTGTGGTTGTAGAAGTTGGTCAAAATGTTCAACATTTCAGTGTTGGTGATAAAGTTTACTACGCTGGAGCACAATTGAAACCCGGTTCTAACGCTGAGCTTCAAGTTGTTCATGAAGCGTTGGTCGGCCATGCCCCCACCTCATTAAGTGATGAAGAAATTGCGGCTATGCCGTTAACATCAATTACAGCTTACGAAATCTTACATGAAGCATTGTGTTATGATCTTGAGGAAAACAGTGCCTTGGGGCACACAATTTTAATTGTGAATGGTGCTGGTGGTGTTGGATCCGTATTAATTCAATTAGCAAAGTATATCGGGATGACAGTTATCACTACAGCATCTCGCGCCGAGTCTGTTACTTGGGTTAAGTCACTTGGGGCTGATTATATCTTAGACTACCATCAAGATTTGAACGAGCAGATGAGAAAGATTCAGCACGATAAAGTTGACAATATTGCGATTTTACAAAATACGGATTATTATTGGCCACTTGCAACAGCCGTTATTAAGCCATTTGGACGAATTGCATCAATTGTTGAAACGACAAAGCCAATTGATATGGGACCTTTGAAGAACATTGGCGCACAGTTTAGCTGGGTGTTCATGTTTGCTAAGGGAAACTATGGTGTTAATATGCAGTCTCAAGGGAATGCACTTAATCAGGTAGCACGTTTACTTGATGAGAATAAAATCAAGACGACACTGTCAAAGACTTATCACGGGCTATCTGTAGAAAATATTCGTGCTGCTACTAAAGAAGTTGAAGCGGGTCGCATGATGGGAAAAGTAGTGGTGAAGTATGACGAACAATAAATGGCAAGCACTCAACGTTGCGACGAACAATGATGGCATTGAACCAATTGCTGATATATTAATGTCAACCGGTGCTGAGGGTGTGCAGATTGTCGATGATATCTCACCAGTAACAGTGACAGCTTATTTTGAAGACGATGCATCTTTACCTAACACTGTTAGTCGGATAAAAGAACAGTTGGATAATTTAGTGACGCTTGGGGTTGATGCATCACCTGCAACTATTACATTAAATGGCATTGCACAATCAGATTGGGAAAACAACTGGAAGCAATATTATCATGCCACCCGCATAACAAGACACATTACTGTCGTACCTTCATGGGAAAAATTTGTAGCAGCTCAAGAAGATGAATATCCCATTATTATGGATCCTAAGTTAGCTTTTGGAACAGGAGTTCATGAAACAACACGGTTAATGATCCAAGCGCTAGAAACTGTCGTTCGTGGTGGAGAAAGCATGATAGACGTCGGTACGGGTTCAGGAGTACTATCCGTAGCTGCAAAACAACTAGGTGTAGCAGACATTTTAGCAACAGACATTGACGAGATGGCAGTGAATGTTGCTAAAGAAAATTTAGCGTTAAACCCAGTGGCCAATGATGTTACAGTGGTAACTAGTGACTTACTGGAGTCAATTGCTATTGATAAATCTGTAGACTTGATCGTTGCTAATATTCTAGCTGACGTTATTGAACGTCTTATTCCACAGACGTGGTCACGTCTGAAGCCAGGTGGCTATTTCTTGGTTTCTGGAATCTATGACGCCATTTCAGTGTCGATTGAACAACAACTACAACAAGCAGGATATAAAATTTTTCAACATACAACAATGGGTGACTGGCATGCATTCATTGCAAAAAAGGATTCTAAATAATGCAACGCTATTTTCTAAACGAACCAATTAATGATACGATTCGCTTAACAGCTAAAAATGACATTTTTAAGCACTTTGGCAAAGTTTTGAGAGCTCGAGTGGGGTCAAAAGCTGAATTTGTTAGTAATAATTTGGAAATTTGTCTTGGAGAAGTTACTTTAATTGATTCCGAGGTTATTAATATCAAAGTGGTTGATCGATATTATTCAAATGTTGAGTTACCAATAGATGTAACGCTCGTCGTGTCTCCCCTCAAGAATGATCGTTCTGACTGGTTTATCCAAAAAGCAACAGAACTTGGTGTCAAAACAATCGTTTTCACCTCAATGAAACGAACAGTTGCTGATTGGCGGAAGCAACAAGAAAAGAAAATTAAAAGATTTAATAAAATCGCGCAAGCTGCAGCAGAGCAAGCACATCGGTTGGTTGTTCCAGAAATTATTTTTTCCATGTGGCAAGATACTATCAAAATGCCTAAAAATACTGGACTTGTTGCTTGGGAAGAATCAGCTCGTGATGGCGAAAGTGCGGCACTGATAGCTGCTGTTTCTGCTGTTCCATCTGGAAAAAAACTAGTCTGTGTATTTGGTCCTGAAGGTGGTCTAACAGAAAATGAGATTGAGGAATTACGATTGCAGAATTTTGAATTAGCTGGATTGGGTCCTCGAATATTGAGAGCTGAAACAGCGCCACTCTATGCAATGTCAGCGATTAGCGTGTTGCGTGAACTAAATTAATTCGTTATAATATAATAAATAAATGAGATAACTATAGGTGGTGAGATAATGCTGAAGATATTCAAAAAATACTACGGGTATCAGTGGCTTGCAGCGGTTATGCTTGGTTTGGTACTACCAGTTATTGGTAAGTTACTCAGTGTGAGTGGTTTACATAAGGTTATCTGGTTTTATCTAATCATTAATGGTCTTTATACTTTATATCTTGGGTATAGTGTGCGCAAGCGTGGACTATCACCTCTCATTTTACTTGCCTTGCCTGCAGTATTCTCTGGAATTTCAACATTATTGCTTCATTTGATATCTCATCAGTATGGATTTTATTTTGGACTAATGTACATTGTATTAAGTTTATTTACCTTTTTCGGGGATACACGTGATGATCCGGATGAAAATCAAATTCCAGTTGAAAACGGATTCCGTGATTTAAAAAGTGAGACAAAGAGTGATGGACAAGTTTCTGTTGATGGAAACTTGAAAGTATAATTAGTATTATGAATAACTAGAAAAAGTGCGATATTTCGCACTTTTTCTGTTACACTGGTATAGGATATTTTACATTTGTGTTTAATAGTTATTGCTTAAAGCATACAGATAACGATGAACTCTGGGATACTATTTAACATAACTTAATTGGAGGATTTTACATTGATTACAGTTTCAGATATGAGTTTTAGTTTTTCAGGGCCTAAAATTTATCAAGATGTTAACTTGAAATTAACACCCGGTAATACTTATGGCATTATTGGCGCTAATGGTGCCGGTAAGTCTACCTTTTTGAAGTTATTGCAAGGAGAACTACAACCAACTGAAGGAACCATTTCAATCGGTGATAGTGAGAGAATGTCATCATTGCAGCAGGATCACTTTGCATTTGATAAATTTACGGTTTTAGATACAGTGATCCAAGGTCATAAGCGACTGTACGAAGTTAAAACTGAGATGGACGCTATCTATGCTAAGCCGGATTTTAACGATGAAGATGGCGTGCGTGTTGCTGATTTGGGTGCGGAATTTGAAGAGCTAGATGGTTGGAATGCTGAAGTTGAAGCTGGTCAATTATTGAGCAAGCTGGGTATTAGCGATAGTGTTTACGATACCTTGATGGGTGAGCTAACTGAAAATGATAAAGTGAAAGTTCTGCTTGCGCAAGCTTTGTTTGGTAATCCAGATATTTTGATTTTGGACGAGCCAACCAACGGATTGGATGTACAGACGATTAATTGGCTAGAAGACTTTCTTGCTGATTTTCCAAACTTAGTGATTGTTGTTTCCCACGATCGTCATTTTTTGAACGCTGTTTCAACCAATATTTTGGATGTTGATTTTGGAAAAATTACACCCTTTGTTGGAAACTATGATTTTTGGCGAGAATCGTCTGAATTGGCCCAACGCTTAGCTTCTCAACAAAATGCTAAGAAGGAAGAACAAATTAAGCAGTTGCAAGATTTCGTAGCTCGGTTTTCAGCTAATGCTTCAAAATCAAAGCAGGCTACAGCTCGAAAAAAGCAATTAGATAAGATTACTTTAGATGATATTAAACCTTCATCAAGAAAATACCCATTCATCAATTTTCCCATTAATCGTGAGCTCGGGAATGATATGGTTCGCGTTGAAAACGTTTCAAAAACAATTGACGGCGAAAAAGTATTAGATAATATTTCTTTTATTGGTCGACCAAACGATAAAATCGCTATTTTATCACGTTCCGATTTAGCAACAACTACATTGATGCAAATTATAGCAGGTACGATGGCACCAGATGAGGGCACGGTGTCTTGGGGTGTTACAACGTCACAATCATATATTGCTAAAGATTTAAATGATAACTTCGATAATCAAGATGTAACTATTTTGGATTGGTTACGTGATTTTGCGGAAGAAGAGCAAAAAGATAATACGAGTTTACGTGGTATGCTCGGGCAAATGCTATTTCGTGGTGATGATTCCTTGAAACAAATTAATGTGTTATCTGGTGGCGAAAAAGTCCGCATTGTTTTGGCGAAGATGATGTTGCTCAAGGCTAATGTGTTATTGATGGACGACCCAACAAATCATTTGGATTTGGAGTCAATTCAGTCCCTTAACGATGCGGTAATCGCATTCAAGGGTTCAATTATTATGACCTCGCATGACCATGAGTTCTTAGCAACTACAGCAAATCATATTGTTGAAGTGTCACCGAAAGGCGTTGTTGATCGCGTTGATACGACGTATGATGAATTCATTAATAATGATAGTATTCAGAATAAAGTAAATGAACTTTACTAAGTAGATAAGTAATATAATAAATTGAATTAATGAGCTGGCACAAAAACCATAATCTGTAACATATTGTGAATTGTGAGCGTCAACTTATTAATTCTTTTTTGCTATTTAACCACAATAAAACAGGAGGTCAGAGAATGGCAATTGGAATTGATAAATTATCATTTTACACATCTGAATATGTATTAGATTTGGTAGAATTAGCTCAGCGACGTGGGGTAGATCCGAATAAATATACTATTGGTATTGGCCAAGATAAACAATCTGTGATACCGAATTATGAAGATGTCGTAACAATGGGTGCTAACGCGGCTGCAAAAATTATTGACAATGATGATCGTCAGCAGATTGATTTGATTATTTTTGCTACTGAATCTGGTATCGATAATTCAAAATCAAGCGCATTATATGTTCAAAAATTGCTTAATTTGTCTGAATTTTCGCGAACAATTGAAATTAAACAAGCTTGCTATGCGGGAACATTCGGATTAATGCAGGCTCGAGATTACGTTGCAAACCATTCTGGTAAAAGGGTTTTAGTTATCGCATCGGATATTGCAAGATACGGATTAAATACACCGGGTGAAGTGACCCAAGGTGGTGGGGCTGTTGCCATGATTGTTTCAGAAAGCCCACGCATTGCAACAATTAATTCTGATTCAGTTTATATGAGCCGAGATGTCGCAGATTTTTGGCGTCCTATCGATAGAACAGAAGCCATAGTAGATGGCCATTTATCAACAGACATTTATAAAGAAATGTTTTTGACACTATGGCAACGATATAAGGAGCAATCCGGTCGGACAATCGCTGATTTTGCAGGTTTTTCTTTTCATCTACCATATACCAAAATGGGTAAAAAAGCTTTTGATCAAATTATAGATGAAGCTGATGAGATACCGCAAGGACGTTTATTAAAAAATCTAAAGGCAAGTCAAAAGTTTAGTCGACAGGTAGGAAATTTGTACACTGGCTCTGTGTATTTAAGCTTGTTGTCATTATTGAGTTACGCACAAGATTTAGTTGCAGGAGAGCAGTTGGCCATATTTAGCTATGGTTCAGGGGCTGAAGCCGAGTTGTATTCTATAACGTTACAAGAAAACTTCTTTAAGTATGTACCAGCAAATGAAACAAAAAAAGAGTTAGCTGATCGGAAAAAAGTATCTGTAGATCAATATGAACAAATATTTAATTCACAGCTTCTTGATTCACATGAGAACGTTTCATCTGATCATCCTGATGCAGATCATTTTCAGTTTTTAGGTTGGCAGAATGGTGAAAGACGATATAAATAAAAAATGAAGAGATGCGTATGCATCTCTTCATTTTGTGATAGAGCTGATTTCAGTACCATCTTTTGCCGCAAACAACACTTTGTTACTATCATTGATGCCCATTAGTTCAAAAGTGTATCCAGCTTTAAAAGATTTTTTGATATTCTTCGAGGTTTCTAAAAGTGAATCAGTGAAATTCGACCAATGCGCTTCTTCTGCTAAACTGGGATTGGTCTCTATTTGAGCAACCGACTTTGATAAATCTGAATCAGTGTATAGTTTGAGCTGGAAAGTCTTGGCATCGGTATCAAAAGTGACGTCCCCAATTTTGCTATATGCTGTGTCTAGTTTCTGAGTAAGCTCTTGTTCTTTTAATTTGAGTTGTTCTTGCTGTTGTTTCGTTGTAGTATCGGATATTACAGTTGTACTGCCATTTTCCAGATTTGATTGTGAATTAGTTTGTTGTGACTTGATTAGTTTGTTTGAATTTGCCTGCGCGTCGTTATTTTGTTGTATCTTTTGTATTGCTGACGGCAATTGAAAACCAGAAAAGATTGTACCACCAATACACAATATGGAGAATATAAGTGGTACTAGAAACGTCCCATATCTCTGCTTATTTTGTATCGTAAAACTTACAAGCAATATACTTAATAAAAATAAAATGATAAACAAGAATATCATTTTCTTAGCCCCCTTATTTTGAAAAAGAAAAAGCGCTTAACCGATGAAGCGTGTCCCGGCACGGCATCACCATTATAGTTAAGTGCTTGCAACATTATTATATCTAAAATTATTGTCTGTTTCAAGTATAAAAGAACTACTAAGAAGTCATTTGTATAGTTGTTTTGCGAAACGGCATTCCTTTAGAAGTCTTTATGTCTTTAGGTCGATTAATCTCACCAGAAGGTGTGTTATACTAATAGCATTAAATAATATTGGAGTTAAAAATGTCAAAAAAAGTTTACCTTGCGAGTCCATTCTTCGATAAAGAGCAAATTGAGCGTGTTGAACGTGTTGAAAAAGCTTTAGCGGCTAATAAAACATTAAGTTCTGTTTTTTCACCACGCGAACACCAACACGAAGAATTTGAAATGTTTGGTCCGGAGTGGCGTGTTGCAACCTACAACGGTGATATTGAGGCAATTAACCAAGCTGACGTTATGGTAGCCGTTATTGATTATGTAGGGCAAGAAGTAGATCCTGGAACTGCTTGGGAGTTTGGCTACGCAGTAGCGAAAAACATTCCGGTTATTGTTGTTAAAGAAAAAGCTGGTGCGGTAAATCTAATGATGGGAATGCCGTTAACGGCTTATATCACTGATATCTCAGATTTGGAGACTTACGACTTTGATGCTACGCCAAAGATTGAATTTAGTGGTGAAATATTTTAATTTTTAAGCGTGGACTTGATATGTGTCTGCCGAACAAAATAAAAACGGGTAATCACTTGAACTGATATTTTTTGTTAATCGTTTTAACTGGTGATTTAACAGTATAATAATCAGATGATAAAACGAATAAAAAATGGTTTGTACTATTAATTATTCGTTTTTGCGAGATAGTTTGCTGTATAATCTGGTATAATATTGTAAGTAAATTTTAATGGAGAATTTGTATGACTATGAGTAAAGCAGTTGTAACAGTTGTTGGTAAAGATAAACCAGGAATTATTGCTGGGGTGGCTAACACGTTAGCGGATCACAACATCAACATTTTAGATGTTTCTCAAACGATTATGAGTGATATTTTCACGATGAGTATGTTAATTAATTTAGAAGAATTAGAAGGGCAATTCAACGTGTTGCAAGATGATTTGAATAAGTTAGGGACTGATTTAGGCGTTACCATTCATACGCAACGTGAAGAAATATTTGATGCGATGAGTAGAGTTTAATATTTGTAGCTAACATAATAAAGAACTTACGAATTGAATCATCTGGAGAAGTCATGGAAACAAAGCAAATACAAGAAACAATCAACATGGTCGAGGAAGAACATCTTGATATCCGCACAGTTACAATGGGTATTTCGTTGCTCGACACAGTCGCAGGTGATCCACAACAAACTGCAAAAAACATATATAAGAAAGTTACAACATATGCAAAGGACTTAATAAAAGTTGCTGAGCAAATTGAACGTGAATACGGTATTCCAATTACAAACAAACGTATCAGTGTAACGCCAATTGCGTTGATTGCAGGTCATGCAACACCCGATGATATGCTTTATTACGCACATGCCTTGGATGATGCGGCTAAAGCGGTGGGTGTTGATTTCATTGGTGGTTATTCAGCATTGGTCCAAAAAGGTTTTGCCAATGGAGATTTGGCATTAATTAAATCGCTACCTCGTGCGCTTACAGAAACCGATTTAGTGATGTCGAGTGTTAATATTGGTTCAACTAAAGCAGGTATAAACCTTGATGCAATTAAATTGATGGGCGAAACTGTTAAAGGTATTTCTGAAAAATCTGACACAGCTAATGCTAAGCTAGTTATTTTTGCAAATGCTGTCGAAGATAATCCTTTCATGGCTGGTGCTTTTCATGGTGTTAGTGAAGCCGATGTTGTGATTAATGTTGGTGTTTCTGGACCTGGTGTTGTAAAACGTGCACTGGAAAAGGTAAAAGGCGAATCTATTCAAGTAGTTGCCGAAACTGTCAAAAAGACAGCTTTCAAAATTACACGTGTTGGACAGATGGTTGGTGCATTAGCTGCTGAACGACTTGGAGTTGAATTTGGAATTGTCGATTTGAGTTTGGCGCCTACACCTGCGCGAGGTGATTCTGTAGCTGAAGTGCTTGAAGAAATTGGTCTTGAACAAGTGGGTACTCACGGAACTACAGCTGCACTAATGCTACTGAATGACGCTGTTAAAAAAGGTGGTGTTATGGCTTCGCAACGTGTTGGCGGCCTATCTGGTGCGTTTATTCCAGTTTCAGAGGATGCTGGTATGATTGATGCAGCAAAAGAAGGTACATTGACGTTATCAAAGCTTGAAGCAATGACTGCTGTGTGTTCGGTTGGATTGGATATGATTGCCATTCCAGGGGATACTAGTGCAACGACAATTAGTGCAATGATCGCTGACGAAGCCGCTATTGGTGTACAAAATAATAAAACGACGGCTGTCCGTATTTTACCAACTTTGGGTACAAAGGTTGGTGATATGGTTGATTATGGAGGGCTGTTAGGTACTGCTCCAGTTATGCCGGTTGTAGAAAAGTCAAGTGCAGACTTTATCAATCGTGGCGGACACATTCCAGCACCGATTCATTCATTTAAAAACTAATAAAAAAGTTGCGATAAAAAACATCGCAACTTTTTTATTTTGTATTTTTTGATTGTTGTGTTCGTGTTTCGGTAATTGGATTTTGATTTGTGGAAACTGCTTTAGAAAACATAATCGCAATATAAACTAGTAGAATCAGGATAATGACAGTAGATAAAACACGAAGTGGGTGATAGAAAAAGTTTTTAATATAATTTGAAATGCTAAAATGTTTTTTTTGCGGTGCAGCGCTTTCCGTAATTGAGGCTTCCAAGGCATAGGCAAAACTATTAGTATCAACAGCTCTGGCTGTTGATTCATAAGGAACAATAGAAACTTCACGTGTTTTTGATAACTTAGTTATTCGTTTACGTCGGTCATCTCGATTTTTTAAGACATTTTTTCGGAAATTAGCAATATTAACCAATGCCTTGTTTTGTAACTTCATTACGCGCTCACGTAATTGCTCTATGGGGCTATATACTGGTACTTTCATATTTAATCTCCATATCTTCAACGTTAATTGTTAAAACCTAACTTTACTATACGACATCTTAAGGTAAATTTGGGTGAGTTTATATGATCGCAAACAAATTTAATTGTTCTTAATCTTTTCAATAGATAGTATAATGAAAATATGACAACACGTGAAGAACAACTTTATCATGATTATTTAGAATCAGAACGCCAGTATTCACCGCAAACCTTAAAGGCTTATTTAACGGATATTGCTGAATTCGAGAATTATTTGCATGAAAATGGCGGATTTACAAAATTTGGAGAAGTTCAAACTTTAGATGTACGTGTCTATTTGAATGATCTATATGAAAAAAAGTTGGCTCGTACAACTATTTCTAGAAAGATTAGCAGTTTGCGAATGTTTTATCAATTTTTAATTACTAATCAGTTTGCCATTGATAATCCATTTGATAGCATTTCATTAAAAAAACATCAGAATCAGTTACCAGATTTTTTTTACGAAGATGAACTGCATGAACTTTTTGATGTGGCCTACAATCATGAAGATCATTTGTGGGAACGTAATGCAGCATTACTTGAATTTTTATATGCTACTGGAATAAGAGTAGCTGAAATTGCTGGATTGACGTTATCTCAGTTGGATTTTTCACAGCGCCTAGTGCTTATTCATGGTAAGGGGAATAAAGATCGTTATGTTCCTTTTGGGCATTTTGCAGAAAATATTATGAAAGAATATATTACAGATTTGCGAGCTTCGTTAACAGTAAATCAAGAACATGAATATGTATTTGTAAATCATCGTGGTGAACCAATTACACCAGCTGGTATTACCTACATTCTAAACCAGTTAATGCAACGTTCTGCATTGACTGGTAAAATTCATCCACATATGTTGCGTCATACTTTTGCGACTCATTTGATCAATCGAGGTGCAGATATGAGAACGGTTCAGGAATTGTTGGGTCATGTTAATTTGTCAACGACACAAATGTATACTCATGTGACCAGAGAAAGTTTACAAAAAAACTATCAAAATTTCTTTCCACGAGCCAATAAGTAACCGGTTACAAAAATAGTTTATCAAGCGCTTCACAAATCTAAGAAAAGATAGTAAAATAAAAGTTATGATAACGCTAGAAAATGAACACCTCATTGTGAAAATTAATCCAGAAGGCGCTGAATTAACAAGTGTCTGGCATAAAAATGCTGAATTAGAATATATATGGACAGCAGACCCCAAATATTGGGGACGACATGCTTCAAATTTGTTCCCAATTGTGGGCCGATTGCGTGGCGATCAATTTAGAATTGCGGGTGAAACGTATTACATGAACCAACATGGTTTTGCGCGTAATATGTTATTTGATGTCGTTGAACAAAGTGAAAATAAGGCTGTTTTTCGTATTGTTGACTCCGAGTCAACGCATAGAGTATATCCTTTTAAGTTTCAATTAGATATCAGTTATGAATTAACAGAGGATGACACACTACATATTGCTTATATCGTGCATAATCCCGATAAAGAAGAAACCCTATTCTTTAGTGTGGGTGGACATCCAGCCTTTAATTTGCCACTTGATGGAGGAAAGTTTTCGGACTACTATCTGTCAATTGAACCTGAAAAAATATATGATCGTGTGCGTCTAGTTGGACCATATTCTAATCCAAACCATCCTACGCCATTTAATGCTAGTATTCCGCTACGTCTGCGTCAGGAAGATTACCATGATGATGCTATTATTCTGAAACTTAATCGACAAAAGACGTCGTTTTTGTTGGCTCGTTTGGCTAATCAACACGGATTGCGTATGACGTTAGACAATGCACAATTTATCGGTGTTTGGACGCCTGCTGGTAAGCAGGCACCATTTATTGCGCTTGAACCATGGTGGGGTCTGGCTGACACGGTAGATGCAACAGGTAACTTTAAAGAGAAATTTGGTTCGAATGTTTTAGCTGCCGGTGACACCTTTAACGGCACTTATAGCCTACAGTTCTTCTAATAAAAAAGACGTTGATATATTAGTATCGATGTCTTTTTTTATTAGGATTTAGACTAAAAGGTTGCATTGTTTATCATAATGTTTTAAACTAATGGTAATTTAAAAACGTCATAAACTGATGAGACGGAGATCAAACCATGTGTGCACGTACAGGGAGCCCTTGTTACTGGAAGTAGGGCCGAACGCAGCATGGCAAATGGACCGTTGAGGGTTGGTTGAACGAGAGCAATCTCAAGTACTGCCAAACGTAAGATCCACGTAAGTGATCAGGTTATTGTTAGATAACTGTTGAGACGCGTTTTAACTCGAGTGGGATTTTTTGGGTACCATTTGATTTGAACGAAATCAGGTGGCACCGCGGGAAAACCGTCCTGAAATTTTTGCAAAAGCAAATTTTTCAGGACGGTTTTTGTTTGCTTAAGGAAAGAGGAATAAGATGACAAAAAAAGGTTACTACGGAGAATATGGGGGACAATTTGTTCCAGAATTGCTAATGCCAGCAATTAATGAGGTTACAGATGCATTTAATAAATACAAAGAGGATCCAGCCTTTAAAAGTGAATTGAAAGATTTATTCGACAATTATGCGAACCGACCATCTATGTTGTATTATGCAAAAAATATGTCTGAAGACTTAGGTGGTGCACAAATTTACCTAAAAAGAGAAGATTTAAATCACACAGGAGCTCATAAAATTAACAATGTTTTAGGGCAAGCATTAATTGCCAAAAAAATGGGTAAAACACGTTTAATTGCTGAAACAGGTGCTGGTCAACATGGTGTGGCAACAGCTACGGCAGCAGCGTTGTTTGGTATGGAAGCAGAAATTTTTATGGGCAAGGAGGATACAGAGCGACAAGCGTTGAATGTTTATCGTATGGAGCTACTAGGGGCTAAAGTTCATGCGGTGACAACAGGAACGCAAGTCTTAAAAGATGCAGTGAACGCAACATTTCAAGATTGGACAAAAAGAATTGACGATACTTTCTATGTACTTGGTTCAGCGGTTGGCCCATATCCTTTCCCAGAAATGGTTAAATATTTCCAATCAGTTATAAGTGAGGAAGCCAGAAGGCAATTCTTAGAAATGACGGGAAAACTGCCAGATGCTGTAATTGCTGCCGTTGGTGGTGGATCGAATGCAATTGGTGCTTTTGCTAAGTTCATTGATGACGCGGAAGTGGAATTGATTGGTGTTGAGGCTGCTGGAAAAGGTGTGAAAACTGATCAAACAGCTGCAACCATGGCACTAGGTTCAACAGGTGTTTTTCATGGTATGAAATCCCAATTTTTACAATCAGCCGATGGGCAAATTGATCCTGTTTACAGTATTTCTGCAGGATTGGACTATCCTGGCATCGGACCGGAGCATGTTTATCTAAAGGATATTCACCGAGCAACTTATGTACCGATTACAGATGATGAAGCAGTTGATGCATTTGAATACATTGCAAAAACTGAGGGTGTAATAGCTGCAATTGAAAGCGCACACGCAGTTGCCTATGCAATGAAATTAGCACCAAAAATGAGAAAGGATCAGCAAATAATGGTTAATCTGAGTGGCCGAGGTGACAAAGACGTTGCTGCGATAGCTCGTTATAAAGGAGTTGATATTCATGAGTAATATTCAAGAAGCACTCAAAATTTTGCTCGTGCAAAAAAGTTTGACAGATGATATGGCTCAGAAAGTAATGAACGATATCATGGACGGCAAAGTGTCTGACCCTGAAATTGCAGCTTATTTAATGGGATTGGCTGCAAAAAAAGAAACCGTTTCGGAAATAGTTGGCTCGGCACGGGCCATGATTGATCATGCAAAAACAATTCCATCAGAATTTGAGGCAATAGATATTGTCGGAACTGGTGGTGATTTGTCCGGTACATTCAATATTTCGACAACAGCTAGTTTCATTGTTGCTGGAGCAGGAGTGCCTGTTGTCAAGCATGGGAATCGTGCTGCTAGTTCTAAATCAGGTACGGCAGATGCATTGGAAGCACTGGGGGTTACCATTGATTTAACACCAGAACAAGCGACTGATGTTTTAACAAATACTGGGCAAACATTTTTATTTGCACGTTCGTTCCATCCGGCAATGAAGTATGTTGGATCAATTCGTAAAAACTTGGGATTTCGTACTATTTTTAATATCCTTGGGCCATTAACGAATCCAACAAGGCCACGTACAATGTTGGTGGGGGTTTACACAAAAGAGTTGCTAGTACCACTAGCAAATGTACTGTCTGAGTTAGGTGTTCAAGAAGCTATATTGGTCCATGGACAAGATGGTTTAGATGAGGTGACATTAACAACTAAAACTGATTTGGCTATATTATCGGATGGTCATATTAGAGAGGTCACTTTCGACCCACAAGATTATGGATTTGAATATGTTTCTATTGAATCCTTACAAGGGGGTACACCAATTGAAAATGCTAAAATAACAGAGCATATTTTGGCAGGGAAAATCACTGGTCCTATGGCAGATACTGCAATTTTAAATGCTGCGCTAGCATTGTTCATTGCAAAAAAAGCGCAATCCATTGATGCTGCTATTCAGCTAGCTAGAGAAACCTTAATTAATGGAACTGCCTTAGGGCAACTGGAGTCGTTGCGAGCATCTTCTAGGGCGGTAACGGCATGATATTAGATAATTTAGTAGCAGCAACACGTCAAAATATGTTGGCGCGTCAAGCTCAAAAATCGCTGCACGACTTACAAAAAGAAGCAGCATACATCACAGTTTCAAGAGAATTTCCTTTCGAAAAGAGTCTAGCTCAACAGAAAATATCAGTTATTGCCGAAATTAAACAAGCATCCCCATCGAAAGGACAAATTGTACCTCCATCAGAGTTTGATTATCAACAAATCGCGAAAGACTATGAGGTGGCAGGTGTCGATGCGATAAGCGTTTTGACAGAAGAACGTTATTTCAAGGGATCTCTTGATATTTTAAAAACAGTTGCAGCAGATTCTGCTACTCCTGTATTACGCAAAGATTTTACAATTGATCCATACATGATTTACGAAGCTAAAGTAGCTGGCGCACAAATCATTTTATTAATTGTTGCTATTTTAACAGACGAACAATTAAAAGAGTACCTATCTTTAGCGAACGAATTAGGATTGTCAGCAATTGTGGAAGCGCACAATGAAGAAGAGGTTCTCCGAGCAGTGAAGGTAAATGCACGAATTATTGGTGTGAACAATCGCAATTTAAAGGACTTCACGGTCGATTTTGATAACACCAAACGTTTACGACAATTAGTTCCACCAGAAATTTTATTTATTTCAGAATCTGGTATAAAAGATCGTTCAGATGTTGTTATTCTTGAACAGATTGGCGTGGACGGTATTTTAGTTGGTGAGACGTTTATGAAGGCTGCAGATAAATTAGCGATCATACAAGAGTTAAGGGGTAAAAAATGACGCTAATTAAGTTATGTGGAAATTTTCGTTTACAAGATGTAGATTACTTGAATGATGTTCGACCTGATTTAGCTGGTATTATTTTGGTTCCTAATAAACGACGCTCGGTGTCTCTTGCCCTTGCTCAAAAAATGCGTTCGCAATTGGATGAAAAGATTCCATTAGTTGGTGTTTTCTTAAATCAAGATGCAAATGAAATTTTGACGTATAGAAAGATTGTTCAAATGGTTCAATTACATGGTAATGAGACTGAACAGGAAATTAGGAAAATACAAAAAGCAGGATTACCAGTTATTAAGGTGATGAAGCCTGACCATCAGTATAAAACACAAGCTACGCGCCGAATGATTGACGCAGGAGCAGGATCTGGCAAAACATTTGATTGGAAAAAGTTCCAGCCACTAGAGTCATTGGATTTCTTGGCAGGAGGGCTAACCCCCGATAATTTACAACAGGCAATCTCTTTATTGAAACCAAAGGTTGTTGATATTAGTTCAGGAACAGAATGTAACGGTATAAAAAACTTAGAAAAGATGCGCGAAGTGGTTCGCATAGCAAGGAGTAATAAATGACTAGAATTTCACAGGCATTAGAAAATAAAAATGCTTTTATTGGTTTCGCGGTAGCTGGATATCCGGATTTTGAAAAGAGTACAAAATATATTGTTGATATGGCTGAGGCTGGTGCGGATCTTATTGAGATTGGCATTGCTTTTAGTGATCCAAGTGCTGACGGTCCCACTATCATGGGTGCTGATCAACAGGTTCTCGAAAACGGTTCAACAACAGACGATGTGTTTGATTTAGTTGCTGAAGTTCGCAAACACACGGATGTGCCTTTGGTTTTTCTAACATATACAAATCCAGTATTTAAATATGGATACGAAAAGTTTCTTAGTAAAATGCAGTCGTTGGACATTCAGGGTGTTATTATGCCCGACATGCCGATAGAAGAACAAGATGAATTTTTGGAACTTGTCCATCAGTATGATCGCGATTTTATTCAACTTGTAACATTACAATCAGGAAATCGTTTGCCGAAAATTGTTGAACGTGCTTCCGGATTTATATATGTAGTAAGTTCCTTAGGGATAACAGGATCTAGAAGTGAATTGTCAAACGAAGCTGATGAAATTGTTACTAAGATTAAGCGGCTAACAGATTTGCCAGTTGCGGTTGGTTTTGGCATCACGACATATGATCAAGCAAAACAATTTGAATCGGCTGATGCGATTATTGTTGGTTCAGCACTTGTCAAAATTATTGAAGATCACCCAGAGGATGCTACATCTTATTTGACAGATTTCATTAAAAACATGAAAGGAGCGCGTCATGCGACAAATTAAAACAATTGACGCGGATACCTTAACAGTAATCAGTGCTTATTTTCGGTTACGCGGAGAACACAGCTTTTTATTAGAATCAGTACCTACAGATAGTGAAAAGTCACGGTATTCAATTATCGCACTTGATCCTGTCCATGAGTTTAAGACCAACGGTATGTTGGTGACTGTTGATGGTCAGACTAGTAAAACTAATGACCCCCTGCTGGCATTGCAAAATTTAGTAGTTGTGCAAGAACAGCCCGTGGAGGAGTTGCCTTTTCAAGGAGGTGCCATTGGATATGTAGGGTTTGATACGGTTGCTTGCTACGAAAAACTAGAGAACCAACTTAAAGATGAATTAGATATGCCTGACAGCCACTTGTTTTTGTATGAAACTTTTGTTATTTTCGACCATCGTCAAGAAAAAATAAAAATTGTCGTGGATAATGTTTATTCGGGACGTCAGAACTTAGAACACGTCGTTATTGCAATCGAAAATAAGTTGAAATTACCCGTGGCTGATGAACTCGTTCCGGTAAAACTACATGAATTAAATCCAAAATCAAATGTGACGCCCGAGCAGTTTAAAAAAATTGTTAATCATACGAAGGAATTAATTCAAGAAGGCGATATGTTTCAAATGGTTCCCTCGCAACGTTTTAGTTTTGATTTTGAAGATAAGTCGTTTGATTTTTATCGACAACTTCGTCGGACAAATCCTTCGCCATATATGTACTATATGGATTACGGCGATTATCAAATTATTGGTTCATCCCCAGAAAGCCTGGTGACGGTAAGAGGAGAGACAGTAACTACTAATCCAATTGCGGGAACGCGTAAACGGGGGCAAACATTAACAGAAGACGTTGCCATTGCTAAAGAATTGAAAACAAATGAAAAAGAACTAGCAGAACACCGTATGTTAGTCGATCTTGGACGGAATGATCTTGGTAAAGTTTCTGAATATGGCAGTGTCAAGGTAACAACTTTGCTTGAAGTTCAAAAATACCGTTATATTATGCATTTGGTTTCTGAAGTTAGTGGAAAGTTAAGGGCAAACACACCTGCTATTGAAGCCTTGAAAGCTACATTACCAGCTGGAACTGTTTCTGGGGCGCCCAAGGTCCGTGCTCTGCAACGTATTTACGAAATGGAACCAGTTAAAAGAGGTGTTTATGCTGGTGCAATTGGTTATCTATCTCGCGATAATCAGATGGATTTTGCCATTGCAATTCGAACGATGGTTGTTAAAAGTAATAAAGGATATGTACAAGCGGGTGCTGGTATTGTCTATGATTCTATTGCAGAAAATGAATACCAAGAAACGCTTAACAAGGCTAAAGCTTTGTTGCGAGTTGGAGGGGATGTATGATTTTAATTGTGGATAATTATGATTCTTTTACTTATAATCTAGCACAAATTGTAGGAACAAAGACTGATTTAGTGGTTTTAAGAAACGATGATCAGAAACTCTATGAGACTGCTGATAAAGCTGACGGGATTATTTTTTCGCCTGGTCCAGGAAAACCTGAGCAAGCAGGAGAAATGGAAAACATGATTCGGCATTATGCCAACAGCAAGCCAATGTTGGGCATCTGTTTAGGGCACCAAGCCATTGGTGAAGTTTTTGGTGGAAGTGTGAAACGGGCAGCTGTTATTCGTCATGGTAAGGTGTCTGATATGTTGGCAGCAGACACATCGACGTTACTGAGCACAGGATTAGTCAAGATTATGCGCTATCATTCCCTCATTCTTGATAAAGAAAATTTTCCAAAAGATTTCAAAATAGTCGGTATTGCACAAGATGATGATGAGATAATGGCTATGCAACATAAAAGTTTACCACTGTTTGGCTTTCAATTTCATCCTGAATCTATTGGAACACCGACAGGATCAAAAATGATTGAAAAATTTATAACTTTAACTGCAAAAGTAAAATAAACACTATAATCATTAAATTTAAATACAAGAGTAAAATTTTTTTCATGAGGAATTAATGATGTAATGAAGTTTATTTTAATAAACTGTTGACATTTATAATAAATGGATGTATAGTTAATTACATCAAATAAGAATGAGAAAAATTATGAACAACAAAGTCTTGAAAAATAATAGTTATTACTACTTCTGGTTTATGTAGAGCCGTCGCATTATAAGTGCGTCGGTTACGACGCACTTAGCGACCAGAAGTTTTTCAAGGTTGAGTCACTAAGTGTTGATATTAAACACCTAGTGGCTTTTATTTTTTCAGGAGTGTAATTTTCTGTTAAATCGTACTAGGTGTTTACTCACTTAGTACGATTTTTATTTAAGGAGAATCTCATGAAAACATCATCATTATCAACAGAAACAATTCAGTCGTTGAGGTTGCTGTCTAACCAAATGATTAGCAAAGCTGGTTCTGGGCACCCTGGCATTGCCTTGGGTGCTGCACCAATTTTGTATGAGTTGTACGCAAATCAACTTAATGTTGATCCCGAAAATCCTAATATGATTAATCGTGATCGTTTTGTTTTGTCTGCGGGTCACGGTGCCGCATTACTGTATGCAACTTTACATGCGGCTGGCTTTGACCTGTCAGCCCAAGATTTATCAGAATTTCGACAACCACACTCAAAAATGCCTGGACATCCAGAAGTTGGTGTGACACCTGGTGTTGAAGCAACAACTGGACCACTTGGTCAAGGATTAGGTATGGCTGTTGGTATGGCAATGGCTGAAGCAAAGCTCAATAACCAATTTCCCTCAGTGATTGACCATTTTACATTTGCGCTAGTTGGTGATGGAGATTTAATGGAGGGGGTGAGCCATGAAGTAGCGTCACTCGCCGGTCAACAAAAACTCGGTAAGTTGGTGGTTCTTTATGATGATAATGATGTCAGTCTTGATGGTTTAAAGCAAAGGTCAGATATATCAAATAATCTGGCACGCTTTGCCAGTTATGGTTGGGATATACGTGAGGTGGCAGATGGTAATGATTTAGCAGCAATTCACGATGCAATTGAAAATGCCAAGTTATCTCCCGAGCCCACGTTGATTGCTGTGAAAACAATTATTGGTGATTTTGGACCATTCGCTGGCACTAACAAGGCCCACGGCACACCACTAGATAGTCAACAACTGCAAGATCTTTCATCAGCGCTTGATGTTGACATACAAAATTTTGAATTACCAAATAACTTGCTTGAAGACATGCGTGCTAAAATTTCGAATAGACTTTTGCATCAAAAACAACCTTTGAATGACGAATTAACCGAGTATCTGCAATTCTCAACCAAAAACACGGTGACCATCCCCGAGTTGCCGACTGACTTGAAAGTGCAAGCAGGACGAAAAATATCTAAATATGTGTTGCAAGACTTTGCAACACAATTACCACAATTATGGGGTGGATCAGCTGATTTGGTAGCATCTACTAATGCTGAAGTGGTAGCTTCACCATTGTTCAATGCCGATGATCGATCAGGTAGAAATATTGCGTTTGGTGTGCGTGAGTTTGGCATGGGAGCGGTAATGAATGGTATAGCTTTACATGGTGGTACAAAAGTATTTGGCGCGACATTCTTAGCTTTTTCGGATTATATGAAGGCAGCTATTCGTTTGAGTGCCTTGCAGCATGTGCCGAGTATTTATGTTTTTACTCATGACAGTATTACGGTTGGCGAAGATGGACCAACACATCAACCGATTGAACAACTGATGGGGCTCCGCCTGATTCCGGGTGTTGATGTATTGCGTCCCGGGACAGCCGACGAGATAGCCAGCGCTTGGCAGCAGGCGTTGACGTCAACTGATCGACCAACAATCTTAATTTTAAGTCGTGGTGAAATTGGTGTTCAAGGAAACACAGACCAAGCAAAACAATCACTTGAAAATGGCGCGGCACAAATAAGACATCATGATGAGGCTAAAATTAACTTGATTGCTACTGGATCCGAAGTCCAAATAGCACAGAAGGTGAGTGAATTACTCTCACTACCTTCAAACGTCATTTCCATGCCAAATCTATCTCGGTTTTTAGCATTAGATGATGATAAAAAGCAACAAATTATTCCCGAAACGGGAACGAAAAATGTGATAATAGAGGCAGGAACAACATTGGGTTGGCAAGGAATTGCTGGCAATGATGGCGTAATATTCGGTATTAATGAATTTGGTATGAGTGCGGCAGCACAAATAGCTCTTGACGAATTTGGATTTAATGCTGAAGATATCGTCGATAAAATCACACAGGAGTTACAATGACTTTATATGGATTAATCGCGCATCCGGCCGGGCATTCACGTTCGCCGCAAATGCAAAACAAGATGATAGCTGAATATGGTATTGATGCACACTATCATGCTTTCGACATTTTACCAGAAAAACTTGAAGAGGCCATCGTTGGATTAAAAGCTCTACACGTAGGTGGATTTAATGTTTCAACACCGTTTAAAAATGAAATCATTCAATATTTGGATGAGTTATCGCCAATATCTCAGCGGCTTTATGCAGTGAATACGGTCAAAAGTGTTAAAGGGCGTCTGATTGGCACTAATACAGATGGAGATGGGTTCTGGCAAAGTATCAATTCTCGCCAACCCAAAGAAACAGTTATTGTTCTGGGTACTGGCGGGGCAGCTAGGTCAGTGATTGCCACTGCAAAACTGTATGGCGTGAGAGAATTAATTGTTTTTAATAGAGTTCATGAAGATTGGCATGAACGAAAAGCAGAGATTAGTTATCTTAGTGAGGGGATTGGGTATCTAGAGGATTTAGCAGATAATCAGATGCTCACCAAAGCATTAAAGCGTGCTGATATGCTTATCAATGCCACTACCGTTGGGATGAATGATTTGCGGACGCTTTTAACGGATTTACAAATAGCATTACTACCACAGCACGCCTTGGTGGTAGACATGATTTATCGTAATCAACAAACTACATTATTGAAATCTGCTAACCAACGTGGATTAGTAACATTAAATGGTTTGCCGATGTTAGTCAATCAAGGAGCATTAAGCTTCGAATATTGGTTCGACAAGCCGGCCGACAGAAATCTTATGAAGAAAGCAATTGAGGAATAAAACAATGATTATTATCGCAAAAACAAGTCAAGATGCAGAAAAAATTGCGGCGCAATTAGATACTAAAAATCCTATTAAACCAGTGTTTGTTCACAATAATAGGGTTGCGTTAGCTGGTGTAAAGAAGTTACCCGAAGATGCATTGAAAAGTATTTCACAATACATTGTTGAGACAATCACAAATCATCATTCAGCCATCAAGTCATCACGTGACTTTCATCCAGAGAATACAATTATTACAACTAAATATAGTGTCATTGGTGGGGCCAACTTTGTTTTCATGGCCGGCCCTGATTCAATCGAATCTCCAGAACATGTCAAAGAAATGGGTGAAGATGTTAAGCAGGCGGGCGCAACTATCTTGCGCGGTGGGGCTTTCAAACCACGTACATCACCATATTCATTTCAAGGTAACGGCGAAGAAGGTTTAAAAGCCCATCGTGCAGCAGCAGATGCGTTGAAAATGGACATGGTAACCGAAATATTGGATACACGAGATGTTGATTTGGTTGATTCTTACACAGATATTTTCCAAGTTGGTACGCGTAATATGCAAAACTTCGCTTTGCTTAAGGCTCTGGGGAAGAAGAACAAACCAGTGGTTTTGAAACGTGGGATGTCAGCAACCATTGATGATTTGCTTAATGCTGCTGAATACATTGCTGCTGGTGGCAATGATCAGATTATTTTGATGGAACGCGGTATTCGTACTTATGATAATAAGTACACGCGTAATACGCTTGATGTATCGGCCATTCCTGTTTTACAATCATTGACACACTATCCTGTTGTCGCAGATGCTTCGCATGCTGCCGGTGTTTCAAAGTTTGTTGAGCCGCTTGCTTTGGCTGCAATTGCTGCTGGTGCACAAGGTTTGATGACCGAAATACATGATGATCCATCACATGCCTTTGTTGATGGGGCACAAGCATTGACACCAGCACAATTCAAACAATTGACAGAGAAAGCAAACAAGGTGCGCGAGGCGATAAAATGAGCACAATTACAGTTGATTTAGCGACAAAAAAGTATGATGTGAAAATTGACAACACTCTACATACGCGTCTGGGTCAAGAAATTTCGACTGTGTGGTCTGCACGAAAGATTGCACTATTAACAGATAGCAACGTTGGGCCATTGTATTTAAAGGACACAGCAAAGCAATTACGTGAAGCAGGATTTGATATACTCGAGCTAGAAGTTCCAGCCGGAGAGTCATCAAAATCTTTGTCAGTGGCTGGTGAATTGATTGCTAAAATGGCAACTGCTGGATTTACGCGTGGCGATGGTGTTATTGCATTAGGCGGTGGCGTTATTGGTGATTTAGGTGGAGTAGTCGCCTCTTTATACATGCGTGGAATTGCTTTTATTCAAATTGCGACGTCATTAACAGCTCAAGTTGATTCGTCAGTTGGTGGTAAAACGGCTGTGAATCTTGGTAATACAAAAAATATTGCTGGTTCTTTTTATCAGCCGGATTTAGATTTAGTGGATGTTACTTATTTGAATACACTGACGGACCGTGATTTAGTGGAAGGATATGCGGAAGTTGTTAAAACATCAGCATTGGCTAATCAAGACTTTTTTGATTTTACTGGTCAAATCAAATCGGTAGCGGATATACGGCATCATGCGCAAGAATTGTCAAAACGTGCGATTGCTTATAAGGCTAGTGTAGTGATGGCTGATGAAAAGGAATCTGGAGCACGCCAGTTTCTGAATTTTGGGCATACTTTTGGTCACGCGATTGAACTATTAGCTCATGGTGAACTACGTCATGGGGAGGCTGTGGCGATTGGTATGATTGCTATTAGCAGTCGATTTGAACAACATGGTATAATGCCTAGAGGGCTAACTACTGAATTATTAAGTCGATTGGAAGCTGTTGGTTTACCAACACAATCGCATTTTATCGGGACAACTGACTTTTTTAACCACTTGATCAATGATAAAAAAAATCATGATGGTGTTTTGAATTTAGTAGCTCTTGGAAAAGTAGGTCAGCCAATTATTGTAAAGAAAAAGATTGCCGACATGCCGGCATTTGTGGAGAATTAATATGAGATATGTTACTGCTGGTGAAAGCCATGGCCCTGAAGAAATTGCTGTTATTGAAGGTATCCCTGCCGGATTACACATCAGTCAAGAAGATGTGAATGAGCAATTAGCTCGACGTCAGCGTGGTTATGGTCGTGGAGATCGTCAAAAGATCGAAACTGATACAGTTACTTTTTTGACAGGTGTTCGCCACCAAACAACACTTGGATCACCAATTACATTGAATGTTCACAACGATGATCATAATAATTGGTCAAAAATTATGGCCCCTAATGAACCAGCCAATTCCGAGAATACACTTCGTAAGGTATTGCGTCCGCGTCCAGGACATGCTGATTTGGTTGGTGGGATGAAGTATCGTCACCGTGAAGATTTACGCAATGTTTTGGAAAGATCTTCGGCTCGTGAAACGACAATGCGTGTTGCAGTTGGTGCTGTTGCCAAAAAATTACTGGCCGAAATAGGTGTTGATGTTCATGGCTTTGTTGTGAATGTTGGACCTGCTAAATCCGACCTAAATGAGTTAACTAAGTATAAGAATCTGCAAGAGTTGCGGGTTGTGACAGAAGGTTTCGACACACGTGCTCTAAATGCTGAAGCTGATGAAGCTATTAAAGAAGTAATTGATAAAACAAAGCGTGATGCAAATACTGTGGGAGGCCAAGTTCAAGTTATTGCGACAGGTATGCCTGTTGGATTGGGTTCATATGTATCTGCCGATACAAAGTTAGATGCTAAAATTGCCAATGCTATTGTTGGTATCAATGCCTTCAAAGGTGTTCAATTTGGTGGCGGTTTTGATAACGCAGAAAAGTATGGCGATCAGGTCATGGATGAAATCTTTTGGAACGAAGAACGCGGCTTTTATCGCGGTTCTGATAATCTCGGTGGTTTTGAAGGCGGTATGACAACAGGAGAAGCAATTGTGGTTCGTGGTGTTGTTAAGCCTATTCCCACTTTGTATCGTCCTATGCAGTCAGTTGATATCGATACACACGAAGACCACCGTGCATCCATAGAACGTTCAGACACAACTGCGGTTACTGCAGCTGCTGTGATTGCGGAGGCAATGGTCGCTATCGAATTGGCCAAAGCTGTTTTGGATAAATTTGATGCAGATAACATTGAACGTATGAAAGAGCAAGTGGCAGTATATCGTGAAGAAATAAGAAAGTTTTAATATAGCTTCGGCTATAGTACATAATACAAAAGGATAGAAATATGATTAAACTCACAAAAGCATCTAAAACAGGACTTCACGGCGAAATAACTGTTCCAGGAGATAAGTCTATATCACACCGTGCATTGATGTTTGGAGCAATTGCTGATGGAAAAACAGTTATCGATAATTTTTTGATGTCAGATGATGTGATGCATACCATGGGCGTTTTTCGTGCGCTTGGTGTGGAAATTAACCACACCGAATCACAAGCTACAGTTATTGGTAAAGGCCTTACAAATTTTAAGGCACCATCTGCTGGATTAGATATGGGCAATTCAGGAACTTCAACTCGACTTTTGATGGGTTTGCTAAGTAAACAGCCTTTTGATCTAAAAATTTTTGGAGACTCATCCTTAAGTAAACGGCCACTGCGTCGTGTTGCTGATCCATTATCTTTGATGCATGCACAATTTGAATTGACGAATGAAGAATTTTTACCTGCTGTAATCAAAGCGAATAATGAATTAACTGGAATTATTTATCATATGCCAGTGGCTTCAGCACAAGTTAAAAGTGCTATATTATTAGCTGGAATGCAGGCTGATGGTGAAACGACAGTTATTGAAAAGTTACCATCACGTGATCATACGGAACGTATGTTGCGTCAATTTGGTGGAGAAATAAAAACAGAAGGTGGCGTAATAACTGTCAAAAAACAACCACAATTAAATGGCCAACATGTTCTTGTGCCTTCAGATATTTCTAGTGCTGCCTTTTTTATGGTGGCTGGGTTAATTACACCAAATTCTGATATTACAATTAAAAAGGTCGGTGTCAATCCAACCCGTGATGGTGTGATTAAATTGCTTGAGCGGATGGGTGCCAAAATCTTGCAAAATGCCATCCCTTCTGATGGGGAACCTCTGGCTGATATTAAAATTAAGGCGCAAACTTTAAAGGGTATTGAAATTACTGCGGCTGATATTCCTAGTGCTGTAGATGAGCTTCCAATTTTAGCATTAGCAGCTACGCAAGCAGTCGGGGACACTATAATTAGTGGAGCGGAAGAATTACGTGTTAAGGAAACGGATAGAATTGCAACTGTTATCAGTGAATTAACAAAATTAGGTGCTAATATTGAAGAAAAGCCAGACGGTATGGTTATTCATGGTGGTACATCGTTACATGCTGAAAATGGTTCAGCCTTACTTGATTCACATGGTGATCACCGTATTGGCATGATGAATGTGGTCGCTTCTTTGATTACCGAAGGGGACGTGGTATTGACTGGTGAAGAGGCGATGAGTGTTTCTTATCCTGGATTCATGGAAGACATTTCTTCAATAATTGAAAGAGATTCGTTATGAGAAATATAGTAATTGTTGGTCTTGGAGAAATGGGTGCCTCTTTGGCCAAAATTTTGAATGAGCAACCTGAAAATGAAGTAATTGGCGTTGATGTTAATGATGATTCATTGTCTTACGCCAAAAATAACAATATTGTTTCTAGTGTGGCATCTGATTTAGATATGGTTGCACCACAGGCTGATTTTATTATTTTAGCGACACCAGTTACTTATATCGAAGACAATATTCGTAAACTGGCGTCTCTGCCATTAAAACAGGAAGTGATTATCACTGATACAGGTTCAACCAAACGAGATATTATGGCAGTGGCCGAAGAAGTATTAACGCCAAAAGAAATTCACTTTATTGGTGGGCATGCCATGGCGGGAACACATCAAAGTGGTGTTATGTGGGCAAATGAATCTCTGTACAAAGATGCTTCATATTTTCTTATCCCAAGTTCTATTAGCCAAACGATTGATATCCAGAATATTTTGGAACCGATTAGTGCGAACTTTATGTCTATATCGATTGAGAAGCATGATGAGTTAATGGCAATCATTAGTGATGTTCCTCATATCTTGTCTTTTTCGTTAATGAACACTGCCACAAATCAATTGGGAGATTCAGCAACATTTGGTCAATATGTTGCTGGTGGCTTTAAGGACATGACACGTATTGCAGAAAGTGATCCGAAACTATGGACAGATGTGTTGCTAAGTAATAAAGAAGCAATTTTGTCTAGCCAAGCGTTGGTCATTAAGCAATTACAATTGTTTTCTCAGGCAATTGAAAATAATGATTCGGCTACCTTGATGACTTTAATTGCATCCGCGCAACATTCAAGAAAAAATTTATTGTTAAAGTGAGAAAACTATGATTAAAGAACCAGATACATTGATGCTCATTGGATTCATGGGTGCTGGGAAAACAACTGTCGGTAAAGAGATAGCTCGACAACATCACTCAAAATTTATAGATATTGATTCTGAAATTGAACGTGTCGCTGGAAAGAAGATTTCAGAGATATTTGAAGAACGCGGTGAAAAAGGATTTCGTGAATTAGAAACCAAGGTTTTGAATGATGTGCAAACTTTTGATGGTGTTGTTGCTACAGGAGGCGGCGTAGTCGAGCGACCGGACAATTTAGAAATTTTGCGTAATTCTCCGGCTACAATTATTTATCTTCATGGAAATTTGGAAAGTACGATTGGCCGGTTGATTATTGAAGGGCAACGACCATTATTACAAGAAAAATCTGCTGCAGATTTTTTTGCATTATGGCAAGAGCGTGATCCTAAGTATGAAGAGGTTGCTAACTTTACAGTTGAAACTGTGGGTAAAACACCGGCACGAATTGCTGCTGAAATTATTGCTTTATTTAGTGCGAATGAAGACGAGTTAGCATTGCTCCAGTTACGTTCTCAAATAGATGCCTTTGACCGTCAGATCTTCCAAATTATTTCAGAACGCTTTCAGGTTGTGGAAGCGGTTGCCAGATACAAAGAAAAATTTGGTATGCCAACCATACAACATGATCGTATGTTGAAATTACGTTCAGAATTGAAATCTGATTTTAGCACATCGAGTGACATTACAGATGATATGATTGATGGCATCATGACCATTCTGATGCAAGCAGCGATAGATAAAGAGAATAAGCAGTTAAATAGGTGATTTATGAAATTACATACGTTAGGCCCTAAGGGTACGGATTCTGAGCGTGCTGCACAACATTATTTGACAGATGAAACGCTTGTTTTACATAGTAGTTTTGAGGAAATCCTGTTGAATCTGGAAATATACAAAGGTGATAAAATTATATTACCAGTTGCTTTTAAATCAAATCAGGAACCTAATTTGAACTGGTCAGATTTTAATTATCTGAATTGGGAAAACCTGGATATTGAGGCAACTTTCTCGATGCCATTGATGACAATGAGTGTGATTGAGAATATAGATTTTAAGCGTAATGTAGCGTTAGTGCACGCGGCCACAGAAGGCTTAATGAAAAGATATTTAACCTCTGTGAATTTAGATAATGCGTGGGGACCATCAATTATGTTTGCCCCAAGTAAAATTGTTGCATTACAGAGCTTTATAAAAGAACAAAATCGGTTTACAATTGTTTCTGAAGAGCAATTCAAAAAATTACCTGAAAGTAGTGACGAAAAATACCAAATTAGGCAGCAGTTGAAGCCACAGATGGTTTGGATCGTCTATAGAGTCCTATGACATTAAGAGAACTATTAAACATACCAAGCAGTACGAATAAACCGATTATAGCAGTCCCCCTAACTTTGGGGCCTACAGACAAATTTAGTCCTTTTGCGCAAAAACTACAGCAACAAAACCCGGATATCGTTGAATGGCGAGCGGATTATATTGCTGATGATTTTAGTCAAGCAGTTATGTGGCAGCAAGTTAAGACCGGCGCGCAAAATGAGTTGGCACAGAAAGAAGTGTCGGCAATGACTGAAGCAAAAATGCTATCAGAAATTGACAACGCAAAACAAGAATTTATGGCTAATTGGCCACAGATGAATGCACAAATTATTAAAGAACTGACGGGAACAGTATTTAATAGTATTGGTGGATTCCCCGTAATTTTAACATATCGTACAGTAGAACAAGGTGGAAAAGGCGAAATGAGTGCGGTTGAGTACGCAACCTTTGTTATATCAGCATTACATTCAGGTTATCCTTTTGCTGCTGTTGACGTTGAGTATACCTTAGATGAACCGTTAAGAAAGAGTATTATGGAGGCTGCCCACCAGGTTAACGTGCCGGTGATACTATCTTATCATGATTTTAATAGCACACCAAAAATTTTGAACAAGATGATTATAGATATGTCTGAAACTGCAGCAGACATCATAAAGTTAGCTGTTATGCCCAAAGATGAGGCAGATGTTCAGTATTTGTT
This sequence comes from Leuconostoc suionicum, assembly GCF_001891125.1. Taxonomy (NCBI): domain Bacteria; kingdom Bacillati; phylum Bacillota; class Bacilli; order Lactobacillales; family Lactobacillaceae; genus Leuconostoc; species Leuconostoc suionicum. The sequence continues at coordinate 1,120,065 of NZ_CP015247.1, read as the reverse complement.
GGATGTAACTCATGATTCTGAAGTACCACAACCATTAATAACCATGAGTATGGGAGAACTAGGTAAACGTACTCGAGTTGAAGGTTACCAATATGGCTCAGAACTAACTTTTGCTACGCTCAATGACAGTAGCAAAAGTGCCCCGGGGCAGTTAACCATTAATGAATTATTGCAAGCCTGGCAATAATATGGTATATTAGTTAAGACCAACTGGGTAGTATCTATCTACCTACCCGCTATCTCTTCTGAGATAGCGTTTTTTATTTAAATCAAAAGCGAGGCCTATCACAGGTCTCGCTTTTTTGTTGCAGTTAAATATACATAAACATTTTTGTATTTGGTGATATTTATATCAAAACTTGACAAAACCTTGACGATTGATTGGTATATTTATTGCATAGACAATAATTGTCCTTTTCAACAGTTGAATTGGAGAAATTTTGTCTTATTTTATGCTAATGATGACAATAAGAAGAGGATAACGAAGTGGAAGTTAAATTTAATCACGTGACCTTGACATATGATAATGGCGTTGAGGTCCTACATGACATGGATTTTGATATTGCTGATGGCCAATTAGTGGCTCTTCTTGGGCCATCTGGTGGTGGTAAATCAACGACTTTGAATTTGATTTCAGGTTTATTATCAGCCACAACAGGTGAAATATATTTTGGACAACAAAATGTGACCAAACAAGATGCTTTAGAGCGTGGTGTTGGTATGGTTTTTCAAAATTATGCTTTATATCCCCATATGACAGTATTGGACAATATAATTTTTCCAATGAAAATGGCTAAAATTGATAAAGTAGCACGAAAGAAACGCGCCTTGGAACTGGCAAAGTTAGTTCGTGTTGATGATCAAATTAATAAGAAACCCAGTGATTTATCTGGCGGACAGCAACAAAGAGTCGCTATTGCTCGCGCCTTGGCAAAATCTCCAAATATTTTATTATTAGATGAGCCATTATCTAATTTAGACGCACGTTTACGCGTTGAGATGAGAGAAGAAATTCGTCGTATTCAAAAAGAAACTGGTGTTACTACTGTTTTCGTTACTCATGATCAAAGTGAAGCCATGCATGTGGCAGATAAAATAATGTTGTTAAATGATGGTCGAATTCAACAATACGATGATTCACAGTCACTGTATGAAAACCCTGCCAATCAGTTTGTGGCTAACTTTATTGGTGAACCGGCTTTGAATGTGGTTGAAGCTAAATATTTTGGAGATGGGGTGAAGCAATTATTTAATGGCGAAGTTGCAACAATTGGAATTCGTGCTGAGGCATTGACTAATGAAACAAATGATCCTGCGATTCAAATGCAAGCAAACGTACGAGAAGTTCTCTCGTTTGGTCATGAGCATCAAGCAACAATAATATTTAAAGAACAACATATGATTGCAACGGGTATTAGTACTAATGTGATAGTCAACAAAGTCATAACAATATTTGCAAAATTAGGCGGTGTATATGCATTTGATAATGAGGGACACCGTTTATCACTAAGAGGTGAGCAACTATGATGACAAACCAGAAGCCAACATGGAAACAAAACTTAAAGGGTTGGTTATATGTCTTACCAATGCTAACCATTGTAGCAGTATTCAGTTTGTATCCAATCATTTCAAGTTTGGCAATGAGCTTCTATACCGAATATAATTTTTTTACAAATCAAATTTTAGCGATTGGTTTTGATAACTTTAAATATTTATGGGATGACGCGCTTTTTCACTCAGCAGTGGCGAATACGTTGATTTTTGTCGTTGGTGTTGTGCCACTTGAGGTTATTATTTCATTGACGATTGCGGTGCTGTTGAATCAAATCAAAGTTTTAGCTGGCTTTTTTCGCACAGTATACTTTCTACCATTTGTGACAAGCATTGTAGCTATATCGATGGTATGGAAATGGTTATACAATAAAGATTCTGGTTTAATAAATTATTTTTTGAGTTTTATTGGTATTCAATCAATTGACTGGTTAAATGATCCTAAATGGGCTTTACCAGCGCTTATTATTTTAGCAATTTGGAAGAGCCTCGGATTTAATATTATGCTGTTTTTAGTGGCATTGAATAACGTCGATAAGCGTTTATATAGTGCAGCACGGCTAGATGGTGCTAATGCATGGAAACGATTTTGTCACGTAACAGTTCCTATGATTAGTCCAATGACATTTCTAATTGGTGTCAATGCTGTAATCGGATCATTTAAAGTATTTGATGAAATATTTTCACTATTTGGTGGACAAGCTGGACCTGGTAACTCCGCAATGACAGTTGTATTTTATCTTTATCGTATGTTTTATGAACAAAATAAATATGGTATTGCAGCTGCTGCAGGAGTTGTACTATTCTTTATGATTTTGTTTGTAACATTGATCCAAATGTGGGTCAGCAAAAAACATGTACATTATTAAAGGGAGATAATAATGAAAAAGAAACTATCAAAAATAATGGTTTATTCATTATTAGTAATTGGTGCGCTGACAATGTTATTACCATTCTTTTGGATGATTTCAACATCATTTAAAACTGGCTTTGAAGCGTTACAAACACCACCGACCTGGTTACCGAAAAAACTTCAGCTAACCAATTGGATTGCTGCATGGCACGCGGCACCGTTTGCATCTTATTTGATCAATTCGGTTGTAGTGGCATTGATAACAACAGTTGGTCAAATAATTACTGCGATTATGGCAGCATTTGCTTTTGCAAAGATGAATTTTCGTGGTAAAAATTTTCTTTTTACTATATTGTTGGCAACGATGATGGTACCAGGGGAAATGCTTATTATTCCAAACTTTGTGACATTGTCGCAATTACACTTGGTAAATACCTATGGTGCCTTGATTATTCCTTGGTTGGCTAGTTTTTTTGCAGTCTTTACATTACGTCAATCATTTGCCAGTGTTCCTGATCAATTATATTATGCGGCTAAACTTGATGGTGCCTCAGACTGGAAGTTCTTGTGGCAGATTTTGGTACCTAATTCAAAGTCGTCTATCACTGCTATTGGATTACTGCAAGTGATCGGTTCTTGGAACTCGTTTATGTGGCCACTTATTGTTACTAATACGGATAAGATGCGAACATTACCGGTTGGGTTACAAGCCTTTAGTTCTGATTCTGGTGTTAATTATCCAGAGTTAATGGCAGCATCAACTTTTGTTATATTACCAATGGTTATTTTGTATTTGTTTTTGAATAAGTATGTTGTTGCTGGCATTTCAGGTGGTGGCATTAAAGGATAGTACATGACTCAATTTTTATGGGCAGTAAAGAGATTTTATCTGATGATGAAATCTGTTTGCTGCTTATAAAATAGGGCAGTTAATTTTTTCGGGAAGACGAAAGGAAATGTGTACACATGAGTACAGGGAAAAAAGTTGCAGCATGGTCTGCTATTACAATTTTGGCAAGCTCGTTATTTGCTGGTTTGTCAACTGTAGATACGTCGACAGTAAGCGCGGCCACGACTAAACCAGTCAAAATCACTTTTTGGCATGCAATGGCTGGACCATACAAGGAAGCTTTGCAAAAACGTATTGATGCTTTTAATAAATCGCAAAAGCAGTATAAGGTTGTGGCGACAGCGCAGGGGGATTATACAACTTTGAATCAAAAAATCATGGCTGGTGCTAAATCAAAAACTTTGCCAGTTATGGCCCAAGCAACATACACACAAATTCCAGATTATGCGAAAGATGGTATCGTAACATCTATTCAGTCACAAGTGACTGGTAAAAATGGTTTGTCGAAGAAACAATTAAATAATATTTATTCTGGATTCCTACAACAATCAAAATATAAGGGCGAGTATTATTCAACACCTTTTTCTGCATCTGTACGTGAAATGTTTTATAACAAAACCTTACTGAAGAAGTACAATCTATCAGTTCCAAAAACTTGGGATGATATTGCTAACATGTCAGAGGTATTAAAAAAAGACGGTATTGCCACTGTAGGATTTGATAAATCATTTGATATGGAATGGGACTCCATGGTTCGTTCTGCTGGTGAATCGCTGGTTACTAGTGGTGGAAAAGTTAATGTAAATTCAAAAAAAGCTGTTGCAGCAGCTAAGTTAATTACAAACATGGTCAGTGATGGGACAGCTAAGACAGCTGGATCAGATATTTATGGCACGACAAACTTTGTTAACGGTAAGACGGCTCTCACATTTTCATCATCAGCAGGTATTACAGCCACACAAGCTGCGGCTGCAAAAGACTTTGATTGGGGAACAGCTCCACTGCCATCATATCAGGGTAAATCAGCGACTGTATTGGCAGGAAATAGTTTAGTTGTCACAGCAACAGCCTCTGAAAAGCAGCAGTCTGGTGCATGGGCATTTATGAAGTTTCTAATGTCTGATAAGCAAACGGAGAAGTGGGCGGAAGCTACTGGGTATTTACCAATTACTAAGACTGCTACAAAATCGGCAGCTTATAAAGCTTACTTGGATAAAAATCCATTAGCTAAAGCAGCATCGGAATCATTGCCTGGCGCATTTTCTGATACAGCATTCTTAGGTTACCAAGATTATCGTACTAATTTAGCTACTGCTGTTGATGCGATGCTAACAAAAAACACATCAGCATCTGATGCTTTGAATACGTTAGCTGATCAAACTAAAAAAACTTTGCAAGAGAATAAATAGATGAGTACACAAGTAAAATTTTTAAATGGATTAAATACAATTGGTGGTAACGTCGTAACTTTTACTAATCAGCAAACACGATTAATAATGGATTTTGGCGTTAATTTTGCGCCAACAACAACACCGGCAACTGACTTACTAAATGATGGCACATTACCTAATCTACCTAGTTTATTTCAGAATATGCAAAGTGATTTAAAAAGTACAATTTTCGTTTCACACTTACATTTAGACCATATGGGTGCGCTTAGATACTTAACAAGTCCCACAGATGTTTATATGAGTCAAAATTCGGCTGATTTGTATCAAGTATTAATTAATTTAGGTGTTGAGCATGCGCCATATGCAAAAGTTAAGGTAATTGATTATGAAAAACCAATTAATTTTGGACCGTTTGAAGTAACTTTTTTTGAAACGGATCATGATATACGTGGTGCTTCAGTCATTCGTGTTAGTGATGGGAAACACATTTTTGTTCATAGTGGGGATGTCCGTTTAGATGGTTCACACCCAGAAAGAGTTGAACACTGGGCAGATGTCCTCCACGATAATAAAATTGATTTGTTTTTGTTGGAAGGAACAGAATTTAGTTTTGAGAATCAAAACGATGAATTTGTTCGTCAAACTGAACAATCTTTGCAAATTGATTTTGCTAACATAATAAAAGAAACTGAAAAATTAGTTGTTGTTAATCCATATGAAAGAAATATTGATCGATTGTTGGCATTACAAAATACTGCGCATGAGAATGGCCGAAAATTTTTGTGGGATCATCGGTTCACAGTTATTTTGAGAAGCATGGGCATTAAGAACGTTCAAGAAATTGATTGGTTAAAGGTTATGTCAGAACCAAGCCATTATGTCGTTCAAAACCGATTTGATCAATTGCATGATTTAGATCAATTTGATAAACAATTCGTCTACTTGCACATGAATGGTGAACCATTAGGTGAATATGATCCTCGTTTTTCCGAACTATCAACTTATTTAGAGACGAGAAACGTAGCTTTACAGTTAATGGGTGCCAGTGGTCATGCCAAACCAGATGATTTAGTGGCCCTAGCTCAACATGTGAATGCCAAGCAAACAGTTCCTTGGCATTCATTCAAACCAGAAAAAGAAGCATCAGAATTAGTAAGTGCAGGACTCAATGTTTATTTACCAACAAAAGGTGAGATTCTAAACTATAATTGACTTTTCCGAATTATAAAGACTTCTTCTTAGAACAAGAGACAAACCCAACAGTGTTTGTCTTTTTTATTTTCAAATGTTATATGACCAGCGTTTATCAATTCCAAAGCATTTTTATTAAATAAATTAAATATAAATTTAACATGTTTTTTTGTTTTCAATTAATCTACACAAGATAAGATAAGCTTACAAAAAGTAACGAGCTATTTTAGAATAGAACGTAAAAATCTTTTGTCATAAAAAAGTTAGGAGAACATGTATGTCAAGTGTCAGGGACAAAAGTAATATTGGGTTTCAGGTAATGATTCCATTTATATTACCTGTTTTGATTTTAGTTACGTGGCAAGTAACGACTAGCATTAATTTAATTGATGATTCGTTATTGCCAACACCAGTGGCGGTTATTAATAAATGTATCGAACTCATCCAAAGTGGGGAACTACAGAGAAATATGAGTATTTCATTGTACAGAGCTACTTCTGGATTATTAATCGGTGGAACCTTAGGATTAGTATTTGGTGGTATTAATGGTATATCGTTACTTGCTCAAAGGTTTTTCAATAGTTCAATCCAAATGATTCGTAACATTCCTCACTTGGCATTAATTCCTTTAGTTATTATTTGGCTCGGTATTGGCGAAAATGCCAAAATTTCATTAGTTGCTGTTGGTGTTTTTTTCCCAATTTATATCAATACTTTTCATGGTATACGGTCTATTGACAAGAGCCTGATTGAAATGGGTTCTTCATATGGATTGAGTAGAAAAAAGATGTTATCAAAAATTATCATTCCAGGAGCATTGCCCTCGATTCTGATGGGCTTTCGTTATGCTTTAGGCGTCATGTGGACAACATTAATTGTGTCTGAAACGATTTCGTCAAGTTCGGGTATTGGTTATATGGAAACCAATGCACAGCAATTTTTAGATATGCCAACAATATTTTTGAGTATTCTTATCTATGCTTTTTTAGGTAAGGTATCTGATTGGATTGCATTGAGTTTTGAAAGTATTTTACTAAATTGGCAAAAAGGATAGATATATGAATTCAGTAATATCTTTAGATAAAATCAATAAAACATATGAAAACAAGCAAGTTTTAAAAAATATTAATTTTGATATTCAGGAGGGGGAGTTTATATCTTTCGTCGGAGAAAGTGGTGGTGGTAAAACAACTTTATTGAGATTAGTTGCTGGTCTTGAATCACCCACTTCTGGGTCAATTAATATTAACGGCAAACCACTGGCTGGTAAAAATACCATTGCCCGTGTGATGTTTCAGGATGCTCGATTACTACCATGGATGACAGTAATCGACAATGTTACTTTTGGCAGTAAAAATAAGAAGATGAAAGATTTTGCATTCAAATTACTTGAGAGAGTTGAGCTTGGCGACAAAAGTACATCTTTTCCACAGCAGTTATCTGGTGGTCAGAAGCAACGTGTGGCCCTCGCTCGTGCATTAATGTCACGTCCAAAAATATTACTTTTAGATGAGCCGTTGGGCGCCTTAGATGCATTAACACGTTTAAAGATGCAGCGCTTAATTGCTAAAATTGTTGAAGAATCAAACTTAACAACTATTTTAATCACTCATGATGTTCAAGAAGCTGTTCTGTTAGGAGATCGCGTAGTAGCTGTTAAAGATGGTCACTTGGGTTTAATTATAGATGGCATACGAAAAGATGATACAAGAGAAAATTTCACAGAAGTAATTGAGACGGTTCAGGACTTCATATTGGCCACTAGTGAGGAAGTGAAATGACGCAATTAATTAGAAAAATAATGTTAGTTATTTTTTTGTTGCTGTGGATAGTCTGTGCAATATATGGATATACACAAACGATTGAAAAAAAATCAACACTACAGACTATCACAATAGGGTATCAAAAAGGAGATCCTATTGATATTGCCAAGCAACATGGGGAACTTATAAAAAATATGGAGGATCAGGGCTATAAAATTGTATACCGTGAATTTGCTGATGGTGCGGCTGAAATGCAAGCCTTGGCAAGCGGTAGCATAGATTATGCTCGAACCGGAGATACACCGCCAGTATCTGCCCAAGCTTCTAAAACAGATATTGCATATATTGCTGTCGGTGCAAGTAAATCAAGTGGTTCTGCAATTTTGCTACCAAAAAGTTCTACTGTATCTAAACTTTCAGATTTAAAGGGCAAGCGAATTGCCTATACGCAAGGCACTAGCTCACAATATCTGTTGCTGAGTGCATTAAAAAAAGCTGGATTGAGCTCAAGTGATGTCACATTAGTAAATATGAAACAAACAGATGCAAGTATAGCCTTTGGACAAGGAAAAATAGATGCTTGGGTAACCTGGGATCCCTATACGGCACAAGCACAAGTAACACAAGGTGCTAAAGTCTTGACAACGGGTAAAGGATTAAGCAAAAATCGTGATTTCATCTTATCTACACAATCATATGCTAAGAAAAATAAAAAAGCCTCAGCTTATTTAGTAAAATATCTTGCTGAAGATATGAAGTGGGCTAATAATAACAAATCGGCAGTTTCCAAATTGTTGGTTAAATCATTGAGTATGAAACAGTCCGTGATTAAAAAAATGGTGAATCGCAAAGACTTTACAATTACAAGTATTAGTTCATCTGTTGTAAAAGAACAGCAAGATATTGCAGATTTGTTTTACGATCAGGGTCTAATAACTAAAAAAATAAAAATTAGTGATGCAATTGTAGATATTACAAAGTAGAAAAGGCGGAAAAATTACATGTCAATATTGCTTGATAAGTTAAATAAGCAACTTGCACTCCATGAAAATGAAATTCAATTAATAGATGCTGAAAGTAAAGTCAAATTAACAGGAAATGAGGTTCGAGGAGCGATTAGTTTATTCAGACAGCAGTTTATTAATCACAAAATCACTCAAGGGGATGTTGTATTAATTGCTCTTGGGAATACAATTTGGATGACAATTATCGAACAAGCATTATGGGAGATTGGAGCAATTGCGCACCCAATTGCTGAAACGACAGGCGTTAAGGAAATACTAGGAGAATTTAATGATTATCGATATTCAGGTGCTATCATTAGTGAACGACTTTCCAGGGAGTTAGGGGATCAAGGTATCCTTTTGGAAGAATCATTTGAGATTGCAAATGACTTGGTAAATTTCTTTTCGTATACTGGGAAGCCACTAAAACATGTTGCAACTGATGCTGAGAAGCAACTGGCCCTGATCTTGAATACATCAGGTACAACCGGGAAGCCAAAAAGAGTTGGCATTACTCATGAGAAAATTTTGTTAGCCACAAACGCTGTAACAAAAAGTCAAAATATTCAAGTGACTGATCATGCCTTGATCGTTATGCCAATGTTTCATATTAATGCTCAAATTGTTTCTACAGTGACATCTCGTATCAATGGGTGTCAGGTAATTGTGGCACCTAAATTTTCAGCAAGTAAGTTTTGGTCTATTGTTTCTGAATACCAGGTTACTTGGTTGTCAGTCGTTCCAACTATTATTAATATTTTATTGAAAAATGAAAAAAGTAAGGATCAGTATAAAAAACTGAAAGAATCGGTACGATTAAAGTATGTCCGTTCAGCATCTTTTTCACTTCCCAAGCAATTACTAACAGATTTTGAACAGCGTTTTAATGTCAGAGTTCAAGAAGGCTATGGTATGACAGAGTCAACTACAGTTGTTTCAATTAACCCATTGGACAAGCCAAAAATTGGATCTGTCGGTCCGGTGGTAGATACGGATATAGCTATTTATTCTGACACTTATGGTGTTACTTATAAGGCTAATCATCATGGTGAAATTATATTGCGAGGACCGAGAGTTCTGCAACAGTATCTTGATCCCAAAGAAAACATTTTGATTGATGGATACTTCCGTACGGGGGACATTGGATATTTTGATGAAGAAGGATATTTATACGTTATCGGCAGAATCAAGGAAATTATTAATCATGGTGGTGAAAAAGTTGCCCCAGCCAAAGTAGAAAGTCTTATTTCTCAATTTCAATTTGTAACAGAAGTTGCGGTAATAGGATTGCCGGATGAGTTATACGGTGAGCGTGTGGTGGCAGCGCTTCATTTAGACAGTTCAATTAATTATGATTATAAAATCGAGGAAATTAAGAACAAATTATCTCGGGAATTAGCAAAATATGAGCAACCTTCGGAATATCTAATAACAGGTTCTTTCCCTCGTAATCAAACAGGTAAGGTTCTGCGACCACAACTAATTGAACGTTTGAAAGGTGAAAAGCAACATGCAACAATCAAATAAGCGGGTCTATCTATTTGAAGTAGATTTTTTCCGTATTGTTTTTATTTTGGGCGTTCTTGCCAATCACACAACAACATTAATTACACATAAGATGGCTAGTAATTCAATACCCTATGAAATTTTGATGGCAACACATATTTCACTACATTTCACTAGAATGGGTTTTATGTTTGTTACTGGACTAGTTTTATTTATGAATAATTACTTTAAGCCGATTAGTGTTTTTAAGTTTTGGAAAAAAAGATATTTAGGTGTTTTAGTACCATATCTAAGTTGGACAGCTATTTTAACGGCCACAGAAGGACATTTATCATTAAGTGAATTTTTGTCTCAATGGATTCACTTATCAGTTTATGCTGATGATTACTATATGTACTATATATTAGTAACAATGCAACTTTACCTTATTTTTCCATTAATTGTTTGGATGTTTAAACGGTTCGACAGCTATCATAATATAATAATTTTAATTTCAGCAATTATTCAACTGTTTATGCTTTTTTTCATTAAATACCAATTACCAAATATTGATACAAATGGATGGCCATATTTATTAAAAAATTATGGATTCAACGTGTTTGTTTATCAATTCTACTTTATTATGGGTGGGTATGCGGCGATACATTATCAAGAATTTGTTGCTTTTATACGAAAATGGCATGCTTGGTTAGGAAGGGCTTCGTTAATATGCGCTTGTGGTACAGTGTTGTTGTATTTCTATAATGTTAATATACTACATTTGACTCTAAACAAGGCTGAGGAAGTGCATCAACCATTCATATTTATTTACGACATAGTAATTATTGGTTACATTATTTGGCTTGGCTTGCGATATGCTGACTTACGAAAGGATCGTTTACCAAAGTTTGCAACTACGTTTGTGGGTATTGGTGCCAAGATTTCATTTGGTATATATTTATCGCAGACTTTACCACTAGCTTTGATGTTTGTACTACTATCCATGTTACCATTTGATAATAATTGGTTCTTGTTAATTATCTTACCATTTGTATACGTTCTAACCGCTCTTATGGGTTACACGTTATCATATTTTTTTTACAAGGTTCCGCCATTTGGATTTTTAATTGGACGACCTCAAACATTAAGAAAACTAGCAAAGTAACTAATGGTTTGTTTAAAAAATAAATTTGAAAGAAGATTTATTTTTTTTGAAAGTTGAATGTAAAGGCTTACAAGACTATAATGTAGTTGTAATTAAAAAAGGAGGAATTTCACATGGTTAAAGTTGCAGTTGTTACTGGTGGTGGTCAAGGTATTGGAGAAGGTATTGTGAAGCAACTTGCTTCAGATGGTTTCACGGTTGCCGTTGCCGATTTGAATAAAGACAATGCTACAAAAGTCGCTGAAGAAGTGGGCAATGAGTCGAAAGGCTATTATGTCGACATTTCAAATCACGATGATATGTTCAAGTTGGTTGATGACGTCGTTAGGGACTTTGGTCAGCTAGATGTTTTTGTTAATAATGCTGGTATTGCACAGATTGCAGCTATTGTAGATGCAAAACCTGAAGAAATTACCAAGATTTTTAATATTAATGTTAACGGAACTATTTACGGCATTCAAGCTGCAGCAAAGCAGTTTAAGAAACAAGGCAAGGGCGGTAAAATTATTAATGCTTGTTCTATTGCTGGACACCAGGCAGTTGAATTATTGGGTATTTATTCAGCTACCAAGTTTGCCGTACGCGGTATTACACAGGCTGCTGCTAAAGAATTAGCAAAAGACAAGATTACCGTTAATGCTTATTGCCCAGGTATCGTGTTGACACCAATGTGGGATCAGATTGATGCTGCAATGGCTAAGATTTATGATCGACCACTAGGAGAAACAAAACAAGAATACATTGACGGTATTGCATTAGGACGTGGTGAAGAGCCAGCTGATGTTGCTAACTTAGTTTCATTCTTAGCAGATGAAAAGTCAAACTATATTACTGGACAATCAATTTTAGTTGATGGTGGGATAAATTATGTATAATATTCTTTAATGATGAGTACAAAATTTGAAACCAAAAACATACGACATGCAACAACAAAATTGTTTACTGATTCAGGCAATATTCAGCCGGTAGCTATTAAGCTAACGCAGGGATTAGATCTGATTTTTCATGATTATAATTTCGATAATTATCGCAGTGCAATTTCTTTTTCAGATAAAGTTATCCGTTTAGATTTTGCTTACAGCGGATCGGTTAATCTTATTAAAAATAACCATGAAACGATATTCTTAGAACCAGGGTTTTTAAAATTATCTCAAAGTTCTGATGATCGAAATAATTATTCTACAGTTGGCGGGCATTATAGAGGAGTGACGATACTTCTTGATCGTCAAAAAATCAGCTCAGAATTTTTGTCTCTATTAGAGAACAAATTGCTATTAGATGACATCGTTACTGATTATTTGCAGAATGATGATTATATACTTGTTAAAACAGAATTTATTGAACGCTTTTTTCAAGATGTAGAAAAAGTTAAATTAAGAAATCGAGTACAGTTTTTACTCTTAAGAGTTGCTGAGTTATTGCTTTATCTGGATTCTGAGGAGGCCCATGAATCCGTACTTCCTAAAATGTATTTTACAGTACAAGAAATTAAAAAAATTTATGCAATTCGTACCTATCTTCTTGAAAATATGAGTGAGCGAGCAACCTTAAAGCAGTTGGCTAATAAGTATGATATTGGGCTTACTACAATGCAGAAGCTCTTTAAAGCAACATATTATCAATCAATCCATAGTTTTGTGTTGTCTGCCCGATTAGAGAAAGCATGCTATCTTTTAAAGGATAGTGAAAAAAGCATTACTTTTATTGCCAATGAGGTAGGGTATATCAACGCAAGTAAGTTTTCCGCTTTCTTTAAAGATGAAAAAGGCCTGACACCTAAGATGTATCGTAAACTTTATAAAAACTAGATTCTGCAATTTGCTGGTTAAATGGGCTGAAATTGTTTAAAAAGAGCAGTAATATGATGGAAATTCCTTTACATTAATCACTAGAGTATTTGATTAAGGAAAGGAATTTTTATTTTATGAAAAAGAAACTCTTTATTGCGACACTGGTGTCGTATTTGGGAATTTACATTACCATGCCAGTCTTGTCAGCAATTTCAACTAAAGCACACATGATACCAAGTCAAATTGGTATTATGATTTCTCTTGGTGCTGCGGCAATGTTATTGTTTGCACCAATCTGGGGAAAAATGAGTGATGTATTTGGTCGTAGAATCGTTATGATTATTGGATTATTAGGAATGGGGATATTCTTCATTCTTTATGTGATTTTGTTTCATATGTCAATTGCGTCATCAAAGGCAGTACCACTATTCTTTTATGGATTGATGGGCACTAGATTCTTACTAGGCATATTCATGACAACGACACCAACAGCAGCAAATGCTTATATGGCAGATATTTCAACGACCAAAGATCGTGCAAAAGACATGTCATCCCTTGGTTTTGCAACAGGGTTAGCTATGGTTTTGGGACCAATTATTGGCGGATTAATCTCAACATCTGGTAATCTATATTTACCTTTTTATACAACCATTGTTCTCTTGTTGTTGTTTACTGTTATTATGACGGTTATTTTGCCCAAAAGGCAGGCATCAATTAATGAAACACACGTTTCTGATAAAAAAGAAACTGGGTCAAAAAAGTTTTTCTCGGTTAAATTGTTGAGTTGGTTGTTAGTTGGATGTTCTGTGATGTTCGTTGTGGTTGGGTTACAGTTGTTAACATCACTATATTTACACGACAATATTGGTCAGACGGTTGTTCAAAGTGCGAAGACCTCGTCTCTGCTGTTTGTTATATTGGGTGTAACATTAATGTTGACACAAATTTTGCAGATTAAAGTACTGAATTTTTCTGCTCGTAAGATGATGCTTGTCGGAATTCCATTACTTGTGCTTGGCTTATTAGTTATCACTGTCGCTAGTGCCTTTTGGATGTTGGTAGTCAGTTACATTTTGATTGGTGCAGGAGCTGCGTTTGGCATGAGTTCACTCTCTGCCGGTGCATCGCTTGTTGTCTCACAGGATCAACAAGGAGCAGTTGCAGGTACTGTTGCTATGACCCAAGCAATAGCTGGAATTGTGTCACCATTGTTTGGTTCATTTATTTATCAGATCAACATAAAGTTACCATTTTTATTTTTTGCTGCGTTTGCGGTTTTGACTTATTTATTTTTTCTTGCTAATAATTCAAAACGTGCAAACACATTGAGCTAGTTCATAGTAAAGGAGAAATCAGTCTAATGACAGACGGTGATAATCAACAGAAATGGCCAGCGTTACCCGCCGCATTACGTAATATAGTAGTTACAAGAAATAGCAGTAAGTACGAGTCGGTAAGTTCTAATTATTTTAAGGAAGGGCATCCTAGATTGGTATTCATGGCTGAAAATGATGAACACGTTTCGCTCGTGGTAGAGTACGCTGAAAATGTGCAGCGTTTTGTTGGACATCAAATTCCTTTTTCTGTTCGTAGTGGTGGGCACGGTATAACTAACTATTCAGTTAATGATGATGGTATCATTATTGATCTATCACAGATGAGCCAAGTGAACATACTTGATGAGGCTAAAGGTCTTATTGAAGTCCAATCCGGTGCAGTTTGGGGTGATGTGGCTGATAAAATTAGTAAGGCCGATTTAGTTTTGTCTAGTGGTGACTTTGGCGATACAGGTGTTGGTGGTTTAGCAACTTCCGGTGGGTTAGGTTTACTCGTGCGGAAACAAGGATTGACCACTGACCGAATACTAGGTGCAACTGTCATTACCGCTGATGGAATGAAGCGTAATGTTAATAAAGAAGAAAATAGCGACCTATTTTGGGCGATCCGTGGCGGAAGTTCACAAGTCGGTATCGTTACTGAGTTTATTTTTCAAGCCGACCAAGTCAAACCGGCAAAAACAGGACAAAAAGTACCAATTGGCTTGCAAAAGTTGTCATATAAGGTGTCTGACTTATCGAATTTTTTGTTTGCATGGCATTCTTGGATAATATCTGCGACTGAAAACATGAGTAGTTTATTAATGCTAACCAAAAGTGACAGTACTTCAAATATTATTTCGGTGCAGGCAACAAACATCTGGTGCGGTGAAAAAACAAATTTGTGCGAAAAATATTTTACTGACGCGCTAAACATCGCCAAAGTGGAAAAGCAAGATGAGAGCAATTTGAGTTATCATACATTAGTTCAGGCACCGCATTTACCACACAAAGGGGCGAATAACGTCTATGTCAAAAATGTACTGCTAACTAAAATTGATGATTATTTACTTAATGCATTGCATACCATGTTAAAATCTAGTGCAGTCATGGGCATTGAAGTGCGTGCTATTGATGGTCCTATAAATCAGTTGCCGCCTGATTTTGATGCTTGGTCATTTCGTGAAGCAACGTTGTTTGTTGCTGTGTGGGGTGATGCCACACAATCAAGTTTATTGAATCAATTGTTCAAACCGATACAAGATCACGGATGTGGTGTGTATGGTGCTTATTCCAGTGATACCAGTGAGTTAGAGACAGCAAAATCATGGTCACGTGATACGCGTGAACGATTGCAACAAGTTGTTAAAAAATATGATCCAAAACACATTATAAATCAGTCTAGATATGCATAAAAAGAGCAGAGATATAGTCAAATATATCTCTGCTCTTTTTTATAGTTTTTTCTGCATCTTTATATCAGTTATTTCAAAGCCAGCTTTTTCGTAAACGTGTATAGCGCGAGAATTAGTACCAAAAACGTGTAAGCCAACTGAGGTGAACCCCAGTGCTTTTGCTTTTGTGGAGGCTAGTGAAATGGCTTGAGAACCAAACCCATTATTTTGATAGGCATCATAAATTTCAAAGTCGAAAATAAAAGCGATGTTCTTGTTTTCACTGTCTGGCCCAAGCCAAATATAGCCAATAACGTTGTCACCATTGATAATGGAGAAGAAAAAATTATTTGGAGTGTTTAATCCATCTGGCAATAATCGATCATATGTTAGTCTTGCATTATCCAGCGAATCTTCCTGTGTCCAACTACCGGCTTGCACTTTTTCCAAAGCGTATTCTTTGATTGAGCTACTCATATAGTCATCAAAATGTGCTGCTGTCATATTTTCCAATCTTAACATGGTTATCTCCTCGTATTTGACTACTTAGTATATCACATCGATCACAATTGCCCTAAAGGGCAGAAAGTGTGCCCTTTTGTACGATGTGTAAGCTCTTTTTTGTTGATATAGTCAATATATTAACTTAGAAGGAGAAATATATTAATGGGGCAATTACTTAGTAAATTAGGACGGTGGATATATCGGCATGCTAAGCTGACAATTGTTACGTTTTTCATAACAATTGCTGTATCGGTTTGTGCGGCCCTTAGTTTTGGCATTCATTTTGATAGTGCGGGGATGTCTATTCAGGGTTCACAGTCTGAAAGAGCTAATAAACTAATGGAAAAGGAGTTTCCAAGTACTAGGCAAAGTGGTGGTCAGGTACAAATCGTACTACACTCGAATAATGGTAAAGCATTAACTACTGATAAAAATCAGCAAGTCATGGCAGAACTATTTCAAGATGTACAAAAAAATAGTCGTGTCAAAATGGTGATTTTGCCAGCTATGTTAAATAGTTACAGTAAAGATGGCATGACTGCTACAGCTAGGGTGATATATAAGCAAAAAGGCGAAAATGTTTCAGAAAAGACAGTTGACGCATTAGAAAAATCAATAAAGATTACACGACACAAAAGTATTCAAACGGAATTAACTTCAAATGATGTTACGATTTCAGGTATGGATAATGGTGAGCAGGCTGAAGTGGTTGGCTTGGCTATTGCATTTGTGATTTTAGCAATTACTTTTGCTTCACTATTGGTCGCTGGAATTCCTATTTTATCAGCTCTATTGGGTCTGGTGACTGGTATGATGTTGGTTTTGATTTCCACGAACTTCTTATCAGTAGCAACTTTCTCAATGTCGTTAGTTGGAATGATGGGATTGGCAGTGGGTATTGATTATGCTTTATTTATCATTTCGCGTTACAGACAAGAATTACAGCAAAATAAATCAAAAAAAGATGCCCTATCGTCAGCAATGTCTACTGCAGGTACGTCGGTAATATTTGCTGGGGCAACAGTAATTGTTGCTTTGTTAGGTATGACAGTTCTTGGCATTGACATGCTCTCAGTGATGGGTATTACTGCTTCTTTTGCCATTCTTACTGCAATTTTAACTTCTTTGACTTTTGTACCAGCGATGTTGGTCGTATTAGGTGATCGAGTTACCGGCAAAAAGCCGAATCGATTGTTACAATTTGCAAGTAAAATACGCATTAAAGGTGGTTGGGGTAAGTTAGTAACCAAATATAAGTTACTACTAACAATGTTGGTGGTCGTGGTACTTGGTGTCATTGCAACACCATTCGCACATATTAACCTTGGACTGCCTAACGATTCAGTTAAGTCAGAAAAACTAACTGAACTACGCGCATATGATTTGATGACAGAAGCCTATGGTGAGGGGAGTCAAGCAACATTGGTCGTGTTACTAAAAACAGATGACATGATAAAGGTGACCGATAGTATTAATGAGATTAAAGAGTTAGGAAATGTAGCCACTGTTTCACAAGCTATGCCAAGTAAAGACAACGATTATCAGATGATCACGGTCATTCCCAAAACGGATGCTAACGCTGTTAAAACTAAGAAGCTCGTTCACAAGATACGTGACTTGAATCAAAACAAGGGTTTGCCAAAGTTATATGTTACAGGATCTACTGCCATCAACATC
The DNA here is from genome assembly GCF_001891125.1 of Leuconostoc suionicum. Lineage (NCBI taxonomy): Bacteria > Bacillati > Bacillota > Bacilli > Lactobacillales > Lactobacillaceae > Leuconostoc > Leuconostoc suionicum. The sequence goes on along the minus strand of NZ_CP015247.1, from coordinate 1,102,131 downwards.
GATATGTCTGATGCATTAATGAAGGCTTTGCCAAAGTTCGCAATTATTATCGTACTATTCGCATTCATTTTGTTGACAGTCGTATTTAGATCCTTGCTGATTCCACTAGTTGCGGTACTTGGATTTGTGTTATCATTAGGGGCCACATTGGGTGCCATTGTGTTTATAGTACAAGATGGTCACTTCATTAACCTGTTTGGTATTCCAGCCAAGGGTGCAATACTTAATTTCTTACCAGTTCTTGTCATTGGTATTATGTTTGGACTAGCTATGGATTATGAAGTCTTTTTGGTCAGTCGAATTCGCGAACACTATCTAAAAACAGAGAACACTAGGCAGGCAGTAATTTTAGGCATGCGAGATAGTGGACCAGCTGTCGTGGCGGCGGCACTTATTATGATGGCGGTTTTCTCTGGATTTATTTTCGCTAGTGATGCCATTGTAAAGTCGATGGGCTTAGTATTAGCATCTGGAATCTTGTTTGATGCGATATTGGTAAGATTAATTCTTGTACCAGCTACAATTGATCTGTTTGGAAAAGCGAGTTGGTATCTACCAAAATGGTTGGATAAAATATTGCCTAACGTAAAAATTGATTAATCACTAATATCAGTTCTATAAGTTTGGTACTATGATAAAATAATTGAGTATGAACGTTTGTGGAAGGAAATCTACGTATGAAAAAAAATCTAGATGTTGAAATGAATAAGCATATCATGATGATATACCGTTGGCCGATGATTTTTTGGAGTATGATGATTTACTTCTTAGCATCCTATTTTAAAACCGAATATGGTGCTGTCCAATCAATAAACTCTGCATTGTTTTTCAATGTGGTGTTTTTGCATTTGTGTTTAAACTTTTTTAGTAGGACGGTCATCAATTTTAGTAAAAAATTCTTTATTGCTGCGCAATTTATTTTGATTGTTCTGGCAGGTATTTTGATTATTCCTTCTGAAGTTGTTTTATATATGGGTATGTTGCCAATAATCAGTTTACAATTACTGACGTTGTTTAATATCGAGTTCAAAAAATTGGCCTTATTATTAGTGCCACTTCAGGTTGTGTTTATTATAATAGAGTGGGTCAATTTAGGCCCCTTAATGGCGTTTATTGTACTGGAGGCTTCTACTTTTCTCAACGGAATTATTTTCTTGGCATGGCGATTCTATCAAAGGCAAGTTAGTCAGTTAGTTAAAACTCAGCATTTACTTGATGAGTTACAATTGACCTATACAGAAGTCAAAGAAATTTCGCAGCAAAATGAACGAAATCGTATTGGACGAGATCTTCATGATACACTTATGCAAGGATTAGCCGGCGTGACAATGCAATTAGAAGGAATTAAGTCCTTGATGGCATCTGATAAAAATGAACGGGCTAGTGAAGAAATAGAAAAAACGATTTCGTTGTCACGAACAACGCTAAAGGAAGCACGTGAAATTGTCTTTGATATGCGAAAAGACAACAGCAAAAACATCAATTTATATGATCGACTTGAGTTATTATCAAAAGTGTTTTATGAAAATTATGGTCTAAGTGTGCGCATAAAAAGCACTTCAGATATGCGTGTTTCTGAAGATGTGTACGAGGAAGTATCTAGAATTATTTCTGAATCGTTGACAAATGTGTTTAGGCATTCCAAAACAGATGTCGCAATTGTTAAAATTGACATGGATGACCAATTACGGATTAGCATTATTGATTATGGCGTTGGCTTTAATGTGGAGAATGGTAAAAGAAAACACAAGCATTTTGGACTTAAATCTATCCAAGAGCGTGTGGAACAACTGGAAGGTAAGTTGTTAGTCAAAAGCCATATAGGTGAAGGGACGGAAATTCAAATTCAAATTCCAACTAAATTGAGGTGGCAAAATGACCAGTAAGATAATGATTGTTGATAATCATTTTATTATTCGTGAAGGAATTAAATTAATTTTTGAAAGTCATTCAGATTACGATGTTGCTTATGAAGCAGCTGATGGGGATGAGGCTATTGATATTATCAAGCAATCTCAAGTCGACTTAGTTCTACTAGACATTAAAATGCCTAAAAAGGATGGCTTTGAGGTGATGTCTTTCATTCATGATCATTTTCCAGATCTTCCTGTCGTGGTACTGTCAACATTTGATAATGTTGTGAATATACAGCGGATGTTGAAGTTAGGAGCGAAGGGGTATTTATTAAAAGATGCTAGTACCGAAACAATTTTCACAACAGTTGATAGTGCAATAACTGGAAACATGGTATTACAAAACCAGATTTCAGACATTCTATTCTCTCAGAATCATGCAGAAAAAAGGCCAGAAGAAAAGCAAGACTACAATCTATCAGAAAAAGAACTTAAAATATTATCTCGTGTTGCTCGAGGAGTTAAAATTAAGCTCATTGCCCTAGAGATGCATCTTTCAGAACGGACTATAAAGTCTAATTTAACTGACATTTACATCAAAATGAACGTATCAACGGGAGTTCAAGCCGTGGCTTTAGCTGTTAAAAATAATCTGATTGATATTGATTAACATACTTTTCGTAGCTAAAAAAGCAGACTTGTCATCTGCTTTTTTAAATTACTAGAAGTTAGGATATAATATATCGTATGACAATTAATTACAGTAGAAGCCTTGTAAATCAGAGCCTAATTATAAAAAGATGCGCACACGAAATTCAAACTGCAAGATATCAATATCATGATTTTTTATCGATTGGTATTGTTGAAGGTGGCAGTTGTATTGCAAATGTTGATAAAGTGAGACACATTAAGAAGAATACTTTGGTCATTATTCCTAGCCAGTTAGTCCATTGGTGTCAGCCAATGGACATAGTGAACTGGCGTTACACGATGCTATATATAGAATCGAATGCACTTGAATATCAGTTTAATCAACCGATGACAATTAAATTAACTAGCAGACAAATGCAGCAGGTTAAAATGATTGTGGATTCTGCTATATATGAACCGTCTCCTACGGATATATTGACGAAAATTATTAATGTACTCGATAATGAAAAAATATCATCTTTTCGGACCGCGAATTCAGCAGAAAATATGGAGACTAGACGATTCGAAAGTGTTCAACATTACATTTCTAATAATTTTCATAGTGAATGTAATGTTGAGACACTAGCTAACATATCAGGATTGAGTAAGTATTACTTTACCCGTTTGTTCAAAGAAGCTTTTCATATCTCACCAGCAAAATATTTGATGAATTATCGTATGAATAGAGCTGTGAAGGACTTGTTAGATAATACAAATTTGTCGATGTCGGAAATTGCTCATCAAAATGGTTTTTTTGATGAAAGTCATTTTGACAAACTTTTCAAGCAGTATCACGGTGTTTCACCAAAAAAATATCAATTACAATTATCTTAACATTGGTAAGCTGCCGCTAAAATGATTGACTTTCTTTTCACTGCCATATAAACAAATTCCCAAAAAGTTAAGATCCGCATCTGTACTCTGCTTGAGCTTTGCTTTATATTCTTCATAATTATTGACTCGTTGTGCTACGTCCACAAACGAAATAACCTCAATTCCTTCATACTGGTTTGCTTGACGGTGAATTTCGTTAATTTTATTTGAATCAGCTTTTAAAATAGGAATCGGGATATTAACAATACCAGGGTAAAATTGATCATTTTTATCAAAAGTATCTTCTCCGTTGATTTCAGGATGCGCTTTCCCTAATGAACAACCTAATATGCTTGCTGTATTGGCAACAAGACCAATTGGCAGTTCAGGATCGACTATTACAACACACTTCATTTTCATTTTTAATTTTTCCTTCTTTGCAAAATTTTCCATGTGTATTATTAAAACATGTTCTAAAAAGAAGGTATTGTATAAACTTGCTATTTAAGCAAAGTCGAAATTTTTTTATATCATTTTACGAAGAACTAATTTTTTGTAATTTTTTTAATTCCCTAGATAGCTTGTTTCTTAGTTGCGTAAGTTTTTCTTGTGTTGGGCAGTTGTTTTCGTTGAACATGATTTTCCTGTTTAACCACCAAACTGGCCCAGGTGTTGGCGTATCATTTTTGTGTCTAGGGAATAAGTGCCAATGGACGTGTGCGTCGCCGTTACCAAGTAGTTCACAATTCATTTTTTCAGCGTCAAAAGCTAACGCAACGGCTTCGTTAACGAGACACATTTCTTCCAAAAATTTGTGCTTGAAATCTGTTTGTAAATGATGTAGCTCGGTTACGTGTTTTTTAGACAAAAACAAAGTATATCCTTCAAAATATTGATGATCACCAATAACAATATACCCTGTTTCTAGTTCAGCAACAAAGTAGGGATTAGTGCCTTCTTCAATCATTTTTATTCTTCGGCATATTTCACAGTTATTTATTTTATGACCTGAATTTCGTTATTTATTTAGACCATTATATCATTACTCAAACGAGTGAATTACTAAAACAAAAGATTTTGCGAATTTGAAGGCAGCACATATTTATCATATGAGTATATGTGTGACTTTAATTCAATTCTTTGGCATGTGTTATAATATCCTCAGTAATGTTAAGTGGTATGATAAAATGGACATTTGGCAAAAGCTATATGAAGCTGCTAAAAAACAGTATCGTCCGACAGAAGTGAATGAATTTATTTATGCGCATCATGTTGTTAGTGCCTTGGAGGCAGAAAATGGCGATATATATACTGGATTTTGTATTGAAGGCTTATGGAACGATGAACCTTTGTGCCGAGAGAACAGCTGCGTTGAATATGTATTTAAATAGCGATCAAACTAAAATAAAGAGACTAATTGCTTTTAGAGATGAGGCTCCAGTCGGTATTACGGGTATGCCATGTGGCGTTTGCCGTGAATTTTTAATGCAACTTTCTTCAGAAAACGCAAATACTGAAATTATGGTAGATTATGACAATAGAGAGTCTGTGACCTTGAAAGAATTACTGCCCAAGTGGTGGGGACATATGCGTGAATGATGCTATCAAAAAAAGAAACCAAATTTTATGGTTTCTTTTTTTGATAGCATAATAAAAATTTGTAAAATCCAGTAAGTATGTTACTATCTATACATGAAAATAAATTCATGTATTAATTAGGAGACTCTTATGTTGAAAGATGTATTGACCGCAATTTTTTCTTATATAGGGACAACTACGGATTATTTTGTTGTTCTACTCTTGCTCTTTGGAAAATATAGTACAAAACAAGATACGAAATTAGTTGTTTTAGGCGCGTACTTAGGAAATGGATTACTGGTACTTACTTCAATTATTATTGCGCTTGTATTCCAGCAAGTTCCGGAAGAATAGCTTCTTGGATTGTTGGGTATTATTCCGATCATAATCGGAGTAAAGGGGTATTTTAGTAAGGAAGACGAAGTGGAAGAGATAGAAGAAAAATTAAAGATAATTAAACCAGACGCTATTCTTTGGAACGTGTTGGTAATCACTTTTTCTGCTTGTGGCGCCGATAACATGGCACTATATATACCATATTTCACGATGCTAAATTTTCAAGTCTTACCGATCATTTTAGTCCTGTTTATTATTATCTTGACGGCTGTGATTGTGGCAGCATATAAGTTGGTAAACGTACCAATCGTAAAGGCATTTTTTGATAAACAAGGCGATTTAGTTCAGTTAATCGTGTATGCTTCATTAGGGTTATATGTTTTAGTAGAGGCTGGAACTCTTCAGCACCTATTACTGTTAATCTATTGAAAACTTTTCATTAGTATATAAGGCAGATTGTAAAATTAAACCGAACACCTTGCATAAAAAAACTGCAGAGACTTTAATGGTAATTGACTAAAATCAACCATAAAGGATCTGCAGCTTATGTCTTCTAGTTTATCAGCTCACGAACGTTCTGTCATTGAAACAATGATCAAACTTAATCATTCAACTCGAGAAATAGCCCGTTTCTTAAAGCGTTCTCCTGCAACTATTACCTACGAGTTAAATCGAATTAAACCATACAATGCACAACAGGCTCATCATTTAGCCCAGTGTAATCGGCACAAACACGGTCGCCATCCGACCCTAACACCTGAAATATCAGCTTTTTTGAACCATCACATTGGTATCTTGAAGTGGTCACCAGAAACGGCTGCTCATGTATTGGGCATTGCTTTCAAGACCATCTACAACTGGATTCATCATGGTTTGCTTAAAATTAAGTTATCAGATTTACCTGATAAAGGTATTCGACGTAAACGTCAATCTGACGGCCGTAGACGTGTTTTTGCTCATGGCCGTTCAATTGAAAAACGACCAAAAGCTGTCCAATTAAGACAAGAATTTGGTCATTTTGAAGTTGATACGATGCAATCTGGTAAAACACGTGGCGATGTTTTAGTGACCATCACAGAACGATTGAGTCGACAACATATCATGAGACATGTCAGTGGGCGCAATAGTCAGGCAGTGACACCAGCTATTATTAGGTTTTTCAAGGGTATAAAAAATGCTAAATCAATTACAGTTGATCACGGTCGAGAGTTTGCAAAATATGATGAAATAGAAGAACAGCTAGGCATACCGATGTATTTTGCACACCCATATTCACCAGAAGAACGTGGTAGTAATGAAGTGCTAAATCGATATGTCCGTCGTTTTATCCCAAAAGAACGCAAAATTGAAACCATCAGTCAGAAAGAATTAGATCAAATTAATCATTGGATTAATGCCAGGCCAATGAAAACGCTCAACTGGCAATCACCACGAAAAGTCTTTCAGAAACATGCGGTGTTCGGATGATTCTTGCAATCTGCCATTTAGATTCCTTTTATTGATTACTCATATTGGTATATTTCTTAAAGCGAGCGTTGTATGAACAACTGATAGTGTAGTGATAGGAATTTTATTTTGAAATTGTTTACTTTTGATAATATATATTATGTTAACTAAAATAGAATAGGCGGATGTCAACCCAAACAACACATGTTTAATGTTCTGGTAATCTACTAGTAACTTCTGTGTAAAATAAGCGATGATTATTTTTTAAGTAAGGCACAACTTCATCAAGAATAACATGATTGTGTTTAAAAGTAAACGGACCGTCCACGATTTTGGAATGTCTATACAAAGGCTTTTAGCAATCTAATTACTCACTATTATATCAAATGTTTCGACCAATAAAACCGTTTTCAAATCATTTTATTTTAAGCACAATAAAAAAAAGACACATCTAGTGTCTAAAGTTTATTATCTTTATTATCAATTTTAATGCCTTATTTTTCATGATTTTGGCGTTCTTCAAGCATTCGTTGTTTACGTTTTTCATAAGCTCTACGGTAACGTTGCATGGCTTTATATTCTTGTGCAAAGACTACCATCGGTCGTTTTCCATTCAGAGCTTGTCTAAGTGGCATGGCATTCATTTTTGAAGCCACTTCATCTAATTGCCGTTGCTTCACGTCTTTTAATGACGTGCCTTTAGGATACCAATCACGTAACTTACGATTTCGATTTTCATTGGATCCACGTTGCTGTGGTGATGACGGTGTCGCATAATATAACTTGATTTTTAGTTGTTTCTGGACGTACTCTAAAAAGTCCCATGAAATAAATTCAGAACCATTATCGGCTGTGATAGTCCGTATGGCTTTGCCATATCGTTCATAAAACAACTTAAAGGCATCTATCATATCACTAGACTTCTTACTGCGGACTAATATTAAGGCAGTGAAACGAGTTTTGCGTTCTGTAAGTGTCATAATAGCTGTGGTATCTTGATAACGCTGATTATTCATTTTAGCTGGCAACACTAAATCAATTTCCCAATGACCAAACTGTTTACGACTTTCCACAACTTGTGAACGATCAAATATCGAATGGCGGACTAATTCTCCGTCATTTTTTAATTGTTCACGTAGTCGTGCAATTTCACGTTCTTTATCACGTTTAGTTTGTGCCACAGCTCGTTCTTTGGGTGTACCATTTTGACGATGATATTTCTGTTTACGAATATTGATAAGTCCCTGCCGAGACCATAACCTGATAACAGATGCCGACACATCAACATCTTGCACATTACCAGCAATTTGCTCTGGCGTCCAATGTTCAACATTAACCCAAGTTTCAATGATTTCTTTTAATTCTGGTGTCAGTTTGAGACCAGTACCCATTTTACTGCGCTTTTTCAAAGCAATATATTGTCCTCGTTGTGCCGAATACTTGATACGTGCGTGTATGTCCATATTCAACAGTGTTCGTCTATCTAAATGTGAGAAATCAAGTGTATTGCCACGGTGTAATTCACGTAGTATTGATGAAGGTGTATAGCCTAAACGTCTTGCGATATCTGCTTGTGTCATTTTCTCAATATTCCACAAATATTCTATCATGTGACGTTGGTTCTCATTCAGCCGTGGCTGTCGTTTGCGTCTTTGTGTTGTTTCATCACTCATAAAACATTTTTGCTCCTTAATTATGATTATTTTCAGTTTAGGTATTCACCCTTTATAACAAGTTTACCATTTCACAATGTTGCTTATTATTTTATTTTTTATCCCAACTTAAAATAAATTAATAAGCATAGACAGTATTAATAGTAGTTTAAAATTTATTTAACATTGATATTAATAAGAGTACAATTAGAGAATAATAATCAATATTATATTCATAAGCAAGGAATTTCAAATCATAATGACAAAGCTATCTTTCAGAACTGTATCTCAAAATTTCATCACCCCCGGATTGATATTTTTATCCTTTGTTTGGTTAATACCGCTACTTACTAATTTTGCTGTTTCATTTTTTAATTTTTCTTTTTACGCAGGCTATCAAAGTTGGTTGCTTTCAGATATCATGCTGTACCCTCTTCCCATTATGATTTTAGCGATCTATCTCAGAAATAAAAATAGAACCTCGGTTGTATGGGAAGCACCAAGGTTGTTTAAAATTCTACTTAGCTTGCTTGTTGTGGTATTGTATTTCTTATTTACAATAATTAGCCATAATTTTTTTCCTGTTTCTGTAGCAACTAACCAAACCGAGCTGTTAAACACGTTAAACAATTCTTCTATACTAGGAATACAATTAGAGTTGTTAGCTATCACACTGTTGGGACCAATTTTTGAAGAATTGATGTGTAGAGGTTTATTGATGAACTTCTATTTCAAAAATTCTAAATTCGGATTTGATGTTATCCTAAGCGCAATTGTTTTTTCTTTACTTCATCAACATCAGAATTTATCAGTATTATTACCTTATTTTATTTTTGGCTTATTGTTGGGACTATTATATCGTTTCACTGGAAAACTGCAGTACACTATGTTGGCACACATTCTTATTAATACCATAATTGCATGGCCATATATTCAAGATAATATCATCATCTTTTTATAGATTTCTTTCTCTTATTTGCCGTTTAGCTTGATACAACTGTTCTTCAATCTTATTTAAGCCACTCTCAGTATTGCGATCAGTTCCCTTAATCAACAAGTCTAAATCACGATACGCAAAGGTTAAATCAATTGATTTTGAAACCAAATCTTGTACCTTAGATGCTAATTCTTTGTTAAAAAAAAGCACATCTCCGTAAGTTTGAGATTGTGCTTGTCTAATTTTAGCTTGGAGTTGCATTGATACGCTTAAAGTTGTTTGAAAGTTAGGCGCACCTGCCTTGAATTGAAAGCCTTGTCTATCGCTTTCTAACGTTTGGTCTAATTGACTGTATAAGTCTCTAAATCGTTCTAACTGTTTAATATACAGCTCTAATTGTTCTGGTTTTAACCATATTTTTGTTGGCATCTTATTTATTCCTTTCATTTTTGAATGCAAAAAAAGAGCTAGTAACTGTTAAGCACTAACTCATTTTGTGACTAGTCATATATATTTGTACGAACCGTCAAACCTGTTTCTTTACGAATTTTTTTGATGATTTCTGGTATTCTTTCTGTGTAGGTACTATCAAATTGCGCTATTTGTTGCGACCGTGTAGCCTTGCCAATCTTATACCATTCAAAAAATATATTGACCTTTTTTGAGTAGATTTGGTCTACAACTCGCACTTCATATATTGTGTTGGGTTGCTTAGCAAACATTTCTTTAATATCCCCAATGACAGCATCAATTTGGTTCATAGCTCACAGCTCCAGTCGGTTTTTATTTACTATAACCATTATACGAACACTTGTTCCCTTAGTCAATAGTTAAACACTCTATATTTTTTAGGGTAAATACTGTTTATCTTTGCCAGTTTCATCAATAATTCGTAATGGCTCACTATAAATTTGTTGGGTACTCAAACCCCTAGAAGTTCGTCTAGGTGCTGGGTACTCTTTTTGTAACTTGCGCATCACATCAGCAAGACTATTGCCAGCCATATACTCATTTTGTGAATGCCAACCAACTGCTTTATACATTGTCATGCCCCCTTTCCTTGTTCGTTATCTTCGTTATATTTTTTTGTTGGTTTTTCAAAGTTGATATTTAAATGCTTACTTGCCTGTGTTATCGCATTCTTAGTAGTTGCCATAACTAGTTTTTCATGTTCGGCAGAAAGCTCAACAGTATTGATTGCTTCAATAATGTCATGCCAATGTCCTGTTTTCTTTAGTACTGCTAGACTAGGCACAACCGACTGTAAGACCCATTTTTCAATACGTTCTACACTTTGCTTTTTTGGTTCTCTAACAAATTTCATTTTCTTACCCAAAGCAGTTAATAACGACCAAGCAGGCATCGGCTCAATCGTTGCTTCAATCTCATCACGTACCTTATCTGCTTTCAATTGTTGGGCTTCAATTTTGCCATTAGTAAACCACAAATAGGTATATAGAATATCAAAAGTTATATCAACTAATTTTTCATCATTGTTAAGCCATTCATCAAGGACATATTCTGCTTTATCTTGATGTAATTCCAATTCCACACGAGTTTTTACATCAGTATCATAGCCCTTATTTGCTTGTTCTTTGTGTTTGTCATAGGCACGGATAACAAAGGGCGACTTACCAAAATCGACCGTCCAGCCGTCATCGACGTTGCCATGCACCGCATAAGACTTTGATTTGCTCCAAAAACGTTTTTCTTGTACGGCTTTAACAAGGTCATTCATGCTCAATAAGCCCCATTTATCATTGATTGCAATATCTAAACGTGTTAGATGCCCCCGATATAACCTTGCCTTTTCAAAAAAATCACGCCAATTCATATTTTGCTCTAACAAAGCCTTTTCAAACAACCGTGTGCCTTTACCAGTTAAATAAAGTGTTGTCCCAAATTTTTGATCCACAGCTTGTGTTTCTAGGTTTTTCACTGGGGCAAAGTCTTGTATATAAATGTTCTTTTCGCCAGCAAATGACATTTCACGAGTATAAAAGTTTTGAGAGGTAGGACGTTCCAAAAACAGATTTTCTTGTAGCCTTAACACATCAGCGATAACTTGCTTTGAAGTTAAATCTGGGAATGTCAATGAAACCCAATCAAATTGTACTTCGATGCTTTCAGCAAATTCTGGATATGCCACCAGCAACTTATCGACAAACTTATCCGATATTTTTTGACTACCATTTTCTATACCCCAAACAGTTCTTTCACTAACACCAATCTTTTTTGCTAATTCTGGTTGTGTTACCCCAAGCAATTGGCGTATCAATATCAAATTATCATTTGTTAATTTTGGTGCGTTCAAATTTGGTGTCATAATCTTTTTCCTTTTCAGTAGTTGGTATTGACCAACATTTTTTAAATCAACTAATTTTTTCAAATCAGTTGAAACCGTGTTTTGTATTTTTGCATCAGGCGCAGTTAGTTTTGCTTTAAAGCCCGATAACTCACTACCAGTAATTTCATCAATCGCAATCTCACTACCGATGTTAGGCAAATAACCTAACTCAATAGCTGATACGGTCACGTTATAAGTCTCAATAATTTCATCATTCAATTTCATACCAACCATGATAAGTATTTCCAACGATAACCGTAAGCTATGTTGTGTTGTTCCTAGAAATATAGTTGTATAAGCTGTTGGCTCATTGTTAATCGTTATCATGTCGGCTTTCCTTTCTCAAAATTGCGGTTTTGGTGGTTTCAACCCGCAATTTTTGTTTTTTATTCTAAATGGCTTCATACCGGCGTTTGTTCCCCATATTGGGTTGACGCTTTCAGCGTTTTTACCGGTTTAACCCCCCTGTTAGTAACTGGGGGTTAAAGCCTTTTTGGTGACTTTATTTTTGGCGCATGTGCCAGTCGCTGACACACACTGGTCGTGTGTGCTTAACCGCGACCACGCACCTTGCCCCCTTAACGCTTCGCGTTGGGGCAAGGCGTGGCACTGTCTCTCCGCTGGTCGCTACGAGCCACGCCAAAACTAAAGTCACTATGTACATAAAGCCCCGGTCTCTTACAGGACATTTGCCATAAAAGTCTAGAGCTTTAACAATAGGTTCTTACTTGATATGTGACAATTGATCCAAAAGACCCTCAATGTCCTTTGTACGATTGACACCGTGTGTCTGCAAGGACTTAGCCGTACCAAGCAAGAAACCTAAGTTCTTGCGTAGTTCAGCAAAGTAAGGCGGCAGCATTGGACTAACAGCACGTAGCTGTTCTTCATCTGCCACTGCCTTTTTAAGTTCATCACTTAGTTGAGCAAGGTGTTCAAGTCCACCTATCTTTTCAATTGCCTTCAAATCTTCAATTGATTGAGCGGACAAAGATTGAATTTTTTTAACTTCTAAAACCATAATTTTTACCTACTTTTTCTTTTTAAACTACAAATATTTAATTAACAACAAAGCCAAACACAGATGCTAAGTGTTGGACTTCTTGCGTGATATTCCATACATTTTTCTCCTTAAACCATTCTATTAACACCAAAGTTACTCTGAATGGTAAACTATAAATTAAAAACACTTAATAAAAGGAACAGTGATGACTCAAACAATTACAAAACTATCCCAAGAAAATGCACTTAAAATAGCAAATGAATGGCACTATGATGCGCCATACGATTTTTACGATATGCAAAATGATATCGAAGACTATGAAGAATTAATCGACCCCACACTTAGACAAAATAATTACTATCAAATAACTAACAACAATGATCTAATTGGTTTTTTTGTTATTGAACCTGAAGACGAAAATAAAGGAAAATATGAAATAGGTTTGGGTATGAACCCCGCAAGCACAGGGAAAGGTAAAGGTATTGATTTTTTGAATTTAATAATCAATTTTTCAACATCTAAGTTTTATGTAACAGAGATTATCCTAGACGTTGCACAATTTAATGTTCGAGCGCAAAAAGTGTATCAAAAAGCTGGATTTAAAATATCAAGACACTACGAACAAAAAACAAACGGTTCAACATACAATTTCGTTGAAATGACTAAAACCTACTAAAAATAGCTATACCAATCAAGGTTTACATAAGCTACGCTATACAAAGTAACGGTATATCAACGTTTCTAAGCACTAAAAAATAGGTCATTTTCAAAACCTTTCACAAAGTCCTTAAAACGCCTATTTCATCACATCAGTTTTTAAATTTCACAAGTCGATTAAATTTAGACCAATTATTTACTAACGCAATAATCAAAACAATCTATAATATAATTTTTAAAAATTATTGCCTGAACAAAAATTACAAAGTGATACAATTAATTAGGTATTAAGATAATTTCTAAAAAATGAGGAATAAAAAATGACACCAAATGAACTTTTTAAGAAAGCACAAGAATCTAATAGTGTACCCCACGACGCAAAAATGCAATCAGCTTTTCAATTTGGTGTCTTCGCCGATGAACTGGCAGATTTGGTCATAAATGGTCAAAAAACAGCGACCACAAGTTCACTAGACTTATACGAAAAAGATGAACCTCTACCGCAACTAGGTGCCTATGATGTGGTGTTAGACAGTGAAAATCAAGCAATTTGTGTCATACAAAATGATAATGTTGAGATTAAAAACTACCTAGACGTAAGCGAAAAACATGCCTATCTTGAAGGCGAAGGAGACCGAAGCCTAGAATACTGGCGTCATGTTCATAATGAATTTTTTGTCAACGAATACCAATTAGAAGGGCTTGTGTTCAAAGAGCAAGATGCTAAAATGGTTCTTGAAAATTTTCACGTTGTGTACCCTGTACAATGATGATTATTATTTAATTAAATAGACTAATGGTAGATTGCAAGAATTAACCGAACACTGCAAACTGCTGAAAAACCTTTCGTGGTGATTGCCAGTTGAGTGTTTTCATTGGTCTCGCATTGATCCAATGATTAATTTGATCTAATTCTTTGGCGCTAACTGTTTCAATTTTGCGTTCTTTCGGTATAAAACGACGAACGTATCGATTTAATATCTCATTACTCCCACGTTCTTCTGGTGAATATGGGTGCGCAAAATAGACTGGAATGCCTAGTTTTTGCTCGATTTCGTTATATTTTGCAAATTCTCGCCCACGATCCACAGTGATTGACTTGGCATTTTTGATCCCTTGAAAAAAACGAATTAAGACTGGTGTCACTGCCTGACTATTTCGCCCAGTGACCTGTCTCACGATATGTTGCCGGCTTAGTCTTTCAGTAATTGTCACCAGCACATCGCCACGTCTTTTACCCGATTGCATGGTGTCAACTTCAAAATGTCCAAAGGTTTGTCGTGCTTTCACACTTTCAGGTCTCGTTTCAATCGAACGACCATGCACAAATACTTGTCGTCTACCATCAGATTGACGCTTTTGACGGATACCTTTGTCAGGTAAATCAGCCAATGATAGTTTGAGTCGACCAGCATTGAGCCAATTATAAATCGTTTTGAAAGGTAACCCTAAAACATGCGCAGCGGTTTCTGGTGACCACTTCAATATACCAATGTGGTGATTCAAAAAGACAGCGATAGCTGGTGTTAGCGTGTCATGACGACCACGTAGATGACGTTTTTTCAATGCCAACGCATGAGCAATCTCAGCTTTATAGGGTGTAACTTGATGAATTTCAATCGAAACGGTTGAAGGAGAGCGTTTAATAAAGCGCGCAATGGCACGAACAGAATAATTCAATTCGAGTAAAGTTTGAATGACAGTGCGTTCTTGAGATGATAAACTAGTCATGAGTCGCAGTTCCTTTATGGTTGTTTTAGGCAATTACCATTAAAGGCGCTGCGGCTTTTTTATTCAAGTGTTCGGTTTAATTTTACAATCTACCTAATATATACAAATTGATCAGCATGAAGCAGTTTACTATAAACTGCTTTTTTTGATAGTCATTTATTTTTTATTTCGCTTTACTTGGTATTTTGCAATATTTTCACGCATGTACTCATGTAAATTAAAATCTTTTGGTACTTCTGGTGCAAAGAATGACCTAACTTGACTATCCCCAATCTTAATAAAGCCCCACCCTTTCAAATGTGATGACAAAGGACGTAATTGTTTTTCATTATCAGGGAATACCATTTTTTCAATTTCTGGTGTTGGTACACCCATGTTAATACGCATATTCAATTGGTTACGTACTGCCATTGGCAAAGAACCAGCATCGGGTCTCTGCATACCAATCAAAATATAAAAACCAAGTTCACGTCCTAACATCGCTATCTCATTCAAATTAGACATTGCTGTGTCATAGCTTGCTTTGATTGGATCATCATAAGCTAACCTATCATTCATTTCAACAAACGCCCCAAACTCATCAAAAATTAAAAAGCAAGGCTCAAAACCGAAGTCTTTATAAGTACCAATCTGACCTGATTCCTTTAATTCTTCCATACGCTCTGCACGCTTCATCATCAACTGATAATACTTAATCACGGCATTGTTAATTTCAGATGCCGTACTGTGAACACGTCCCTTTAATTCATCCACATACTTCAAACTAGCCAAGTCAGACCGTTTTGGGTCGATAATATCAACATACTTAGTAACCTGTAACAACTGTCCAATAATCGCAAACATGGTATACGATTTACCAGTACCAACGTTACCTGATATTAAAGCATTGTAGAAAGTATCATATTTCCAATCAATACCTTTTGAAATCTGCAATAACCCTTTTTTAGGCTTCAATTCTTTTAACTGTCGTCTAAATTTAATTGGGTCAAAAGCAAAGGTACTAACCATTTTATTCTTACTAAATTCAGTTGTCTGTCTATCAGCAAGTAACGCTGTTTCAACCACATTATCAAACTCATTTTTAGAAAAACTTTCCATGTATTTCTGACCGTCTACTGGCTCTTGTAAAATCAGTTCACCTGTTTTGTGTAATACCTTTAATTTCAATTTTGGAAAATAAGCTATGAATGTCCCATTGTCATCACTAGCAGTATCAAAAAAACCTTTAGAGACAATCAACAAGCTTATCATCTGGCGCAATTCAACTGTTTTCAGGTACTTTGAAATAAAGTCAGAATGTTCTGGCGCATAGTTCTTGTAAAACCAAAACACGCCCCAGCCAACCAAACTAGTCAACAAAATACTTAACACAATAGGTAACAGATACCACCAACTATATTGTCCTTGCATCAATCGTTGGAAAATAGACAAATACCAAAAACCAAAACAAACTGTGACTCGAAACCAAATAAAAAGTAAGGTCCTTTTAAATAAAGTCTTTGCTAAATATTGATCACTATATTTAATTGTTTTAAACATCACACCACCTTATCAATTCCCCGATAGAAAGTTACGACACGTTAAACAAGCACCAACCATTAAACTAAACTCAACTTCAATGTTTGAAAAATGTGTCTTACCTGACTTCAAACATCTTTCAGCCTGCTTATAAAAACCAAACAAAACATTATCATAAACTCTAAAACAGGACACACTCGAAAAAAAACGATTATTAACTAGATAATCATGAAAGGTATCAGAACAATGTTTTGCGTTCTTAACCACATCATCTGTAATCACACCATTCTCTAAATTTTTTGGAAAGTACAGAATCTTAAAATCATCAACTGTTAAACCAAACATTACCTTTCACTCTCCAATCTTTGCATCTCATCATTGATAACATTACTATACATTTGATGCGTAAACTCATTTCTAAATCGTTCAAATTTTTCAGGACTGCCCTTAATTTCATTCAAAGTAAGACTGTGCTGGTCGGGATAAGGGCTATCACTAGCGTAATCTTGCCAAGTAATTTTCCCATGAACATTGATAAGTGCTTGCGCCAATAACAACACATTTTTTCGGGTCATGCGATATTTTTTAAAAGGACTAGACATATATTTACCCCCGACTATTCAAATAATCTCTTAATTCAGCATAGGTATCGTTATATTCTAAATAAACACCAAACACACCCATACTGTCATAATAATAACCTGACTTGACAACCTGTCTCACTCTGCCAACAAAGTCTTCCAATGAAGCATCATGACCAATCAACAGGTCTCGCAATTCTGGCTCAACCCCTGATGCCACCAATGCCAAATACTTATTATGAAAATACTGATAAGCTTTTTCTGCTCTGTGTAGAACTTCTCTGGTTACATCTTGTCCTTCTTCATAACCCAAAGACATTGGCTGTAAATCTGCCATTTTAACATTAACTTTAGTCATCAACCTTACCCCTATTCTTAACATCAAAGCGCACCACATCTCGCTTTTTATCCAAAATAACTATGATTGTATAATCGCTAGCTTCAATCTTTAGAGTAAGTTGCTTTTTATCAAAAGATGTCACTGTGTTACCAGTAATCACACCAGTTTTGTCTTGAATATCTTTTGACAAATCACTAGCTTGTGGCATCGTAAACCCTAAGTCTTTGGTCTTATAAATCGCCTTACCCAAATCATCTAACGCTTCAAAATCTCGATTGTGGCGTACATACAAAAAGGTAATACCAAAACCAAAGATCAAAAACAAAATAAATTTTCCCATACTGTCCTACTTTCTAAGCATACTTTTCTTCTAACTTGGCACTCTCATTTGAGTTAACTGTCTTTAACGCAGCCGTCCATTCATCAAAGAGTGAGTGAATAACCACTTTACCAACTCGACCATAAATATCCCGAAACAAACATTGCCCCTTTTTAAGGTTAGCTAGCATTTCAATATTTGATTTTGTCACTGGCAGATTGAATTGTTTCAAAATATTTTCACGGTCATCAGAACTATCAAAGGCAAACAATTGACCATATTGTCCGATACTTTCTTCATCATCACTATCTTTGACACGTTGTGTGGCGTAAAAAACAGCATTGTTTTCAGAACGTCCTAATCGCTTGATGCTATCAAACACATTTTTACCTGCCTGTGAAGTCGTAAATATCCATGCTTCATCAATCATTTCCAAACTAAACTCATCTGGGTTGGCTCGACCAAACTTTTCCAAATACTTACCTAATGCCAACATCAAAGCCATTGAATACTTTTGTGTTTCAGTATAAGTACGGCTATCTTGTTTAGCAGTAGGTAATTGCAAACCAGTAACTTCTAAGATTGTACGTTGGCCATTGAACTGCAAACTATCTGTTGAACCGTCACTAAAAGCTAGGCGCAACATCGTCTTTGGGACAATACTTTGGTAGAAATCAGATAAATCTTTTTCTGCCTGCGAACCTTTAGCTAACTCATCAAAGACTGTTGAAGTGCCAACCTTTTCGCCTTGAATACGCATCGCACAAACTTTACTAATCGAACGATTAAGCGCTGTCTCTAATTGAATATCTTGTGAAATTGGTCTGATTTGAACCAACATCTCTTTAACCAATGTCAACACATCAGGTATATCATCTTCGGTACTCTGCTCATTCAAAGTTAAAATTGGGTCAAGCACCCCTAAATTATTTCTATCATTGGCATTTAAAGTGACAAAATGAAACGAGCTAATCAACTTACGAAAGTAAGGGTTTTTCTCGGTTTCCAATGCTCGCATAAACCAACGGTGTATTTCTTGCTTGGGATCAATATATAAAATCTTGACATTAAACATTGCCATGTGAAGCAACAATAATTTAAACAAAAATGACTTCCCTTGTCCGGTATCGCCCGATAATGCAAGGTGGGGACTATCTGTTTTAGCCCCTTTGATGCCTTTGTTGGTAATCACTAAATTAAGTAGTAATAATAGTCTGGAAGATGCCACCGCTTGTTGGATAGTCTCAAACTTATCTAAGCTCAAAACACGTCCCACATAGAAACCTGTGTGTGACCCTAAAGCTTGACTAGTGCCAAACATCAACTCCGCTAGTGCTGGTACAGTCGTGTATTGTCGCCATTGTTTGAATACCCCCAAATTAACCGCTGGCAATGTTTGATACAATAATTGTTCTTGATTGAAACTTGGTTGATACAACTCAATATCCCGCTCAAAAGTCTTTAAACGTGTTTTGAGTTTATTGACTTTCTTTTTTAACTCTTTCACATTTTCATCTCGAACCACAAGAATAACTGACCACTGGAGAAACCCATTTTTATCATCAAGAACATTAACCAAATTCTTCGCCAATTTATAATTCAATTCACTACGTTTTGAACTGTCTTCATCAGTATTAAAGGCATCACGCAATTCATCACGATACTTCCCTTTTGATGATTTGGTTTGTTGTTTTAAACCACGCCAACCGTCTCTTTGTGGAAAATTGATTTTAATATGCACTTCGACTGGAAATTTATATGATTGTATCTCTGGTAACACAGATAAAAATTGCATCTTGTCTGGCATATTCATAACCAAATGAGTAAAATAATCTTCTTTGTCATCAGTGATACGCTTAATCACACCTGTATGTGATAAATCAGAGACCGTATCACGCATTGCCATAAGTGATTTTTCCTTTTCGTGATGATAAGGCAAGCCAAGCATGGCGACTAATCTATCTTCGTCCATTTTCTCGGCATCAATTGATTTCAAAATGCTTAATACATCTTCATTCATGGTATTAAAACGTTCAAAGAAACTATCATCAAATTTGACCTGATACCTAAATGTTTCTGCAATACGCTTCATGACTAAATCAGTCACAAAACTAACCTTGTCTTTCAAGTCATCGCCAACGTTGATATTTTTTAGCTTGACACCGATATAAAATTCATCAATGATTGCTGGGTTGAACTCACTCTCCAACAAATTGACTTCTTCTTGACCGATATAATACTCGGCAACTTCTCGCAAGTCATCAGCCCAATCATCGCTCGTACCTTGAATACGACCAGCTAAGTCCATATCTTTTGGAATCAACTTTAAATCAACATCATCATATTTTTGTAAACGCTCAAACACATCAATAAAACTATTTTTGTATTTGCGTTTATCTTCAACATTGGCGACATTGATTTGGAAAGGTTTAATCTTGTAATAAGCCCACACATCGCCAATCGTTGTGAGTAGTAAATTATCTCGATACTGCACAACAGGGTTTTCATATTTGACCGTTGCTTTTTTTGCCATAATTGCCTATCCTACCTTTCTGAAAAATCGTTAATCACTTGTACATCAGTTGAGACCACCCGAATATCTGGGTTATTTGGTTTCATAAACGTTGGTGTTTCTTGCACAGCAAACTCACTAATGTAATGCTTGTTATTTGGGTTTTGTACATTGATTGTTTGAATTTGCTTGCCAGCGTTTTTAAAATTCAAAACATTGTGCCAAAAGATTTTAGGATAGACCTTTTGGCAATGTGAACACGATGAACTGTAAAACATCACGGATCCATTGTCCTTATTGATATGATCCACAGCATTATTTTGAAAATTCATTGATACGTAAGGAATAAAGAAAAAACCAGCCACTAGTAACAAAATGACCGGTAATACTTTATTGACAATAATTAAAATTGGTTTGGGTAACTGTTTTTTATTCCCTTTCTTAGTCTCATTACCCCCTTTAATATAATGCTTCATCATTCATACTCCTTACTGTATTTGATTGATTTTAATTGATGTTAGTTTTTGACTTTTTATATCAAACCAGCCATGTAATAGTACGGTTTGATTGACTGCCTTTTGCGCTGTACCACTTGTTTTGACAACGACAGTCGCTAAACTTTCGATTGTTTGGTTATCCAAATCACTGGTGTACCCTGTGGCTGTCTGGTATTGACTAGTTAAACCTAAATTATCAATACGTGACCCACCTGTGGCATCTAGTCCGCTATCAAATAATTGATTTTTTTGGTCATTAGATAAACTTAAAATAGCTGATACTTGACTAAATCGCTTATCATAATCTGATTGACTACTAAAAGTATAATAGGCTTTTGCAAATTCAAGTAACCTGCTCTTAGCTTTGGCATCATTGGCATTGTACGTGGTTTGTAAGTTATCAATTTGAGTGGTCACATGTTTTTGAGTTTTAGTCACTTGCGACACTTCCTTTCTAACTTGTTCAATTTGTACTCTTTTACCATTAGTAATTGACATCATGATGCCAAGACCAACCAAAAGCAAACCCATAATGCTAAGTAAGATTTTATTTTTCATTATCGAATGCTCCTTTCAAGGTTAGTCGTGACATATCTGTGACTTGTTTTTCATCAGTATCATAAGTGATTGTATAAGCCACACTTTGTGCATCACTCTTAGCAATAACCAAATATTCTAAATCAGACCCCCAAGCATTTTTGACCCCTATAAGTGGTACATCATAGTGTGCTTTATCACTAAACGTGACACTAGGCGCAAAAGTTTGGGTTAGTTCGTTAATCACTTTTTGAGTTGCCAACCCTTTCAAACTATCAGGATAAGTTGAAGTCGGTTGATTACTAAATGTTTTGACAAAAGTAGTCACTTGATTAGTGCTATCAGTAACCGTTGCTTGTTGTGATTTTGGACTTGATACAATCGTTTGTGATTTAACCTGATTAGCTTTTGCCTGTTTTAAATCTGTCCTAGCCTGTCCTAATTGTTTATCCAAGTTAGGTATTTGATTAAACTGAACTAACAAAATACCAGCCAACACTAAACTAGCAAAGATAATTAAACGGCTATTTTTCATACTTTCTCCTTTCGATTATTTACCTTGAATAAAAGTAACACCTTGACCAGCCGTTAACTCACGGAAACTGACTGTACCAGTACCAGATGCCACAACATTACATTCACTAACTAAGAAATGTTTACCGTCATCACTGATCGCTTCAACTACGGCAACGTGTCCGTAGGTCGGGTCGGCACCATCTGCACCTTGTGAGAAACTAACTGCCCAACCAACATGTGGCTGACTATCAGTTTTATATCCTTTGGCTTTGGCGTTCTTGCCCCAATCAGCCCCATTACCTAAACCATTTTCTACTTGTGTGCCTAATTCTTGCATACGATTATAGGTGTACCAAGTACATTGTCCGAATGGGTAAGTGTTTGATGATGAAGTGGCTGTGAAATTGGTATCTTTGATTTTACTTTTATAAGCACTAGGAATTTCTTTAACTGGCGCACCACTCGTTCCCATACCTTGCGCAACATTAGTGGCACAACCATTTGAATTGTTGGTTGTGTTATCAGTATTTTGCGTTGTTTCTGTACCATTAGTTGCCGTATCAACGGCTGTATCTGATGACCCATTGGAAAACTTAGCATACCAAGAACGAGCATAGCTTTGTCTTGTAGCTGTTGTCCCAGCACCACCGCGTTCCCAACTAGCTCTTAAAAATTCTGTGGCATCATCAATGTTAGTCATTCTCAGACCTTGCTTTAATAAGTCGGAATTTGTACCGTCATGATTAAGCGCAAAATCATACTGCACACTTGCATCAGTCCACAGCTTATTTTTGGACTTAGCATAATTGATTAACTCAACACGCCGTGAATTGTCCCATTGATTAAGCCCAAAAGCGTAACCACTTACTTTAGGGTTCATGGCTTGACTTTCACTGTAAGGCGCATTTGATTGTATCACGCTAGAATTAAAGCCACTTTCATGCTGTGTATTGCCTAAATATCCAGCAATACCAGCTTCAGTCACACCTGATATTTTTTTAAGATTGTCATGCAAAGACTTAGCAACCGCTTCTTTATCGGCATTGATTGTAACAGTTACTGTGGTATCTGTACTTTGACAGTCATTGTTATTATCCTGATAAAAAAGTGCCATTACAATAAGTAACAGCACTAAGAAGCAAGCTAAATAAGGCGCTAAGAAAAGCAAAATTTTACGTTTGAAATGAGACACTAATTGTTTTTGCATCACAACTCCTTATCTAACTCTTTTTCTTCATCTTTCGTTATTTCTTCTTGATGATGAACTGCTTCATCAAAATTGCGTTGTTGCAATTTATCATCATCTACTATCATTGATTTTGGTGTAACTGATTTAGCACTAGGCTTCAAAACTTGTGAACGTGCTTCACGTCTCTTCTCAGCTAGTTTTTCACTACTTTCGTCATCTAATACTCGACCACGATTAAACGCCTTGTCAGGCTCATTAGAAACGTTTCCGTAGCTTTCGGTATTGTCATGATTTTGAATAAGATAAGGTGTACGTGTATAGGTTGGCAATTCATCATCTTCGCCATGACCACGCCTATCAATGTAATCTTCATCAGAGTTATCAGGATCAATATTTTCTTCATCATCATCTCTTTGACGTTGACGTTCTGCTTCATCAGCCAAACGTTCTGCACGTTCTTGTCTGCGCTGTTCTTCTAATTCACGCATTTCTTGCTCATCAGGTGCATTGCCACGTCTATCACGGTTTTCATCATAATCTTCATCATCTTTACCTTTTGACTTGTCTTCTGATTTGTCTATAACATGACGACCACTAAAACCTTTGACATTTTCTAAGCCATGTTTAGTTGAGTTGACCATTTCACTACCAGCTAACATTGCACGTTGTCCTGCTTGTGTCAGTTGAATTTTATTCAAAGCCTGATTTGCCATTGATGAACCAGTTACCGTTTGGACCAGGAATGATTTATTTTTCCAAAGCAAAACCATTAGAACAATATAGACAATTGAATTGAGTAGCGCACTAGCACTATTTGTGACTGGTACAATCGTATCTGTGACTGTACCGACCCATGAAACAAACATGATGCCAAATAATAACCCAATTTTTGCGAATAATAAGCCTAACGCACTCAAACCAGTTTTTAAAGCACTGTTTGAAAAGCGTGGCAACAATGATAACAAAACTGTGAAAGGCGACAGATAATAAAGTAGAATAGCCCCTAACTGGAGTATCAAATTAAATACCCCAATCATCAACAATGGTATACCATAAGCTAGTGACATAAGTGGCGCCATAAGACCGACAGATGCTTGATACCATTCTTCGCCACCGTCCTTAGAAAGATAATCATTTGATTTGGCTAAGGCATCAATCACATCACTATCAGCTTTACCACCAATTAAACGATAAGAGCCGTCTTTTTCGCTCGCATCTAAATTGGTTGTTCCAAAGTTCGCTAATGTATAAGGACGTATAACTGCCTTTTCAAAATAAGCTCTTCTGATTGCACTCTCAAATTTATCGCCACTGTCAGTAAATTGTCCGTTAATATTGGAAGTTTCAGTAAACATAGCCGTTTGAGCGGTTGACGTAAATTCATTAACTTTCGTCAATACTGTACCACCAGCGCTTATCCAAGCACTACCAATAATCGCTACTAACAAAACCGATAAAATGGCTTTCAAACCAGCACCACTTTTGACACTTTGAATAAAGACCCAAACAAGCCCTAAACCAAAAGCAGTATACAATAATTGTTTAAAAACTGCCCCAGCCCATGTTTGTTTGGTGAATTGTTGCACATTTGAGAAAATATTATTGATCCCTTGCGTGATATTAGTTAAATCAAACATCTTTGATAAAGCTGTATCAAACAATGGATAGATGATATAGAGATTTAATGACATAAACAAGCTCGCTACAAGATGCGCTGAACTTAAACCTAAATCTGTCCACGAGCCTGATTGATAGTAAGCCGTGAAATTTTTTGAAATATTCTTATTTATCCAATCAATATCGTTATATTTTAGTTTGTCTTTAATCGTTTTCTCGGTGTGAGTAGGTTGTGTTGTCCCCTCATAGACTGCCTTGCCGTCTGCCTTATCTTTTGCCAAGGCTTCTTTATCCGACTCACGTTTTGCTTTTCTTAAAGCTGGTGTATCAACGGTTAAGGCATAAACAGGTTGTGGCGCAATCACAAAGCTACTGACAAACAGTGAACTAAGCATTGAACCAATCACAAGTAATAATATAATTGACTTTTTCATCATTTCCCTTTCTTAGTGCATTAAAAAAACACTTACAATTTTTGTAAATGTTTCTTGTATAGCTTATTTAGTTAAATTTTCCCATGTATAAACCAGCCATGACGACTGGTAATTTGTGTCGTAATTTACGCCACTATTGACAATTTGATTGTTTTTTAAATTATATACAACAGCAGTTGTGGCTTCATTACTCGAATGTCCGTTTTTGAACAAATTTTCAACTAACAAATTTTTATCTTTGTTGTAGTAGACTTCAACCTTTGCCATGTCGCCACCGTCTTCGGACGTATCCATCATATAAGATATATCCGCACCAGTACTATCTTTTAAAGCCTTATCTAAAGTAGCCTTGTCAATTAAATTGGTATTACTATAAGTGATCTTGTAATCTTTACCAGCAACATATTTTTTGGTACTCGATGATGCTTTTTCTGAACTACTTGATGTTTTCACAGTCGCTGTTGTTGTCTGATTACTTGAATTAGCTTTGAATTGCACGGCTAAAATAACGGCACTCAACACAACTAATACAGCAATAACCCAATATGGAACTGTTTTTTTATTAAAATACTTTGACATTGCAATTTCTCTCACATCTCGTTTTGTTAAGTCCATTTTAATACACCACCTTTCTCATTGTCTTTTTTAATTTCTTACGCATCTGCTGGTACTGCCCCAACTTGCCCTATCGTTTGATTGACGATGCCTTAATAAAAGCATGTTTGACCATGCTCTTTAAAATTTTTTACTTACAGTATCATGTACTGCTTTGAATTACTATTAACACGCTTTCCCTGATACAATTGATTTTTCCGAAACCAAAACTGCCAAACGTAAGTGACTAAATATCTGATCGTTGTTTCAAATGGTAGATTATCTCTTTTAAGTTGACGGTCTAAATAGTAAACGGCTACTTCACTGACTATGATTAACCCAAACCCTAAACTAAGATACTGCATGTGAAACCAACCTAAGACATAACTAATGAATGCTGTGATGATTAACGTGATTGAAAACAAGTATAGAAACCTTGTGTCAACCATAATCGGTAAACGCATACCTTTACCAATCTTACTAAACTTCGCTGAATTGATATAAACTCGTCGATAATTAAACATCTTAACCACCAATACCCTTAACCCAATTTAGCAAAGCATTCAAAATACCACTAAACGCCTGTAAACTATTTTGCGGTCCATTGACGAAGAAATACACTAATGCACCAATAAAAATTGACATCCACATATCTTTAGATTCATTTTTTCCATAATGCATCAACGCACGTCCACCAGCAATAACAACCGTACCAACTAACAATAAAGGTTTAATTGAATTATAAAAGTCCAATCTGATACCCCCTTTCTAAGCTTGTAAAAACTTCGTGACAAAATAAGTAGAATTTTGCTTTTTAAGTTCTAAGTAAATTGTCTGCACTTGCGTAATATCTGAACCATGTACTTTAACTTTGATTTTAGTAGTGACAATTGGTTTATCTGCTGAACCAGTGACCTTAATATCACTCTCATCAAGGTTAACCAAATCTACCGCATTATCTAAGCCCACAGGGTTATTCATGAACAATGACATATCTTTAGTTGAACTAGAAACATATTTTTGCACGAATTGTTTGGTAAATTTTTGAACTTTTGCCGTGACCGCTTCATCATTGATTGTTTTACCAGTCTTATCAAATCTAGCTTTACCCACTTGACCAACACTATCAATCTCATTAGCCACATAAGGTAAACCAATCACAGTCAATTTATCATTATCTTGTGTATAAGGCACATTAACGGTCATAGCGTTCTGCTTACCGTCATTATCAATTGTGAGATTATATTGTGCCGTTTTGATACTATCCACCGTAAAAATACCGTTCAATTTAGCTTGTAACAGCTTCATATCTTCGGTATTGGTCGATGATGATAAAGTGACATTCTTAGCAAAATAAGGCGTAACCTTATCTAACCAAGCATCAGACTTACTTTTATCAAATGTATAGTAAGCCGTCACAAAATTTGCCAAGTATTGCCCCACAATTGGGTTATAACTGGTTGTCCCAGCACTGGCTTTATCCAGTCTAGTTGTAAGATTGGTAATGTTATGCCTTAATTCACGGTTTTTAATCGCAACACTATTGGCTAAGACTAAAACATAGGCAAAATAAAGCACTAGGATAATCAACAAACCAACAACAATTTTACGTACTTTGCTCAAGTTATAAACATGTGCTTTTGGAATTTTTACCGCTTTATCTTTTTGTTTCTTTTCATACTCAAAATTCACTTTGAGTTTTGGGAGACCACGCATTTCACACCCCCTTTCGCTATTTTTACATCACATTATTAAATTTGCTTACGCTTGTAAATCAAACCACCCAAAGCAACTAAACCAGACATTGCCAATGCTAAGATGCCATTACCAGCCATAAATGACTTTTCTGTGGCATGTGTTAATGGCAATGCCTTAGCTACGGCGTCATCAAGTTTTTGCTTGGCTTCAACAACTGGTGCCTTTGTCGCATCTTTGTCATTAGCCGTTAGTGCTTGATTATAAGCTTCAACTGCACGAGCAACGCTAGGTACACTAGCAACTTGTGTTGGCACATCAACAACGTTTCCTGAATTATCAGGTGTTACTTCAACTGGCTTAACATGGTTGACTTCGCCTTGATTGTTTGTGTCAGGCGTTGTTGGTGTAAGTGGAACAGTGTTATTATCGCTTGATGACCCATTGCCACCTGTCGTTGAACTATCCGTACCGCCACCATTTGATGATGAACCATTGTTATCACTTGATGAGCTTGAACCACCATTATCAGATGAAGAACTGCCACCGTTATCGCTTGATGAACTTGAACCGCCATTATCAGATGATGAAGAACTACCACCATTATCAACGGTTGTCCCGTCATCATTTGATGAAGAACCGCTACCGTTGTTGTCACTTGATGAACCAGAACCGCCATTGTCAGACGAAGAACCGCCACCGTTGTTGTCGCTTGATGAACCGGAACCGCCATTATCAGATGATGAAGAACTGCCACCATTATCTACTGTGGTACCGTCATTGTTTGATGTGCCACCATTGTCAACGGTCGTACCGTCATCTACGGTTGAACTGGCATCACTCACAACATCAGTTGATGCACTTAGTACAACTGCCTTAACTTGTGGCAACGCCTTAGTTGTTGCTTGTACTGATTGTGCTGTACTAGCATCAGTTGTGGTTGGTACAGTATCAGCACTAACTTGTGTAGTGTTAGCACTCACAGCAACACCAGCTACTGCAACCGCCCCAACAACCCAGAGCTTACCAGATTTGTATAATTTATACGTTTTTGAATTTTGCATAATTTTTAAATAAAAAAGGCTACTAATTTAGT
The DNA here is from genome assembly GCF_001891125.1 of Leuconostoc suionicum. Classification (NCBI taxonomy): domain Bacteria; kingdom Bacillati; phylum Bacillota; class Bacilli; order Lactobacillales; family Lactobacillaceae; genus Leuconostoc; species Leuconostoc suionicum. Next base: position 1,073,643 of record NZ_CP015247.1, on the reverse strand, counting down.
AACCTACCCTTTCTCTCAAATATTCTTTTGTAATTGATTGATTAAATGTAAACCTCTAAAGGTTCTTTGAACGATAATAAATAAAAAGGTCAAAACACTGGCAACTATCATAGCGACATGTAGTGATTGACCCAAACTCATAAAGAGTAAAAATATAGGGAACGTCAACCCAACATAGACGAGCCAAACCCCAAACATAAAGCTAAAATAAATCATTTTTTGTGTCATTGTAACAACTAAAAAAGACTGATTATTTAATCAGCCTTTTAACCTTTCTATTAAATTTACTGAACAGCAATCCTGTCAGCCCAGCCACTAACTCAAATTAATAAAATTTGATTTTAATTTTATTCAGGTTTGATGACATTTTTAACCTCGTTTTGAATAAGTTTAATTTTACTTTTGTTTGAATCTTTAATAAATAATGGCACTGTTTCCTCCAGTACATCACTCACTTCTAGCCCATAAAAACTACTTGGTTTAACAGTATGTGATTGCAGCCATAATCTACCAGATATAATAAAGCGATCCCAAGTATGAATGTCTGGTAGATTAAGTAAATCTTCATAATTTTGGTTCGCCATAATATACTTAAATTCTCCAACAGTTCCTCGCTTATTAAGCGTATATTTAGGAAACTGTGGTTTTATAATATTTTGTTTAACAAGATTATTGGCAATTTGCTTCATGTACATGTTAACTTGTGGTTCAACTTTAAATCCAATGTTTAACGTAACATGTACGATATTGTTAGTACCCAACATATCGACTGAATAGCTTTTTTCATACGGATCGTTTGATGAACGTATAGTAACAAACCAGTATGTTTCAGCTCTTTTAGGTTTTGAGCCTAGAATAGAGTATATGATGTTTCTTTTTAGCATGTAGTTTTGATGAATATTTACAATATAAACTAAATTCGAAGCAAAGATTGGCTCTTCATTATCTTTCGACAAATTAATAAGTTGTTTTCTGTAATCTTTTAAAGAAAGATAATCATTTTGTTGAGATATGGCCTCACGACGTTTATTACCATAGAACCAAATCATCATAACGCTTAAAATAGCAACCATTATAATCAATGTTACATAACCACCATGTAAAAATTTACCAAGACTTGCTATCAAAAATACGGTTTCAATCATTCCAAAGATGACCACAAAAAAGAAAGCCAAAATTTTATTTTTCATTTCTTGCTTAATAAATTGATACAGTAACAACGTTGTCATCAGCATTGTTATTGTAATTGAAAGTCCATAAGCAGCTTCCATGTTATGAGAAGTTTGGAATGCCCATACAATAATCAAACCTATAATGCATAGTAGCCAGTTCACAGTACCAATGTACATTTGCCCTCTTGCTTCACTAGGGTAAAAAGTACGCAAACGAGGAATGACCTTTAAATTCATGGCTTCACTGACTAAAGTGTATGCCCCAGAAATGAGAGCTTGAGAAGCAATGATTGCTGCTAAAGCGGCCATTACCACTCCAAAAATCCGCCACCCACTGGGTAAAATCTCGAAAAATGGATTAGACGATTGCATCAACAGATTTTCTTGATTAGCATGAGACATAATCCAGGCACCCTGTCCCATATAATTCAGGATTAGCATGGTGTAGACAAAAATCCAACTAACATAAATGTTATGCTTACCAACATGACCCATGTCAGAATATAGCGCTTCAGCACCAGTGGTAGCTAAAAAAACGCTTCCTAAAATAAAAATTCCAGTCTTGTTCTCAGGACTAAATAGAACAGCAATGGCATATGTTGGTGACAGAGCTTTAAGGATTGATAGATCACTAAAGATGTTAACTAGACCAAAAAAACCAATAAACAAGAACCAAGTAAGCATGACGGGTCCAAAAATTTTTCCGATTTTTTTTGTACCAGCTTTTTGGAATGTGAAAACAATTAATAAAATCACAGTCACTACAAACAAAACTATGGTTTGATTATTTGGAAAAATAAATTCGCCTATCCCTTGCCCCTTCAAGCCCTCTATAGCTGTAGTAACTGTAACTGCTGGAGTCAATGTTCCGTCGGCTAATAAAGCTGCCCCACCAATTAAAGCTGGTAATAATAGCCATTTTTTATTAGGTTTTTTAACTCTGCTGTATAGAGCAAAGATACCACCCTCACCATGGTTGTCAGCTTGCAAAGCTATGATAACGTACTTAATAGTAGTAATTAACATTAAAGTCCAAAATACTAATGAAACAGAACCAATAACAAAAGTGTCAAGATTATGGGCGCTTTTTGCACTATTCAAGATAGAATTCATTGTATATAGTGGCGAGGTTCCAATATCACCGAATACTATGCCTATTGCAATTAGCGCACCAGCCGAAGACCACTTTGACTGATTTTCTTTTAACATTTTATAACTTCCAATACTATTTATTTTTAACTCAACCAGTATTATTGCACAATACAAAAAATATTGCATCATTTTTCTATTATTAATTTATTTAATGTAAATTAACTTGTTACCAAAACAATTTCGCATTGTTTTTAGAGGTGCAGCACTTATAAATCACACCCGATTAAAAACCTTTCTGACAATGAAAGTGAGGATAAAATAATTCGCTCATACCCATCCATTTCTACGAAGTTAAATATATAATTCCTATATATATATCCTATTAACTTTTTACTTTGTCGGCTTGGTTAGTAGCTGTCTTACTTTGATTTGATGCTGGCTTTTCGGTTGCCTTCTCATCAAGTGAAACTAACGTGTCAGCATACACCGTCCAATCAGTGGCATCATTACCAGCAAATGCAAACTTCAAACCTTGTGGTACTAACTTGTCCCCCGGCTTCAAACCAGCTTGCAAGCGTTCACTTTCTGCTGGGTCAACCAAAATACGGACAATGTTATCATCATTGCCAACATCGCCTGATTTGCTTTGTTGAATAAAGTTAAACTGATAATTTGAAATAATTGGTTCATCGTAATCATCACGAGCAACTTCGCCACGATTGTCAGTTTTATAGTTAGGTGTAACCCTAAACAAAACTAAATCATGACTATCAAACGCATCAGCACTACGCACACGTCCATGTGGTGTCTTGTCTTTACCTGACACGAATACAGCATCATATTCTTCTTCTGGCAGAGTGTCTGTTTTAGCATCAGACATAGGTAACAAAGTACCAGTCTTAGTGGCAACTCGAGCTCCATTTCTTTGGTTACTGCGAGCAGTACCAGCAATAATTTTTGCATCGATCAATTTTAGCGGTGTACCAAAAGCTATACTAAAATCAAAGCCAGCCTGTGGTGTGACGTTTTCAGTATTCAATGTGTTATTCACATTCAACATTGCCACTGCCACATCAGCATTCGAACCAACTAAATTACGCCCAGCAAATGTGAGCTTTCCGATACTTTTTCCTTGTAGTGATAAACTACCAAACTTATTAACCATAATATAAATTCTCTCTTTCTTAATTTAAAATTAAAAGGAGCAAAAACAGTTAATCTGATTTTGCTCCTTTTGTGGAATTGTTTATTTTTATTCATAATTCACTGTTGTAGTGAAGGAAATTTTCTTTCAATAGTGTTTTTTTGATTTTCTACATTATCATAAAATTCCTTCAACGCTTTATTTATTTGCACTACAATTTCCCTGAGAACAGTGTTTTTTAAAATAGAAAAGTCTTCATCATTAGCCAGTTGGAATGTTTCTTCATCTTCACTGAACATTAGATTCATCAATTGAAACAAGTGGTCTTTTGTAATCAAACTTGCATCTACATACTTATCTTTACTTACACGCATTTTTACCTCTGTAGGTTCAATTTCCCAAACTATCATAAACTTCTCCTTTTTCGTGATAAGTGGCTAAGCCGGCTTCCATAGCATCAATAAAATCTTCATTGTACAAAAAAGACTGCTGTGTTGAAATATTCATTATTTTTTTATCGTCAAATTTACCAGAAAGTATGTCGAACCCATTATTTTTATTAAGCTTTGCGACAACTAAATAATTAGGTCTTAACAAAGTACCTAGCGTTGAGTTATGAGTTATAACAAAAGTTGTAGTATACTTTGATAATTCTCGTAATTTAGGAACTAGTTGAGTTTTTATAAAATAATTGTCTAGTGAGCCCTCGGGTTCATCAATTAGGGCAATATCATACCTTTTGGCATTTTCTAATCCTAGCATTAAAGCAAATGCAACTTCTTGTCCTCCGGATGCTACAATACCTTCTTGTGTTTCTAGTCGCACCTCTAATTGTAAAATTAATCTAGACAGTATCTCATCTTTATATTCTTTTTTATATTCTGGAGCATTTCCAAGTGTCTTTAGAAAAGTTACAAAGTGACCATTTTTGTAATCATCAAAAAGTCGTTCTTTGACGGCTGATGGCGTACCAATTTTCTCTTTGAGTTCTTTTGCATTACGAAATGGTCTTTTTTTGACCACAATATTGTATGTTGATACTTTTTTTGTATCAAGTATGTCCTCTTTCAAAATCGATTCCATGAAAATATCGGTTTTTTCAAACAACAACTTTTGGTCATAAACGCTAGTTAAATTGATAGTTGGTAATTTTGGAGAGCCAGTATATTGTGAAATCATACTTTGAACATCCGAAACTAAATCATTAACATATTGTTTAACAATCATTTCTTGCTGCTTCATACTCAAGTGACTGCGTAACGTATTGTATGCTTTTTCAAAAGTCATTTTGGTATCGCTGTCTAGGACTTTCCATAACTCCTCCGTCTGAATCATTGTTCGTAACTGATTTAATTGTCTTTGCAATATTTCATTATCAGTAACGTGAAATGGTTGATCTGACAGCAATAATATTTTTGAAGCAGCGCTTTTATTATTTTTTTTGGAAGCGTAATCTTTAAGTTTACTTAACCACTCGTCAACTTTTTCAACTTCATTACCATGGATAACTTCTGAAACAATTACTTCCCATTCGGTAGTATATTTGTTAGACCATTCCTGAAAAACCTTTTCTGATTGTTGATTTTGCTGACTTTCTAAATAACTTTTTCGATTTTCCTGTACATTGAACTGTTCTTGATAAAAAATATCGCTTTCATCATTAACTAATTCATTGTTGCCCAATTCATTTTTTATTTGCTTGATAAAGTGCGTCTTACCTGAACCTCTGCGACCGACAATTAAATTTAACCCTGTAGATACTCTGACTGGCTTACCATTATTACCCAACTCAATAACACTATTTAATAAGTCCGGATTTGAACTAATTTTGTCACGATTTTTGAAAGCCCTTATTATTTTTGACCACTCAGCACTCTCTTCGTCTAAGAAAGTGCCTTTCGTCATTAAAAAGTCGATGTTGTTTCTTCTGTCATCTGGCTCGTCTTCAGATACATGAGCATCGCTAAACAAGGCGGGCAGTAGGTCATCTTTATTCAACTGTACTTGAAACTGTTGCTGATTTGAAACTCCAGCCAAATTCAATCCAAAAGTTAATTCTTCTGGAATAGGCATTCTTTTACTTTTATTTAAATCAAAAACTAAAATAGCTTTCTGCCACGATGGAAAAATATTTATAAAATCGTTAACAGAAATTCCTTGACTTTCTCCAAGATTTTGCTGAGAAATGTTTTCTGAAGCTGCAGTAAGCTCTCTAATGTATTTTTCTTGGTTATCGTATACTACCAGGACGTGCCCTGTGAGCAGACTTAACTCCATTCCTGGATAAATTTCTAAATTTTCAGGTAAATTGCCAGTAGAGGTTATACTTTCAAATTGATCCTTATCAAAAAGATTATGGTTTGTAATTGCAATTGCATCCATATCACACTTTTGAATATATTCTCTTAACCAAGATTCTGAATAAGTGAATTCGGTATCTTTGTGCTTATCTGCTATCGTGTGCAAATGAAAATCAATTCTAACAACCATACTAACCTCTTCATTAAAATAATTACATGTGAGGTTAATTATATCACTTTTTAAAAGGTTACTTCGCTGTATATTAAATCAAGATCATTAATTAAATATTTATTTACACTCATTAATGATAAACATAATGTAATGATTTTCTATTAGTTTCGAGACAATTTGATTGATTGCAATATGAAACCATTAAATAGTATTATGAAAAAAATAATATTATAGTACTTGAATTTTGACTAATTAATTATCAATATTTCAAAATCAACGCAACAATAGTAATGAAATTGAATGTGAAATACTATGCTCATAAGTCAATAATTCGGAATATTTTTTATCTAGGGCTGAACTGATTAGGCAACTTTTATTTTTTGATTGGCAAGACTGATTCTTTCGTTGTTGAACCAATGAATATACTTGGACACATCTAAAATTAGATGTGCAATCGATGGAAACCGGAATTGATAAATCATTTCACGCTTTAATAGGGAGTGAAAACTTTCAATTTTGGCATTATCATATGGATGTCCTAGTTTTGAATACGAATGATCAATTTTATGTCGCTTTAACAAATTTTCAAAGCCAAAACTAGTGAACTGACTGCCCATATCAGTGTGTAAATAATTTGGTTTTTTATCAGTTGACAGCGATCTTTGTAGTGTTGTAACTACCAATTTGGTATCCATCGTGGCACTGATTTGATGGGCTAATATCTTACGCGTTTGTAAATCTAAAACTGACGCTAAATAGACCCACTGACCATTACTCAACTTTAAATAAGTGATGTCCATGCGCCAAGCGTTGGCTTCGGGTAAATGCCTGATTAAGTTGGGACGTTGACGATAATCAACAGTTGTCGTTGGTTTGTTAAATCGACGACTCATGACAGAGTATATGCCAGCTTCTCGCATTAAACGACGAACTCGGTTGGTTCCATGATGCAAATTCAGATCAGCTAATGCTAATCGCAGACGTGGCGCGCCATAAGCTTTATAGTTATTTTGCCAAATTTCACGCAACAAAGCTTTTAAGATCGTGTCTTCTCGTTGTCGTTGGCTCTCAGTATAGTGAACCCAATCAAAGTAGGTGCTTTTGGGTATTTTGAGTAGGCGAAGCACCATCATGAGTTTAAAATGCTGTTTTAGCAATGATTGAACAATAGGAAAATGGGTCTTACGTGTTACTTGCGATGTTCGCCCAGCAAAACGGCCGCAATTTTTAAAATTTCGTTTTCTTCTTTGAGTCTTGCGACTTCTTTCTGCATTGCATTAAATTGGGCGCGAGTCACTGGCTTACCGGTAACGTCCGTCCCAATGATTTGGGCTTTCTTCACCCAACCCGTGACGGTTTGTACAGCCAAATGGTATTCATTGGCTAGAGAATTAGCAGAACGTCCCTCATTATACAAGGTGACAATTGATGACTTAAATTCTGTTGAGTATCGCTTAGCTTTCATAATATAAAAAAACTCCTATACTTGATTATCTCGGATTATGCCCTAGAAATAAAGCGGTCCGGATTTTCAGTATACGAGCACTAATATTCTTATATAAAACAAATGTTGACTGTGATAATTTTTAAAGAGATAATATTCATAAAAGCATTGGAGTATTATATGCGGTCAACAAAGTATAAAACAAAAGAATCTGTACACAATAGAGCTGTAGAGGCTACAAATATACCTTTTAATAAACTGCCTATAGAAGATATGACTACAGCGCTTCAAACCCTGAATAGCCGTTCTAATAAAGGTGGTGTTGGAAATTTTATAGAACAACATTGGTTTGACTTGAAAGCGAATTCATCTCAACTTCCAGACTTTGAAGAAGCCCATGTCGAACTCAAAGTAACACCAGTTAAAAAATCTCGAAAAACTCTGGTCGCCAAAGAACGCCTAATTTTAGGTATTATAAATTATTGTAATGATTTTAATTTGCCATTCGAACAAAGCCATTTCTGGAATAAAATCCGACGTATGGAGCTAATGTTTTATGAACATAATACAGATGTTCCCAAAGAACAATGGAAAATTATAAAGTCTATTTTATATACTTTTCCCAAAGCAGAACGGAAGTTGATAGAGGATGATTGGAATACAATAAATAAATTTGTACATGAAGGTCGTGCACATCAAATTAGCGGTAGCTCTACTAACGTTCTTGAAGCAGCCCGTAAAGGTGCTGGTGGTGATAAGGATTGGCGTCAACAACTTGTTGGTGATGAAAAGGCATTACAACGTGCCTTTGCCCTCAAAAACAAGTTTATGACGAAAATCATACAAGATTTCGTTTTAAATGATTCACGTCATGAAAAAACTGTATTTACAAAGAAATTTGAAGATTCCAATCTTACTTCTTTTTCAGACTTTCTCAACAGTCTGGTTCATCCGTATATTGGTAAATCTGTTAAAGAAATAGCTCAATTAGTCAATCTTCAAAATTATAATCCATCTTCAGAATCTGCGCGAACAATTCTCATCCGAGCCATGTTAGGTATAACCTTGGATACTAAAGAAAATCAGAAAGAATTTGAGGAGACTAACACAAAAGTCCGTTCACTAACTTTTTATGATGATGGATCGCTGTGGGAATCATTCCCACTACCTACATTTCGCTTCGAATCCCTCGTTAAAACTCCTTTCGAAGAATCCACTTTATATCAACAATTAGTTGAACAACGATATGCCTTCTTTGTTTTTCAAAATACAACTGAAACACCAAAGGTTACTAAAAGTAGTCAGCGTAAATTGTATCGTTCAGATTTAATTTTTAAGGGCTTCACTTTGTGGAATTTTCCAATGGAATTCGTAGAAACAACAGTAAAAAGTGCATATAAATCGGTGCAAACTGTCTTACAGGAAGGCGTAAAGCTTGAGCCAATGTTAAACAAAGATGGTTCTCCAAAAATGCAAAAGGGAACCCATAAAATATCTAACAATTTATTAAAAGAGTCGGATAACTTATATATCCATGTACGTCCTCATTCAAAAAAAGCGGCATACAATTACGGCAATCCAAATGGAAATAAATTACCAGCAGCAGCTGTATGGACCAATAAACATTTACTTAGTAACTCACAAGCATTTAGCGATGAATGGATGACCACACAATCCTTTTGGGTTAATAAATCATTACTTGAATCCGAAGTAAAAAAAGCTAATATTCTCAATAATTGAGTAATTAGCTTTTTTATTATTCACGATACTACTACCATGACGATATTCATTTAATTTATTCAGTAAATTCTAAATTTAATAACAAGTCAACGTGATTGACTTCTGGAATAGATTTCGCCGGTATGAACTCATCGAGTTTTGACTCATTTTCCTCCAACATAATATCATCAATGCCTTTACCAATAGCACTAATGACACCGACAACTAAAGCGTTGCCCATTGTGAAATAACGCATGTTGTTAGGCATTCCGGTATTAGTCCAGTTATCAGGAAACATATTAAGACGTTCTGCTTCTATTGGGTGGATAAATCGCAAGCGACCTGTCTTTTTGTCTTCTACAACATGAGTTGAGCGATTAACACTTTTCTCAGAAGTCAGCATTGTTCTTCCTGGTTTATTACCTGCATCAGGAAATGCCATGCCACCTTCAGAATAGACCCATTCATGTCCGTCAGCTGAAACACGTGGTATTCTTTTTGGCCCTTTTAAGTATTCAAACTTTTCAAGTCTACCCTCTTTAGCATCTATAAACAGGTTTTCATCATCTACTTCTGGGAGTAAAATGTCATCTAATGTTTGGTAAGGACCTTGATAACTACTCTCATACTTTGCAGTGAAAATTTTATTTTCATGCATCGTACCTGTATTTTCAAACTTAAAAGTGAAATTGTCAGAAAAGTCTAAGATATTTTTATAACTGGCCATGTCAATTTCTTTTTCCAAAGTTAATTTTGGATTAATTGGCAAGCTTTTGTTATAAGGCGCATCTCTTACAACAACTTCATTTTGTGGCTCTTGACTTACTTTGGCATAATATTTCGTATCATTCCGATAAGCGAAAATAAATACACGACGACGACGTTGTGGAAATCCGTATTCAGCAGCATTAATCATTCGCCACTGAACACCATATCCAAGTTGATTTAAAGTGTATAAAATCATCCCAAAATCACGTCCCCGTTGCTTCGCCCCTGGAGAGCTTAACAAACGATCAACGTTTTCTAGGAAAACAAATGGTGGGAATTTAGCGCTAATCATGTCACGGATGTCCCACCACAGAACTCCTTTTTTACCTGCTATGCCTTTGGCTTTTGTACTAGCAACTGAATAGTCCTGACATGGAAAACCGCCAACTAGTAAATCAAAGTCCGGAACGGCACTTTTATCAACTTTACTGATATCTTCGTTCGAGTAATTTTCACTACTTCCAAAATGAGCGACATACGCGTCATAAGCATACTGAGCTTTCTTCCCTGGTTCCCATTGATTTGCCCAGACAGTGTCCCAACCTGTATTAAGGTTTTCGAGACCCACTCTGAATCCACCAACGCCAGCAAACATTTCAGCTACTCGTTTTTGCATAATTAATCTGCTTTCTTTTTGGTTTTATTTAATTACAAGGTCTAAGTATACACTATAATTTCGAAATGATCAAGTATGTGAATTATGTCCTAAATTGCCATTAAAAAACACAAAAATAGATTAATCAAAATAGCTGAAACAATCAAAATTTTGGCACGCTATTCAACAAAATTAACTAACCATATCTCTGTGCATGTATAGTCTCTCACACTTTTGTAGTTTTCACGACTTCAGAACCTTTGGTATAACATACATGCCACAGTATGCACACATCGCATCGGTACTGAGATTTTTTCTAACGGAGTAACAAATTACGTTGATTATCGTAACTGTCCTAGACTGTTCTCTCTTCACTCTTTTAGAGGCTCCGAGCTAGCTAATATAAAGCCAACCATGATTGCTATAATTCACAAAATACTTTACAATTGTCTTATTGAAGATTAGTTAAGTAAATTTGATTTTTTAATAAGGTTGTCCAGACATTATTTTATAACAATCAATTTTTGTATCTAGTTTTCAAAGTACATAATCGACTAGCCACTGGCTGGTCTTTTTTTGTGCTTATTTGCATTTTTAGGTTTTCTTAATAAAATAAGCCTTTTTGACAAAAATATAAGCACAAGGTATGTTACAGAAGTATTTCAACTCCTATATCAAACCTTATGCTTATTATTCTACAGACTCCGGTCAACCCCTAAAGTAACAAATAATCTAAAAAAATTGATTTTATTTTCGCTAATCCGTTGTCGCTGTTGTGATAGCGGATTTGTTTACAATATGATTACAAAGAGTGTTTTTGTGCTATTTGCGGTTTTGCGTTTCTAAATTTCAGCTACCATAATTTATTTTTGATGTTTGATGTTGGTCGCATATTTAGTTTTGGCATTGTCATTTTGACTTTTTTAAGCCAATCAAACCCTAAATGCGTGTTTTTCTGGCTTCTATTATACGCAAAAATGCAGCCCAAAGCTATTGACTTTGAATTGTCTTAACAATTAGCGATTTTTAGCATCTATTGATGATTAAGCTGACATGATTCGCTTAGTAAAGACTTTTTCAGGTGTTTTGAACCTGAGCACATTTCTTGGACGCTCATTGATTTCCTGAATGGCGTTTTGAAGCTTACGTTGGGTAATCTTAGTAAAGTCATAACCAGCAGGAAATACACGCCTTAATTCACGATTCATGCGTTCGTTTGTACCACGTTGTCCTGGTGATTGTGGATCAGCGTAATATAACTTCTTGCCGTAAGTATCTTCAATGCTGTAAATAAATAAACTACTCGTAAATTCTGTACCGCGGTCACATGTGATAGTGTCACAAACATTCTCAAACCTTGACATAAAGGTATCAATGGCTGTTTTGACATCATCTGAACTCTTACTTTTAGCTTTGACACCAACCATAAAACGTGTTTTTCGTTCCACAAATGTGATCACGAAAGATTGGGAATCTTGAGGACTCATCACCCCATCAATTTCCCAATGACCAAATGTTGAACGATTATTGATGACTTCTGGACGGTTGTGAATTGAACGCGTTTCAATCATCATCCGTTTATGTTCTGGATTAACTGGTTTGGCTCTTAGATGCCTGCGTCTTTTGCCTTTAAGCGGTAAATCATTTAATGTTGCACTCAGGCTGCGATTAAGAATCCAGTTATAGATTGTTCGTGTGCATACACCAATTCGTGGCACACCATGTGCAATTTGTTCTGGCGACCAATGTTTCTTTTTGAGATAGTAATCAATCTTTTCGCGTTTTTTAGGTGTGATTTTAGGCTGTGAACGATGCGACTTTGATTGGTAATACTCAGCACGTCTTGTCGCTTGCACAGGTTCGTAGGTATGGCGCAATACTTTCTTTTTGCCATGCCAAGTCATGACACGGGCATTACGCTGCAATTCGTGTGTAATGGTAGCTCGAGGGCGGTTTAGCTTTCGAGCAATTTCTGCATTGGTCTTACCCGCGTCAATCATATTTTTGATGGTAACGCGCTCTGTAAAATTAAGGCGACCATATTTGGAATTTGGGTTTTTCTTAGTCATGTGGTAATTATTCCTTCTCTCAATAACACTATAAAATTGACATTCGGTCAATAGTTAAAATGTTAAGAAAAACAAAAGTGAACAACTGCGCAAACGGTGTTATAACAAGGTTTTTAAATGTATGTGATGTATTTATGTTAGTGTATATAACATCATTATATAGGCTAACATATACACGCTTATATACACATCTATATTTACGTATATAGTGACTAACATACACCTGAATATGTTTGTAATATACTGACGTGTATGTTAGCCGTTAAACTGTTATTGACATTGATATTAGACTGGATTTTAACTAAAACGATTGGTAAGATCTTCTCATAATATTGTGCTAATCAATTTAATTAATAGTCGTCAAGTAACTATGTCTGTCTCAATTGACAAGTGCGCTTGTTTATAATCGAACACAAAAAAGCCATCAATGGACGGCTTTATTTGCGCAGTAAATCAGGTTTGATTGACACACTGTTTAACTTTAGAAAAATGTTTTGAAAAGCCATGCAACAACAGTAAATATATGAAGTGAGATATGATAATTTCTTGCAATTTAATTGTAATTTTTGGTGAAAGCCGACTACTGAAATCGAATGTCAAGAGCTCTTCTAATCCTCTTAAATATACCACTTTGTGAATAACAAAACAAGGCATATTGTTCATTTTGTTATCGATTGATAATGACAAAACAAAAAAACAATGCCCTGAGGCACTGTCAAATATTGTTATTTGTGGAACCATTTCTTGATTGGCTTGCGAAATCCAAAGGCTGCGCCTGCTAGTGCAATCGTCGCAATCGCCCCATATAACCAACCCTTTGGCGCTTCAACATAGCTCGTATTTGGCGTGGGTGTTGGTGTAACACCTGGCGTTTTGTTCTCTACAGTATTTGATTCCGTCTTTGAACCGTTTTCCCAGATGTCATACGTATTCTTAATCGTGGCATTATCTTTGTTAGCTGTTACATAAACATCAACCACTGGTAAGGCAAAGGCTTTTGTTTTATCGGCATTCGCTAACTTCAAAAAGTCTGCGTTAGCCTCAGCTGTCAAGACTCGAGTCTCTTCATCATAACTAATCTTGAAATACTTAGTTAGATCATTCTTACCGTCTTTTGAATAGACCTTTGCTGACTTATAATCCACTTCCTTTGGCAATGTATCAACGTATTTAAATGTCTTTAAATCGCTGGCACGGTTGGCTGGTAAGTCGTTAACTGTTAGCGCATAAGTAATTTCTTGCCCCTTCTTGATTTCATTACCATCAATTGACTTGTCAGAGTCACCTTTTGCCTCGCCTGATTCAACATCTTTTTTAGGCTTAATTTCAGGTGTGGTATTCTCAACGGTATTTGATCCCGTCTTTGAATCGTTTTCCCAAATATCGTATGTGTTGTCGAACTTAGCATTTGAAGTATTGGCAATCGCATAGACATCTACAATTGGTAATTCGAAAGCTTTTGTCTTATCTGCGTTAATCAGTTTCAAATAATCTGCATTCGCTTCCGCTGTAAACATGCGTGTCTTTTTATCATAACTAAGTTCGAAATACTTGGTTAAATCAGTCTTGCCATCTTTGGAATAGACTTTCGTTGACTTGTAGTCCACTTCTTTTGGCAATGTGTCAACGTAGTTGATAGTCTTCATATCGTCAGTGCGATCAGCTGGCAAATCTGTTGTCTTCAATGAATAAGTTAACTCATCACCCTTAATCACAGACTTCCCGTTATCAGAACCATCCTTATCCCCAGCATTTTGACCTGCATCAACATCTTTTTTAGGTTCTGGGGTCACAATAAATTGAGTCAAGCCATAGGTTCCCTTGAGTGGTGTTGGCTTAGCAGGTTCAGTTGGAGCTTTGGGTGGTGTTGGTGCGGTTGGTTGCTTATTTGTATTGGTAAATTTCGTATAGATTTGACCATGCGTATTATAAACCCAGTTATCATCAACCTTCAAAATTTGTTGCTTATCGGTTGATTCGTTGGGTTTCAAAGTAAAGCTCGTACCCAGTGATACCGTTTTATTGATTTCTTTGGTAAAGGTGCTCTCGCCATCATGATTGACAACAAATAATTCCTTGCCAGAATTATCATAGACGTGGAAATTGATATTTTTATTAGCAGCTGTGTTAGGATGTTCATTTGTATACGGCAGATTGCAAGAATCATCCGAACACCGCATGTTTCTGAAAGACTTTTCGTGGTGATTGCCAGTTGAGCGTTTTCATTGGCCTGGCATTAATCCAATGATTAATTTGATCTAATTCTTTCTGACTGATGGTTTCAATTTTGCGTTCTTTTGGGATAAAACGACGGACATATCGATTTAGCACTTCATTACTACCACGTTCTTCTGGTGAATATGGGTGTGCAAAATACATCGGTATGCCTAGCTGTTCTTCTATTTCATCATATTTTGCAAACTCTCGACCGTGATCAACTGTAATTGATTTAGCATTTTTTATACCCTTGAAAAACCTAATAATAGCTGGTGTCACTGCCTGACTATTGCGCCCACTGACATGTCTCATGATATGTTGTCGACTCAATCGTTCTGTGATGGTCACTAAAACATCGCCACGTGTTTTACCAGATTGCATCGTATCAACTTCAAAATGACCAAATTCTTGTCTTAATTGGACAGCTTTTGGTCGTTTTTCAATTGAACGGCCATGAGCAAAAACACGTCTACGGCCGTCAGATTGACGTTTACGTCGAATACCTTTATCAGGTAAATCTGATAACTTAATTTTAAGCAAACCATGATGAATCCAGTTGTAGATGGTCTTGAAAGCAATACCCAATACATGAGCAGCCGTTTCTGGTGACCACTTCAAGATACCAATGTGATGGTTCAAAAAAGCTGATATTTCAGGTGTTAGGGTCGGATGGCGACCGTGTTTGTGCCGATTACACTGGGCTAAATGATGAGCCTGTTGTGCATTGTATGGTTTAATTCGATTTAACTCGTAGGTAATAGTTGCAGGAGAACGCTTTAAGAAACGGGCTATTTCTCGAGTTGAATGATTAAGTTTGATCATTGTTTCAATGACAGAACGTTCGTGAGCTGATAAACTAGAAGACATAAGCTGCAGATCCTTTATGGTTGATTTTAGTCAATTACCATTAAAGTCTCTGCAGTTTTTTTATGCAAGGTGTTCGGTTTAATTTTACAATCTGCCATACTTGTATGACGTTAAAGTAATAGAGTCTGCAATGATGACTTCAGATCCATCGCCCTTTGAAGTGACTTTCCAATTAAATTTACCTTTCAAAACACCATGACCAATGATTGATACGCCATCATTCATGTCATGAGTCAGTGTGAACTCAACAGTTTTTTGGTTAACGTCTGCTGTCATAAAAGTATCATATTGATCATGATTAACATGATTTTGAGTCAGCGCTTGCATTTCAGTATTGACATCAGTCCCGTTTTCAAAGGCAGCCTCATCCTTATCATACTGGGCCTTGTCTTTGTCATATTGGGCTTTGTCTTTATCGTACTTGGCTTTGTCCACCTTGTATTGGGCCTCTTCCTTATCGTAAGCATCATTAGCAGCTTGTTGCTTCTTCAATGCCGCATCAATAGCTGACTTTTGTGAAGCGTAAAGTGCCTTTATTTTAGTTGCTTCTGCCGCGTATTGACTGGCTGTAATGACTTTAGTCACAGTAGCATTTTGTGTGATTGTCATGCCTGCTTTTTTAGCAGCAGCCACGGACTTATCCAACGCACTATGATCGACATCGACCGATGTTCCCTTTGCGTCAGAATTTTTTGAGTCGTCCGCGAAGATGTTATGGTTATCAAATGGATGGACTAAGCCAATAATTGCAGACGTCGCCACCATTGCCGATACTGCGATTACTTTTGTTTTGCGTTTAATGTTATGTGACATAATAAATATTCTCTCTTCCGACTTTTGAAGGGGTCGTAAATTTCGACCCCCTTTATAGGTTTTATTGCAGTTGTTGCTTTAAATTGCTGTCGAGGGAATTAATTGATTGTTCACCAACTAATTCACCCGTTAGCACGATTCGCTTTTTAGCGGTGAAATTTTTGTAGTGACTCGCTTTAACCTGCTGCCAAAATTCTTGATCTTCCAAACAAGCAATCAATTTAACCTTTGGTTTGCCTGTGTTCTCAACAGCTAATTCTTGATTCATCACCCCCACAGCGATACCATAATCCAATTTGGTCGCTTTATAACGGTAAACTGTATGACCATCAGAGAGATAAATATCTTTCCCTAAAATGGTTTTCTCA
Organism: Leuconostoc suionicum; assembly: GCF_001891125.1. Lineage (NCBI taxonomy): Bacteria > Bacillati > Bacillota > Bacilli > Lactobacillales > Lactobacillaceae > Leuconostoc > Leuconostoc suionicum. The sequence continues at coordinate 1,056,903 of NZ_CP015247.1, read as the reverse complement.
GTCATGTTTTGTAAGGCACTAAACTTGGTAGGATGGTATGGCCACACGGCGTTATAATCACCCATATTGTGAGCAAATATTGGCACTAATCCAGTGCCAAACTTTAGGTTGGGTGCATTCATGCCCGCACCAATGGCTAAGACGTGGTTACTAGTGCCTTCATAGATTGGCTCACTAATGCTAAAACTAGGCACAGCCACATGTCCACGTAGGATTTCAGCTTGATTACTTTGGGCTAGTTTCAACATATCTTCTTTGCTAGATAAGCCGCCGGGCCCTGAGTAGTCAGGTTTGACACTTTTCTGTGCCGCCACTTGTTTGACTTGACTTGCTTTGACAACAGGTTGTTTTTTTGCTTTAGCAACAGCCTTATGACTGGCTTTTTTCACACTTTGAGCTGTTTGCCACTGCGTATGGTTACCGTAAATCACAGCGCCAGTGACAATTAAGATGCCAATCATGGCAAATAACAGTGTTTTTAGAATTGGATGGTGCCTTTTCAAACGATGGAAATTTGGACGTCTAGGTTGCGCTGTCGTTTGACGGCGCTTGACTTGTTCAATGTTGATTGCCATAGTTCACCGCCTAATTGTCAAACGGGACAACATAATCGTAGCCATCATGATGCACTGTAATGGTTTTGTCTTGTACCGAAACGACTTTAGCGGTGACTGTTTGACCATTGATTGTGGCATCAACGTCTTCACCGACATGGTAACGGTCAGCTAACGTAGAGGAACTGTTAGCTTGTGAGCTAGATGAGCTTGATTGACTACTTGAAGCACTAACCTTTGAGGAAGAACCAACATCAGATGAGTCAGGTGCTAAGGTGACGGTTGCGTTGCCTTCGTTGTGACTACTCGTAGAGACTGCTTTTGATGATTGTGTGGCGCTGTCTGTTTTGTGTTGGGCCATTGCATAACCACCAAAGCCCGCACTACCAATAGCCAGAACGGCCAAGACACCAATCGCCGCTGATTGCCAAGCACTTGTTTTCTTTTGTTCAACTTGAGGCTGCTTTATTTGCGCTGCTAACAAAGTCATCAATTGCTGGTTAGTTTCATCATGTGATGTTGTCTTGGGGGCATTTTGAAGCATTTGTAACTGTTGACGAAGTTGGGAAACCTCATCACTATTGACAGTATCTTTACCTTTTAATTGTTGCTCGAGGTTTAAATTAGTTTGCTTCAAAATTTGGACTTGTTGCTCAAGTTCACTGAGGTTACCAGCATGCGTTTTAGCACTTTCTAACTCAGTGGCACTGATCATTGCTTTTTCATGCTCTGATTGATATTGTGCCCGCTTGTTACTGATGTCTTCTTCCAGCTTTTGATGCATGTCTAGCAAGGATTGTGTGTTCTGAGCTAATAAGTCATCACGCAAAGCTTTAAGACTGGTTAGCGTCTCTGTTTGCGCTTGTGACGTCACTTCTGAGACCTGGTCGTCTACTGTGGCTTGAAGATTACTTTGCAAGTCTTTAGAACGTTCTATAAACCAGTTATCCAGCTCTTGGTTAACAGATACTTTCAAAGCCTCTAAGTCGCTTACAAAGTCACTCTTGAGCGTTTTGAGTGTATTATCATGACGCGCATTCTCATCTTCCACAGCAGTGCGATAACCTGCTTCACGAGCTTGATGTGCTTGCGCATAACGGGTTTCAAACTCAGTTGCCCGTTCTTCTTTCATTTGTGCATCAACCGTCTCAGAAACATTAGTATCACGTAACTGTTCAACTGCTGCCTTCGTCTTTGCTTGTTGTTGCTTCAACAAGTCGGACATCGCTTTGCGTATCTTTTGCGTGTAAATGTTGCTGGTATAATTCAGAAAGTCATTTACTTTGGCTTTGTCTGCGTTCAAACGACTAACCACGTAATCGGGGTGTTCCGCAGGTAAATCAGCTTTGACATCACTCATTTCAAACGCATTTGGTGACAGGTTGACACGATCAATTAACTTCTGTGTGGGATCACTTTCGGTCATGATACCCTCTGCGTTGTCTTGAGTCGGAACAACAGCTTGAACAGTTGGCTTCACTGTTTCGTCACGCGAAGGCTGCTTTGGCTGGTCAACTATCTTAGGAATATCAGGTACAGTCTTTACGACCTTTTCCTGTGATCGGTCACTAGTTTCATTGTCAACAGCTTGAACTACTGGTGGCTTGACTTCAATCGTTGTGCGTTGGAACTTATTAGGCTCAACTGTTAGGACTTCACCAGTTTCGCGCGCTTGTCTAAACTGTTCCTCAGAAGGTAACGCTGGCAAATCATCTGATGATAGACTACCATCAGCAAGCACGGCATCCATCAGCTGTTGTAAGGCTTCAACAATAATGTCATAAGTCATATCTTCATCTTGACGAATTTCTGTGTCATTAAAAATATGATCAGCGGTACTAACAACAATGTTTTCAAACCCTGCTGTTAATGTCGCTCTTTCCCAACTTAATCCGGTTGGCTCAGCACGACCTTTTTCGTTAGTGATAAAGTAGACGACATTGCCTAAACGAACATCATGATCACCTGCGCGAACCACATCATTGACCAAACCAGCAGCGAATTGTTGTAGCCCTGACAGTGATACATTCGGCCAGCTTTCACTTACCCCACTTTTTTCTGCCAGGTCTTGAATCACCTCATCATTGAGATCAATTTCAGTTTGTTCAACGCGGGCAAAAAATGGATCACCAATACTAGTTTGTTTTTTCTTCCCAAACATATCTTATTCCCCCGTTCAGAATGGCCAGTTGATGACGTTTCCGCCACCAGCGGTTGTAGCTGTTTGCCAAATCCATGTCAGCAATAGGCCAGTTAAGGCGCCACCACCAATACCGAACATGGCGTGCATTAGCTTGCTGTTACTCTTTTGCGCCATCTGTTCATTACCAGTAGCACGCATGATGAAACCAATCAATAAGCAAATAGCGCCCACAACGATCAACACAATATAAAGAATTGTGATGACCTTTGAACCACTCGTTTTGGCAGCATCACCAATGTCCGCTGAGGCAACAGTCGGTAGCCACATTGGTAATGAAGCAACCAATCCCGCTAATGTTTGTTGTAAGCGTGAAATCGGGTGACGCTCCCATAGAAACTTGTTATGTGCATTTGACTTTTTCATTCAAAAAGTCCTCCTTTTTCTTTGTTGTGTTATCAACACACGCACAGAATAACAAGAATCAAAAAATTGTCATAAAGGTAAATGGTTTTTCCTGAGGCAAACAAAAAAGCCCATCCAACGGGATGAGCTTTAGTTAATTTACAAAAAATAATTCAACGACACTCAATCCAAAAAAATTTGAGTGTCGTTATTAACAGCTAAGGCTTGGTCGTTATTAAGTCTTGTAATGTTAATTCCGGTTTCATTTTCATATTTATTAATTTTATCTTTTATTGTAGGATCGCGGGTTAGCATTTCTTTAAAGTGTGGATACACATGAATATCTGTTAAATTAAGGCCATCTAAATTCGAGTCATTAAACTGATTATCTTCTGGATAAAGGTACTGCATCAGAGCTATGGAAGGGCCTAAAATAATTGAACCAGCACTTAAACCGAATATAAGTTCTCCATTTTGGTTTATTCTCTTCAAAATCTGATCAGCACCACTTTTTTTAATGTAGTGCAAAAGGTAAAATGGATAGCCCCCATTCAGAAAAATTAGGTCGTAATCAAAGAGTTTGTTAGCATCTTCAAATTCCACATCTAAGAAATCTACTTGCTGTATATTCATGCTGAGGAGATCTCTTTTTATTTGTTGCATCTGAGGGTGCTTTTCTTTTTCTTTTGGCCAAGATGTGGAAATAATACAAGCCTTTGTTATTTTATTCTCTTGAATCATTTTTTGAGCAACATTTATAATTTTTGGTGTTGAAAATCCAAAAGCAGTAAGTAACAATTTATTCATTGTTAATAAAATCCTTTTTCTTTAAAATGTTAATTTATATAAGATATATTAGAATATTATTATATCACAAATTAAAATTTATAATTTATCAAACATTTGTGAATAAGAATTTTGAAAATGAGCTTTATAATCTAATCAAAAAATGTTGATTTTTTATTTTATGCTACAACACACTGCTGTCACTATGTAATTGATAAGTTCCGATGCGGTCTAGTTGTGTCACAAGATTTGTTTTAGGATTGTAGCTGACATTATAGACAAAACGTGTGGTGGCATCTGCCGAGTCCTTGAGGTGGCTTTTAACAAAGACAATCACCTTCCCCTTCACTGCTTTGGCACTTGCTGAGGTGGGTAAGAAGTCCATGTGACCATAGGTCATCACCACACCGGTCTGTGTAATCATTTTATCAGGATCAGCCTTGAAGTCTAAACTATTTTTGACGACATCCTGAGTCACATAAGGTGTCATCTGTTTGGCTTTGGCATCAAATTCCTTTTGAGAGACAATTGTCCAATCGAGAGTAAATAGTTTATCTAGCAAGGCAGAGGCTGCCGACACATTAGGTTGCTTTGAATCCAGTACCGTGCCGACCTTTGATTTCTTGTTGATGAGTTTGCTTTGTTGCACGGCCAGTTCATTTGAGGCACTTTGATGCGTTTTAACAGCGGCTTGAGTAGCTAACCAAAGGCCCAGTCCAGCAGCCACCATCAACACTGGAATAGCCCACAATAAGGCTATTTTTTTATTTATTTTTGTCATGGTTATTTCCCTCCTGAGGTATCTTTTACAGCACCCGTTTGGAGTTCTGTAATTTTGCCATTCTCAATGTGCATCAATAGTGTTGTGCTGGTTTCCTCTTTGCCTAAATTGTATTTAACCGTCCCAAATCCTAGACCTGAGCCATCGGCTGCATTGGAATAGACAATATCATTGCTTTCTAAATGAAAAGTTGGCACACCTTCATCCACATCACCACCAAACGTTGCCCCTAGAAAAGCTGACACAACGTCATCGGTTGCTACACTGCTTTTAGCATCTGACTTATTTAACTTTGGTAAGATGGCAAACATTTCATTGAGAAAAGTATTGCCAATTTTTTGAATGTTTTGCGTATCTCGAATATCAGCGGTTTTAACCTTATCAAGTTGTTTAGCTTGAACACTATACTGACTTGACTTAGCTTTTGTTGCCTCGATTTCTTGATGCACGATAGTCACACTCTTGACCGTGCGTTGATAGCTAAGTCCTTGTTGGACTAAAAACAGGCAAGCAAGCGTTAACACAAACGCGTAGACCCATTTTAAATTGAATTTTGTCATGGTTAATCTCCCGCGACCACTTTGGCAATTGTTTCGTTGTTGTTTGAACCGGTACTGTCAATCACTTGATTACCTTTTAAAGCAATAACTGTGGGTACTTGTGTCACGCCGTACTTAGCAAGATATGCTTGTGCATCAGACTTCTTGACGTTGATGACAACATAATCAATTGTCTTTTGATGTGTCTTGATCGTCTTTTTAATCGTGCTACGCGCTTTCTTACAGTCAGGGCAACCAGGCTTATGGAAGATTAAGACTGTTCTTTGCTTGCTACTGGCATCTAACTGGTCAATCTTGTCAGCGAAGTTCTTGGTATCTGGATAACCATTCACTTCCGTGTTGTAATAATAAGTCCCACCAATTGCAGTCAATATCGCAATGACGGCTAAAGAGAACACTGCAATCTTCCATTTCTTTAATTTATTCATATTTGAATACTCCTATTTATCTGTTTTGTCTGTACTAGAATCAAATGGCCCACTAGGAATAACAACGTTAGTGCCTGCCTTTGCAGGTAGCTTGAGATAAAGCCCAGGTGATTTGAGTCCTTTACTTTGAGGCGCCCAATTATATTGATCTTTTGTTTGTACGGCGAAGTGAACGTGAATACCTGTTGCTTCACCAGTTTGTCCTTCATGACTAATGTGTTGACCAGCAGAAACCTTATCACCTGTATTGACAACAATGGCTGACTGAGTTGGTGCGTGACCATAATAGGTAAACACCCCGTCAGTGCCTTTAATCACTAGCCAATTACCCCCAACTGAATCAAAACTTTTGGCTACCACCGTGCCATCATGAACAGCGTACACATTACTTTCACCACCAGTCATAGTGTGGTTGACGGTTTGAAAATCGACACCATAATGTTCTGCGCCTGTTAGGCCTGCATAGTTTGGATAGCCACCTGTTATGTTGTATTTTCCTTTAACTGGTAAGCCATCTGTGTTGGTATCCAACCCTGTGTCACATGAGGCATCAGACATAGCACTTGAATTGGCATCGCTTGAGGTATCACTAGAACCCGAGTCGTTGTTGCCGCCATCAAAGACATCAATATCACCTGCATAATCTAGTTTGAAAACCTTTTTGACTTCTTCGGCAGTTTTTGCGGTATCGGCGACTTTTCGTTGTGGATCATTTTCTCCGACCCCTTCAAACTTTGTATCCCAAGCCACCATTGAACTGTTAATGTTGTTAGCGGCCGCTAAGCCAATTAGAGTTGCTTTATGACTACTATGCAATTCATTGATTGCCAGTTGAACTTGTGCTTGCACTGTATCAGCTGTGTCACCATAGCGATTTCCGTTAATACCTCCAGCACCCCACTGCCAAATGCCTTTTACCGAGCCAGCCGGATTGACGGCTTTCGAATTAAAGCCACTTTCTCTAAGACCAATCGCAATTGCAGCAGCGATATTGTCGCCCGACATTTTAATTTCTTTATGAAAACGGTCAATTGCATGTTGTATGGCTTTGTGCGTTGCTGAGTTGGGATCTTTCCAATCGCCACCGATTGAAGTGCCACCATCATCAATGGTTGTATCATCATTCCAACAAATGGCATTCTGTGTTGAAAAGACCATGACACACATTAAGGCAATAACTGATATTGACAGAATTGCTGTGGTAATGATGCCGATGATGACATACAAACGGCGCTTCTTATCTTGCATCCAACGTTCTAACATGGTCTAACCTCCGATTAAAAGGCTGAGGCCTTTGAGAATAAAAACAAAAACAAAACCACCAATGACATACCAAATAATTTTGTTATCCACTGGTTGAGGCTTTTGACCTTTGTCATAGTTTTCAACGATTTGTTGCGCCTCTTGCTTCATTTTTTCACGGTTATCACGCGCCTTCTTTAATGGATGTGGCAATTTCATCTTACAGTCCTCCACCAAACAAATTAATTTCTGAGTCATTAAGATCAACGTGCATAAACGTAGATTGCTTACCCACCAAGTTCATTAAGAAATCACCTTGATCTAATCCTTGTAGCGCTTGTAGTTGACCATCAGTGATATTAGTTTCACTCACCACACTACGTAAACGGGTTGTATCCGTTTTTGATAGACGTCCAATCGTTTGCTTTGGGAATCGGCCGAAGAAGGAAGATGCGGCACGACTAGCCTCAGTGTCTGATGCATTACCTGTTGGCACAACATTTTTGAGTCCTGGGAAGATAGCAAACATCCCGAAGAAATCTTTACCGTGTTGCGCCATCATGTTGTCACCGAAGGTAATGCCTAATGAATGTTTAGCATTGAAAATATCATCCGCTTCATCCTGTATCCACCAGAAATATTTTGGTGGATTACCATTGTTGTTGGCCTGAGTTGAGACTTCACCACGTTTAATGCGCTCACGTTGCTTAGTTCCATTAATCGTGATGTAGCTTTCCATCAAAGACAAAATGGTAAAGTATTGGGCGTTGTAGAGATCATCTTCTAATCTTGAAAGACCACTCGTATCAAAACGAATCAAACGCTCACCAGACAGATCAGGCATGGTCGTTACACCATTCACCATGTCGCCATGGTTTTGTATTAAGCTGCTAATTGTCGATAAGATGTTATCCAAACGTTCTACGGCAGGCTGTGTCATGTTGCGCGTCAGCATGCTATGGGTTTCTAGGAAGGTTTGAAAATCTTCGAGAATTGGATAGTCTTCATTTCGTAGCCCAATCACGCGTAGATCTTGTGGGTTATCTTTTGGTGATAATGACCACATACGACGTTCAACGTAGAAATCAGTGATCAGGTTACCCAACATTTCTAATTCTTTTTTATTTGCTTGCGGGTTAAGCGTAGCGTAATAAGTAATCACCTTTGTGCGGTGTTGGTTGAAGCTAGCAATGACATCAACATTACCATTGGCATCTAAGACTGTCCCAAACACTTGCATCAAATTGATAATGTTTTGACTGCCATCAAGTGTCAAAGTGACACCATAATAATAATTGACGAGATCACGCCATTCATTAGACTTATCAAATACCCAAACTGTATCACCACGAGAAACTAATGGACCCAAGTTCTTTTTGGCAAACGAGCTTTTACCTGAGCGCTCACCACCCACAACTAGGTTATAAGCGGTTAACTGCGTACGGTGGTCGTTGTAGCTGGGATCATACATAACCTCACCACGTTGCATCGTCAAACCCATGTATGAACCACGAGGATGTGCGATAAAGGTCTGGTTGAAAGCATAAGAACCAGCTAACGCATAGGCTTTCATTGGAAATCCTTTGTCCTTAATCGTTTGATTTTCAATAGACATGGCGGGCATAAAAAACTGTTGGAAGTGTGTCAATTGCTCAGAAGGATAGACTTTCATGCGGTAGTTAGAAAGCTGTTGTTGAATTTCTTTAACACGATGACGTAATTCTTCTGGAGAAACATCTGATACCAATAACCTAACGTAGACACGTTTGTAAATTTCACGACCATTGCGGGCTTCATTCAAATCTTGTAGCGTAATGTCAGCATCTTGTTCGGCTTCCAGCGCATCACCTTGTGAGGTCACCTCACTGCGGGCCTTACTACGCAACGTGTTAGTAGCTGTTTCAAGTGCTTTTTGCACTTCAAACTTGTTTTCAGTCCCAATCTTAATGTCTACAATGGTGTTCTTGTGATTAATGAGTTCCTTAAACCAGCCTTGTAATTGTTCATTTTTGGGATAGTCGTAGACGTTAATAATGGCACTACTTGCCATACCATCATCAAAGTAGGTGGTGTGAAATTCAATGCCACTAGGGTTTTGAACTTCTTCAATAAGTTCTAAATTATAGCCGCGTGCTTTTAGAGCGGAACGTTTTGCTGTATTTAAACTTGTGCGCATGCTTATTTTTCCTCCAGTTCTAAGGTTTCCCCAGGATTGTTAATTTGGTACATGACCATCTTTTTACGATTAATTGAGACTGGCTCAGGTGTAAATGCCATACCTGCGTGTGCCATAAAGTCACGGCGGTTTTTATCTAAGGCAGCTAAGGTCTTACCATAGAGCACAGCGGTATATTCTTGGTGCTTAATGTCACCGACCACATTTTTTTCAATATTAATTTCTTGCAAAATAGTTTGACGCATCACTAACAATTGTTGGTAGTGACGATCATCTAGGTCACCACTATTTAATTGACTCTCCACTCTCACTAACTCTTGTCCCCATGAAGCTTGCTGGATACGCGTGTCAGCAGGTAGTTGACTAACAAAAATATCAAAGTCTTCAACATAAACTGATAACAATTGATGAAAATCAGCGATAATGGCGTTAGAACTCTTATCACCTTCTGCATTCAGGAAATCCAAATCTTTTCCAGGAAGGTTCAGCATGTCAGCGTACGTGTCATCGGCCAATAAAATTGGATGCCCCTTTTTATTCAAAATATCTTTATAAGGTAAAGCAAAGTAGATTGGAATTGGTTTGCGGTTGTCTAATGCTTGTTTGACAACGGTTAAACCCCGTCCCTTTTGAGTTTGTTTAGCTTTTATTCCCATTAGTTTTCCTCTCGTTTCTTGTTTTCAGTAATCGCAGTTAGATTACCTGTGGCGTGCTTGCTGGACTTTAAGATGCCACGTAGGATTTCTTGATACATGAGACCCATTGGGTTACTTGGACTAGGTAAAATCAAATAGCCAGCTAGTAACGCATTACTCATAATTAGAATCAGACCATACTTGCCAATATTGTAGGGATAGAATGATTTAATCATCAGGTAAGTAATCCCAAAAACAATGACTAGGACAAAGATTCGTTCCATCGTGAAGAACATCCACCGAGACACTTTCTTCCAAATATTGCGGCCTGGGGTAAAGTGTTCATACATATAATTTCTCCTTTAACAAGTTATTTTTGCCTGGATTGAAGTTCAATCTGTGGTCAGTGTACAAGGTATTCAAAAAATGTCATAAAGGTAAATGGTTTTTCCTAAGGCAAAGAAAAAGCCCCCTGCACGAACAGGAGACAATGATTTGTTTGTTATATTTTTGTGTATCCAATCTATATACGATATTGATATATGTGCATATATTCATCTTATAACACAAACATACCTTTACTTATAATTAAAGTATAGTATATTGATATACATGTTATACGTATGATATAATATATATATGTAAACATGTTTCACATGCCTGGATTGGTGGTTTCATCGTTATTTCGTTTTGACAGATAAAATAACTAAGGAGCTTCATCATGAGTAAAACAATTACATTTTCAGCATCAAAAGGTGGCGTTGGTAAAACAACGATGACATTCAACTTCGCAAGTTTTCTGATTCGACAAGGCTACAAAGTCTTGTTAATTGATTCAGACTATCAAGGTAACTTGTCCTCTACCTATGAAAGCTATACCAATAAAAATACGCTATATGACGTCTTTACAGGCGGTTTAGCTCAAATTAGACAAATTACCCCACAATTAGGTTTGTTACCTGCTAGCCCTCATTTAGACGAATTAGAAGGTACATTACAATCAAAGAATAATAAAAACTTTCTGATGATGATGTGGCTTCAAGACCACCTTGAGGAAATCAAAGATTATGACTATATTCTAATTGACACCCATCCAGAGTTTGGGACGTTAACGAAGAATATGATTGCCGTTTCTGATTATGTTGTGGTGCCACTAGAGCCCTCAGAGTATGGTTTTATTCAATCAAAACAACAATTTGATTTAAGGATGAAAGAGTTCCGTGATGATGCCGTTGATATTCGTACACGAGAGCCCCTAATTGAAGCAAAGGTTTTGTATCTTGCCAATCGTGTGAAGCACAATACACGGTCAAGTCATGAGTTTGGCCAGATTATTGATCAAATTGAGAACCTTGTCGCCGTCTTAAATGAGCGTGAAGTCTTTAATAGTTCAACCATGCTTAAAACCCCAGTGTTTGATTTAGAACAAGCCAAGCGCAACCATAAAACCTTGCAGCAAATTAATGATGCTTATCAAAAGCTATTAGAAAGTGTGAAATAATGGATTACGATAAAAAAGACCCTCGTATGTTTGATGAAGCCAGCGCTCAAAAACAAATGGCAGATGCCTTTAGTCGAGACGAACCACAATCAGAGGTATCGTTAGGTGACGGGTTTAAGTTACCTTCTTCAAATCATAGTAGTCGTAAAATACAAACGACTTACACCATTCGCCCTGAGATAAAACAAGGCATTGAGAAATTAGCAACCAAACAAGGATTTCGCTCATCAAGCGCCTTTGTGGATTTAGTGCTTGAGCAAGTTTTAAATCAATCAAAATAATTTAGGACAAAACAAAAGGCAGTGATTCTTAAGTAATCACTGCCTTTTTGCTATTTCTTTATATCATCAGGATTGAATCCAGGGTTGGCCTTGTTAAATTCTTTAACTGTGTCGTAGTAATTCGTTGCTACCCCGTCAGTTTGAATTTGATTTGCAATTTTATCTAGTGGGTATGTCATATTAGTATCGCTGTTTTCCCAACTAGTTGAAGTTCCAAAACTCTCCTTCACGCCGTCTTGGTGTCTTTCAGATTCTGGTTTTGCTAGATATTCATTGGCCCAATTTTTAAAGTCTTGTTTAGACCAAGATGTAAAATAGTCAGAATAAACATGGCCTTTCATTTTAGCAGCTTTTTTAGCATAAGCTTTTTCATTGTTCTTGTCCTGAATTGAGGTTGAGGCGGATGAAGCCTTAGCACTTGACACGTAACTTGATGATTGTGCCTCAGGACTGTTTTGTTTTTGTTGGTTCAACATGGCTAACAAAATTCCGATAACGATAATTCCAATCACCACAATTGTAATCCAAATTTTATTTAGCTTAATTTTCTCCATCAGTATACTCCCTAAAATCAACTACTGTTAATGTTACCGTATCAGCCTACAAATTAAAAGTTTCACTTGTCCTCTTTACTTGATACGCTTTGTTGATTCTGCATTTTCGCTTTTTGTTTTGCAATAACACTCTCAGCCCAGGCGCGATCCTTTTCTTTTTGTTGCGCTGCTGTCAACGGTTGATTCACCGACTTTTTGCCAGGCAATGTACCGCTCAAACGTGGGGTGTTTGGACGTGACATGGTTGCTGGCGTTGCACCAACTCCCTTAGGTTGAACAACTGTTCCACCACTCACAATTGGCTTAGTTGAATTACCAGCGCTAGACTTGGGTGAATTAGTTCTAGTAGATAAACCACGATGTGCATCAGACATTGCGTGGCTCATGTTAGATTGAGACTTATTAGCTGTATCCTTTGGATGAGAATTAGGTGAATCTGTGACAGCCTTTGAAAGTGCTTCATGCACATTGCGTGGTTGAGAAGAAGATGGTGTATCACCGCTGTTTGATTTTGGTGTTATAGGTGAATGACGTTTGTTAAAGGCTTCAACGGTTTGTTGTCCACCTGCGAAGTTGTCGGCAACACCACCAGCATAATCTTTGACATTGCCAACGGCTTTATTCACGCCATCTTTAACTTTATCACCAGCCGCACGACCAGTGTTTTTCAATAAACTACCTGGATGTTTCATTGCTCCGACTGTACGTCCTGCTACCTCAGCCGCCTTTGCCGCCTTACCTGTGGCTTGTGCGGATGTATCGACACCAGTATCATTTAAGCTATGATCAGCCAGTGCTTTACTATTATCTAAGCCTTGATTGCCACCCGAGTTGGCAATCTTCTTACCTAGTTCACGATTCTTCTTTTTCTGTTCTGGTGAAATTGCGTTGAGACCCTTGCCAATATTTTTCTTGGCAACCCTTGTGGCGCCACCTACCATGTGAGCAGCTTGATTGGCTAACATCATCGAAGCAACAGGATTATGACCTGAGCGAACACCAGTCCATTGTTCAATCATTTCAAAGCCACCTGCGAGCCCTTTACCACCAGCTAACAGAGCGGCAATTGACAGGATGGTAAATGGCCACATATCTAGACCTAAACCATTAATGGTATTAAAGGCAAATTCTACCCAGGCAAAGAAGAAAATTAATGAAATTGGCATCATGACAATACCTGTTATTTGTCCCTCAATCATTCCCAGAACTTGTTGGACACGTTTGCCTTGTGTGCCATCTCTTAGGCCAAAGTACACAATTGAACCTGCCATAAAAGCCATTTTATAGACTGAGGACAGCAAACGCACAATCGCACCGGCTACGACGATAATAAAGACTATTTCACCACCAATAATGCCTAACCAATTAGTTTTCATAACTGGATAATCATCCGCAAATGTCTTACCCAGAACAAGTGAGTCACCGGTAATATCAACCATGGTGCCGTTGCCACCAATTTTCTTGGTGAATACTGATTTTTGAGCGTCGCTTAAACCGTCTGTATATCCAGCATCACTCATGACTGAATGGTAGTCAGAACCTTGAATTTTTGTTTTTGCATCCTTGAATACACGGTCGTCATCTTTATATTTGCTCAAGTCAAAATTATCTCTTGCTAAATAGTGTAAGTCTGTGGAATTTCCTTGCCATAATTGTGTGACAATGTTTTTTTCTTTAGTACCTGACGTATCATTGACTGTGGCTGTACCAATTCCGCTCATTAAACCGAGTATTAATGGTAAAGGCAGATTGTAAAATTAAACCGAACACCTTGCATAAAAAAACTGCAGAGACTTTAATGGTAATTGACTAAAATCAACCATAAAGGATCTGCAGCTTATGTCTTCTAGTTTATCAGCTCACGAACGTTCTGTCATTGAAACAATGATCAAACTTAATCATTCAACTCGAGAAATAGCCCGTTTCTTAAAGCGTTCTCCTGCAACTATTACCTACGAGTTAAATCGAATTAAACCATACAATGCACAACAGGCTCATCATTTAGCCCAGTGTAATCGGCACAAACACGGTCGCCATCCGACCCTAACACCTGAAATATCAGCTTTTTTGAACCATCACATTGGTATCTTGAAGTGGTCACCAGAAACGGCTGCTCATGTATTGGGTATTGCTTTCAAGACCATCTACAACTGGATTCATCATGGTTTGCTTAAAATTAAGTTATCAGATTTACCTGATAAAGGTATTCGACGTAAACGTCAATCTGACGGCCGTAGACGTGTTTTTGCTCATGGCCGTTCAATTGAAAAACGACCAAAAGCTGTCCAATTAAGACAAGAATTTGGTCATTTTGAAGTTGATACGATGCAATCTGGTAAAACACGTGGCGATGTTTTAGTGACCATCACAGAACGATTGAGTCGACAACATATCATGAGACATGTCAGTGGGCGCAATAGTCAGGCAGTGACACCAGCTATTATTAGGTTTTTCAAGGGTATAAAAAATGCTAAATCAATTACAGTTGATCACGGTCGAGAGTTTGCAAAATATGATGAAATAGAAGAACAGCTAGGCATACCGATGTATTTTGCACACCCATATTCACCAGAAGAACGTGGTAGTAATGAAGTGCTAAATCGATATGTCCGTCGTTTTATCCCAAAAGAACGCAAAATTGAAACCATCAGTCAGAAAGAATTAGATCAAATTAATCATTGGATTAATGCCAGGCCAATGAAAACGCTCAACTGGCAATCACCACGAAAAGTCTTTCAGAAACATGCGGTGTTCGGATGATTCTTGCAATCTGCCTAAAGCAGAAATGACACCAACAGTAATGGTGATTCCCTTAGGCCATTCCCTGCCCTTGCGACCAGAAGTTGCGGTATATTGTATCCACTGCACCATCATCATGATGCCAAATATGACAAAACCCAGGTACAAGAAGTCTTTGAGAATATTACCTAAATTCCAATTTTGATAAACATCGCTATTTGGCTCAAAGAAGATATTCATAAAGTCTAACAGCTTGAAAGATGACTGATAAGCCGTAAAGACTGCATTCGCAATGTAATAGAAAATTAACGCAATGCTGTGCATGAATAACATGATCAGCGTTAAGAAAATATGTGGCAATGGTGATAGGTATTGCGACCATTGATTGTAAAAATCGGCTGTTGGGCCATTATTAGGTAACGTTGGTAAACTACCCGCTAATGTATTGAGGCCCGAGACTAGATTTGTCATTCGACTTCTCCTTGAGTTGTTGTAGCGTTAAGCTGCTTATATATTTCCCACATGTAGGCGGGTTCGTTGTTTAGTAATCTTAGAACTTTACCGTTATTGTTGTTGCCAGAAAGTGTCAGATATTTGCCACGATTTAAGTAAGCAACGGCGCTGTTTTGTTCTTCTGTTTTATTTGAGCGCGGTATCCTCATTTTGATGGATTTCTCTACGATTTGACGTAGCTCAACATTATCTAATTGTTCTTCGGTCATAAATGGCTCATCAGGGTTAAAGTCATGTTTCCACTGCAAGTAACGTTTCTCATCAGAGAGTTCTTGTTGTGTTTGCACTTCATCTGTTTCGATACCTTGATGCGCTTTGGCCAAAATGTTGTTGATTTCATCATTTGCTAACGTATTGAATTGACGATGATCAATTTGATTGCCACCTGCGCCTTCTTCTTCAATTTCTAGTTGAACTTGTTGATCTAGCTCATCAAAGTAAGGCACAAAGTCATGATAGAGGTCATCATATTTCAAATCGTTATGCTGCGCTTTGATGTTCAAGTCTGCCGTATAGTAATCAAGTGAATACTGCTTGCCCAATAATTCATAGGCAAACGGCATTCTATAAGCACCCGTAGAGAAAATTGGCAAAGGTCTAACTGATCTTCCCTTCTTATCCGCACGTTTAATCGTACGGATGGTAATCATCTCACGCGGACTCAATTCACTAATTTCTTTGGCATCTAACAGCCGAACCTTGCTAACTTGTGCATGACGGTTACCACGATCTTGACGATCTAAGCCAATCTGTGAATTGACTGATTCGGTTTGGACTTCAACCTCACCTAATTGCTTGGATAAGGCTTCATTTGTTTGCTCATCATTAGTTAAAATGTTGAACCAGTTACCCGTGTTACCATTGATGTCATTGGTTTCCATTTCAGAATAATGCAATCGTGGTTGTGTTAAGGTTTGAATATACAAATCCACCAAATGCCCGTAGGTTAAACCATGCGTTAGAATGTTCGTGAAGCCCGGGATACGTGGGAACATAGAAAACTCATTGAGCTTATAAAGTATCCAACTGTCCATTTTCCTGCGGGTAATCGTTGATGCAATGTCCGTATTGACTGAGAAAACTTGTGAGATAAACAAGCTGGACAAAGCGGAGAAATCATCGTTAGATTGTGGCGTGATGATGAAGACTGCCATTGGATTTTCTGAGTAACGCAAGGTGACACCTGGTGTCTCAGTAGTACCTTGTGGTTTAATCTGATCGACCAGGCATTGGATG
Source organism: Leuconostoc suionicum (assembly GCF_001891125.1). Taxonomy (NCBI): domain Bacteria; kingdom Bacillati; phylum Bacillota; class Bacilli; order Lactobacillales; family Lactobacillaceae; genus Leuconostoc; species Leuconostoc suionicum. The sequence continues at coordinate 1,040,372 of NZ_CP015247.1, read as the reverse complement.
ACAGGCTGCTTAGAAAACAAGTCACGCTTAATCTTGCCATTGAGTAATTTTCGTTGTACAATCTTACCAGTCAACGTAAACCTTTGTTTACGCATCGCAATTGAATTGCCGTCATTATCGAGTGACAACTCAATTTGCCATGAGACGGGTAAATGGTTATGAATCGGATAAGTTAGCGTGCCTGATTGGGACACGGTTAGCTTGTCCTTTTCTATTGCATGCTTTTTACCTGATTCATAAACATGAATGCTAACATGAACCCCTTTATAGCGGTCAGAGAACTTAATCTTTAGCATTCTTGGAAACCCTAAATCGGTCAAATTGATAGTGTTGAAGGTTGTCAAACGTGTGATTGACTCTGAGGCAAACAAATTCAAACGATTCATAACTGAGAAAGAAATTGATGATTTTGTATCCCCTGTGGCAGATAGGTACTCAGCGGCGTTTAGAATAATCATATTTCGCGCTGGTGTTCGCGGTAGTTTACCAATATTAGTAATGTACTTAGTTAAGCCATCACCTTCCTTATCCGTGAACTTATTCATATCATTGATGAATTGCAAGACGTTTGAGATGGTTACCATTGATTTGTCCTGGTGACGTACAGCAATATCGAGCACCGTGAGCATGACTGCTTGAATGGTACTTTCAGCGGCACTATCCCAAATATCCTTGTGGCTACTTTCTTCACCACTGGAACCACCAATGACTTGTACAACCTTACGTAGTTCCGTATTGGCACTGTCCCAATCACCATCAAAGGCATAATCAATCGCTATTTCAAGTGGATTCCAGGACTCAGACTCACTTGGCTCCATGATATTGAGTAATTTCACGTCATAACCTGCTGTGCGTAAGGACTTGTAGCTCATTTTGGCATCTTCGTTTTTGGCATCAGTATCAATAATGTTCCATTTGATTTCGGCACGACGAATGATGTCAATTAGGGTATACCCACGCATTTGGTCTTTTGAGGAACGCGTCATCCCAGTTGTCTTGGAATGGGTGTTACTGGTGTCTACCCAGTAAAAGCCATCAAAACCGCCTTGAACATTCAGTTGCTTTTCAAATAGCTTTGGCAAACGTTCCAGTAAAACGGGACGTATTTTTTTGTACACCCCGCTAAATTCTAGTGAATTCATACCTAGTGGCCGCTTAACCCATTGCCACGCCCACAGGAACGGATGAATCATAAAGAATTCGAGGGTGTATCCTTGTGTGTGCAGCACTGGTTGGCCTGGGCGACCCTTAAAATTCTTATTGCGATCAGGAATCAATTTATAAACTTTATCCACCTCACGGACTTCCGCAAAACGGTTAGTATTACGCGTTTGGTCTCTAAACAATTGATACCAGTCATAAATACGTTGGAAGACATATTTTTTGATTAGTAGTAACAGGCACAGAATCAACACAATACCTGTCACTAAAGTGAGCCTAAAGAGAATGGTGAAAATATTGAGTGGATTGAGCACCGTGGCGGTCATGTTCATGACATCGTTGAATTCTGGCCATTGAGCGACACCACTTTGCATATAGAACTTGAAGGCTTGAATATATGGGCCAACAACTCTAACCAACAAGTCAACCATAATAGTGACGTAAAGCGATATGAATATCACTCCAATAGTTGCTATAATGCCATACAGCCATAAGAACCAGGGACGACCACGCCAACGAATGTAACTCTCGCGCATAAATTGTCTTTCGGCACGATAATCTTTTTTAAATAGCTTCATTGTCTGCTGCCTCCTTAGCTGTGGAAACCACAACTTGCCATTCACCATAAGGACTTGTCAAAGATGGTGGATTACCAATGGCTCTAAAGATGAAAGTATCAAAGTCCTGTCCTAGTCCTTGTCGCTTTTGGATAATTGCGGCAGACACTGGATCACTCACATACGTAGCAATCGTGTCATCAATTGGTCTGACACCTCGCGATGGTTTATAACCAACGTCTGCGATGTAGTTGGCAATTGGTGAGCTGACTTCCTGTGTACCATTTAGATACTCAAAGCCCAGGTCAAAAGATGGAATATAACGCGCTACTTCTTGTGTGTCAAAAACAATATTGAAGCCGCTCTCTTGTGCTTGTTGATTGAGTCGTGACAATTTTAGTTCAACAATTCGCACCATATCCGCCATCTTTAAGACATCAAAGACAATAATGGCACCAATTCTAGCGATAAACTCAGGACGGTAACCATCACTTTGCAAGGCAATTTCGAGTTGTTCTTCAAAGTTTGCTTGACGCTTTTTGTCTTCTTTAACAGCATCTGATTTAGCATCACGATTCATCACTGCTGTGGCCCCTGAGTTAGTTGTCATTACAATGACTAAGTCTTTAAAGTTAATGACCCGCCCATATTCATCACTCAAACGACCATCATCTAAGACCTGCAAAAGCAAATCCATGACTTCTGGATCTGCCTTTTCAATTTCATCCAACAATAATACGGCATAAGGCGTGTGCCTGACTCTAGTCGTGAGTTGATCTTTAAATCTTTCTAGGCTAGTCCCTGCAAACTTAAACTCTGACATATCAAAGCGAATAAAGTTTGGAGCGTTGCCAAATAGATTTAGCGCTAGTTGCTTGGCTGTCTCAGTCTTACCAACACCTGTTGGCCCCATAAAGAGAAATGACTCAGGCTTTGAGGTGTCAGCTAGTCCTGCCTCACGATTAGTCAGTTTCATCGCAACTTTTTCTAAGGCTGTGTCTTGACCAATCACCTGGCTTTTTAGTCTTGGTAACAAGTTCAATAATCGTTCATCAATCGTCTGATTAATGACATATTCAGGCACATGATAGTCATCATGGATAATCGTAGCTACGTCTTGATTTGACAGCGTTCGATGATTATCCAGTCGTGCGACACTTAACGCGCCATCTAGCAACATAATTGCCTTTTCAGGAAAGTAACGGTCAGTGATATAGCGTTGTGATAGTGCCATAATTCTGTCTTGTACTATTTCTGGCACTTCAATGCCGTTATTTAGTTGTAGGGCGACTTTAGCTAAAACACGTTTCGTTTGTTCAAAGCTCAGTTCTGGCACTTCAATCAAATCAAATCGCCGCATCAGTGCGCCATCACGCGCCACATATTCGTGAAATTCTTTCGTAGTCGTTGCTCCAATAATTTGGAGGTCATCACGACTCAGAGCTGGTTTGATAATATTACCCGCATCCAATGAACTGCCTGATGTTTCAGCACCAGTACCAACAATTTGATGAATTTCATCAATAAAAGCAATTACAGTGTCTTTATTGACAATTAATTCATCAATGATGGCTTGGAATTTATGCGCAAATGACTCACCATCACTGCTTTTCATCAAGTTGGCCAAACTAATTTGAACTAAGTGTTTGCCTTTGAGGGAAGAAACTGAGGTGCTTAACAATTGGCGTGCCAAATCCTCTACAATGGCTGTTTTACCAACGCCAGGTAGCCCAACTAATAAAGGCGCATTTTGAATCTGTTTCATCAAGGAGACCATGATACGACGCGTAATACTTTCACGTTCGTAGGCATGATATTTTTCTGGATCAGACATCACTTTGACACTAATGTCTGTTGTATAGCGATCAAGGTATGGTGTGGAATTGTTGTGTTTTAATTCAATCATTCATTTCCTCCCTGGTCGGTGACGGGATCACCATAATTCGTCTTGCTTTCAGGGACTTGAATTGCAGCATCATGCTCTCTGGCTAATTCTTCTAATTCGCTTGTACTCGCATCAATGTGATCGACTGCTTTTTGTCGGTCAGCGATTAAACTTGTGTAGACATCAGTGCTTTTGACATCATCTAATTGATGATTCAATTGGCCAAGTTCTGGCACCTCATCAGCGGCAATAAAACCACCTTCGGGATCATAAATTGAGACCACTTGTAATTTCTTGCCAACTTGTTGTAATACGGCCACCATTTCAATACCTAAAATTGGATCGCCTGCTGGAAATAATTCGTGGTAGCGCCTGGTTTCAATTGTCAAAGCAATGGCACCTGGTTGACCCTTTTCTTGGAAGGATAAAATATTAACTTCAGCAGACTTTGTAATGCCTGTGATAAAACCTGTAACTTCTTGAATGTTTTCTTGTGACATGTGTTTGCTCCTTTTATATGTGTCGTGTACTTGTTTGATTAATGGCCTGATAGTTTTGTTCGACAACCGCTAACTTATCAGGCTTAAGCAATTTTGTTGTTTTTGGCTGACGAACTTCACCGTTGCTCAAGTTATCCGATAGATACTGAGTAACATCGGTACTAGCTTTGAGTGCCTGACTAATGATCTTGCCAGTGTTTTGACCCTCTAGCGCCTTTAAATTCTTTGACCAACCCGCAATATAATCAACGCTTTTCTCACCAGGCTCAATGCCTAAGTTTTTAGTAATCACATAGCTGGATAACTCTGCCTGCGTTTCTTTAATGGCTGTGGGCCAATTATTTTGACTTTGCAAGGAATGAAGCTGCGCGTGCGCTATTTCATGCGCTAAGGTGTGAATTTTATCGGTTGGGGTAAGATCACTGCGCAACAGAATATATTTTTCATCCTTATTAGTTTTTGATTGGACAAAAGCACCTTTTGCTTGCCCTTGCCAGGTCATTGGCCGCTTGGCAATTTGTTCGTCCACACCTTGGTCAATGACGGGCACTTTAAGCTTGTCGGCGAACGTCAACAACGTTTTATAGGCCGCATCCAAATGTTTTGGACTTTTATCAGTGGCTAAGTCAATTGGACGATTCGGTAACATACTTGGCAATTGCTCAGCTGTGGCATTCGTTTGGCGAACATCAAACACGGTTTCGACTGGATAATGTTTAACACTGCGGACTTCCAATTGCTTGTTATTGGCTAATTGCTTTTGTTCAGGTGTCGCATCAGACCAGCGTATTTTTTCGCCATTGGCAGCAATGATTGTTTTTAAGTTGGTTGGGGCGCCAAATATTTTGATGCCCTTTTCACCCTTATTAACTTGGATGCCATCAGCAGACCATTGTTTGTAGCCTTTCAACAAGGTGGCTTTTGGATTTTGTAGTTGAATCAACATTGAATTACGAGCCGAATAATTTAAGCCAGTCGCGGTAAAGTCAAGGAGCTTTTTAAGTTCAGCGGGATCTTGTTGGTACTTGGCCACCTTTCCCATTGCCTCTTGAATTATCTGCTTATTCTTCAAAGCATTTTCCTTACGACGATCAGCTTTGGAACGACGTTCTTTACTCTTTTTCGGTGTTTTTTCGTCAACTGCTGGCTTAACAGGTTGAATGGTACTCATTTTGACATCCACATAATCTGGTTTACCGGTTTGTGTCTCTTGCACTGCAAGTTTTTCTAAGGCATCTAAGCGATTAGCATTATCCGTCATACTCATAACGCGCCGCCCTGTAACTCCTGCTTTCAATTGTTCGTTCCAATCTTTGCCTTGTAAGGGAATATGACGCTCTGCTTCAATCGCTTCACCAGTAATTGGATTTTTAAAACTAAATCGATCAAAGTAATCTGCGGCTTTAAATCCTGCGACATCATTATCAAAAGCCACAATGATCTTATTAAATTTGGCTTGCTTAGCCGCAACCGCATCATTCAAATATTGCAAGCCACGTTTCGCATCAGTTCCAGACACAGACAACAGCGTGGCGTTAATTTTCACCATGTCTTGATGGTTTTGTTGGGCATAACTCAATAAGTCAATTGGGCTTTCAAATAAAATCAATGTTTTGTTACCTGAACCAAATGAGAGGTTATAACCCGTTGAGGTATCACTGCCAGCAAAGATTTTTTTGGATGTGCCACGCTTTTTGTAATGTTCAAAGTCTTGTTCAGTCCCTTGACGATCAGCGCCCACAATTTTGCCATTCACATCCTTCCAGGGAAAGATGACGGGGTTTTGATGCAACTTATCACCTTCACGGTAACGGCTACCTTGTACCACTGCGCCACTTTTCAATAAATTGTCAACGAACTGTGGATTGAGCTTGCGTTGATTAACTAAATAATCTTTGGATACGTTTGTTTCTTGAGTTTTGAAGACCTTGTCATAATCAAACTTGTAACGCGGTGTGTTGTCTTCGTACAGTTTAGAGACATCAATATTTTCACCTTTGACAAAGCGCGCGTAGGCCAGTTGATTTTTAATAGCGGCACCTTTACTGTCACCATCTGATTTGCCTAATTCGTAGTAGTGAATGAAATCAACTAAATCCCCTTTAACACCAGTCGAGTTCCAGACAAAACGGTTTAATTTTGTTCTAACCACCAAACTATCGTGATCAACCATGCGTAACTCAGTGGGAGTCTCCGTTGTGTAAGGAATACCTTTCCAATCGCAATAGCCACGAATTGGTAATAATTTAAGTTGCGCACGTTCTTCCTTACTGATCGCCATGAGCTTGTCCTCCAACTTGTTTGTCAATTGGTAAGTGATTCAATTCAGCAAATGCCTGGTCAATATCATCTGTTTCCAAGTTCATTTTGGCTAACAGTGACCGTCCCAATTCAGCCACAAGGGCATCATTAAGTTGTTTGATGTCTTTTTTGATCGCGCGTTTTTCGTCTTGAATTGCTTTTGCCTGTAAATCTAGTTCATCCAAACGTGTTTGCTTTTCTTTAATTTGTTGGTCAATCGTTTTTTTAGCCATTTTGTAGCTCCCTTTTTGTTTAATATAGGGCCAATATATCAACCTTTTAAATAACTTCATAAAAGTAAATGGTTTTTCCTGAGACAACACAAATCTCCCAGTCCCCCTAATCATGAACTTGACAGGCGTGGTTGAGACCACACCAGTAAAGTTAATTGGGGGTTCAAAAAAAGCCATCACATTCAAACGATTTTCAAACCGTTTAAATGTGATGGCTTTCCTTCCTGCTGACTGTTATGCACCATCTATTCTTGCTTTTGTGACTACCAAAACTCTAACAAGCCAAGCAAATCTAAGGACTAAAGTCCAAAGATTTGGGCTAAATTTGCAAGGCCAAGCACTACGTGTCGCTACGCGAGCTTTGCAAACCCGCCCTGGCTTGTTTTAGTTTGTCCGTTCACAACGCAATAAGAATAAATTGGTCACAAAACAGGCCAACAGGAGGACAAGTTTATGTCTAATATCACAGTCACAAATTCAGGTTTTCAACTGAGAGATGTCAGTGTAGACTTTACTGCTAAATCAGCGGTTGAAGTCGGTAATTACCTCAAACATCAAATTGGGCGTCAATTGCAAGAACGGTTGATTGTCATGAGCTTGAATTCTCAATTAGACGTTATCGCCTCAGACACGATTGCCATAGGACAAATTTCCAGTATTGTTGTATCCCCTAGGGAAGTGTTTCAAATAGCGCTCTTAAATAACGCCAGTAGTATCATTCTTGCGCATAATCACCCCAGTGGTCATTTACTTCCCTCACAAGAAGATATTGCCTTAACACAAAAGCTAAGCGAGATTGGTCAGCTATTACAAGTACCAGTTAATGACCATTTTATTGTTACAACTGATGATTATTACTCATTTGCAGAAAATCAGTTTAAATAATCAGGAGAAATATAAAAATGAATATCAAAATTATTAGAATGGAAACCTACTTACAAAATCCAGCAATGGCACTCATTCCTAGCTGTGCTATTCAAGCCGTAGAACTTGTTTATGAAGCTAAAAGCTATGATGAAGACGATTTGACGGCTAATGTTTGGTCGGGGCTGGAAGATGAGCTATCCGAGCTAGGACTTTACTACCCCGTCAACAACAATTGGGTACACCATCAACATCTAAATGAGAAATTTGATAGATTAACAATTGGCTACGTCGCAGACAACAACATCACGGTCACAAACGAAATTCTAGTAAATCATATTCACGGCAGTATTGATGGTGATGAAAGACCCGATTGGATGTAAAGGAGACACTATGGCATGGTATGAACCTCATCAAGGATTGATAACTGACTATATGATGATTGAACAAAATATTTCAATAACTGCAGAATTACTGAGCTGGCGGGATTGCGACAAACAATTCAAACCAATTCGCTTGCAGGCGTATCGTAATGACTACAATGACAGTGATCATGACTATTTCTTCTCATTGCGGTTTGCAGAATATCCATTGTCAAATCCTGTTTTTGATAAAGATGTGACGGCACTAGTATGTGGCAACCCAAAAGCCAGTGCAGCAACCATTCGTAAAAAGTTGTTTAAAATCATGAATGACTGGTGGCTACACAATCCAGACTATCACTCACCAAAATCAGAAAAGGAGCAACAAAATGACAGAAACTAACCCATTTGAAATTGTAAATAAGCTAATCACTACCAATGGTGTGATGATTGCAACTCTCAAAAATGGTGATGAAATAACCGTGGCTAGTAATGGTCTAGCGAGACATAACGGGACTTACTTCAAAGATTATGGCGACATTCTAGCGAGTGTTTCAATTGATACAATTCTTGACGCTATTGTTCAGTCAATATCTCAATAAAAAAAGCCATGACTATTTTTTAGTCATAGCCCTTCCCCAGTCCCCCTGATCATTAACTTGACAGGCGTGGTTGATACCACACCAGTAAAGTTAATTGGGGGTTCAAAAGGCTCACTTCCGTTCGCATCGCACCAAATTGTTCTGTTTGCTCTGTGCCGTTTTCACAATCGCATGATAAAGAGTCTGTAAGGCGCAAGCGCCAAACAGTCTCTACAAAGAAACACAAGGACGTGGCAAGTTGCTGCGCAATCCTTGTGTTTCTTTGGTCATCATGCCAATTGTTACCCGTCACGACGCAACCAGCTCAATTGGAGCGATTGCCAACAGGAAAAAGTTTTGGAAAGGTTTATTTCTGATGGAAGTTTATTATCAACTCATTCGCAACAGCGGTCATACCGTGCGTTATGCCTCAACTGATAAGCAAGTTGTTCTCACGCATGGCTACCCAATTTATTTACAAATCTATGGCGCTAATCGTTCTACAGATTATATTTTGAAAGACACGTTTGCCTTTTTAACCACCAAATACGGCAACAATATTAAATTAGTCAATGTTGATGAACTGGAGAAAAAATAATGACAAAGCAATTCTATGATGATTTTAGTAAATTACCAATTGCCAAAATGGCACAAGAAATAACAAACATGACTTATTTGTTTAATGAGACCAAAGTGCCAACTAGTCACTATAAAGCGCAATTAAGTAAAGGCTTTGAAGAAATGGTTGAAGCTAGCGTTAGTGTTTCATTAGTTAACACCATTTTCAACACCTTGCAAGCTTTGCAAAAAGAAAGCCCAAAGTTGTTTTATCAAGCTATGCTCTGCCTTGATACCAAAGTAAAGCCTAGCAGTATTACTCCCAGTCAATATCAAGCAATGGAATTTACTTGGTCACAATTTGAATTGAACAAAAAGAAAAATATCCTTGATAAGGACTTTGTCCAAATCTTCAATCAAGTTGAAGAAAACGGACTCACCTATTACACGCAAAACCAACAGGAGACTAATGACAATGAATGATGAAGTGATTGAAAATATAGCCATACGTTACTTTTCATGGTCTGATGAATTCCCTATGGGCGGGAGTGAAATTCACATCAGTGAGTCCACAAGCAATGACTCGGGTGAAATAGATTTATCAGATGATGAAGCACTGCGATTAAGCGCATTTATCATGGAAGAATTGGCTGAGGGTAAACACGTTACCCTAAGAACCACAATTTAAGGAGAATAATATGGCAATCGTCAACGTTAAATATATGAAAACATTGGTTAAAACAGTGGCAGTTAATGTCCCTGATACACTCACAGATGAACAGAAACTGACACAAGCTGTTGAAATTGGTAAATGTCACTATTTTGACGAAAAAGTGATTTTAGGAGCAGATGATTTAGATTTACGTGAAATCAGTGCGGAGTACAAACAAGAGACCACGGACTACGAGGAATTTTAATCACAGATAGGAGTGTGTGCTTATGGGTGTATTCGTTTTTAAACTTCTCATGCTAATTGCCATGCTGGTCTATATTTTATATTACCTAGTCGGTGTGATTATGATTGCGCGTGAAGATGATGAGCGGTAAAAATTTTTTGCCGTGTTCCCCAGACCCGCAAGCGGGATCAAACACGCTACGCTTATCCTGCCAAGCTCTTGGGTGCCACTTCGCTTTAAGTCAAACATTGTGCCACAACCAGTGACTTGTAAGCTGTGGTGATGATACCACAGCAACAAGCACTAGCACAGAATACAAGGGCTTCGTAAATTCGCTACGCTCACCCTTGTATTCTGTGCTGCTTGTGTCCCCATGTTCTTCGTCAAAACGAAATAACACACCAATCACAGGCAGGGCCGACAGGAAAAAGTTTCTGCCTGGTGCGTACATAATCAAGGAGAACTACTATGAATCGAATTACCAAGGTTATCACTACTATTGCCGCAACAATTATCAGTTGGGATATTTTATTAATGGTCCTCAATGGCACGATGCTGTATGTCTTGCTCACCCTGGCTGGCTTTTATGTCTTAGCTTGCTCGGCTTTCAAGCAGTCCGCTTATAAAGCGACGCGTAGCTGGATTGATACCGGTCACCTGTCCCATAAGGAGAAAACTCATGTCAAAACTCACAACTAAATCATTGTCTACCACTACTGATGTTAAAGGATCAGTCATTTTAGAAAGCAATGGCCAATATATCTACCCAGGTTTAGCACAAGCAATCTTTGACGATGCTATTTTTGGTCCGCGTATTTTAAAGCGTCTGCAACGTCTTTTTGTTGACCACCCAGAAGGTCTGAGTGAATCAGGTCATGATTGGTATTTTGGTTATTTGGTCTGCGCTTATACGCAAACGCATTTTGGTATTAAGAATCTATTGAACTATCCTTCAGTGACAAAGGAGCTTTTTTCTCTCTGTCTGACAAAACTATCTGAATAGGAGCATAAAATCATGTTATTTTTTTGTTTATGTTTATTAGCAATGTTTCTATTTTGGCTGTTCGGCCACATCATTGGCACCATCCTGTATTTGAGCATCCTATTTGTTGGTCATTTGATTTCGTATTGGTACTTTTATTTACCACTTATTATTTTGATAAGTCTAGCTATTGCTTTTGGCATCAAAAGTGTCTTAGCGATGCTGGTGCTAATTATTCTCATTCTTTCACTTGTATTAGCACTAATGATATACTGGACGCGTCATCACAATTCATAACAAAATAAAAAGCCCTGAATAATCAGAGCTTTTACCGAACTATAACATTTGGTACCCAATGGTTAAGCGCGTTGTAAATGCCACTGGTATCATTTACGCCTATCATTATAGCATGAATTCTTAGTCTTCATGAAAGCGCTTTTTTAATTTGGTTTCACCTTGAACAATTAGTTCGTCGACATCTAAATGATATTTATCACTCAAAATCAAAACCTGGTCTAAAACATCGGCTAATTCTTCTTTGAGATGCTCATTAAGCTCCGTAGGTGTTTGTGATGTTTCACCGGGATGATCACGCCCCAGTTCAATGGCTCGCACTGTTTGTGCCAGCTCACCAACTTCTTCCATCAAAAAATTGAGTCGGATAAAGGGTGAATACTGATACCATTCACGTTGTTTATAAAAATTTATTAGCCATTGTCTATGTTCATCAATTATCATTTGTAACCCCCTTTGTTTAAATATTAGTGTTAACTGTTAAGCCCGTTTCTTTGCGTATTTTAGCAATGATTTCAGGTATCTGTTCTCTGTACTCACTGTCTAAGCGAGCAATTTGTTGTGAGTGTGTTGCTTTGCCAATTTTATAGTATTCAAAGAAAATATTGACCTTCTTTGAGTATATCTGATCGACCACCCTTACTTCATAGATTGTGTTAGGTTGCTTAGCAAACATTTTTTTAATATCAACAATGATAGCATCAATTTGATTCATTCTTCTTTCACCACCGCTCTAATATTTTCAAAGGCAATATAGGTCTCTTGCACATATACACCCAAGTCAGAAAAACCATCGACCAAACCTGTTAGGTTAGGTACTAAGTGACCGTCCGTGTCCTCAATATTTTGTTGTACAGTCACAAATTCATAATTCGCTGCGGCATGACGCAAGATATTTTGACAAGCCGTTAAGGACATCATTGGTAATTTAACAGGTACGGCATTTTTGGTCTGTGCTTCACGTTTTAAAGCTGAGGTATGGTCTGACAGAAAATAGCCATTCCACTTCACCTTACCACGCTCGCGATAGTCGTTTTGAAAGTAATTGTTAATCATCTTACTAAATTCTGCATCACTCATAGCTGTTACCTCCGTTATGACCACCAACAAGGCTGGCACGGTTAATCGCCGTACCGCCTTTTTCTTTGGACATTGCCCGCATCAGGGCTGTGGTGCCAAACCGTTTTCGAATTTCATCAACAACTTGATCAATCTTGTTGGATTTAATTGATTTTTCTGGTTGTTCAAAGAGGTCAAGCTGTACGCCAGTGTCCTCAATTAACCCGCCATAATCAATCCCAATATTGCGAATCACTTCACCATGCCAATGCTTTTCAAACAAAGCCACCATAATTGCCATTAGTTTGTGGGTATCATTAGTGGGATCAATTCTTTGTTGTTTTCTAAAACCATGACTTCCCTGGCGTTCACTTTCGGAAAAAGAATACCCGATGAACAAGCTAACCAAACAAGTTTGTTTCTTATGTGCTCTGATCCTGGTAGCCACTTGATCAGCCATTTCACGAACAACAATCTCAATCTCTTCTTTTCGTTTATAATCACGCGGTAATACCTGAGAATTACTGTATGATTTGCTTTTAGGCACGACCACCTCAGTCATATCAGTACGATCAATGCCCCAAGATAAGGCAAACAATTGCTCACCCACTAACCCCATCTTTGCTCTAAATAGATAAGGATCCTGATGCGCTAAGTCGTACATTGAATGGATACCCATCACTTCAAGTTTGTGTGCCGTACGGGAGCCAATACTCCAGACATCATCAAGTTTCGTAATGGGCCATAATTTTGTCGGCACATCCTCATAGTGCCAAACACCCGTCAGGTTTCTAGTGTGCTTTGCTTCAATGTCTAAGGCTATTTTAGCGAGCACAGGCGTGTCACCAATACCGACCGTTAAATAGACACCTGTTTCTGCTCTAACTTGCTTTTGAATTTTAAAAGCTACTTCCTCAGGAGTTTTACCAAACAACCGCCAAGAGTGGGTTACGTCTAAAATAGACTCATCAATCGAGTACGGCAGCAAATTAATATCATCGGTATATTGACGATAAATATTATTGATTTTTAGGTTTTCAGCAATATAATTATTCATCCTAGGGTGTGCGATAAACAAGCCATGCACATCAGGTAAATCACGCTGGCGCATCACATTACTAATTCCTAAGTCCTTCTTAGCTGTTGGTGAGGCCGCTAGAACTAAACCACCATTAGTGTTTGCTTGTTCAGACATCACGACTAAATCACTTTTTAATGGATTAAAGCCTCGCTCAACATTTTCAATACTGGCGTAGAAACTTTTTGAATCAATTAGGAAGAACACGCCACGGTTTTCTTTGCTATAATCATATTCAGTTGTGATTGCGTTTTCCATCAGCAACCTCCAAAAACAATTGTGTATAATTCATTATACGAACAAGCGTTCGTTTAAGCAAGCGAACAAAACATTAAATTTGTGACAAAAGAAAAAGCTATGCTATAATAAAGACATAGAAAAGAGCCGTAGCGCTAACTACGACTCCTAGCAAACCCGTTTCGACGGTGGCTAAGCTTTAAGTTAAACTAATAACCATTCGCTCATCCAAAGCTAAGAATGGTTATTTTTTTGCGCTGTTTTTGATCAACACAACAACTAAAGTAATTAACGATAGAATAAACATTCCAAAGCTAATCATTAGCTGTAATGCATCCGATACGGACACTAGGCATCTCCTTTCCTAGAATCTGGGCTTCTAGCTGTTACACCATAAGCACCACCTCCATTCGGGATAGCCACCATCTTAACTTGTTTGCTGTAACTAGTATAGCATACTCCAAAATACCAATTGGTCTAAAACTCGAACGCTTGTGAAATTTTGAAAAATGAGTATTAAAATAAGGCTTCCAAAGACTTTGTGAAAGTTTTTTTGGAAGCTGCTTATAAGTCAATAATTAAAGGGTTAGATCCGTTTCATTACTTAATGACATAAGTAATGAGATAAAAAGATGAAATATGGCTATGCGCGGGTCAGTACCACTGATGAAAAATTAGCAAATCAAATTGAGTTACTAAAATTTGCAGGAGCAGAAAAAATCTTTCAAGAAAAGTTTACCGGCACAACTACTGAACGACCGGAGTTTCAAAAACTGTTGCGCGTTCTAAAAACAGGCGATACTTTGATTGTCACTAAGTTGGATCGGTTTGCGCGGAACACGCGCGAGGCGTTAGCCATTATCCAAGAGTTGTTTAAAGAAAATGTCAAAGTTAATATTTTGAATATGGATTTAACCGATCAGCCACTTGGGTATTGGACAGACCTAGCTCACAAAAAGTTTCGATTTTAATTCATTCTGAATAGGTTATACTAGACAAAAGATCAGCTCCTAAAAATGGGTTGTGGTAAACACCATTTTAAAGGAAGCTGGTCTTTTTCGTCCGAACAGCGTTCGGATTAATTTTACAATAATCTACCAAAGCATATCTAAAATTCAGCTGTTCTGCAAAAACACTAAACAGGCTTTTAGTGATCCTTGCCTTCAATCGTTTCGATATCGCCTTTGCCGTCACGGGACACGATGGCCTTGATAGCGGCAGTGATGCCTAAAACATCATCGTCCAATGACAACGCTGGTGTTTCCGGACGAGTGACAACCTGTTCCGGCAAAAATGGAATATGCATGAAGCCGGCCTTAATATCGGGAAACATCTTATCCAGCATATACTGTACCTGATAAAAAATGTGGTTGCAGACGTAAGTGCCTGCTGTGTTGGAGACTGCTGACGGAACACCAGCTTCCCGAATGGCTTTGGCCATGGCCTTAATTGGTAACTGGGTAAAGTAGGCATTCTCGCCATCGCCATGAATCGTGTGATTAAGTGGCTGATACCCGGCATTATCTTGAATCCGACCGTCATCCAAGTTAATCGCAACTCGCTCCGGCGTGAGTTCAAACCGGCCACCAGCCTGACCAATGCTCAACACATAGTCAGGCTTTTCTTTGGCAATAGCATCTTTAACGACATCGGCTGAAACATTAAACTTTGTCGGAATTTCCAATTTAACGATTTGTGCCCCAGCAATTTCATCCGGCAAACGTTTCACGGCTTCAATCGCAGGATTAATTTTATCGTCGCCAAAGGGATCAAATCCGGTAACAAGAATTTTCATGAGAAGATTTCCTTTCTAAAATGCCAAGAAGTACAGAAACTATCGAGAAGTGTATCTTGTACCATCTTTAAGACGTTGGAGTCTTTGATGGGTAGGACAATTTGTTGCGCCATGATTTATATATACCTTTCTGAAATTAAATAATTAATTAAATAATTAATTAAATAAATTGTTTATTTATTGATGACCAGGACCGTATTTCTAAACTTCTTTTATGGTTTATTATATCACTTAACAACAAAACAGCCCCCATTATCTAACCGGTAGATAATGGGGGCTGTTTTAATTGTCTTTTTGAGGGGTCATTACTAATTATAGACCCTATAGGTCAGCGTGATATAAATTATAATTGATTTTCATCTGTAACGACACGGTACTCAACATCAACACCGTCACGCCTCAAAGCTTTGAAATGTTTACGACCATATTGAATGCGTACACGCTCAGGTCGTGCTAGTTCTGATTCAATTGTTCCCTTGGTTTCAGCGACAAAATGCATCACCTTATCGCCATTAATTTCCCTGAGAACTGCCCAGTCGGGATTGTAGTTTCGTGTTGGTGTTGAAATATTAAACCAAGACGGTAACTTAATGAAGTACTTGACGTTATTGTCCAGGTTAGCCGATTCGGCGAACTTCTTTTCAATCTTAGAGTCGTAACGTACATATGCGTATGGCGTCTTATCATCACTAACCGAAACCATGTTTGGCGTGTCACCTTCAACAACACCGCGCAAAGGCTCAGACTTGAATAACTCAGCATCCCATTCTTCATCGGTCATCTTGTAAACGATGTTTTCAGCGATGTGATTCTCTTTTAGTTCATTCAACAAGTCGCCAACGTACTCTTCGTACGCAACTGGGTTCATCTTGAAATCAGCAGTAACTCGATCAGCAGCACCATTCAAAATGCGTGCAATAATCCGACGAGTGAGGCCAGTTTCATTTTGAAGATAAGTCAAAATATCGAACTTACTCAAGTCGTATTCTGCCTTCGCAACCGTTTCACGAGTACCATCACCTTGTTCGGCATCGTAAACAATTCCACCATCGGTCTGCTTAATTGATGCCATACGCGTTGTATATTGCACCCGACTAATTGGTGAACCATGCTTAAGTCGAGCTACAGCTAAATTGACAAATTGGTCTTCATCAAAGTGGATTTCGTAAGTTGTCTTCTTGTTAATATGATTCCAAAGCTCCAAGAAGTTGGGATCTTTAATCAAATCCAACTTTGCAGGGACATCCTTAATCGGCATATCTCGCTTAACCGGTACACGTCCCATATTATGCTCCGCAATTCGAAGAACTTCAGCCTTAACGTCACCAAACTCATCACTAAGTTCAATTGTTTGACGTTGAACGGCTTCTTGCAACTTTGAAGTTGCCTTTCTATTTGATGACAAGTAACCGGCATCAACAAGTTCGGTAACCAGTTGTGTTGACTCATCAACCGTCAAGTGGCGTGTAGATTCAGTACCATCTTCAGCCACCACTGTACGTTCGATTTTGGTAAAGATGATGTCTTCGAACTTACCAAATTCAACACCGTCGTCTTCATATTCTTTTTGAAGATCGGTAGCAAACTTCTCATAAGACTCATTGGCCATCACCGTCAACGTGTTCACATCAAAACCAGGAACACGTTGTCCATCTTGGTTAACCGCGATACGCAATCCACGACCAATCTTTTGACGCTTCGTAATTGTATCTTTCGTTTCCACCAGAGTTGCAATTTGGAACACATTGGGATTATCCCAACCTTCCTTCAACGCTGAGTGCGACCAGATGAATCGCAGCTTATTGGCGTTTGAAGTATTACCCTTTTCTTCATCGTAAAAGGTAAGCAACCCTTCCTTATTCTTCATTATGGTCTCATATGCAGATTCATCGTCCTTAGTTGCCTTATTATTCCCCTTAGTGTCTACTCGAGAATTCTTGAAAGCTCCCGTTTTTCCATCAACTGAGAAATAACCATTGTGAACTTCGCGCACTTGCACATCTCGATCACGCAAATTTTTATACGTATCTTCAGCAATAAGTCGCTCATATTCTTCCTCAAACCACCGACCATACTCACCAAGTTCCGCATCTTCATCTTGTGACGCACGGTACTTCGCAACCTCATCAATAAAGAACAAACTCAATACTTTAATCCCCCTAGGATTCAAGTACAATTCCTTATTCAAGTGATTCCGGATTGTATTTCGAATTTGCAAACGCTTAGCATTCTCATCCTGAATATTTTGAGATGCCATAGTCAGCGACTCGTGAGTTGTAAAGTGTACAGCCTGTGTGTTTGGATCATCATCACGTGTAAAGTCGATATCCTGAACGTCGCCATAGTCATCATAGACACTAAGCTTCGTCTTTAGAGCGATATTATCACCCTTCTTCACTGTGATTTCAGCCTGCTCACCTGCAGCACCCTTCTTAAACTTGTAGACACCCAGTTTAGCAGTTTGCTTCTTAGCGTCCGTACTAATCAGGCGCATGTATGCTTCATTTCCATCCGCATCAGCTTCAATAGAAGAAACCACAATTTGCTTAACCAATTCTTGATCATATGCTTCAACCGGCCCCAAACGATAAATCAATGGGTATGACTTATCACGGTGAGTTGCTGAGTACCTAAACGCAACGGATGGATGCAAGTCTCGAATTGCGGCCTTTGCATTTTCAGTGTTATCTGTTGACTGTGGTTCATCAATTATAAGAATCGGATTAGTTTTTTGCACTACATCAATGGGTGCAACACCTTCCAATTTCTCCATCGGCTGTTTGAACTTAGTATCATCACGATTAAATTTTTGAATATTAATTATCATAATATTAATCGTTGCTGATGTAGCATAATTTCTAACCTCAGTAGGTTTATCCGGATTATATACAAACGTGTTAAACACTTCACCATCATACTGAGACTTAAAATATTCTTTCGTTATTTCGTAAGTTTTGCGCACACCTTCAAGGATTGCAACCGATGGCACTAGGATGACAAACTTCGTAAATCCATATACCTTGTGTAACTCCAAGATGGTTTTGAAATACACAAAAGTTTTACCTGTACCAGTTTCCATTTCCACATTAAATTGTGGAAATCCGACGGGCATAGCCTCAATTGGTGAAATTCCATTAGTAATTTGTATCTCTCTAACGTTTTCTAGCAACACCTTACGAGATACTCCTAAAGAATTTCCAACACCAACATCATTTTGCTGCTGTCCCAACATTTCAGGGCCCACAACAGTGAAGTTGTTTTGCCGTATCTCTTGTCCCCTAAAGATATTAACAGCGGAATTAACCGCATCATCCTGATACGCAAGCTGATCAAACCTTATTTTCACTTACTTGCTCCTCACTAAATTGACTTAATTTCAGACATATCGTATCCCGCATTTTTTAAGATTTCTAACGAGTTCAACTTTTCCTCAGTGTTGACAAAGGCATTGTCGGACAAAATCACATTTGACACAATTAAGTCTTCTTGTTTCTCCGCATATTCCCTCAAACGTGAAATGACGTTTGCGACTTCTCTTGTCAACATTTCACCAACAACCACAAAAAGAGAACCATATTCAACATTGTAGACGGAACCCGTACCAACTGATATTTCATCAATGTTCGCAGAAAGATCTAGGCCTTCTTTAATCAGAACTTCATAGACTAAGTCTAAATTAGAACGGCTGTCTTTTAAATTTTTTGCATTAAAATCCAACAAATCAGTTTGCCGATTAACGTTCCACTTTTTAATATTTGAAGAAGCTAACTCAAACACTTTGAACCCAGTATCAATAATCACATTCTCTGTGTTCTCTTGCACCACCCGCCCCGCTCTCTTTAGTCTCTCCTCCGCTAATTCAGTCAGAGCATGCGGCTTCCCAAGTTTTTCCAAGACCTGAATAGTTTGTTCAATCGCCGTTTTGGCATCACCAGTAGCGTTTAAAACTGATTCATCTAAATTCTCCGGCAACTGAACCATGATAAACCGATTAGCAGTTCCTTCACTGGCCATTTTAAACGCGGCATGGCCTAATGTTCCCGAACCAGAAAAGAAATCCGCTACAATATCCCCATCTTCAATGACAAGTGACATCATCCATTTAATTAAATCAGACGGTTTTGGGAACGAAAAAGCATCTTCACCAAATAAAGAAATAATTTCATCCTTCGCTGCCTGATTATCTGGCAACCCATCCGTCACGGTTTTAATAACCTGAGTTGACTTCAGTTTCTTAGAATACAACTTCCCATTAGTTTTAAAGAAAAACTCTTCAATTTTTTGACCTTTAGAATCGAAGACCTGTTCGCCCCGGAGGAATGACTTAATCATATTTTTGTTGGTCCACCCAGCTTCCAAATCAACATCATTAGCTAACATTCCATCTTTAAACTTCAAGACTCCATGAATCTTAATTAACTCATTTCCAGGTATTTCATCCTTAAATTCTGCGGAATCCCCGTCAAAACGCACACTTCCGGCAGGAAAATGAATAATACTTGCTGGGTGACGTCCATCAACCCTTTTATTTGTTCGATCTATAATGTATGCTTCGTCTCCTGAGGATTTAAAATGACTGATTTTAGTATAATCTTTCGCCACTACAAGAACATACTCATGAGCTTTCGAAATAATTCCAGCATTAATGCCTCGTGGCAAACGCCAAATTAAAGTACTCAAGATATCATCTTCTGAGAATCCGGAAATTAGTAATAACTTTTTCAAATTAGCGAATTCATGATCGTCAATGGAGATAAACATAACCCCATCGTCCGTCAATAAGTTTCTAGCAAGAATTAACCTTGGCAGCATCATTGACAACCAATTTGAATGATATTTACCATTAGTTTCAGAATTAGTAGATGTTTTGTTCCCCTCAGAATCACGTTGACCCGTTACTTGAAGATATGCTTTTAGAGGCGTTGTGTAATTATCCTTGTACACGAAATCACGTCCCGTGTTGTACGGAGGATCAAGATATATCATCTTAATAGCTCCTTGATAACTCTTCTGTAACAACTTTAGACTTTCAAGATTGTCACCCTCAATATAGATATTGTCAGTTTCATCCCAATTTTTAGACTTATCTACTCTAGGTAACAATGTAGAATCAGTAGCACTAAATGCGGAACGAATTGCCTCAGCCTTACCAGGCCAATTAAATTCATATTTCACATTATCGTTATTTTCACCATCTAATAGCGCTAGAAGAACATCCCTGTTAACATCACCGTTTTCATCAAACAATGTAGGCATGTCACTCTTTAAAATTTCCATAATCTGCATTCGATAGTCTTCAGTTAAACCTGTTATTTTTTGAATTTGAGATTCCATGTTTTTATCCGATCATCCTGTCTACTTATGGGGGTCTATAATACCCTTAAGCTGCAACTTTAACTTACGAATTTCAGCTGTCAACTTCATTCGTTTATTTAACTGTTTTTCTTTTTGAGCAGCAGTTGTCAATCGCCGTATTTTCAGCTCCAATTCCAGTATCTCTTTGTTCTTTTGTTCAAAATCGGTATCATTATCAATCAATCCTGAAACTCGTTTGGAAAAATTGTACTTTTCAATTTTGGAAATCCAATTCTTGTACAGTGCCTTTAGATTTGATATCACGACATTATCAAACCTTAATATCTCCATAAACTCATTGATATCATCCACAAGCACTTCAGCAGAATGATGGAATTTTTGAGCCGAGACTAAATTCTCAGTTCTCTTTTTGGACCCGTAATCTGCAAGTATCCATTGATGATACTCAGCACCGTCGGTGTCATTCCGAACTAATTCAACAATTGATACTTTCGGAATAGATTTGAGGATAATTGCAGCAATTTTCTCTCTATACTCAGCCTCTTTTAATTCAACATGAATATAATCCAATTCCCGGACAGAAAAATCTTCAGTCCCTATATATTCTGGAATATTACTATTGCTTGTTTTAATTACAAACAACCAGTTGATTTGCTTGACGTTATTTGTAATTAATTTCTGGTCAGGTATGCCAATATGTCCAGCTTTATAAATCGCCTCTTTTGCAATTACCCGATTATATAATGCAGCTTTCGGAAAATATGCCTTATTAATCAATAACTCTATTGTTTGATTATCCACAGCCATGTTTAGTTACCTCTAATTATCAAAAAGGAAATTAATTCAACGTCATCCAGTTCGTCGAACAAATCCGGTTGAACCGTGCTAATTTCATCCAAAAACAGAGAGGCAATTCCAACTTCCTCTTTTCGGCCCTTAATTTGCTCAATTGCACGGTTTAACAAATTTGTGTAGAACGACATATCAATTCCTTCATTCGTCTCCTCATTAAACGATGACAACAACTCATTAAACACTTCATTTTGACCACTCGCCAATCGCTTATAGACATCCAAAATCTGCTTAGATTGCGTGTACTGGTACTTAGCTGTTCCGTCATTGCAAATATAAATCAGGATATATGACAAAATACTGTTCTCTCGTCCGATGCCATCAATAGTTTGACGCAATGCAAAAACAACACCAGGTTCCGCGTCATCCAGCAAAGAACTCTTAGTTAACGCATACATACCCTTTGGGGCATCGGACAACTTGTCTCCATACGTTTCCAGTGCTGCCTTTAAGTCACTTTTAAAATCATTGTACGTCAAATCGGTAATAGAAATTGCACCATTCACATCTTCCATATCCAAGACTTCGTTTTGTAGTGACTCCAATTGTGCCTGACGGTACTTCAAGTCATTCATCTTGTCACCACTGTCATTCAAAACATCTTCCTCACCAGTGGCAGAAGCGTTCAATAAAACCATCTTGTTACGAACACGACTCTCGAGATTAATGTAATCATCAAGCTCAACATTAGGCCAGAAATTAACTAATTGAATTTGCTTATTGGTGGATCCAATACGGTCAATTCGTCCGAATCGTTGAATGACTCGAACCGGATTCCAGTGAATATCATAATTGACAAGATAATCCGCGTCTTGTAGGTTTTGTCCTTCAGAAATGGTATCTGTCGCAAACAGAATATCAATATCGTCACCACCAGTGACTCGACCCTTTGACTTTGGAGAGAAGTTCAACAAAATGCTGGTCATATCTTTTTTGCTAATGTTTGCGTTCGATTGATTATCTTGCCCCGTAATAAGCGCCGATTTAACCCCATATCGTTCAAGCAATCCTTCATTCAAATTGTCGTATAAATAACGCGCCGTATCAGCAAAGGCCGTGAACACGATAACTTTTTTGTTATCACCATTTAACGGATGCTGAATTTTTGTTGAAATCAACTCTTTCAGCTCATCCAACTTATTGTCCCGTTCAACGGTAACTTGAGATGCTGAATCCAAGATACGTGTAACAACAGCCACATCAGCTTCAATGGCCTGTTTAAAGGCGATTAGATCAATATCACCCAAAAAGAACTTACGAGTTTTATTACCTATGACCAAATCATCAATCTCTTCATCATCAAACAAATTCTCTGATTGATCAAAATCAGAAATACTATGTTGACTGCCGGGATTCTTTTCTGCGTCAACAATACGTTCTAACATTGCGTACATATTTGCACGAGTACGCTCAAGTGTTAACCTAAACGCAAATACCGATGATTCCAAACGCTTTAGGTAATTCACTCGAATCAAATTTGCAATTGCACCTTCGCGAGCTTCTTGTGACAATCCAGCGCCAAATTCAGAACTTGCTCCAGTTGAAGAATACAGCTTCTCATACTCTCGCTTTTTGTTAGGCAGAATATAACTCAAAGGACGATACGTTGCAAACATCATGCCATTGATCAAATCCGCGACATCCTCAATTGGCATAAACCTGTTAAGTTTGTCCAATTGTGATTTCATATTAATTGGCTTTAGTCGATGTGGGAACTCCCCTATGTCCTTTGTTGAATAGTACTTTTCAATGTGCTTACGTGAACGTGCAATCGTTAGCAAATCCAACAATTTGAAATAGTCAGGGTTCACCAAGTCTTGGAATGTTTGCGTATTACGCTGCTCATCCGGCAACTTATCCCACTCATTGAAACTTTGTTGCGCCAAACGAAGTGTGTTATTAATGCTATCAATTCCCCACTGACTCAAGTGGTCATCACGACCTTCAGTAATGAATGCAATTTGGTTCTTGATGTCGGTTAGGCGATTGTTTACCGGCGTTGCAGACAGTAGTAACACCTTAGTTCGAACGCCACTCTTAATGATTTTATTCATCAAACGTCCGTAGCGACTCATGCCTTCATCATTAGCATTTCGGAAGTTGTGCGACTCATCAATCACCACAAGGTCATAATTACCCCAGTTGACGTGTTCAAGATCAACGTCGCCCGACATACCTGATGTACGACTCAAATCAGTATGATTTAAGACCATGTAATTAAATCGATCATCTACCAAAGGGTTACGGTCATCGTTTTGTGTGTAGAGCGTCCAGTTCTCGCGCAAACGCTTGGGCGCCAATACAAGAACTCGGTCATTACGCATTTCATAATACTTAATCACAGCAAGAGCAGAGAAAGTCTTACCAAGACCCACAGAGTCCGCTAAAATAGCCCCATTGTACTTTTCAAGCTTCTCAATAAGCCCTGAAGCCCCATCCTTTTGGAATTGATACAAGAGACTCCAAATCTTTGTCTCCTTGAAATCAACACCTTCACGAATAACACTTTTACCCGTGATTTCATCGATTTGATCATGAAAGATGTTATAAATTGTGACAAAATACAGCCATTCTGGTGTGTTCTCGTCGTACAACCGCTCCAACCGATCTAGCAATATCTGCGTTATCTCATGAGAGTTGTTATCCCAGAGTTGTTGAAAATTATCAATCCATGGCGTGATTTCATCAACTGTCATTCCCATAGCACTAACTGGCCACGTCATGTTTGACTTAACCATACCCAGCTTGTCGGCGTGCAAGTCAAAATTCTGAATAAACAGACCATCGTCTGCATTCTTAATGAGCGCGAGGTTCTGCATACTTCCTTGCGGCACTTCACGAATCACCAGCTTCTCTTTTATTACACGTGTCAAATCACGTGCAATAGAAGTCGTTGTCATTTTATTTTTTAACGAAATTTCAAATTCATTTCCATTGATATCATAATCTGGATTGAACACATATTGTCGCGTCTTTTCTGACGATTCAGGCGCTTTCAAAGGCTGAGTTAACATCAAGTTAACTTTTTTAGCTTGCTTCAGTTCACTTTTTAACGCGTCCAAGGCGTAAATAGACATCCCAGCTGTAGCAATATCAACCACACTAGTTTTATCAATAATGTCTTTCATAGCATTTAGAACAGTATTACTACCTGTGTTAGATATCATTATAGGAATTGCCATCATAACTCTCCATTTCAAAAGTGAATATCCAATAAATAGACTTTAATGTACATTGGTATAATGTAAAAAAACTTAATCTTTGAAGCAATTCAGTTTTCTAGCTTCAGTCTTTGGCTTGTCAATAGCTGCTTGTTCAAATTTATCTTCCGCCATTAAACTATTCTTCTTTTCTTTTTTTGTTGTTACTATTTTCAAAAAAACGCCACCACTTTTTAGGTTTAGTTTGCACGTCCGATGTGCTAACTTCTGGTTCATGGCGTGTGCGACTACCTCTTGTTTACTATCCTCATGAGGTGGCGTTAATGCTTTTAAATTATTGATTTCTGCCTCATATTAATTAAAAATTTTCCCTGGAATGCTGATCGTTGTTGCTGCTCTAATTTTGTTTGTGATTCTTTATTTTGAAATTAATTACGTTTAAAAGCTAATTGTTATTCTAAAGGATGCTGATGTTTAGTCCCAACAATTAAGGTGTTATTGGGTGTTGTCTCCCGTTGCCAATCCAGATTTCGATACACGAAAAAATTTTTTTATTATTTTCTTGCTTCTGAGAATTCAAATCTATTCGAGCAACTACCCTGATTGTACAATCAACGCCGATTACATTCTGTGCTAAAAATTTTGCTGACACAAAGCTTGTAATGGTGTTTCCAGAATCAGTTTTCTATAACTATAGCTACCTCCTTACAGTTCTGTTTGTTTTCCAATATACGTGATTAGACAAATTTAGGATAGTGTGCCTACTTGAATAAATCAACTAGGCGTAACTATCATATACCCTCACCTTTAACCATTGAGGATTAGCATACTGCTTTAATTGTGTTACTGGCACCGTGTTTGTAAAGAGGCGTAGGCCCTCAGATGAAAAATTTAAAGTTTAGGTTAAAATGTTCAACCCATACATTGAACTACCAATCACTTCGCTGTTAATTAAAATTTCCTGAAAACCATCAGACTTCAAATTATTAGGGGCCGTCCGAATGAGACTTAGTTCGTCACCTATTGTATTTTGTAGAACAATCTCGTTAGCAGTACTAATGACACTTTTCTCTTCCATATTCTCAATTTTCTCCAAAGTTAAGTTAATTATATTATGCCACTAATCAACGCAAGTTGACCATACTAATTGAACAAGATTGCGTTCTATCAAATCAATAATCTAATTTAGCTTTTAAACAGCACTTGATATCACGACAGACACAAAAAATCCTGGTCTGAGTGTTCCATCACATTAATTAGCATTATATAAAATATCCAGAATTTTAACTTTTTCATCAGGATTAGCTTTCTTATATCTGTTTTTCAGTTCGATAACACTTTGTGTTCTCGCCCTGTAAGCTGCCATACCTTTCAAATCATAGAATTTGTGATACAAATTCAAATTATTTTGGATGGCCTGACTATTAAGATGTTGCAGCTGCTCAGTTGCTAATTGTTCAATAGTTTCATTTTCTGTATTTTTCAGTATTAATGTTAAATCTGCTTCAGAAATGCCGGGTGTTTTAATTGATTCAATTAACCCGTATTGCTTTAAAGCCATTAATCGTAGTTGATCATCTAGTATACTTGACATCTATTTCTCCTGTTTAACGTCACTGGGACTTTGCCACAAAAAAACCGCGCTCGATATACGAACACGGTTAAGTGACGTATATCCGTTTACAGTGGAGCACCTTACCAATTGGCAGGTTGCTGCTAGGTCAAAGTGTGTAACCACTCACTAGCTCTTGATATAACACGTGATTTAATTGTTGGTTTAACTTTATAATATTTCTTTGCTAATGTCAAGGCATTTCTGCTCGTATACTGAAAATCCGGACCGCTTTATTTCTAGGGCATAATCCGAGATAATCAAGTATAGGAGTTTTTTTATATTATGAAAGCTAAGCGATACTCAACAGAATTTAAGTCATCAATTGTCACCTTGTATAATGAGGGACGTTCTGCTAATTCTCTAGCCAATGAATACCATTTGGCTGTACAAACCGTCACGGGTTGGGTGAAGAAAGCCCAAATCATTGGGACGGACGTTACCGGTAAGCCAGTGACTCGCGCCCAATTTAATGCAATGCAGAAAGAAGTCGCAAGACTCAAAGAAGAAAACGAAATTTTAAAAATTGCGGCCGTTTTGCTGGGCGAACATCGCAAGTAACACGTAAGACCCATTTTCCTATTGTTCAATCATTGCTAAAACAGCATTTTAAACTCATGATGGTGCTTCGCCTACTCAAAATACCCAAAAGCACCTACTTTGATTGGGTTCACTATACTGAGAGCCAACGACAACGAGAAGACACGATCTTAAAAGCTTTGTTGCGTGAAATTTGGCAAAATAACTATAAAGCTTATGGCGCGCCACGTCTGCGATTAGCATTAGCTGATCTGAATTTGCATCATGGAACCAACCGAGTTCGTCGTTTAATGCGAGAAGCTGGCATATACTCTGTCATGAGTCGTCGATTTAACAAACCAACGACAACTGTTGATTATCGTCAACGTCCCAACTTAATCAGGCATTTACCCGAAGTCAACGCTTGGAGCATGGACATCACTTATTTAAAGTTGAGTAATGGTCAGTGGGTCTATTTAGCGTCAGTTTTAGATTTACAAACGCGTAAGATATTAGCCCATCAAATCAGTGCCACGATGGATACCAAATTGGTAGTTACAACACTACAAAGATCGCTGTCAACTGATAAAAAACCAAATTATTTACACACTGATATGGGCAGTCAGTTCACTAGTTTTGGCTTTGAAAATTTGTTAAAGCGACATAAAATTGATCATTCGTATTCAAAACTAGGACATCCATATGATAATGCCAAAATTGAAAGTTTTCACTCCCTATTAAAGCGTGAAATGATTTATCAATTCCGGTTTCCATCGATTGCACATCTAATTTTAGATGTGTCCAAGTATATTCATTGGTTCAACAACGAAAGAATCAGTCTTGCCAATCAAAAAATAAAAGTTGCCTAATCAGTTCAGCCGTAGATAAAAAATATTCCGAATTATTGACTTATGAGCACACCACCTCCATTAGGGATAGCCACCATCTTAACTTGTTTGCTGTAATTAGTATAACATAGGTCAAAACTACAATTGGTCTAAAAAAAACTGCTTATGAAGTAAGACTATTAGGGCTCAGATTGGTTTGTTCATTTTGAAATTTGAATGGCAGATTGCAAGAATCATCCGAACACCGCATGTTTCTGAAAGACTTTTCGTGGTGATTGCCAGTTGAGCGTTTTCATTGGCCTGGCATTAATCCAATGATTAATTTGATCTAATTCTTTCTGACTGATGGTTTCAATTTTGCGTTCTTTTGGGATAAAACGACGGACATATCGATTTAGCACTTCATTACTACCACGTTCTTCTGGTGAATATGGGTGTGCAAAATACATCGGTATGCCTAGCTGTTCTTCTATTTCATCATATTTTGCAAACTCTCGACCGTGATCAACTGTAATTGATTTAGCATTTTTTATACCCTTGAAAAACCTAATAATAGCTGGTGTCACTGCCTGACTATTGCGCCCACTGACATGTCTCATGATATGTTGTCGACTCAATCGTTCTGTGATGGTCACTAAAACATCGCCACGTGTTTTACCAGATTGCATCGTATCAACTTCAAAATGACCAAATTCTTGTCTTAATTGGACAGCTTTTGGTCGTTTTTCAATTGAACGGCCATGAGCAAAAACACGTCTACGGCCGTCAGATTGACGTTTACGTCGAATACCTTTATCAGGTAAATCTGATAACTTAATTTTAAGCAAACCATGATGAATCCAGTTGTAGATGGTCTTGAAAGCAATACCCAATACATGAGCAGCCGTTTCTGGTGACCACTTCAAGATACCAATGTGATGGTTCAAAAAAGCTGATATTTCAGGTGTTAGGGTCGGATGGCGACCGTGTTTGTGCCGATTACACTGGGCTAAATGATGAGCCTGTTGTGCATTGTATGGTTTAATTCGATTTAACTCGTAGGTAATAGTTGCAGGAGAACGCTTTAAGAAACGGGCTATTTCTCGAGTTGAATGATTAAGTTTGATCATTGTTTCAATGACAGAACGTTCGTGAGCTGATAAACTAGAAGACATAAGCTGCAGATCCTTTATGGTTGATTTTAGTCAATTACCATTAAAGTCTCTGCAGTTTTTTTATGCAAGGTGTTCGGTTTAATTTTACAATCTGCCGAATAAAACTTACTAACATTAAAGGTGAAGATTAATCTCGACGGAGATAGTCTTCACCTATTTTTGATTTATTCTAAAATAGGTTGTGAAGCATAGGTCGCGGATTTTTTTGGCACTGGATGTCGTGAATAAAAGTGGCCGTTTCACTGGCGTTACCACACAATTTGTTCTTAGTAAGTTAGACGCTAGACGTCGAGTATAGAAAATTAGATGGTGATGGCTACCAGTGACTGTTTCAATCAATTATTCTTTGGAGGTGCACTCATGCACGCTGTTATTGGTATTGATGTTTCGAAGGCAACCAGTCAAGTTGCCGTCGCTGTTGATGGTAAGGTTGTACAGAATTTTAAGATCACCCATGATGTCTTTGGGTTCAATCAGTTAAATACGGTCATTATGCAGTTTAATACGTTCCCAGATATCGTGTTTGAGGCGACAGGCGTTTATTCGAGACGTTTAAAAACTTTCTTAGAGGCCCACAATTATCCTTATACTTGCCTGAATCCTTTGACCGCTAAAAAGCAATTGGATCAATTACGTCCTAACAAAAATGATCTTAACGATGCCAAGCATTTGGCGGAAACGCAATTCATTTTAAAGCGTGCTAAAAGTTACGTCCAGAATCCGATTTATATTGAACTACAAGATATGAGTCGTTTTTACCAACAGTTAAACCACGATATTGTGTCCGCTAAAAATCGGCTACATCGTTTGCTTCAATTGACTTTCCCAGAAATTGAAACTTTGTTTTCAACTACCGATAGCCAACAATATTGGGAGATTGTGTCGTTAATCCCTCATGCCACAATGGCTAAGCATTCACGACAAACGTTATCCGATACGATTCAAAGCAGCGTCAGTCGTCAAATCGGTGTTGCGCGTTTAACACGACTCGTTGATAAACTAGTGGCGCTTGGCAGCCTATCAGCACCTGCTGTTGCCGTTGCTTCGTATAATGTCACCGAGGTGCGTTATTATGCGCAGCGCTTAATTGCGTTATCTCAAAGCAAGGCCAATGTCTTAGCGACTATGGTTGATCAGGCCAAAGATTTACCTGAATATGACATTTATCAGAGTATACCAGGATTTTCGGACAAAACAGTGGTTTCTCTAATCGCTGAATTAGGTGATTTGCATCGTTTTGCGACTAGTAACAAATTGAATGCCTTTGTCGGGATTGACTTACGATTTAATGATTCAGGTGATTATAAAAGTTCTGGGTTCATCACAAAGCGAGGTAATACAATCGCCAGAAAAGTGCTATTCAAAGCCATTAGTAACATTGCTAGTACGGCAACTTATGGTCATCAAAATCATATCAATGATTGGTATCAAAAGAAAAAGCAATCTTCAATGTCAAAGGGAACAAAGAAAATTGCTATTGGTGCGATGTCACGTCTCTTACGAACCATGCACTATCTGGTTTTGAATAACCAATTGTACGATTACGATACAGCGTCAAAGCGCTAGAATTGTACATTTATAAGCCTAACATTTTGCAAAACCAATGTGAAGACATCGGTTTATTTTAGTAGTGCTTGATGACCAATTGCAGCATCATAAAAAGAAGCTAAATGCATTGAAACACTTGACTTCTGGTAGAAAAAAAAACAGACCCTAGAAAGGCTTTTTTAGTGTTGTTGTACGTAGGCACTACTTTGGTTAAATACAATTAATCTGGTTTTCTTTTAATCATTCGATGCCGTTATTTAACTTGTTGTAAATGACCATCGACAAGCTCATAGATATGATCAGCAAATTTTTTTAAACGAATATCATGAGTAACTGTCACAATAGCCTTATTGTAATTATGCGCAATATCTTGGAAAAGTTGTCCGACAACTTCGACTCTGGAACTATCAAGGGCTGCAGTGGGTTCATCTGCAAGAACAATGCTTGGATCACCATACAAAGCTCGAGCAATGGCGACTCGCTGCGATTGTCCTCCAGACAATTCACCTGGATATTGTGCTAACAATTTTTGTATTCCCAACTCATCCAACAGATTTTCAAATACCTCTGGACTCAGATTGTGACCTTTCACTTTGTCTACTAACTCAAATTGTTGTTTCACTGTTAAGAAAGGGACCAAACTATAACGCTGTAAAATAAACCCAATCTTATCTAGCCTATTCTTTTCTTGTGCTGTTTTACTCAAATCATTAAGAGAGTGTTCATCTAATAGGACTTGACCACTAGATGCAGTTTGAATACCACCCAAAATAGTCAGCAAAGTGCTTTTCCCCGAACCAGATGGGCCTAAGATTAGTGTTAGTTCTCCAGATACAGATTTGAAATTAATATCATCGAGTGCCACGACTTGGTTCGCACCGGATCCAAACACTTTATTTACATTTTTTAATTCTAGAGTTGCCATGTTTATCCTCCTATTGCTGAAACTGGATCAATTTTTGCTATAATTTTCATTGGAATTAGAGAACCGATAAGCCCGGTTATGACTATGCCAATGCCCACCCCTGCAATAAGTGGTATGTTAAAATACATCGGAACGCCTGCTGGAATCAGTATTCCAGAGATTGTAGTAAGTATCAAGCCAAGTACCACGGAAGTAATCATAATCAACAAAGTCTCTCCAAATGTATTCCTCAATAAATATTTGCTAGGTATTCCCTGTGCTCTTAAGACAGCTAAGTTAGGTAATTTCTGAATTGTTAAAATATACAAAAAGATTGTTACAACTACTAATGAAATAATGATTAGAAAAACTATCATAAAAGCAAAAGTTGTGTTTTGTGCAGCATAACCAGGTAACTTGCTGAGAAAAGTGCTTTTATCATAGATGACAAGATCCGAACTTAAATTCTTTGTAGGTAGCTTCTCCTTTGATATTAGCCCACTTCCATAAAATTGATTTCCGACACCTTTGATGACTGCCCAATTATTAATTGAACCGTATATGACCGGCGCCATATTATATTGTGCATCACTAACCTTGCCTACAATTTTAAAAGAATTATTGTCTAATCCAATATATACTCTATCTCCAATTTTTAAATCGTTTAGCTTATCAGAAATGACAATCTCAGACTTATTCTTTGGTAAGTGTCCCATCGTAACGGTTAAATCTTTGAAAATATATTCGTTAAAATTAACACCGATGAATTGA
Organism: Leuconostoc suionicum; assembly: GCF_001891125.1. Lineage (NCBI taxonomy): Bacteria > Bacillati > Bacillota > Bacilli > Lactobacillales > Lactobacillaceae > Leuconostoc > Leuconostoc suionicum. Next base: position 1,008,344 of record NZ_CP015247.1, on the reverse strand, counting down.
ACAGATTGACTTGTACTTGAATTTGTTCTTTTAACATTTGTGGGGCTAATACCAACTCGTGCCGTATCGTCAGATTTTGATGTGGAATCTAACTGATTTTTTGTCATCAGGGATTGGCCCATATTACCATTTGCATTTTTTGTCATTAACGCACTGGTTGTTTTCCAAGAATCAATGGCTGCTGTATTTTGATTAGCAAGTCCAAGTGATAACGCACTAAGAATAAAAATCAGAAAACTGACTAAACTTATCACTGACACAATCAGACCATACCTCATTTTTTCGTGTCGAATTTCATTCAACGCTAAGAACATATTTATACCTCTTTCTCTCCAATTAACTTTTCAGCGGCTTTTAAATGTAAAACAATATTTTCTCTTTCTTCAGGGTGCAGAAAGGACTGTCTAATGGCCTCGTGAGTTATCAAATCTTTAACCCACTTTCTAGTTTCGTCTTCATTTAACACATGTTCAACAAAGTTGTAATCAGGACTCTTGTGATTCTTACTATTCCAAACCCTCAATAGCGATTCATTTATTTCAAAATATTTTCTTAAAAAGTTAAAATATTCATCATCCTCAGCAGACAAAATAAGAAGTTCAGCAGAATTAAGAGACCCTTCTGCTTTTCTTTGATGCACTTCGGTTAACACCTGAGACAAAATCCAGTTATAGGCATCAAATAAATCACTGAAATAAGTATAAAACGAACCACGAGAGATGTTTGCTTCCTTCACAATTCTTGCAACTTGAGCCTCCGAAATATTATATTCCGAAAATTCTTTTAATAAAGATGACCTTATTTTTTTGATTTTTTCCTGTGATAATCTTGAAAGTATTTCTTTTGCCATAAAATTTCCTTTCTGTAAATGACACCGTGTCATTTCTATATTTTTATTATATGACTTAATTGACACGGTGTCAATTTTAAAACAAAATTTTGTTTTTTATGGAATAAACAAACTAGATTGCGATTGGTCTAAAACACAGTTGCTTGTGAAATGGACTAAAAATATGTGCTTGTGAGATGGCAGATTGCAAGAATCATCCGAACACCGCATGTTTCTGAAAGACTTTTCGTGGTGATTGCCAGTTGAGCGTTTTCATTGGCCTGGCATTAATCCAATGATTAATTTGATCTAATTCTTTCTGACTGATGGTTTCAATTTTGCGTTCTTTTGGGATAAAACGACGGACATATCGATTTAGCACTTCATTACTACCACGTTCTTCTGGTGAATATGGGTGTGCAAAATACATCGGTATGCCTAGCTGTTCTTCTATTTCATCATATTTTGCAAACTCTCGACCGTGATCAACTGTAATTGATTTAGCATTTTTTATACCCTTGAAAAACCTAATAATAGCTGGTGTCACTGCCTGACTATTGCGCCCACTGACATGTCTCATGATATGTTGTCGACTCAATCGTTCTGTGATGGTCACTAAAACATCGCCACGTGTTTTACCAGATTGCATCGTATCAACTTCAAAATGACCAAATTCTTGTCTTAATTGGACAGCTTTTGGTCGTTTTTCAATTGAACGGCCATGAGCAAAAACACGTCTACGGCCGTCAGATTGACGTTTACGTCGAATACCTTTATCAGGTAAATCTGATAACTTAATTTTAAGCAAACCATGATGAATCCAGTTGTAGATGGTCTTGAAAGCAATGCCCAATACATGAGCAGCCGTTTCTGGTGACCACTTCAAGATACCAATGTGATGGTTCAAAAAAGCTGATATTTCAGGTGTTAGGGTCGGATGGCGACCGTGTTTGTGCCGATTACACTGGGCTAAATGATGAGCCTGTTGTGCATTGTATGGTTTAATTCGATTTAACTCGTAGGTAATAGTTGCAGGAGAACGCTTTAAGAAACGGGCTATTTCTCGAGTTGAATGATTAAGTTTGATCATTGTTTCAATGACAGAACGTTCGTGAGCTGATAAACTAGAAGACATAAGCTGCAGATCCTTTATGGTTGATTTTAGTCAATTACCATTAAAGTCTCTGCAGTTTTTTTATGCAAGGTGTTCGGTTTAATTTTACAATCTGCCAGATGTAAAAATGCGCCATTAAATTAGCTTGTGAATTTTGCAATTTTACAAACAAAAAACAGGCCTTAAAAAGCCTGTTGTAGCGTTACTTTTGATAGTCACAATTATGTCAACTTTGATTGGTATAGGTGGATTACTATAGAAACATTTTTTGCAAGAAACCTTTTTTCTGTTCCTTGAGCAAATCTAACTTATGTTGATGAAGAGCGATACTGGCATCTAACTGTTTGAAGAATGAACCGATCTTTTGTTGTTCTTCCTGACTAGGTCTATAGATTTCAAATGATGAAAATTTAGAAATCCAATGACGTTCATGACTTTGAGGTACATATTTTATATTCTTCAATGTATTAAACATAAAATAGGAATTGTCAGAATTATCATTCAAACTAAGTAATTTCATTGCGGAGCTCTTAATCTTAAAAGGGAAATCTACATAATGAGATCCAGTTGTACAATCATCAAATTGCTCCTATGCTATTAGTTTACAGGGCAGAGGAAAATCTGTCCGTAAATCTAGCATAAGAGCAGTATGTAGTAGAGTATCTGAATTTTACTGTTTCTAGTTTCAAATAAGGTAGATTGCAAGAATTAACCGAACACTGCAAACTGCTGAAAAACCTTTCGTGGTGATTGCCAGTTGAGTGTTTTCATTGGTCTCGCATTGATCCAATGATTAATTTGATCTAATTCTTTGGCGCTAACTGTTTCAATTTTGCGTTCTTTCGGTATAAAACGACGGACGTATCGATTTAATATCTCATTACTCCCACGTTCTTCTGGTGAATATGGGTGCGCAAAATAGACTGGAATGCCTAGTTTTTGCTCGATTTCGTTATATTTTGCAAATTCTCGCCCACGATCAACAGTGATTGACTTGGCATTTTTGATCCCTTGAAAAAAATGAATTAAGACTGGTGTCACTGCCTGACTATTGCGCCCAGTGACCTGTCTCACGATATGTTGCCGGCTTAGTCTTTCAGTAATTGTCACCAGCACATCACCACGTCTTTTACCCGATTGCATGGTGTCAACTTCAAAATGTCCAAAGGTTTGTCGTGCTTTCACACTTTCAGGTCTCGTTTCAATCGAACGACCATGCACAAATACTTGTCGTCTACCATCAGATTGACGCTTTTGACGGATACCTTTGTCAGGTAAATCAGCCAATGATAGTTTGAGTCGACCAGCATTGAGCCAATTATAAATCGTTTTGAAAGGTAACCCTAAAACATGCGCAGCGGTTTCTGGTGACCACTTCAATATACCAATGTGGTGATTCAACAAGACAGCGATAGCTGGTGTTAGCGTGTCATGACGACCACGTAGATGACGTTTTTTCAATGCCAACGCATGAGCAATCTCAGCTTTATAGGGTGTAACTTGATGAATTTCAATCGAAACGGTTGAAGGAGAGCGTTTAATAAAGCGCGCAATGGCACGAACAGAATAATTCAATTCGAGTAAAGTTTGAATGACAGTGCGTTCTTGAGATGATAAACTAGTCATGAGTCGCAGTTCCTTTATGGTTGTTTTAGACAATTACCATTAAAGGCGCTGCGGCTTTTTTATTCAAGTGTTCGGTTTAATTTTACAATCTACCATAAAAATAAATAATCAGGATTTTAATCATGAATTGTTGAGTTGATAATTTGAGTTTCATTCGACTTCAATGTTCTTGAAAATTATACAAAAAGTTGAATCCTTACTTTTCACTCTTGAACTAAAAACATGAACGATTCTTTTTCACAGGTACTGCAGATTTTTTAATTAAGTATTTCGTTTTAATTTTAAAATATGTTTTTTGCATCTAAACTAGGACTAATTATTTACTTGATGTTTTGGTTGACTTCCATTTAATACTCGTGTAATTTCTTTAGCTGCTTCGAGGGCAACGTTTTCTTTTGCTTCTCGCGATTGTCCTGCAACATGTGGGGTAAGAAATACATTAGGCAGACTATACAATGGATTTTGTGCACTCACAGGCTCATTTTCAGTAACGTCCAAGCCTGCTCCAAAAATTTGATTATTTATTAACGCACTATATAATGCATCTTCATCAATAAGCTGACCACGTCCGACATTGATCAAGACGGCATTTTTTTTCATTAGTTTTAGAGTAGCAGAGTTAATCATGTGTGTTGTTTCATGTGTTGCAGGTAATGCTAAAACAATATAATCTGCCTTTTCGTATATTTCAACTAATGAAGCCATTTCACCATTGTCTATCACGTATTTATGTCTCGCATTTACGAGAATTTTTACATTGAAACCGCTTAAAAGACGAGCAATTTTCCGCCCAATGTTCCCATACCCAATAATGCCGACAATTTTGTGAGATAGTTCGTATCCAAAACTATTACCTGTTGAAAGAGCTAAACTTTTGGTATTAGAATTGATTAGTTTTGAGGCAAATTGACGTCCGGACATCAATAAAAACATCAAAGCAGTCTCGGCCACTGAGCTAGCATTTGCACCAGGTGTGTTTGTGACAACGATTCCACGCTGAGTTGCAGCACTAAGACTGACATTATCATAACCAACTCCATGCCTCGCTATAATTTTCAAATTTGGCATTTTATTCATTGTATTATCATCAAATTTAATTGGCATTAATAATCCTGCTTCAACCTCAGGATTCTCATCAAAACAATTATCAGTTTCTTGATTATTTTCAAGCACTTGAAATCCTTGTTGTATTAAAAAGGTTTTGGCTATTTCATCTACTTGTGAAGCCACTAAAACTTTTTTCATTTTTTCTTCCACTCAATTTATAAACCTTGATGGTTTTAATAATTTATCTTTAGCTAAAAAAGTGTTTTAATCGTTTAACCGCTTCAATTAATTCGGCTTCTGATTTGGCATAGCTTAATCGAAGGTAACCGGGCATTCCAAATCCCTCACCCGAAGGAATAGCTAGTTTTTCCTCAGATAGCAGTGCCATTGAGATTTCGTTGGTATTTTTAAAATTATTTTTTTTCATAAATTTACTATCAATTTTAAAAAAAATATAAAATGATCCAGATGGTTTAAAAGGTATGCTGATATTATCAATTTCGGACAAATCCCGATACAAAAAATTTAGTCTACTTTCAAACGATTTTCTCATTGTTTCGACACTTTTTTGTTGCCCGTTCAATGCTTCAATTGCTGCATACTGTGCTACTACAGTTGGATTTGAGGTCAAGTGTCCTAATATTTTAGTCATTACATGCGTTATAGAAACATCAGCAATTGCCCAACCAATACGCCATCCAGTCATCGCATATGCTTTAGAAACGCCATTAATAATAATCATTTTACTGTTTACAAGAGATTCTAGTGACAATCCAGAATGAAATACTGTGTCGCCATAAACTAATTTGCCATAAATTTCATCTAGAATTAGATATACGTCATTAGTCTTTGTCCACGAAATAATTGATTCTAATTCATTCTTTGAGTAAACAGCGCCACTTGGGTTGTTAGGTGTATTTAGTATAACTACTTTAGGCTTTTCTTCTAATTTGCTAAGATCATCTATTGTTAACTTGAATTGTGGATCAGAAGAAACAATAGCTTTAAAAGATCCCCCGGCTAATTTGACCTGCTCTGAATAGCTAACCCAAAAAGGGGCAGAAGTTATAACTAGGTCTCCGGGATCAACTAATATTTGCATCAATGCATACAGGGCAAGTTTTGCGCCAGTCGTAATCACAACTTGATCGGTTAATAAAGAAACATTGTAATCTCTTTTTGCTGCAGCGACCACAGCATTTTTGAGTTCAACTAATCCATTTGTAGCTGTATAGGAATCAGTCAGGTGATCTTTGATAGCAATCCGTGCCGCTCTGCCAATATTGTCAGGTGTATTAAAATCTGGCTCACCTTGACTTAAATTAACGACATCAATGCCATCAGCAATCATGTCCTTAGCTTTTTTTCCCATTGCCAACGTTGGAGACGCTTCTAAACTGTCGACTCGTTTTGCTAACATTCTTTCGTGTCCTTTCTAAAACAAACGTTTGATTTTATTTGCCATGGTTCGAGAGTGTAATAAAATTTCCCATGGCTTCGATTTATAGATACCTTGTACTACCTCAGCTCTGTCCGCTGAAGCCAACCAAGCATCATTTAATGACACCTTTTCAAAATGTATTGGTTTATGTTGTGGCCATTGCGCAAGTATACCTAAATCACTAATGATAACCTTAGCAATGACAGGATATCCTCCATGAGTAGCGCGATCCGCTAATAAAACAATTGGTTGCCCGTCGCGAGATATTTGAATTGCGCCATTCATATTGGCTTCTGACAACAAATTTTCTGGTTTAAAAATAATCATTGGCCCTTCTATGCGGTATCCCATACGGTCAATATACTTGCCTAAGTAAAATGGTTTATTTAATAGTTTTTGCCATTCATCCTCCGAAAACCAGTCATATTCAGGACCGGGCACAATTCGAATTTTCTTTGTCTTAATTAAACTAATTAGGTTTAATGGCATTTTTGGTAATAGCTTTACAGTATTGTAATCAAAAGCCTGAGACGCGTCTAAAATATTCAATACATCACCACTTTCTAATCTTTTTCCATTAAAACCACCCAAATTAACGGCCAAAGTAGTCGCATGCGATCCCATAACTTTTGGCACCTGAATTCCACCAGCAACACTCAAATATACAAATCGTCCTTCTATAATTTGCGTAAAGTCCAATACGTCATTTTCATTGACTAAAATTGGAATATCCTGACTCACCGTAGCATCATTTAGCTTTGCATTTACACGTGCACCAGTTATAGCTACAATAGTGCTACTCGAAAATTTTACCTTACCCCCAGTTACGCCAAACTCAATACTAGCAGGTTTATCTGTCGATTTATTACCCACAAGTGCGTTACCAATCTGATAGGAAAAAATGTCCATAACGCCAGAATTCAAAAACCCTTCACCCTGGTGACCTATTCTACCATCATCTTGAACCGTCGCTAGCATTCCAGGTGTTATGATTTTTATAGTATTCATAGCGTTTTCTCCTTAGAAACAAAATCATCAAAATGTGTACCTTTCAATTTTTGGAATTCAAGCTTATCTATTGCATAAAACTTCATCCTGTCTCCAGCATGAAGTTTTATTTCAGGTCGATTCGAATCAAACATAACTAATGGCGTTTGACCAATAATCTGCCAACCGCCCGGAGAGTCAACAGGATAATATCCTGTTTGTTCCCCACCAATAGCAATAGATCCAGCCGGAATTCTTAGTCTTGGTGTTTTTTTACGAGGTGTATGAAGCTTTACATCTAAGCCACCAAGATATGCGAAACCGGGTAAAAATCCCAACATATAAATTCTATATGCTTGTGCCGTATGCAGATGGATTACTTCTTCTATAGATAACCCATGATATTTAGCAACCTCTAGCAAATCTAATCCCACTTCATCATTATAAAGTACAGGTATATCATAGTGTCTTCCGTTTTTATCAACTATTTCACCATCCATTTTGTTTAATTGCTTTTCTAAGAATTGCTTAAATGATGCAATATCTATAACAAGTGGATCAAAAACAAATGTAACTTCTCGATAAGCGGGTATGATATCCACCAACCCATTTATATGTTGCCTCTCTACTAATTTAGCTATCGATAGTACTTGATTGCTAATTTTTTCTGAAACAACATTTTCAAATACAACGTTAATACTTGTGTCACCAGAAAAAATAACTTTTGAATTCATTTAGACCCCTTTTATAATGTATTAATGAGCGTTTCGATGCCAGCAAATGCCATGAATAGGACCACAATCCAGCCCAAAATGCTCAGTAGTATGGGATGCTTATAATCAGTACCCATAATTTTGTTTTTATATGCCCCAATCAATAAAATGGCCAAAGCAATAGGTAAAATTAACCCATTAATCGCACCAACTACAACTAAAATTTGAGCGGGCTTACCTATAATGTAAAATACTAAGGTTGAAACAGCAATGAAACCAATGACAAGGTATGGACGGTACTTTTGAAATTTTACGGCACCCTCAGGAGAGTGTGAATAATTCATAAATGACACTGATGTGAATGTCGATCCGAGAATGGAAGTCATGCCAGCAGCGAACAACAGTAAACCAAAGAACTTATAACCAAAGTTTCCAGCTGCAATTTTAAAAATATCAGCTGCTGGATTCAAGGGATCTAACTTATGACCAGCCATTACGACTGCCAGCCCGGCTAAAAATAACATGACACGAATTACTGATGCAATTCCAATTCCTGAAAGCGCGCCCTCATTGACGTATTTCAATCCTTTTTGTCCATGCACTCCACCCTCTAACAAACGGTGACCACCTGCGAAAGAAATGTAGCCCCCTACCGTACCACCAACAATAGTTACTATCGAATAAAAATCTATATTACTTGGTAAAAAGGTATGTTTGATTGCTGAACTAACGGGGACAGTAGTAACAGACAAAATATAAATTAAAACCGCAATTTTTACGACAGCTAGCACTTGTACTGTGCGATCCATAACTAGCAATGCATTTCTGACAACAAATACAATTATTGCCAAAACAGCAGCAATGACAGCTCCGTTTTCGGCTGATATACCAAACAAAACATTTAAACCAAGTCCTGCTCCAGCAACATTTCCAATATTAAAAAAGAAACCACCGACCACAATTAAAAAAGTTAAAAAGTAGCCTAATCCAGGGAAAATATCATTAGCAATTTGTTGCGCATGCTTTCCAGATACAGTAATAATTCTCCAAATATTCATTTGCACAACGATGTCAATCAAAATTGTTGTTAGAATTGCGAACCCAAAGCTTGGTCCTAATTGACTTGTAAAGGTCGCTGTTTGTGTTAAAAATCCTGGGCCAACAGCAGCCATTGCCATGACAAATGCTGCTCCCATCGCAACAGAACGCGCGCTTCTTTTATTAATTGACAACTCTGCGTTGCTTTTTATTTTGTTTTGATCCATATTTTTATCCTCTTAACAGATTTTATTGGTCACTGTAACTTGATTATCAAGAAGCAGTTTTTTAATCTCTATGGCCAAGTCCACAGCAGAGTGGTTGTCACCATGAACACAAATAGAATCCACTGCTAGAGGCACAACCTCCCCGGTAACAGACACGACGGATTTGTTTTCCACCATTTCAAGGGCTCGCTGAGCAGCTTCCGCTGGATTTGAAATAATGGCGTTTGGCTGTGACCGTGGCACAAGAGACCCATCAGATTGGTAATTTCTATCAGCAAATACTTCTTGAGCGAACTTCATATTGGCATCTTGTGCTGCTTTAATTAATTCACTGTTGGCCAATCCATATACAATTGTTTGCGGATCAACTAACTTAATTCCAGTTATTACAGCATCAGCTATTAGTCGATCTTTCGCTGCCATATTGTATAAAGCGCCATGAGCTTTAACGTGATGCAATTTGTGATCAGGGGTGAAGGCAGACAGAGCGCCAACTTGGTAAGCCACTATATCTGTGATGTCTGATGTATTCATCTCAATTTTACGTCGACCAAAACCCTGTAAATCTGGAAAGCCTGGATGAGCTCCAATTGCAACACCTTTGTCAAGTGCTAGTTGAACAGTCTGAGCCATAATTGACGCATCACCAGCGTGAAATCCACAAGCAACATTTGCAGAAGTAACTTGATGTAAAATTTCACTGTCTAGGCCAATTTTATAATTTCCAAAACTTTCTCCTAAATCTGAGTTAAAATCCACTTTTATCATTTTATTCACACGCTAAGGTCCTTATTTGATATATTAGTAATCAACATGTGTCCTGGTGAATGTGTAATGGCAAATTTTGGTTTCGAAGCCATTACTGCTGCTTGTGGCGTTACACCACATGCCCAAAACACAGGTATTTCATTTTCATTAATGGTAACCGCGTCACCATAATCTGGATCGGCAAGATCATATATACCAATTTCTGCTGGATTTCCAATCTGAATTGGAGCACCATGAACGCCTGGCAACCGATTCGTTACATTAACCGCTGTAGCTATTTGACTACTTTTTATAGGCCTCATGCTTACAACCATATTCCCCGAAAATTTACCCGCTTGCTTTAAGGGAATATTTGTATTGAACATTGGCACATTTGCTTTTTCAGTAATGTGACGAATTTCGATGCCCGCATCGACTAGTAAATCCTCAAAGGAAAAACTACATCCTATCAAAAAACTAACCAAATCTTCACGCCAAAAGTCTACAACGGACAAATATTCGTCAACCATTTTGCCATTTCGATAAATACGATATTTTGGAAAATCTGTAGCAACATCAATGTCATTCCCTAATGTTTGCAACTCTCTGCTTCCTACTTCTGTGACTTCCAGGATGGGAATAGGTTTAGGATTACGCTGAGCAAATAATAGAAAGTCGTATGCATCTTCCCAAGGAAGAACAATTAAATTTGTTTGAGCATATCCTGGGCACATCCCAGCAGTTGGCTTTTGATATTCGTTATCTCTCACTTTTTTTCTAAATTCTGTTGGTGTCATTTTAAAAATTCCCTATTCTTTCATTTGAAAATCCAACCAGTCAATGTCTGTTTTATTCTTATCTGACATGTAGTCGGGGTGAATAATAATTCTCATCAACAAATCTAAATTTGTGTCCACACCTAATATAACTGTCTCTTCTATCGCTATCTGCAATCTCTTTAATGTCTCATGCCGAGTCATGCCAGTTGCAATAATTTTTACAATCATCGCGTCATAATATGGAGGTACTTTATATCCTTGATACACAGCCGTTTCAATTCTAATTCCTAATCCGGTGGGCAAATGTAATCCAGTAATTGTGCCTGCGGATAGAGCGGACACGCGTGCCTCAATAGCAAAATTGTTTTTTGAGCCAATTGAAATGTCATTTATAGTTCGACCACTTGCTAATTGAATTTGAGCTGATACAATATCGATTCCTGAAACTTCTTCAGAAATAGCATGCTCAACTTGAATTCTTGTATTCATTTCCATGAAATAAAATTTGCCAGGACCCTGATACAAAAATTCAAAAGTGCCTGCACTTCGATAAGCCATTTTTTTTACAGCATTTAGAGAAACTGCTAACATTTTTTTTCGTGTCGTTTCATCTAGTAAATGACTAGGAGCTTCTTCGATTACTTTTTGATGGTGACTTTGAATCGTACAGTCTCGTTCCCCTAAAACTATGGCATTACCTAAACCGTCACCTAGGATTTGTACTTCAATATGCCGCGGTTTAAAAACAAATTTTTCAAGATACATCCGTGGATCACCAACTGACGCCATGATTTCACTCTGGGCTACTTCAAAAAGCGATTTAAAACTGTCTTGATTTGACACTAGACGCATACCTTTTCCGCCACCACCAGCTACTGACTTTAGCATAACTGGATATCCAATTTTTTTGGCCTGTTTAAAACCAATATCAACATCTTCAAAAAAACTATCACTACCTGAAACAATAGGAACTCCAGCCTCTGACATAAATTGCCTGGCTTTTTCTTTATCACCCATTTGTGCGATAACTTCACTAGTTGGACCAATAAAGACGATTCCCATTTCTTCAACCTGCTTGGCAAAATTAGGATTTTCTGACAAAAAACCATATCCTGGATGAATCGCATCTGCATGTGTAATCTCAGCCGCTGCTAAAATTGCTTTTTGATTCAAATAACTATCAGAAACATTAGATGGACCGATTTGTACTGATTCATCCGCCATTGCTACATGTAATGAGTCTTTGTCTGCTGACGAATATACCGCAACGGTTTGAAATCCTAACATTTTGACAGCACGAATTATTCTAACAGCTATTTCTCCTCGATTTGCAATTAAAACTTTGAAATTGTCTACAAATTTTTCACCCATTACGATAACCTAAACAACTTTTGACCGTATTCAATTGATTCACCGTCTGAAACTAAAATTTCAGCTATTAAACCATCCTTATTTGCTAAAACATCAGTCATCATTTTCATAGCTTCAACAATACCTACAACTGTTGACTTTGTTACTTTTTGTCCAACAGAAATAAACGGTGTTGACTCTGGATCAGATGAAACATAAAAAGTTCCGACCGTAGGCGATGTAATATACTCACTAGTAGGTACTTGTTTTTCTGTCTCTGACTCAGCATTCACACCGCTTTGAAAATTACTAAGATTATTTTTTGAAATACTAATTTTAGAATCACCATTCCTAAAAGAAATATGGGTCAAGTTATTTTCATTTAAAATTTTCACAATGTCATTAATATCTTCTAGTTTCATCGAATACAACCTTCCTTATGATATGATTAGAATTTATCACACATTATTATATTATTCACATTTAATGTTAGATAATCTAACATAGATTGACATTTTTTATATTTTTTTGAAATACGAAATTGTACTCAAATAATCGCTACGGACTTTTAAAGTCCTATAAAAAAGCTAAATAAGATATGGAATAAATAAATTATTTATTTTAATTTTGTTATTAATTAGTCTAAAATGAAAAATTTTTAAAAGGGTGCGAGATATTGTCATTACATTATTTATCGAGGGTAAACTATTATAATGCTTTTATCTGTAATTGTCACAGATGCTAAAAAACCATTTGACAAGAAAATTTTTCTCCTTACAATCTTCTGGATATTTCTGACTCGTATTCTTCGTTAGCCTTTTCTTGTTCAACTTTCTTTTGATTTCTTAAGAATTGACGTTCTGCGTTTGTCTCAGCACGGACGTCCTGCCGCCACAAACGACTAATTTTATTAAACGAACCACCCCGCACTCGCATCTGATCGCCTATGCGCTTTGAATTTTGTTTTACATTGTTGGCCGGTGATTTTGGGGCCAAATTCTTTTCCTGAGGGCTAGATACTATTTTTGTTTTATCTGCGTTACTGCCTTTGTCGCGATGTTCAACATGGTTTAGTAGTTCCGACATTTGTTGGTCAATATCATTTATTGAGGTGTCTTCAATTTGTGCTAAATGTTTGTAGATTTGATTCGCTAAGCGTTTCCTTAATTCCTCTTCCTTATTCTCAGACCATTTGCGTTGTCCCTTATGCATCATGCCCTGGTCTTCAATATTAATGGCGTCGTATTCTTGTGCCAGCGACCTGAAGCCCTCATATTCTTGTTTGAGTTCCTTTTCAAACAAATCGTCTAAGAGTTGATTTGTTAATTGATTTGCTTTTGCCATTTTGCCTTTTCCAGCGGTTAAATGAGCATTACCAACCTGCCACCGACCTTTCATGTCTTGAGGTAAAGCATCATAAATTTTCTTGATGGCTTTGGCGTGTCGGTCATTTAAAAGGTTCTCTGGCGCTGTCTCAACAATTTCTTTTTTAAAGCCACCAACACCTTTTAATATTTCCTGATGCCGTCTTAGTTCCTGTGACGACATTAATTGTTTTCTAAACTGTCGCTTGGCTTGTTCAATCACTTCCAGAGGTATAACGCCGATTGGCTGCCCTTTGTACTTACCTTCTTGCTTGACCATCTCAGACCGCGTTTCTTGGCTTTTTTTAGCAAACCACAGATGCATGTTTAGGTGGTCAGTATCCTGATGAATCACACCAAACCAAACAACGTCATTTTCATCTTCTCCCAAAGGTAAATTAAATCCTTTGTTAATTAGCGTCTTAGCAACCTCTTGTTCTGCATGCTTCAACTTATTTTGGTCTATCATACGGGTCTCGGGATCATAGAGATTGTTTTTAACTAACCAATCACCTCTGATTGAGAAAGCGAGTTCATGGATGTTATTGCCATTTTTTTGAGCCTCATCCAAGTCTTTTCTCAATACAGAAATATCGTGATTATCATAATTTAGTTTATCGCTACCAAATATTGGATGCGTTTCTGTTACCGCAGAATTGCGGTTAGCATAGCCAGGCTTACTAAATTGTTCCTTTAAGTCAATTAAATCGGTCATGGACTCATTATTAAGATCGTTTGTCTTTTCCGAATTATTAGCATAGTCAACTAAATCTGAGTATTTTTGTCCCTTCATATCTGCTGTACTAGACGTGACAAACTGCGCTGGTAAATTGACCATTGCCGTCTTTTTTTCACCCAGGGCAAATGCAGCAATTTCACCAGTCTTCGCCATTTTGCAATTCCTCCATAATCTCTTCTAAACTATCAAAATCTTGTTCATAATCAATTGTCAAACGGCGGGCTGTTCTGGAAGACATGTTCAGCATTTGAGCAATTTGCATGTAGGACTGTTGATAGTTATTAAACAGAATTAAACTTATCTGAGCCAAATAGTACGTACGATTATCGCGTTCATGTTGACTGTCAGCCATCTCACTAACTTGAGTAGGATGGTGCCAATTGAATTCATCAAGTTGTTCTAAATACTTTGTCAGTTGTGCTTTTCTTTTATTATGCTTTTTAATCGTCATCGAGTTGTCCTCCTGTTTGGTGATATTTTTTGATCAGCTGCTTATCGCGACTCCGAATTTTTTTATATTCTTCATAAGATTGTGCCAATTCATTGTTTGGATTGAGTTCTGTGGGTGTACCAAATTGTTGGAACTCTGTGGGATTAATTGGGTTAATGGCGTATTTAACAAAACCATTTTCTAAATTAATGCCTTCTGGAATGTATTCAAGTTGACGTTGCTGCATGGTTAAAAGAAAACCTAGTAAATTCTCTACATTTGCCAATTGCGCAGTCAATTTTGAATCACTTTTTGTGGAGTTGGCATCATTTACTTTCTGGGCTAGTTCTGAATAATTAAGACGTGCATTGTTGGTATTTAGGGCAATATTTTCTACGAAGAAGTGCAAAGCAAACTTATAGACACTACTTCGACTAAACTTCGCATTAAGAGCATTTGGGTGTCTTTCTACCCAATATTTCATTTGTTGAAAATACCATTCTTCATCTCGTGAATTTTTAATTCCAATCATTGTTGGTCTTTCATCAAAAATTAATTGATTGATGTCAAATTCATTTAACAAATTTACAATAAGCTCTAGTTCTGATTTAACCTCTAAAGGAATATCTTCGGGTAGCGTTGTATCATATTTTTTATTCAAAACATTTCTTCTTTTGATGAGTGCCTTCATTTGACTTGTTTTGAATTCTATTGCATCTTTCACTTATTCACTCCTTTCAGCCTTACCGTTTAAGTAGTTAATTGTCCAACCATCTTGAACGTTAAAAACATAGACATTAAATTTCAAAGTATTGTCATTTGACTGTGCCATCATGTGAACACCACGGGGTACTAACCCAACATTTTTGTAAATTGGTTTGACTTGATAACGCACATAATTATTTTTTGATTGATGCAAGTAATCAGCAATTTCAGTTTCATAAGTCACCATACTTTTTGCATTGACACGACTGTCTGCGTTCAACTGTCGTGTCCCCGTGATCAAATTTTTGGCTTCATTGTTTAGACCAGTAAATTGATACCCAATCAGATGGCTACGGTTGTATAACCAGTCTGTATTATTCGTTCCCGTTTTGATGGCATGGTAACCTGGCGTTTTAATAGTTAATCGTTCACGCGCTTTATACTTTTGAGAAGGCGGCATCAATTTTTTGTTAAGCAACGCATTAGCAGCTTGTGGTCTGCCTAACCAATCTAATGAAGATAGCTTTTGCCAGCCACCCTGTTTAATTTGTAAGTCTTCTTGACTAAATGTTGGTTGATTATGATTGATTTCAACAACTGTTTGACCAGTATATTTTAATTTGGCTAGCTCATCATTTTGTGTCGGTGAATTACTTTGTTTATCAATATTAATCAGTTGTGATTGCGAACCTAGTGCAACAATTTTTTGCAAAATCGACACACGGTTTAAATAGACAATACCTATCAATATGACAATACCTAATAGGATTCTTCTCGCAAACCGACCGCGTTTATAATTTTTCATTTGAACCTCTTCTGCTTATTCAAACTCATCAAAGTCAATCGACTTTGGAAAATTTTTTTCCTGAGGGCGAGCGTTTTTTTGAATTCGTTCTACCTCATCATTTAAGCCTGGAAAATACATTTCAAGTCGCGCTAGAATTGTTTTAAACATTTCACCTATCGCAATTGTATTGTCATTTAATCCGTGCACAACGTTATTGTTAGCCATGATTAAATCGTCGAGATAAGTATGCAATGTTTTTGCTGCGCTATCTTCTTCAAGTCGCTTAGCATAGTCTTCAATTTGTTCTCGAATTAATTGACTTGACGAGACATTTTCTTTTGATGCTTGTGCTTCAATGATTTTCAAAGCATGTTCATCAATGTTTTTAATTGTTTTTGTTATACCTTTCATACAACCTCCGTAAAATATTTAATAAGCTGGGAACAGGTTAAGGGGAAAGGAAAACCTTGTGGTTTTAATCCCGCCGTGCGGGCCTTTCAAGGGATTACCTCAATGAATTACAGTTAAACCATTTTTTAACCTACGTTTAACCCTTTTTAAACCTTTATTTGATTGAAAAAAATAGCCCAATAGGCAATTTATTTAACGATGTGGTATTACAAACCTGTTGGTTTTGGCAACAATGATTTGCCTTCCTGAACCTGCTTTCTAGTCTTTTGATATTGACTAATATTTGTCCTAGCACGTTGAATATTTTTTTGTGCATCACTGATTTGTGTTCGTATTTGTGTAATGGCATCACGCGCATTATCAATGCTAGTTTGTGTATCTGAGCCATCAAACTGAGCGAGTATTTTCTGGTACTTTTTGATGGAAGATTGCTGTTGATCAATTGCTTTTTGATATTCAACAATCGCGTTTGTATTCTTGGAAATCAATTTTTGTTGTGCCGCTATTTTAGCTTCACTTTCGCTAACTTCAAGTTCTTCTTGGCTGGCAAATGTTAGCGTATTTGATTTAGATACTTTGTCACGATTGATAATGAATTTGCCACTTGCGGTATTACTGTTTGCGTTAGTTTTCTTTGCACTTGAACTATCAGCAACTACGCTACTTGGCGCTTCAACTGTCGCCGTGTTGATGCTTTTATCATGAGCTGTTAGTGTTACAGCATTGAAGTTATGACTCAAGTTTTTAAATTGGACCACGAGTGTATTATTTGAAGTTGGCACGACACGCCCAGTAACTTGATTGCCACCATGATCGGTCATAGCAGTGAATTTAATTTTGCTAATATCAACCAAATCTTGGTCAGAAACAGCTCCGTCAGAGATTGTATAATGCAGTTCCAAAACACCATTATTTTTATTAAAAACACTTTTTGTTAGACTAGCGGTTTTGTTCAAAGTGCCAAATGACACTGGCATATTTAACTCCGTACTAGGCAAATTTGAAGGTCGAGGTGTAATGTTAACCATCACGGTTGTACTAAAAGCTATCAGAATAAATAGGCTAAATATGGCAATTAAATTGCGCCGTTGATGTTCCAAAAACCAAGTTCCAAAGCGACTAAATCTTTGAAAAATATTTCTAAATTTATCAGCTATTGTGATTATTGCAGTCATTGTTCTACCCCTCTACATACTCAAATGCATTGCTGTTAAAGTCAGGATATGGTGGCAAATCATTATCTGTCACTTCACTATTTTTACTGTCAGCAATCTGTGTTTGAACAGCAGAACTTTTCGATGACTGATTAGATTTATAGATGCGGAATTGTGTCACTTGATTTTGCATAGCATAAATCTTTTGACCTGTATTTTTATCGTTATAGTTGTGATTGCGCATCACAAATTCAACCTCAACCACTTGCCCAACATCAGTCACATAATCACGAATCAATTCTGCTGTTTTGTTAAAAGCAACATAATTAATGTAAGTTGCTTTGCCATCTTTTAAATCATTAATGGCTAATTTGAAGTAGGCAATCTTGGTTTTATTTTCACCTCTTACAGTGAAGTTAACATCACGAACTAAACGTCCTACGTGGTGATTAATTTGCATAATAATTTCTCCTTTTTTGATCCAGTAAACTAACAATCGGTGTCAGTTGTTTGGCTAAATAGTCTTGGATATTATTTGGTAGTTTAAACACGGGGATTTGGTTACCAGCTTCAGAATAATGAATGCCCTTTAGGACTGTACAACCGACATAATGATTCCCTAAGCAATCGTCAAACAACTCTCCTTTGACTTTCATTTCATTTGGTTTTAAGCAGACAAAGGCTTGTTTTTTGGTTGGTTGAACGAGATTATGTTTTAATTCTTTAACGAGAATGACGACATATTTAGTTTGGTGAAGTTCTTGTAAACTTTGCTCATCCAACAGCGTTAGTTGTCTGACTTTCATAATCTCTCCCTTTTGGTCTTGCAGCTTCATGAAATGGTAAATGGTAGCGTACCATCAAATTTTCGATAGCCTTAAATGATTGATAAGAGGAACGGTATAACCTCACTGCACCATCGCTTTCTAATTTATGATTTTCAATTGCTTTAATCACTTTTCGGCTAAGTTCACCTGATGAGTTAGCCACAAAAAGTATGTCTGCGTTAAAAAAGTCTACTGCAATAAATACGTTGTATTGGTTTGCCATTATATCTCTCCTCTCTCCAATTTAAAGTTAAAAGCCTGAGACCGATTGACTTGTTGCAATTGCAATCTTCAAACGACTCTTAAAGCCACTAGCAAAATATTTACCATATTGGCTGATATCAATCAGGTGGTCGCGCATGTAATCTACTTGTTTGATGCCAGTGTTCAAAAGTAACTGTTTGATAGCAACTTCACCTTGTAATTGCTTTTGCAAAGTCAAAACAGAATTACCTTTCTCAAGTTCGGCCGTCAAAAAATAATAGCCACGATCAAGAGCATCGACGACAATTTCTGCTTGTTGGGGTTCATTCAAAAGTAAATCAGGAATCAAACCTTGGACTACACTTCTTAATTCAAGATTGTTTTGAATTATTTTGCCGATTGCGATAAATGATTGCTGAGTTTTTTTTGAATTGTTATTGCTACTTACTTCATCCTCATCAAAAGAATTGGTCTCAGTTTCACTCAAATAAGTCTCACTACTCTCAGTCTCACTTGACTGTCGTTTTGACAGTTCTTGAGCTGTCGTTTTGGAAGTTCTTGACCTGTCATTTTGACAGTTCCGGACCTGTCGTTTTGACAGTTCCCTGTCCCCCAAGGGATTGACCCTGTGGATAACTTCAAAATCAGCATTTATGTTGCCAACGTAAAGTCTGTTTGGTTTATTTAGCCCTTGTCGTTCTTCTTCAAGTAACCCAAAATTTGCTAGTTCTTTTTTCAAACTAATGACTTTTTTCTCGCCAACACTCAGGATTGTTTGCAGATCAATGTTTTTGTAAATCAGGTAAACATCACCATTTTTATCAATCCAATTATTCTTAATTGACAACAAGAAACGATCACGCAGAATTGCATAAGCCACTTTCGTTTCAAGTTTCATGTCGGCATAGAATTCATTTTCAAACAATGCTTTTGGAATTTTATAGAATCGTTCATTAGTTTCGACTTGATCTCTACTAACACGTTCCATTTTCCTGGGTGTATCTTGATCATTTATCATCAGCAGTCCCCTCTAATGTTGCAACAATTTCTTCAAATGGCACATCCATAATTTTGTAAAATTTGATGAACGTTGTCAGTTTCGGATTATAACTTGGATCGGTTTCAGCTTTTGAAATCGTTGCCGTTGATAGTTCCCCTTTTGATTTCACAGCTAATTCCAATTGTGTTAGTCTTTTTCTTTCCCGATAGGCTTTTACAATTGACCCAAAAGAATGTCTCATTTTGTTTCTTTCTCCCTTGTTTTAGTTGTCAATTTTCATTGATTTTATTACCAATAATTAACCGTCATGAAGACGGTTTCTTAACAACTTCTTAATATCTAGGCTGTTTTTAAGCAAAAAAAATAAGCCCACACAGGACTTATGAGCTTTTAAAATAACGAATGTTACAAATACGTTACTTCATTTCAAATTATTGACTTTGGAATTTTAGTAAACTGTGTAATCCCTTGTGCGCCAACGTATCAACAAGCCTCTGTTACGCTAGATTATGCACGGTACACTAAAATAGAATAGGCGGATTGCAAGTCGTTTACCAGATGTTTAATCAATTGGTAAAATTACGGAAATATTTTTGTAATTTCACTAGTTGTTTTTTTTATTTGTAAGACACTTCTTATTCTATTATACCAATGTCATACATCAATGTTAAATCACTGTCCACGGTTTCTTATCCTTATTTTAAGGCTGTTTAACATCTTGATTCCTCAACTAAGTTGCTAAAAAAATACAGATACTCAATATGCAATTTGTTTTGCTGAGTATCTGTATTTTTTTAATTGATTATTAATTGTCGCTGCTATGATTATATTGCTTTATCTGGACATTTTTTAACGCTAGACGTATTGACCCAATGGTTGCTGCGTTCGGATTTGTTTTTAACTTTTCATATTCATTTTTATCAAAATATGGATATGTTAAATCAAATCCTCTAAATCCATGACCTGTGGATAAAATGTAGGTTGAGTCTGTACCTAAACTAGACAGATACTCATCTTGATAGTTATAACTATAACTGCCTAATAGTGCTACTGCATCACGTATAGTTTGATTTGGTTGACTTAACTTTTCAACTTGTACTTGTTGCTGTTTCGTTAAAGCTTCAGCATTTATGCTTGTTGGATTTAATCCTGTAAACATTAATGATGCACTAAATAACGCGGTTGTTGAAACAATCGTGAAAACTTTCTTCTTCATATTATTATACCCTCTTCTTTGTTCTCCCGTAGAATTTTTTACTTTTCAAGTCTAACATAAGATGATTAAAATTCAAACGTATCTTTATAATTTTAGAAAATGTTTTTTTGGCTAAATTAAAAGTATGCTAGTGTACATATTTTTAAGAGTTGAACCTGATTTAAAAACATGTACGCTTCAAAATATTATTTATTTTGAAGTTTTCTTTTCTCATACGCACGACGATATCTCTGCATCGTTTTATATTCCTTATCAAATAATTCAATGGGACTCTTACCTTGTAAGGCTATGCGCATTGGCATCGCATTCATCTTATCTGCGACTTCATCTAACTGTTTTTGCCTTACGGGTTTAAAACTAGTGCCTTTGGGGAACCAATCACGTAATTTACCGTTGCGGTTTTCGTTAGAACCTCGTTGATGTGGTGACGATGGCGTGCAGTAGTAGAGTTTTATTTTAAGTTCTTTTTGAACAAATTCTAAGAAATCCCAAGAGATAAATTCAGAGCCGTTATCAGCGGTAATCGTTCTTACTGCTTTTCCATAACGTTCATAAAACAGTTTAAACGCTTCAATCATGTCTTTCGATTGTTTACTTTTAACTTTAATCAAGGCGTAGAATCTGGTTTTCCGTTCAACGATCGTCATAATTGCAGAATGATCTTGGTATTGCCCATTGTTTTGTTTCATTGGTAACACTAAATCAATTTCCCAATGACCAAATTGTTTACGCTTGGCCACGACTGGCGAACGATCATAGATGGAATGACGGACTAACTCACCACTCTTTTGTAAGTTTTCTCGTAATCTTGCAATCTCTCGTTGTCGTGCGCGTTGATTTTTAGCTAATTCTCGTTGTTTTGGGGAACCATCTTGGCGATGATATTTGTGGGTACGAATATTAATCAAACCTCTTTTTGACCAGTCTCTAATGGTTGAGGACGATACTTCTACATCTTGAACATTTCCAGCAATCTGTTCTGGTGTCCAATGTTCGACATTAATCCAATGCTCAATCAGTTCCTTTAATTCTGGTGTGAGCAATAGTCCTTGTCCCATACGAAAGCGTTTCTTAGTCGCGATATATTGACCACGTTGCGCCGAATATTTAATCCGTGCATGAATGTCCATTCTCAATAAGGTGCGACGGTCTAAATTTGAGAAATCTAGCACATTGCCACGGTCTAATTCACGACTAATCACTGATGGATCATATCCCAATTGACGCCCAATATCAGTTTGTGAGAGTTGTTCATTGTTCCACAAATGTTCGATTAAGTAGCGTTGGTTTTCGTTTAATCGTGGTTGCCTTTTCCTTTTCTTTGGTTGTTCTGCTGTCATTTATTTTTTTATTCTCCTTTGCTCAATAATATACAATTTCAGACTAACAAACATATATAACATCAAGATGATAAACGTTTTAAAAATTTACAGCCTAATATTACTTATCGTGAGGTTTCATAAAGTTGTTTTTTCGCTTGTTTTAATTTGGCTTCAATCAGATTTATACCATTTTCAATTAACTTTCCAAATAAAGTCCACGATAATGTTCCTAATGATCCCATTATGACCATAACTAATAAGCGATAAGGCATAATCCCAAACTTTCCAGTTAAACTGTAAGCTGATAAGCCAGTTATAAAATACAAATAAACTTTGACATTAGATAATTGAACAAGTAACCCATTTTTGAATCCCAAAATAATCATTTTATTTTTCGCTGGTTTGCTATAGTAAACATGATAAGTTAAATAGCTCAAATATAAACTACCCAGTATTTTCATTAGGAACAAAATTTTCATATTGTCTCCAAATTGTTCAGCAAACAGCATTATTATAATTCCAATGATTGAAAAGCCAACTGCCATTCCTAAATTTAATGGTAAACTTTTTTTAAATCCCCTATTTTGACCCGATAGCATAGCCATAATAGTATTCGGGCCAGGTGTAAATGACATAATAATTAGAAACAAAATAAATGAATTCATAAATTGTCCTCTCTTTTATAATTGCAAATGCAATGAATTAAAATGATTATATCAGTATATAATTGCATTTGCAATTAAAATTAGGAATATATGTTATACTAAGTTCAATTACATAGCTAAAAATTCATATAAAGGAGATACAAATGTTTGAAATCATAAGAAATATCGGGTCAATTACTCGAAAATTGCAAATTCAAAGTAATAAAAAGTTTAATTCACTCAACCTGGGCAATAATCGATTCATTTATATTATTCGTATTTGTGAAAAACCAGGAATGTTTCTGGGAGAAATTGCTGATCAACTCAGTATCGACAGAACGACTGCTTTTAGAACAATTAAAAATTTAGAGAAACTGGGTTACATAATTACAGTTGAAGATACTAAAGATAAAAGGTTAAGAAGACTCTACCCTACAAAAAGTGCCTCCGAAATTTATCCAAAACTAAATGCTTTTGAACAAACAAGTTCAGACACATTATTAAAAAAACTAGATAGTCATGAACGGGAACAATTGTTACTGCTACTAAACAAAATAATGTAAGTTAGTAGACGATTTAATGTATTTGGAATAAATTAATCATTTTTTATTCCATTATTTTGGCCACATTTGAGATACGGCTGGTATTATAAAAGTTAATATATCAGCCATTAGATGCTTGTGCTTCGGATAAAATTTGGTGTCCCTTCAAATAAACAGTTTAAGTCTTAAAGATTGAATAAAACGTTTTCGTATGATTATTGTTATCGAGAGGCTCTTTGAGTGATTAAATCACCACGATATCAGCTATTGGTTTAAAACATACCTGCTTGTGAAATATAAAAACGCGCATCTAAGTCAGCTTGTGAATTTTGCGATTTTATAAACAAAAGACAGGCTTTTAAAAGCCTGTCACAGCGTTACTTTGTATAGCAGCGATTATGTAAATTTGAATTATTGTAGTTTTATTAATAATTTAGCTCCGAGGAAATACATTGCAATATTTGCACATTATTAATTATCGAGATAATGTAACGCTAGCGCTATCAAGACAACGATTGAATAAGTAATCGTAATGCTGCTCATCTGATATTTCAACTTGGTTGTATAGTTGTAGCCTATAACCTTCTAACTAAGCAATGGAGCTATCAGCTCATATAATTTTCTGCTACTTTCTACTGCTGTCACTGCTAAAAGTACTTTAATAAGTCTTGGATTGTATTAATAGCTGTCTTTAAAATTTTTTTTGGCTTTTCATCATCTGTCTCATCTGCAATAAACTGAGCTTGAGATAATAAAATATTTTTTATACTCTGATTATTTTTCAACTCATTTTCAATATTATCTTTCAACTCAGTAATTAAACTTGCAATCTCTGATGGGTTTACCTGAATATTTTGTGTTGCATTTAAGGTACTGTTGTCATTTGAGATGTTTACCTGTGCTTGACCTCCACTTACATTTATCATAAATCTACTCTACTTATCATATCCCATATCTGTTGCAATATCAGATAAATAAATATTAATTCCATCTACAAAAGGCATTACAACTCAATTTCCAAATTCTTTTACCATATCTTGATACTTTTTGGAGGACGTATAACCGATTCAGCCTTGGACAAAAAATAGTCCGAACTATTAACTTACGAACAGTAGTGAATCACTATTTTATACGCTATACTTACACTAGTAAATATAAATATTCGAGGTGAATGTAATGTCATTTTTTATCGTTATTATACTTTTAATAATAGCCTTTTATTGGTTTTCTCACTTAAAAAAACACTCTACCCCTAAACACTTACAAAATAATAATGATTTCACGTCTAGTGATAATAATAGCAAACTACAAGATATTACCACCTCAGCATCTGTTCCAGACGAGAAATCAAACTTAAATGAAAAAGAAATAACCAAAAAATCTGAGCACTCTGCACCAGTAAATGTACCGATTATCCAAAATAAAGAAAAAACATCCGATGAACAAAAATTATTGGATGAATCTGAAAACATCACTACTGTACAAGTAACATCTAAAATAAAATTGAGAGATGATTGGAAACCTCTCATTAGAGCAGAAACGTTTGAAAGTAAAAAAAGTGATAAGTTCATTGAGTTAGTTGAAACTCTCAACAATGAATATCAACAACATGGTTTTAATTACTATATTCATCCTGACGTAGAGGATGTTATAAGGAAAATTCAAACAATTTTAAGTATGCCTTACCGCATGATTTCATTTGATACATCAATTAATCAAAATAGCTTGATAGTTAATATTGATTGGCAAGAATTCACAGAAGAACCAATAAGATTTTATTTCCCAAATGATTATTTTGTTGTGGACATAGAAACCACAGGACTAGATTATGAAACAGATGAGATTGTTGAAATAGCAGCAATGAAAGTAGTTAATAATCACATAGAGTCGATGGAAAATTGGTATAATAAGGATGCTGTAATTAGTGATTACCTGAAAACAAATACTACTCTAACACAAGAGTTCATCACTGCTAATGGAATTGATATAGATACAGCAGTTCAAAAATTCAGAGATTATGTTGGTTATAATTCAATTTTGGTCGGTCATAATATAGGATTTGACATTTCTTTTTTAAGACAAAGTATGCGACTTAGAAGTATTAAGCAAAAAACTTTGTATTCAAATTTTAGCAATTACTTTATTGACACAATGCTTATAGCAAAGTACTTTAGTCACTCGACATTAAAAAAGCATAGTGTTGATTTCATGGTAGCTAACGACCCCACTCTTAATCCAAAAAAATTGGAGCAGCATTTTGCCATTTCAGATATACAAATAGAAAAAAACATATTTGATCAAGAAAAAGACATTCTTGGGAAAGATTTTATCGGTGAGTTCGATGCAGATTTAATGGGATGGGCTCTACCAAAGTATAATTTAAACGAAGTACACGATGAAATTAACACGATTTCTTATACTATGCTTAGATAACTAATCAAGTCCAGTTCCCTATAAACCTTTTGTGATTGTTTACAAACAACAAATCATTCAAAAACATGCAAATCTATATCGTAAATTTTCACCCAAAAAAGTTTAATTTTAATCTTAAATAAATCGATATCAATGTCAAAACATTTTTGAATTAATAATCATTCCTTTGTAATTCTTCAAAATTTTAGAATTTCTAAAGAAAATTATGTTAAATTTACTCATTTAATTATCAAAAAAGTAAATAGAGACAAAATTACTCAAGATGGTCGCTTAAGAATTAACTGTCTAAGTATATACGAAGAGTTAGGTCTAGAATTCCAAACAACTAAAGGATATATACCTAGGAACTGATATTGTGACCGCCTACCCATAAAGAAATAGAAGAACCATTGTGTAGTAGTACTGAAAATTGTTTATGGAATGGTATTCTAAAAAAAACGATATGTCAGATTTTGATCAGATTATTGTTTTTAAATAATTCTAGTTAAATTACTATGTGTGATTATAATTTTTATAAGCACATGCATGCATTTTGATTGATGGCTGATAATCATATAAAATTTGGTTATTGAAAATAACTTTAAATTTTGATTCTCATTAATAACGTTGTCGAAGGCATTACTTTATTAATCAAGAATATATTTAGTTTTCAATGTACTGAAACACAGTTAGTAAATCTAGTTGTGTTTTTTTGTGCTGATTTTTAATGTTAATACTTTCTTAAAAAATATCCGTATTTGACAAAAAAATAAGCACAAGGAATGTTACAGAAACTTTTCAATCTCTGTTTCATACCTTATGCTTATAAGTTTATACTTTAAGTTCTATATAAATATTTCTTGCATGAAACCTTTTTTGTTCTTAGATATCTATATGCTTTTTAATTATCGCATTTCAGTGCAAAAAATGAATTAACACTCCTCCCAAGATTAGAAC
This sequence comes from Leuconostoc suionicum, assembly GCF_001891125.1. Lineage (NCBI taxonomy): Bacteria > Bacillati > Bacillota > Bacilli > Lactobacillales > Lactobacillaceae > Leuconostoc > Leuconostoc suionicum. The sequence continues at coordinate 981,732 of NZ_CP015247.1, read as the reverse complement.
GATTGCGCCCCCCATTCGATTTCCCATTTGAGCGAAAGCAATCATATCCATTCGATTTGAAGCGGATAGTACCGCCACATTACCTGTGCCGCCCATACTATTGTCCGCCATTCCTGCAGAAATCGCAGACTCAACAGGATAAAGCCCAAATAGCTTTCCAATCATGGCACTCGCAACACCCATTACAACGACACTCGTAAGCGTGAGAAGAACAAATTTCCAAGTCAATGATTGTTCCAATACATTCAAGTCAATTAGTGCCAAACCTATCCCAGCTAATACTGCGTGTGTCAAGTTACCCATTATAATTTTGTTAAACATGACTACTGATTCTTCAAGTTGCTCCGGAATCAAATTAAATGCCTTAGCGATAATAACTAAGATAATAATAAAAGCATAGGCGTGAATTTTTGGAACAAAACTATTTAAAATTGTGCCAACCAAGAAGAACGAAAATGCTAGCATCATGCCAACTCCGATACGAGTAACGTCTAGATTCTTTATTGGTTTACTTTTCTCATTCTCATTGATTGGTAATAAAACACCATGGCCATCGTATTTTGTATTTGCTCCAACTTTTGCAATTAATGCTGCACCAATAACGGCAAGAACATTCCCCAAGGTAACGGCAGGTATTAGTTGAGAAAACATTGAGGCGGAACTGAAACCTAAACCTTGAGCATAAATGTGCGAAAGTGGCACCGCTCCAGCACCTATACCACCTGCCATCATTGGCATAGAAACAAACATCACGGAATGCCCGAAGCCAAGTCCCAGTAACATACCAACCAGACCAACAGCAAAGAATCCTATAACCATGGCTGCTAAAGATACTGGGATAAATCTGACAGCCGCTTTAAGCAATAAGTTCCGATTCATTCCTAGAATTGCACCAACGATTAGGGCGGCGATATAAAAGTCTAGTAATCCTTGGTCATTTAGAAATGTCTTAGTAGCGTTTACAACGTTTGAAGGTATGATGCCACTTGTTGCTAGAGCAGCCGAAGCGAAAATGGTGAAAACAGATCCACCACCAAGATACGATTTAAAAATCGGTAAAATGTTGCCAATGTAGTAAAATAGATGCCCGAGTAGAACCAATAGCAAGGTCAAACCAAGCATATTAAGTGGTAACTTGTTAAGTGAAATTGTGATGCCAAGTATGACCAGCATCAAAATATACAACGGTAAGCTGACACCACTGATTTTTATTTTTGTCATGTTATTTATGTCCTAATTAGTACTCCGCAGCCCATTTAGCATCTTGTACGGCTTGCTTTGGATCATCAATCTTTTCACGATTAAGTCCCTGCTTTACTACACTTTGAGCTGTAATTTCAGCAATCTTTTGTGAGAACTCAGTAAGATTCGAAACTGGTGGCAATACAGCTGCTCCTGGTTCATCAGCATCCACTAGACCACCCAGTGCATGAATAGCAGATGATATTGTTTCTTGTGTTAACAACTTAGCCGTTGAGGCAACGAGACCAAAGCCTAACCCAGGATAAATCAACGCGTTATTGCCCTGTCCGATTTTATATGTCACTCCCTTGTAGGTAACATTATCTGCGGGAATACCAGTTGCTATCAAAGCTTTCCCATCAGTCCATTTAATTAAGTTTTCTGCAGTTGCTTCAGCTAGTTTTGTTGGATTTGACAAAGGAAAAATAATTGGTCGTTCTGTGCTTTGTGCCATCGATTTTACAATTGCTTCCGTAAATGTGCCTGGCTGTGTTGAAGTGCCAATTAAAACTGTTGGATGTATCTCATTGACCACTGCTTCCAAATTGTCTAATTGTTCAGAGTTAACAAATTCTTTTCGTGAACGGGTGAACGGCTTTTGCGCTTCAGTTAAATCTTCAGTGTCATCAAATAACAAGCCTTGCTTATCAACAAGATAGAAATGATTACGAGCCTCGGCATCGGATAGCCCGGCTTGTTTTAATTCTGAAAAAATCTGATTAACAATTCCCATGCCAGCCGTTCCAGCACCGAAGGTTAGGAATCTTTGATCAACTAGTTTTTCTTTCGATATGTGTAGAGCACCGAATATTCCTGCCAAAACAATCATTCCGGTTCCTTGAATATCATCGTTAAATGTGGCAATGCTGTCTTTATATTTATCCAAAATTACTTGTGCATTTGAACGTCCAAAATCTTCCCAATGCAATAATGATTCTGGGAATAATTTTTGTTCAGCAGTCACAAATTTATCTATGAATTCAAGATACTTTTCACCAGCAATACGCTCATGTTTGTTTCCTAAATACAAAGGATTTTCCAATAATTTTTTGTTATTCGTACCTGCATCAATGCTTACTGGTAGTACTGTTGCCGGGTCTATTCCAGCTGCTGCTGTGTAAACCATCAATTTACCAACGGCTATATCAACACCATTGACACCCCAATCTCCCATGCCTAATATACCTTCAGCGTCAGTCACAACAACTAGCTTTATATCCCTACCATCAGCGACATTTTTCAATGTGCTCTCAATATTTTCTGGATGATCGATTGACAAAAATGCCGCATTTTGAGGATTAGTGTAAATTTCATTATATTGTTCAATAGACTCTGCGACAATAGGATCATAAACAATTGGCATGAATTCTGAAACATGCTGATCCATCAAGTGATAGAACAATGTAACATTTTCATTAAATAAATTCATAAGAAATATTCTTTTTTCAAGTAAAGGACTTTTCGCCTGAAATTGTTTGTAAGCTTGTTCTGCTTGTTCTTCAATCGTTTGCACTTGACTTGGTAATGTACCAGTTAAGCCCAATTGCTCACGCTCAGCTACAGAAAATGCCGTTCCCTTATTTAAAAATGGATTACGCAAAATGCTATACCCTGTTGTAGTCATGTTATCTCCTCCAAAAATTTTGTATTTTAATTAACAACATATTTGACTATACATGGTCATTTGTTTTATAGTCAAACTAGCTATTTACTATAAATTTATTTTATATACACCATGATTGTCATTGATATAAAGGGGTTTCTAATGAAAACAGAAGATTTCAAATACTTTAATGAGTTATATACAAAAAAAAGTTTTACCAAAGTCGCCCAAACATTTAATGTTAGCCAGCCATCTATTAGCACTGCTTTAAAGCGCTTAGAATCTCACTTCCAAAGTAAGTTAGTTATAAGAGGAAACTCACAAACTGAACTAAAATTTACCCCAGCAGGTGAACAACTATACAAACACACCCATTCGATTACGACGGAAATAGAAACGGCCTTGCATGAACTGAATCACTTAAAATCACATAGTACAACAATCGGTTTGCCACCCATGTTAAAGAGTGCCTATTTTGCTAAGATTGCAGTAGCTAGTAAAGAATTTGATAAGCAATTTAATATCCAAAATATGCACATTTTTGAAGCTGGATCTAATGTATTAAAAAGATCACTAATAGATGGCGATGTTGACATTGCATTATTAGGCTCATTGGATAGTGACGTTACTAACGAGTTATTGCAGGAACCTTTCGTTCAAGCCGATTTTAAAATATACGTCTCTAGTAAAAACCCACTTTCTCAAAAGGAAAGTTTATCTTTTTCCGATTTAAAATCCGAACACTTTGTTGGTCTCGATTCTAATTTTATTCATAATCGAGCCATGGCATACTTTGCTAGTACAGGTAATATCAGGCCAAAATTTTTTATGAAAACGTCCGATATTAATTTTTTAATGAATATGATTTCGGAAAATCTTGGTATTGCTTTGTTAGCTGATATCGTTAAGCCAACAACGCCAGACATAATTACATTATCAATAAAGGATGAACATCAACCTAAATTTGTTGGTAGCATAGCGTTTAGAAAAAATCATCTACTGACCTCAGAAGAAAGGATGTTACTTACTATTCTTTCCAAATATTCACGTAATTAATTTTGACACGGTAGCGAACGGCGTTAACCAGAACAGAACCAAGTAAGCGTACTTAAAATACAGATAAATGTGGGTTCACAATACGCGAGTACAGAATTTAATAGGAAACGTCAAAATGATGATTTTACACGCTAAAAGGAACAAAGCAATACATATTGTTGCTATTATCAATCGAACTGCTCTTGATTAACAAGTATGAAAGTTGTACGATAATCCGAACTGTTGAAATTCATAATATAAACCAAGTTAATGCCGTCCGGATTCAATCCATGTGTGGATTCATCTAGAATGAGAAAATTAGGACGCATTAAAATTGCCACACCAATCCCTAATTTCTGTTTCATACCAATATAAAATTTTACTGCCCTTGTTACTTACCAAGTCACTGGAAGAAACAGTGGCTTGTTAATTTTTTATTCTGCTATACATTTTATTTATAAATCAAATCGCGCCTTCATTTAATATAAATCTGTATAATATTTTTTATGAGACACTTTAAAAGAAAAAACAGCAATTTAACAAAACTAATTGTGTTTATTTTAATTTTCACACTTGTTATAAGTGCTTTTTTGTTTTATAAAAAATCTATCAAAGAAAACTTAAATTCATCAACTTCCGCAGTAGTATCTCTTTCTCAAAAAATAACCCATCAACCTGATTCTGCGCTCAAAAAACAATGGAAAACAACATTAGCAAAACAAAATGCTAACGTTAATATTGCCGTTTATAACCACAAAACTAAACAAACAACCATCTATAATAGTGATACCGGTGCTACCTATCAAACAGCAAGTATTGTTAAAGTTAGCGTTTTGACGAATCTTTTGCAACAACATGAAGAAAATAATACAGCATTGTCTACGACAGAAGAAACGTTGGCCCAAGAAATGATTGAACAATCTGATAACAATGCGACGACAACTTTATTAAGTACCTATGAAGGCAGTTATAGTGCCCCAGATGCGTTATTTAACGATTTAGATATGTCTCAAAGCAAAATGAATGCTAATGCCTGGGGTTTATCTACAACAACTGCTCATGACCAAGTTAAACTTTTGAATGCCCTAGCGTATGGCAAAAATTCAACAATTGACCGTACTGACCGAGATTATGTGTTGAATTTGATGGCAAATATTGATTCTGATCAAGACTGGGGTGTAAGTACTGGTGTTGATTCAAATGCTACAGTTGAGTTAAAGAATGGTTGGTTAGAGTATGGCAGTGGCTGGATTGTCAATTCAATTGGTCATGTGAAAACCAGCGACAATAACTATACGATTGCTGTGTTAACTAATGGTAACTCGACCGAACAAGATGGTATCGATTTAATCGAAAAATTGGCAACTCTAACAGCACAGCACCTTGACTCAGATTGAATTCCTAACTAAATATATACGATTGACGGGCGTTTTCATATGACATTAGCTATTGTTATTTGTTTCATACGACTATATGCATTCATTTCAACATCTTCACTTCATATGGGTAGTACATGACCCCGTTTTTAAAAGTTTATTATTCACCATCAAGCGCTGATTTTGATACCCGAACAAAAGAGCCTACTCAATATTTGGTCAGTGATTTAACTTTACTGAGTACCAATAAAAATACTGTTTTAAAGCTGGTTTCATCAACATTGCATAGAGAGGAGGACCAATGGATACTTATAATGCTTTAAAACCTGTGTTACTAGGACTAGTCGTTATCATAGCAGGTGGTTGAGCTATTCAACACTATGGTAAAAATGAAAAAAAGACATGTGGGTCACCATTTTAATTGGCAGCTTAATTTATTTTTTCGTTAATGGGCCAGCCAACACTTTGGCGCAATTGAAAATACAAACGGTACAACTTATTCAAGCAATGAGAGATTTTAACTTTGTTTTTTTTATTTTACAAACAAATTTTATTATTTTATAATAAATAAATTAATTATTTCAAATATTTTTTTAATTTAAGGAGATTCATTTGTGTTTAGTTTTAGATATGACGACGACGTTAGTATAGCATTACCTTTGCCAGATAAAGATTCAGCAGCACTATATGCACTTGTCGAAGACAGCCGTACTACACTTGCTCAATGGCTACCGTGGGCTAATCAACTTCATTCTGTTGACGATGAAAAGAAATTTTTGCAAACAACGCTCACTCACTTCGGTGCAGGTGATTCTTTAAATTGTGTCATTCGTTATCGTAATCAGCCAGTTGGTATGATAAGTTTTAACCAGATTAATAAAGAACACCAACATGCCGAAATTGGCTACTGGCTTGGTAATCAATGGCATCACAAGAACATTATGCACCGTGCCGTAAGAGCGTTAATGACTATTGGATTCACGGAATATAATCTACGTAAAATCATTATTAATGTCGACATTAATAATGACTCAAGTAATCATGTCGCACAAAAATTGAATTGTCATTTAGATGGAACTAAACGCGAGGATATTTTATACAGTAATGGCGAATTTGCTGATATGAATGAATGGACGCTATTAAGGTCGGAATGGGAAAAGCTCAGATAAAAAAGCAAAGGATACTTTTATTCTTTGCTTTTTTAGTAGTATTTAAACAATATAATGTGTATCAAAATTCACTATCATAATTATGATCTTAATTTCGATCAAGATTTTGTAGAACTTTGATGTACAAACATTCAGAAATTCCAATCTAAACGAGAAAATTAGATCAGTAGGTTTAGAACAATCGTAAAGATAAATTACCCGATGAATCATCAAAGTAGACAATAAGCTTGATATAACAGCTAATCTAAAAAAACTTACAAACGTTAAAGTTGGGAACATTTTTTATATTGGACAATTGATGTATGTCAATGTTCTGAAAACGACTAGAAAACCAGTACACCAGCCTAAACAACCAAATGACCTACCTTTAATCCATTTGTTGAGAATTAGCTCGTCTTCTATGTTCAACTTTCTAAATGGCATGTTTGTCTTCCAAAATACATATAATTACTAATCATCATATCACTTAATTTTGTATTTATGGTATGTTGACACAATCTATACATTATCTATCAAAATATTTGATACCCTTATTAGTGAGGTGACGTATGGTAAAATCAGTTTCTAAGTTCACTCCAGCAGAACGAAGTTGGATGATATATGATTGGGCAAATTCGAGTTTTAGTTTGATTGTTGTTACTGCAGTTTTACCACTGTGGTTGGAAACAGTTGGTCAAAATATTAGTATATCGACTGCTCAAACTACTTCTTGGTGGTCTTATGCAAATTCTTTTTCGACGCTAATTGTAGCTGTATGTGCACCAATATTAGGTTCATTAGCAGATTTTCGTGGCTGGAAGAAACCGGCTTGGCTAGTATCTACTTTACTAGGATTTGTTACAACACTTCTACTAGCAGCAGTCCCAGCTGATGGATTTTGGATGTTATTATTTTTGTTTGTATTAGCTAATATTGGTTTTAGTATTGCTAATATTTATTATGATTCGTTTATAACAGATGTCACAACATCAGAGCGCATGCCCAAAGTCTCTAGTTGGGGATTTGCCCTTGGTTATGTAGGTGGCGTTGTACCATTTGTTATTTTTTATGCATTACGAGGTTTTATGTCTAGTCAGCAAGGAGTCATGTTTGCTTTTATTCTTGCTGGTTTGTGGTGGGGTGTTTTTTCTTTACCAATGTTATTTAAAGTTCGTCAAAAACATTTTTTACCGGTACCACAACATCCAATCAAACAATCTTTCAAACGATTAGTAAGTACGTTAAAACATTTATCTCAATATCCAAAAATTGTTGGATTTTTGATAGCATACTTTTTTTACATCGATGGTGTCAATACAATTATTACTGAAGCTTCTTTATTTGCAACTTCTATAGGTATTGATATGACACAATTACTTACAATTTTATTGTTCGTTCAATTAGTAGCTTTTCCAGCTTCTATTATTTTTGGACAGTTATCCAAAATTTTTGGAACTCGTCAAATGATATTAACTGGAATTTTTATTTATTCAATTATTTCCACCATGTCAATTTTTATTACACAAGCATGGGGATTTTGGTTAATGGCTTTTTTGATTGGCAGTGCGCAAGGAGGAATTCAAGCTTTGAGTAGATCATATTTTGGTCAAATTATTCCCAAAGAATATTCCGGCGAATTTTTTGGATTTTACAATATCTTTGGAAAATTTTCAGCAGTTTTAGGTCCATTAGTTTTTGGTAGTGTTGCTGCTGCCACTGGACAAGTTCAGTTAGGTGCAGCTTCATTGTTGTTTTTCTTTGTTCTGGGTGGTTGGATTTTTGTAAAATATGCGTAATTTGATTTTTAATGCTAATCAATTCTTTAAGAAGACATCGTTTTGATTGTTCGAAACGAAAATAAGGCGAAAAACTACTTCTCAATATCGAAGTTTGGAAGGCATCGTGATGATGTCAATAAACTAACGACTGCTTTACGAAACGATGATCGTTTGTTATTTATTTCTTCTCAGCCTGGTGGTGAAATTGAAAGACTTGAACAACATCGTAATGTTGTTCAAGCGATGATGAATAATAATGTAATTTTTGTTGTTTATACAAGTTTTCCAAAAGCCAATAAATGATGGTTCTTTGGAAAGTGCAAGAAACGATTTAGTAGGAGTATTGGGACATCCATTGGAAAGTTTACCAAATGCTATCAAAGAAGTTGTTACATTATAATTATCTTGAATTATTGTCTATCAATTTTAAAAGCACAGTTTTAAACTGTGCTTTTTTTGTACATACGTAATGTGCTATATTCGCTTGTACTAATATAACTGACAACCAACGGAACAGGAATAAACATGAAATTTTCTTATAAATTAAGTGATGCTATACATAATATTAACTTTTTTGAGTATTTATAAAAATGATAATCTTTCTAGTAAAAAAATTGCTGATAGCATTGTATCGAATGCTAGCGTGGTGCATGGTCTGATGGTTGACTTAAGGAAAGCAGGTTTAATTCAAAGTTCGGCAACATCACTGCTATCAAAATACTGATCTACTAGTGGATTGTAGCTGGTTACCCCAGTATTTTCTTGGCTAATGCGTTGATTTAAAGATGCGACTGTTTGTTGTAAGGTTTTATTCTTATGCGCTTTAAGAATTTTGATAGGTTTTTCTGTTTTCTGTTTTTCGTACTCAAAGTGGATTTTGAGTTTTGGAAAACCACGCATTTGACACCTCCTTTCGCTATTTTAAACAAAAAAGCATGTTGCCACGCTTCAAAAGATTATAATGCTATCAAATTAAGGTTAAATTGCTTTAACTGTTCAGAATGATGAGACGTCATAATGACAATCTTATGATCATTAACTACGAGATCATTAATCATACTCAAAACGAGAGGAGCATTTGTTTCATCTACCCCGCTTGTCGGTTCATCAAAAATATAAACTTCTTTATCCAATAAACACTGCCCATACGTCAAAACAATTTGTCGCTCACCACCGGACAATTGCCCCATTTTAGTGTGCCAAATTGGACTCAATAAACTATTTCGCACAGATTTTTCATTTTCGTATGATTTTGAGTCAGATCTATTGCTTAACTTGCTATAAAAATCAATGGTTTGTGCAACCGTCAAAGTAGGGAAAAAATGTACTTGTTGCAGCTGGTAAGCTATTTTTTGATAAGGAGGAATTCCTACCTTTTCTCCCACTGCTCCTTTGGGGCCTACTCCAGCGATAAAATCTAGTAATGTACTTTTACCAGCACCATTAGCACCCATAATAATGTTCATTTTATGAGTCGAAAATGACACGTTTAAATTTTTTGAAAGCTGACGATTATCAAATGTCACAGAATAATTTTTAATTTCCATTGTTTCTCCCTTTATACCCTATCTGCAATCGCATTTACAGAGAACTTGGAAAATGAATAATATCCAATTATTGCATAACATAAACTGACAATAACCATCTGAAGCCAAATTCCAGCATTCACTAGCCCCGTATTAAATACAGTATTTTGTACTTGTAACGACATTTCAGTTACAAAACTCAAAGGATTTAAAAGAATTACCAGACCAGTGAATGAATAAGATGTTGGCACCGACATGATAAAAAGTAATCCAAACAATATGATTCCAAGCAGTATGTTGATTGATTCAATTTTTATTTTGAATATCAATAAAACACTACCTATTAATGTAACTGGCAGAGCAGATAAGAGTGCAACAGCCACTCCAGCAAAAAGTAATTTAAAACTTAGTTGATGAGCTACTATCATCACCAAAATATTGAATATACTTAGTTCAATACAAATGATTGCTAGCTGAACTAGAAATATTGCGGTGATAACTTTTAATTTGGAGCCAACCACAAACAACATTTGCTTGTAAAAGCCTTGTTCCCGTTGAACAATTAATGACACAATAACATTGTTAAGTATTGTAGCAAATATAATATAAGCCCAAAAATTTCCAATTGTTTCCATTGCAGGAGCAGTAAAGTGACTTGTTGAAGAAGTAAGCGTCACATTCTTATAAATAAAATAGATAATTGGTAATAATAAGTTGTACACAAAAGCAAACTTATTACTCAATATATTAATCATATAGACTTTACATAAAGCCACAATATCTCTCATCATATTCTCCTCAATATATAATCACAATAAATTTTATTATATACTAACGAGAAGTTTTTAGGTAGTCCATACAAGAGTTGAGCGTGACTACATTTCATTAAAAACGTGATGTAGATTAATAAGTCATCAATTGTTTATTTTTCAGATAATCATTTAACGATACCGGCCAAAGTATTCTAACGCCTTATTCCCCCTTATCTTTTACTTTCTTTTTGAGTGTTGTTACTTGAGTTATCAGCTTGCGTTGATTTGGCTGATACTTTTTCTTGCCGAAGGAGGAGTGTATTAGCATACACTGCCCAATCAGTCGCATTATTTCCAACAAAGGCAAAATTTGGTAGTAGTTTTGCTCCAGTCTCCAAATCAACTTGTAAACTTTCACTTTGGGGTTGGATCAATTAAGATACGGCAGATTGTAAAATTAAACCGAACACCTTGCATAAAAAAACTGCAGAGACTTTAATGGTAATTGACTAAAATCAACCATAAAGGATCTGCAGCTTATGTCTTCTAGTTTATCAGCTCACGAACGTTCTGTCATTGAAACAATGATCAAACTTAATCATTCAACTCGAGAAATAGCCCGTTTCTTAAAGCGTTCTCCTGCAACTATTACCTACGAGTTAAATCGAATTAAACCATACAATGCACAACAGGCTCATCATTTAGCCCAGTGTAATCGGCACAAACACGGTCGCCATCCGACCCTAACACCTGAAATATCAGCTTTTTTGAACCATCACATTGGTATCTTGAAGTGGTCACCAGAAACGGCTGCTCATGTATTGGGCATTGCTTTCAAGACCATCTACAACTGGATTCATCATGGTTTGCTTAAAATTAAGTTATCAGATTTACCTGATAAAGGTATTCGACGTAAACGTCAATCTGACGGCCGTAGACGTGTTTTTGCTCATGGCCGTTCAATTGAAAAACGACCAAAAGCTGTCCAATTAAGACAAGAATTTGGTCATTTTGAAGTTGATACGATGCAATCTGGTAAAACACGTGGCGATGTTTTAGTGACCATCACAGAACGATTGAGTCGACAACATATCATGAGACATGTCAGTGGGCGCAATAGTCAGGCAGTGACACCAGCTATTATTAGGTTTTTCAAGGGTATAAAAAATGCTAAATCAATTACAGTTGATCACGGTCGAGAGTTTGCAAAATATGATGAAATAGAAGAACAGCTAGGCATACCGATGTATTTTGCACACCCATATTCACCAGAAGAACGTGGTAGTAATGAAGTGCTAAATCGATATGTCCGTCGTTTTATCCCAAAAGAACGCAAAATTGAAACCATCAGTCAGAAAGAATTAGATCAAATTAATCATTGGATTAATGCCAGGCCAATGAAAACGCTCAACTGGCAATCACCACGAAAAGTCTTTCAGAAACATGCGGTGTTCGGATGATTCTTGCAATCTGCCATACGAATGAAAGTATCCTCATCGTTACCCCCTCCTGACTTGCTTTGTTGCATGAAATTAAATTGGTAATTTTAAATGATTGGTTCCCCATTATCATCACGAACCGGATTGTTTTGATTATCAGTTTGATATTTCGGTGACACATCATGACTGTCAAAAGCATCAACAGAACGAACTCGTCCGATTAAAAAACACTTAACCGTATCGACTAAAGTCGTGCAATTAAGTGTTTATGACGTGATTTGAGTTTTTCGATACTTATTATTAATTTAATTGTTTCAATAATAGAGTATCAAATTAAGATGTTACTGTTTGAATAAATCTTAAATTCTTAGTCGTCTAAATTTTGATTCAGTGCGTCTATAAATTTCTCAATCGCTAGTAACTCACTAGTATCGAAATTATCTAAAATATTTAGATATTTTTTAACAGCTTCAGTGTGTAAGCGATCATGTTGTTCAGCTAATAATTTCCCTTGAGGAGTTAGCTGAACTATTTTTTGCCTTTTGTCTTGACCAAAAGTTATAGTAATTAATTGGTTATTTTCGAGTTTGTTGACGAGCCGTGAAACAGCTGGTTTACTAATAGACAACATACTTGATAGCTGGGTAATACCACACTGAGTATTTGCATTGATTAAGGACAGAGCCTCTAGTTGTCTTAATGAAGGCAGCTCATTAAGATTTTGAAAGTCATTTGACTGACTGAGATGGTCTTTTTTATTTCGAACTTGTGCTTGAGCACTATACAATCTGATCAATTTTTTAATTATACTATTCTGTATATCTTGTGTCATTTTTTGCTACCTAAGTCATTTAAAGTTTTATCATCTAATGCCCGTGTGAGTTCCTCGCATCTGACAATTTTATTTTCACTTACTGTAAATACTGCAAACACTTCAACATGGCCTATTTTTCCGTCAATTTTAGTAACGTTAACTACATAGTGAAGAAATATTTTTTGATTTTCTACATCAAACATTTCTTCTTGGAAATTGGTTACTTGTATTTTTTGTGTTACTTTTTGTAAAGCCACAATATGCTGTTTGAATTGATTGAAAGTTGAATTCACGCCATCTGTTGTCTGAAGATATTGCGTCCCAAAATATTTTTCTATTTTTTCTACCTTAAGGTTATTTAATACTTCTGCATAAGCATCTTCTATTAATGTTTTCATTTCTTTCTGTTCCATAAGTTCCTCCAAATATGTAACATGTTAACTTATAATAGTTAACATGTTACATATTAGTCTAAAAATATTTAATTGTCAACCATCAATAGACAAAATTGAAATAATAATGATTTTCCCCTAGTCCCCCTGATCATTAACTTGACCGACGTGGTTAATACCACACCAGTAAAGTCAATTGGGGGGTTCAAAAGAAATGCGGTAGATTCATAAATTTTTTTAATAACGCCAACGCTGGCTGGTATTTACAATCGATATTCATCAATTTTATTTAAAGCGTAAAAGAATTATTATATTTTAAATTTAATTCGATTCATTTCTCATTATATAACGATAAGTTCCGAAACCGCACACAAGTGCAACGATTGGCCCCATAATTAATATAACCCATAACGCGGTAGATTTGGAAATCGGTTGGGTTAGTAATTCAGCAAGGCCCGGAATTCGACTACCAATTCCAAGCAGCGTATCAAGTACAATCAAAACATAAATAGTAATTAGAAAAGGCATTCGTTTACGCTCAACTATGAAGATTGTTGTTGTGATAAAAAATAAAATTAGGATAGTACCAATACCCCACCAACCCGGTAAACTAAAAGAAAGTCGAGTTTTCAGAAAAACACTACCTATAATCAGGCTTACGAAAATCACAGCGCCAACAACATAGCTAGTATATTTTTTGAATTTATTCGTTTGATATGTTTCTTGGCTGACTTAACAGATTCAACACCGTAAAAACTAGGTTCAACCAATAAAACTCTGTTCATCTTATATTCCTCTCTTTTTGCCACTAGTAGATACTTTAAGACCTGTTGCACTCCATATCATTCCGAAAAACATAATGAAAAACATGATTAGGAAGCCTAAACTTGCACCGAATCGATCATTTAGCATACCAATTAAGATTGCAGCAAAAACTTCCATAAACTGCGCAATTCCGTTCCATAATGCCGTAGCTCTACCCATAAATGCGGGTTCTATTTTTGCCATTAGAATTGTATTGATAATGACACGAAGTGCAGAATTTGATAATCCTAGAATAAAGGTACAAATATACATCAAAGTAACGTAATGCTTGAGGTAAAGTAAGAAAAGTGCTAAGCCTGCTAAAAAGAAAAATAAAATAATTAGTTTTTTACTTTGAAATTGATTTAGAAGCAAGCCAACCATAATACCAGCTGCTAATCCTCCAATACCATAAAACATATCCGCCATACCATAGACAATGCTAGTGGCATGAAGTGTTGAAGCAACATAATCTGGTGATGATACATTAAACAATTGAGTAATTATTAGTGGTAATATTGAGAGTAGTCCTGCATTCATGATTGTTTTTTTATTTAAAATATATTTTATTCCTAAAACAAAATTACCCTTTGCCCCACTTGGATTCATTTGAGATATCCTATCATTTTCGATAGTTAAAATTAATACACTAGCGAAGAAAAACAAACAAATATTGATTATTAATATAATTAAAAACCCAGTATAGTTTAAAAGAAATCCCGAAATGGCACCTGCAGAAAACATCCCGACCTGTAAAGAAACTTCAATAAAAGAATTAGCACTGCCAAACTGTTCTTCGGGTAAAATATCTTGGACATAACTTCTGGATGCGGCCATATATGTAATCCACCCAGCTCCAGTGAGAATAGATAAAAAATACATCATCAAAATACTAAATCCTGAAAAATAAAAGTAAACTGCTACAATACTAATCAGAAAAGCTCTAGTAATAAAGGTCCATAAAATAACTTTTTTTCTAGAATATTTATCAGTAATAGCACCAGCTAAAGGCGATACCAAAAATCCTGATAAAACATTAATAGTTAAATATATACCAACTAACTGATTAGAATGCGTCTGTAAAAGCAAATACCAATTGGCGCCGACCGTCGTCATACCCACACCAAAACCTGAGATAACATCGGCTAGTAAAAAGTTACAGAATGATTTTTTGTTTAGTAGTAACGCCTTTTTATTCATCGCTGCCACCTAACAGTAATTCTTGATTAAGCTGCAAAAGTTTTGTCATAGCCATTCGATCATCTTTCACTTCTTGCGGTTTGTTACCTGATCCGATAACATAATCGACAAGATTCCAATTAAGAAAGTCACAAATATATTGAAATTGGTGTATGATTGGCATTCCCTTTATTGTTGGTTTATCATCCCCAACTAAGAGTAAATATATTCTTTTCCTTTTGAGATCTTGCTTAAATTTTTTATTAGTTGCCAAACTTTGCGACCAACGATCAATAAAATTTTTTAATAAACCAGAAATACCGTACCAATAAATTGGTGTCGCAAAGATAACGATGTCTGCATTAACCATTTTCTGTATTAATGCACTGTAATCATCTTCTGCTATTTCCCAATTTTTTCTGGTATGCCTTTGATCATGGATTGGCAAAACTTTGTACTCTCTTAACGCTATGTTGCAATACGACAAATTCTTGAGCAATACCGCTAGCATACTATCTGTATTACTATTCTCTCTAGAGCTACCATTAATGACTAAAATATTCATGAGTTGATCACCTGAATCCTTTACATATAAAGTATCTTTAGATTATCACCAGTATTATAATATACTTAAAAAGTTGCATATAGTTCACAGGAGACCTCATGAATACTTATGGAGACACATTTAAATATTTGCGAGAGGCTAAAGGAATCAGTTTAACTGAGGCATCAAAAAATATTGTTTCAAAATCTTTCTTGTCACGTTTCGAACGTGGACAAAGTAACATTGTTTTTGATAAACTTTACTCCTTGTTATTAAACATCAATGTATCCGTAGAAGAATTTGTCTATCTTGACAATCAGATGAATCAAAGATATCAACCATTTCATTATGATGATACAAAAGACTACGTTGATGAGGAATCTATAGCATCTTCTATGAAGCTTCGTGATTATTATTATCAACAATGGCAAACTAATCACGAACAATATTATTACGTCAACTTTTTGAAAGAAAAAGCTACACTAGAAAAACATCAATTATCAGAGTTGACTTTAGTTGAAAAAAATTTTTTATATGACTATTTGTTCACCAAAGAAACTTGGACTCACTATGAGATTAGACTATATATGAGCATTATTAGCTTATTTGAACCACTTCAATCCTATTATCTTACAGAACAAATGATCAAGAAAGGTTCTGACACGGTAGATGTGAACTGGAATCATCAAGCCGACTTGCTATACGTCATATTAACAACTGCTTTGACAATGGCAAATACCAATCACGTGATAGAGTTATCAAAGATGATTACCGAAGCACATACTTTAATTCATAATGAGCAATATCTTTATGAAAAAACAGAGCTTCATTTTATTGAAGGTTTATTGCTATATCTTCAAAAGAATTACGAGTCAGCACAAAAAAAAATACAAGAATCACTTTATATTTTTGAGATTCTAAACTCAAAACATTTAGCAAAGCTTTATCAAAAACGTTGGCAACACTTTCTTGATAATTACAATCATTTTTGAAAAAATAAAAAGCAACACATAATATGTATTGCTTTTTAGTGTGAATTAAGTTATCTTTCTCGAAACTTGTTGATAATATGTCTTTGATGTTTTCAAATAAATCAAATAGTATATAAAAGTAATTGCTATAGAAAAAAATTATTAAACTTATTTTCAATAAAAAAAGCTATAGTACTTTGACTATAACTTTATATTGTCGAACTTGGCGATCCTTCAATTAACTCTGTTAGTGTATGTCCTAATTTATCTGGTACTTCGATGTTAGCCCATGGACGATCAGAGCTCAAATCGCCATCGCTATTCTTATAACCATCTGCTTCCATTAAACGCAATGTTTCTTGTAAATTTTTTACTTTAAATTTAACATGGTGTAACCCTTCTCCATGCGTTTTAAGGTGCTCTCCAAAAGGATCGGTTTCACCATTTTTATTGACAGGTTCAATAATTTCAATTTCAAGTGATTCATTTTTCCAAAATGCCATTTTCAATGCAATTGAAGTCTCCTCATCACGATAAACAACTGGTATATTAGGAAGTAATACAGATTTAAATGAACCAAATAAGGGCGTGTAAGTCGGCAAAGCAATATCCAAATTATTAACCACGAAAGCAATTTGGTCTATCTCTCCAAGGTGATATGTTTCTGATAATTGAATTGTTGTGTCATAAAATTATACTCCTATACAATCAATTTTCTATCTGCGCCGTTGTTGCCTTTTTTATCCAACTAGGATGATTTGTTGGTAGTGTTATTTTAAATTCCGATCCTTTATTTTCTTGAGAAGTCACTTCTATTTGCCCACCAACTAAATAAATTATTCGACGTACTAAAGCCAATCCTAGGCCATTCCCTTGAACTGAGCGTGCAGTATCTGCTTGATAAAATTTATCAAAAATATGCTCTCTGACCTCTTCTGTCATACCTATACCATTATCACGTATTCGAACAATAATTTCTTTTTCAGAAGATTGAGTTAAACTAACGGTAACTTTACCATTTGTTCGACTAAACTTTATTGTATTGCTAACCAAATTATTCCAAGCAAGTTCCAATAAAGCACTATCACTAGTAATATATGCATCTGGCATATCTACTTCAAGTTCAATGTTCTTTTCTTCCCATAAAGCCTCATGGTTGACCAATACCTCGGCTAATTGTTCATTCAACAAATAGGTGTCGTTCTTTGGCGTTATTTCCTGATTATCTATTTTGTTTAACTTTAAAATATTTGTAATTAAGGTACTCAATCGTTGGGTTGCATCTGTAATTCTAGCTGCATACTCAGCTCTTTCTTCTACAGATAAATCCTCATCTTGAAGTATAGAAGCATAATTTTGAATCACAGCTAAAGGTGTCTTAAGTTCATGAGAAACACTGGCGATAAAGTCTGTTTGCAAGGCTTCAACACTTCCAAGTGCTTTTGTCATAATGTTGAAATTTGTAATGATAACATCTAACTCTGTGATTGTGTCAAATCCATGTGAAGGTTCAATGCGCACATCATATTGCCCCTCTGTGACTTTTTGTGTTGCCTCAAGAATTTTTTTAACAGGTCGTCCAATGGTATACCGCCGCCATAATCCATTAACAACTGTCAAAAACAAAGCTAAAGCAATTATAATAACTAAACCAAGAATTGCTCTGGGTCTGATAGAATTAACTGTTTCTTCGCCCGTAGGTACATAGATAATTAAAATAGTTAAGGTAACAACTAAGGAACTAGATAAGAAATAAACTAGATAGTTACCAATTCCAAAAATACTGTTTTTAACTGTTTTTAAATCATCATTCATTCGGAACCGCCTTATAACCGAGACCTCTTACAGTAACAATACTAAAATCATCAACGTCAATTAATTTTTCACGAATTTTTGTCATATAAACATCAACTGTACGCGTACTTGTACTTGTGCCGACACCCCAAAAGTCGTTCATCAATTGACCTCTTGTAAATGTTTTTTTAGGGAAAGATAATAATTTGAACACTAATTCAAATTCTCGTAGTGTGAATTCAATCACTTGACCCCGATTATAAACAACATGTTCATCTGCATCCATGATAAATGAGCCAATCGTCAATCTTTTGTTGGAAGCAATTTTCGCACGACGCAATAATGCACCAATTCGTAATAACATCTCATCAAAATTAATAGGTTTGACCATATAGTCATCAACACCTATGCGAAAACCAATCTGTTTTGATTCAAAATCATCACGTGCCGTCATGAACATAATCGGAATATTATTATCAAGTTGCCGAATTGTTTCGGCAAGCTCATAACCGTCAACTTCCGGCATCATAATATCTGATATGACCAAATCAAATTTATCAGTATACATTAAATCAAATGCATCATTAGCATTTAGCGCACCCTTAACACTATAGTCGTATCTTTTTAATACTGAACATACAGTTTGATTCAAGTCTTTATCATCTTCTACTACTAAAATTGAAATCATAGTTAACTTGTCGCTTTCTTTATTTTATAGATAGTATACCAGTGATAGCTACTACAATGATATTTTCTGAATTAAATAGAATGTTTCATAGGAAAAAAGGAGACCACCAACCACTATTGATAATATATGACAGCCGAACAATTCTGGTCCATTCAGCAAAAAATGATTAACAATAATGGCACCTATGATTCCTGAGCCCACCCCTATTGTATAATCAATTGCAAAATGTAATTTAGTTTTGTTTAAACTACTAGACCACCTTTTAATGCCAGTAATCAAACCACCTGACATCATACCAATTAATATTGATAGAAAAAGTACCATCGTTTTTATTAATCTCGATAATCAACGTAAGCTTTGATTGGCAACACGATAGCCGCAATCACTACGCCACCAATAGCTAAACCAAGTAAAGTCTTAACTGTGCGATGTTCTGCCTTTTGATTTTCCATAATATTTCCTCCTGAAATTCTAAGCTAAATAGTATTTAAATTATTCACTCTTCAAATCCTTTAATCATTGGAAATAATGTAACTAACATAACAATACCAACAAAACCAATGATAATACCGAAAATTATCATATTCCATACCATTGACATAACCATTCCGATACCAAAAATTGTAGCACCCAACAAACCAAACAAACTAATTAATACAATTCGCGTATTCCATGTCCACAATGGTTTGCCTTCCATTTTACGTCTGATGAGGAAAGCAACTAAAGAACCAACCATCCCCATGACACCGAATACAATTCCCGGTGTTCTTGCATGCCACTCTGGCAACAATGCCATACACATACCAATTGCAAAAAAGAAACCACTAATGGTGCCAATTAACATTGATACAAAATCTTTTTTCTTCATACGTGTTCACTTACTTTCTTCTATGCAATTCCTAAATGCAACCACTTTTTCCCTGCATAGACACCGACAAATGCTAATACGACGCCCCCAACAATTGCTGGAACAAAATTGCTATCTAAGAATGTGGGTCCATAGTTTATTAATTGATCACCTGCAACTGATCCTAGACCACCCAGTATTATACCAACTGCTAAAGTCAACATTTTTTTTAGTTCTGTCCCTGGTGTTTTAATCATATTCCCCAAGAAGGCGACTCCTGCACCAGCAATCACACCAAGAATTATATTTAATACCACTGCCATTTATTTTCTCCTTTGGCTTGTTTTGTTAAATTCATTATCTTATTGTTTTGTTTATGAATTGCTAAACTTTTGTTGCTGTTTTGTTAATTTTAGAATTTTTGTATTCAATTTCATCATTTGGTGTCTCAAATACAATACCTTCTCGTCTGGTAAATTGAATATTGTTTTCTGTTAATATGTCGGCTAACGTTTTAACATATACATCGCTTTCAAAGCTTTGCATAATATCTACAAATATTTTGTCATTAGCTGCTAACATCTCAATTGATAGTCCTTTTGTTCCACTCATATATGTGTGCATTTCTTCAATATGTGACTCAAATACACCTAATTGTGCTTGACCAGAGTAACTTAAAATAAAAGTATTTAATAGCATATCATCGAACATTGACATCATTCTTTGTTTATCAGCAAATGTTGGCTGGGCATCTAACTTTGTATATAAGGCCATCATTTGATTTAATAACTGGTTTAGGTTTTCTTGCTTTTTATGTTCTTTTATCTCTTGTCTGAACGTATTGGCCAACTCTGCAAATAAAGTATTATTATCAATATTTTTCTCTATGGGTAACGTAACACTTCCCACGCAATTACGAGCTGTTGACTGGTGCGCACTACCCATTCTCAAGTCACTTGCCATGTTGATAACAATAGGTTGGTCAAATTCAGGATATACTCTTTGAATTGCTTGACTCATCATGATTGATATCGCTATTGCTGGTGTAGCACTATGATTTCGAGCAAACACCATAAAACTTTTTTGATCAATGTTTAATTCATAACGATAACTGTGTTTACTGTAATCATTTGTGACTTCCGGTAATTGAAAACCTTTACGATTAATCGGATGGCTTTGTTGTATCTTATCTGATTTTTGTTCAAATGGCTCTGCCATTTCTTCTAATTGCATGCTTTCATTGCTCTGATGAATATTTGTCAACTGTGGTACAGAACTGTCCGTTATACTAAAATAATAATATAATAAAGCATTAACAAATGGCGTTATACCACGTCCATCAGTTAACGCGTGATGATAAGAGACCAGAATTTTGTCATTCCAGAAAGTTACATCAACTAGATGATAATTTGTTTCAGCACTTCCTAACGCTCGTAACGTATTACTTTCAGTAACAATCATCGGAAGTTCATTATGAGTTAAGAAATAATTATTCTCTTTTCTCTGCAACTGACCAGTAAAGTATGGGAAACGTTCTAAAGAAGCATATAGTGCATTTTGCAATGCCTCTTGATTTACCTGCTCATCTAACTTGATATCCATTACCATACTAGGTGTACCTTTTTCACGATACAAAAATGATTGACCAGATATAATTTTTTGCAAGTGTGGTAGTGCTTCAAGATATCTTTTTCCATTAGCCGTTAACCAGATATTTTGATATTTTTCCTCAACAGTTGTTTTTATCATTTTTTCGACTCCTTTTTTGCAAACATTCATTTCTAAGTTGCTTATGTTTTCAATATTAGTTAACAATTATTGGGATTTTATTTACGTTTTGTTTGTGTTTTGTTAATCTTATCGTGTGTACGTTCTCTACATCAAAATTTTGGTACAATTAAGAATGAAATTTATGCTGGATTATCACACATTTTTATCTCTATAGCCCGTCAGCATACTTACAATTCCCACACGAAAGACTGTCTTCATGAAAATTATTGACAAAGTTACAAATAAAACCAATGAACTGATTGACAAACATAACTTAAGACGACACATCACAGAAAAGGCTGATCGTGTTGTACTTTATAATGCAGCAAGCACAGTATCAAATTCTTTATTTGCCTTAATAAAATTGGCTGTTGGCTTAGTTTTTTGGTCTCTCTGGTTTCTAATTTTTGGTGGTTACTATATTATTCTGCTAGCCATACGGTCATATTTTTTATGGCGATATCAACAAATTAGAATTTCTGCTATTAGCCTCGCTGACCGAGAAAAAATTGAAATGAAGTACTTGCGTGAAGGTGGCATTTTATATGCACTCTTGGGCGCTGCTTTAGTAGGATTATCAGCATATATGTACTTTAAAGGTCAACCTCAACATTACAATCAGAGTATTGTTTTATTAATTGCACTGATTGGTTTTACAAAAATTGTGACCTCCATTGTTGGTTGGGTTAAATCACGGCGTTTTAGAAGTCCAATTATTACCTACTTAAAATCACTGAATTTTGCGGATGGTCTAGTTGCTATTGTCATGACACAATATTCTTTACTAGCTTATGAACATTCAGCTGATGCGTCGTCATCAACTGGATTATTCGGTGCAGCTATTGGAATTGTTTTAGTTATTGTCGGACTAATCATAGCTTTGCGTGCCCATATAAAATCAATTCATTCTAAATGATTTTACTTAATATAATGACGAAAAAAGACTTATCTGTAAAATAAGATAGGTCTTTTTATAATCATTAAAGTATTTTTATGAAATTTTATTTTGCTCAATTATTTATTGAGCTAAAAACCAGTAGTCACGGTAAGTTCCAGTTACCTTAGTGTATGCAATTCCTTCTTACCTTCTCTAAAAAGTACCCGACTTAAATAATTTTTGAGAATCCGTGCATCTTCTAACATAACATGGTTTAATTTTAAAATATCTTGAACCCGAGATGGCTCTGTATGTAAATCTTGCGCAATTTTTGTTCTTGTGCTGTTGTTCCATCAGATTTCTGAACGTTTCATGTAACTGTAAGTGTAACGATTTTACCTCCACAAAAAAGCACCTTTGCCAGTGGACAAAAGTGCTCAAAAACTGCTTTAGATATGTGTTGCTAACAAGTTACTCTTGCATTACACGATTCACTTTCCTTCGCTGGCATTACCCATCTTAGGTTCAAAGGGTTCTTCTCAGTCAATTGGGCCCCTAGTTATTTACTAGTTATTTACTACTCAATTATTAACTGAGTATATTTATTTTGCAATTTCTGTCAAAAGACACACGAAAACACTTATATGAGCCTTTGTTTATTTTTTATGACTACGATAATGTAGTTGAACCTAATCTTGGGAATTTGAATGGCTCCTTCCACTATGACTTCAAAAACTCTTTCTTTGCCGTAAGCGTTTTATAAATGCCGCCAAAGAATAATCCAACTGTGAACCCAGAAACAATACCATAAAAAATATTGAAATTCATCTGAGTGTAAAGTACTGGATGGATAGCAAGAATAACGTTTAGAATATACTTTACTAGAAAATTGGTTAGCATGATAACTAAAGGTAAGGCGCTACCCTCTTGAATTAATTGACCATCTTCAACATAAAAAGATCGTCGCATATAAAGTAAGTAACTGAACAAAAATCCTAGAATCAATGCCGCCAGGTAAAAACTCAGCAATGTATTTGGAGAAGCAAATTTGTTTACTACTGTATTTAGACCCCAAATAACGAAAATAAAAGGCATTATGAGTGATCTTCCAATAGAAGCAGGACTGTCATTTATTAATGACATACCTCGCTTAATCAGTATAACTAGAACAACCCATACCCAGAAAGGTGTGTTGTTAATGATTTCGAAAATAGATCTTAGTATATCAGCCATGATGATACTTCCCTTCTTTACATAAATTTTAGTTAGTATGAAATAACAATTCACACAGCAAACAAATCGAATCAACAAAATTTCTACATTAGAAATATCTTTCAACACTCAATATCATACTGAAAAATATAACTGTTGAGATAAGAATTACGACAAGAGGTAAAAACACTTGACGACAGGTTGATGCGTAAATGTAAGTGGTAACTATCTATATGTAAGGGAAAAACCATCATCTATTTTGGGGGCATAGTATTATAAAATTGTTTCGTCCTCAAAGCCATTCACAAAATCTTTTTATCGCTCTTTCCAAAATGAACACCGTATTTAATCCTTAGGCCAGTTATTCATTTTCTAAATGAAAGTGCTTAGCAACACAAAAAAATAAATTATGTTACACTCACATATAGTAAGTTATGTTCAAAGACGCAATTTATTTGTAGCCGGATCGCGCAATAAAGACTTGTTACAAACAGATGCTTTTGGTGCAGTCAAATCGATGAAAATAGCTGAATCGAATGGCATTTCTAGATATATCATGCTGAGCTCGGCATATTCGCTTGAACCTAATAAATGGCATAGTCCAGCCATGGCTGATTTGATGAATTATAATATCGCTAAATTTTTTGCGGACAATTATCTTGTGAAACAAACGAAACTTAATTATACGATTTTACAAGCAACTGAACTCGTAAACATACCGGGGGCCAATAAAATTAGCTTAAATGATAAGGCGCGAACGAAGAATTCAATTCAAAATGTTGGCGCAACATTAGCGGATATTTTGAATCACAATTCAACAATAAATCAAGTTATAAAAATGAGTGATGGTGATACACCTATATTTGGAACTTTAGAAGGCATCCAATAAGTCATAAAAGTTGATGCCCAATATAAAAATATAATAACCCAATACAAAAAGCTCACCCATCAGGATGAGCTTTTTGTACTTGTATCAATTAATGCACAAATGGCTAATACAAAGGACGAATTAATCAATTTGCAGCCAGAAACACCGAGCTATAGATTAGTCAATCTTAATATTAGTACTTGATTGTTCAGTTGCTTGCTTAGGCAATTCAACACGCAATTCACCATCTGCGAATTTTGCTGTAATTTTGCTCGAGTCCACCCCTGGTAAGTAGTAAGCACGGGAAACAGATCCGTAGGTCCGTTCACTCTGCAAAATATTACCGTCATGATCAGTGTGATCCTTGAATTCATCACGTTTAGCACTAATCAAAAGTTGGTCATTCTTGTAATCAATGTTGATGTCGTCTTTGTTTACCCCAGCTAATTCTGCGATAACTGTGAAACGATCATCTTTCTCAATCACATCAGTCTTGATCGACTTTGGTAATAAACGTTGATCGGCCCAAGGATGCATAGCCTGATTCATAAAATCAAAAATATCATCAGAACTAAAACGTTGCATTAAATTGTTTGACATATTTACACCTCCATCAAATTCTTTATGTCTACAACTATGTTATAGTATCATCTATAAATTTTGTCAAATGATACATACTAGTTAGAATTATAGATTGGATTGGTGATTGCAAAGTATAAACAAAATGCATTTATACATCAAAAAGTATCTTACTAGAAACTGTACTTATTGTCATTATTGTCTTTAATATACTTTGAAGTTAGTCCCTCTGCTTCCAAATATTCACGAAATGGGACGAGCTCTTGCGCTTCGTATTTTTCTTTATAAGCATTAACAGTTTCTGCACTGTACAAACTTTTATCTAACTTCAATGTTTCAACAGGAATGGGACGATCCTTAGTGATTTTTGCATCAATCACCACGACACGTCCTTTATCATAATAGCTCAGCGCTTCCTGAACAACATGATCAATATCTTCAATGCGACTTACTGTCAATCCAATCGCCCCTTGGGCTTCGGCTATTTTGGCATAATCAACATCTGTAAAGTCAACGCCGAAGTTGTAGGTGTTAGTATCTTCGTACTTATTTTTGATGAAGCCATATTCCGTATTGGTAAATACAACATTGATAACTGGTAAATTATAACGAACATTTGTCACAACATCTGGATAAGTCATCGAAAAGGCACCATCACCTATCAAATTCCAAACTTGACGATCTGGATAAGTGTTTTTTGCACCAATACCTCCCGGTAGACCAATACCCATTGACGCAAACAATGGTGACGTGCGCCACATATTTTTAGGTGTCATGTGCAAATGACGAACTGATAGCTGTGTTACGTTACCAACATCAATTGAGAAAATGGCGTTTTCCGCTGCATGCTCATTAATTGCGTTATAAACTTGGTAAGCTTGTAGGTCTCCCTCGGTCTTTTTTTCAAGTTTGGTCATATAATCGCGCCAGTTCTGTATATTTTTAATGTTAGCCTGCCACCAAGGTGATTCTGAAACCGAGGAAACCTTGGCAAGTATTTCATCAATTGCTTCACCAGCATCACCGAGAATGGCCACATCATTTTGGTGGCGTTTACCTAGCATTGCAGGATTGTTATCTATTTGGATAAACTTGTCAACGTTACGGAATGACCCTTCAACTTCTGAAAATGGAAAGTTTGTTCCAACAAATAGTACAGTATCTGCTTCGAGAACGGCTTCGTTGGCTGGCTTCCACCCTACTCGGAAATTTGAACCTGCAAAGGCCTCAAAGTCCCAATCAAAAGTTTCAAAGTTTTTACCAGTCGTGATAATGGGCGCCTTTATTTTGCGAGATAACGCTTGTACGGCTGAGCCATGACCCATGGTACCCACACCAGCATAAATAACTGGTTGTTTTGCTTGGTTTAATAGTTCAACAGCAGCATCAATATCAGCCTTATCGACAGGTGCTGATTTGTATTCTTTATACTTTGGGCCTGATGAATACAGTGGTGTTGAATAAATTGAATTAGCATCAATTTGTGAAAATCCAAAATCTGCAGGTACTTCAAGAACAGCCACACCACGCTTGGCAATCGCCGTACGGATTGCATCATCAACCAAATGAGGCAATTGTTCGGCAGTAGCTACGCGACGATTGTAAACAGCGATACTTTCATACATTGGATTTTGATTTAATTCTTGGAATGAATCCATATTTAATTCACGAACTGGCTTTGACCCTAAAATTGCTAATACGGGCGTATTATCCATAGCTGCATCATACAAGCCATTAATCAAGTGAGTAGCCCCCGGGCCGCCTGATCCGACAGCGACGCCTAATTTTCCACCGAATTTCCATTGCATCACGGCAGCCATTGCGGCAACTTCTTCATGTTTAACTTGCAAAAACTTAATATTATTTTCAGGATGTCCCATGGCATCCATCAATCCGCTTAATGTTCCGGAAGGAATACCATATACAGTATGAACACCCCATCCTTCCATGACCTTCAAAGCTGCTAATCCAGCTGATATTTTTTTATCTGACATTCTAACCTTGGCCTCCTAAAAATGAAAACGTTGTAAGCGCTTTTATCATGATAACTAAATTGTATATCAACTAGGATAGAATATCAAATTAGTGAAGTAACTAACAGTAATACTCAGATTTGAAGGAGCAAACATTATTCAATTAATTATTGCAATCACCCTATCTACCAAGGCTGAAGTGTTTATAAGACGAATAGTATAACGCATACTGAATCTAAAAACAACTTTAGATGATAATTAATTCACGAATAAATTAGAATAAATTAGTTGGTGTTAACCGTCAGGCCAGTAGCCTGATGAATCATTGTCGCTAACTCTGGTATTTGAGATCGGTACTCATCATTTAAACGAGCAATCTGCTGTGAATGAGTCGCATGTCCAATCCGATAATATTCAAAGAACACATTAACTTTTTTAGCATATCGTTGATTAACCAATCGTACTTCATAAATAGTATTAGGTTGTTTAGTGAATAAAGAATTAATCTCTGCGATAATATTTTCAATTGGATTCATTTTTTTCTTACCACTGTTCTAATATCTTCAAAGGCTATGAATTGGTGGTCCACATAGACACCTAATTCGGAAAAACCATTTATTAAACCAGTCACATTAGGAATCAGATTTCCTTCGTTATCTTTAATATTTTGTTGAACGGTTACGGCATGATAATTAGCAGAAGCGTGTCGTAAAATATCTTGCGCATCATTTAGTGATATTGCGGGTAATTTCTTAGTTATTGCACTTCGTTGAATGCCCTCTTTGGTTAAAGAAGAAGTGTGGTCAGACAGAAAGTAGCCGTTCCATTTAATTTTCCCTCGTTCTCGGTAATCGTTTTGGAAATAGCGATTGATTATCGTAGTGAAATCATCATTGTCAGTCATAACTGTTGCCTCCGTTGTGTCCGCCAACCAAACTAGCTCGGTTAATGGCTGTTCCACCGACTTCTTTAGACATAGCTCGCATCAAAGCTGTAGTACCAAAACGTTGACGAATTTCGTCGACAACTTGATCAATTTTGTTTGTTTTAAGGATGTGTTCAGGCTGTTCAAAAAGATTAAGCTGTACTCCAGTATCATCAACTAGGCCACCGTAATCAATCCCGATGTGTCTAATAATCTCGCCTCGCCAGTACTTTCTGAAGAGGTTGATCATAACAGTCATTAATGTATTGGTATCGTTGGTAGGACTAATACGACATTGTTTTCTAAAGCCATGTGATTCTCGTTTCTCACTTTCAGAAAAGGAATAACCAATAAACAAGCTTACTAAGCAAGCTTGCTTTTGATGGGCACGGATTCTTGTGGCAACTTGATCCGCCATTTCTCGAATCACGATTTCAATCTCTGCTCGTTGGCTGTAATCACGTGGTAAAACTTGAGAATTACTATATGATTTATTTTTGGGCCTGATTGTTTCAGTCAGATCAGATCGGTCAATACCCCAAGACAAAGCTAACAATTGCTCACCCATTAATCCCAGTTTCGAACGAAATAGATATGGATCTTGATGAGATAAGTCATACATTGAGTGAATACCCATCAAATTTAGCTTACGGGCAGTTCGTGCGCCAATACTCCAAACATCAGTTAGTTTAGTAATCGGCCATAGCTTCCGTGACACATCTTCATAATGCCAGATTCCTGTCAGATTCTTAGCATGTTTGGCTTCAATATCAAGCGCTAATTTAGCTAAAACCGGTGAATCACCAATGCCAACAGTTAAGTAGATGCCTGTTTCTGCCCGTACTTGCTTTTGTATCTTAAAAGCAACTTCCTCCGGTGTTTTTCCAAAAAGACGCCAAGAATGCGTCATATCAAGGATAGATTCATCAACGGAATATGGTAATAAGTGCGCATCATCAGTATATTGCCGATAGATGTTGTTAATTCGTAAGTTTTCTTGAATATAAAGATTCATTCTTGGGATAGCAATGACTAATTCATTACATACAGGAATATCTCGTTGACGCGTAACATTACTAATACCTAATTTTTTCTTGGCCATTGGTGAAGATGCCAAGACTAAACCGCCGTTGGTATTTTCTTGTTCTGACATCACAACAAGTAATGCTTTTAATGGATTGTAGTTACGTTCCACACACTCAACACTGGCATAAAAGCTTTTAGAATCAATCATAAATATCACACGTCGTTCCTCTTGCGTGTAGTTGTATTCAATTTTCTGCTTGTTTACCATATGCTGTCTCCAAAACAAAAGCTGTATAATTCATTATACGAACAAACGTTCTGTTTGGCAAGAGGATAAATTGTATTTAATTTTTGAATGACGAAACGCACAACTAAAAGCTGTGCGTTTTTTGTATGTGGCGTTTTATTTTTTTAAATAGCTGACGCCAGTATTGTACAATATAGCCAGTTAACGTGGCAATCAACAAAGTTCCAATACCCAGTGGCCCACCAAATATAATGGCAACTACAAAAAAGAATAAATCTTGAACAGACCTTGTCAGACGATAACTAGCCCATTTCTTTTTGTTAAACAATGGTGCAACAGCATCGTACGGGGAAACACCAAGATTTACACTTGTATATATGCCAATTCCCAATGAAAATAAAAACATACCAATAGCAAATAAAAATATGTTTTCAAGATAAAAAAAGCTTCCAAACCAACGCCCAACTATAGGTTCAAACTTCGGTGTAAAATAAGCAATAATGTATCCTGGTAACGACATATTGATTAATGTTCCGATGCCAAACTGTGTTTGATCGAAAAACAAAACGCCAAAGAACAATAGTGCATTAAATGCAAGCTGGTAGTTTCCTAAATTCCAATGGAAGGTATCTGAGATACCAACATCTGCTGCTGTCGCTGGATCAATGCCTATGTTCGCCAAACGGAATAAAACAATCCCAAAGGCAATGATAACAGTGCCAACAATAGACAGACAAAGACGAAAAGAATACGATCTTAGTTTTCTACTGAACAAATTCTTTCCCTCAACTTATTATTTATAAGTAAAGTTTAAATGGATGATAGTGAATTGTCAATTAATGATTTAAGTTCTGTATTGATCGTATCCGCATTTTTTCAGCACAACCCTTATTCCGCTATTCCTTAGAAAAGTTAGGATTTTGAGATTAAATCATTATTTAATGTATAAAGTTTCCGATTTGATATTCAACTAATCAGGACTTTATTTTTGCAATGACACGATAAAGCTTGATCATTATTAAGCCTCGTAATTTTGATTCCAGTTGTATTTTCATACGAAGTTAATTTTTTGTCAATATCAGCATCACGCGTTAACATTTCTTTGAAATGCGGGAAAATTGTAGTACTTGTTAAGTTCAAACCTGTTAAATCTGTATCATTAAATTGGTTTTCCTCTGGATAAAGATATTGCAAATATTCGATGGAAGGCCCCATTACAATCGATCCAGCACTTAGCCCAAAAACTGGAACACCAGTCCTACTAATGTCTTTTAAAATATAATCAGCACCACTTTTTTTCAAGAAATGTAATAGATAAAATGGATAACCTCCATTCAAAAATATCAAGTCATAGTCATATAGTTTATTGGCATTTTCAAACTCCACATCAAGAAAATCAACCTGATCTAGTCTAAATTCTAATAAGTCATTTCTGATTTGTTGCATTTGTGGATGTTTCTCTTTTTCTTTTGGCCTAGAAGTAGATATAATACATGCTTTACTAGAATGTTCTATATTAAGCAATCCTAGTGCAGCACGTTTGATTTTATCTGTTGAGAACCCGTAAGCAGTCAGTAATAGTTTTTTCATTACGGTTTTACGCTTTCTAACCCATGATTATGTCATAAAAATAATATTAAGTGTAATTATAGCACCATTTCAGACGCTAAGAGGCCATCGCATGGAAGAAAGTATTCATTGTAACAACAAAAATGTAATTGTTCGTAAAATAAAAAAATCCTGATAATCAGGATAGGCCATTTAAGTAACTCTTATGATTTTGAATCTAAACAGTTGTTATAAATTATTTTCATGTAAGTTATAGCGATAAACTTCTTTGTTTATCCATTTATCGGATTCAAACGTAAAATTTTTTCGATCAACTTCAAAATAATCCCCAACTTCTTCAAAAATAACGGTCTGTTAACACTCTTCCCACCTATTGCCAATAGGTCTCGTCACCATAGTCCAGATGGGTTGAATCCTCTTGCCATTTTTGCATATCATGTTGAATATTAGAAATTTCTTCTTGTTCGCGTTTAAAAGCATTTTGACCCGCAATAAAATGCAAAGGTGGATTGTCGGATGCAGCGATTTTAATAAATGCCTTTGCAGCTAGTTCAGGAGAGCCAGTTTGCTCGCCTGATCTGGCATGTGAAGTTTTCTCGGATATTCTTGCTGGCGTATTTTCATAATCGTTAATTGAATGTTTTGCAGAAAATTGTGATCTGCCTGCCCAATCAGTTCTAAAGGGACCAGGCTCGACATTTGTTACCTTAATACCAAAAGGTTCAACTTCTAATGATAGCGCCTTACCCAATCCTTCTAAGGCATGCTTGGTTGCATTGTAATATCCATAGGTGGGTAACGCTAGTAAACCACCTATTGATGTGACATTGATAATTAATCCTGATCTGTTTTTTCTCATAGCTGGTAACACTGCACGAATCATCGCACTAGCACCCCAAAAATTTGCTTCAAACATTTTGCGGACTGCAGTTTCATCTGATTCTTCAATCGAACCAGAGTATCCGTAGCCAGCGTTATTAACCAGAACATCAATTTTTCCAAACTTATTGAGCGTTGACTGGACAGCATTGTTGACTTGTTCTTGGTTTGTGACATCCAGTTGTACTTTAAGTAGTAAATCATCCGCATTCGTTTCTAAATCATCAAATGCTGATAAATTTCTTGCGGTAGCTACGACTGGAATCTTTTTTGCAATTAATTCTTCAATTAATTTACGTCCAAATCCAGTTGATCCACCCGTTACAAGCCAAACTTTTTCTTCATTCCTTGACATTTAGTTTCCTCCTATATGATAATACCCGCGCCGGAACTTCATCTAAAATCAGATGATAACAAACAATTAGCGCTCATTTGTTTCATTTTACCACTTTATTTTAATTGAGCACGGTTAAGGACTCAAAACCCCGCGGTGTTGATATTCACGAAATAATTCTTACGGCAATCCCCTGTTCTTAGTCTTCAAGTTTAAAAATCATAGTTAATAGGTCATAAGTGATAAAATATGGCTAAATCACTTTTCAGATCCATGTAGGAAAAGATCTATTCAAATGGCTTAAAGAATCGGAGATATAAGTTATGAAAATTGTACTTTTAGATGGTTATGATCTCAATCAAGATTTAAATTGGGAAACATTAAAAAGTTTGGGCGACTTTGAGGTTTATAGCCGTACGTCGGTAGATAATGACACTGAAATTCTGCAGAGAATCGATGATGCGGAAGTTGTGATAACACATAAGACCCCACTAGATGAAAGTGTAATCAGTCGTGCTTCACAGTTAAAATATATTGGCATTATGGGAACAGGTTATGACGTTGTCGATATTGATAGTGCAAACAACCACAACATTATTGTAACCAATGTGCCTACTTATGCTACGGATGCTGTCGCGCAATTTACCTTTTCATTATTACTAGAAATAACCGGTCAAGTTGGATTACATAACCAATTGGTCCATGATGGGAAATGGTCTAGTGTCGATGATTTTACATTTTGGGATAAACCGCTATTTGAATTGAAAAGTAAAACATTAGGACTCATTGGTTATGGTCGAATTGCTCAAAAAGTGGCAGAATTAGCCAATGCTTTTTCAATGAAAGTTATTTTTTATAATCATCGACCTAGTGTTGCACCCCAAAAATGGGTAAACCAAGTTTCTTTAGATGAGCTTTTCCAAAAGGCGGATATTATTAGTCTTCATGTTGTTCAAACGCCAGAAACGATTAATTTAATTAATAAGACTACTATCTCAAAAATGAAAGATGGTGTGATTTTAATCAATACAGCCCGTGGAAAACTTATTAGTGAAAATGACATTGCCGAGGCACTAAATAATGAAAAAGTTTATGCCTTGGCTACAGATGTTGTCCAAAAAGAGCCAATTGAAAAAGATAATCCCTTATTAAAAGCTAAGAATTGCTTTATTACGCCTCACATCGCTTGGGCACCATTAGAGACTCGTGAAAGATTATTACGCATAACCGTAGATAATTTAAATGCATATTTATCAGGAGAAGCCCAAAATGTTATTAGTTAAATGTGCTAAAAAAAGCAGTTGGGACTAATTTCTGGTATTCATAGCCAAATCTTTAAAGTAGTAAGCCATAGCAATAATGCTCCGGATCGATTAATCCACATTAAAGAGTTCATGCTAATTCCTCTGCTAACAAAATGAGAAATTAACATATTTGAAAAATCTACTATAAAACTTAATATGCCATAACATACTGCTAGATATACCATATCAACTTGAGTATGACCAAATTGCGGAAAAAAGGTTGTATAAAATAATAGTGCCTTAGGATTACTGATAGCAATGAGCACACCTCGTAAGAATGTTGGTTTTCTGCTATCTTGATTAATATGCTTACGAGTCCACATTTGGATGGCTAAGTACGTTAAATAACCAGAACCAATTATTTTTAGCACGACCAATGAGTAGGATGAAATTTTGAGTAAGCTACTTATAAATATTAAAGAGATGCCCATACCACAAAAATATCCTGCAGTGAGTCCTACAACCAATGGCATCATCGTTTTAATTTCATTGGTCATACTGTTTGTCGTTACATATATTACAGAAGGACCTGGGGAAATTATAATAACGATACTAGCTAATATAAAGGTTATCCAATCATTTACTGTCATTCGTATTGATTGCCTCCGGTTCGCACCTGCTAAACAATTTGTTTAACAAGTGAGTTTAATAGTCTTTTCCAACATCTACCCAGTCTAGGGGATGAGCATAGTTTTCAAGCTCATCTATTGATAATTCGATTGTACTATTTTTGCTGCCACCCGCAGCAAAAACAGTTTCAAATCTCTTTAGAGATACGTCTAAGTATACTTTTACGTCTGATTTGATTGCAAATGATGTTACCGCACCAGGAATGTGTCCAATTCAGTCCGCAACCAAATAATATTTTTCGAGAAATTAACGAACGTTTTCAACAGATATTTTTTGTACTCCTTGAATAATTGATATCTCTAATATATACTGCATGGTCGGTATGAAATCCTTTTATCTCGTATCCTGGCTAGTGTATACAATAAGTGCAACCCTTGGTGTGGACCTCAATACAATGGGTGTTTCGAATAGAAATTGAAATAGCTGATAAATAAAAAACAACTATACAGTTGATAGTTGTTTTTTATTTAAATCTAGTATTTCCGAGCAGATAATTACTTAAAATTCAAACGGTTGCGGATGTTTCCGTTGAATTATACGAGTTGTTAGCCTCATCCCAAGTATTAAATAAAGTGTCATTGTCTTTTCCTATTATATGTGGGTATTGCATCGCTAAATAATCTTTTCGCCTACCTACTTCAAAATATTTTATCGCATTTGGATTTATTTCACCACTACTCATTTTAACGATTACCAACTCGACATCGGCATTGGGGTTCGGCAAACCAGTATTCATAGCTATAAAAGAAATTTTTTCTAAATTATCTTGAAATGATTGCCATAGCTCTTTGCTGTCTGGGTTGGTTAAATAATCAGGAAGCCACAAAACATCATAGTATGTCAGTTCCTCATTGTATTTATTACTAACAATATTATGAATAACCAGATCAATTTGTGCTTTTATAAAAGTATACTCAGTAGTTGAATTTTTAACCATAGCTTGACCCTACCTTTTATAGTTTAGTTACTAGCTTGATTATATCGATATCAGGTTAAATTAAATTAAAAAGTTTTTTTTCAAAAAGAGCAATCCCTTCAATGGGGTTTTTTAATAATAGCTTTATTTACATACTATCGTTTTACAATCATACGACGATACTTATCTAATTCTGTTACGATTAGAACAATCAATCCTGTTAAGATGATGAAAGACCAATCAGAAAGTGATAACGCAGCTGTAGAGAATACACCTTGCATAAATGGTACATACGTAAATAGTAACTGTAAAATAATCATAGTACCGATAGCCACGAATGCCATTGGGTTTGTCCAGAATGTCTTACTTAGCGCTGGTGCTGCTGTTCTGATATTAAACATATAGAAAATTTTACCAAAAATAAGTATGTTAACAGCCATTGTACTGGCTACCGCAAAACCTGTGATATCATCTAAATGTTCAAAAACAACAAGAGCCACTGCTGCAATAATGACACTGACATAAACCATTTGGAAAACATCGTATCGCCTCATCAATTTGGCCGTTGTTTTACGCGGTGGGCGTTTCATCAATCCTGGTTCAGCTGGCTCAAATATAAACGCTAATTGCAACGTCAAAGCAGAAACCAAGTTAATCCATAATAATTGAGTTGCAGTTAAAGGCATTGGCTGGCGCAATAATATACTAAAGACAACAATCAACCCCTCAGCAAAACTAGTAGGTAACAAATATAAGATTGTTTTTCTAATATTATCGTATAAACGTCGGCCTTGCTCGATAGCCACTTTAATTGTTGAAAAATCATCGTTAGCTAATACCATATCCGCCGAATCTTTCGCAACATCAGTACCTTTAATCCCCATTGCTACACCAATATCAGCTTTTTTTAATGCTGGTGCATCATTCACACCATCACCAGTCATGGCAGTTACTAATCCATTTGCTTGATAGGCAGATATAATACGTAACTTATCTTGTGGTGTAGTTCGTGCGAAGACATCATAATTTGTAACAACCTTAGCCAACTGATCATCCGTCATTGCTTCAACTTCTGATCCAGTAACAGCTTCAATTTGGTCGGCCAAACCAAGTTGTTGAGCGATTGCTTTGGCCGTATCTGGACTATCTCCGGTAATCATTTTGACGCGAATACCAGCCTCGCGCATGTCGCTAATAGCATCAACAACCTCAGGCCGTGGCGGATCAATAATAGCGGCTAATCCTAAGAATGTCACGCCTTCAGCTGCAAGTGTTTCGTGAAGGACTTCTGATGTATCTGAATCCACATCAACATATCCAACAGCAATTACACGTTTTCCAGATTTGGCAAACTTTGCTGACACCTTTGTCCAATACTCGTAGTCAAAATTTAAATCTTTCCGGGCTAGTGTGAATAATCTGTCTGGCGCACCCTTAATGGCAACAAAACGCTGTTGATGCTTATTTTCAACTAAACGTGCCATGTATCGATAGTCAGAATCGAACGGAATACGATCCAACTCTTTTAATTTAGGTACTTTTTGCCCAAAGGCCTTGTAGTAGGCCGACAGAAAGGCAGCATCAGTCGGTTCGCCGTTGATGGTCCAGATACCTGCTTCTTCGGTCAAAAAAGTATCATTTGCTTGATGTCCCATTGTTAAAAACATTTCAAGGTTTTTGTCTTGTGTTGCATCGACAAGCTTATTCCCTAGAAAAATATCACCATCAGGTTCATATCCAGTCCCAGTGACTGTATAATGATTGTCGCCAACGACTATATCTTGAATGGTCATTTCATTTTTTGTTAATGTCCCTGTTTTGTCAGACGCAATAATGTCTATTGCACCTAGGGTTTCAGCAGCAGGTAATGTTTTCACAATTGCGTTCTTTTTGGTTAATTTTTGAACACCGGTTGCTAATATAATTGACGTAGCTGCTGGTAATCCTTCCGGCATTGCACCGACAATCATTGCAATAATAGCCATAATCAGGGTGGATATGTCATATATTTTGAAAAACCAACCTAAGGCAAACATGACTATAGCCACAACAATAATTAACCAAGAAATACCATGGCCTAAACTATCTAATTCTCGTGTTAGTGGTGATTTTTTATCTGAAACATCAGCAACACTTTGAGAAATTTGGCCAATCTGTGAATGAACACCAGTGTTTACCACGATTCCTGTGGCACTACCATTAGTCACAGCTGTTGATGCATAAGCCATGTTACTACGCTCGGCTAGTGGCACATGCTCCGATAAAATGGATTCGTTTTTGAGGACGGAATCAGCTTCTCCTGTTAGAGACGATTCTTGAATGCGTAAGTTATCAGCATCTATAATTCGCAAATCAGCAGGGACATTATCCCCAGCCTCTAGGTAGACTAAATCGCCAGGTACTAATTCTCGAGCTGGAACATCAAATCGTTCTCCATCTCGAATAACAGTGGCTTCCACAGACAGCATAGTTTTTATTTTATCTAGTGCATTACTGGCATTCACTTCTTGTAAATAACCAATTAACGCATTAATTAATACAACTAATGCAATAACAACTGAATCTGTATAATGTTGCATAAAAAGCGTTAACAGCGCAGCTACCACTAAAATGTAGACAATAACATTATGAAACTGCCGCAAAAAAATTAACCACTTCGGAATAACTTTTGGATTGACCTCATTATATCCATTTTTTTGTAAGCGATTATTTACTTGTTTGTCTGATAGTCCGCTAGGATAATTTGCATTTAAATCATTGACTATCTTAGACCACTCTTGATGGTGAAACTTTGCTGAGGACAATAACGGAACGTCGTCATCTACCTCTTTCGACTTTATGCTCATATTTTGGTACACTCCTTTAAGAGAAAATATTCTTTGCGTCTTGCTGTTTAAGGTTGGCCGCTAGACTGTAAATAATCTAGTAAGTCAGTTTCCCACGCACATGCGCCGCTACTCCCGCAAGGATGTTAAATATGAAAACACATTAATTTGTAATACAATTGTATCATGCTATTTTTTTACTGTCTAATATAGAGATTTCATTTGTTCCCTGTTTTTTGTCGAGCAAAAAACATAACGAAAATAATAAGTGAAATAAAGAAAAGCAACCATAGAAAATGTTGGAACCCGACTGCTAGGCCTGATTTTTGTGCGCCATATAAAGCTGCAACAGTAGTACCTAATGCACCCATAAACATTTGCGATGATTGTAAAATAGCAGTGGCATCCGTTTTTTTATCTCTACTCAACTCATCAATAGATGCTGTCATCCCAATGCTGAAAGCCATATTACGCCCAAATGTGAAAATCATATACATGAATATAAACGATATGATTCCAAGATTTTTAGTGAAGTAGGCCATGACCAATAGACTAATCCCAAAGATCGTATTCCCTACCAAAAGTGGTGTTCTATCTCCGTGCTTATCATATAAATGGCCAAAATAAGGATTTAAAATCCCACCTAGTAACGTTCCAGGCAATAAAGAAAATCCTGCCCAAAAGCTTGACGTATTTAAGATTTTTTGTGAATAATTTGGCAGTAGAAGGTTAATACCCAAATTTGCAAACATATATAAAACAACGGGAAGTAACAGAAATAGAAATTTACTGTTACTGAGTAATCTGATATTCAAGAAAGTTTGTTTTGAAGTTAGTGATCTAATTACAAAGCCTGCTAAACTAACAATGGTGAGGACTAGAAGTAAGATATTGACAGTCCCACTTTCTAATTGGTTAATTAATATCAAAGCCGTAATTAATGACACTGATAATAAGCCGAAAGCAAGGACGTCAAAAGAAACGTTGGCTTGTGTTTCTTTACTGTTATCGACAGTTTTCCATCCTAATAACAACGACATAATCGGCACAATTAAAAGAATAAAAAATATTGATCGCCAACCAAGAGTATCGATCAAAGCGCCACCGTATGTGGGACCAAATGAAGGGGCTAAACTGACAACCATAGAACCAATACCCATCCATAAGCCAATCTTTGATCTTGGTACTAGTTGAACGATCAAGTTAAACATGAGAGGCATTGATATACCTGCTGCTATACCCTCTAACACACGGCCAATTAACAATACCGGTAAATTACTAGCCAACCCGCCCACTAAAGTTCCTGTAGCAAACGAAATAAGGCTGGCTAACCATAAATAACGGGTATTATATCTTTTATTCAGATAGGCACTTGTTGTGATCATAATTGTTACAGAGAGTAGGTACGCAGTCGTTACCCACTGTATAGAATTGAGCGATGTGCTAAAGTACCTTGTTAAAACAGGAAATGTAACGTTCATAGCCGTTTCTGCCATAATACCGGAAAAAGAAACCAACGCTACCGCTATAATAGCCATTGCATTTTTAGTTGAAACTTTATTTTCTTCCATTTTTTTCTCCTTCTAGTGAGGGATTGCTGTTATCTTCTGCAACATATTTTAAAAATTTAATTATAGTTTTTCGTTCATCTTCTGAAAAAGGCCGTAAAATATCGTCATCATGGGAGCTAATAATTTGTTTAGCGATTTTATTAATTTTTGCTCCGGACGCCGTAAGATGTATTTCATTAACTCTTTTATCTTTTTCATTTGGTACTCTTGTAACCATTTTTTTCTCTACCATTCGGTCTATCATGGTTGCTACAGATGAAGCTTTTATATGAAATTCTTGTTCAATATCTTTTTGCGTGACGTACTTATTGTCGGCGATAAAGTCAATTGCCGATAATTGCGTACCAGTCACCCCGTGAGTTACGGCCAATTTATCAAGATCTTTTACAAGATTACGTTGCCCAATTTTGAATAATTTACCTATGGATGTCATTATAAATTTTCCTTCTTTATCATTAAACGTTAGTTAGCTAACTAATATTATAACAATGATATTACCACTTATAATCAACATAAATCAATACCTTTCTTTAATTTATTTCGTGACTTAATGGAAAATAATTACTCCGTGGTTTTTATATTCATTTAACATTTCAGCGGTATTATAAATTCATACCTTAACAGAGGTATACTCCACTATTTATATAAGAATATATTTTCTTTCTCCCTATAAGATAATATTCTCTTCTCTCCCAGAAAAGCAGTCTCTCCCAAGACTGCTTTTTTATTGTATTTAAAAAAGAAAAAGACATGTTACCTGACATGCCTTTTTCTAATTCTATATTTACTCTTCACGCAACTGCATATTTTCGTCAGTATTATTTTCTGGATACAATTGATCTGCGGTACCTACTTGAGCTAAATTGTTTTCTGTAATATTACTGCCAAATTCATTTCCAGTTGTAGCTGCTTCTAAATTCAAACTGCTTCTAACTTTATTTGTTATTGCTTGTCGCTGAGCGGTAGTAACTCGTTGATATGAGATTCCTTCATATGTTTCACCTTCTCCTTGAACAGTATACGAAACAATATGCTTTGAGGCACTGATGTAGTTAGTACCTAATTTCAACATATCTTCCGATTTTAGATTAGAAGCAATATTTTTAGTCGTCGAATTGATGAACTTCAAATTAACTACCTGAGCTGGATTTTTCTTAACTTTACTAATAATTTGTTGCAATAATAAACGTTGTCGTTCAGTTCGACCATAATCTCCTTTTGGATCTTGATACCGCATTCGAGAAAACGCTAAGGCTGCTTGTCCATTCATTTTGCTATAGGTTTTAAAGTTTTCACCATCAGAAGCATATTTAAATGTGCTAGAACCCTCAGTAAATTGGTATAGATCTTTACCACTTTCATGCGCAGTTTCTTGGCTAAACGCGAACGTTAAAGGTGACTTGACTTTTACGCCACCAAGTTGTTCGACAACATCACCAAGTCCACTCATGTTGACCATGGCAAAATAGTTGATTGGGAAGTTAAACATCTTTTGTATGGTATCTATTGTTGTGCTTACACCATCCCCCAACGAAGCATTATTATCAGAAGCTGCCTTAAACGCATAGGCAGCATTTAATTTCTGAGGGAAACTGCTTTCAAACCCAGAAATGGAAGTCATGATATCTCGTGGAATAGAAATTAAAGTCGTTGTTTCATTTTTAGGATTAACAGTTACAACCATCATAGAATCAGTTAATCCTACGCGACTACGATTCGTGCCAAACCCACCGTCTGTACCAATATCTGTTCCTAAAACTAAGAAAGATACTGGCTTTTTATCCTGAATTAATTGTGTAGCCTTTTTTTCAGAATCGAGACCAGTTGATGAAAATGATTTATTAATTGTGTTGTTCAAACTATAAAAATAGTATGCTGCATAACCAGAAGCAGATAGTAAAGCAATGACAACTGCTAAAATGATATACAATTTAAATGAACTATGTTTTTTACTATGAAATAACGCCATACGGCTTTTCATAGCTGATGGCGTATTTGTATCCCCGTTTTTCTTCATTATTCCCCATTACCCCTAAATTTTGACAAATGTCTATTGGTCGCTTTCCATTATAACATAAGGATTTTTGAGAATTAGTTAAGAATCCTGATTATGTTGCGTTCTTTTTTCAAGCTGAGCCTTGTAAATAAAATAAGGCAAAATCCATCCTATGAATCCGACTAGACCAAATAAGAGTGACAAATAAAGACCACTAACATTGTGTATAAAGAACACACCCACTCCACTATAAGTGTTGTCCCCCAAAAACCAACAAGACAAGCTTGAATCGTTGATATTAATTGGTTGCGTTTGTTGACTTTAATAATCTTATTCATAGTAACTTGAAACTTATTTTCTAATCGTTTAATTTCAATACGATTCACAAGATCACGATTGCATTCCATATGTAACATGACATTATTGAGATCTTGAGCACTTTTATGATGTTGATTGATCACCCAGCTAAAACAAGTTCACAGACATCTTAGCTGCTAATAATATCGATTTTAAAATCAAGGACACCGTGTTATTCGAAGTACCTAATGATAAACTCCCTCGATAAACATGACTAACTAAATGTTTCATAGTTTTACCGTTAACTAAAGTCACAGCACTTAGTAGGCTTTAATCTTGAGTAAATATTAAAATGGTTTACTTTTAGTAAGTAAAACTAAAACATTTAAATTAAAAAAGAGGTCATTATGTCTACAATTTATCAACATGGAACATTAGAATTAATTATGTCAGGATTATATGACGGTACGGCACCTTTGTCGGCAATATTGAATCATGGTTCGAGTGGCATTGGAACAATGGATAAACTTGATGGTGAAGTTACAATCATAGAAAATAGCGTATATCAAACGAAAGCGAGTGGTGTAACTAAAAAAATCACAGATTTATCGTTGAAAACACCCTTTGCTTCTATCCACCCTCAATCAGAGTTACACTACTTGCTCCAAGAAAAATTTTTAACTTTTGATAGTTTAAACAATATATCCAAACAACATCAGAGCTGGGTTAATTTACCAGCTAGTATTCAAATAAATGCTAGTTTTTCGAAGCTGAAGGTTCGTGTTGCTCCTAAGCAGATGAAGCCCTATCCGCCCTTCGTTGCTGTAACATTGAAACAACCAGTGTTTAACTATGAAAATGTTTCTGGTACTTTAATTGGTGATTTTGGTCCCGACCTGTATTCAGGTATTATGGCGAGTGGATGGCATCTTCATTTTTTGA
The DNA here is from genome assembly GCF_001891125.1 of Leuconostoc suionicum. NCBI lineage: Bacteria > Bacillati > Bacillota > Bacilli > Lactobacillales > Lactobacillaceae > Leuconostoc > Leuconostoc suionicum. Next base: position 939,060 of record NZ_CP015247.1, on the reverse strand, counting down.
GCGATGACCGTACGATTGGTGGCCATGTTCTTGACTTCAATGCAAGTGATGTATTCGGTAGAATTGATTTATTCAATGAACTCAACATCGCTTTGCCTACTCATAATTCTGATTTTAATAATCATGAAGCCGACATATTGAATATTCGAGAGGCCATCGATGCAGCAGAAAGATAAACAACTAAAACTTAATAACAATAAAAACACCGTAACTATTTGAATAGTTGCGGCGTTTTTATGAATAAGGTTTAAACTATTTATATTTTACTTTGACAGACCTTCTGAAATTTTATCTAGGTTCCATTTCATCATACCGTAATAGGTATCTGCTGCATGTCCTTTTTTAGCCAAAGAATCAGTATAAATTTTTGAATAAATAGGTAGGCCAGTTTCTTTAGCAACTTTTTCCATTGTCTTTGGAGACACTGAGCTTTCCACGAATAATGAAGGTACGTTAGTAGATCTAATTTTCTCCAGTACTTGTTTCATCTGCTCAGGTGTACCTTGAGACTCTGTATTGATTTCCCAAATAAATGCTGGTTTGATACCGTAAGCTGCTGAGAAGTATTTGAATGCGCCTTCAGAAGTAACTAATAATTTCTTATGCTCAGGAATATTATTGAACTTAGTTTTGGCATTTTTATCTAATGCAGATAATTTTTTAACGTATGCTGCTGTTCGCTTCTTATATATGCTAGCATTGTCTGGATCTTTAGCAATTAATACTTTTTCAATGTTTTTAACATATTTAATACCGTTTTGCATATCTAACCAAGCATGAGGATCTAATTCATTTTCTTTCCCCTTGTCAGTTAGATGCTTAGCTACTACCCCTTTTGAGGCAGCGAACACTTGCTTATTCGTTTTCTTTCCTGCATTTTGATACATTTTTTTGAACCAACCAGACCCACCAGTTTCAAGATTCAATCCATTGTGAAAGAGTACGTCTGCTTCTTGTGCTACTGAAACATCTTGTGGTCGTGGTTCATATTCGTGCGGATCAGTACCACGAGGGACAAGTGTGTGCAGATTTACTTTGTTCCCAGCAACTTCCTCAATCATGTTGCCAATAATAGAGTTAGTTGCAACCAACTGCAACTTATCATGCTGACTTGTTTTACCGCCCTGACTACTATTAACAAACCACAGAACCCCTCCCATAATGATAATAATTGTCACGGTAATAAAACTTAAGCGCTTAATCATATTTAATTTCTCCACTATATTCTGCGTAATTTACGCTGGCTTTGATAATTTTGTCTGTAAAAATTAGATTATTTTGGGTTTAAGACTTTCTTTTAAAAATAATACCTTGCTTTGGTGAAAAAATAAAAACGAATGAAAAGAAAATTGCTGCTGTAAGAACAATTGCAGGGCCTGAGGCCCAGTTAAATGTGAAACTTAGATACAAACCTACAATTGATGAGATTACAGAAAAGATAGCAGCAACAATCATCATATGAGACATACGATTTGTTAACAAGTAAGCTGTAGCTGCTGGTGTAATTAACATAGCGACAATTAAGATAATTCCGACTGTTTGCAAAGCTGTCACCGTTACTAAAGTCAAAACAAGCATTAAAGCGTAATGCATAATTTGAGTTTTAAGACCATAGGCTTTAGCAAAAGTATTGTCAAATGATGTGACAAGTAATTCTTTGTAGAAGGTAACAACGAACAACAACACTATAGAAAGGACAATTGCAGTAGTAATTAAATCGCTGTCAGAAACAGCTAAGACGTTTCCAAATAGAATGTGATGCAAATTGTTAGCAGACTCTGCCAATGAAATAAGAATAAATCCCAATGCGAAGAAAGCTGAAAATACAATTCCTATGGCTGTGTCATTTTTCAACTTTGACTTCATCGTGACCACACCGATTAGTAATGCTGCCAAAATACCAAAGGCAGAAGCACCGAGTAACAAATTAATCCCGAGCATATATGCAACCGCAACACCAGGTAATACGGCGTGCGAAATTGCATCACCCATTAAAGACATGCCTCGTAATATGATGAAGGACCCGATAATTCCCGACATAATACCAACTAATATCGAGGTAATTAAGGCTGTTTGCAAGAAATTATATTTTGTTAATCCGTCAATGAATAATTCAATACTATGCATGTTGATCCTCCTCTTCTTCAAACAAGATCGATGATAGATCACCACTAAATGCAGAGGCAATATTTTCTTTTGTGAAAACATCGGATGTAGCCCCACATGCAGTAATACCGTGGTTGATAATCACCAGATTATCAAAATAAGTTGTTACTTTATTCAAATCGTGATGTACAACAATAATTGTTTTTCCTGCAGTGCGCCATTGTTTTAAGATAGCCATAATATCGGCTTCAGACTTCATATCTATACCGACGAAGGGTTCATCTAAAATAATGACATCAGCGTTTTGAACAATTGCACGCGCAACGAACACACGTTGCAATTGTCCACCAGAAAGTTCGCCAATTTGTCGTTGGCTAAAGGTAGATAATTTAACATCTTCCAATGCTTCCTTTGTGGCGTTTTTCTCTTTTGTACCAGGAACATTAAATAATCCCAAGTTAGGGTATGTGCCTGTTAAAACGGTATCAAAAACATTGATTGGAAAAGTTAAATCTAAAGCAGCGCGTTGCTCCACATAAGCTATTTTCTTTAACTGCTTTGCGATTGGCTCATCGTGTAACGTAACTTTACCATTTTGCTGATTTATCAATCCTAAAATGCCTTTAATCATTGTTGATTTTCCTGCACCGTTAGGCCCGATAATACCGGTAATTTTACCAGGCTCAAATTGAATTGATAGGTTCGTGAAAACCGGTGTGCCATCATAGGCTACCGTCAAATCGCGGACTTTAATCATAGTTTTCTTACTCTCCTAATGTTTTTCGCATTAATTCGAGTGTGAGTTTTTAAATTTAGAGTGTTCTCAGCCAAAACTTTCGTGCACGCAAAAAAGGCGCGTTTAAAATCTACAGTTGAAATAAGTGCGTCGTAACATTGTTTATTTTCGAATTGATAAACTATCAACTAGCTGCTTCTTGGCTGACACAGCTAGTTGATAGTTTCCAATTACGCATTAAGTGTATCATGGTCCCTTAAAAATGGCTACCAATTAGTTTTGATGTTGATCAACGGCTTCTGTCAGCATATGTTAATTGATGCAACTGTTGTACTTTTTTTCTCTATATTTCTAATAAAGTATGGATACTGTATAATTTATGTTGCAAAGTACTTTATTAATAGGCTGCCTACTTGATACATAAAAAGGATCTCATAAATAATGGAAAAAATAAACATTTTAGTCACTTTAGACAAATCCTACATAAAACCTTTAAAAGTCATGCTTCTATCACTGAAAGAAACGAATGTTGATTATAGATTTTCTATTTGGCTGCTACACGATTCGATACCAGAAACGGAGATCAATCATTTTAGGGGCTTTACAGACAAATTGGATTATGATTTTCATCCATTAAAAATTGACGCAACTTATTGGCAAACTGCCCCTACGCTTAAACAATATCCGACGGAAATGTATTACCGATTGCTTTGCGCTGAATATCTGCCAGCAGATTTAGAACGCATAATTTACTTAGATCCTGATACGTTGATATTGAACCCAATTGAAGCACTATGGTCGATAGACTTAAAGGGTAATATGATAGCGGCAGCAAGTCATTTAGGACTAACGGGAATCAATCAAACGATTAATAACGTTAGATTGCGAACTAAAAGTGAATACTTTAATTCTGGCGTGATGCTGTTAGATTTAAGCAAAATGCGTGTAAAAGTTAATAAAAGCGATATTTTAGACCTAATTAGAAATCATGCCAATGAACTCTTATTACCTGATCAAGATATTTTGAATTACTTATATGGCAATCAGATTTTGAGTATACCCGAAGAAATTTGGAATTTTGATACGCGAGATAACATCGTTCACTTTGCTAAGAGCCGAGGTCAGGTCGATACAAACTGGGTGATAGCCAACACGTCTATTTTACATTTTTGTGGTCGTCCAAAACCGTGGGATAAACACAGCATTAATCGATTCACTATTCTTTACCAACATTATCAGCGCATGTTAGAACTAAACTATAAATGAGATTTTTATGCAAAAAAAAGAACGCAGCAATTGCTGCGTTTTTTAATTTTGTAATATTAGCTGGTTAAAGATTACTTCAAAAAGAGAATGATTATTGCAATAAATGCTGGCAATCCCTGAACTAGGATAATCTTTTTTGTGGCTGTTAAAGCACCATAAACTGCAGCCAGGAAAATAAATAACATTTCCATCTGTAACATCAAAACCTGTTGAGGGCCTGATAGAAACAACATAGTACCAATAATAAGCGCACCGAACAATCCATTATAGATTCCTTGATTTGCTAACAACGTTTTAACCTCTGGTATCTGAACGAAAGATTCTTTAAGATCAAATGCCTTTGCCTGCTGTGAAGTTGTGCCAAACATTTCTACAAACATAATACCAATAGCCTCTAGACTAACTAATGTAACCATAATATAAGCCAGCATTTATTTCTCCTCTGTATTTACTCTTTAATTTGAACTACTACTTTCCCACGGGCATGGTGTGTTTCACTTCGCTCGTGGGCTGATTGAATACCTTCTGTGGTTAATGGATAAAGAGAATCCACAACAATTTGAAGCTCACCCTTGGCGATGTAGGATGCTAAAATTGCTAAATCTTGACCATTCGGGTCTAACCATCCTTCTGTCACGGTCTTGTCTGAGGTCTTTTTCTGTTGATCAGTTAACGTGTTGGAAATGGTAACGAGGCGTCCACCGGATTTAAGGATGGCAATCCCATTATCAACATCGTCAACTGTGTCCAGCACAGCATCGAAATCAGATAACACATCTTGAATATTGTCTTTGTGATAATCAATTACAGAATCCGCTCCTAAAGATTTCACAAATTTATGGTTATTTTGACTAGCAGTTGTTACTACATATGCACCAAGCATTTTAGCCAGCTGAATTGCATAAATACCTACCCCGCCAGCACCAGCTTGAATTAGTATTTTCTGATTAGATGATAACTGGATTTTTCTCAGCATTTGCAAGGCAGTTAGCCCAGCCAAAGGAACGGCAGCCGCCTCAACAAAGCTAATGTTATTTGGTTTTATTGCCAATTTATCCTCTTTAACAGCTGTATATTCTGCATACGAGCCATTCACTCCTTTTGAGTCAATATCCGGCCGAGCAAACACTGGGTCTCCAACTTTAAAACTTGTTACGTCATCCCCAATAGAAGCAACTATTCCAGCAATGTCCCAACCTAAAATGACTGGAAATTGCCATTGAAACATCCTTTTTAATAATCCCTCTCGCGCTTTGTAGTCAATTGGATTAATACTCGTGGCCATGTTTTCTACTAAAACCTCGTCCGATTCTATTTTAGGAATAGGCATGTCGATAACCTCTAGCTGTTCTCTACCACCATAATGATTGATCACTGCTGCTTTCATAATAGGTCTCCTTACTTAGGCTAAATAATTTGCAATCATTGGCAATATAATACCTGAGGCAGTTGGAAACGCATAAATTTGTGAGGTAATGTCCGAACTTGTGTACTGCTGATTAATCACAGGAACAAGTGCATTGACAACCTCTGGGGCAAAATCACCAATTAAAGCTGCACCAACCAACTGTTGGTTTTTATTCACTACGATTTTAATTGCTGCGTGAACATCGTTTAGTGTCTGAAATCGCATAACTCTCCCATAAGGAATTTCATGCACTTGTAAGTTATCATCCTTAGCCGCTTCATCAATGGTTACCCCTATTTGTGCTACACGAGGCAATGTAAAGGCGACTGTTGGCACTACAGGATAATTTATGGGCTCCTGATTACCTAATAATACACTGGCAATATAATTCGATTCAAAAGTAGCGGTTGGTGTTAATCTTGGTATTGTTTTAGAGATCACATCGCCACTGGCATAAATATTGTCAACAGAAGTTTGTAAATGATCATTAACTAAAATACCTTGCTTATCATACAAAACATTAATGTCGTCTAAGGCTAATTCCTCAATATTGGGCACACGACCTGTTGTATCCATAACGTAATCAACATGGTAGGTTTCTCCCTGCGCTGTATTAACTTGATACTGCCCATTTTCAAGTAATGATACACTTGAAACAGCTTGTTTAAACGTAAAATGGATGCCCCTTTCTGTCATATCATCTACGACTTTTTGAGAATAGATTTCATCAAATCCACTTAAAGCATGGTCCCCGTATTCAATTAAAGTGACATCACTCCCGGCGGCATATGCAATTGAAGCAAATTCCATCGCAATATAACCCGCGCCAACGAATAGAATTGACTTCGGCATATCAGGTAAGTCTAGAAAGTCCGTGCTGTCCTTCATAAACTCTGAACCTGAAATCGGTAGTTTTGCAGGTCGCTGGCCAGTAGCAATCACAAATTTTTCAGCTTGGTAAACTTGATCAGCAACAATAATTTTTTCGTTATTTAAAAATTTGGCGTGTCCATTGATAATATCAATTCCATCAACAGAAAGCTTGTGTGCTAAAACTCCTGATAAAGGATCAATCACTTGATGCTTATAAGCCATCAATTCTGGCCAAATGATGTTAGGCGTGTCATTAATTCCGATACCGTGGTAATGATGCAAATGATGTATCATTTCAGCGGGACCATCTAACAATATCTTGGCGTTACAACCAAAATTTGTGCATGTACCAGCAACCTTATTTTCTTCCACTAAGGCTACTTTTTTTCCTGAGCGAGCTAACGTTTGTGCCCCGTGCCATGCAGCATGATCGCTACCAATAAAAATAACATCATAATCCATTTTCATACCTCTTTTTCTTGTATCATCTTTTTTAAGACCTGATTAAGTGCCTGATTTTCTCGCAATACTTCTTCAATTGGACGTCCAACTTGATGTATTAGGTTGTCACGCATAATTCTGATTTCAGACAAAATACGTTCAAAAGTAGTTGCTTTCTGATCAGACATTTTTAAGACCTTGACGCGTCTATCCTGTGAACTTTGCACCTTAACAATCCAAGACTTATTGACAAGTTTCTCAATTACAGGTGTCAATGTATTACTTGACAACTCAAGTTCGGCACCGATATCCATTAGCTTCACCGAATTCTGTTTATAAATAATCAGTAAACTCATATATTGCAAATATGATAAATCATATTTTTCTAGTACATAACCGTACAGATGATGAAAATAACGATTTGTATTGTATATTGACAAGCACAATTCGTCGTAAAGATGTTCATCTTTATTCATATCATAACCTCCTGGGAAATATTATATCGCATACGATATATATTGCAAATAATACATTCCAACTTAAAAAAATGATTGATTATATGTTGTAGTTATTTGCCTTATCATCAAAGAAAGCCTATAATAATTAAAACGTACTAAAAGTAACCTACACACTTTAAGTATCTTTCAAACTAAAAAGGATAATCATTATGTCTAGAAAATTATTGGAACAAAATGGCATCTGCCCTGTAGCAACGACTATTGATCTACTCAGCAGCAAATGGAAGGTATTAATTATTCGTGATCTTTTACCTGGAACAAAACGCTTTTCAGAATTAAAAATTAGTGTAGCCGGTATTAGTCAAAAAATGTTAACGCAAAGTTTGAGAGAGATGGAAGAAGACGGCCTCGTTGTTCGTCAGGTCTTTGCTGTAGTACCTCTTAGAGTAGAGTATAGTTTATCAACCTTAGGACAAAGTATGCGTCCAGTTATTGATTCGATGGCTGACTGGGGCAGTTTCTATCTTGACAAAAATCCAGACAAAAGAAAAGCTTTGCTGGAACAATAAAATTAAAGCATATACATTTTTCGGATGAATATACTGTGCAAAATAAAAAGCAACTATCTTTGAAATAGTTGCTTTTTATTTTGGAATTTACTTAGTAACTGAAAAGCCACCTGTCCAGCCAATTTGTTCACTAGCTGCCAAGGTCATCTGTAGAAAGCCAGTTGCTTCTAATTCGCGAGCTCGATTAAGTTGACCCGCATCAAGAACATTTAAATCGCTATCATTCAAAGCCTCGATAAATAGCTCCTTCCCTTCATCATTTCCTGCTACCAAAACGGTTGTTGTATTTTCACCAATCGTTCCACTTTGTAGCGTAGCAGCAAAATTTGTATTAAATGCCTTAAGTACTATGCTATCTGGCAACTTATTTTGTAGTTCTTCTGCTGCTGAACTATCAGCGGGAACAACTAATTCATTCCATGTCTCAAAGTTCAAGGGATTTGTTATATCAACAACAACTTTTCCTTTTAATTCTTGTTTGTATTGTTGAGCGATTGTGTCTAAAGCAGGATAAGGCACAGCCAAAATAACTAATTCACTAAGGCTCGTAGCTGTACCCTCTGAAGTTAAATAGTTGACATCATTGCCAGCTTTTTCAAAATTAGCTCCGATTGCCTGTCCCATATTGCCTTTACCAAAAATTGTTACTTTCATGATAGAACCTCATTTCCATAATTATTTGTTTTGTTCACTATAATAACTATAATACGTTTGCAAACTAATTGATAGTAGGCAGTTTATAGTTAGTAGATATATATTAGTAACCTATTGGTATATTAATACTTTATATCAATAACATGCTTTTATGCTTAACATTTCATTGACTTAATTGCTATTTTTTTAATCATGAATATTTAATGTTAAACACCCATTGCGGATCATTGCACAACAAATCAATTTGGTTAAGAACTTCTCGTCTAAAGTTTTCCATTCCTCCGTTTGTTAGTAACAGTGCTTTTTCAGCTGCTATATTGAGGTAGCTAATTGCAAATTGACTGGCAACCCATGGATCTTTACCGACCCCGAGAAGTGTAGTTATCATTGCGCCAACCATGTCTCCTGTCCCAACAAACTTATTCAATTCATCGACGCCATTGTTTAAAATAAGGTGTTTATCATTTTGAACAATGACATCCTTTTTTCCTGTTGCCAGAAACACAGTATCGGCATAATCCGTTGTTATTTGTTTCAAAGAAAAAATGAGATCTTTTAACGCTTGATCATGCTGATCAGAGCTAGTACCATCAATACCTTTTGCTAACGATGGTAGGCCGACAAATCTTCTAATTTCTGAAGTATTTCCTTTGATAACCGTTGGATGATTATGTGCCATAGCAATTCCTAACTTTGTTCGTTCATTAGTAATACCATAGCCTACTAGATCCACAACAGTCGGTTTTTTAGTCATATCTGTTAAAGAGCTAGCTTGACGGAGACTTTGTTCGTGTGACTCATTAAGTCGGCCCATATTTAGTAGTAATGCATCTGTTGACTCAAATAATGACGAAAACTCACGGGTATCACTACTCATAATAGGTTTACCACCAAGATACAATATAGTATTAGCCACCGTTTCTAACGTAATATCATTGATTATGCAATGTACTAACGGCGGCTTTTGCAAAGGTAAAATTGATTTAATTTTTATTAATTCATTTTTCATAGCTACGCTACCCAACAAACATTCCTTGAATTTCTTTAAAGGAATTGATTTTTAGCAAATTTCCTAAAACAAAATAAGTGATTACTGATCCAATTATAGTTGCACCCACAAAACGAGGTGTATACACAAACCAGTACAAGTTTTGTTGTTGTCCAGTAAACCAGACCATCACCGGAACTGAAATTAACGATCCTATAATTCCAGTCCCAAGAAATTCTCCAAACATTGACCAATACATATTTCGGCCATACTTATACAAGATACCTGCACCGAAGGCGCCAAAGATTGAACCAGTCAAAGCCAATGGGGGTATACCTAACATTAGCATTCTTATTATTCCAGTGACTACTGCCATAACAACTGCATATACTGGTCCTAGAATTACACCAGCAATAATATTCATGACACTGGACATTGGTGCCATTCCTTCAATTCTAAAAATTGGAGATAACACGATATCTAGCGCTATCATAATTGTAACGACCATTATTTTTGTTAACTTAACATTTTTATTCATTATGATTTCCTTTTTAATATTCCATTGTATTTTTATATTTTAATGATTGTGTTAATTTCGATTAGAGCATAGTTAAACCACCATCTATGAATAGACATTGGCGGTCATATTATTTGCAAGCTCTCAGGCCAGAAATACAGCTGAACCTGCCACATCATAATCAAATTCCTTTCCCAATAAAAAAAGTGCCCTTAAATACATAAAAAAGGACACTTTTGACAACAGTACATGTCGTTATCAAATATTGGTCACTTTCCTACGCTAGTATTAACTAGATCAGGTTCAAAGGGACCGATATACATCATCTCAGTCTTTGCGACGCCCCTAGTGATTATTATTCATTTTTCAAAAAAATCCTTTCAACAAGTCATTTTATGCAATAAAAAAACATTTTCCTCACCTAGAGAAAAATGCTACGTTAAAAAATGTAGCACTTTCCTACGCTGATGTTAATCAGTTCAGGTTCGAAGGGTTCTTCTCAGCCATTTTGGCGCCCCTAGCACAAGCATTATTGTATCATAAATTTTCTATTAAATGTAAGTAATTCATTCTATTTTTCACATAAGTTTATCATTAAGTGATATTCTTACTGATGAAATTTACCTTTCACAAATCAGCCAGTCGAGAATATAAAAAATACCAGTCTGTTACTAAACACAGACCAGTATTTTGATGCCTCGTCATTAAGGCTGTACTTGCGTTTTCCCCTGCTCATCATTGTACAACTTAGTATCATATATTTTGATAAATGGTAAGTAAATAATGAAAGCTATTACAACACAGATTATTGCTAAGACTGCTGCTTTCCAATCAACGGTACTAATAAATGCACCGATTCCGGCTGGGGATGGCCATGGTGCTTGAATAACAATTGGTCGAATGATATGGAAGTTAATGGCTGCATAAGCAACGGAAGCTGTTGCCATTGGTGCCAAGAAAAATGGAATAGCTAGATAAGGATTATAAACAATTGGTAGTCCAAATATTAACGGCTCGTTAATATTGAAAAATGATGGTACGATTGAAGCTCGACCCAAAACTTTGAGCTGTTCGGAACGTGCTAGTAAAGTAATAAATATGCATAATCCAAGTGTCGCACCAGAACCACCTAAGATAGCAAAGGCATTATTAAATTCTCCAGCAAACGGTATGTTAGCCCCATTTGAATTTGCTACCATATTTGCTAAGAAGATAGGCGTAATGAATGCGGAAATAATGTTAGCGCCATGAATACCAACAATCCACAAGGCATGAATCAAGAACTCAATCACCATAATTCCTAGCCAGGTGCTAGTCATGCTTGTGACGAAGCTAAATGGTATTGCAATCATTTTGAAAATGTCAGTACCGAGTAACACTAAGGAACCATTAATACCCAGTACAACAAAAGCAATAACGAAAGTTGGAATTAATGCCGTAAATGATCTTGATACACCTTCCGGTACAGCATCCGGCATTTTAATCGTCCAGTTATGTTTCACACAGAATGAATACAACCAGACTGCTAAAATAGCCATAATAATCGCTGTGAAAATACCACTTGTTCCAACACGGTCGATTGTGCTGGTCATTCTAAATCCGTTGATAACTGTTTCGTCCTTGGATATGGTATTTAGCAGAACAATTTTTCCACCTTTTAAAACCAATTCTGGCAAGCACATAAAGAATGCAAATAGCGATAAGAAGGCACCATTTAATGGCGCTACTTTTAGTTTATCTTCTGTTTGAATAATACGAGTTAATTGAAAACCAATTGCTAAACTAAAATACATGGCTAAGATACCCATGGTTGCTGTGTTGGCAATCATGTACAAATCGCTAAACTTAAAGAATGTTGCATCGAAAAAATCATTTAAAAACGGAAATACTGTCGGTAATATATTCAAAACTAATATCATAGATCCCACAATTGTAAAAGGAATTGAAGCCATACCAGCAGCCATGATAGCCCTCACAATTCTATATTGTGAAACTTTGGTCATTGGTTTCAAAAGCACTTTTTGTAGGAAATTAAACATAGGTCCATTTTCCATAACTATTTCATCTCCTTATTATTTTTAAGAACGGACTGATAGGCTGTCAAACGTGCGTAGTATTTATCGTGATTTGTTGCAATCAAGCCTAACCTTTTGTTAACTATGAGAAGTATGCTACTACTGAGTAGTAACAGGATTAATACCACTAAGCGGTTACTACCAGTATTTTGTATAAATTGGTAAAAAAATGTAAATAACGATGTTGGGATGCTCACCATTAAAATGATATTCACGATAAGCTGTGATCTGAAAAACACTTTTGAATAAGTCAGTTGGTTCGTATGATGTCCAAACAACTTAATTTGTTCAATAATTGCTAGCGAAGCGATAAGCATTAAAGAAATAGGTATTAGTGCCACTGGGGTCTGCCACATAATTATGGCCCAATACAAGTTTACGAACAGAAAGAACGCCGTGGCATAACGAATTAACATGAATCGATTAAACTGCATGCTTTTGAGGCTCATTTCCGTACGATTTTTTTCGATTGCGACCTCTAAACCATACTGCTTATCCTGTGGCCTTTTTGGCCCTTGTTTGATTCCTTTTTTCAATGTCTTGTACCTCCTCATAAAGAGTCTGCATTTCAATAGCCATCTCACGTAAAGTCATCGTTGTCATTAAGTGGTCTTGTGCATGGACTAATATAATTTCCATATCAATATGACTACCCTCAGCGTATTCTTGTAATAAGTTTGTTTGCGATTTATGAGCTAATAGTAATTCGTCATTTGATAATTTTAGATTTTCGTTAGATAACTTAAAGTTTTTTTCTCTCATAGCTTCAAAAGCCTTATGAACCATTGTGCGCGCATTTCCACTGTGTAAAATAATTTCAAAAGCGACAACTTGAATGTCTTCTGATTTCATATATACTTACCTCCTTTCATCATTAACAGAAAATTATGCCGAAATTCTGAAAAATTTTTTGAGGCAACTAATCGACGCTGTTCTTCAGTATTTTCTGTGAATTTTACTATTGCCTGCGTTGTTTCTGTTAGACCCTTATTGCTCCGATAAGATGGTGATAGCAGGAAAACTAACCGAATGCTTGGATACTCATCAGACCACCTGACACCGTTTGGTATAATCCCAATAGCAATTTTAGGTACTCGACTCATCGGCATAGCAGGATGTGGAACGGCAATAGTATCACTAAAAACGATTGAGCTCAGCTGTTCACGTTGATCAATTTGTTCCAAAAATTCATGTTTTAATTCGGTAGGTTCATTGAACATCAGCATATTAGTTAACTCTTGTAGTAATTCCTTTCGATGAGGCGATACCTGCCATATTTTAAAACTTGACTGATCAATAAATTGATCAAAATGATTTAAAACGCTATTATTTGGCTGCTTTTTCTCTACAGCAATATATTTATTTCGAATTTGTTCATTATCTAAAAATTCATTTATTTTTTGAACATCTGCTTCGGTTAAAAAAATACTTACCTGTATGACGGGGACCTTGAAAACACGTGTTGACAGATCAATAGCACTGATAATAAGATTAACATTACTTAAAGCAGTGTCATCAACTTCATAATATCCTTTAATATCAACAATGTTTAAATACATACCAAATTCTTTTTCGACACGATTGTTGAGTAACTGTGCCGATCCATACCCTGTTGCGCAGATAATTAAGGCTCTTGGTTTATTTAAATTTTTATATTTTTCTGCTGCTGCCATCAAATGAAGTGCTAGATAAGCGACTTCATCGTCATTAATGTCAAACTGAGATAGATATGGTGACCATTTTATATAGCGCTTGGTATCCATGAACTCACTTAAATAATTCGTTTTTATTTCCTGTAACAAAGGATTTTTCAATTGAATACCTTGCTCAAGGCGAACTACCATCGGTTTTAGGTGTTCAATGATATTTTTCTTGAGAGCATAATCCTTAGTAACTGGGTAGTCGGTTTCTAATTCAATTCGTCGTAAGATCATATCTAAATCCCGTTGTAACGGACCATCATTTTGTATATTAATATTTTTCCCTTGTGCCATTAATTGAATGGTTAAATAATCTACTTCACTTTTCGGAAATTTTAATGATAGGCCACTTTCAATACGAGAAAAAATTTTTCTAGCAACATCACGAACATTTCTGATTTCAGGATTAATGTCAACTTGGACCGCCTGTAATTCAAAGCCACATTTCAATCGTTGAACGCTTAGTGCAATGTATAAAACAATATTTTGTATGGTAAAGTCTGTTAAATGAATACCAGCTTCTCGACATTCATCAAGAACAATAATCGTAATTTGATCAAAACTAATTGCCTTAAAGAAAGATTTGTTTTTCATATAATGTTGAATAGAATTTTCACTATGACTGAAAAAGTAATCTAGAATAAAGTGACGTTTATCGCGCTCTAATCCCGTAATGAAGACACCAATATTGGCTTTGCTTTCGACACTAATTTGATATGGCATTAACACTTTGCGAATAATCGATAAATCTTTTGAAAGTGTGGTTCTTGTAACAAATAGTTTTTCAGCTAAGTCCTCAATTAGAAATTTTTGATTTTCAATAACAAGTTTGTTCAAAATATACTTTTGACGATCCGAAATATTATTGCTGTCCTCATTAATTAACCACTGGGATAATTCATAGTTTTTATTTAAAAATAAGTCAAATGTAACGGGATGAGATATGTGCAAACGATAACCTAAACTGGGTTTCGCATCAAGTTGGGCACCTTGTGAGACTAAGGTTTCTTTCAAAATTTTGATATAATTACGAATTGTTCTAGGTGTCAGTGACAAAAGAGTAGATAATTCCTCACTGGTTACGAAACGATCTGAATTATCTACTAAATAGATTAGTAAATCACGCTCTTTTTTCCTCATCATCACACGACCTTTATCATACATATCGCTAATTAATATGCTCTTGTACTAAGTTCGCCATGCCTTCAATACCTGTCGGTATGGGTATATAGGCTTTAAAGGGAATAGAAACAACAGGTTTACCAACTTCATCTCCAATCTTTTCAAAACCTTCAAGGTACATTGTTGTCTGTGGGCTGACCAGAAATAGATCGAAATCACTATTACGAATAGCATCTTCTCCTTCTGTAGCAGTAATCGCATCTACTTCAATATCTATATTTTTATTTTTGAAATAGTCAGTTGTTTTTTTTGCCATCATGGATGATGACATACCAGCTGCACAAATAATTAACGCTTTTTTCATCGTGTTTCTCCTTTTTAATTAATATTTTCAGCGTTCGTTGCGATAACGTCTTTAAACCAATAAAAGGAATCCTTTTTGCTACGTTTCAATGAGCCCTCATTTTGGTTGTTTTTGTCTACATAGATAAATCCGTATCGTTTATCCATTTCTCCAGTCCCGGCTGAAACCAAGTCAATGCATCCCCAAGGTGTATATCCAATCAAGTCAACGCCATCTTCAACTACCGCCAACTTCATTTCCCGAATGTGTTCTTGTAAATATGCAATACGATAAGAATCATGTATTGTACCATCTTCTTCAACTTTATCGTATGCGCCGAACCCATTCTCAACAATAAATAATGGTAAATGATATTTATCTGTAAACCAATTCAGGGCGTAACGCAACCCCTTAGGATCAATTTGCCATCCCCAATCACTTGCTGCTAAATAGGTATTACGTACTTGGCTATTTTCTGGTGTCATGTCATCAAAGTTTAACCCTTCTGGCTTTTTAACTGCATGTGACATGTAGTAACTAAAACCAATATAGTCAACAGTACCAGCTTGTAAATCTGCCAGGTCTTCTTGGGTAACATCAATGTTAAATCCCTTCCGAGTCCAATATTTTGTTAAAAATGCTGGATATTGACCATTGACATGCACGTCTGCAAAGAAATAATTTTTTTCCATGCTTTTTTGAGCTGCAAGAACATCATCTGGATTCATAGATGCTGGATAAATAGGTCCCATCGCGATCATACAGCCAATTTGAAAATTGGGATTGATGTCATGACCAATTTTAACAACTCGTGCACTAGCTACTAATTCATTATGAGCAGCTTGGTACATACCCTCCTCACGATTTTCACCAGGGTTAAAGTGCAGCCCAGAATTTGTAAAAACCAGAAAATCATTGTCATAGTTAGCCTGATTGTTAATCTCGTTAAACGTCATCCAGTATTTAACCTTGTCTTTGTATCGCTTTAGACAAGTCGTTGCAAACTTAACGAATAAATCGATTACTTTTCGATTACGGAAACCACCATATCTTGTAACCAAGTGGTACGGTAATTCGAAATGAGATAACGTGATGACCGGTTCAATATTATTTTTGATAAGTTCATCAAATAAGTCATCATAAAATTTTAAACCTGCCTCATTTGGCTCGCTTTCCTCACCAGTAGGGTAAATTCTTGTCCATGCAATTGAAGTTCGAAAACATTTAAATCCCATTTCTTTAAATAAGGCAATGTCTGCTCTGTAACGATGATAAAAATCAATCGCTTCATGATTAGGATAATATTCTCCTGGAACAACTCCTTTCGTAATGTTTCGCTCCTTGTCTGGGCCACCAACCGTCATAACATCAGCGACGCTAACTCCTTTACCTCCTTCTTGCCACGCACCTTCTAATTGGTGAGCTGCAACAGCACCACCCCAAAGAAAATCTTCAGATAAACGTTTAGACATATTTAGTCCTCCTTTAACTACTCACATTTTATCAAGTAAGCGCTTACATATCCATTGAATTGTTTTCCTTATACTTGCGGAAATTACCTTACAAGAGTAGTTTTTATGATGATTATTAAGAATATATAAAACTACATAAATTGTATGATAAAATCATTAGTAAATATATTCAATGATTACGATCACATGAAGGGGGAAACAAATGACTTTTAGAGAATTAAAACAATCCGATGAAAACATTTTTAACGACTGGATTAAAAGTTGGACGACTGAATCGACAATTGTTTCTGTAGCCAAACCTATTACTGGTAGCTTCGCTGAATATTTAGCTAATCTAGAGCAGATGAAAAATAATAGTATTAATAATTTTGTTCCCGCCAACAACTATTTTTTTATTGAGGATGGTTTGATAAAAGGCGGCGTATCAGCTCGCTGGCAGTTAAATGACCACTTGCTTAATTTTGGAGGACATATAGGATACGGCGTTGCCCCTGCCTGGCGTCAACAGGGAATAGCTAAGAAAATGTTAGAATTAACACTGAACATTTATCAGCAACGTAAAATTTCACCTGTCTTGGTTACCGCTGAAGAATGGAATATCGCTAGCCGTAAGACAATCGAATCCAATGGTGGCGTCCTTGAAAACATCATCAAAGAACCTAGTACAGGAAAATTATTTTGTCGATACTGGATTGATTTGAATAGTTAGTAATAAATATCATCATCCAGGAAGTTGTTTTATTTCTTAAAAAAACACAACAAAAAAGCTACCTTAACAAGGCAGCTTTTTAAATTTAATCATCTTCGTTATTAATTGAATTCAAATGCTTAAATGAAGTCTGTATTATGACAAACAATAATGTTAGGATGCTAGATATTATCAGAGCAGGAAAGATTGCTCGACTAAAGTTGCAGAACAAAACTAATATAGCAACCGTAAATATAAAATAAATAAGCCAAACACAAATAATGAAAGCTAAATAAATAAATGCGTTAGAGACTTTTTGATTATTCCCGCTCAATAATCAATACCCCCTGAATTAAGAATAAAATAATATATTTTTTCAGCTTAACTGTCATTAATCAATATAGTCAAACTCCCCAATAAAATATATTATTTCTATAATTATACCATGTTTACATCGTCATTATTTTTGTTTCACCGTCCTTTGTAATTTTTTAGGACAAAATGCCTCTATTATTTCACCCCACAAATCATATTTGTAGAGAATTGTAGCATATTTGCAATAAGAAAGTACATTCAAATAAAAAACCGTCCAAGACGGTCTTTTTTCATGCTTCATCATACCAAGGATAATGGTACATTTCTCCAGCAGGCTTATCCGTTCTTTCATAGGTATGAGCACCAAAATAATCACGTTGTGCTTGTGTGAGATTAGCAGGTAGAACAGCTGAACGATATGAATCGTAGTAAGCCACAGCGGCAGACAATGAAGGCGTTGGCACACCCGCGGTAACAGCTAGTGCTACTACACGACGAGCAGCATTTTGGTATTCTTCAGCAATATGTTGGAAGTAAGGATCTAAGAGCAAATTATGCAAATCTGCTTGCGTTGTAAAAGCATCCGTAATGCGTTGTAAGAATTGGGCACGGATAATCGCCCCTGCACGCCATAATTGTGCTAGTTCTCCAAATGGTAAATGCCAATCATAGTGCTCTGATGCCATACGAAGTTGATCAAATCCTTGTGCATACGACATGATCTTTCCAAAGTATAAAGCTTTTCGAATGTCCTCTACCGTACTTTGCTCATCACCAGTAAACGAATAGTCTGGTCCTTGCAATGTTTTTGAAGCCGCAACACGATCATCTTTCATTGCTGATATATAACGCGCGTAAACTGATTCAGTTATTAATGATTGTGGCGCTCCAACTTCAAGCGCTGATTGAGAAGACCACTTACCTGTGCCCTTGTTTCCGGCCCGGTCTAAGATTACATCAACAATTGGCTTGTCAGTACCTAAATCATCCTTTCGAGTCAAAATATCAGCAGTTATTTCAACCAAATAAGAGTTCAGTTCTCCTTCATTCCAACCAGAAAAAGTTTGTGATAATTGCTCTTGATTGAGATGTAAGACACGCTTCAAAATATCATAGGACTCTGCAATCAATTGCATATCACCATATTCGATGCCATTATGCACCATCTTTACATAATGTCCTGCACCATTAGGGCCAATATACGTAACGGTTGGCTTACCATCTTCTGGGGCTTTTGCTGCAATTTGCGTCAAAATAGGGGCTACCAAATCATATGCTTCGCGTTGACCACCTGGCATTAATGATGGTCCCTGCAATGCACCCAATTCACCACCTGATACACCCATACCAATAAAGTTAATACCTTCTTGAGCTAGTTTATCTGAGCGGCGAATTGTATCTTCGAAGTAAGTATTACCACCATCAATCAGCATGTCACCCTTTTCTAGATGTGGTAATAATTCATCAATAACAGCATCCGTACCCTTTCCAGCTTTTACCATCAGCAAAATTCGGCGAGGCTTTTTGATAGCCCCCGCAAATTCCTCTGTAGTATAGCTTGGGATAAATGCCTTATCTTCGTGCTTTTGAACTAAATCATCAGTTCGTTCGCGAGAACGATTATAAACAGCAACTCGATAACCACGAGACTCAATATTGAGTGCTAAATTACGTCCCATTACGGCTAATCCAACAACACCAAAATCTGCTTGTTCCATTTTATTACCCACTTTCCTTAATTTAAACTTATTTCATACATAAATAATTTGCTCCATTACATAAAGCATGACACGAGTAGAATCGATAACAAGCCCGAAACGGAGATAACACTGGTTAATGTCGTCCAAGATAAGAACGTTTCTTTCAATGTTAAGCCAAAATATTCTTTTATCATCCAAAATCCAGCATCATTAACATGATCAGCAAATATACTTCCAGCACCAATTGCCAAAACTACTAATACAGGACTCACACTTGAGTTGGACACAACTGAAGTAACTAAACTAGCTGCTGTTATCGAAGCAACAGTAGATGATCCTAGGCTGACGCGAAGTAAAGCAGCAATTAACCAAGCAACAAGAATTGGGGACAAATTAGTTTGTCCAAATAAATCACCAATATACTTAGAAACGCCACCATCAACCAATACTTGTTTGAAGGCACCACCACCACCAATGATTAACAACATCATAGCAATTTGTTTGACCGATTCAGACATTGCGTCACCAATTTCTTTGATATTCAATCCACGGAAAATACCCATGGTGAAAATCGCAACAATTAATGATATAAGCATAGCCACATCAGGTGCACCGATAAATGTGACGATTTGATAAATGACTGATTTAGCTGGCAAAACAAATGATAAGATGGTCGCAATACTGATCAATATTACTGGTAATAATGCTGTCAAAACACTAATACCAAACTTTGGTGTATCTTTCAACTCAAACTCTTTGTACTCACCTAAAACAGAAATATTAATATTTTTTTTATAAACTTGCGGATATACTCGATGCAAAAAGTAATTGAACACCGGACCAGAAATAATGATTGTGGGAATTGACACTAAAATACCAATAAGTAAAACGTGACCCAAAGGCGCATTCAACACCTGTGATACCGCAGTCGGTGCAGGATGTGGTGGTAAGAAACCGTGTGCAACATTTAATGTCGCAGCCATTGGGATACCAAGGTACAAAAGAGGCATATTTACTTCACGTGCAATGACGAAGATAATTGGCAATAATACGACCAATCCAACTTCAAAAAACAAAGCCAAACCAATAATAAACGATGTAATAATAACAGCAATTTGAATGCGTTTTTTTCCAAAAGTCGCAATGAGCTGGTGCGCAATTCGAAAGCCACCACCTGCGTCGGAAATTAGCTTTCCAAGCATCGATCCAAACCCAAATATAATTGCTAAGTGACCTAACTGACCACCTATTCCTGTCTCAATGCTTGTTGAAATATCAGAAACCGGAATACCTAAAATTAAGCCGACAACAAACGCTGTAATGACCAACGATAAAAAAGTGTTCAACTTGAATTTAGTAATCAAAAATACGAGTAAAATAACACCAATCAAAACTGTTAACAATGGCATAATTAATTCTCCTTTTAAATACGAACCTTACCTTAGTAAATAGCCACCATCAACAGGAATTGTTGCGCCATTCACATAATTTGATGCATCACTTGCTAAATAAATAACCGTACCCATTAATTCCGATGGCTTTGCCCAATGTCCTGCCGGAATGTGGTTTAGAATTTCAGTATTTCTTTCTGGATCATTTTGAAGAGCCTTTGTCATTTCGGTATCAATATATCCGGGAGCTAGCGCATTGACTTGAACCCCATAGGGAGCTAAAGCATCTGCATAAGCCTTTGTTAGCCCGACTACTGCATGCTTACTTGCAGCGTAAGGAAAAATAAATTTTCCAGCTCGAAATGATTGCATCGATCCAATATTAATTATTTTCCCAGATTTCTGTTTTGTCATGATTTTTGCTGCTTCATGTGACAAAAAGTATAATGCGTTTAGGTTGATATCAATGACTTTACGCCAATCCTCATCCTTATAATCCAGCACGTTATTTCTAATCTGGATGCCAGCGTTGTTAACTAAAATATCTAATTGACCAAAAGTTGTAACACAGTTTTTAACAATTTTTTCTGCGGCGCCACTTTCAGTTATATCGATGCTCATAAATTTTACTTTTCGATTTCGATTTTCAGCAAATTCCGTTAACTCTGGCCAGCCTCTTTCACTTCTGCTAACTACAAAAACATCAGCTCCTGCATCTAATAGCGCTTGAGAATAATAGTTTCCCAAACCTGAAGCACCACCCGTCACTATTGCAACTTGACCTGTAAGATCAAATAAATTAGATAGACTCTCCATCACTTTCTTCCTTTCTTAGTGTACCGATAAACCACCATGTGTAACCGCTTACAATGATAGTCTTTTGTATTTATTTTGTCAAATTAAATGAGCGGATTTTTTTGCCGTTAAAACATCTACTGTTTTCTCTAAACGATTCATCGCTTCAACGAGTACTTTCATTTCATTTGCAAAAGATAGTCGCACGTATCCTTCACCAGCCTCCGTAAAAGCAGAACCGTGTACTAAAACAAGATCAGATTCGTTGATAGTGAATGCAACAAAATCCCAAGACGACATGCCAAATAGTTTTACATCGATAAACACATAAAAAGCACCGTCAGGTTTAGTATATGGCAGATTGCAAGAATCATCCGAACACCGCATGTTTCTGAAAGACTTTTCGTGGTGATTGCCAGTTGAGCGTTTTCATTGGCCTGGCATTAATCCAATGATTAATTTGATCTAATTCTTTCTGACTGATGGTTTCAATTTTGCGTTCTTTTGGGATAAAACGACGGACATATCGATTTAGCACTTCATTACTACCACGTTCTTCTGGTGAATATGGGTGTGCAAAATACATCGGTATGCCTAGCTGTTCTTCTATTTCATCATATTTTGCAAACTCTCGACCGTGATCAACTGTAATTGATTTAGCATTTTTTATACCCTTGAAAAACCTAATAATAGCTGGTGTCACTGCCTGACTATTGCGCCCACTGACATGTCTCATGATATGTTGTCGACTCAATCGTTCTGTGATGGTCACTAAAACATCGCCACGTGTTTTACCAGATTGCATCGTATCAACTTCAAAATGACCAAATTCTTGTCTTAATTGGACAGCTTTTGGTCGTTTTTCAATTGAACGGCCATGAGCAAAAACACGTCTACGGCCGTCAGATTGACGTTTACGTCGAATACCTTTATCAGGTAAATCTGATAACTTAATTTTAAGCAAACCATGATGAATCCAGTTGTAGATGGTCTTGAAAGCAATGCCCAATACATGAGCAGCCGTTTCTGGTGACCACTTCAAGATACCAATGTGATGGTTCAAAAAAGCTGATATTTCAGGTGTTAGGGTCGGATGGCGACCGTGTTTGTGCCGATTACACTGGGCTAAATGATGAGCCTGTTGTGCATTGTATGGTTTAATTCGATTTAACTCGTAGGTAATAGTTGCAGGAGAACGCTTTAAGAAACGGGCTATTTCTCGAGTTGAATGATTAAGTTTGATCATTGTTTCAATGACAGAACGTTCGTGAGCTGATAAACTAGAAGACATAAGCTGCAGATCCTTTATGGTTGATTTTAGTCAATTACCATTAAAGTCTCTGCAGTTTTTTTATGCAAGGTGTTCGGTTTAATTTTACAATCTGCCATATTTTAAAGACATTTCATCTAAGCGTTGCAGAACATAGTCTCTGCGCTTTCTAAACACCGTAATATATGTTTTTGGTGCTTCAATATCGGTGGTTAAAGCCGTTAAAGCAGCCATTTGTGAGATGCTTGATGCACAACCAACATTAGCTTGCTGTATTTTATAGATTTCTTGAATCAGTACTTTAGGGCCAGCCAAATAGCCGATACGCCAGCCTGTCATGCTGTGCGATTTCGATAAACCGTTGACTATGATCGTTCTCTCTTTCATCAATGGCGCGCTAGCAATTGATGGTGCACAATCTTGATTATATGTTAGTCTTTGGTAAACATCATCTGTCAGTACATATAAATCGTATTTTTGGATAACTGATGCTAGTGAACTCAATTCTTCTTTTGACAACACAATACCTGTTGGATTGTTTGGGTAGTTTAAAATGACTAATTTTGTTTTGCTTGAAATTGCTGACTCAAGTTGCTCTGGAGATAATCTAAAATGAGTAGAACGAGTATCAACAACGATAGGAATTGCCCCAGCCAGAACTACTGCTTGTATATAAGCTGGGTAAGCTGGCCCAATTAAAATAACTTCGTCACCGGCGTTAATGAGCGTACGAACCGTGAGGTCAATACCTTGACTGGCACCAACGGTCACAAGTATCTCGTTTTCTGGGGAATAACTTACCTCATAAAATCTTTTAATGTAATCAGATATTACTCTTCTAAGCGACAAGAAACCCATATTTTCGGTATATTTTGTCACGTTATTACTAATTGCTTGTTTACCTGCTTCTTTAGTTGCCGCGGGCGTAGGTAAATCGATTTCGCCGACCGTTAATTCAATCATTTGGTCAGCAGGCTTCTTTACTAAGTCCAAGACAAGGCGAATTCCTGAGGCTTCTGTTTTGATTACTTGATGGTTAATAGGCTTTGTCATGACATTTTCCTTTTCCATATTCTCTTGACTATTAGGCAATGCGATCTCCAGCTTCCAAAGTATTATCCAATTTATAGATGCGATCAATACTTATCAAGACGACTGCCGCTCTTGGAAAGCGATCAAATATGCTTGTTTTGTCTAAAATGTCAGTAGCAAAGTCATCATCTTCATGAATAACGGCCGTTCCTTCAAAGCGGAACCCCTTCTCTACATTAGAATCCACGACCGCAATTGCCGCATAACCATTTTGTTGTAAATTGGCATAGGCTTGTTTGAATGTATGCTCATAATAAATCAAATGTTCATCATCGTACACACGAGTTGATCCTTTAGGCCCGACTTGTGGCGACCCATCTCCTCCAGTAGTCGCTAAAAATGGTAGCTGTTGGTCAATCATTTTTTTCATTTCTTCAGATAATAATGCCATTGTTCCATCTCCTTTTGAGTGCGTGCAGAATGCTCACTACTACATCTTTAAAATTTAATTTTTTTAAATTAAAAAGCACAACACGCAATTGTTGTGCTAGCAGTCGATTTGAATATTCTATATTAAAAAAAGAAATTTTTCTCAACAAAGTGACACATTCAATTTGTTGGTGCTAATATACCATTAACAGAAAACGTTTACAAAGATAATGACTTATTCTTTGTTTACAAGACGTATCGTTTTCATTCTATATTAATTGTCGTTACAATTAAGTTAATTATAGAAGGAGGAATTATTCATGAGTAAAAAAGTTGCTGTTCTCGTAACTGATTTAGTCGAAGATATTGAATTCACCGACCCCGTCAAAGCACTAAAAGAAAGTGGTGCTTCAGTGACAACAATCAGTTTTAGTACTGAAGCTGTTACAGGAAAACATGGCACCAAAATTGACATTGATAAATCAATCAGCGATGTAGCGCCATCTGACTTTGACGCATTGTTCATTCCCGGGGGCTTTTCTCCAGATCAGTTGCGAGCCGATGAACGCTTTGTTAATTTTACAAAACATTTCTTGGCAACCAATAAGTCACTATTTAGTATTTGCCACGGTCCACAATTGATGATCCCTACTGGCTTAGTATTGGGTCGAACCATGACAGCATATCGAACAGTACAACCAGATCTTTATTATGCCGGTGCTCGCATAGAGAATAAGCCAGTGGTTATTGATGGTAATCTCATCACTAGCCGGGAACCAAAAGACATCCCATCGTTTAATGAAGCTATAGTTGCTGCTCTAAATTAAAAACCTAATAAAACATCAATAAAAGTCATCTTACATTAATCATCAATTTCTAAAGAAAGATGGTTTTTTTGATTTTCTTCAATAAACTAGTAAGATCATATTAACTTAATATGTTTTAAGCCTTCTAACACGCCATTATCTTTTTTTGCAATATAACTTATTGAATTCCGCTATAGACTAAACCGTTCTGATTAAAAAAACTGTACAAATATTATGCTTATTGGTTATTGCTAATGTATGCTGGATTTCAGCTAGCAACATGGTCGTATTTTCTTGCATTTTTCAGTATAGAAAAAATATTGTGTTTTGAATTTTATGTTAGTTTTCAACCATTACTCTACCGAAATCAAAAACAACAAAAAAAGGAAAGAACCAGCGTACATCAAAGATGCTGAACCTTTCCCCTCGGCTTTTTTATATCAATAGGTGGGTGCTTTTTGAATATTTCAAACGATGAAGCCCTCGGTCGCTGACTATATTGCGTAACCATGGCTTCATTTTTCCAATTCGTTCGTAATTGTATCACATAAATATAACTTTTGTTGTTCTTCCTATACAAGGTTTTCAATCAAACAGAAAAATCAATAACTAACTAAAAAAATTAAATTTTCAAATCAACCTGCGGTAGCTTTTTAAATACTGGAACAAGAACCAATGCAACGATTAGTCCCATCACTGCTTGTGCGATATTCCCGATAATCGACGCCAGCCCCGCCGTCCAATTATACAACATAGCCCCAGCTAACATGTACCCAACCACCATAATAAATGATCCAATAATTAAGCCAATGACTTGGCTGGTAATGTGTTTTTTATAGCCAAAATAGCCAACAATTAATCCTTCTATCCCATGAATAATTAAAGAAAAAATCATCCACTGTGGATACCCAGCAAGCAAATCTAACAGCAGACCGCTTAAACCACCGACAATCAATCCACTACGTGCACCACCAAGCAGAGCAGCTAAAAATATTCCTGCTTCAACCAAGTTAACAAATCCATTTGTCGCTGGGACAGGTATCTTAACAATGTAAGATAATGCGATATTGAAAGCAATGATTGTCGCTAACATAGTGATCTGCTTTGTATGGTTTTTTTGTTCTATCATATCGTTTATTTCCTTTTACTTTAGATAAATAACTTTTTTATACTACAGTCAGATAATTACACAATTTCACTTTTCTTTAATTATGTTACTAACTTTGGCTTGCAAGCGAGGTACTACTTCTTTTCCAAACCAAGGATTACGGTTAAGCCAAATATTATTCCTTGGTGATGGGTGAACAATAGGAAAATATTTCGGCAAATAAGATTTATAATTTTTAACAACATCAGTTATTTTCTCTGTGCGAGCCAAGTGTAGATAATATTTTTGAGCATATGACCCGATTAAAACAATTAACTGCAGATTAGGCATTGCAGCAATAAGTTTTGGATGCCACCTATCTGCTACACCACCACGCGGTGGCTTATCACCTGATTTTGCTTTTCCTGGGTAATAAAAGTCCATCGAAATAAAACCAAAATTACCAGAATCGTAAAATTGTTTTCTATCAACACCCAACCACTCGCGTAATCTATCTCCGGAAGCATCATTCCACATGATTTCTGTTTCTTGCACTTTTTTACCGGGAGCCTGACCAATAATCAGAATTTTTGCGCTCTGAGGAGTGTAAAATACAGGATTTATACCTTTTTGTGTGTAAGTTAAATTATCCCTATCTGCTTTAATGTCCTCAAAGATAGTCATGTATTTCTCCCATTTATCTCACGAATTACATAATTTAACTTTATATTACCATATTAATAACATTTAACTGTATTAGAAATCTACTTTAGAAAATAGAGGGCCGTCTAATTGCTCCAAATTATGCGACGTCGTGACCACTATTATCTGTCCTTGGTACGACACTAACAAGGAAAGACCACACATGTTTTAAAAGTTAAGTTGAAATATTTTTATTATATATTAATTAGCTAAATGTGTAAATCATAATAAAAAGCTACCGCTATTCTAAACAAAAGTAAGAATAGTAGCAACTTGTATACTTAGATATTTTAAATTAGTTAATTTTTATTCAAATCAATCAAAATCTTAGCCTGCGATTTATCGCTTGTTAATGACTCAAAACCGTCAGAAACAACATTGTCTAATGAAATTGTATCTGTAATAACTGGTTCAACATTAATTTGTCCACTGCTAACAAGAGCAACGGTTTGTTGGAAAGTTTCTTTTGAATAAGCAATTGTTGTGGTCAGTTTAACACCTGCATTCATCAATTGCATTGGGTTAAAGCTGATTGGCTTTGCAAAAATTGAAACAATAACGACACTTCCGCGCGGACGTGTTGCATCTATTGCTTGTTCAAAGGTTGGTTGTACCCCAGCAACTTCAAATGATGCATCCGCTCCACCAGGAATTATGTTTTTAATAGCTGCAATAGTGTCTGGCACTTGACTTGGATTAATCACGTCTGTTGCGCCCATTTCAAGCGCTTTTCTCAAGCGAACTTCTGACAAATCTACAGCCACGATTTTAGTAGCTCCCGCTGCCTTCGCAGCAGCAGCAACTAATACACCTATTGGACCAGCACCAAAAATCACAACTTTTTCGCCAAATCGAAGGTCTGCCTCTTTGATAGCTTGGACCGCAACTGCCGTTGGCTCAATAGTAGCTGCTAATTTCAGTGAAAATTCTTCAGGTAAATGATATAAGTTATCTTCTGGTACATTCACGTATGATGTAAAGCCACCATCCGTGCTTAAACCAATAAAGCTATAGCCATCGTAAACATCCAAATCATCAGAAGAAATTCCCTTTGTGACAGTTGGATTAATTGAAACGTGATCCCCAACTTTAAAATTAGCCACATCAGGGCCTACTTTTTCGATAACGCCAGAAAACTCATGTCCCATCGTTAATGGTGCTTGACCGCCAGTCAATTCATCTGGTTGATCAACGGGAATAAATACAGGACCCTCAAGGTACTCGTGTAAGTCGCTGCCACAAATTCCAGCATAAGCAACACGCACTACCACCTCATTAGATTTTGTTGGTTTGAGCTCAACATCCTCCACACGAACATCTTTAACGCCATGCCATACAGCTGCTTTCATTGTTTCTCCTTCTGACTATCAGTTTAAATTTTGAAAGACATAAATTATCTTTATTATATTATATGTCAACGCTTACAACTTGTGTATATAAATTTGGTTGTTTTTTTGTATAAAACATATAAATTTATATACATAACCAAGCAATACTATGGTATACATCAATACTCATCCTCTAGATTGTCTTTTACACCTATCAATAACACCACTATCGCAATAATCAGCAATACTGCAAAGACACTAAATATGACACTAATGCCTAATTTAAAATCAAATAACCAACCGACAAGGAATGGTCCAACCGTGGCACCAACACGCCCAACTGCTTGTGCGGTACCCATGGCTGTACCCCGTATTTTCTCAGGAAATTGTGCGGGAGTCAAGGAGATTAATGTTCCCCATGCACCTAAGTCAAAGAAAGACATAAAGGCACCAGCCACTAGTATTAACGCTACATTAGTACCAAAGCCAAAAACGAAACTCGAAATCAGCGTGCCCAACAGATAAATTGCCAAAATCTTTTTCCGACTCATCTTATTCATTAAGTAGGCAGCTAAATAATACCCAGGCAACTGAGCTATACTCATGATAAGCGTGTATCCTAATGAATTAACGATTGAAAAACCACGCATGGTTAGGACAGTAGGCAGCCACAAAAAGATTCCATAATAGGTCAACATCACAATAAACCACATTATACTTAAAACAATTAACCGTGATCGATGTTTGCTGGAAAGAAGCTCTTTAAAAGTGCCTTCGTGACTTTTCTTATTGCCCGGTTCATTTGGTAAGTGCTTACGCAATGCTAGGGCATAAAAAGCAAACAAAGCCGCAAGGGCAACGGCAGCGCGCCAGCCAAAACGAGGAATGATTAGAAAAGAAATCAAAGATGCTAAAATCCAACCATAAGCCCAAAAACTATCAGCTAATAATAACATTTGTGACCGCTTTGTACCAGTATAGTTGTCAGCAATAATCGTTGCTGCTACTGGCAACTCCCCACCTAGTCCAATGCCTGTTATAAAACGAATGACCATAAACCACAAGATGTTTGGCGCAAATATTAACGCCAAATTACCTAATGAAAAAACGAGTAGCGTTCCGATGATAATATTTTTACGACCATATTTATCAGCTAATTTACCGCAAACAATTGACCCAATAATCATGCCAATCGATGTGACAGCGGCGGCCAATCCTAATTCTGTACTACCAATGGCCCACTCATTTTTAATCAATGGCATGATAAACGACAGCAAAGCAACATCCAATGCGTCAATCATCCATGCCGTGCCAATGATGAACAATAAGTGTCTCTTCTTATCCATAAAAAGAACCTCTTCCTTATAAAAGTATTTTTTACTTTTATTATTTATAAAGAGATTCTACATCTTTAAAATGAAATTATCAAGCGAAACTTTTTGGCAGGCCTACCCGGACCTTTTTTATCAACTTCTCCAACTAATTCAAATATTTTTTTGTTGTTTTGTAAAAAATTAGAATTATCAGGCTCATCTTGACCAAAAATACCATAGACATGCCGAGCTGCTTTCAATGTAAAGGAAGATCCTAATGTTAATAAAATAGTCGGCTGGTAGTTCAGTTTGTTGACTATCCGGTGGCAGGCCACAGTTAAAATCCAATTATGATCAAAGGCCAATCGCTTTTGAGAATCTAGTTCAGTTAAGTACTCATTTTCAGCTAGCGTTTTAAAAAACAAATCACCCTTTTTTATGCCAAAATAATTGTTTTTAATCTTTTCTAACGTAAACCATTCTGCCTCAATCGCACCAGATCCAGGAACGAGATTGACGTATTTTGGCAAAAATATCATGTAACTTAGCGAGAGCGCCCGAAAATCAGGATTTCTATCTGGTGCTGTAAACGTTGCTAATTGCTCTGCATGAACATCCGAAAGCGATAACCCTATTTTTTCTTTTATTAACCTTAAGGATGCTTCATGTGCACTTTCGTCTTCCCGCAACAATATTTCTGGTAGCGCCCAAAAATTTTTAAATGGCTCATCTGCACGCTTGATTAATAATACTTTGACTTGTTGCGTATCATAATCAAAGCTCCAGATGACATTAGTAATAGTGATGTAAGGTCTTTCCAAAGGAAATGAATCCATAACTGCCTCCTTGTAGTTGACTTGAATTTAAACAACCTTTTGAATTAATTTATCAAATATCCGTGTAGGTAAAATGGCATGCAAACTAACCAATATCTTTGCGCCATAACCCACTAAGTATCTAGGCTTTGGTCGTTTAGTAGTCACTGACTTTACTATAGTTGAAGCAACTACATCTGGATCTGTTAGTCTGCTAGATGTATAAAGTTGATGCATTCTTTTGGATGCTGCTAAAGCATGTTCAGCATAAGGTGTATCAACCGAAGTTTTTCGAAGATTCTCCGCAGCAATAGTACCCCAGTCAGTTTTAATTCCACCTGGTTCAATAAGAATAACATCAATGCCAAATGGTTTGACTTCCATGCGTAGCGCATCGCTAAATCCTTCAAGAGCGTACTTAGTAGCATGATACCAAGCGCCCATGTATGTTGTCATACGTCCTGCCATGGATGAAATGTTAACAATACGACCATATTTTTGATGACGCATATGTGGTAAAACCAATTGAACAAGCGTGGCAAGGCCAAACAAATTAGTTCCAAATTGTTTTTTAGCCTCTTCTATGGGGACATTTTCAATGGCACCGTATGAACCATATCCAGCATTATTAATTAGAATATCAATTTGACCCTCTTGGTCAATAATGTATGCTACGGCAGATTTAATTGAATGTTCATCAGTTAAGTCCATCCTAAGAGGAATAATTCCTAAAGAAGACAGTGGACTCATTTTTTCAGTTCGGCGTGCTGCACCATAAACTTTGAAGCCATGCGTACTTAGTTTTTCCGCTGCTTGATACCCAATACCACTACTAGCACCAGTTATTAATACTATCTTTTGTTTGGTCATACGTTTATGTTCTCCATTTTTCGTTCGATAACTCATATATTGACGTAAAGTTTCAAAATATGATTTGACAATTAATAAACTTATTAATCTGTTAACTTTACTGCGTACTGTGTTTTCCAACAAAATAATTATAACCTTAATTTTCACGCTTTCATAATTAAAAAGCCACTGTTACCAGTGACGTCATACTCTCAAAATTGTAATTATTTTGACTCGTAGTTTGTTCGTTTTAATAACGTGGCATCAGTAATTTCTTTAATAATTTGCTTCGAATCATTAATCAAGAGACTGGATCCCAATAAAAATAGTGGTAAAAATTGGATAATATACCTACTTCTACCCCCTTCAAACAAAAGAAGAAACAAAAAGGCTCCCGTGATACCTAATCTAATTGTTTGTGTTGTCTGTGATTTATTATGCCAACCAAAAAATATACAGCTCAAGATAATCAACCAAATGAATTGGGCAATAAACCGAAAATTGGCCACGTTTTTCCCATATATATACAGATAATTTTCCAGCACCCCTTTTAATCCGTGGGAATTTGGAATTTGGTCACCCTGAATAAAATGCCCCTCCTTTCCCCATGCAAACGAGCCATCGGCCGTATTGTTTATTTGCTTTAGAATTATAAAATGAAAGTAGCCAACGACACCTAACTTTTTTAATCGTTTAACATACATTTGTTTCGAGTACTCAATTTTTTCGGACTTAGTTGCTAACTCACCCATTTTTAAAGTATCCTGCGCATTATATCCACCATCACCAGAAATACCCATGTTCATAAAGTGCACCGCTGGGATAGCCCGCTCTCGATTGACGTGAATTAATGTTTGATGCTCAATTTTATTTTGAGTTATCGTGTATAAACAAATAAAAGAAAACATAACTATCAAAACTGTACTGGTTTTTTTGAGAACTTCGGGTAATAACACACGTTTTTCTTTAAACAAGCTAAGTGCCTCAATTAAACCGATTGCGATAGCGGGAATAATTGCGGATGGTTTAATGAAATACGTTCCACACACAAGTAAAGCAAAGAGTGTCATTAATATATTTTTTTGCCATAGTTTAGATACTTTCTTTGCGCTGAAATAGAAAAACAAAAATGCTGATACAAATGGTAGGACCCATGTATCGGTATAAGGTATAACTATCCAAGGAAAGACACCAAATACTAATATATGAATATATAAAGAAACTGCAAAGTAACGTCTGTCGATCATATAAGAGGTGGCAACCGAAAAAATAATTGATAGATCAACCATGACTATGGTCAGATAATCAAAAAACAACCATGTTTTCAACTGAAAAACATTTGAAAGAAACGACATAAACAACAGAATGGGCAAGTTATTTGAATTCAAACTAAAATATGCTCGATTATTTACATCATCATCTACATGATCTAGTGTATTAATTAATGCCGAAGGATCCCAGCCAATTTTAGGATGAAATACTGTTACAAACAAAAATTGTAATAAAACTAACAATGCAAATAACGCAATTGATGTAATATTTTTATGTTGTTTAAAAACAAATACAACAGCCTTTTTGACTTTAGGTAAAAAATAAACTAGGCTTATGAACAATAGTATTATGCTAAGAAAGACGAGCAATCCCAACGTAGTTGTTGTGCCTCTTTTTAAGTTGTCGCCAATAGTAAAATTATCTGATAGAATCGCTGAAATATAGGTAACACCAAAAAGTAAATAAAATAAAATCAGAATAGTAGCATTTCCCAAAGAAAATATCTTTTCTTTCATATCCTATTCACCACTCATGTCATCTCGGGTCACATAATAAAATCTCATTGGTGATTCACCGAGCTCAATTTTATTTAATTGTGCGTGCATAGGTAAAATTTGCTTCTCAACTAACGTAAAAAAGAACTTTGTTATATTTTCTAAAGTAGGATCTATTGTGGTAAAAGGTTCAACCGTGTTCAAAAATTTTCCAGAATATGCTTTAAAAAGATCATCTAGAGAGCTCTCAATTTTATCAAATACAATCATGTTTTCGTTGGTTGAACGGAACTCTACCGCTATTTCCCAAGAGTGTGCATGTTCTTCACCTTCGCCGTTTTCCCATCTAATTGCATGACTAGCATGGATATAATATTTCAAATGATAGGTACCTACTAAACTCACTTTTTTCTACCTCCTTTAATTTTAATAAAGTCCTGCTTAACAATTGTTCCGACTGTTTTGAACTCTTCATGATAATTTTTCGTAGCCCACTTAGCAGAAAGATATTCTGTATTAATTACGCCAATTAAACGTATCCAAGATAAAATAAAATTATATATGGGCATCCAAAAGACACAATCGAATAGCGAAAAATAAAATGTTCGCTCATCACTAAATTTTTTTAGCATCATGTTTACATTAACAAAAACCATTGTACTCATAAAAACATATAGAAGATAAATGGCAACATATGATAGTAGTAGCAATAACGGTGAATAGTTTAAAAACAATAGCGCAATACTTGCGAAAAGCCATATTGTTTTTAGAAACATAAATGTGTGATCAATGATTAGTCTTCTCACCAAAAAATTTGAGAAAAATGATTTTAATCCCAAACGATTTCCAGAATACTTTTGCGATACTTCAATTTGGCCACGCTGCCAACGTTGTCGTTGCGTATATAATTTATTCCAACTTTCAATTGGATCAACGAAAAAGAAAGCATCTGCACAAAGAATAACCTTTCCTTTCGCTTTGTCTCTAACCTGAAAGGTAATATCAATGTCTTCGCCGACGGTTGATACATCATACATAAAGGTTTTCATTAATGCATCTTTTCGGAATCCTGAAAATGCACCCGACATTGTATATAAGTGATTATTTTGTGATTCAATACTCCTGCCCGACATAAAAGCTTGCGCGTACTCGAAATACTCTAAGCGCTGCAACCACTTCAATCCAACATTTTTAGTACTTTTAATCAAAGATTTTTGTGTCAGTATACTACCTGTCATAGCAGATATTGTTGTATCACTCTCAAACTTTTTGATTAAATTTTTTAAAGCATTGCGCTCTAAAATTCCGTCGCTGTCAATGTTAATAATATACGCACCAGAACTACTATAAATTGCAGAGTTTAGCGCACGAGCTTTTCCTTGCTCTGTTTTCATCCACTGCATATTTAATTTTGGAAAACTGTTTTGTGCAGATTGAAAAGCTTTAAAACTTTTGTCTTGACTTTTATTATCAACCACTATCACTTGAATTTTATCTATAGGATAGGTCGATTGGTAAACTGATTGAATGCATTCATACAGTGTATCTTCAGAGTTATATACTGGAATAATAATTGAAATAAATGGCCAGAAACTTAGACTCTTTTCAGATTTTGGTTTACTAATCGTATAAAAAAATATTTTAACAAAAGATGAAATTGCAGGAACTGTTTCTACTAAAATAGGTATCAGTAGCCAAGTTATCCAGAATCCCATTTGACTTAACGTTAAAAAAAATAGGTAATTCATTTACACCTTCTTTTTATTTTTTTCTAAATAACCGTATGTAAATACTTTGTAGTAAAAGAACACGGCAAAAATATAAAATACAATTCGACCGATAATTGAGTGAGCTAAAAAGAAATAATTCACACCAAAAGTATGAACAATTAGTACAATCAAAATCAATCTAATAACATTTGCAACGTACATCCACAAAAGGCCCAGTAAGGCTAGCACAACTTTTTCTTTAGCTTGATACATAGGATAAAATGCTAATAAAGCCCAAAATGCTGCTGTTTCTATGACTCCTGAACACTCATAATCAATTGACATTGTAATGGCGTTAAACCCTTTATTAATAGCAATTAAACCGTAATCCGAATATACAGTGGCTAAATTTAAGGGATGCGCGACTAAAGAAACACCAAAGGTAACCGCTCGCGCCATTATCCAAATAAAATAAGGTTTACTAAAGAAAAATAAAATAAAAAATAGCCCCACACTACCCACAATAAAATAAAAAGCTGGGAGCTTGGCTCTTTTAAAAACAGATAAAGCATATAGCCAAATAACACCACTAATTAATAAAAAGATACTCAAGAAAATTAGCCTCTCTTTCCTTTCTATTTTTTAAAAACTTGCCAAATAAAACTAACAGAATCGCCATAATAAAACCGCTTAAAACGATCAGATTTCCGCCCGTACTAGCACCAGTTACCGTTACTTTTTGTTGTCCCATGTTATCGGTATCATAGATTATGAGGCTTTGCACCATATCTGGATTTTTTAAAAAGCCACTTAATGGGATCTTAATCTCTGCACGATCGCGATATGCCCATCCATTACTCGATTTTTCAGTGGTAACATAACCAGTCACACCTGGAATTTGTTGGTTGATAAATAATTTATCAGGATCATTATTGCTCCAAGACCAAACAGAAGAGATAGCAGCTTTGGAACCAGGTTGAAGAGACCATATTCCACCATCAACTGAAAAGGTTAAACTAGTAATATTGTTACCAACTTGGACATTCCAACCACTTCCTTGAAATCTATAATTGTGTCCTTTGTTATAAGGATCCATATCAATATAAATATATAAGTACTTATCGTCAGATAAAAAAGAACCCTGTTTGGTAACATTGCCATTGTTATAGTCAAAGAAGATATCTGTCTTAGGTTTGTCTGCCCAATCCTCAAAGTTACCATCAATTGTAATATTGTAATTATTCGCTGTGTCTGCTTTAGCTGGGATCGGATACAGTGAGGTGACTGTAAACAGACTTATTGCCAAAACAAACAATGTTAGTATCTTTTTGAAACGCAATCAACGATACCTCCCTTCAACTTATAACCATTGGTTTTCATAGACTTAAAAAATTATATGTAGTTATGCTTTATTTCAGTTCATATATACATCAATCAATTGTTTTGTATCCTTAACTCGTTTAATCCACTAAACACAGTAACTGTCAAGAAAACAGCCGAACGCACGCTTTCTGAATTGTACATTATTATCCCTAATTTTTCAATTAAATTTTGCTATTTTCATCACTATAATATGAAAAAGTCTTCTCGAAATGTAAGCGCTTGCATTTATATTCTATTCAGTTTATACTATGTGTTAAATAAATGGAACGTTCCATTTATGAAGAAGGAGATCTTATGAATAAAAAAATGTGGTGGCAAAATGCTGTTGTATACCAAGTTTATCCAAAAAGTTTTCAAGATAGTAATGACGATGGTATAGGTGATTTGAGAGGCATAATAAATCGTCTTGACTATATCGAAAAACTGGGCGTTGACGTTATATGGTTGAATCCCGTCTATAAAACCTCCAATATTGATGGTGGTTACGATATTTCGGATTATAAAAGCATCAACCCTACTTTCGGCGACATGCATGATTTTGAAGAACTACTAGGCAAAGCCCACGAACGTGGATTAAAAATAATGATGGATCTTGTGGTTAACCATAGTTCTTTTGAACATGAGTGGTTCCAAAAGAGCATCAGCAGCAAAAGTACGGATAATAAGTATCGAGATTATTATATTTGGCGTGACCCAGTTAATGATCATGAACCAAATAACTGGGGCTCCTTCTTTTCTGGCCCTGCATGGACACTTGACAAGAGTTCTGGACAGTACTATCTGCATTTATTTGCCAAAGAACAGCCCGATTTGAATTGGGATAATCCAGAACTCAGGCATTCAATATTCGACATGATGAATTGGTGGGCTACAAAAGGAATTGATGGTTTTCGTATGGACGTCATTTCCCTTATTTCAAAACCAATAGGATTACCTGATGGTCGAATACACGGTTCAGAATTATATGGTGATGCTGCTGAAATTGTCGCCAATGGGCCACATATTCATGACTATCTAACTGAAATGAACAAACATGTCTTGAAAAAGCATGACTGGATTACAGTTGGTGAAACTATCGGAGTTGATACAAAAGAAGCGGAGAAATATGCCAATTTAGATGGAACAGAACTAAACATGGTTTTTCAGTTTGAACATGTTAGCCTTGATGGAAACGACAACCCAGCACTCGGAAAATGGTCCGATAACCACGTGTCATTGAAAAAATTACGTGATAATTTGACCAAGTGGCAGAAGTCACTGTATGGTAAGGCATGGAACAGTTTGTATTGGAATAACCATGATCAACCCCGGGCTATATCACGATTTGGCAACGACTCAGAAGAATATCGAGAAGTTTCTGGAAAAATGTTGGCTGCCCTTTTACATTTCATGCAAGGTACACCTTATATATATCAAGGTGAGGAACTAGGGATGACAAATGCTGGTTTTCAGGAATTGTCACAATATAAAGATTTGGAATCCATCAATGCCTATGAAGAGCTAGTTGAAAAGGAAAAATTAATTACATCTCAGGATATGATGACATATCTTCGGGCACGGTCACGTGATAACTCAAGAACTCCGATGCAATGGAATAGAGATATTTACGCAGGCTTTAGTCATGTCAAACCATGGCTATCTGTGAACCCCAATTATCAAGCAATTAACGCAGAGGATGAATTATCAGATCCAAATTCACTGTTTTATTTTTATCAAAAATTGATTAAACTACGCCATACTTTACCAGTGATTACCGATGGTGATTTCAATTTATTCAAAGAAAATGAGGAAGATAAGGAAGTTTTCGCCTATACACGAAAAAACAAAAACGAAACCTTGTTCGTCATTGCGAACTTCACCTCTCATTCGGTCACACGCCAATACGATGTACCCTCTGAAAGCAAGTTAATTATTCAAAATTATCCAACAAATGACAATCAAGTATTAAAACCATATGAGGTCAAAGTGTACCTGTATACTTCTCCCTCAACCACACTGCATCTATAAAAAGGAAGGTGTATGACATGTCTAGTAATGGAACAGTTACGGTAGAAAAAAGCAATGGAAAGTTGCCTTGGAATGAACGCTTAAGTTATGGGGCTAGTGATTTTGCTTGTAGTTTTACATTTAGCTTGATCGGCACATATTTAATGTATTTCTATACTGACGTCTTTGGTATCACAGCCGGTGCCGTCGGCACATTGATGTTAGTTGCACGTGTAATTGATGCACTTGATGGACCTTTTTGGGGTATTATGATCGACCATACGCACACAAAATGGGGCCGCAGCCGCCCCTACTTTCTTTGGTTTAATGCCCCATTTACGATCTTCACTATTTTATGTTTTACAACACCAGACTTACCAATGAATTTGAAAATTGTCTGGGCCTATGTCACCTATATTGGTATTGACGTTTTATATTCAGCTGTCAATATTCCACTAACTTCAATTTTGCCAAGTATGACAACAGATCCAAATGAACGCGTTCTACTCTCCACAATTAGGTCGCTATTTTCAAACTTTGGTGGAACACTCATTTCAGTTATTGCTTTACCACTTGTCACCTTATTCGGAGGAACTGATAACCCACGCAGAGGCTTCTTCTGGGTTGCTGTCATGGCAGCGGCCGTCTTCTTCATCATTTACCTGGTTGTGTTTGCAAACCTACGTGAACATGTACAAACCCGCCAATCACAACAAGCACTTCCAATTAGAACATCTTTAAAAGCACTTAGAAATAATTGGCCATGGGTTATTGTTGTTGGCTTAAACTTTATTTATTGGCTGGGTATGCAGACAAAAGGACAAGTAACCATCTACTTCTTTAAATACAATTTAGATAAACCTGAGCTCGCTTCCCTGGCGCTGTTTTTCAATGCTGTTGGGTTGATTTCTGTATTCTTAACACCTAAAATTGTCATGAAAATAGGAAAAAAGAAGACAATACTATCAGGACTAGCACTGAGTATATTGGGTCAATTAGTCCTTGGCCTTGGTGCACAATTACTGAATGTTCCACTAGTAATTATTGGTACGATTATTGGAAACTTTGGAAATGGTTTCGTTGGAGCCTTAATTGCCGTCTTGTTAGCAGACTCAGTTGATTATGGGGAGTGGAAAAACGGCGTTCGTGCTGAAGGAATTGTAACCTCTGCCTCAAGTTTTACCGCCAAGTTTGGCATGGGTATTGGTGGCGCAATTACGGGTATGCTTTTATCACTTGGTCACTATGCGCCAAATAAATCTCAGTCTGCATCAGCACTATTTAGTATCGAAGCAAATTATGTTTGGGTGCCTTTAGTTGCTTTAGTCATTTCATTCATACTAATACTCTTCTATCGTTTGACTCCCGAAAAAGAATTAGAAATGACACGTTATATTGATGCCAAACATGCCAGAGAAAATTTGGAAGATAGCATTGAATAATCAGAAAGGATAACGATCATGGAGAAAAACTTTACTATTGATCCACACGAATTTGCGATGTCTCTGATAAACAACATAAATCGTCCCGAAAAGATAACAAACCAACGATTTATTAAAAATCAATTGACACTTTATTTAGAAGCCTACTTCATGATAGAAGACTTCAATCATTTAGAAGTGAAGCAAATAGAAAACATGAAACAACAACAAATGTCAGAATTATTTGATAAAATGTTATCAGGAAGGTTTACACCATAATAATTGTAAAAGTGCCAGTTAGGCACTTTTTTATTACATAATATATTGAAGAAGGTATTTGCAATTGGTTAATATGAACGATGTAGCTAGCTTAGCTGGTGTTTCTAGAGGTTCTGTGTCTAATTACATTAATGGGAAAAAAACCAAGCCGAATACACAGAAAAAAATAGCACAAGCCATAGCGGAGCTGAACTATGTGCCAAATGCTATGGCTCGTTCTTTAAAAACTAGTCAATCAAATTTCGTTGTTTTTATTATTCCGACAGTCAACTCACCGTTCTTTTCGGAATTGAGCTACTACATGCAACAAGAGTTGCAAAAAAATGGCTATAAAATGATATTATGCAACTCGAATAACCGCTCAGAAGATGAAATCGAATACATACAGATGGCTAATACACAAAAAGTTGCAGGACTAATTACGATGTCCTATGCTGATGCAGCTAATTTAATTGCAACAGATATACCGCTCGTTTCCATTGAGAAAAAAGTTTCCGATCAAGTCCCATTGGTGGTTTCAGATAACTATTCTGGCGGACAGCTAGCGGGCAAAACTCTAGTTAATTCTGGTGCTAAACGACTTTTATTTATTTCAAAGGCACCTGTGAGAAATATATCAGCTATTCGTGAAGAAGGATTTTTTGACTACTGTCGTGAACACAATATTACTGTAGACAGATTTGTAACTCGTGACATTGCCAATTTTGTGGACGACTTTGCTACGTTCATTAATGAAAATACTATAAATACAACATTTAACTACGACGGTATTTTTTCTGATTCTGACGAATTCGCGAGTGATTTTTACTTTTTGCTTACCCAAAAGGGAATTAATGTACCCAAAGATGTACAAATAATAGGATTTGATGGTGCTCGTATTTATTCACGACAACAAATTTTTTTATCTTCAATTAAACAGCCTACTGCCGAAATCGCCAAATCATCTGTAGAAAAATTATTATCACAAATGAATCAAAAAAATACTACAGCATCCCACAATCACGTCACCTTACCAGTTCATTTTGTCAAAGGAATGACTACTTTGTAACTATATTTATGAAATCCTTTTTCAAAATTAGATACACTAATATATTGAAATAATTATCAGTGTTACAATAATAAGATGAGACTAAAAAAATTATCCCAAAACCAACTCACCAACGGTACCGCATGGCTCGCTTTTGGCAATATTACTTCGCGAGTCTTAGGCGCATTGTATGTCATTCCTTGGACGATTATGTTAGGTGCACTATCACTACAGGCTAACACCTTGATGGGTAAAGGCTATAATTTATATCAATTTTTCTTAATGTTATCGACTGCTGGATTACCTTCGGCTGTTGCTAAATTTACGGCACGACTTGAAGGTAATAGTAAGCATCAATTCTTGAAAAACGCGACGCGATTAAGTTGGGTCGCGGGATTTATTTGTTGCGTTGCACTATGGTCTTTAGCCCCTATCCTTTCTGCCAGTGACGTAAAACTGATTCCTGTACTACGATCCCTTTCTTTGGCTGTATTAGTTTTTCCATTTTTATCTGTTTTAAGAGGTCGACTGCAAGGTGAGCTGAGAATGGCGGCAATTGCCAAGTCTGACGTGATTGAGCAAGTCGTCCGTGTGGCCTATATGTTAGGATCTGCATATGTCATTTTACATATACAGCATGGCAGTTGGGTAACTGTGGTTGTACATTCAACATTTGCAGCATCAATTGGTGCTTGGACTGCAACACTTTACTTACTCTTCTGTACCAACTCGCTTTCAAAAAAACAGCCGTTAAATGCTGATTCCTTTAAAGAAAATTCTGAACCAGAAATCATCAATTTTAAGCATATTATCGTTCAGTCATTGCCTTTCGTCATCATTGGCGGCTTCTTAGTTGCCTATCAGTGGATAGATCAATTCAGCTTTCACGTACTGATGTCAAAGTTCAATCCTATGCTATCCAGTAACAAAATTGAAACAATTTTTGGCTTGTTCAATTTTAATAGCAATAAGCTGATTATGATTGTGGTTTCATTGTCTGTTTCAATTGCATCGACTATTTTGCCTCTCATTTCAAAAAACAGGTACAATCATGAAATACTAAGAAAATATATTAGTCAAGCTTACGTATTGTTTTGTGCCATTACTTTACCTGCTTGTACAGCACTCTACTCGTTAAGTAAACCGGTCTACATTTTATTTTATGGAAATTATGCTGCGGAAAGCTTATATATACCAATGGTACAAATTTCAGCGGTTATTGCGCTATTCATGGGATTAACATCTGTCCTAGCCATGATTTTACAAGGACTCAGTAAAACTGGCATAGCACTTAGGGCAATTGGCTGGGGCATGGCTATTAAAATCCTATGCCAGCCTATTATGATCTATTTAACAAGCTCTCTGGGCGCTTTATTATCAACGTTGATTTCCCTGGTTATTGTCACAATTATTATGGGCAGTTATATTAATCATCGATTTGAACTTCTTGACTTGTTAAATAAGAAAATATTAAATGCCATCTACGTTAGCTCATTTATGTTATTAATACTGTTTACCGGATTGAGCCTATTATCAAATCATTTTGTTCCGGATACTAGAGTTAGCTCAGGTCTTTTCCTGGCATTAGTTGGGTCGCTAGGTGGTCTACTATTATTGTTTATTTACCAAAAATGCCACGTACTAAATGTTCTCAAAAATAGGTAGATACTGATACGGATTTCTATCAAAATAAAAAGGCAACTGTTCAACTCAGTTGCTTTTAATTTATAGTATGGGCATTAAATATGATTTGCTAAGATTTCAGCAAGCTCTTCTACTTCATTTTTTTCGTTCTCACCAAATCGGTTCAGTATTGGTGAATCAATGTCAATTATTCCATAAATTTGTCCATTTTTAAATATTGGTACAACTAATTCTGAATTACTATCAGCATCACAAGCAATGTGGCCAGCAAACTCATGTACGTTCGGTACAACAATACTTTCTTTGTTAGCAAAAGCTGTTCCTACTACGCCTGATCCAGGCTTGATATGCATACATGCCACTTTACCCTGAAATGGTCCTAAATCCAACTCTTTAGCATCATCGTTGTAGATATAAAAACCTGCCCAATTTAGATTCTCATAGTTCTGAAACAATAAGGCGGCAGTATTTGCTAGGTTGGAAACAATATTAGTCTCATTTTCTAGTAGCGCATCTAACTGTTGCCCAACCAAACTTATAACTTTACTCATGAATACACCTCTTTTTATTAAAGTAATATACTTATTAATTATAAGTATATTAACATAAAACAAGTTCCGAGTAAATTATTAAACATTTGTTACTTATCTGCTATCCTTATACTACTAATGTAAAAAAAC
The DNA here is from genome assembly GCF_001891125.1 of Leuconostoc suionicum. Lineage (NCBI taxonomy): Bacteria > Bacillati > Bacillota > Bacilli > Lactobacillales > Lactobacillaceae > Leuconostoc > Leuconostoc suionicum. The sequence goes on along the minus strand of NZ_CP015247.1, from coordinate 895,917 downwards.
GACTACTATTTCTACATCAATTAAAAAAGCGATACTGTTTATCAGTGTGTCGCTTTTTTGCTATTATTCTAATATTTTACCGTTACTTTCAATAACTTTTTGATACCAGAAGAACGAATCCTTTTTATAACGCTTTAATGTGCCATTCCCTGCGTCATCTTGATCTACGTAAATTAAACCATAACGCTTACTCATCTCAGAAGTGCTAAAACTAATAATATCTAGTGGTGCCCACATTGTGTAACCCATTAAGTCAACACCATCAATCACAGCCTCTTTCATTTGTTCAATATGTAAACGAAGATAGTCAATACGATAATCATCGTGTACTTTGTAATCTGCTGTTAATTCGTCCACTGCCCCTAAGCCATTTTCAACAATAAATAATGGTTTACGGTAACGATCCCACAGGACATTCAGAGAAACTCGCAAGCCGATCGGGTCGATTTGCCATCCCCATTCTGATTCCTTCAAATAGGGATTACGACCACCCAAACTCATATTACCAATCCCATCTTCAACGCCATCTACCCCTGTCACGTTGGTCATATAATAACTGAAACTAATAAAATCAACCGGATACTGTTTCAAAAGCTTTTCATCATCAGTAGACATATTAATAACGATGCCATTTTCATTGAAATATCGATTCATGTACTCTGGATATTCGCCACGTGCTTGGACATCCGTATAAAACAAATTTTTCTGATCTTCAACTTGTGCTGCTTGCACATCAACCGGGTTTGCTGTTGCTGGATACGTTTGCATGCGAGCCAACATTGAACCAATTTTGGCGTTGGGCGCAATTTCCTTCAATTGCTTTGTCGCAATAGCGCTAGCTACAAATTGGTGATGAACTGCCTGATAGCGCACTTGCAACTGTTCTTGCGTACTTAAATCACCATCCATAGCGCCAGTTTCATGAAATCCCCAAGCACTAGTATTAATTTCATTGAATGTCAACCAGTACTTAACTCGGTCCTTGTATCTTTTAAAAACAGTTTCTGTATAGTGATTGAATGCCTTGATGACCTCACGATCCAACCAACCGTTGTAGCGCTTCGTTAGTTCAATTGGCATCTCATAATGTGAAAGAGTCACGAGTGGTTCAATATGGTATTTATCTAGTTCATCAAATACTCGGTCATAAAAAGCTAACCCAGCTTCATTTGGATTTTCTTCTAAACCAGTTGGAAAAATACGTGACCAAGCGATTGAAAGTCGAAATACTTTAAAACCCATCTCTGCAAATAGTGCAATATCTTCTTTGTAGTGATGATAAAAATCTACTCCACGACGTTTTGGATAATGTACATCCGAATGATCGGCGATAGCTTCTTGTAAGGTATCTGCGTTAACATCTCCCATTGAACCGTGACGTCGGTCTTCAGCTTTACGTACGACTTCAGCTGTTGTTAAACCTTTCCCATCAACTTGCCATGCCCCTTCAATTTGATTAGCAGCAGTTGCGCCACCCCATAAAAAGTCCTTTGGAAAGCCTGTGATTGATTCTTTACTGTACATTTTATTCTCCTTTTTATAATGCTTTCAGTTGTAGTAACCAATTTTGGTTAGCTACCGTATCTTGTGTCTCAGTGATTTCGTAATCTGCTGTATTTGTGATAATAACCATCACCGTTGGATCATATCCAGCTGCCTGAATAGCCTGCCGATCAAAGGTTATTAATGGCGTACCAACTGAGACCTTTTGTCCTTGTTCGACTAATTGATTGAAATGCTTTCCATTCAATTGTACAGTGTCAATTCCTACATGAATTAGTACTTCTACGCCACCATTGGAGATTAAACCAATTGCATGTTTACTTGGATAAACGGCAGCTACTGTACCTACTATTGGTGAAACAATTTGATCATCATCAGGTACGATAGCAATACCTTTACCCATTGCGCCACTGGCAAAAACTTCGTCCTTTACTGATTCTAGTGGGATAATGGTGCCAGACACAGGTGCAATGACTAGGTCATCTTGAATTTCTTCGGTTTTTTTAGCGTCTGCTTTACTGTCTTTTGGTTGGCTAGGTACACCGAATAGATAAGTAGTAACTGCTGACAAAATGAAGGCGACAACCAAACCAATAATCACACTGGTAAATCCCTTACCCAAATACGTGGGTAAGGCTAATAAACTAGGTAAGGTAAAAGCATTCGCATGTGCACCACCCCCACCAGCAATGGCACCGCCGATACCACCGGCAATCGTTGCAAAGATAAATGGTCGCTTTAATTTAAGTGTAACACCATAAATGGCTGGTTCAGTAATGCCTAGTACACCTGTGAGCACTGATGATCCTGCTAAAGATTTCATCTTAGCATCTTTTGTTTTGAGGAACACACCAAGTGCAGCACCCGACTGTGATAAAACAGCAACACTTAACATTGGTAGCAAGTAGTCATACCCTAACTGACTGATATTATTTGTCATAACTGGCACGAAAGTCCAATGGACGCCGAAGATAACAAACACTTGCCACAAAGCACCCATCACAGCACCAGCAGCATAAGGTGCCACGCGGTAAACACTCTCGACTGAAGACGATAGAACCGTTCCAACACTAGTACCTAATGGACCAACAACCAATAATGTGACTGGTACCATAATAATCAGACTGACCATTGGTGTAAAGATATTACGAACAGAATCATGGAAAAACTTATCCAAAATTGGTTGTAAATAAGATAACATCCAAACTGCTAACAAGATTGGTATAACACTCGAACTGTAAGTTGTTCCGACAACGGTCAAGCCGAAGAATGTTATAGGCTTACTCCCTGCTAATAATGTAATCAAATTTGGATAAAGTAACGCACCAGCCAAAGCTGCTGCAACATATTGATTCACTTTCAGATGCGCTGCAGCTGTGAAGGCCAGCCAGACTGGTAAGAAGTAGAAGAATGCATCACCAGCGGCATACCAAATTTGATAAGTTCCACTGGACTCTTGCAACCATCCGAGTGTCACAAAAAGTGCCAATAAGCCTTTCAAAACACCGGTCCCGGCCATTGCCCCTAGGAAAGGCGTGAAAACACTTGAAATAAAACCAATGAAGCGATTAACAATATTCTCTTTCTTTTTTTCTTCTTGATTATCGCTCTGAGCTTCATCTCTTGCTAACCCAATTGCATCGGCCAATGGTTCAAAAACCCGTGCAACGTTGTTTCCAATAACTACCTGGTATTGACCCGCTGATTTAACAACGGTAATCACACCATCCATATTTTCTATTTTTTCAGTGTCTGCCTTGCTTTCATCTTTTAACTTAAACCGTAAACGCGTAGCGCAATGCCAAGCGGATCCGATATTATCTTTGCCACCGACACCAGCCAATATATTATTAGCCAAAACTCCATAATCCATTTTTTCTACCTCGTTATGTTGTAAAATAAAAACCCAAAAAACATCACATAAATGATATCTTTTGGGTTTTGCCTAATTAAATAGTTACAATCCCTATTTTAAATTGAAGAATCCACAATTCTTTGCAGATGCATAGTCAAGTAAACTTGTTCATTGACTCCTGTTTGTTGTTTCGTTTGTTGTTCAAAATAGTTAATTACACGTTGTGCACATTGATATGAGCCTGTGTAACGCTCCCGCAAATTTTCTGATAAATGCTGCGACATTACGTTGTCAAAACTATTTTCACCTTTTTGAACATGATTTTCATCTAATAATCGATCTACGAAGAAACGCAAATGAACAATTAATCTCTGATAATTGAGATTAGAAGAATCAATATCAGGTAATAAATCATGACGAATCAATGTTAATGCACTCTCAATGAGTTGCGTCATATTGGTTGCTTTCTCATTGAAATTTGGGCCAGCCCGCTTTTCAACAAATTTCAAAGCAATAAAACCAACCTCATCTTCAGGTAATTGCACACTCATTTGTTCATTAATAAAAGCTACAGCGAGTGCACCAATACGATATTCATCAGGGTAAAAGTGTTTTGTTTCCCATAATAGCTCATTTTTAATGGGCAGATTTTTTTGTAAGCGTTCTACCGCAAACTGTATGTGATCTGCTAGTCCAATTAACAAGTATCCGTCAAATGACAGGCCTAAACTTTTCTCCGCAGTTGAAATAATATGTGAGGCGATTTCAACATAATCCGACGAAATTGTATCGACCATTTCGTTAAACATTCTCGTCCAATTTTCATCCTGCGGATAATAAGCTTTTTCAATTTTACTCGAATCAACTGTATTACCTATTTTTTGCTTGAAACCAACACCGCGCCCAACGATTACTAATTCCTGTTCGCTATTCTCGGCTAGTAGAACATTATTATTAAAAATTCTTTTTACCAGCATGGCTCACTCCTATATTTTGAAAATAAAAAACCAAATAATAGTTCCCCATCACCATCGCTTATCGAAAGGTGTATAGTTTCCCTATCATTTGGTTTTGCCCACCGCAACTTATTCAGTGGTTACAATCCAACTTTATACTGTTATTATATATCAAAATGAAAGCGTTTACAACAGTTTAACTAAATTAGTTTACAATAAAAATGTAATGTCATTCATCAAGCAAGATACTATTTTTCAAACTGATAAACTTTAGACTCGTACGGACGAAGTGTTTCCGCTTTGTCATCAGCATAATTGCTAATCAAAATTTTTGCATTTGTGGGTACACTATAATCCCGTGTAACGATGTTGTCAGTGAAGTTATTGATAACAAGCAGTTGTTCGTTGTTTCCCACACGTCGATACGCATAGACTTGCTCGTCTTTTGGATCCAACAACTGATACTTGCCAGTAGTGATAATTGGCAAATCATGACGCAGTTGAATTAGTTTTTGATAATAGTAAAATATAGAACTCTTGTCAGCTAGTGCTTGTTCAACGTTTATTGCGTCATAATTATCGTTTAATTTGAGCCATGGCGTGCCTGTTGTAAATCCTGCATTCGCTGTACTGTCCCATTGCATCGGCGTACGTGCATTGTCGCGTCCTTTCGCATGTACGTACTTCAACATTGTGTCTTCGTCAATCAAATGATCCTTGTCAATTAAATACTTGAAAGCATTTTTGATTTCAACATCATCGAAATCTTCACGTTTCAAATTATAGGCATTGGTCATTCCAATTTCTTCACCCTGATAGACATATGGTGTCCCTTGCATAAAGTGTAATAAGGTTGCAACCATTTTTGCTGAAACCACACGATATGCTGCTCGGTCGTCCCATAGCGGCTTACTGCTCGTGGTTGATCATGGTTATCCCAATAAAGCGAATTCCAAGCTTTACCGGCTAAATCATTTTGCCACTTGGATAAGTTTTCCTTCAGGTCAACTAGAGAAACTTTTTGATCATACCATTTTCCCAAAGCTGGATTTGGATTATTATCAAGTCCCATATGTTCAAATTGGAAAACCATATTTAATTCTGATTCATCTGTGTTTGCATACTTAATAGCGTTATTAATATCAACACCAGATGCTTCACCAACAGTCATCATGTCAGCCCTCTTTAGAACTTTTTCACGCATTTCTTGCAGATATTCGTGAACATGTGGCCCATTAGCTACTGCCTTATCGGAATTACCATATTCCCCACCTTCAGGTACCTCACCGTCTGGTAGACCATCTGGTTTTGATATCAAAGAAATAACATCCATTCGGAAGCCATCAATTCCCTTATCAACCCAAAAGTTCATCATGTCAAATACTGCTTGGCGTACTTCTGGATTTACCCAATTCAAATCGGGCTGTCCTTCAACAAACAAATGTAAATAATACTGCCCAGTTTCTTCATCAAATTTCCAGGCCGGCCCAGAAAAGAATGAGCCCCAATTATTTGGCTCATGTCCATCAACTGGATCACGCCAAATATAAAAGTCACGCTTATCATTATCTTTTGAGGAACGGCTTTCAATGAACCATTGATGCTGGTCTGATGTATGATTAACGACTAAGTCCATCAAAATTTTAATCCCTTTATCATGAGCCTTCTGAAGTAATCGATCGAAGTCCTGCATTGTGCCAAATTTTGCATTAATATCTTCATAATCAGAAATATCATAGCCATTGTCTTTGTCAGGTGAAGCATATATTGGATTTAACCAAATAACATCGGCACCCAACTTTTTAATATAATCTAACCTTTGTTCTATGCCTTGAAGATCACCAATACCATCTCCATTTGCATCTTGAAACGATCGTGGGTAAACCTGATAAACAACTGCTTTCTGCCACCACTTAATATCTTCTGTCATTTTTCATTCTCCTTTTTGTGTCATATCTACTTGTATTTTTTCTTCTTTAACAATCCAAATTAAACAACCACCAATCATCAGAGAGACACCTGCAATTGCTAACATGTGGGCCATTGATTTTCCGACGGCTGGAAAAATAGCGAAACTTGCTACCGAAGCAACAATTTGAGGGATACAGATAAAGCAATTAAACAGACCTAGATAAACGCCATCATGTTTACCATCCAATGCGTTCGTCAGAATAGTAAATGGAATCGAAATCAATGCAATCCAACCAATACCGATTAATACAAAGCCAATTAACGACGACACATGAGTATGCCCATAAGCTACGATAATAAATCCTAAACCACCAGCTATCAAACTTAAGAAATACGTCATTTTTCTTGTCTTATCGTTTAATCTTTGAAATAAAATACCCACTACTATTGCAACAACCGAATACACTGCCTGCAGAATACCAAACCAGTTACCTGCTGCTTGGTAGCCCGCAGATGCAGGATCTGAAACGCGCCAGATGTTTTCTGACAGAGCACCAGTTGAATAAGTCCACATGTATGGAATACCAAACCAGACAAAGAATTCAACAATGCCTAAAGTCCAAAAAACCTTGGGCGCGTGTTTCAAAATATCAATAAACGACTCGTGTGTCTTATCATCAGATTTAAATCCGTGGTAATATGCCAAGGTTTCCGGATCATACTCTTTTACGTTCATAATGGTAAAAATTGTTGACAATAATAATATTGCAGCTGCAACATAAAATGAAATCTTAACTGAATCAGGCACAACCCCACGTGCCGCAGTGTTAGCAACACCAAACGAAGTTAAGATAAATGGGAAAACAAAGGCAATCACGCCACCCAAACTTCCCCATATATTTTGTAAGCTCCATGCTTTGTCAGTTTGCTTTTCATTGACCATATCAGGAATAATCATCTTAAAAGGCTGCATTGAAACGTTTGCGGACAAGTCCATGAACAATACTGTTACTGCACCAAACCACAAGGCTGTCATTGATCCATAACCAAAACCAAATGAACCTGTGTTGGGCAATAATAGTAAAACAATCAATGATACTAAGCACCCACCAATGAGGTAAGGCATTCGCCGACCAAATTTAGGCAACCATGTTTTGTCAGAAAATAGACCAATTAAGGGTTGAGTGATCATACCTGCCAAAGGGGGCAAGATGAAGAAAAATCCTAATTTAGTTGGGTCGGAACCTAAGGTCTGGAATATTCTTCCCATATTGCCAGTTTGAACCGAAAAGGCAACCTGGACGCCTGCATAGCCAAAAGTCATTAGAAATAGCTGCATGCTAGTCAGCATCGGAAGCTGACCTTTTTTGTGCTCGTTACTACTCATCATATTCACTCTCCTTAATTAAGTGATTCTATAAAAATTTAAAATAATAGGATTCAAGTAACCGCTTACATTTTATTGAATTAAAACATATATACTTTTGATTCATAAGGTCTGAGTACGTCCCCTTGATCATCTGAATAATTACTTATAACTAATTGTGCAGATTGGGTTCGATCGTAATGACGTGTTTGCTTTTGATCAGTAAAGTTACTAATAACCAGTAATTGCGTGTTTTTGTCAATACGCTTGTAAGCATAAACAGATGCGTCTTCTAGATCCAACACTTCATACTTTCCAGTCGTGATAATAGGTAGCTCTTGCCTTAAGGCGATGAGCTTTTGGTAAAAATGAAAAATTGACTGTTGATCAGTTAATGCATCTGCCACATTGATGGTCTGGTAATTAGGATTAACACTTAACCATGGGTGACTATCAGTGAATCCGGCATTTTTAATGTTATCCCATTGCATTGGTGTTCGTGCATTGTCTCTTGAAGAATGATGAACATAAGACATCATTTTATCAGCAGTAACTCGTTTTTGTTGAACAACTAAATCATTATATGCATTCAAGGTATCAATATCTTGGTAGTCTTTAATAGATGGTAGGTCAATATTGGTCATACCAATTTCTTCACCTTGGTAAATATAAGGTGTTCCCTGCATAAAATGTAAAGTTGCAGCTAACATTTTAGCAGATAATATACGATATTCGTCTGAATCATTCCCAAATCGTGAGACTACTCTTGGTCGATCATGATTGTTCCAATACAGACTGTTCCAAGCCTTACCATACAAATCATTTTGCCATTTGGATAAAATACGTTTTAAATCAACCAACTTGAAACGTTCATCACTCCACTTACCTAGTCCCTCGGGACTATTATCGATTTCTGTATGTTCAAACTGGAAAATCATCTGCAACTCATGCGAATCAAATCCGGCATATTTCATTGCATCACTTGTTGATACACCTGGCGTTTCACCAACAGTAATGATGTCATGTTTTGACAATACCTCTTGATTCATCTCTTGTAAATACTCATGAATATTTGGTCCATTAGCGACAAAATCCATTGATGAGCCATGATTTTCTAAAGTGACATTTGGATCATTTGGTAAATCTGATGGTTTTGAAATTAGGTTAATAACATCCATGCGGAAACCATCAACACCTTGATCTAACCACCATTTCATCGTATCGTAAATATTTTTTCGTAAATCAGGGTTATCCCAATTAAGATCTGGTTGTTTCTTTGAGAATAGGTGCAAATAATATTGTTGTGTATTATTGTCAAATTCCCATGCTGATCCACCAAAGTCTGATAACCAGTTATTAGGTTCGTGTCCATCCACAGGATCTCGCCAAATATAATAATTGCGATAAGGATTATCCTTATTTTTACGACTCTCTTGAAACCATTGATGTTCATCAGAAGTATGGTTGACGACCAAATCCATCATAATTTTTAGCCCTAAATGATGTGCTACCTCAAGCATTTTTTGAACATCTGCCATTGTTCCAAACTCTGGTAAGACTTCACGATAATCACTAATGTCATAGCCATTATCATCATTTGGCGACTGATAAATTGGACTTAGCCAAATCACTTGGACACCAAGATCTTTCAAATAGGGTAATCGTTCAATAATGCCAGGTATATCCCCCACACCATCTCCGTTACTATCTTGAAAGCTTCTGGGATAAATTTGGTAGACAACAGCTTTCTGCCACCACTGTATTTTTTCCATAAGTACCATCCTAATATTTTCTGGGTAAACGTTTACGCAATAACATTGTAAACGCTTCCATATTGAAAGTCAACCTTTTTAGGTTATAATAATTGATATGGCTATCACTATTAAAGACATTGCAGATAAAGCTGGTCTTTCACCGGCATCCGTATCTCGAATTTTAACTAATCGAGGTCGTTTTAATGCGGATACAGCAAAAAGAGTTCGTGAACTTGCAGAATCAATGGGTTATCTTAAGAATCAATCAGCAGCCGATTTATCACAAAAACAAAGTCGCGTTATTGGCGTGTTAGTACCAAGCGAGCATACTAATTTTGCTGATGAAATTATTAAGGGCATGCGATCTAAAGCGTATGAACTCAACTATGAATTACTTATTGCTTTTGTCGATGTAAACAAAGAACAACAGCTGCAAACCGTTCATTCTTTGCTATCTCGAAAAGTGCTAGCAATTGTCATGTTGGCAGTGGATATTGAAATCGCTGACCCAGTTTTTAACTTGCTGACCAGTACTGGTGTCCAACTTCTTAGCGTTTCAAACCAATTAAACAATGAAATCCCTTCAATTTCCTCTGATAATTATGTTATGATGCACCAAATTGTTGATTATCTTTACGAACATGGCCACGAAAAGATTGCGCTCATTGGTGCTTCAAATCCAAATTCAATTGTTGCTAAGTTACGAAGACAAGGATTTATTGACGCACTTTCAAAACATGGAATTGAACATCACCCCGACTTCATATGGGGAACAGAGAATGCTTACCAAACCAGAATGGATGCTATCAAACATTTTGGTATCCCGTTACCTTTTACAGCAGCAATTGGTTCGGCTGATATTATCAGTGTTGGCATCCTCAATGGTGCTAAAGATGCTCAAATTGATGTTCCAAAAGACTTATCTATCATAACAATTGACGGTACTGAAATAGCACAAATAACCCGCCCCATTCTCAGTGCTGCCAAACAGGATTTCCAATTGATGGGACAGTTAGCTATTTCGGCACTAGATGAACAGGAATTAGCGCCACATGCTGTTTTCTTTACAGAGACTAAAATCGTCCCGTCAGGCACAGTGACAACACTTGACAAAAATAATTAGCACAATAAAAAATCATTAAAGCTTATTTCTAGTAGCTTTAATGATTTTCTTTTAGTTGGACTTGATTTTGTCCATTTTAGATTGAATACTTTGCAGAGTAACATCGGCAGTCGAACTGAAAATCAAATCAGCAGCCGATAAAACAACTGCATCACCAATTGCCAACGATATTTGACCAGCACTATTAATTGACTCGATACCGGCTGCTGAGTCTTCTAATCCAATGACTTGATTAGGTGACAATTCTAGCACTTCTGCAGCCCTAACAAAAATTTCAGGATCTGGTTTTCCCTTTGTCAGTGTTGCTGGATCCACTATTCCAACAAAATCATTTGCTAATCCCAAATGATCAAGAATCATAGGAGCGTTTTTTGAGGCTGAGGCAATAGACATTTTGTACCCTGCCACTTTAGCCGAATGAATAAAACTTTTCATCCCCGGCAATATGTCTTCCTCCGTTAATGTTGCAATCAATCGTTGATAAAAATGATTTTTCTTTTCAGCAAGTGCTTCTTTATCAACTTGTGAAAAATCATCCGTATGATTACCCGCGTCTAAAATCATTTGCAATGATTCCATGCGACTAATACCTTTGAGTGATTCAGCCAATTGTGGTGTCCAAGTTGTGCCGACTTCATCAGCAGTCTGATGCCAAGCTTGTCCATGAAATCGAGCTGTATCTGCAATGACCCCATCTAAATCAAAAGCAAATCCCTTAATATCTTTAAATTTTTGCATTGATTTGTCCTCCTCTTTGTTATCTCGTTAACGTGACTTGTTCACCCAATAAATTAATCGTAAGTGGGTCACCAGAAATCAGTTGGACATCTGTACCTTCTTTGTCAACCGTCACTTCCAAAACATGGCCACGAAAAACCAAACGGAATGCGTATTTTGTCCAATTTTTAGGCAAAAATGGCTTTAAGTGTATTTCGTCATTTCGTACTCGCATCCCGGCAAATCCCTGCACGATTGCCAACCATGAACCGGTCATCGCAGTAATATGCAACCCATCATCAGTATCATTATTGTAATTATCCAAATCCAATCGTGCAGCGCGTTCATACATTTCAACAGCTTTGTCAACCATTTGCAAATCAGCAGCCAATATCGCATGAACTGACGGTGATAATGATGATTCGTGCACAGTCAGTGGCTCATAAAAGTTAAAATTGTTACGTTTCTCTTCTTCAGTAAAGGCATCAGGAAAATAGAACATTGCGTGCAAAGTGTCAGATTGCTTAATATATGGCGACCGCAGTATTCGATCCCAAGACCAGTTCTGGTTGATTGGACGAATATTTTGTGGCATATCAGCAATTGGGGTTAAATCTTTATCCAAAAATGTATCATGTTGTACAAAAATATGTTTTTTGCCATTTTTTGTATCAACATCAGCTTCTGGTAAATACATTTTAGTAACAATATCTTGCCATTGAACCAACTCTTCATCGGTAATAGCTAGCTTTGTCTTTTGCTTATCATTAATTTCGTCATAGTGATCAAGCGAATACTGTAAGACCCATTTAGCCATCCAATTAGTGTAGTAATTATTATTAACATTATTTTCATATTCATTGGGTCCAGTGACACCGTGAATCATATACTGATCATTGCGTTTTGAATAGTGAACACGGTCAGCCCAGAAACGCGCGATGCTGTAAAGTACTTGCGCCCCATCCCCATCTAACCAAGAATGATCTCCGGTAATATTTGTATAATTATAAATCGCATAAGCAATAGTTGAATTACGGTGAATTTCTTCAAATGTTATTTCCCACTCATTATGAGATTCAATACCATCAAAAGTCACCATAGGATAAAGCGCCCCTTTTAGACCTTGTTGTTTAGCATTATGAAAGGCACCATCAAGTTGATCAAAACGATATTGCAACAGTGATCTTGTAACTGATGGATCAGCAACACCTAGATAGACCGGAATGGCAAAAGCTTCTGTGTCCCAGTACGTTGCACCACCATATTTTTCACCGGTGAATCCTTTTGGTCCAATATTTAGCCGTGGATCATTACCATAATAAGTTGAGAAGAGGTGGAACAAATTGAACCGAATACCTTGTTGCGCAGCATCATCACCTTCAATTTGAACGTCAGCCTTCTCCCACCGTTTCAACCATTCTTGCGCATGGTCTTCATATAATTCTTGATAAGATTTTTCTAAAACTTCGTCCGTCAACGCTGTCCCAGCATCTATAGTTTCTTTTAAACTATCGTAATCTCGAGAAGTGGTTACGATGACACGCTTTTCAAAATTTACTGTGCCGCTAGTTGGTACCTCAATATCAAAGTCATCAGTAACTTCTTTTGTTCCACGATTAGTGCCGTGCTTTTCGCCACCAATGAAGCTTTGACGAGCAACCACTGTGAATTGTGGCACACCAAATGGATTTTCAATGGTTTGTGTGGCAATAAATGACGATGAGACACCATTACCGGCATCTAAGACTTGCCAAAATTTTTCGTCATAATTAGCATCTTCATTGACTACATCAGCATCAATGCTAGCATCAAAACGTATGTTGTGCTTATATCCATCAACAGATGTAAAAGTATAATGAATATCCGCTAGCTCTTTAAACGCAGCTGAAACGAAACGCGATACCTGAACTTCAACGCCAAAGACTGTAAACCGACGATTCAAAACGCCATGTTTCATGTCTAAGGATACTTCAAAATCCTGAAACTCATTCTTGGCTAAATCAATTTGATGCCCATCAATATAAATGTCTGCTTTCACAAAATTCAAAGCATTGATAGCTTTTCCAAAGTATAGTGGATACCCGTTTTTCCACCAGCCAACTCTTGTTTTATCTGGAAACCACACACCTCCAATATAGATACCTTGGTGTGTATCGCCTGAATAAACTTCTTCAAACATACCACGCATACCCATATATTCGTTCCCCAAACTAGTCATAGATTCCTGTAGGCGTTTGTCTTCAGGATCTAAATTATGCGTTGCAACTGTCCAAGGGTTAATTTCAAAGATTCTTTTCATTATTTTTATGCCTCGTTCTTCTTTACGGTAACGTTATTTCATTAACTATATTAATCTGCATTCACTGGATTACTATGAATTTCTTTAATAAAACCAACACTAACTGCACCCAATAGCATCAAAACACCTGAAACTAAGATCATTGATGGAAAATGTGATCCTAATGCTGGAAATACAACAAAACTTGCGACTGACGCCACAATTTGTGGTAAGCATATAGAACCGTTGAATAGCCCAAGATAAGTGCCCATGTGATCGCCGTTCAATGCGTTAGTAACCATGATAAATGGATAAGCCATCATCCCTGCCCATGAAATACCAATCAAAATGAAAGATGCAATTAAAAGATATTGTGAGTGGATAAAGAAAACTGAAATGAATCCTGATGCCCCTAATAGCAGCGACAAAGCATACCCAAATTTATTTTTCTCAGCCGGAATTTTAGACAATACTAACGACCAAAGTACGGCAGCGATCGCATAAACCGCAGACAAAATGCCGAACCAGTTTCCACCATTTTGATAACCTGCTGTTGTTGGGTCGGTTGCATGAAAGACATTATCTGCAACTGCACCCGTTCCGTACGTCCACAAATATTGGAAAGCCATCCAGCAGAAGAATTGTGTCACAGTAACCATCCAAAATGTTTTTGGTGCACGCTTCAATAAAGTTAGAAACCCACCATCATTATCATTTGGCGTGTTTAATGCGTAACCATGATAAAGCTCGTAAGTTGCGTCATCATATTCTTTCACGTTGAATACTGCAACTAGTGAGAAGACAACTAATACAATTGCACCAACGTAAAAAGAAATAATAACCGAAGCTGGTACCTGTCCTTTATCAGCAGTATTAGCAACCCCAATTGCTGTTAACAAGAACGGAAAAATTGTGGCTAGTACAGAACCTGTATTTGATAAGAAACTTTGAATAGAATAGGCGTATGATTTCTGATCTTCATTAACCATATCACCAACAACCATTTTAAAAGGTTGCATAGCCACATTTGAACTAAGATCCATAAACAAAATCGTTATTGCGCCGAACCATAGTGCTGCAGTTGTAGAAAATCCAAAGCTACCAGAATTTGGCAACAGGAACATTACTATAACCGAGACCAATGCACCAACTAACAAATATGGCATGCGTCGTCCAAAACGCTTGGTCCATGTTCGATCTGAAAAGTAACCAACCAAGGGTTGAACAAATAGTCCAGCCAAAGGTGGCAATATGAAGAAAAAACCAAGTTTTGTTGGGTCAGCACCCAATGTTTGGAAAATTCTTCCCATTTGTGAACTTTGCAAGGAAAAAGCCATTTGCACACCTAAGAACCCAAAACTTAACATCCAAATTGTGCTAAGTGGCAAATTAGGCAATCCCTGCCCTTTATGCTTATCATCCATTATTTCTGCCTCCAAAATATTAATTTTGTAACCGTTTACATTGAACAGTATAAAGCAGTTAATAAATTTTTGGAAGCGTTTGCCCGATGTTAACGGTAACATCATTTCATTGCGTTGAATCACGAATAATTAGTTCAGGCGTAATATTAACTTCAATCCTGGTATTTTCTTTATTTGATTCAACTCGGTTCACTATCTCCTTGACCAAATTTTTTGCAATTAATGCAATCGGTTGCCTAATTGTCGTTAATTGTGGTGAGGAAATTTGATCAATAAATACACCATCAAAGCCAATTACCCCAAAGTCAGTTGGCACTTCATAAATACGTGTCAAGGATCTGACAACGCCCAAAGCAATACGATCTGTCGCGCAGACGAAACCGGTATTTGGTTGAATACTTGTCACCATATTCGTCATTAATATATCTGCCGAGTGGGCATGATTTTCTGTCGCAAAAACTTTTTGACTCATACCATATTTATTCATGACCGAACGATAACCTAATGCCCGCTGCTTAGCAAATGGTAAGTCAATTGCAATTCCAATGTACCAAATATCCTGATAACCCCTGTTTATCATATATTGCGTTGCCATCTCAATTCCTTGTTTATTATGAACGTCAACATAAGAAAAATGTGAATTTTCTGGCGCCACACCATACAAAATAATCGGCACAGTCACTAATGATAAACCCTCTAAGTCGGTTTGACGCCAACCACTAACAATCATCCGTCAATATTGTTTGTATTGGCAGCTAAATCAGTACTTATTTCGAGCGTGTAGCCACTCTCTTGGAGATAATTAGCAATATGAATCAATAGCTTGGCATAATTTGGTTCAACTGTTGTGACATCCTCCAAGAGTAAAAATCTAATCACATAATGGCGCTTGTTCACGAGCGCTTTTGCCATGCGATTTGGTTCATACCCAACGTCCTGAATTGCTTTCTCTACAAGGTCTTTCAGTTCTTCTGAAACTTGTTCAGGGTGGTTGATTACACGACTAACCGTCATTTTAGATACATGAGCATTCCGTGCAACATCATTTAAGTTCGCCATTACTATTCACCTACTTTTGGTATACGATATGGAACAATAAAACTGGTAGCTTCAGTTCTCTCAAGTGGCGGTTGCTGATCATTAAATAATAATCTGACTGCTTCACTTCCGAGAGCTCTTGGTAAGACGTCAACAGAATAAAAGTTTTTTCCTCCCAAGCGGGCGTATTCAGAACAGTTAAATGCAATTGTCGGCAATTTAGGATGACTAGGCAGATGAGCTTGTGCTTGATTACGCGTCAAATAACCAAGTTTATCATCACTAGCAACTATTCCGTCAACCGTTTGATGTTGCTCAAAATATTTCTGTAAAACCTGTTTTTGTTGCGTGAATTCCAAGGGTAAAGATAAAACATCACCTTCTTCTTGTGCTTCGCGAAAGCCCAATTCTCGATTTTCTTCAAAACGCCAATCGGCCATTGTTCTAACAAATAGTGGTGATTTTAATCGAAAGTAGTTAACTAAAGCCTTGGTAGCTTCAGCGCTTGCTTTGCGATTATCGTTATCTACATACAAAATATTTGTGTCGCTTTCCGGCTCACCTGTAACCACAACACGCGCATGATTTTCATTCAGCAGCTCTGTGATTGGATCATTTTCAACTGTATATAATAAAATAAAACGTCTAACTTGTCCGGCCTCAACCATCATTTTCACCGAATTAAACACTTCTGACCAATTACTGCCTGTGGCTGTGGTTAATAAGTAGCGTCGTGCAATTAACTGAGAATTAATTCCAAATAAAATTTGCATGGCAAAATCATTATCTGTATTGCCTTCTGATTGAGGTTGAAATACAACACCAACTGTATTACTCTCAGTTTGTGTTAAGTTTCGCGCAGCAAAATTAGGTATATACCCCATATCTTGTGCCACTTTCTTAATACGCTCTTTAGTTTTTAAACTGATTTTAGGTGAATCACCCAAAGCACGTGATACTGTTGAAATCGCCACACCAGTTCTATTTGCGATATCTTGTATTGTTACCATACACGACCTCCTATTCACGTTATTTTAACATGAAAAAGATTGAGACACCTGTCTCAATCTTTTTTGAAAGACACTAACTACCTTAAATTTTTTACTTAATCTACGACTAATTCAATTCAAATTTAAAGACAGAAACTGACATTGGTTTTATGCCAATATTTGACAGCTCTTTCGAAGAAACATTATCGTGCTGTTCCACAATCGCTGCACGCAAATGATTGGGATCCTCAAACGTATTCGTCTCATGCATGTCATTGGCTACTAATTCTTCCCTTTGATAACGACTTACCTGACTAGGTAAATCAATATTGATATTAATGGTTTCGGTCAGGTCAAAATTAATCACATTTAAATAAATTATTTTATCTTTTATTGAGGCAAAGAACTTAATGTGATTATTATTCTGATCTGTTACATTAATATCTAAGACATCATTATCTCTATGCACTTTGTACATTTTGAAAATATCATATACTGGTGTTAGTACAAATTCTTTACCATCAGTTAATATCAATGCATTCAACACATTAATTGTTTGTGCCATACTGGCCATTTTAACTTTGTCAGCATTAGAATGAAGAATATCTAAAATGATTGCCGTCGTTATCGCATCACGCATTGTATTTTGCTGATACAATGCTTTCTCCTCGAAAAAGGCTTTCCCGTACCAATTACCCCATTCACCTAAAATCAGATCAATCTTTTCTAGTTTTTGATCAAACTCTCCTTCAGGCTCTGGCATTTGTTCTAAACCATCTTGAATCAAATCATATTGTTCTTTAAGTATGTCTTCTAATTCCATTGCACCGCTAATTACTTGGTACCAGTCATCGGCATTAAAATCTGTTGCCGATGCCGAAAAGTCTTTTCCTAAGTACCAGTTATACCAATGCAAATCATATCCATCAACTTTTGGTGGACGAGCCTTTGCTAATTCTTTCATCACACTGCTAGTCCAATAACGACGTTCTTTTGGCTTATTAGCATCCGCGCCACTTAAAATGAAGTATCTCGAATCTTCTGAAAACTGATTCAATGCAAACGTTGGCGCAGCAGTTGCAAATTTTCGGTAATCAGCAACATATTGCTCAGGGGTCATCATGCCGCCACCACCCCAAACTTCATTGCCAATTCCCCAAAGATTCACATTATAAGGTGCTTCATGACCGGAGTTTTTTCTTTTTTGCGATAAATAACTTGCTTGCTTGCGATTAATATATTCCATCCACTCAGACATTTCCCGAGCAGATCCGGTCAGCAAATTAATATTAATCCATGGCTCAGAGTGAATCAGTGATGCAAATTCTAAGAACTCATCTGTTCCAAATTCATTTGTTTCAACACTGTAGGTTCCAAACCCTTCATTAAATACCTTTTTCCTTTTTTTACCTACACCGTCTTTCCAATTGTAATGATCTGCAAACACACCACCCGGCCATCTTATGATTGGTGGTTCAATTTCTTTTAATGCATTAATGACATCTAATCGCATACCATTAACGTTTGGAATCTTGCTTTCTTTTCCAACCCAAATACCATCATTTATAGCATTACCGAGGAATTCAATAAACTGACCATGTAAACGTGGATTAATTTTTATCTCATTTTGACGTTTTTCTATTTTAACTTTCATTTTTCCTCCAGAAGTATTCGCTTTATCATTATTTTGTTGATTTAATCATCTGAATAAATATGCATGCAATTAATGCAAAGACAATAGCGGTTGGGAACACATAACCATAACCACCCATCACAACTAGCGCACTAGTTACAATTGGTCCGACTGTTTGACCAAGCGTTGTCGCAATGTTCAAAATTCCTAAATCCTTACCCGCTGTTTCTTTAGAAGGTAAGACATCAATATTCAATGCTTGATCTACAGCGCCATATACCGCGTAGCCCAATCCAGCAAAACCAGCAAATAACATCATTGAGAATGTAGATTGAAGTATCCATGGAAGCAAGAAACCAATGACCATCAAAATAGAGGCTATGATAACCGGTAGCTTTCGGCGACCAATCTTATCAGAAATGATTCCCGAAACAAATGAACCAACCAATGCTACAATCAAAGTAATTACTGACATCACTGAAATTGTTGCAGCAGCCGATGTAGTACTTAATCCAATATAGCTCTGTAAAATATATAGTTGATAGTTGTATATCATGTAGTAACTAAAAATCAGTAAACTACGTCCAATAAAAGCTAGCCAAAAATCTCGCGCCCCTTTGATAGGTGGTCGAAATGATTCTAATATATCTTTAAAACTGTTGTTAACCGGAGCCATGTTTTTTGACGATTCTTCGCGTGGCCAAACAATAACTGTTAGAATTCCAGAAACTGCCATTAAAATACCTGCTAAAGCAAATCCCGGTAATTGCCTGGTGATAAACAATGCACCAATAAGCACACCTACGGAGCTACCAACAGTAGTACCCGCTGACATTGAAGCTGACATCGTACCACGTAAACTTTCTGGTACGCGGTCAGACAATGTTGATATCGCCGGCGCAATCATCATATTTAGACCAAACATGGCTAAACAGTAGAAAAAGCCAATAAGCCAAATGCTATTCAGGACACCCATTAAGAATAAAGAGGCTCCGCCAATAATACCTCCTGCAAAAATCCAAGGCGTCCTACGGCCAAACGTTGATCGCGTACGATCTGAAAAATTACCAAATATTAGATTAGAAACTAAAGATGATATAGCTGTTACAGCATTCAAAACACCGAAAATAGCCACCGAGCTAGTCGCTCCAACTAAATTTTTCAAATGTTGTGGTAAAAGAACTGATGCAATGATTGCTAATGACCCCATCCATAAGAATGAGAAGAGGAAAAAACTTACAACGAAACGCATTCTGTATAATTTGCTTATGCCACTATACACAATATCGTTTTTTTTACTCACGTGATTATCCATCATGATACCTTCCTTTAAAAAGTAGATGAGTACTTTGGGTTGCTTTTTTTGTAAGCGCTTACTATAATGTAATAATAAGTCTTAAGCTAAAAAAAAATTGTGTTTTCCAACTTTTTTTTGTGAAAAACGGGGTTAATTATGTTAGCAGACACTTTAAAAGCCATTCAACAATTAATCACTGACAAAATATTTATGCAAGACACGCACAATAATGTGATATTTGGTGACGAAAACCTTTTCAATCAATTTAACAATCAACTAAATTTCCACAATGCTCTTTTGGAAAATCCCTCTTCAATACTATTTTATCCAATTGTGCATTCTGATTCTGTTCACTACGATGGGATTTTCGCTATATTCTCAATAAAAACATATCACTTGTTTTTATATGGTAAACCTACCCAATCAGAAAGCAACTCTTCAACATATCTTTTGTTGAATCTTTATCAAAAATACCGTGCAATATTGGCAATAATATATAATGAAATTCCCGAGAGTAATGGAACAATCAACATTAAATCCCCAGATGATAGTGTCAGTTTGTTAGAGTATTCATCTCGTTTACAAACGCATCACAGTTACTTAGATGAACAAGCATTACTAAGCACTATCAAAACTGGTGATAAACAAATTGTCATCAATGCTTATAAACAATTTCAGGTTAAAAATGAGCACGAATCATTTTTAGCAATGAAGAATAATCGATTACGTCATGAAAAAAATATGCTTATTATTGTAGCAACCTTAGCCACACGTGAAGCAATTCAAGCTGGTGTGAATGAAAAAAAAGCTTATTTATTGTCTGATCAATGGATAAATACAATTGAAAAACATACTACTGTCGAAGACATCATTAACCAAAACGTTCGGTTAAATATTCTCCTCAATTTTGCTAGTTTGGTCAAAAGCTTGAAGTATAGCAAATTAAGTCACTTAATATTTGAAATACAAACCTATATTCAAATCCATATCTATGAGAATTTATCTATTATAGATATTGCAAAACAATTCAAATATAGTCAAAACTACCTATCCGCTCGATTCAAAAAAGAAACAAATCAAACACTCAAACAATATATTATTGGAGCAAAAATAGAAGAAGCAAAACGTTTATTACTTTCAACACAACTATCCTTAATCGATATTTCAACGTTACTTAATTTTAAAGACTACACACATTTTTCCCACACCTTCAAGCGTTTAACTGGCACATCCCCAAAACAATTTATATCGACAAAAAAGTACTGATAGATATGAACTTTACACATCGATCAATACTTTTTTATATACATCCTTATTTATAAATATGGTTTTGTAATTGCATCATTTGATTTTTTTAAATCATCGATTGTACCGGAGAAAACAACTTTACCACCCATCTTTCCGCCTTCGGGGCCCATCTCAATCAACCAATCAGCCTGTCGAATGACTTTCAAACTGTGTTCAATAATGACAATCGTATTTCCTCTAGCAACAAGCTTATCAAAAAGATCGAGCAAATGGTCAATATCTCTTAGATGTAATCCATTCGTTGGTTCATCAATAATATAAACACTACTCTTCTTTTGTAAGTAGCTCGATAACTTGATCCGTTGCAACTCTCCGCCTGACAATGTACTCAAAGATTGGTTTAATTTTAAATAACCAAGACCCACATCACAGATTGCTTGCAAACCAGTAGCTATTCGTGTAATACCATTAAAAAAGGCAACGGCTTGACTCACTGTCATAGACAATATGTCAACAATAGTCTTACCCTTATAGCCATATTGCAAAGCTTCCTGATTGTAGCGTTGTCCATGACACAATTCACACTCAGAAACGACATCATCCATAAAGTACATATCATTAACGATAACGCCTTTTCCCTTGCAGCGCGGACAAGCGCCCTTTGAATTGTAACTAAATAACGATGGACTAACTGAGTTTGCACTTGCAAATAGTTTCCTAATATCATCAAAAATATCTAAGTAAGTCAGTGGTGTTGATCTAAGACTAATACCAATGTTCTTTTGCGAAATATTGATAACATCGATTCCTTTTTGAATCAATTCTGATACTAAAATTTGTGCTAGAGACGATTTCCCAGATCCTGCTACACCACATAAAACAGTTAAAGCATTAAGTGGCATTTTTAAAGAAACGTTTTGTACTGTGTTTAAATTTTTATCACTAACAGAAAGCCATTTTTTGAAGTTTTTGATAGTATGATTATCCAATTTATCATTTTCACGCATAGCAATACTGGTAACCGTATCGCTTTTTAAAAACTCATTGTATGTTCCCGAAAATTGAATACTACCACCATTAACTCCCGGGCCCGGTCCAACATCAATGATATAGTCAGCTCGCTGAATTAGCAGCGGATTATGTTCCACTAAAATAATCGTATTCCCTTGATTCTTTAAGACGTTCAAACATTTATGGAGACGTTCAATATCTTTTGGATGTAGGCCTGAGCTAGGTTCGTCTAGGACATACATCACATCATTTAACGAGCTTGTGATATGCTTAGCAATTCTGATTCTTTGCGCTTCGCCACCCGATAGCGTATCTGTACTTCTTGCTAAATTAAGGTAGCTTAAACCAATCGTAATCAGAGCATCTAGTCGTTTATTAATTTGTGTTTTGACATCCTGAACCAGTGGATTTTTTATTTTTTGAATAAATAATTGTAATTCATCCAATGACATTGAAACTAAGTCACGAATATTATGCCCATCAATTTTACAACTAAGCGCCTTCCCATTCAATCTGGAACCTTGACAAGTTGGACAAATATCAGTGGAGACAAACCTTTCAAGTTGTTTTCTATGTCTTTTCCCTTCATCAGTATTAATAATACTTCGCTTAATTCTCGGTAACAACCCCTCATATAAAGCAGTTTTGGGCCATTTTTCAGGAGGAGAAACTAACTTTTGCTGCGGTGCATATAATAATAAATCAAGTTCTTCTTTAGAATAATCTTTTATTTTTTTATTCAAATCAAATAAACCGCTATAAGCATAACGTTTCCAACGCCAAGCACCATTTCCAAAAGTTGGAAAATCAATTGGATCTTCATTAAGTGATTGATTAAAATCAACAAGATATGTTAAATTAATTTTTTTAGTAAAACCTAAGCCATCACAAACTTCACATTTGCCTTGGGGGTGATTGAAAGAAAAGGCATCTGAATAACCAACAAAGGGTTGGCCTATTCGAGAAAATAGCAAACGTAAGAATGTATATATTTCAGTATACGTTCCTACTGTTGATCTGACGTTGCCCGACATTTTTCGTTGCTCAATTGGTATTGCTATTGGTAAATTAGTAATGTTATCTACAGCTGGTCTACCATATTTTGGTAAAATGTGTTGCACATAACTCGAGAACGTATCATTTAATTCACGTCTTGACTGCGCAACCAAAGTGTCAAAAACTAAGGTTGACTTCCCTGAACCAGATACACCTGTAAAAACTGTTAACTGATGTTTTGGAATACTGACTGAAATATTCTTTAAATTATTTTGATATGCATTTTCAATGCCAATCCATTCATTGTTACTCACGCTATCCCCCTTTATCGATTATCTTTAATGTACAATTCACTGCAATGTTATCATTTTTTTATATGATAATCAAAGTCACATTATGTTCTAGATAAAATAAAAAAATACAAGCAATAACTTGTATTTTTATTCATGATTTCAATTAGTGGTCAACTGTTCAATAAATTTTTTCAAACCAGCTTGGCCTGCTTCGGAGTTTTTGAAAACGCCAGCGTCTTCAAGGACTCTTTTAAAAATTTGACCAACACTTTGCTCCACCACTTCCGCTACATTATCAGCATTAAAAGTTTCTTCATGTTTTAGTGTATCAGCCCATATTTTGTGTTTTGGGTCCACAGAGTCCGTATTTCCCAGGAGATATGCTTCGACTTCTGCAAGTTCTTTTTTTAACCGCGGTGGTAAAATAGCCAAACCCATCACCTCTATTAGTCCAATGTTTTCTTTTTTTATATGTTGTACATCTGGGTGAGGATGAAAAATACCATCTGGAAACTCAGACGACGTATTATTGTCTCGTAACACAAGGTCTACTTCATATTTGTGGTTGCGGAATCGGACGATTGGTGTAACCGTATGATGTCTTTCACCTGTTTGACTATGAGATTGAATAAGCAAATTTGGATCGTCATAATTTTCCCAGGTTCTCATTACTTTACCAGCCACCACGAGTAACTTATCACTGTCTGAGTCAATTAAACGGATTGCGGTCATTGGCCAGTTTAATACCCCCGCCTCCGACAGGTTCACATCTGAAATCTGAAAACTTTCCTTCAATGTTGCTTTTGCCATTGGTAAGTCATAGCGTCCTGCTTGAAAGTGATCGTGGGATAATATTGATCCACCTACAATTGGCAAATCTGCATTTGATCCAATAAAGTAATCCGGGAATTTAGTAACAAATTCTAACAGTCTGGCTAAGTTTTCCTGATCAACGTGCATTGGACGAATATTTTCTGATAACACAATTGCATGTTCATTAAAATAAGCATAAGGCGAATATTGAAAATACCAAGTTTCATTACCTAAAGTTATTGGAATGACACGATGATTCGACCGAGCAGCATAATCCAAACGACCCCAGTAGCCTTCATTCTCCTTTGCTAACTGAGAGGCAGGATATTGTTCCTGTTGTTGTGTTTGATTTTTCAGTGCTGCTGCAATTGCCTTCGGATCTTTTTCAGGCTTTGAGAGATTGATTGTAATTTGTAATTGACCATACTCGGTGTCCACTGGGTAGGATAAATTTTGGCTAATTTCCCGCGTCTTGATATAGTTACTTCTTTTCGATAAATCAAAGAAATAGTCAGTAGCCTCGCGTGGGGCATGCTCGTAATGTTGCCAAAAAATTTGTCGAACTTGTGAAGGACGAGGCACAAAATAATCCATTAGTTGTGCCCCTAGTATATCAGCATTTATTTTTCTATTTTGTAATGTACCATTATTTTCAGCAACTGCGACTAACTGATCCAATAGTGTTAACGTAGATAATCTCGAAACATCTTGATTATTTGCTACATGCTCATAGTCTGGTTCGCCAACCATGCCTAATATTTGGTTCCCCAAGTAGATCGCATCTTCATTTGTATAATCCGATTGTTCGATAACACGCTGAGTAAATTCCGTAATTAAATTATTTTCTGACATTATTATTCACCTACTTTACCAACCCAGTGTGCCCCATCACCAACATTTGCTACATAAAATGAAGGATTGTAGCCAACAATAGATTCATATTTAGCCCCAACAACGGCTTCCAAATCATCAACATTGTCTTGATGTACTAGTGCGATTGCACAACCACCAAATCCTGCACCGGTCATTCTTGCACCAAGCACACCATCAATGGTTTGCGCTGTTTCAACAAGCGTATCAAGCTCTATTCCAGTTACCGCATAGTCATCTTTTAAAGACTGATGCGATTCGTTCATTAGCTTACCAAAGCTAGCCAAATCGTTTGATTTTAATGCCTCTACAGCAATTTTAGTTCGTTCGTTTTCATAAACAGCATGGCGGGCACGTTTGACAAGTATGTTGCTTTCTAATTTATCAGCATATTTATTAAAGGTTTTAGCGTCTAATTCACCCAGATATTGGATAGATGTATATTTTTGCAGTTGATAGACTGCTTCTTGGGTTTCACGAACACGCTCATTGTATTTTGAGTCAGCTAACTCTCTTCGTTTATTCGTATTCATAATGACAACAACAAAATCACTTAAATAAATTGGTACCATTTCGTAAATCATCGTATTCGTGTCTAAATAGATAGCTTGGTCTGCTTCACCAAATCCAATAGCAAATTGATCCATTATTCCCGTATTAACACCAACAAAATCGTTTTCGGCACGTTGTCCACTGGCCACCAATTGTAATCTCGGAATTTTTAGATTATATAGTTTTTGCGCCACTACGCCAATTAAGAGTTCCAAAGACGATGAGGATGACAAACCTGAGCCGTTCGGTATGTTACCATTGATAACTAATTCAAATCCATGCTCAAAGCGATTACCATATCCTCTTAAAGCTTGCAATACACCCTTAACAAAATTTCCCCAAGATGCTCTGGGTAACTTTTCTTCGTCATTAACGTCAAAACTAATCATCCCCTCATCCGGGAAATTAGTCGAATAGAGTTTTACCAAACTATCCGCTCTTTGAGATGCCACGCCATATGTTCCTAGTGTAATTGAGGCTGGAAACACGTGACCACCATTATAATCAGTATGCTCACCAATTAAGTTAATTCGACCTGGTGAGAAAAACTTGTCAGTGGGTTCATGGTGAAATTGATTCTTAAAAACATGAATTAATTCTTCATACGTTTCAGTCATTTTCATTTTTCCTTTCACAATGACTTTCACTTACTCAGCTTGCCATTTGAAATAACGCACCGCAGAGGTAAAATCAGCTTGCTTAATTGGCGTATTATATAGACCAATTGACATGAGTTCATCTCCAGAATAACGTTCATTTGTTCTTTGATCAACATAGATTCCATCAGATTTCAGGTGACTCATTTTAGTTACACTGAACACTGGCTGCGCAGTTGACAAAACACGGTAATTAAACAACAATGCTTCTGTCTTATCTTCACTGACAAATTCCCAAGCTGTTTCATTATTTTTAAAAGGATTTTTAATACGATAGAAATTACCATATTGGATTAACGAGCGATGCTGTTTATAAAATGTCACTTGGTCTCTGATTTCTGATTTTTCTTCTAATGACAATTTAGCTAGGTTTAATTCATATCCAAAGACTCCTGCAGTAGCAACATCTCCACGCATAGCTAGACTCGTTTGACGCCCAGTTTGATGATTAGGTGATGCTGAAACGTGAGCAGTCATACTGGAAACTGGGTAGCTTAATGTTGTCCCATATTGAATTTTCAAGCGCTCAACAGGGTCCGTATTGTCTGATGTCCACGATTGTGGAAAGAAATATAACATGCCAGCATCAAATCGTCCGCCACCACCAGAACATCCTTCAAATAAAATATCTGGATAACGTTTGGTCAAACGATCCGCCAAATCATACACACCTAACATATAACGATGTCCCACTTCTCCTTGACGTTCTGGTGACAACGCTGCAGAATATACTTCTGTTAAATGACGGTTCATGTCCCACTTAATGTAATCAATCTTAACATTATCCAAGATATTTACTACTTGTTGGAAAATATTATCTACTACCTCAGGTCTTGAAAAATCAAGCACATATTGATCACGACTAGGAGTCAAATCACGGTTAGGCATACCGAGAATATAATCAGGATGTTGTCGATAGAGATCAGAATTTTTGGAAATCATTTCCGGTTCAAACCACAATCCAAATTTCATGCCTTTTTCGTGGACTTTATCTGACAAGCCAATTAAACCACCGCCACTCTGCAATTTAGCAGTGTATTCAAACCAGTCACCCAAAGAACTATCATCATCATCACGTTTTCCAAACCAACCATCATCTAAGACAAACATTTCAATGCCTAATGGGGATGCTTCATCTAATATCTCTTGAATTTTTTCTGAATTAAAATCAAAATAAGTTGCTTCCCAATTATTAATAACAATCGGTCTCTCTGCATATTGATACTTTCCACGAGCTACACGTTCTCGTAGCAAGTGATGATAAGCTTGTGACATACCATTTAAGCCTTCATCAGAATAAACCAACAACGCTTCTGGAGTCTGAAAATCATCAGCAGCATTTAACTGCCAATCAAATCCATCTTCGTTAATGCCAGATAAAACACGTGTCTGTTCCACATAGTCTCTTTCGACAGTGAATTGATGATTTCCCGAATAAACCAATTGGATGCCAACAACTTCGCCCTCATTTTCGGTTGTGTTCGGTGTTACTAATGCTACAAAAGGATTCATATGGTGCGAGCTCGTTCCTCGATGGCTAGAAAATTCAGCCACTCCTTGGCGCACAGTTTGTCGCTCCATTTGACGTTCACGCACATGGGCGCCGGGTAACGAGATGATTTCTAGATCACTTGCTGGTAAATCTAATTGCAGTGAGGCAATTTTCTCAATGTTAATACTTTGTTGAGAGAGATTCGTTATTTTAGTCGATCTTGCAACTACTGGCCGGTCATTATAAATTGTGTAATAAAGCGATACTTGGACATTTAGCGCACTATCCACAAGATAAATTATTAATGTTTTAGCTTCATCTTCTGATAACACGTAGGCCTGAGGCAGATGAGCTATATGTGGCTTGCCATTTACAATTTCGAATGATTGAAAACGAAAATCAGATGCTTGTGCACCATTGGCTCCTTGAATTTTAATCGCGGCTTGACGAAAATCTCCCGTATTATAACCCCCGTACTCTTGTAATAATGTGTCCTTCGAATAACTACGATCTGTTTGATGTGGTTCTCCAGCTAAGTTTGGTGAGAAACCTCTATCTAGACGTGGATAATGTCGTGAACCATGATATTTTGTAATTTTTTTACCAAAATAGAGATGGCTTAGCAGTCCGCCCTCTTCAATTTGTATCAGGTAAGATATTTGTCGATTTGAAAGATGAAAAACATTTTGCTTGTCATCAAAAGAAATGTTTGCATTAGCCATGATCTTCCTCCGTGAAGCCTTTTACTAAATTACAAACACAGTTTACCACTCGTTTACTAAAATGTAAACGGTTACTTTTTATTTTTAAAAGTATCTCGATATTTCAAATTTCCCGGTATTGTAGCCCAAACTGTCCAATCACGTGCATCATTTGCTAATTCGTATGCTTGTTCTAAAGCCGTCTTCCCTAGTGCCGCAGGATTTAAATCTACCGTCGTTAGTGCCGGAACCAAGTAAGAGGATAACTCAACATTATCAAAGCTCACCACATCTATATCAATTCCTGGCTCTAGCCTCTCGGATTTCAATGCATTAATGGCACCAATTGCAAGCGGATCTGAAGCAACTAAAAGTGCGTCTATATTGTGTTCTTTTCTTAATAAAGATATAGCCCCTTGCATGCCCGTTTCGGCATGCCATGGTCCGGTGTAAAAATGGGGGATCATTTGATGCTCTTCAGCCCAATTACGATAGATTTCACTACGCACATCTTCAACAGCAAGTGTTGAGGAGCCATCTAATTCCAGCAGATCGTTGTCACCACCAATAAATCCAATATGCCGCCGCCCAGTTTGATAAAGCTCATTCAATATCCGGGTTGTCATCATTCGCAACTCGGGGTTGACAGAGTCAATGTTTTCATAGCGCGTTTTAGCATCAACCAACACAATTCGCTCATTAATTTTCTGCAATTGCTTCACCGCTTTTGGAGTCATATCACCCAAAATAATAATGGCATCGTAAATTGCAAAATCCGCGATATTAATACCTTGATTAATTCGAATAACTTCATCAACAATAATATTTTGATCTTGCGCATTTTGCTCAATACTCAAGTATATTTGTCGCCAATAAGCATCGCTAGCTTCTCGGATTTCAGAAAAAACTGTCAATACCGCAATATGGACCAATTTTTTGAAGTTATTTTTTTTATGTTTTTTTGTGTAATTCAACTTTTGCGCGGTATCAATAATCCTTTTACGAGTTTCATAAGAAACTGACAAAGTCAGATCATTATTCAAAACTCGAGAAACCGTACTTGATGACACATCCGTTTCCAACGCGATCTGCTTAATTGTTACCATATTCTCTTCCTCAATTTATGCAAGTTCGTTTGTTTCCTTTATACTCCTTATCATTTTACATCAAAATATAAAAAATAACTATTTACTAAATATTTACTAAATAGTATAGGTTTTTAAAAGAAGGCAATTACTATTGAGGCGTTAAAATCTACAAAAAAAATTATGATTATGGAAATCTGCCAACAATTAATCAATAAATCAGTACGTTTTAACATACAGAAACAAAAAGTTATCAATATATAATATATTGATAACTTTTTGTTTCTTATGAAGGCCATGTACATTAAATTTTTGATATACTACAAACACAAGTTAAATTTATTTAAGGAGGACAGGCTTATGTTACGTTCTATTTTAATGTTTCCTAAACTTTCAGAAGTAACAACAATTCAAAATATCAGGTGCGAACTTGATCCCTTATATCCACATATTCGCCCACACATCACTCTTGTGTTCCCATTTGAAAGCGAGGCTCCAGACGAAGTCATTATCCAAAATATTCAAACGATTTTAAAACCATTCTCGGCTTTCAACGTGACTTTTGAAAATTTTTCGTCTGATGAAAAAAGTTATCTTTGGCTACCTGTTAACGAGGGGTGTTCGGTCATTAAAAAGATGCATGATGCTTTATATCAGTCCCCTTTGTTCTCACCCTTTCTACGCCCTGAGTTTCCATATACGCCCCATATCACAGTGGGACAGATACATAACCAGCAAGCAATATTATCAACCTTAAAAGTGCTCAACTCAAAACAACTGCAACTCCATGCTGAAATCGACACCGTTTCAATCGAACATATCCTAGATAATGACGATTCAGACGAATTTTTCCAAACTACCCTATCTAGAGCAAAATAAAAAATTATTTAATAGATTCGCAAATGATTTTTGAGTTATTCTTGTTTAATTTAATCCAAACTGCGGTTATAACAAATAACGCAACATGTAACGTTAGGCTCATTGCACTGCCTTCAATGCCGAAATGCCCACCATTTACCCATTCATAAGCTTGTGTTGGAATTGATTTGAACATTAACGCACCACCGTTGGTACCAGAAACTGCAACACCAAGAATCGGTCCTTGAAAAAAGTTCCACGCACCATGAAAGGCGCCCACCGCCCACAAATCGTCGGTTTCAATTCGAATCATAGCCATGATAACACCAAACAAAAATAGCTCTAAGAAAGCTACTTTAGTTATTCCTGGGTTTGCCAAATGTAGCGCAGCGAAAAAAAGCGAGCTAATGATTATAGCTGAAACATAGCTTAAATGTTGACGCAATTTACCTAATAAATAGCCTCTAACTAATATTTCTTCACCCATCCCTTGAATACAAAAACCTAAAAGAAAGAGAACAAGCCACAGTACATTGCGTATATGCCAAACGTTAATGACTTGAAATCCCCCAAAGGCAACTGCTATTACCCAAGTTAGTACAAAGAATACTGCCCCAGCAGCGTACCCTATCAAATATCTGTATGCCTTTTTATCTTTAGCAAAGGGCATTACAATTCTAAGATCGTTTTTTCGACTTTTATACTGGAACATCAAAAAGATTGGTAAAGTGATTTGACAAATCAACATGAACACTATAGCTACCTGACTATTTTCAATCCACTCATCAGATAAACCACTACTCTCAGCATATATTCCGCTAAATAATCCGCCGATATCCAATACAAAACTGAGTAAAAATGCATATACCAAATACTTTAAAACTATTTTTAATTTTTCCATGTTCAATGCTTCCCCCTAGCAATTAATACATAACCAAAATAGTTTATAATGTTTCTTAATTAATGTCAAATAATGTTAAAAAAGCATATCCACATGAGATATGCTTTTTAACATTATTTTTTCGCTTTTCTAAGTGCTTTAAATAGGATTTCAAACTGCCCTCGAAATGACATGGCTTGTTCAAATATGTCCTCACCATCATTTAACATTTTCACTGTTACCCAGCCTAATGCTTCAGTTATTGAAACAGCAACCGAAGCATTGATTACAGCACCGGATACAGTTCCCACAGCTGGTATAAATTTAATAATATTCCCCACTGCGCTACGACCAAGACCTACGACTACCAGTTCCTTAGATAAACTTTTGCCTAAACCTTCTGACCACGATTGCCCAAACAATTTATGCAATCGTGACATCATAGTTAATTGAATTGGTACTAGTAAAAACGCATCTGAGAACGGAATTGGCGAACATCCTACAATTGCAGCACTTAAGGAAGCTGCGTGAATGATTCGATGACATTTTTCCGCTTTTTCACGATCAACTCCAGCCAAAAAATTATCAAATACTTGATCAAAACTTGTTCTACTTTTAAGTAAAACGTTATCTGCCTTGATTCTAGACTTTTCATATGTGTTTTGAATAATCTTGGCTGGTCTGCGAGGAAGTCTCTGCAAAAATTCAGCAAAGAATGAATTAAATTCTTTCTCGTTCGATGTCATATCTTTATCTTTAAACTTATGATTGTTAACATTCATTTCACTTGTATCCCCTTTATTCTAATTATACCTGTTCTTTAGGGAAGAATAAAAAACTGACCTTAATTGTCAAAAGTCAGTTTTTTATATCAAACATTAAATTTTTTTGCGAATGTAACAAATTGCTTTGCAGCGCTAGCAAGAAATTCTTGTGTATCTGTGTTAATAATGTGACCTTCTTCATCAGATAGATTTTGAACATTACCGATGTAAAGTTCAGGCTGCTGCATCGTAGGCATGTCCAAGAATACCAATGACTGGCGTAATACATGGTGTGCTAATACTCCGGAAATCCCAGAAATAGATTGAGAAGCGACCAGAGCTGGTTTCCCTGCCCAAACATTTTCTCCCCATGGTCTTGAAGCAACATCTAAAGCATTTTTTAGGGCTGCAGAAATACTTCGATTATGCTCTGGTGTCACAAAAATGAATGCGTCTTGTGCCGCAACTTCTGCACGAAATTTTGTATATTCCGCGGGAGAATCAGCGTCATAGTCTTGACTATAGAGAGGTAAATCGCTAATACTTAAGTAAGACACCTCAGCGTCCTCAGGCAGACCAGCAACAAGTGCATCTGCTACACCTTTTGAAAATGAATGTTCACGAATTGAACCAACAACAACACCATATTTTGTCATTTATTTAAGCCTCTTTTCAATTACTAAAAGTAAGTATAAAACAAAATCAATTAACTTGCAACTATTTTGTTTTAATCGTTTGATTCGTTTGCTAAATTGATGAAATGGTTCACCTGATTTACATTCGCACCAATCATGATAATAGCTCTTAATGGCATATTTTCCATTAATTCTCGATTGCTATCCATAGCAGTAATACTGTCAATTGAAGATTTTAGCCCCGAATCAATTAACGGTTTCTGCAAATCTTTTCTGTTAATTATTTCACTAATATAGGTTTCGCCACTAACAGGCTTGATATTGTCTATCCCCATTTCAAGGAAAATTGATTTTTCTAATCGAATATCTCGTGAGGAGCTACCCACTTTAATAATATATTCTCCTTTATCAACACGCCATATATTATTTTGTACATCGTACCAAGCAAAGCTTCTCCGGTCCAATACTACTTCGACAACTTTACTTTCACCCGGATTCAATTCAATCTTTTTAAAAGACTTTAATTCTTTGGAAGGTAACTCAACACTACTTACTAAGTTTTGAACATAAAACTGTACAACTTCTTTTCCAGGTACTTGTCCAACATTAGTAATGTTCACTTTGACTGATACATGTTCCTCCGTATTATCAATTTCCAAATTTTCATATTTGAAGCTTGTATAGCTCAACCCATGCCCAAATGGATAGGCCACTTGCTGATGTTTCAAATCATAGTATCGATAGCCGACAAAAATACCTTCATGGTAATTTTCTTCTTCAGTACTTGCATTAAAAGTGCCGTATGTCGGTGTGTCTTCTATCCTTTCTGGGAAAGTTTCAGCTAATTTACCGGACGGATTGGTTTCACCTGTTAGTATACGCCATGTTGCTTCACCAACAGCTTCACCAGCCAAATAAGTTTCGACAACTGCTTGGACATTATTTCTCCAAGGCATTGAAATTGCCGATCCGTTTTGCAATACAATAATTACATTAGGATTATGCGCAACCAATTTTTGGATGAGTTCGAGCTGATTTTTTGGTAAGTCAATGGTCCCTTTATCGAAACCTTCTGACTCATTTTTTTCCGGTACACCGGCAAAAATAATTACTTTGTCACTCACTTCGGCCACAGATAGTGCTTGATTTTCTAATTCTATATTACTTTCTTCATCAGCTAGCTGATAACCATCTGCATACATAATGTCATAGTTACTATTTTCAGCAGCCTCCAAAGGCGTGATTATTTTATAAGCGTTCACATGAGAACTACCACCACCTTGGTATCTTGGCTTCTTAGCTAGTTCACCAATCACAGCAATCTTTTCTGTTTGATGAATCGGTAGGACAGATGACTCATTCTTTAAAAGAACGATACTGTCTTCAGCAGCTTTTTTGGCAAAATTATGTTGTGCCTCCTTATCATAGTCAATATGATTGTCTTCATTGATTTGAAATTTTTCAACTAATGCTAACACACGCAGCACTGCTGTATCGAGTTTTGATTCTTCTAATTGCCCACTTTTAACGGCAGCCACAATTTTGCTAATTGAATATTCTTCATTTCCAGGCATTTCTAAATCCAAACCCGCCTTCAATGAAGCAATATTATCTGCAACCGCACCCCAATCTGACATAACAAGACCTGTATAGCCCCATTCATTGCGTAATATTTCTGTTAATAAACGATAGTTTTGTGAGTTTAGCACGCCATTAATTGCATTGTAGGAACACATGATTGTTGCTGGGTGCGCTTCTTTAACAATTTTTTCAAATGCGAATAAATAAATCTCACGCAATGTCCTTTCATCAACATTTGAAGAAGAAGTAAACCGTTGGTTTTCTCGATTATTCGCTGCAAAATGTTTTAAGCTAACACCGATACCCTGGTCTTGTACTCCCTTTACATAAGAAGAACCTAACTCTCCGGTCAAATATGGGTCTTCAGAAAAATATTCAAAATTTCGTCCCGCAAGTGGCGAACGCTTAATATTAATTCCTGGTCCCAATAATACAGACACATTCTCGGATTTAGCAGCAACTCCAAGACTCTTTCCTAGATCGTACAACATATCCACATTAAAAGAACTGGCCATTAAAGCAGAACTCGGAAACGATATTGCCTCTACGCTTTGGTTAAGCCCCAATGCGTCAGCACTACTAGCTTGTTTACGCAATCCAGATGGGCCATCGGTTACCATGATTTTTGGAATACTATGTTTCTTATTTTCTGCAGTAAACCAAAAGTTTTTCCCTGTTACTAGTTCCGCCTTCTCACGGGTGGTTAATCCTTGCACGAAGGATAAAGTAAATTTTGTACTCATTTATAACTCCTTATAAAATATAATACCG
The DNA here is from genome assembly GCF_001891125.1 of Leuconostoc suionicum. Classification (NCBI taxonomy): domain Bacteria; kingdom Bacillati; phylum Bacillota; class Bacilli; order Lactobacillales; family Lactobacillaceae; genus Leuconostoc; species Leuconostoc suionicum. The sequence continues at coordinate 860,867 of NZ_CP015247.1, read as the reverse complement.
CCAATTTCAGTGTTCCTAAGTCTAGGATACACCTTTAGAAAATTAATACCGAAAATGTGCATTGTCGATTAACAATTACATTTCACCTAGCTTCTAGCATGTTTGTTTAAGATTTCAAACTTCAATTTTGACTTCACTTGTCTGTTTAAATATATTTCGAATCAAGAAATAAAATACAGCTAATGCCAACATTAACACTCCCGAAATTAAAATTGAAAACTTGGAAGAATTATTCCCAAATAAATTACCCAGTGCTGCTAACAAATAGGGAGATAAATAGGTACCAAGGTTTGTTCCTACCATAGCTATTGAAATTGCCAAATTACCCGATTGTGAAGGGGCTTTTTCCAAAATGGTTCCAAATGCAATTGGTAGGAAAACCGATCCACCAATTCCACCAAATGCCATGCCAAATGTAATCACAGTCATATTAGGAGCCAATGCAATAATTAAGAATGATGCACCTATAATCGCATAGCTAAGCGCAAAAGTATATTGCTTTGTCACTTTGACAATATAACCGTACAGCAAACTTCCTAAAAACCCAACCAAAGTGTATATAGAAAGGGCCGTTCCAATAAACGAAGCATTTTCAAATTTTTCTTCAACAACAAATCCTGCTGATTTTAAGAATAAGGCCATTAATAACGCAAAAGAAATTAGTAAACCAAAGGAAGACAATATTACATAACTATTTATACTTTGTTTGGGCTTATTTAATTGTTCTGTCGAAACAGAATCATTTTTATCAGTATCACTAGTAGTGTTCGGTACATAAATTAAAAACAAAATAAACGAAGCTAAAGCCAAAAAATAAATACTATATGAAGTATGCCAATTATAATTGACCAAAATTCCAGCAATAAATGTTGTGACTGTCTGTCCAATGCTCTGCACAGCACTTTGAAATCCTAACATTTTATTTCGTGTGTCACCACTCCAAAAATCGTTAATCAAACTAACGGCCAATGAGTTGAACATCCCCAAACCCGCCCCCAAGATAAGGCGGGAAATATAAACAAGTCCATAATTATCAGAAAACATAGGCACTACACCTGAAACTCCAGCGAGTAATAGGCCAATTAGAACGGTTTTTCTTGTACCAAAAACCTTTACAATAAAAGGACTAAGTAAAACGAAAATCATTACCGTAATATTGGAAGCTGTTACTAAGGCCTCTACTGCAGTGGCGCTTTGGTTAACGAAAGTTTCCTGCATTTTAGGAATTGTAATCGAAATAGATGCAGTTGATGTTAATAATAAAGAAATTGATAAAAATGCTAGTTTAAACATGCTGGATGAATATCTATTTTTAGTCATCTTAGTCTCCTTTTGCTGTCAAAATGATTCGTCGGTAAGTTTTAAGTGGATTGTCACCGTCATTCTTCACTTCTAAAATCACATGAATAGTTTGACCAGCGGAAATATCATTTGGAATATTGATACTGACAGTTGGTTGATCTTCACCTTCTATACGAACTTTATCGTAATTTTCCGAATTTGCTTCTGCACTATATCCAATTAAAAATCCATCAATATCTTCTTGTTTTGGATTCAAGTAGTTACTTTCATTATAGGTTGAAGCCTCATCATAGACCCACCATTTATAATATAGATTTCGACCATTTGGATCTTTAGCATGAGCTGTATACTTAACTTGTTCGCCAGCACTTACCTCGAGATTTAAACTTGAATCTAATTCAATAATTGGATAATGAGCTACTTTGTCAAAATTATCTGTAGCACTCCATGCAGCACGAGCTATAAAATCATCTTGAATATCATCAAACCATCTAGTTAAGGTATATGTCGCCTCATAACGTTTTGTGTAAGGGTTCAAATCCATTGCCTCATTGGTATATAAAATTGGTGATTTTTCAACAAATCGGCCACCCCAACCACCAAATGTAGGATCGCTGTCATTACGTAACCCATTGTTCAGCAAGTAAAAGAACGAAGGCGAATCACCTTCTGAAATAAAATCAAAACGTTGATATTCAGGATTGTTTTCTAAATATAAATCAATGCCACGCTGTTCATTCTCATCTTCACCCTCAATTACCCGTCCATCACCTATCAGAGCATAGTTTTTTAAAAATGACCCATAATTGTGAACTAGTTTTTTTTGCCAAGTATTCCTGAGGCGTTGAGTCAAATGTTGATCTGAAAGTTTCCATAGATACGCAAAATACCAGAAATTGAATTTATCATTAATTACTTTAATTCGCCAATTTTTGGCTATATATTCATTATAAGTATCATCTTGGTCTAAAATAATATAAATTATCACCTTTTCTTCAATTCGTTTTTTTATTGACAACCATTCTGGATTGTGACTATATTTTTCTTCGATTGACTTCAATGCACGCGCTGTGGTATTTGTTCCTCCCCATGTCTGGATATATAATGGACGATCGTCTTTATCTTTTATCAGATAATTCTCCAAAAATTGAGAACCATCTGTTTCTTGTTCATATTCACCTTTAAATCCTATGTTACCAATATGATAAATACTACGTAAATATTCAGGAGTTGGATATCCGTCAGCATGTACTTTCAAATTGCTATAGACTTTTTCATATTCCGATATTAAGTGTGGAATCCATTTTTCACCCGTCCAACGCTCTGGGGCTATACCTTTTTCAGCATCACCTGCGTAATGATAGACAGAACTTGTTAGTATAATACCTTCTGTGTCAAGCTCATTACTATATAGCAGGTATCTTAAAAAAGAATTCATGTCATCTACTTCACCATCAGTAGTAATTATTGTTCGTGCTTTTTTGTTAAGTTGTTTATCCATTATGTAACCCTTCCTATTTTTACTTGAAAGCGCTTTCTATATTGTTATACTAACACTAAAAGTTTTTCTAAAAAAGCTAAACAACTTAACAAATGAAACTTATACAACTAAACATATCTTAACAAGTGTATGATAGTCGTAGAGGAAATATTATGAATATGGAAAAAATCGCAAAGGCTGCAGGCGTTTCTAAGGCAGCAGTATCCTTTGCTTTAAATGATAAGCCAGGCATTAGTCAAACCACTCGCAATCATATCTTGAAAATTGCTGAGGAGCTAAATTATGTACCTAGAAAAAAAATAAAGAAAGACACCATTGTTTTTTTTCTAATTACAAATAATCACGCTCAATCTCTGGATTATTATCAACGTCTTCCTTTTTTTCAATCTATTATTGATGCTTTTAAAACTAAATCTTATTTAAAAGGATATAATCTTTCAATACAGACCATTTCTCAGCTAGATCAAGAGACTCTATCCAACTGGCGTCAAGACAATGTGTATGGTGTTGTCGTACTTGGAACCTTTTTAACGTCAGAGGATGTAGCCTTACTTAATACTATTAATGCGAATCTGATAATTTTAGATAATCCATCAATTGAAAATAGTCACAGTTCTGTGACTATCAACAATGCTCAAGGAATGATAAGTGTTGTTCATCACCTTTCTTCTCAAGACAGCATTATTTATGTTCATGGTCTACCTGCTATTCCCAATTTCAATGAACGTTATGCCGCTTTCAAAACTGCAGCAAAAATGAAGAAGCTAAAAGTAACGGAAATTAAAATGGATAGTTTTACTTTTTCAGAAACTACCGCTGCTGAACAATCCGTTATTATTGATGCCTTACAAGACTCGACAACAATCGTGGCTGAAAATGATTATTTGGCTTTAAAAATTGCCGAAATTATCACGAAAAAAAAATTAAGTCACAAAGTAAATAAAATATTTGGTTTTGATAATATCAAAACACTATCACAGTCAGCCATTCCAATTAAGACTGTTGCTGTAAATGTTGCCGTCATGGTGGATATTGCTATTGATTTAATTTTGAAAGAACATAAAGTTCCTGTTCACGTTGCTGTTGACACTGATTTTATTGAGGGTATTAAAAAATGAAAAAAAGATTTACTCTACTATTCTTTTCTCTTCTACTAAATGCCTTGGGCAATGCTATGGCTGTTAGTACGAATCTGGGAGCTAATCCTTGGACAGCTGCTGGACAAGGATTAGCAGCGATTTTCAATATTTCACTAGGTTTTGCTCTACTTTGCTTTGGTATTTTTGTACTAATGATAAATTCTCTTTTAGCACGTGAGATTAATGTTCAGCGTATTATAGGAAATTTTTTATTCATGTTTCCGTTTAGTTATTTAGTTGATTGGATTGTGACGTATTTAAATGGATCTTTTTTGGTAACTAGTGGTTTATTCGTTCGAATAGTATCAAACCTCTTAGGGATTACAATAGTTGCTATAGCAGTTGCCATGTATCAACAAGCTAATTTAATTTTGCATCCAAATGATGAATTAATGTTTACACTAAGATTTAAATACACACAAGGTAATGCTACAAAAGCTCAACTGATTGCATACCTACTGCCTTTATCAATATTGTCCCTGGCCTTTTATATTAACCATCAATGGTTTGGCGTTGGTGTTGGATTACTAGCTTCCTTATTTTTACAAGGCCCAATTATTGACTTAACACACAGGATATTCTTTTTAAAATCATCAAAAAACAAAAAGGCATAACAACTTTCATGCCTTTTTGTTTTTTGATGATTTTATATTTTCTTTTATGACATCACTCAACTGTTGAAAATCTTTCTTTACATCATAGTCATGCCGCTTTTGCGCCATTAAATCTTTTAAAGTGTTTTCAATTCGATCAATGTCAGTTTCATCGGTGTAATCAATCCAATTTACCTGTTCCAACCAATCAAAGTACGCATGTTTCCCCTTTCCATAGCTGTTGCCAAAAAGTAAACAAGGAGTACCAGTTAAAACAGAAAAAACCATTGCATGCCATCGATCAGTAATAATGATTTCCTGATGTGAAAATAACTCAAGTTGTTGTTCAAATAATGTATCACGAGTTAGTGGTGTAATTTTTTTTGGCTCGTCTAACACCGTGTCAACACGATTTACAGGTCGTTGGTTGCCCATTATTCTTTTTATGCTATCAATAGTTGTCTGTTTAACCACTTTCTCTGAGTCATGTCGTAATACAAACAATGCCCCATTTCGTTCAAATTTCCAGTCTACTGAATTCATGTATAATACCATGTCTGGCGTGAAAATAACTTTATTGTCAAAAGTCGTAAGCATACGATGAAAGCTTTGTGCATCACGAGCTATAAGAACAAGATTTGAATTCTTGCTATAGGCTTCCTGGCTTTTTTTCTTTTCAATTTCACCGTCCTCATTATCTTCAAAATGAATTGATTGCGGAAATGAGATTGTAAGATTGTCAACAAATGTAGCAAAGACTTTCCGTCTAGCTTCTTCATGATTATGATACAAATTGCCCATATTGCCACCGCCAGTAAAGGCGATAATATCATCAGAACGGAGATGTTCCTGTACTACTGGAATAGCTTCATCATCATCTTCTTCAATAATTTCGATATATTGATAGGTAGGAAACTCATTTTCAATATATTTTCTTTCAGCTAATGATACTGCCTGATCGCCCATATTTGTATAACTCGGTACACCAAACATATAAAATTTTGGGCGATCATTTTGTGGAATTTCATGAACGACTTCTGTCGTATCAATGTAAAAATTAGCCATTAACTACACTCCTTTTTGAAGGCTATGATAGACTAGCTGTATCATAAGCCTTTGCCATTTTTTTACTATTAACAAACAGACTTGCTAACACAATACTTAATCCATTTGACATAGCAAAAACGAAAAATACCAATGCTGTTCCAAGAATAGCAACTAACTGCGGATAGATTAAACTAATGACAAAGTTGGTTATCCAAGTTGTTGCTGTGGCTACGGACATAAATTGCGCCTTAACCTTTCCAGGAAACATTTCGGCTAACAAAAGCCATGTAACAGGACTTACAATACCTTGATGATTAGCCAAAAACAACGTTAAACTGATAAGCACCAAAGCATTAGTTACTCCTTGAGAAAAAACATTAGATTTCATAATAGTTCCAAGTAGCGCCATAAAAACAACGTTACCAATCAAACCAATAATCAACATACGATGATGATTAGCATGTTCTATCATTCGAGTACCAAATATACTAGCAATAACGGAAACGACACCAATTAACACATTGGCATACAAGGAACCACTCTCACCCATACCAACTTTTTCAAGTAAAATCGTACCGTAATACATCACGGTGTTTACACCTGAGATTTGCTGGATTAAAGCAATCACAATTCCTGTCACTAACAAATAAAGCAACTTTTTGTTTTTTAATGCTGTTGACCAAATAAATTCATCGTCGTTTTGCTCACTAGATTGCTCACTTTGAGATTTGATAAACTGGTTAGTATTTTCAAATCCTAATCGACGAAATATCTTTCGAGCTCGGTTAAAACGATGCTTTAAGAGTAACCATTGCGGACTACCGCTAATACGAAACGAGTTTACCCACAAAATAATTGATGGAACAGCACCAGAAATCACCATAACACGCCAAATTGGATCCCAATGACCCCAGATGTTGCCTAATATTGCATTTACAATGAAAGCACATAACTGACCAAGTACAATAAAAATAGCATTTTTATTGACATTGGCGCTTCTTAAATTTTCCGGTGAAATTTCTGCTAAATACATTGGTGACAAACTTGATGCAGCACCAACTGCTAAACCTAATATAAATCGAAAAATTGACATAAGCCAAAAGTTCATGGCAACAGCGCAAAACACCGTAGCTATTGTAAATACGATTGCAATGATTCGTAGCGTCTTACGGCGGCCAATTTTATCAGCAACTCGGCCACACCCCAGTGCCCCAAAACAAGCACCAATAACCAATGAACTGGACACAATGCCTTGTAAGGTTGGTGTCAAATTCAGTTGACCCGGACGGCTCATAAATGCCAGTGCGCCGTTAATCACACCAGTATCATAGCCAAATAGAAATCCGCCTAATGATATAACGTACACACAGTAATGCAGAAAATTCAGCTTAACTTTTTTTGATTTAGTTTTCATACTTTTCAATATTCCTTTGTAAAACTTTTAAAAGTGAGAAAACAATAAATCACTTAAACAAATTCTTCGTATTCTTTTGGATCTTGGTCATCCACACGCCCATCTTTACGTTCCAAATCAGATATTTGGCTAACCTCAGTCTCTGTCAGCGTGAAATCAAAGATATCTAAGTTACGTCGCTGATGTTGAGGAGTGGTAGCTTTAGCAACTGGTAAAATACCACGTTGTATATGCCATCTCAAAATAATTTGACCCGCATTTTTATCATATTTTTCGGCTAGTTTTACAATTAACGGTTCTGTTAATTCGCTACTGCCTCGACCTAATGGGCTCCAAGCCTCAGTGACGATACCATACTCTTGATTAGTAGCCACCAATGATTCCTGCGGCCAATATGGATGAATTTCATTTTGGTTAACAGCCGGTGTGATCCCCGTTGCTGAAATAATTTTATCTAGATGTTCCTTTTCAAAGTTGGACACACCAATCGAACGAACTAGTCCACGCCTTTGTGCCTCAATTAAAGCTTGCCAAGCCTCCACATAATTGTCTCGTTTAGGAAGTGGCCAATGAATCAAATAAAGATCCAAATAGTCTAAGCCTAAACGAAGCAATGATTCTTCAATAATTTTCAAAGCATCGTCGAAATGATGATATTTACCAGGAAGTTTTGTCGTTACATAAAATTGGGAGCGTGGAATACCTGAACGACGAATAGCTTCTCCAACCGCACCTTCACTATCATAATTTGTAGACGTATCAAGCAATCGGTAACCGTTCTGTATAGCAGTTAAAATTTGGTCAACGCCTTGATAACCTCGAATCTGAAAGGTTCCCAAGCCAATTTTTGGTAACTGATGCCCATCATTTAGTTCATATAACTCATTCAAACTCATTAAAAGTATCTCCTATTCTACTGCAAAAGGGTTTATAAAAAAGCCTAACTTGTTAACTAACAAATTTAAGCTTTAGTAGCAATACTGATACAGTCCTTAATCAGCTTTTTTATAATCAGCGTTTTTTGGATCATGTTCATAAAGATTGGTATTTTCGGCAGTTGACTTAGGATCAATCTTTTCCTTTTGATCCTTAACCTGCTCTTCTTTATTTTGGTCTTTATTTTTGTTTTCTGTCATGATAAGTTTCTCCTATACCTACTTTCTGTGTGAAACAGTTAATTACAGTTTTACGCATTGAGTTTTTATAAATTACTTATTTGTGCGACTAGTAATCCAAGATACAATTAAGACTAATACAACTGCACCAATAATTGAAGGAATAAGTGCCATTCCTGCTAAGCTTGGTCCCCATGATCCTAGAAGACTTTCCCCTAACCAAGAACCAATTAAACCAGCGACGATGTTGCTAATCCATCCCATAGCTGCACCACGGCTTGTAATTGCACCTGCAATAGCACCGATAATTGCACCTACGATAAGCGTCCAAATTAATCCCATAATGATTTCTCTCCTTCCGGCTCTCTATCAGAACCTAAGTACAGACTACCACTGTCAAATTTTTTCCGCAAATATTTAGCTTGCACTTTCATCACGTTTGATTCTAAAAAAGGGCTAGATTTCTGTGCCCAGTATCCTAAAAAAGGGCTTAGCGACCACTAATCAAACTGGCTATAAAATTAATCATAGTGGCAATGAGCAGTGTACTAAAGGCAAAAGAAATGAGTGAGTGCCCTAAAGCAACTTTTCGAAAACGGGTTGTAGAAAAATTTGTATCAGAAACTTGGTAAGTCATACCAATGGTATAAGCTAAATACAAAAAATCCCAAAAATTCGGAAGATCCTTTGCATTAAATGATACCCCACCATTATTTTGGTAATAAATTTCCGTGTAGTGAATAGCGTACAATAATTGAATTAAATTCCAAGAAGAAAAAACACTAAAAATACAAAATACAATTTCCATGCGACTGCCTTTGCTGACAGTTAATAGCAAAATCACAATAAACACACTCACTGCACTTGAAAAGACAACAAACGCATCAATCAGTGGATATCGAATGCCTTCTTTGAGAATTACTTTCTTCGTGTGCCGGCCTTGATCCATCGGATAAAAAGAGTAAATTACTAAACAAAAAAGTACGACTATAGCGCAATCCCATCCTGTTAGAAGAATGTATTCCCAAGAAGCAGTCAAGGAAGTTAGCAAAGCTACTAAGGTACCGCTAGTTAAGGCAAGCAAGAAAACATTTCCATGTTTATGCAAAAATTTTTGAATTTTTATTCGCTTCATATCTTACATCACCCTAGCTCTAATATAAAAAGCACAACGTTTTGGCCGTTGTGCTGAAACTTACTACCGCAATTTCAAAACGCTTGTGCGTTTACTTGACACGATTGTCGTCATCGTTCACTGCTTGAGAAGTTGACTTTTTCACGGCATCAACGCCATCTGAAGTTTTTTCTTTGATGGTGCTACCAGCGTCTGTTACGCGATCCTGTAAGCTTGTTTGTGATGCGTCAAATTCTTTTTGTGTTTGAATATCAACTACTTCAACATTCAACTCAACTAGTGTCAAACTTGTTGTGTCTCGCACCTGTTTTGTGATTACCTCTGTTAGTTGCTTGTAAATATCATGTGCGTTGTGGCCGTATTCCATGATAATATCTAAATCTACCGCAACTTGTTCTTTTCCGACCTCAACACCAATGCCGTCAGTGGGATTATCCGTATTAACAATTTTATTTTTAATATTTGCGACAAAACCACCGTCAACACCTAATAATCCTGTCACGTTTTCAATTGCATAGCCCACTACCTTTTGAATCACTTTGTCATCAAATGTTAATTCACCTTTAGGTTGATGATTCTCTGTTGCTGTATTTTGTGTAGTTGTTTTCTCTGTAGTCATAATTAAGTCCTTTCTATATCTAAATAATTAATTTTTACGTGTAAATATTTTAGAGACAATTGATAAATCGACATTGTATGCGTCGAGCAGGTAGCCAATCCAACCTGCTAGTAAGGTGACAACTATAATCAAAATCGTCTTCCAAAATCCTACAGTTACTAATAGAGTTGACAGAATGAAACCCGCAAGACCACCAACCCAAATATTAATTGATTTTTTGTCTTTCATTATATCCGCACTCCTTTTTAAATCACACGTGTGACTTTACGCTTTGAGTTTGATTTCTGATTTACTTTAATATCAACTTTAATGGGAATTCGATTTATGCCAGCGAGTAAATCATTCAGGCTTTTCGTTAAATCGTATGAAATACGAGGTAATTCTTCGACTGTCGCCTGTTTATAAACTGAATCAGCAACAATATAAAATTTTCGTTGACGACGCGTATTTTTCAATCTCACTTTAATATTTGATAAATCTTCACCTGAGAGCTTTGTCTGAATAAACTGGTTGATCCCATGATTACTCAACGCAAGCCGTCCTTCTTTGGTTTGCTTCAAAGGAATATCTGGTAATTCTACCGGCCATATCAATATGAGTAAAAACACAAGCACGGTCAGTGACAGCAGTACAAGACCATAGTAATAAATGAAAAGATCGCTCTTAAAGTCTAAATGTATATTAAACTCTGCTAAAAATTTGAACATTTCATCAATTATTTGCGGCCATATTAACAAACAAAGCCCAACCAAATATCCGAGGCTGAAAATACTCAGAACAATTTTTTGACTTTTCTTCATATCATACCTCTCTATTATCTTATGCTACTGTTTTGCTCTCATCCCAAGCACCATTGACACGACTAGTACAAGGATCACAGCACCGATTATCGAAGGAATGATTGCCATTCCCGCCAAACTGGGTCCCCATTGTCCCAACAAAGCCTGGCCAATAGCCGATCCGATTAAACCAGCAATAATATTGCTAATCCACCCCATTGACTCACCACGATTTGTGATAGCACCTGCAATGGCACCAATAATGGCACCTACAATTAATGACCAAATCATAATCTTTCCTCCATTCTCTTCTCTATGAATTATGATATCCAATTCATTAGCCTAAATATAGCACTAACGGAAAGCGTTTACAAAAATAACGCTTTACCCCTTTACAAAACAATAACATTATGAGTTATTTTTTAAAGATTAAAAAAAACAATAGCCCCTTATCAATAAGTTGCTATCGTTATTATCTGTTCTATAGTTTAATTATGGATTTCCTCTTCCAAACGGTCCCCAGCTTTATCAATGCCTTTAGCTGCAAATATAGTTCCTCCAACTGCTATACCGCCTAGAATTAATGTAGATGCCAACAATACCTTAAGTACAGTTTTTAACATAGTTTTCCTCCTTTATGCCTAATAATGAAAATTTGTTAATTTTCGTTTGTTTTTTTCCAATTTCTGACAAAATAATAGAAACTGAACAATAATTGAGACAACGCCAAAAGCATTGACAGCTTATCCCAAAACCCGAATTTTTTATTCTTTTTATCCATCTTTTCTCCACTTTCTTCGTTGATCAAACTAAATTTCTAATTAATATCAACGAAATTTAAAGGAGCTCATGATTTACTTTAAGCCGCCAGTAACATTGATTGACTCACCTGTTACATAGCTAGATTCATTTGAAGCTAGGAAAACATAAGCCCCTGCTAATTCTGCCGGTTGACCAGCCCTACCGATGGGTGTCGATTGACCAAACGTTGGAATGTTCTCCGGCAACTGTCCACCAACAACTTGCAAAGGTGTCCAAATGGGACCAGGTGCCACACTATTCACGCGAATACCTCGATTAGCCAATTGCTTGGCTAAACTCATCGTCATATTTTTAATAGCAGCTTTTGTACCTGCATAATCCACGAGAAATGACGATGGTTGCTCTGCCTGAATAGAATTCGTTGTTATGATACTGCTACCAGGTTGCATATGTGGCAAAGCCGCTTTGACAAGCCAAATGAGGCTAAAAACATTTGTTGCATAAGTATCGGTTATTTGTTGTGTCGACAAATTAGCAATATCAACTTCTGCTTGTTGTTTGCCAGCTACCAACGTCAAAATACTTAAATCACCAAAAAAAGAAACTGCTTCGTCAATCAATTTTTGGCTGAATGCTTCATTCTTTAAATCACCTGGAACTAGCTTGATTTTACGACCTAATGATTCAATAATGCCCTTAACTTCTTGTGCATCTGATTCTTCTTCAGGAAGATAATTTAACACAATATCAGCACCTTCGTGTGCATACGCTATCGCCACAGATCTGCCGATTCCTGAGTCACCACCGGTTATTAGTGCTTTCTTATGCTTCAGGCGGTCATGCCCAACATAACTTGCTGCACCATCATCTGGCGTTGGCGACATCTTGCTTTGTAATCCTGGTTCAGGTTGACTCTGTTTTGGAAAATTCTGCTTTGCATATTCTCCACTTGTGTTTGTCATATAATTCCTCCCTTTTTCATACAATACTCAGCACAATCTTGACATACACTAATGGCGTGTATATGGTTTAACAAACACTTTGTTTGTTATGCCTACTATATCATTATAAGAGAGCGGTTACAAAAATTTTGCCTAGATACTTGCCAATGTAATTTGTTAATATCAGATGAAAACAAATCAAAAAAAAGGAAGCGTGATGATTTAAAAATCACACTTCCTTTCTCAACAATATAAGAAAACCTTGTTGATTAATTTGTTATAAAATCAGCATTCTTTTCTCCAATTTTGAAGTATTGACCTGTATTCCAATCTTTCAACACATATCCCATACCGTTTCCTAATACATTAGTACCATTCATATATTTAGCTGACCATTGTTTAATAGTCTCATCACTCGGCATATCTTTTCGTGTGTTTTGTGATAGTGTGTAGTACGGATTTGATCCGTCATTAGAATAATTTTTAACCCAGTAGTCATACGTCTTAGCTTCAAATAAATCTGGGTATTGTTGCTTCAATTCATTCAAATATTCACCACCATATTGGGCTTGATATTTACCTCCACCAACACTATTAACCGCATAAAGTTGTGTCCCAAATCCAGTTGACACATCATTGCCATAAACACCGGCACGTGAAGCTGATACGACCTCTTGGCCAGATAAATTATAAACTTGGTTATCAACTACATCAGCCATAACCTGCATGTTTGATTGGTGTAATGCTTTAATTGCAGTACGCAAATCCTTATCAGTACCGTACTTAGTTGGTGTTTCAAATCCCAAATCGTATCGATCAGTAAATGCATAACCATTATCAATCGTTGAATCTAAGAACGTGTGGTCCCCACTTGAACGATATTGTGGTGCCATTTCAAAACTTGTGATCCCCCACTTTTCAAATAAATTAGCATTTTTAGCAATTACTACGTTAGTCAGTTCATCATTGGTAGTTGCTTTAGGTTGAAAGTTAGAAAAGCCTTCGTAAATCAAGTTCGAATCTAATGCAGCATTAGAATGCAGTACTTTGTCATCAGTGTTTGCATCTGTTGATGCTGCTGTTCGGGCATCTTGATCGTCACTAGCACCTACTGGTACCCAAACTGCTAAGTAACCTGATACTTGTGGATTAGCAAATCCTTGCACACTAGTATAATCTTGACCAGCAATTTCCTTATTTGAGAACGTCAGTGTACCACGGTCATCTGTCCAAATTGTTGGTGCATCATTATCAGCATCATACGTAACAATACCATCACTAGTTGTCAACAATGCAGCTCGGTACTTTTGGTTTTTATGAGCAGCCCCCATCTCTAAGGTAACTGTATCTGAATCATTTAGTTTCAGTGAAGAATCATTACCGACCAGTATACCAACACCTTCAGTGCGTGTTTCATTCGTACCAAGGTCACTAGCTGTCATGGCGTCTTTACCAAAACGAACACTCTTTAGCAATCCATGTTCATCTACATTCATGGTTTGGCCACCACTCACATAACTCTTTCTGGTATTCATCAAGGAAACAATGGCATCATAATAAATACTTTGCTTTTCCATATATTGCCCATCGTCTTGATACATATCGCCGTAATAAACGCGTGGAACTGTATCCTTATTAGTAAGCATCAAAGCATAGATACTAGGTAAGTTATAGATGTTATACTTTTTATTCGTTGAACGTTGATCTTGATAATAAGCTGCTAATCCTTCTTTTAATTGGTCATCGGTGAAATTCGTCCAGTCTGCACCAGTAACGTCGGTAATTGCGGCACCAACCTTTTCTTGAATTCCCTTATCATGAGCATGAATAATTGAATAATTTGGCGTTGCTTCATTTTCTGTTGCATTGTTGGCGTGATCAGCTATGATCTGTCCACCATCAATGTCTTGCAACATATTAGTCAAGGAACTATTTTCCCCTGGTTGATTTGCTAGCGATAGTGTAGCTGCCTCTCTAAAGTTTGATTCAACTAAAGCATCACTCTTAATTGTAGAGGTGCCAGCATCTAATCCAGCTTCAACTAGTGAAATATGCTTATTAGCATTGTCTTCACTTGCATCAACTTTATAAGCATCACGCAAGTAATCATAGGTTCTTTGAATGGCATCATTATTAATAAAGTCAACGGCATCAATACGAATACTGTCAAAATTGGCATCATCATCATTAGCTGTAATTGTGCCAAAGTTCATTAAATAATGTAACCAATTCAAATTTTCAGCTTGAACTGCTGGGTTAGAATTGTCGACATCATTAGCAAGTAAGAAATCAAAAGCATTTCCAGATTCACGATAATCTGAATTGGTTGTTGGTGTTAAGTCACTATTACCATACTTAAGATAGCCACCTTCGAACCAAGCATCCCCTTGACCTTGATATTCAGAATCTTTATTCCAAATAAATTGTTGTTTCACAAACGAAGGCGTATCTTGATGAGCTTCAAACAAAAGATCTTTCAGCCAATCTGTACTCTTTTCTTTCGAAATACGCTGTTCAATAGCCATTTGGACTTTTTGCGCGGCGACATTCAAGTCATATTGATCAGATTGTAAATTGAATTGACTAGTTGTATCTAGCAAACCATTTTGCTTCATAAAATTCAAATAATTAACTTGGACATCTTTATTTGGCCACCAAACTGTGATCAGTGGACGTACGTCATTTGTTGAAGAAGCAACCCATGTCTGTCCGTTTTCCAAGATATCTTTGGGGCGATACCAGGTATCGGCCGTCAAGAAACCATCTATCGTATTCGTGAAGCTAGAACTATCATTGCTATAAGCAGCACTATGTTTGGCAAATTCATTAGTTGACATCGTTGCTGTATTTGTAAACAAATATTGTCCATTACCATTATTGTCAAAGTAGTATGTTACGCCATCAATGATAACCTGCTCATTCTTGACTTGACTACCATCAATTGGATTAAAGTATTGTAATTGATCATCAATCAGCACTAAGCCCGTGACTTGGTTATTTTGCTCATCAACATATGTTACTTTATCGTCATTGGTCACATACTTCCCAGTTGAGTAGGATTGCTGAATTTTACTGACTAGGTTACCCTCTGATGATTCAAAATAATAAAGGTTGCCATCATAGTTTGCAGCACCGCCTTTTAATTGCGCACCGGTGTTTAAATCAAAATATTGCAGACGACCGTTTATATTCTGTAGGCCCTTCAAAATTTGATCATTTGCATCGCGATAAACCCATGCAGACGAATTGTCACTTAACTGGATAGTACTATAGTGTCCTGAAACAACCTCAGAAACTATTTGTCCATCCCCTTGTTCCTTAGTGAAATAGTAGGTATCATTGCCAATTGTCACAAAGTTACCTTTAGTCTGCACGCCAGTTGTCAAATCGAAGTAACGTAATTGACCATCATTATTTGTATATAGGCCTTTTACATTTTCACCATCGACTTGATAATACCAATTCTGAGCCTTATCGGTTATGTATTGCCCGTTTGCAGGTAATACTGATATAGAATTTAGACTCTGTCTCTCTCCACTGTCTTTATCAAAGGTATAGAGAACGCCGTCAATTGTTCGTTTGTCGCCTTTAACTTGATAACCAGTTGGATCAAAAAACAAATTTTGCTTACCAATACGTTGCTCACCTGTTACAGCAACACCATTGGCATCAAAGTATGCCCATACACCACTAGCAACTTGTTCAAATCTATTTGTAATTAACTCACCGGAATCAGGATCATAAAAGTGCATTTCACCTGATGAATCAACATTAGCTTCACCCTTAACTTGTTGTCCGTCTGTCTTGAAGTAAAGATTTTGGCCATTAATTTTTTGAGCGCCTATTACAGCATTACCTTGATTATCCAAGTACATCCATGAACCGTCTGGTAATTCACCAAAATCATTTTTTAGTTTTTCACCGCTCATACCTGTGTAATAGTTTATTGTTCCATCATCATTAATTACTTTGTCGTTCTTAACTTGTCTACCATTATTGTCGAAATATAATTCCTGACCATTAATTTTTTGAGCGCCCGTAGCAGCAACACCATCATCATCTAGATACATCCATGAACCGTCTGGTAATTCTTCAAAACGACATACTACTTGTTTACCATCAGGATCAAAATAATAGATCTTATCATCAATCTTTTGAATACCAGTTGATGAAACACCTTTATCATCGAGGTAAATTGTTGATCCATCATCTAGTTTAACCAATGCGTTTTTGATTTGCTTACCATCATCACTAAAGTAAAGTGACTGGCCATCAATATTTTGCTGTCCTGTTAAAGGATTGCCATCATTGTCTAGATACATCCACGAACTGTCCGATAATTCTGCCCATGAATTAGTAACCATATTTCCTGTGTTGCTTTCATAATAATGAGTGTTACCTTGTCCATCTGTAGCAACGTCACCTTTGACTTGCTTTCCATCTTGGCCGAAATACAAGTTTTGTCCACCAATGACCTGTGACCCAGTCACTGGAAGACCTTTATCGTCCAAATATAGCCATGAACCATCGGATAACTTCTTGAATGTATTTTTAAGCTGGATTCCATTACTACTGAAATATAGTTTTTGACCGTCAATAACTTGTTCTCCTGTAACGGCATCACCCTTGTCGTTCAAGTATAGCCATGAACCATTATTCGTTTCACCCCATGAGCTCACTACCATATTTCCTGTGCTGCGATCATAATAATGTATTTTTCCACTATTATCAGTAATGGCTTCACCCTTTACTTGAATACCGTCTTCGTTGAAGTAAAGATTTTGACCGTTAATATTTTGCGGTCCTGTAACCGCTACACCGCTATCATTCAAGTATAACCATGAACCATCGCTTATTTTACCCCAGGAATTTATAACCATGTTTCCTGTCTTACCATCAAAATAGTGCACATTGCCATCAGCACTCTTTATAGCTGCGCCCTTAATTTGCACACCATTTGCATCAAAATATTGTTGATTTGTTGTACCATCTTCTGCAGTAATTGTTGTTAACCCTATAGCCATATGACCATCTGCAAAGAAATAACGCCAGTTGTTGTCTGATCCTTGGTAATATTGATTAGAAATTTGACGACCATCACTACTGTAGTAATACTCATTAGTCCCGTCAGACAAATAAGCATCTTGTAACTCTACACCATTTGGTAAGAAATAATACTTTTTACCATTAATTTCTTGAGCACCAACAACCATATAACCGTCATTATCAAAATAATACCAATTGTCATTATCTTGAATAAATGTATTCTTTGCTTGGTAGCCACTCGTAGAATAAAACTCAGTCTTACCATTGTCACCGGTGGTAAATCCTGTACTTGTTTTTTCACCTAACAGTTGCTTAGGTAAAAATTCACTACCACTTGAAACATTAAAGTATTGATTGGTTGACCAATCCTTGAGAACATACCACGCACCGCGTCCTTGAATGTTTGAGCCATTAAAATACTTAGCTGACCATTCTGTGATTTTGACATCAGGGTTCATTGCTTCACCTGTTGAAATTTGTTTTGTTTCAAATAACTCAGGATAATCTTGTTTTAATTTATCTAAGAAAGCACCTCCATATATAGCTTGATACTCTCCGCCACCAACAGTACGAGAATCATAAAGTGTATTGTTAATAACTGAGTTTTCATCCAACTTTCCTGAACCATTTGTTCGACTGGCTGTCACAATTTCTTCACCAGGCAAATTATAAATTTGGTCTGGGACCCAATCATTGATAGCCTGAATGCCTTGAGCATGTAAGGCTCTTAAAGCATCTAATAGTTGATCAACTGTACCGTATTTGGTAGGCGTGTTATAACCAATATCGTAGCGATCCGTGAAGGCATAGCCATTTTGAATAACTGAATCTAAGAAACTATTATCCGTACTTGAACGATATTGAGGCGCCAATTCAAAGCTTGTTATGCCAAGACTCTTGAACAATTGCGCGTTTTCGGCAATCTTGATATTGGTATACTCATCGGCCTGTGTTGGCATGGCTTGGAAGTTTGAAAAGCCTTCATATATAACTTGAGAATCCAAGGCACTATTTGAATGATAGGTATTCCCATCTGTTGATGCTGCTGTACTACTTTCTGTTCTAGCATCTTGGTTATCGCTTGCACCGACTGGCACCCAAGCTGCTAAATAACCAGAAACCTGGGCATCACTCACACCATAAACCATATCAGATTTGAAAATCAAACGGCCTTGGTCATCTGTATACGCCACCGGTGCCTCGTCATCACTATTATAAATTTTCAATCCATCTTTAGTACTTAACATTAATGCGCGGTAAGCTTGATTTTTGTGTGCGGCGCCCATGTTAAGAACAATTTGCTCATCATTATTCAGGTTTAAATCAGTTTTGTTGCCGACAATTAACCCAATACCTTGTGTGCGCGTTTCACTTGTACCAGTATCGGTAGCTGTCATGGCGTCTTTTCCATAGCGGACTGACGTCAAAAGGCCTTGATTATTATGAAGGTAAGTCATATTCATAGATTGACCACCTGAAACATATTTTACTCGCGATTGAAGTAATGAAGTAAGTGCATCATAATATGGTGATTTTGCAGACATATATTGTCCATCATCCGTGAACAAATCACCATAATACACACGAGGAATTGTATCTTTGTTAGTTAGCATCAATGCATATGATGAGGGTATATTATATGCAGTATACTCTTTATCAGCCTTTAATTCGTCAGCATTATATATTTCGAATGCTTTGGCAATTTCGTCTGTTGAGACGGTTAATCCATCGGAATTAGGATTAATTTTATCTTTAATAATTTGAGCAATAACTGTTTGTACTTCACTATCATGTGCACGAATAAATGAATAGTTCGGTTGGGCTTCATTTTCTGTGGCATCTGTTGCACGATTTACTAGACTCGTTGAAATTGCTGGTTCCAAACCGCTACGAGCACTACTTGGCATATTCAATGAATACTTCAATGCCAAATGCATTGGGAAATCCATAGTTAATTGGTTATTTCCCTGTGCTTTTACATACGCTGGATCATTATTATCCCAGTCTTCTAAGATGGAAATGTGATTGTTTGCATTAGCGTCACTTTGATTGGTTCCATACGCGGCTTTAAAGTAATCTCCAGCAATTTGCAATAAGTCAGCATTCACGTTATCAACAGCATCAACTCTGTAACCGTCAAAATTTGCTGTTGGATCATTTTGCGCGATGCTACCGATATTCATCATGTAGTATAACCAATTCAATTGTTCAGCTTGAACAATTGGGTTAGAATTATCAACGTCGTTGGCCAACAACATCTCATAACCACCTTGATCACCATTTGTTGCAATTTGACCTTTTTGGTTAGTTGGCGTTCGATTTAATAAACGATAATCAGAATTGGCATTTGGTGTCAAATCACTATTAACGTATAAGAGCGCACCACCTTGCAAATGATCTGTTCCTTTAGACTCACTACTAATGTTCCAATTCGATTGTGAGTCAACCATTTGGTTCATATCGGCCTTAAGCCAGTCAGTACTACCCAATAGACCAATTTTTTCTTCAATATTTTTTTGAACAGTCATAGCCGTATCCGTCAAACTATTCATACTATCATTGTTTGATAATACCACGTCATCTGATAATAATCCCGCAGATTGCATATATTTTAAGTATGAAACTTGGGTATCTTTATCCGGCCACCAAGACATTAACAATGGTCGAAAATCGTTTGCTGTTGAAGCTGTCCAAGTTGTACCATTTTTTAATATATCTTTAGGTCGGTACCAACTGTTAGCCGTTAGATAGCCATCAACTTGTGTAAAACTATCCGAAGACAATGAATAAGCCGCATTATGCTCATTTCCTATATTGACCAAACCATCGGTATATTGACTACTATTTGATGTCAAAGCACCATTATCTTTGTCGAAATATAATACTTGACCGTCAACAATGGCTGTAAAATTTTTCTTAGGCTGACCATCATCACCAATGAAATAAGTTTTACCATCGATTTGTTTAATGCTTTTTGATTTTTCTGATATTGTGGCTGCTACTTTATCTGTTGCAGTTGTTGTGGACGCTACTTTGTCCGTTGATGTTGTCGCATCGGCTGCTTTATCTGTTGCAGCTGCTGTGGACGCTACTTTGTCCGTTGATGTTGTCGCATCAGCTGTTTTATCTGTTGCAGCCGTTGTGCCCGCTACTTTGTCCGTTGATGTTGTCGCATCAGCTGTTTTATCTGTTGCAGCCGTTGTGCCCGCTACTTTGTCCGTTGATGTTGCCGCATCAGCTGTTTTATCTGTTGCAGCTACTGTGGACGCTACTTTGTCCGTTGATGTTGTCGCATCAGCTGTTTTATCTGTTGCAGTTGTTGTGGACGCTACTTTATCCGTTGATGTTGTCGTATCAGCTGTTTTATCTGTTGTAGCCGTTGTGCCCGCTACTTTGTCCGTTGATGTTGTCGCATCAGCCGTTTTATCTGTTGCAGCTGCTATGGACGCTACTTTGTCCGTTGATGTTGTCGCATCAGCTGTTTTATCTGTTGCAGCTGCTGTGGACGCTACTTTGTCCGTTGATGTTGTCGCATCAGCTGTTTTATCTGTTGCAGCTGCTGTGGACGCTACTTTGTCCGTTGATGTTGTCGCATCAGCTGTTTTATCTGTTGCAGCCGTTGTGCCCGCTACTTTATCTGTTGTCGCCACTGTGGTATCTACCACTTTGTCTGTTGCTTGCGACACCGTAACATCAGTGTTATTAGTGCTATCAGCGCTTACGTTAGTTGCGGAAACGCCAAATATCACAGCAGAAAAAATACCAGCTGTCACTAACATTTTCCCAGATTTATACAATTTTTTACGATCGCATATTATTCTTTTGTCTCTCATGAAATTTTCCCTCACTTCATATTCTTACCGTAAAGTACTCATAAAGATGTCAAACCTTTACCATTTCATTCTATAAGCCTTATGCTTCCCTTTTGTATTTTATGCATAATAGCATATTCAATATTGAATAAAGCAAAAAAACTAGTACATACCGTGCTAGTTTTTAGTTACTAAATTTTATATAGCAATAGGATGGGGGATTCGTAATTATGAAAGAATTTAAGAGCAACATTATCAAAGAAAAGAGAAAATTGAGAAATATGTCTCAAGCGCAACTGGGCGATATCATTGGCTCCCAGGCGATGGTTTCCAGAATAGAAAATGGGCAAATCTTGCCAAATGCTCAAACCATATTTATTCTTTGTAACAAACTTGAGATTACCGTTGAGGAATATTTCTATAGTGTATTTGGTCCGGATCAAAATACGACAATTTTTAAAAATAATCTAGATAAACTATACGTGCAGGGAAACATTGATGAATTACGTAAAATCTTTTCACGCTATAAACATCATAAATCATTAGATATAGAAACAAAGCATCGCATGCTAATAGTAAAATCAACTATTTACCATCTTTTCTTTCAATCAGCAGATGAAATTGATCAAAAAATACTTTTTTCATATTTTGATCAAATTATTAATTGGCGGCTCTACGATATCTATTTATTTGAATCCACTATTAATATGCTTCCTGTTAAAAAAACGAAATCGTATTTCTTAGACATTCTGTCACAATACAACAGTGAATCTAATGTTATGTGCTACCCTGATATAATTACTAGTACGATAATTAAATATTTGGAAACTAGTATCATGCAGAAGGAAAATAATGTTACTACTTTTTTACTTAATAAATTAGAAATGGAAAAAATATCACTCAACACCAATCAAAAATTATGGAAATTATTTCTAACCGGAATTTATTATAATAATGAAAAGAAAATAAAAGAAGCCTACAACATTACGGAATATCTAAACGATGTTAACACCACTCATTTATTTGATCGAATGCTGTCCTACTACACTAAAAAATAACACGATTAACATGTAAAAAGAGCTCCTGAAAAATCAAGGACTCTTTTTTATTGACTTTCGCTATCTTAATAAATCATATTTCAATGAGTATTTTGTCCATAATATGCGTTTTCACCATGTTTTCTATAGTAATGACGATCTAACAAATATTGCGGTACGTGAATATCTTGAGAAGGATTAAGGTTCATAGTATGATAATCAATTTCAGCTACAACATCCAAAACTATAGCATTATGAACCGCATCCATAGCATCCTTCCCCCATGTAAATGGTCCATGATCATTTGTCAAAACACCTGGAACTGCCTTAGGATCAATATCTTCACTTTCAAACGCGCGTACGATTGATTTCCCAGTATTTAGTTCGTACTCACTATCTACCTCATTTTTAGTCAAACGCCGAGCAACTGGAACATCCCCATAAAATGTGTCCGCATGGGTTGTTCCAGCAGCAGGAACTGGTATTCCTGCTTGAGCAAAGGCAACAGCCCATTTTGAATGGGTGTGAACAATTCCACCCAAATCAGTCCAATGTCGGTACAAAAATGCATGGGTTGGTGTATCTGTGGAAGGATTCAAATCTCCTTCCACAACATGCCCATCTAGACTAACAACCACCATGTCTTCAGGCTTAAGGTCATTATAATCAACACCACTAGGCTTAATTACAAAGACCCCTTTCTCGCGATCAACTTGGGAAACGTTTCCCCAAGTTAAGGTCACTAAATTATTAGCTGGCAAAGCCATGTTAGCTTCGTAAACTTCTTTTTTCAAATCTTCTAACATAACGTTTACTCCTTCTCTTTTTTTGATGGCAATGTTTTAATCGCTGTCAATTCAATATCTAGCCCTGCGACATATCGCTCCATAAACTGTTCAAAGCCTTGAACATCTTCAGGTTCAGGAGATAAAGTTTCGTATTTCTCATTGATAAACACATCATTATCCAAAAAACTATCTAAAGTTTGATCCGATTTTCTATTTACCGTGTACAAAGACAACACAGCCATTCCCCATGGGCCACCTTCACCTGCTGTTTTCATTACGGTAATATCGGTATTTAGTGCTGCGGCTAATAGTTTTTGGGCAACAACGGGTGTTTTGAAGACACCTCCTTGCGCCACGATATTGTCTGTCAAAACTTTCTCGTCAGACAGAATGCGCATACCAATTTTAATAGCACCAAACGCCGTGAAAAAATGAAATCTCATCAAATTACCAATAGTGAATTCAGAATCTGGTTGTCGCACTAACAATGGCCGCCCTTCTGGAACAGCGGTAATATTCTCACCAGAATAATAGCCATAACCAGACAGACCACCAGCATCTGGTTCTGCTTCCGTCAATGCGGTATTAAAAAGTACTTGATATAATTCACTGGTAGAAATATTACTGCCAATCATCTTAGCAAATTGTGAAAATAGTTTGACCCACGCACTCAAATCAGACGCTGAATTATTAGCATGAACCATTGCTACTGGCAAACCAGTAGGCGTTGTCACTATATCAATATTTGTATAAACGTGCTGTAGACTTTTTTCTAGTACAATCATAGAAAAAATTGATGTACCTACTGAAATATTTCCAGAACGTTTTTTAACACTGTTAGTTGACACCATACCCGTCCCTGCATCTCCTTCCGGAGGTGCAATAGTCGATCCTGCTGATAAATTGCCACTAGGGTCAAGTAACCTAGCCCCTTTCTCTGTTAAGTACCCACCAACCTCACCAGCTGTTAATGGCTTTGGTAGTAAGTCTTGAATGTGCCAATTATATTGTTGGACAGACTTCAAAGAATCAAACTGGCTCAACATGTGCTGATTGTAGCTCCCAGTTTTCTCGTCAATTGGGAACATTCCAGAAGCATCCCCGATACCTATAACTTTTTGATCAGTTAATTGCCAATGAACGTAGCCTGCCAAGGTTGTTAAAAATTCAATGTTTTTGACATGGGTCTCTTGGTTCAAAATAGCTTGATAAAGATGAGCAACACTCCAACGTTGTGGAATATTAAATTCAAATAATTTTGTCAATTCTAGCGATGCCTCTTCAGTGATTGCATTACGCCATGTACGAAAAGGAACCAATAATTCATTGTTTTTATCAAATGCTAGATAACCATGCATCATCGCTGAAAATCCCATGGCTTTAATTTGTTTTATCTCAACATTGTAATCGACAGATATTTTCTTTCTAAGATTGCTATAGGCTTTTTGCAATCCCAGCCAAATATCATTTATCGCATATGTCCACAGCCCATCTTGCAAACTGTTATCCCATTCATAGCTACCTGAAGCAATTGTTTTGAAATCTTCAGTTGTTAAGATTGCCTTTACCGTCGTCGAACCAAATTCAACACCAAGTGCAACTTCACCATTTTTAATTGCTTGTTTTATTTTTTCATCTGCCATAAATATGCTCTCCTTTATGGAAAAACGCCAACCAGTACAAGATGCCCGCTCTGCGATTTTCCTATTTCAACTGAACCAGTTAATCTATCGAATAACCTTTATTGGTTTGTTCCTTGCGCTTCTATTTCTTCAAGCGTTCTGCCATGAGTTTCGGGTACGGCAAACTTAATAAATAAGACGGCGATGATTGAAATTACACCAAAGATAGCAAATACCGTTGCTTGCGGCATGGCAGCCGTCATGATAGGAAATAATAATCCTACAGCGAAGGAACCAAGCCAATTAAATGACGATGCCAAGCCACTTGCACGTCCACGAATAGCCAGAGGGAATACCTCACCTACTAATACCCAGGTCAAAGGCGCCCAAGTAAATGAATAGAAGGCTACAAATATGGATAGAAAAACAACAATCAACATTGGTGGGAATTTATCAGCCCCAACTAATGCATTGAGCGCTGAAGGCATTAAGAATGATAAAGCCATTACTGTTCCGCCGACCATTAACAATGTGCGACGTTTAAATTTATCTGCAATTACCATGTACAATAATGCGCCAAGTACAAGTATCACACCTTGTACGATAGGCCATAACAATGCACTTGAAGCAGCTTGGCCGCTTGCCTTTTCAACAATTAGCGGAATATAGTAAAATATTGCGTTTGCGCCCATAAACTGTTGAAAAGCTGCAACACCGATACCTGCAGTCACTAAATACCTGTACTTGTTAGAAAACAATGTACCTAGAGTGACATTCTTCTGTGCTCCTGACTCAACTGCTACAGTGTTTTGTATGTCTTCTAATTCTGAGTCCACCTCATTGGCAGTACGAATATAAGTTAGCACTTGTCTTGCTTCGGCTAATTTATGCGTTTTCACTAAAAATCGTGGTGACTCAGGCAAACGAAGAACACCAAAGAAAAGTATGATTGCTGGTACGGCAGCTAAACCAAGCATTAATCGCCAAGCAAGTGTATGAGGTAACCCTTGCAGCAAATAATCAACAATATATGATAAAAGCATTCCAGAAACAATCATCAATTGATTCAATCCAGATAAACGACCTCTCGTTTTGGCTGGCGCCATTTCAGACATGTATGAAGGAACTAATGCCGAAGCTGCCCCAACAGCTAAGCCCAAAAGGAAACGAGCAAAGAGCAACCAGGCTACACCGTTATTCGGGGAGATTCCTGCCATCAGCGCACCTACTGCAAAGATAAACGATGAAGCTAATATCATCCGACGCCGACCTAATTTATCTGACAATTGACCAGCTAATGCACCACCGAGAATTGCTCCTAACATCAAAGTTGAAGTAATCCATCCGATTGTTCCAGCATCTGTTAAATGCCAGTCTTTTTGTAAAAATGGTAAGGCACCAGTCATAACACCGATATCGTAGCCAAATAAAATTCCACCAAATGCACCAAAGAAATATATAAATGAACTGGTGATTTTTTTCGTAGATCCATTTTCCATGATTATGCCTTTACTTAATATCTACATACGTGACACCGAATAAGTTGGCTAAATCTGTCAGCTGTTCAGAATCAACAGAGAAACTCAATGTTGTGTGATGTCCACCACCTACTGTTAACCAACCTTCTGCGCCCGCTTTCAAGCCAGCCTTTGGTGTCCATAATTGCTTAGCAACTGGTAGATATGGTGTTTCAGCTTCTGGTTTATTTCCTGTGACATCATAGCTAATTAACTTAAATTCATCACCAAAATCAGATATTGTCACATCAACAGCATCACCAGTACGTCCACTAAAGACCAAACGAGCGGGATCTTCTTTACCACCAATTCCAAGAGGATGCACCTCAACACGTGGTTTATCTGATGCTATCGTTGGATCCACTTCGAGCATATGTGATCCGAGAATTGCTTCGTGACCTTGTCTCAAATCCAAAGTGTAATCTTCCATAAATGCTGTCGCTTGATTGTGTGACACAATTTTTAACAAACGTGTTAGGGCTGCCGTCTTCCAGTCACCTTCTCCGGCAAATCCAAATCCATCTGCCATCAAAAGTTGTGCTGCCAAACCAGGTAATTGTTCAAGGCCAACCAAGTCTTCAAAATTAGTGGTGAAAGCCGAATAACCTTTATCAGTCAAAAATGCCTTGATACCTAGATATTCGCGTAATTGATATTTCACGTTGTGTTCATATTTTTCGGGATCATTTTGACCAGCAACAAATTCGTATTGATCTTGAAGCTTGACGTAAAGATCATCAATTTCGGTACCATCAACTGCATTGACATATTCCACTAAGTCACCAACGCCCCAATAGTCTACTGTCCAACCGAACTTAATTTGTGCTTCAATTTTGTCGCCATCTGTAACTGCTACATTACGCATCTTATCAGCAAAAGTGACTACTTTAATCTTGAAACTTTCTTCATAAGCGACAGCAACATCCATCCATTTTCCAATTTGCACTTGAACGGCTTCATCAGACCAGTGACCAAAAATGATTTTATTGTTTACCCGAAGCCGAGCATTAATGAACGCATACTCACGATCACCATGCGCCGACTGATTTAAATTCATGTAATCGAAATCAATTGTGTCGTACGGAATATCATTCAACATTTGGGTCGCTAAATGAAGCAGTGGTTTGTTAAGTAATTGTGTCCCGCGAATCCAGTTTTTAGCTGGTGAAAAAGTATGTGCCCATGTGATGACACCAGCAACAGAGTCATCATAGTTTGCTTCTTTCATCGTTTCAGTAATATTTTCAGCTGTCACACCAACAGTTTTAAATTCAATTGGATAAGGTAAATTACCTGATTCATTTAACTTTTCAATAATTTTTTTTGAATCTTCTTCAACTTGTTTCAATACTTCAGGACCATATAGAAATTGAGATCCTGTCACAAACCAAAACTTGTAATCTTGTATATCAGTCATTTTTCATCCTCTGTATTTGTACTTGTAGCGACATTTGTTATGTTGAAGCGGCTCGGAATCAAACGATACTATCTAGAATAATCATTTTTTGGAAACGCTTACAAACAAACTATAAAACATTTGTCCGTATAAGTCAAATAAATATATTTTTATATGATAAATTATTTTTAAAAACACAAAAAAAACTAACTAGAAGATATATTCTAGTTAGTTTTGTTTTGGCTGTTTAATTTAACTAATATCACTCACTGATTCTCTTTCAATCAATTGAGAATGATAGACAATCGACTCAACCTTGTGATGTTTGATTTTCTGTAATAATAACCTCGCCGCATCTTGCCCCATTTTCTCTTTAGCATGTGACACTGTTGTCAGCCTAGGAGACAAATATTGTGATAGTTGAAAATCATCAAAACCAATCACAGAGATATCTTGTGGTACTTTAAGCCCCACCTCATGAATTAAATCTACAATGCGTATTGCTAGCTGATCATTATACGCAATAATGGCTGTGGGCCTCTGATCTGGATTTTTCACCAACAACTCACGCATATTTTGAAGTGCTTCATTCACTTCATCAGATTTATACATGATTGAGGAACTCTCTGGTAAGATATTCGGATGGTTCTGATACGACTGAAGAAATCCATTCAAACGATGAATACCTTGAACATCAGAAACTTGAAATACACCTGTGATTCTTTTATGTCCCCGTTTAATCAAATATTCCGTTACCTGATAGATTGCATTTTTATCATCACTGACCAACGTGGTACCTTCAAAATTATTGTATGATGCATTAATGAAAACCATCGGAATATTTAGTTGCGCAATTTGTTGATACAAATCAATATTAGGTGTATCGATGGCGCTTTGAGTTGGTTCAATAATTAATCCGCCCAAATTTTGGCTCATCAAATTTGTTAATGCCGTGCGTTCACGTTTTGGATCGTTATGAGTATTAGCCAAAATAAGTGAAAATCCATTTTCAGATAGCACTTGATCAGCACCATCAATAATTGCTGGGAAAATATAAGATGCCACATGAGTAGATAAGATACCAATTACTTTGGGGATTTCCTCATTTTTTTTTGCAGCCGACCAATCGGCCACAAACGAGCCGCCACCTTGCACACGATAAACATACTTTTCATTTTCTAAATCAGAAATAGCACGTCGTACAGTATAACGGCTGACAGAAAATGCTGTCATCATTTCGCTCTCTGTTGGCAGCTGTTGATTTTTATCGTATTCTCCACTCAATATTTTTTCTAAAATGTCTTTTTTAACAATTTCATATTTATTTGCCATATTTAATAAAAATGCGCCGAAATATTTCTGGCACTGCTAGTCCTTTTACATGATCGTTTTAATCTTATTCTTTGCAATGTAGCAATTGTATAAAATTAATCATACATTGAGTTTATCATACTGTTGTCATGCGTAGCCTATTTTTTCAAATTTGTGTATTGTTTATTGAAAATCACTTCAGGGTATTTATCAGATTTCTTAGTCAAGAGCTTTTCTTTATCGCCTTTCAAATAGTGGTCAAAGAAATCACTAACATACGTTCTTGTAATATCAACAGTATGATATGGTGTCAGCCCTCTTGCAAAAAGGAGCGGTGAAATGTAAGAAATTTCCGTAAAACTTTGGTGGTAAAATTTATCTACCGTCAAAAAATAAGTATCATTAGTACTCTTCTTCATGACAGAATTCAAATCTGGTTTGAATTCTTTATACGTCACTTGCTCTTTAACAGAAGAATGAGGCTTTAAGCTTTTGGCCGTATTACCTGACATAATATACATAAATGGTTGTAAAACACCTTTAGTTGCTACCGTACCCCAGAATCCCCCTTCTAGACTCACACCAGCTTTAATACGGTTATCTTGTGCTAACGCTTCAGCTGTCGTTGCACCACCGAAGGAATGACCAAACATACCAATTTTATTCATATTTAACTTTCCAGTAAATCCAGAATTCGACTGATTCCATGCGGACAGTTTGTCAATTACAAAAGTAACATCTTTAGCTCGAACCGCCACACTTTTGACATTATAGTTATAGAGTCCTTTAGATGTGTTGTATTTTGGATCTGCTTGATAATAAGCGGATTTACCATTTGATAATTTTACTTTAGCCGATGTATACGGATGATCCATACCAACAACGATGTATCCGCGACTGACAAGCTCTTCAACCGTTGACATGCTTTGATATCGAGTTGAACGTATTCCCGGTGAAAACAAAACAACTGGATAATTTTTTTTATCATTAGAAATACTAGCATTCTTTACAACGTGCGTTTTAACTAATGATAAGTGACTAAATAATTGTTTCGGTAAATTAAATACCAAGCTCATTGCTTCACCTAAACTACTTGGATAGGACTCTTTTTGTTTTGATGTCATTGCTTTTTTATTTGTCGGATACCAAACACTGACAGCCACATTTCGCTTATCAGAGCTAGTTTTTGTGAATGTTTCCGATCGACTTGAATCAACCAAGATTCGAGACTGTTCACCTATACCATATTTACCGGTGGGTTGTGGCATGGTGAAAACAGGTAAAATGATGCTCATGAATGTTGATATAGCAATTACCAAGATACTTATAAATGTAAATAATCCCTTCAAAACAGCGTGTTGCCGGTGATTATTTTGATGTTTTAGGCGATATAAAATGTATCCCATAGATAAAAATGCTATTAAATAGGTGCCTAACATTTGAATACGTACTTTATCAATAAATACATGCAGTCCGCCTATAACTAGCACGGTTGATAATAACCAGTAGTATGTGGTTTTTTTCCAGTGCCCCCATACTGAAAATATGAGGCTTAACAAAGTTATTATTGTTAACAATATTTCTAGAATTCGCATATTTTTCTCCCTTTTACTTTCTCGTCATGTCAACTAACAATGTTATTATAAACTGTGAAGTAAACTTCAATGTCAAGTTCAAAATAATCTCCCTATTCGTTGAAGCCACAAATATATAACATCATTGTGCTTGTCAGACATTCATATGAGAAATAAATACGTTTAAGTATCCCCCTCACAAAGGCATAAAACGCTGCTACAAAAGATTGCAGTCTAGAAAATCAATCAAAAAAAAAACCAGCTAATGGCTAGTTTTTTGTAAAAATGCTACGAAACAAATACCATTTTGCATGTCATGGACTGAAAGAACACTGATATGGGCGCAGCTTTATGAAAATATTTACTGCAATTAGACTTCCATTAGTAAATTTTGATTAGCATTCACCGTTGCTTCTAATGATTTAATCAAAATAATACTGATAACAGCCAAAGGAAGAAACAATAATACGACTACTGACCAACTCATATGTGTTGAAGTATTTTCGTATATGCCAAATTGCAAATCAAACAAAAAGTGTAAGATGGCACCAATGTGAATACTGTTTGAAATGATTTTTACCAAAGAAAAAAATAAACCCATACAAAAAGCATAAAAAACTTGTTGCGCAACACCCTCAACGGTACCTGATCTTAAATTAAATAGATGCAACAAACCGAATATGATACTAGTAACTATTGATGTGATGAGCAATTTGCTATTGTATTTTTTTAAAAATCGCTGAATTAAATTGAATAAATATCCTCTTACAAGATATTCTTCGAAAAATCCGGCGCCCAAAGCTATAGCTGTACAAGTGACAATAACTTCAGGTGAACTCTGAAACAAAAGTAGCATACTTTGGATATTTTCATTAATAATATATAGCAAAATAAAATAACCAAAAGCAAGTAGTGATGAATACTTTTGAAACGTAGACAGTTCAATACGGTGTATGAATAATCGACCATGGTTTGAAATCGAATTGACGAGCCATGAAAATATGTAGATGCACACGATTAAAAGAAAAGTTATTATGATTAAATTTTTTAATGGGGCTTGATCTGGAGAATACGGTTCAATCAAGATACCAATAAAAAACGTTATGATAATTGCAATATTCTTTATGAGAAACATTATCGGCTTATATTTTTTTTGTACCATATTTAAAACATCCTTTAATTTTTTATTATCGTTGCAAACACGGTGCAATAACGTTATTATAAACGATGAAGTTAACTTCAATGTCAAGCTAAACTTGCTATTTTGTCATTGAAATAAAGTGGCACCAATTATTTTAGAGGAAAATGATATGAAACAACTAACTCGTGGTAAACTAGCAAAAATGACAGGTCTTAGTGCGGCAACAATTCGCTATTATGAACAATGCGGACTACTACCAAAACCAAAGCGTTTAGCAAATGGTTATCGCGTATATGATGAAACTTATTTACCAAAAATTAAGTTTATTCAAGATGCCAAATCACTAGGTTACACTTTAAAAGAGATTCAAGAAAGCCTGAATATGCTTAACAAACAAATGTCCCCAGACGATTTAAAAAAGCTTGTTGCAGATAAAATTACTCAAATCGAATCCAGAATTGACAATCTAATAACCATGAGAAAATTATTGATGTCTTTGTTAGAATTTTCAGATTCCGACATTTACAACTATTTGAGCACTTTTTAAGCAAAAAAGATAACCATCGTATATGGCTATCTTTTTTTTAAAAATTAAAGTATCTCATCAAAGCCATTACTAGCACACTCACTAAAACTACAGCCATCAAAGAACGCCTAAAATAGCCGATAATTAAACCGGGTAACAATGCCACTAAAACAGTAAAGTTCACAGTCGCCAGCTGCCCGTGCCCATGAACAACAAATATATTTTGAAACATAAGTGTTGTCATCATTGCTAACGGCAAATACCTTAAGAATGTCGTCATCCAATCTGGAAAGTTAATATACTTAGCCATAAAAAAGGTATCACTCTAGGAATAAGTGTCACAATAATACAGCCTAGAAGGACGATATAAAATTTAGTATCACTCATATTACTCACTCTCACTTCTATTTACCAAAACAGCGTAAAAACTCCCCAAAACAGATGCTAACAATACAGACACAACTGCACTAAAGAAATACATAAGTAGGTACAACAAAGCCGTAGAAACGATTATAATTGACAGCACCTTAAACTTATTTTCCTTAGGATTTTGGAACATTGAGATGCTTGTCAGCAACCAAAGTCCGGCAAACATTCCCGTTAAAGCAAAATCCAAGCCGAATGCTGCAGGATCAGTAATGTTTTTGCCAATTACTGCAAAAATAACACAAGCTAGCCACCATGTTGCCCATGAAGCAATATTCAAACCATGCATCCACATCACTGATCTTTTCTTGCCAGCCGCAATATTCACAGATAGTATGCCAAATGACTCATCAGTTACTAAACTACCCATAAGCAAACTAGATGTAATAGATTGCCGTGGAAAAACTTGTGTAACCGTTAATGACTGTAAAAACATGCGAAAGTTAACCAAAAAAACCATCATGACAATGCTGCTTATGGACGCATTGGCAGCCAACATACTAATAACAATAAACTGTCCAGAACCAGCATAAAAAATCGCTGATAGCAAGAAGACTTGCCAAAGAGTAAAGTTTTCTGAGCCAGCAATTGTTCCAAATGCTGCGCCAATACTAATATACCCCAGCATAGTTGGCAAGGAAGCCTTTACGCCACTCCAAAAAGCATTCAATTGTTCTTTTGATATCGACATAGATTATTCTCATTCATAACATTTTAGTTGATTTAAGCAATATAAATATCCTATCATAACTGTTTTATAATGTTAATAGTTTTATTAGCAAATAATTAGACAATTTTATTTTAAGTGATAATTTTTACACCAAAAACCCCAACGAACATCTCACGTTGGGGTTTCTTCTTAATTAAAATAAACAATGCATCAAAGATTCGTTACCTTATAGAACGAAAAGTCGCCGTAACCATCATGCTGATGTGCATCAGTGACCGCTATGAAGTTGAAGAGCCCTGTGAAACCTCCAATTTCACCTTTTTCACCATTAACCCCTTCATCGGATAAATAATTAACATCAATATTTTCTAGTAATATCAACCATTCACCGTCAGCAGACATTCTATAAAACACTGTCGCTTCACCAAAATTATAGACAAATTTTATTTGAACGTGCCCAATTGCAATAGGCACCTTAACATACTGATAAATTTTTTTCTCACCCAACTTTGCTTGTGTTAAACCTAATGTTATCGCGTTTAATGATTCTGACCAGTATAAGTTTGCATACAGCCAATTATTAGCGTCATAATATAGCCCTGCTCCAGCTGATTCAGAATAATGATTTGGATGAATTTCCACTTCAGTTTCTAGAGAATAAGTGAACGATGTAGCTCGTGTAGCTAAAATACTTGGATTCATTTGTGAGAAAAGTGACTCGCCACCATAAATTCTTAAGTAATCTGTATTTTCCGAATGATTGACCCATGTTTTATTCTGAAAACGATACGGAGATAAAAATCGCTTGTCATAATGAGGCTCATTAAAGTCCTCCGTAATATCTTCAGAATATTTTATTGTTGCTTCTTTTTGTTGTGGGCCATCGATATTTTCCTTAGCAAAATTTGTGCCGTCAGCCATTTGTAACCAGTCGTCAGCCGTCCAATTTACTTTCTGGATACCAGTTTCTCGTCCTAATGGATTTAATGTCGTACCAGGCAAGGGCCGTGACATCAAATGTGCAACGTACCACTCACCGTTGGGTGTCTCTACCAAAGAACCGTGGCCCGACTTTTGTATATTAGAATTTGGATTATACATCTCAAATTGCCCTGCATCAGGATCTCCTAGGGAAAAAAGGTGTTCTGGTGAGGAAGTAATAATTGGTTCGCCACTTGGATGTGATTCATAAGGTCCAAATATGTCTTTTGATCGGCCAATTTCGACACCATGTGCATAACCAGTACCCCCAGCTGCAATCATAAGATAATAGTAACCGTTTCTTTTGTAAATTATTGGTGCTTCAGCAGCACCCCTCGAAGTAAATCCGGTAGTCACTCGATGCCACGAACCAACAATTTTCTGCTTTTCAAAGTTGAATTCAGCTATGACAATATGTCCTGGTGCTTGATAATTTGGTCTTGACTCCCATTCTAAGATAGCAATATACTTCTTGCCATCATCGTCATGAAAAATAGATGGATCAAAGCCAACTGATGTGAGGTAGATTGGCTCTGACCAAGGACCATGAATACTTTCCGACCAAAGCGCATACGAATCAGCATTAAATTCTCGACCTGCCATGTTTAACATGTGCGAATAAGCAATCCAATAACGTTTTTTGTGTGCATCATAGGATAGATGTGGCGCCCAAATTCCTGCTGGCGTGTTTGTTCCTTTCAAAGAAATTTCTTCTTTTTTCAAAACATGATCAATTAATTGCCAATTTTTTAAATCAGTTGATTCAAATATCTGAATTGCAGGTGTCCAATGAAAGGTTGAAGTAGCAATATAATATTTATTTTCTACCCTGATGATGGATGGATCAGGTGCCATTCCAGAAATAATCGGGTTTTTTATTTTTAACATATAATCACTCTCTTTCAATTAATCGCCTCAGTTTATTTAAATTTTGGCCCATTTTTTATTAACAGACCTTTCGAGTGACCAAGAATCCCAGCCGAACCATTCCTTATCATTAATTGTGTCAATATTAATTTTGTAACTCCAGAAAAAATAACCATCAACACGTTGCCACTGCTCAATTTGTAAGTTCCAAAGATCTTGATAAATACTTAGCGCATTGTTTTGATCAATCTCTACTTCCTGATCAAATACCTGTTGGACAGGACTAACACCACCTTTGGTATCTGAACCTGTAGCCAAAGAATTGAACAAAGTCCATTCACCCACTACTACTGGAACAAATTCTTTGACTTTAGCAATCGCATCCCCAACTTCATTCATGTATTGATGATACGAATCAAGTGTTAACTCACCTGTCTTCATTTCAGCAATCATTAGATATTGGTGGGTATCTAAAACAACATTCTCAAATTCATTTTGCTTAAAAAAGTCCATCCATTTTGAAATATCAAATCCATCATGAAACATAACCACCTTGTCTACCGGTAGTACTTCTCGTAATTTGGTGTATGCTTGCTTATAAAATTCGTATAGAAACTTAAAGGTAATTGGTGCGTTTTCCAATGCCATTTCTGGATCACGAGGTTTATACCGATTAAGCATTGTTTGAAACATTTCGGCTGTTGCAGGTTCATTTAATACTTCAATACCATATAACCCAGCTCTTTGCCCATAACGTTCGGCCAAACGACGCAAAACTGAAATAGCAAAATCTACTTGGTCTGAATGTTGTGCCCAGTTCTGAACACCAGATATACCACCATTGTCAAAACCATTTTGACTCCCAGGAACTGTATGCAAATCAATTAGAATTTTGAGGTTATATGCTTCAGCCCAACTAAAGGCTTTATCAAGATAATCGATGGCACCAATAAATGGTGGCACATCACCAAAGATAAAATAAGGAACTGGAATACGTATCGTGTCTAGTCCTAAACTTGCGATATTTAAGAAATCAGCCTCCGTAATAAAATTAGCCCGGTGCATATTTATGCGTGTTTTGTAGTCTGTCTCACTTAAATCACGTGGCAAGTAATACTCATCTTCTGCTTCTACACCATCAAACAATTGTGGTGACATCCATTTTTCCAAAACGAGCCATCCACCTAAATTAACACCTTTAATCATTGTCTAAATTCTCCTTTACTTTGTCGACTTAATCATTTGGATAAATATCATAGCTAGTGCAGAAAATACAACAGCTGTTGGAAATACCAAATTATATCCGCCGAATCCAACTAAAATACTTGTAACAATTGGACCAACTGTCTGGCCTAATGTGGTTGCCATGTTCAAAATCCCTAAATCCTTACCCGATTCAGTCTTGTTAGGCAAAACGTCTATATTCAATGCCTGATCAACCGCACCATACACCGCATAACCTAATCCTGAGAATCCTGCAAATAGAATCATTGAGAATGGCGACTTCATAATCCATGGTAACAAAAACCCAATTGACATGAGCAAGGTTGCAATATTTACTGGCAGCTTTCGACGACCAAATTTATCTGACAAACTGCCTGAAACTAATGAACCAACTAGTCCGACAACCATTGTCACGATTGACATAACCGAAATAGTTGCAGCGGCAGCTGTTTCACTTTGACCAATATAACTTAATAAAATATATAATTGATAATTCAAAATCATGTAGTATGAAAAAATTAATAATGACCTGCCGGTAAAGGCTAACCAAAAATCACGGGCGCCTTTAAGTGGTGGACGGAATGAAGCTAATAATTCCTTAATGCCACCTGTAACTGATGGTAATGACTTTGCAGAACGCTCATGTGGCCAAACGATAACTGTCGCGATGCCTGCAATACCCATTAGGATACCGGCCGTAATAAATCCTGGAGTCTGCAACGTAATAAAGCGGGCACCAATCAAGGTTCCAAGCGACGTTCCAACGGTAGTACCAGCTGAATAAAATGCTGATGTTGTTGCACGCAAGTTTTCAGGAACTCGATCTGATAGAGTCGCCATAGCTGGCGCAATCATCATATTTAAACCAACCATACTGATACAGTAACTAACACCGATCAACCAAACATTTTGAAACAGACCGATAGCAAACAAGGATACACCACCGATAACACCACCTGCAATAATCCATGGTGTACGTTGACCAAAGCGAGAACGTGTGCGATCTGATAAATTACCAACGATTAAGTTTGATAATAATGAGGTTATTGCGGTTGCAGCATTTAAAACACCAAACACGGCTGTGGATCCTTCGGCTCCAACCACATTTCGCAAATGTTGTGGCAAAAGAACAGCAGCTATAATTGCCAACCCAGCCATCCACAACAATGAGAACAAGAAATAGGATATCGTGAATCGAAATCCATCTTTTTTACCCAATTTAATTTGAGCATCTACTGCCTTATCCATTATTAGTTACTTCTTTCTATAATTTTTACATCCCAAGGTTGCAATGTCACTTGACTACCCTGAGTCGTGTATTCTTGTTTGATTAGCTCCATACCTGAGAAAGGCGTATCAAGGCTTGTACTAGTATCCGAAAAATTGAACAGAAAATCGATGTTTGCACCGTACTCATTTTGTGCTGATTTAACAATCACTGGGAAGGTTGCATCATAACCAGATTGGAGAATTCCCGATTGTTTGATAACATGTTTTACTAGAGCATTCGTAACAGATTGGCTTGGCCAAGCACCTAAATACCATGCCGTACCATTACCATATTTGTTTTCTGTAATAGCACCAAATTTTTTCCAATGATTATTATAAGAGGCTAAAATTGTTGCTCCATCACTTTCGAGCAATTCAGCCCATTCACTGATTTGCAAATCAGTATCTTCAAATATCCCAGTCTGATCCTCTAATGACTCACCGTTGGGGTCGACAAACATGTGATAATGCGCACCAATTGCTTCTCGAATAATTGCTGGTTGTATATCAGTCCGTACCTTGACATGTTCATCAGTCACACCGTCTTTAAACGTGAACAATACATTGCCACCGTCATGAATGTAGTGATTTAATGCTTTCAAAAAGGTTTCGTCACTGACATATAACATTGGTACGACAACTAACGCGTAATCGCTCAAATTAATCGTTTTTGGATTCAAAATATCGGTTCGGACATTTAATTTGTAAAATATATCGTACAATCTTCGAAATACATCATTGTAGTTTACGTCCTTTCCAATCGCAAACTCTATCCAGTCACTAGATGTTGCTGTGAGACTTTCGTTATCTACCACAAACGCTACGTCTGCTGAATGATTTAAGTTGACTAACTTATCAGACAAACGTTCAAAATCATGTCCCACTTTTTGAGCCTCTTCATAAACCGGATTTGGTTCAAAATCATGACTCAATAACCCTTTCCAATATGTCTCGAAAGAATTATGGATAGAATGCCAGTGCCAATATTCAATCATGTTCGCGCCATTGGCGATATGGTTAAAAGCAAGTTGATAAAGTTGCCCTGGAAATGGTGTCCAGCTTTTAAATGCTTGTGCCTGCGTTTCTAGCACCAAATAATTTTGATGCTTAATTGAACGCGCAACATCGCCAGCAAAAGAATTTTCCGTCCCTGTAAGTTGACTTTGTGAAGGATGATAGACGTCAATTCCAACAAAGTCTAACGGTTCAGCTGCCTCAAAATGATTGACATCTGGTTGAATGCCATATGAATAATCACGCCATTCAAAATCAAAATTATGTGTCACAAATTGAGAATCTTTTTTATATTCATTGACCAAACTAACTTGCCAACTTAAGTATTCCTGAACCAATGAACGTTGATATTTTGCAAACTCACCTGCTAAACTGCCGTTAATTGTACCGTTTACATTCGGAAAATCCTCCCACGTGTTAATACGGTTCGACCAATAGTCAAGACCAAACTCTTTATTGAATGTATCAAGATCACCAGAAAATTTTTCTTTAATTTCTTCAACAAAGCCGGCTTGGACGTGGCTTGCAGATGTACCATAGTGCTTGGTTTCATTATCAACTTGATAACCAATGATGTTCTCGTAATCAACCGTTTTCTGCAACATTTGACGAATAATCCGCTCAGAATAATATCGATAAATTGGACTGGTAATATCCATTATCTGCCTGGCACCATAAGGTAAACGGTTTCCGTTATTTTCAACAAGCACCTCAGGAAACTTTCTAGCCAGCCAAGTAGGAAATGCATACGTCGGTGTGCCCACAATAACCGAAATCTTTGCATCCCTCATTTTATTTAGCGTATAAATTAGTTTGCTAAAATCGAATACCCCATCCTGTGGTTCGTAGGTACTCCAAGTACTTTCTCCAATTCTGACGACATTAATTTTAGCTTCTTGCATCATTTTGATATCTTGATCAATACGATCATAGGGCAAATACTCAAAATAATAAGCAACCCCAAACAATAATTCCTTATTTTTGTTCATACTATTCCTTCCTTTGTGTTAGAATAAAATCACAGCTCTTGATAACGCTTTCATTATGGCGCATAATTATCTTAAATGTAAGCGCTTTATTTATTATAAAAAAGCCCTTTTTGAGGTTATAAAATGAAATCATTCGAAAAAAAAGAGCTCCAAGGCTCTATACGATTACCCGCATTAGATTGGAACATCTCTTTCTTTGGCGGCCATCAACAAGATATCAAACCTGGCTGGCACTACCCTTCTGAACGTCATCTAGCTTTTGAAGTATTTTACGTTGTCGAAGGTGCTATCAATGTAACGGCTTTTGATAATACAATTCGCCTAGAATCCGGGGATATTATGGTTTTATATCCCAATGTATGGCACGAAACAACTAGTCTAACAAATACAACCTACTTTAATTTTCATTTCAATTTAGATGATGAACGATTCGTCACAAATTTAATAAATCAGGGTATCCTTAATTTTCCTAACGGATCACTAAAAAATATCCCTCTTATCAAAAGTTTGGACAAATTACGGGACGTATTAAACAAAAACATGGCGTACAATTTTAAGGATGAGTTGAAGCTTCATGTGTTACTGTCCGATTTTATTTTCCAATTATTTTCTAGTGAAGTATTAGAACACACATCCCTTAACTCCTCACAGCTGAAAATAGCCAGTTCAATTGCTTATGGTATAAGAACTACTTTGCAAAAAAATATCCACAGCTACTTTAACGAAGATTTCATTGTTAGCGATCATTCATCCCGTTTAAGTATTGACAAAATTTACAGTGATCTAAAAATTAGTCCAAGTTATGGTGGAGAGGTATTTAGAAAAATTTACGGATACGCACCGCGACAATATTTAACAAAATTAAAAATTGCACAAGCCAAGCGGTTACTGCAAATGCCTGATTTAAGTGTGATTAACATTAGTGAAGCGCTAGGTTACCAGGATCCTGCTCATTTTTCACGACAATTTAAAAAATGGACCGAAAATACCCCCTATCAATATCGTAAAAATCATCAATAAAAAAGGTACTGATTGTTAACAATCAGTACCTTTTTAAAACACAGCATTCTCCAACACAGTCCACTCATCAAATATCGTATCTTCATCTTCAAAACGACGATTATTCAATAAGTATTCTTTGGCTTTTAAAACCAATGGTGAAGCATTACGAATACTAATCTTTTCCAATGGTATAAAAACAGCGCCTAATGAATCTTGCCCATCAAACTGTGGTGCAATTTCTTCAACTTTGCCAGACAACTCTTCAACATCATAAAATACAGCGATATGTTGATTATAGTGGTAATTTAAATAATCCCAAGGATATTTAAAACTAGTAATTCCCAACTGACTATATTTCTGAACCGTCAAACCTGTTTCTTCTGTTATTTCACGTTTAATAGCAAGCGATAATTCTTCACCATCTTCTAAGCTGCCACCTGGCAAATCAAAACGATTAATGTAAGGCCCACCATTCTTTTTTATGACAACAAGTCCTTTGCTGCTTGAATAAATAATGCCATAAACGCCAAATGCACGATGATATTTTTCCATATTCCATTCCTTCTTTCTAAAGTGTGAATAGCGTAAAAAAGCAAGTCATATTACTGACTTGCTTTTTTATATAGACTTATAGTACAACACTACCTAAAAATTTTCAAAGGCCGTGTCAATTTGCTGATATTCGGTTTCAGTTAAGTCAATGTTTAATGTAGTAACGTTATTGGTCACTTGGCTTGCATTACGTGCCCCAGGAATAACCGCACTGATGCTAGGATTGGCAATATACCAAGCCAGAATAGTTTGCGAGATTGAAGCATTATGATTTTCCGCTATTTTCTCAACAAGTTTCAGGGCAGAGACAATCGTTTCAAATTGCTCTTTTGTAAACTGATCAAATTTGTCAGCATCCGCCAAGCTGTACTTTCCTGTTAACAATCCAGAAGCCAATGGAAAATATGGCACGAAACCAATATGGTTTTCTTGCAAGTATGGCCATAACTTATTTTCCGCTTCGCGGTGCACTAAACTATATGCATCTTCGACATAGTCTACTTGCCCATTTTTATTAGCTTCTTTAATTTGCTCCAAACTGAAGTTTGACACACCGACTGCACGAATTTTTCCAGATTTCTTCAAATCATTTAAAGCAGCAACTGCTTCATCTTTGGGCGTGTTTTCATCAGGAAAATGAATATAGAAAATATCAATGTAGTCCGTTTGAAGTCTTGCCAAGGCATCATCAACTGCTTTTTTAAGAAAAGTTGGTGTATTATTTATTTTTAAATCATTATCTGGATCTTGTGCCGCTTTAGTAGCAATTTTAAAGCTTGAACGGGAATAGTTTTTAATAACTTCACCAATGATTTCTTCTGAACGACCAAGACCATACATATAGGCTGTATCAATCATTTGAACCTGCGAATCCAATGCTTCACGAACTATATCAAAGCCATCTTCATCTTTTAGGCCCTCAAATAGATTATGACCGCCTACTTTATTGGTGCCAATGCCCAACTTCACAGCCTTACTACTTTCTTTTTGATTATGTGACATGATTCTCCTTTCTGCATTCAACTAACTATTAATTAGCTTAATTATATAGCAGATTAATCAATAATACTGTTTTCATGCTTAATTATTACGTTTAAAAATCTCGTTTGAGCAGGTAATACTCATTCATATCGCAAGATTGGGTAATGATTTTGATGCTCAAAATAACAGACAAATATATCTATTAAAACGTGAAATACCTAAAAGTATTCCTATAATAAAGATTGTGTCAGAAATGACTACTAAAAAGCACCCCTTTGTGTTAAAAAAACGATTCCATTTAGCGGACTCGTTTTTTAATAAATACTTTGCATCAATGATTTTTTCTTGAAACTTGCTGATAATATGTTTTCGACGTTTTCAAATAGATTAAGTAATAAATTATAATCATTGAAATAATCGTGATGATAGTTGTTATATAAACTACTGGACCAATCAAGATTCCAAATAGTTGTAAAATCTTATGAATCATTGGCATCGCAAAACATAAATGTATAATTGCGACGGTTATTGGAAGACCAAATATCCAAATGATTTGCGACTGAACTGTTCGTTTAACTTCTTCATGTGACATACCAATTTTTTGTAATATATCAAATTGGTTTTGATCAGAACGGCCTTCTGATATTTGCTTATAATAAATAATCAATCCAGTTGCCATAATAAAACTGACAGAAAATACTAGGCCAATAAAGAAAAATCCACCATAAAATTCTTTAAGGACTGACATTGTTGAATACCTGTCTTCACTTGTAATATTTTTTACTCGAGATATACTTTTTAAAAAATTTTTCTTTTGTTGTGCTGTTCCGGTTATATCAAACAATAATTGATTTTTATAGGTAATTATCTGTTTTTTATCCCCTAAATCGTTAAAACTATTTCCTAATAAATTCGTAATGTCTTTAGAAGGAACAACAATTATCATAGAGTGCGTCATATTAGGCTGCGCACTTGGTACTCCCTTGATTTTTTTCAATATTTTTTTAACATGGTAAGTTTTATTCAAAAAAGTTATATTATTTTTATCGAATGTTTCTTGACGATCATGTACATATATTTCGTTAGATTTTAACTTTTTTATATTTTCATTATTCAGGTATTGATACTGCTTCTCCGTCATAAATTGCAACTCCGATAAATTATCAGCACTTGTAGCAGAGTTACCAGTTAACGGTTGAAGCTTATTTTGATTGATTAAATTTCCAGCTATTGCGTTACTAATTTCTAATCTATAAGAGTTTGTTATTTCCACACCATTATCACCAGCGATTTTTTTTACTGATTTAATTGATATATTTCGATCGGATGAACTTGTCAAAATAACAGCGCGCGGAAATTGTTGATTAATATAGTCCTCTTGTCCAACAAACATTGAAATCGTTGTCACAATCACTACTAGTGCCATAGTTGTTAGCAACGCAATACTAGCTAATCCTGTGGCATTTTGCTTCATTCTAAATAACATATTAGATACGGTTATAAAATGATTGGCTTGGTAATAGTATCGCTTGTTCTGCTTCATTAATTTCAAAACAATTGTTGAAGCCACTATAAATAATATATATGTTGCAGAAACAACTAGTAGAACAGCAATGAAAAATTGCATCATTGCTTTTAGCGGCGATTTAACAGTAAGTGAGATATAATAGCCACAAGCTAATAACCCTATGCCAGTAATCAGTAATACCCAGTGATTTTTAGGTTCAGCTTCTCCTTTTTGAGTTGCATGTAAAAGTGAAATGATTTTGAGTTTTAAGATTGTGAATACATCTGTCAAAAATAAAAATAAAAAACAAATTGAAAAATAAACTAGAATAAATATTATCGATGCTTTTGTTATATTTAATTCAAAATTGTTTCCACCAACCAATTTTATAAACAATAAAATTAGTACTTTACTAAACACAAATCCGCTAAATATCCCTAAAATTGTAACAGTAATAAAAGAGATAAGTTGTTGTCGCCAACTAATCTTAATGAGATCACTTTTTTGCATTCCCAAAATACTAAACAGCCCAAATTCAGCTTGCTTCCTTTTATTCAAAAAACTATACGTATACAATAAAAATATAATAGAGAGAATACTAATAACAGCTTGTCCAAAAGATAGCATTTCAATGACAGAAACACTTGCAGTTAAGCTCTGAACGCCCTTTGAATAAATAAGTAATTGAATGACCAGATTTAAAGCAACAGCAACACTTCCTGCTAGGATAAACGGCCAATATTCTAACTTGTTTTTAATAATCGACTGCCAAGCTAATTTCCAATGTAACATTTTAGACTATCCCCCCTAATATGTTAGTCATAGCATCATTAATGGTCAATAACATTTCTTGTTCCGTCCTGTTTCCTCGATATATTTGATGAAACACTTTTCCATCTTTTATAAAAAGAACACGTCTGGCATGACTAGCAGCTAAAGCTGAATGCGTCACCATTAATATTGTTTGCTGTTGTTGATTATACT
Source organism: Leuconostoc suionicum (assembly GCF_001891125.1). Lineage (NCBI taxonomy): Bacteria > Bacillati > Bacillota > Bacilli > Lactobacillales > Lactobacillaceae > Leuconostoc > Leuconostoc suionicum. The sequence goes on along the minus strand of NZ_CP015247.1, from coordinate 816,284 downwards.
TTTCAAAGAGTGACAAAATTTCTGCCGAATTTTTAGAATCTAAAGCACCCGTTGGCTCATCCCCTAATAAGATATCTGGATTAGTTACCAATGCTCTACCAATAGCAACACGTTGTTTTTGACCGCCAGACAATTCATATGGATATTTATTAAGCAAATCTTGGATACCTAACTGTGTAGCGAGACTATTAAGTTTTTGTTCTTTTCCTTTTGTATTTTTAGCTAACACTAGTGGCAAATAAATATTATCAGCTACGCTCATGGTGTCTAACAAATTAAAATCTTGAAAAACAAATCCCAAATGATCTCTACGAAATGCAGCTAATTTCTTTTCAGATAATTGGGTTAAATTTTGATTATTTAATGCAATATTACCAGATGTTGGTTTATCAAGCGTCGCTATACAATTAAGCAGTGTTGATTTTCCAGATCCTGATTCACCCATTATTGCGATAAATTCACCTTTTTCAACGTCAAAACTAACATCTGCCAATGCAACAACGGTGTTATTTTTGATTTTACTTCGATACTCTTTTTTTAAATGTCCAACACTAAGTAATGTCATGAAATATTTTCTCCTACAATGTTTGATATAGGTTTATTGTAAATTAAAAAAGAGATGACAAAGCTTACACATCATCTCTATACCTTACAAAATTGTAAGATTATTTAATTTCAACCTGTTGCAAATTAATAATAACAGTTGTTCCAACACCCACTTTGGAAGTAATAACGACATCATGACCTAAGTTATTCAGAATTTTTTTTACCATGTATAGACCTAACCCACTAGCATTACTATTTAGACGCCCATTGAATCCTGTATATCCCTTATTGAAAATCATTGGTAAATCACTTTGTGCAATACCTATTCCGCTATCTGTAATAATAACTTGATTATCATTTTTGCAAACGATATTTATTTTACCTTGGGGTGTGTATTTTATAGCATTGAAAACCACTTGTTCGAAAACAAATTGAAGCCATTTAGGGTCACTCAAAATCGTAAAACTCACATCATTTATACTTATGGACACATTTTTATGAATAAACAAAAACTTATAACCATTAATAACGGACTTTAATAATTTTTGTACATTTATTTTTTGATATGCCAAATCCTGGTTAAAGTTTTTTAAACGAATAAAATGTAACATCATGTCTAAATACTGGTTAATTACAATCAACTGACTACTCGTCTCATATTTATCAACCGTATTTGTTTGGTTCATTAAATCTAAAACTGATATTGGCACTTTAATTTGATGTGCCCACATCGCGTAATAATCTTGCATGTCTTGCATATTTTCATTAAGTTGTGCTTGAAGCTGCTCGCGGTCATATTGTTGTTTTTGAATGAACAATTGATACATTCGTTCATTACTTGTCAACGAAAGAATATTTGGTACTTGATGAATTTCATCTTCAGAAAGTAATTTTTTTAAAATAGAGTTGGCTCGTCTCCACTTCCAAAATAAAAAACCAGATACGATAACAAGAATATAACAACCGCCCCAGAGCGCATCAATTGCTACATTTAAATTTAAGGAGCGCATAATAACACTCCAAAAAATAAAAAAATAAATAGACACAAAGGTAAAGTATAAGTACCAAAAATCATATAAAAAACGAATTAAAAGACCAAATAGCTTTCTAATCATCGAGCATCATACCTTTTCCTTTGACAGTTTTCAAATATTTAGAGAATTTAATATCAGTTACTTTTTGACGTAATCGAGTTACTGTAACTGATAGTGTATTTCGATCAATAAACATTTCATTATCCCAAAGGCTTGCCATGATATCCTCTTTCATAACAAGTTCCTTTGGATGATTAAACAACAAATGCAGTAATTTTGTCTCGTTTTTCGAGAGATTTACCTCTTGGTTCCCATGTGTTAGCTGGCTATCAATAATATTAAGCGTGTATCCCTGAAAAGATGACGTATTTTTCTCTACACCAAAACTGTATTCACGACGTAACAATGCATTTATTTTAACAATTAATAAATCAATATTAAATGGCTTTGTGATGTAGTCATCCGCTCCAAAGTTCATTGCCATAATCATATCGCTGTCTTCATCACGACTTGATAAAAAAATAATTGGTATCATACTATTTTGGCGTATTTTTTGAGTCCAAAAAAAGCCATTATAATACGGTAAGTTGATATCCATTAATACTAAATGTGGCGAATATGCTTCAATTTCTGCTTCAACACTATTAAAATTTTTGCAACTGTCTGAATTCAACCCCCAACCTGCTAGTGCTTTACTTAGAAGTTCGACAATTTCTTGGTTATCTTCGACTATAAAAACTTTATACTTCATAACTTGTGTCCTTTATTTACTGATTTGAACTTAAACTAAATTATGAATAATTGCAAATCTCCTCTAATCAAGCATATGGATTTCCAAATTTTTCACAGTATGTATAAAATCCTAACTGATGGAGCGCTATAGTTTGGTCCACTTGATCATCTGGCATGGCATTCACTAACTTCAGAACTTCATTTGTAAATGATAAAGTAGCCGTTCCATTAGCTGTTACCAATAAACTATCTACTACGACTTGTTGCTCCACAAAGCCTTTAGTATTTGTATACTGTTCATATTCTTGCCACAAGTATACTGCATTACCAGTATGTTTCCTGTCATTTAGTAAGCCATTTCTAGCCAAAAAGTCCACTGCCCCACATATTGCTGCTACCTTCTTGCCAGTGACTAAGCGATTTGCAACAAGATTAGTTAATTCTTGACTTTCAAGATACCAAGAATTGCCACCTATCAAAACTAGTAATTCAACGTCCGCTGGTATATCGCTAATAAAATAGTCTACGCTTGTTTTAAAGCCACCCATTGAAGAAACTTCTTGCTGCACAGAAGCTGTTTTTACTGTCCAATTCGGCAATTGATTGAATTGACTTGAAAGGTATGCTCCTTCCCAATCGGCATATTCGTCAAGCAAAACAAACACCACTGTTTTCATTTATTCATCCTCTTTTCATCATGTTTGTAAATGATACCATGGACTAAACGGGAACACAAGTTCGCACTGATTTTAATAAATATTCAGTCAATTCCAAAATGAATAAAATATAACTAGAAAATGTAAAGTCACTTATCATTTCATTAGGTACTCTCACGCTCGTCTATTTGAAATGGTACATACATGTGATGAGGACCAGTAGTTGTGTCGTTAAATAACATTTTCAAAGCTGTTGCGCCCATTGTCGAAAAAGCTTGTGTAATACTAGTTAGACGTGGACTAACAATATCAACTAAATAAGTGCCATCAATACTTACCACCGCAAGATCATCTGGGACACTAATATGAAGCTGTTTTGCTGTGTTTAAAATTCCTATTGCTACTAAATCACTTGCGCCAATAATAGCAGTTACGTCTGTTTGTGATACATAATGGTTTAAAGCTTCAACACCACTGTCATACGAATAATCCCCCTCAAAAATAAAATTCTTATTTTCCGTAAGGTGGTTATCCTTCAAGGCGGCAAGATATCCAAGAACTCTTCGATGTCCAATAAAACTATTGATTTCCAAACTGGCTAATCCTATTTCTTTATGACCTTTATTAATCAAAAATTGAGTAGCTTCGTATCCAATTTTAAAATCATCCGATGAGACGAATTGTGACTCTTTATCTACTGCTGTCGAAACAAACAAATGTGGAATATTCGTATTTTTGAGCAACTCAATAGCCTCGCCATATAATTCCACTGAAATTAATAGTATGCCATTTACTGGTCTTTCTATGACTGTATTAAGTGCTTTAACTTGCATCTCTTCGTCATTATCACCAACAAATAAAATAATCACACTCAGGTCTCTCTTAAAAGCTTCCGTTTGAATGCTTTCAATAATTTTCATAGCAAAATTTGTTTTAGGGGTCGGTACCAAAATAGCAACAACATTACTATGCATTGTCACCAATTCAACTGCTGCTATATTCTTTTTATAGCCTAACTCTTGAATGGCTTTTTTGACTCGTTTTTCAGTCGAATCTGAGTATGCTTCCTTTTTACCTGCTAACACCCTAGAAACAGTTGCAATTGAAACATTTGCACTTCTAGCAACATCTTTAATTGTCACTGACATAATTAACCCCGTTTTCGCATTTAATAACTCATTTTATTATAGCCTAACGTTTTTCAATCACAAAAATTAAATAAATTCTTATATTTTCTTTGTAATTACTGGTACTTTAGTTTTTCATTTGAGTAAACGTTTACTTAGCTTATAAGACGGCATTGTAAACGTTTACGCATAGTGATATCCTATATTCATAAACATTTAAAGGAGAACTTACTAATGACAAAAGAATGGTTCAAAGACTCTGTAGTTTATCAAGTATATCCGATGAGTTTTCAGGATAGTAATAATGATGGCATCGGTGATTTGGCAGGTATTAAACAGCGCTTACAATACATTCATAACCTTGGCGCAGATGTAATTTGGCTTAATCCAATTTATACTTCTCCTAACAAAGATAACGGTTACGATATAGCTGATTACAAAAACATTAATTCCAATTATGGAACAATGCAAGATTTCGATGAGTTATTGCAACAAGCTCACCAACTTGATCTTAAAATCATGATGGATTTGGTTGTCAATCACACTTCAGACCAGCATGCTTGGTTTAAGGAAAGCCGTAAAAGTCAAGATAATCTCTACTCTGATTACTATATCTGGCGCGATCCGGTTGATGGTCATGAACCAAATAATTGGTTAGCGGCCTTTGGTGGATCAGCTTGGACTTATGTACCGGAACGGAAGCAATACTATCTACATATGTTCGCTGCAGCACAGCCCGATCTCAATTGGGAAAATCCTGAAGTTCGTGAAGCTGTCTTTGATGTTGAACGTTTCTGGTTAGATAAGGGCGTAGATGGTTTCCGAATGGACGTTATTAATTTAATTTCCAAGCCTGCAGGTCTTCCTAATATACCTGAACCTGTAACATCAGGTACTACAATGGACTTCGTTGCTGATGGGCATCGCTTAAATGAGTTTTTACGTCAGATGAATGAAGAAGTTTTGTCGAAATACGACACAATCACAGTTGGTGAAATGCCTGGAGCAACCCCTACCGATGCGATTAAATATACTGGCTTAGATAGTCATGAGCTGAATATGGTATTTCAATTTGAACATGTCGTGCTAAGCTCTAACCCAGATGTACGAATGGGAAAATGGAATGATGAACCTGTCAAATTAATTGAGCTGAAAAAATCATTAAATCGTTGGCAAACAGGGCTTGATGGTAAGGGTTGGAACAGCCTATATTGGAACAACCATGACCAACCACGGGCAGTGTCTCGTTTTGGAAATGACTCCCCTGAATTTAGAGAACTATCAGCGAAAATGTTGGCAACAACCTTACATATGATGCAAGGTACACCATATATTTATGAAGGTGAAGAAATTGGTATGACCAATGGACACTTTACTGAACTAAATCAGTATGAAGATATTGAATCGATTAATTTCTATGATGAATTAGTTAACCAAAAGCATATTCTAAATCAAGAAACAATGCTAAGATACTTGGCTAATATGTCACGTGACAATGCTAGAACACCAATGCAATGGAATAGTAGTGAAAATGCTGGATTCTCGAAAGCAACTCCTTGGTATGGACTAAACAGTAACTACAATGAAATTAATGTGGAGAATAGTTTATCTGACAAAAACTCTGTTTTCTATCACTATCAAAAGTTAATTCAACTTCGCCATGATTCAGAACTTATAAGGTACGGAACATTTGAACCTATTGATTCAGAAGACACTCAAGTTTACGCTTACCGCCGTCATTATGAAGGAAAGACACTACTTGTTTTGAGTAATTTCACCGACGCAACCGTTGAACGTAACTATCAACAGTCCGAAGCAACTAAACTGTTAATTAATAATTACGCGGATGATTTGGACACAAAATTACGACCATATGAAAGTAAAGCTTATCTTTTCGAGAAGTAATCAAAACGTACTAAACTTCCAATAATTTTGACAAAAAGAAGGTGTTGTAGTTGAGTCAGAAGAACCCTCACTCAAAAATTTTTATCCTAGCTATCTTATCAGTCTCTATCATGATCACAACAGGTACAGCCATTTCATCTGCTTTACCTGAAATGGCAAAAAGTTTTCCAAATATTTCTGTTGCAAAAATTGATATGATTGCAACCATACAACAGTTTTCAGTCATGGTGACTCTACTATTGTCTGGTATTATATCTAAAAAAATTGGTATCAAAAAGACCATTTCAATTGGTTTAATTTTAACAGGAGTAGCCGGTGTTTTTCCTCTTTTTTCTCACAATTTTTCATTAATACTGATTTCTAGATTAATTGTAGGCTGTGGCATTGGTTTATTCAATTCATTGGCTATCACAATTATAGATTTGTTTTACGAAGATCCAACTCGATCAGAAATGTTAGGTTTTCGTTCTGCTACAGAACAAATTGGTGTGTCAATTCTTAACATAATAGTTGGTATGCTAGTCCTTATTAATTGGCACGCATCCTTTCTAATCTACCTTCTGGCTTTTCCATTGTTAGCTTTCTTCTTAAAAGTTGTACCTGAACCGCCCATCCCAGAAACTAACAGTGATAAAAAACAGCGAATTAATGTTTCAGTTATTATCATGACTTTATTACTTGCCTTAATGGTTGCATGTTCTACTTCTGTTGTTATTCAAATCCCAAACATTGTTGTGACGGATCTCTCGAAAACCGGAGCCGTTTCCAGTTTAATTATTTCAGTCAACACCCTCATGGGCATGATTACTGGTATATTTTTTGGGCGCGTTTATGGCTTTGTCAAGAAATTTGTTTTACCTATAGGCATTATATTTATGGCCATTGGTTCTCTTGTCATTGTTTCTTATCACAGTGTTTTGGGCGCAACTATTGGCGCAATTATTTGTGGTATATCTTACCCTCTCGTTGGATCTTATATCTTCTCATTGGTTAATGTTATCGCACCAGAAGGTTCCGAGACATTAGCCAACTCAACGCTTTTGATTGGTGCCAATTTGGGATCATTCTCAACTCCATTTTTTCTAAGTGAATTAGGTAAACTTAATTCTTTAACAACTCAAGCAGGACCTTTCTTAACAATATTTTGGTTGTTAATTATTCTTACAGTGATTATTTTGATTTATCAGCTATTTTTTCAGAAGAAAACAAACAATCAACTGTAAGCTCATCAAATGATGTAAGGAGAAACAATTTAAATGCTCAAAAATTTCACATGGGTCAATGAACCTAAAAAGTTTACAATCTCATCAAATAATCAACTTGAACTGATTACAGAAAATGGCACAGATTTATGGCAAAGAACTCACTACGGGTTTAGTGTGACAAATGCACCGATGTTCATGGAATCAGTAACATCTAAAAATTTTACATTTTCAGTTAAAACAGCCTTCCAAAGTAATTTTTTATACGATCAATGTGGTATTATCGTCTATATTGATAATGATAATTGGGCAAAGTTTTCTAGTGAATTTGAAAACACATCTTTCCAACGATTAGGTGGCGTTGTAACTAAGTCAGGCTATTCTGATTGGGCAACAACTGATATTTCTTCAAAAATAAACGAAATTTATTATAGAATTAATCGTCAAGAAAATGATTTTATTGTTGAAGCCTCATATGATGGAGAAAACTATTTTCAGCTTCGAATTTTTAACCTCAATTATGATGAACCTATCACAAAAATCAGCATAGGTGTCTATGGATGCAGTCCCCAAGGAGATGGATTTAAATCTACATTTACTAATTTTGTTTTATCTGAAAATAATAACTAAATTTATTATATAAAGCATTAAAAAAACCTTGCCAACAAAATGACAAGGTTTTTTATGCTTTATACTTTAAACAATGTTGGGCGTACATACTTTAACAACTCAATAACGATTGTAGGTGCTAAAGAAAGAACTATAATCACAATCCAGTGTCCTAATGAAAGCGCGGTTAAACCAAATAACGTCTGTGTAAATGGCATTAACGTGATCACTAAGGTAATTACGGTCGCTAAAATTGCCATGTTAACTAAAGAAGGATTAGCACGATAACTAATAGCAAAAAGCGTCTTTTCTGAACGAATATTGAACACGTGGAATATAGAAGTCAATGACAGAATGGTGAAAGCCATTGTTTGACCAATTTGCTCGTTAGCTTGCAAACCACCAAAGACAACATTTTGTCCAACCCAGATGGCTACCAAGGTAACAATCGCAAACAAAGCAGCATTTAAGCCAATTTGACGACCTAGCCCTTGTGCGAATAACTTTGTGTTTTTAGGCATCGGCGGTTCGTTCATGACGTTGGTTAACATTGGCTCACGACTAAGAGCAAATCCTGGCAAACCATCTGATACCAAGTTAATGAACAACAGGTGTACGGGCAACAGTGGTGAACCCCATCCTAGCAACATGGCTATCAAGATCACTAACAGCTCTGATATATTGGCACTTAATAAGAAATTAATTGTCTTTCGAACTTTAACATAAACACCACGTCCTTCAGAAATAGCATTAATAATCGTCGCAAAATTATCGTCTGTCAAAATGATGTCCGAAGCTTCACGGGCAACATCTGTCCCTGTCTCACCCATCGAAATACCGACATCCGCTGCTTTTAATGCGGGAGCATCGTTGACACCATCTCCAGTCATCGCAATGGTTGCATCTTGACGTTGCCATGATTTAATAATTCTAATTTTATCCGTTGGTGTCACACGGGCATACACGCTATACTGCTGAACATTATCATCGAGCTCTTTGTCTGATAATTTAGCTAATTCTGAACCTGTAATTGTTTGATCTCCAGTACGTAAAATGCCAATTTCACGCGCAATTGCACTAGCTGTTTCAACGTGATCTCCGGTGATCATAATTGTTCTAACACCTGCAAGACGAGCCTTTTCAACCGCTGGTGCCGATTCTGGTCGTGGCGGATCAATAATACCAACTAGCCCAACCAATGTCAAATCTTGTTCATAAAATTCTTGTGTTGGCACTTCCGGCATAACATCAAATGTTCTTTTAGCGATCGTCAAAACGCGTAATGCCTGTCCACCAAAAGTTTTGTTAACACTTTCAGCTTTATCACGATTCCCATGCTTAATCATTGGAAGCAAAACATCAAATGCGCCTTTGGTAATCGCAATGTAGCCACCTTCTGGTTGCTTATGAACGGTAGTCATTCTTTTTTTCGTCGAATTAAACGGTATTTGTTCTACTAGCGGATACTTTTCTAACAACTCTTCCCGTGTCGCTTCTTCATTAATAGCCCTTACTAACGCTACTTCTGTCGGTAGACCATCATAAACAGTCTGTCCCTCAACAGTTTTAACAGAAACATTGGTTGATATGGCTGCCAAAAATAACACTTCCTTAGTAGCATCGTCCAAGCCATCTGAAATATCGGTCAAATGATCCTGTTCCTCTTGCCACACCTTTCGAACAGTCATCTTGTTTTGTGTTAATGTCCCCGTTTTATCGGAAGCAATGACGTTCGTTGTGCCCAAGGTTTCTACTGCTGGCAGCCGTCGAATAATCGCATGCTTTTGTGCGATTCGTTGGACGCCAAGCGCCAATGTCATTGTAACAATTACTGCTAATGTTTCTGGAACAACCGCAACGGCCAGCGAAATTGCTGTCAAAAAGATGTGCTTCAAATCCATACCCTGATAAATACCTAGCCCAAGCACAACCACTGCGGCACCTATAGCTACCCAAGAAATGTTTTTTCCTAATTGAACTAAACGTCTTTGCAATGGTGTTAGTGGAATTTTTGACTCATTACTAAGTAGACTGGCAATTTTACCCATTTCAGTCTGCATACCAACGGCTGTAACAATTGCTCGTCCATGCCCGTTAACAATCGTCGTCCCACGATATACCATCGTAATTCGTTCTCCAAGGCCAACTTCATCGTCCGGTTTAAACGTAGCATCTGCATTCTTTTCAACCGGCAAACTTTCACCTGTTAAAGCAGACTCTTCAGCTTGAAGCTCAATAGCCTCAATTAAACGGGCATCAGCGGCGATTGCGCTACCATTTTCGACAACCAATACATCCCCAAGAACAACATCATCCGCGTCAATTTGGTCTATCTGTCCATCACGTAAAACTTTAACTTGCGTTCGATTGAGGTTTTGCAAGGCTTCTAATGAATCCTCAGCTTTTCCTTCCTGAACAATTGATAAGACCGAATTAATAACGACAATACCAATAATTAAGAGACTTTCAAAATAGTTCCCCGTATTTTCTAAGTACGTAGCAACAAACGAAATAACCGCCGCAATTAGCAAAATGATTGTAGCAACATCATTTAGGCTGATTAAGATTTTTTTCAACAATGAAACTTTTTTTTCAGCTACAAAAACGTTGGCACCGTATTTTTCACGATTTTTAGAAACTTGCTCAGCATCTAAGCCTTTCCCCATATCAACGTGGTGCGCTGTGATTGTTTCCTTAACACCTCTTCGGAATGCTTCCATTTAGTGTCCTCCTTTTTGTTTACTGCTTATGGAAAGATTATAAAACCACATGATGAAATGTGGCCACGACACGTTTTTCCCAGCGTGTTCATGTTGGCAGTTGCATACTATTCAAGAACAAGCGCAACAATAATGATCAATTCAAACGGAGTCCCTAACACTCACTTGATTGATCACTGCGCTTTATAGATAAAAATGAATCATTTCCATCTTAAATTAGTCATTGTATGTCTCCACGTAACTAAGTTACGCTCTTCGCTGTCAAAATTTATTCTCTCATAATATATGAGATTATGATAAAAGAAGAATAAAAATGATTATTCTTATCTAATTAGTATGATACTTCCATTGTAACATAACTAAACAAACGCTGTATTATAGGCAAACAAAAAAGAATAGAAAATGAAAACAATATCAGCAATATGAGAAACGCTTATCAAATGGATTTTATTTGATCAAAGATATTAATAAGCTCCAACAAGCTGAGTGCAACTTCGGCCCCTTTGTTTCCTGATTTCGCCCCTGACCGTTGCTGTGCTTGCTCTAACGTATCCGTAGTCAACACACCAAAAACAATTGGCACATCGGTACTTAAACTTATTTGAGAAACACCGTTAGCAACACCATTAATGACAAGGTCATAATGAGCTGTATCTCCTTTTATTACAGCACCAAGTGTTACAATACCATCATATTTTTGATCCTGTGCTATTTTTTTGGCAACCATTGGAATTTCCAAAGCTCCTGGCACCCAAATAATATCAATATTACCCGTATCAATACCATGCATTTCTAGAGATTCTTGCGCGCCAGCAAGGAGTTGCTTAACAATTAAATCATTAAACTTACTGACAACAATTGCAATTTTTTTACTTTTTAGATCAATTAATTTAGCTTTATAAATCAATTTTATTTACCTGCTTAATGTCAATCACAGCTTGTGATTGAATTTTTTCTTTTTGGTTTGCATGTATTGTTTATTCGTGTCATTAATGCCTGTAATTAAGGGTACCTGTTCAGTAACCTCAATACCTTCCTCAATTAACGACTGCACTTTATCCGGATTATTTGTTAATAAGCGAATTTTCGTTAATCCTGATATTTTCAGAATTTCGGCAGCCTTTTTATAGTCCCGTTCATCCGGTAGATGCCCTAAGTGAACATTCGCATCATACGTATCAAACTTATTTTCTTGCAACACATAACTTTTTAGTTTTTCATGGAGTCCAATACCACGACCTTCTTGACGAAGATAAACAAGAGCTCCACCCTGCTTATTTATTATTTTGAGCGTTTCTCTCAATTGAGGACCGCATTCGCAACGTTTTGAACTAAATATTTCGCCGGTTAAGCACTCGGAGTGTAAGCGAACTAAGGGAATTTGATCAAAACTACGACTGCTTTGAATGAGCAAGTCCGATTTTTCTTCATCATTCACGCTGAACTCCGTCAAATGAAAATCACCATATTGAGTTGGTAAATATACCGTTGCCCCCTCATCAATGCCTGCTAGTTTTTGATTCTCTCGATAATTAATTAGATCCTGCATTGATAATTGAAATATATCGTGTTTTTGCGCTAATTCTTTAAGTTCTTTTTCTCGGGCCATTGTTCCGTCTTGTGCCAAAACTTCTATTATATACGCCACGGGTGGCACACCAGCTATTTTAGCTAACTCAACAGCTCCCTCAGTATGTCCCTGTCGTGTCAGTACGCCACCATCTTCAGCGACTAATGGAAAAATATGACCTGGCGTCTCAAAGTCAGCGGATGTTGTACTTAAATTAGCCAAATTTTTGATTGTGGCAGCACGTTCATACGCAGAAACACCCGTCGTGCTGTCAATATGATCAACACTCACAGTGAACTTTGTTCCAAATTTTTCAGAATTATGCGTCGTCATTTGATCTAACCCGAGTTCATCAGCACGAGATTTAGTCATTGGCACAGCTAGAACGCCCCTTGCAATTGAAAGGGCTTCATTGACTGTAGCTGCCGTCGCAAATGATGCTAAACCGACCAAGTCTCCTTCATGTTCTCTATTTTTGTCATCGCTCAAAATAATCAGCTTACCTTTTTTCAGCTCTTTAACTGCTGTTTTAATTTTTTCTGTACTACTTGTCATTATTATTTTCCTTTCATTAAATATTTCGCCAAAATATCGGTTTCAACATTGACCAAATCATGTTCACATAATAATCCCAAAGTTGTTTTGGTTAATGTGAGTGGTATTAGACCGACTTGAAATACATCGTCTTTTGTTTGAACAATAGTCAGGCTCACACCTGATATAGTAACTGAACCTTTATTGACAATCTGATTTATTAGCTGATAGTCTGCTAATTTAAAAGTTAACAATGTGGTTTCTTCACTGTACTCTTTCTTGACTACTTCAGCCGTCTGATCTACATGACCCAAAACAAAATGACCATCAAATCGGTTGGAAACTAAAAGTGCTTTCTCCAAGTTTACTTTTTGCCCAACATGATAAAATTTAACAATGGTCGTTTCAAAAGTCGGTACCATAATGTCGAATTCAGCAAAATTTGATTCTAGCCGATTAATTGTTAAACAAATACCATCAACCATAATGCTATCGCCTACTCTGCTATCAGAAAAATAGTCTTCGGATGCAGCAATTTTTAAGCGCATTTCTTTATCATTACGATGATGGAGGCTTATCAAATGGCCAACTTCTTGTGTAATGCCTGTAAACATATTTACACTCTCCCTTGATTGTTTACATATATTTTTTTGACAGCATTACCAACATACAGCTGCTTTTGTGGTTTTTGATTGAAAGATATTCCTTTTAGTCCGCCCTCAGGTAATATTTTATTTGTGGTATAAATCAACATTTCTTGCCATAAATTTTGTTTCAAAAATGAATAAATCAAGCTTGGCCCGCCTTCAACCATCACAGATTGAATATGCTGTTTAGCTAAATCTATTAATACGCCTTTTAGCCCGTCAGATACTAATTTGGCATAGGCGCATTGGTTTGCAAAATTTATATTTTCGGTATATATTAACCAATTATCCGAGAAATTAAAATCTGTATCTCTTAAACGTCCACGTCGATCAATCACTATTTTCATTGGTTGTCTGTGATTAATGTCAATATATCTAACTGTTAATTTAGGGTGATCGATCAGCATTGTTTCGCTGCCTATCATAATTGCACTCTTAGATGCACGTTCTTTATGAACATCAACATCTGCTAAATAATCTGTTAGTTTCGTCTGTTCTCCAACTATTTTAGTAACAAGTCCATTTTGAGACGTTACTAATTTTAACTGAACATAGGGTAATTGCTTGTTGAAAAAAAAATCGAAAGCCGGATTAATAAGTTGATATTCTGTCGTATTTAAAACATCTACAATGAGCCCAGCTGCTTTTAAAATTTTAATACCTTTACTATTATTTGTAGGATTAGGATCCTTTTTACCAATCACAACACGATGCAATCCCCATCCTTTAATCGTTTCTGCACAAGACCCAACCTTCCCACGCGAAGCACAAGGTTCTAATGTAACATAAAGTGTTGCTCCTAAAACCTGGTTCTTATCTTTTACGTGGTTAAAGGCATTGATTTCCGCATGCTCTTTTCCAAATTCTGCGTGATATCCAGTGGCAATAATCTTATTCTTTTTGACAAGAACCGCACCGACTCTAGGGTTTTCAAAAGTTTTGTAGGGTAATCCCCTGGCTGCTTCATGCGCAGCCAAATTCATCCATGTTAAATCATTCATAGCTTACCTCCTGAATTTTTCAGGACAAAAAAACCGATGCGTTAAAAATACACATCGGGTTTATAGTAGTTTAGATTAATTCAAAAAAACCTAGACACAGCCAAAGCGGCTTTGCCTAAACTATTTTAAATCTTCTCCCATCCAGACTCTAACTGTCGGTCACAGAATTTCACTGTGTCAACCACGAAAATATCGTAGGTCACGGACTAAGGCCATAAGCCATCACCGTCGGTCGGGAATTACACCCTGCCCCGAAGATTAAATTATTTAACACTGTTAATTTATCATTAGAATTCTACAATGTCAATCAAAAAATAATTCCTAGATGCTTGAATCCATAAAAATTATAAACAAAAAAGACCGCCTAAAGCAGTCTTTTTTGTTTATAATTTTTCTCTGACTAATGGACAAGAAGCGCATCTCAAGGCACCATCTAGTAGTGAATGCCAAGTAAATACAATAGGAATAACGGTATAACCTTCTCGTTTCAAAGCTTCTTGCAAAGCTGTATGTCTCTTTTGTACAATAACTTTTTTAGGCCCAATCACCAAGACGTTGCCACCCATTTCTTTTCGAGTTTTGGCGTCTATATCAATAAACTTATAATCTTTAAGTTCGTTTGGTAAATCCTTTAATACAGGCTTGTGAATTATTGCTGTTTTGGGACCAATAATCGTCATACAACAATCTAAGTGTAGAATGGCATCATCATTTAAATACACAGGAATAACTTTCCATGGTTGATCAACAATATTATTTTCAAAATCCTTGTCTAAAATACTTTGTAACCATTTCACACCAGCCATATTACTTGCATACTTACCAATACCAACAAATACATTTGGATAATTGACGATTACATCGCCACCCTCAAGATATATTTTGTCTTTCTGATTTAACGTGTGAACTTGATTGTTCTTTTTAATAGCTTCAACAATTCTTTGATAGCCACGGCGTTCAATTTTTCGCATCTCAATTTGAACATTACCCTCAATTAAATGTTCACCAACACTCATTGTACTATCTCGGGCATACATTTGTCCCATACCATAAGGATCCTGTTTCGTCGGCGTTACTGCATCAACAGTATGTACTTTAACACCATTTGATTCTAGAATTTTTTTAAATTCCGCTAATTCATTTTGAAATTTTTTAGCAATAAAATTTGGTACTTTTTTGCCACGCAAAACTGTATAAATATGCTTTGTAACAAATTGCTTCCATTTTGCTGTATGCTCTTCTTGTTCAATTTCATGCGTGTCTGGAAAAAACAACTTTGTTGCATCCCCAATAATGACTTCTTTTAATGGACCGTATTCGTTATAAACATTTATTTTCATTTTTTCTTCCCCGTTTCATTAAACATAAACAAATTCTAAATGTACAAATTCATAATATGTTTGGAGTTCTTCTAAAATCCGACTTTTTTTATCTCGCAATAGTGCTGCATTTATTTTTTCACTTGTATCATCAATCATTACTTTTATGGAAAAATACATCCCTGTTTTGTAAATATGGCATTCATTCATTTTAATGTCACGTCCTAAATGCTTTGCTAGACAAACTTCAAATTCATTTTGAATCTTTTCATCAATCAAGCGTCCCCCGCAAATTTCAATAAATGCATTTTTCAATACTTTAACTGGTGTTGTAATTGAAAATAGAACAAGTAACACTGTTACAAAAAAATCACCAGTATATAATAAAAATCCCAAGCTAGAATTTTTTGGAATTAATAACACCAAGAACGCTGCTAATCCTATGCCCCCACACATGATTGAATCTATGCGCGTACTTTTTGACTCCGCGGATAACATCGTGCTTGCGCCTCCTATTTTACGGTTTTGACGACTGTAAAATAGAGAAATTGTTAAGCATAATATAACCATGACAATTTCATACGGAATGATTGGTGTTAAATCTAAGAGTTCTCCTTTATGGTAAACAAAGTACTGATATGCCTTCTGACTAACTTGTATAGTAGAAGTAGTCAATAGAATCAGTGTCATCGATGATTTAAAAGCCGCATACATTGGCTCAAACATAAAATGTCCCTGTGGAAAACGTTTACTTGTTTTAACACTGAACCTTGAAATCATAATTGCTGCTATTCCTGAAATCAAAGTCATGATTGTGAAATATGTGTCTACAAACAACGCTTGAATTTGAGTCAAGTAATAGACGAAAAGCCCTAAACTTCCCATAAGTAAGTTCATCGCCAAGCCAACCATGAATGCGCGTTGCTCAACTTTTTTTTGAGTCATAAAATTTTATCCATATCAGTTAGTTTATTTGCCAGCTTTATGAGTGAGCTAAACATGTCTATTTTGTTAGCCATTTTTGCTAATTATATGTGTACTTCATTTGACATTCAGTACCTCCTTTTTTCTTTTTAATTAACTAAAGTAATTACCTTAGTTAATTACTTTACAGCAATTTACCTGACCTGTCAATACATTTTATTCACTTAAAATAATTAAATTAGTATAAAAATGCCAACAAAAAAGCACTGTTTTTTATACAAACAATGCTTAAACATGAAAGTTATTTTTTCCACTTTACTAATTTACTTCAAACGAAAAACTATCTGCGAAACTCTGGAGCTTCGAGTCAATCATTTCGGCCACCAAACGAGCATCATGAATGGCTGTAATAACTAAATTAGCACCAGTATTTGCATCTCCTGCCACCATATAGTTTTCTTGATTTGTCATCCCCATCACATTCAGTTGAGTAATACCAAGGTTCTTTAATATTTTAGTATTGAGCCCAATAAATCCCACTGCAATCAGTATCAAATCAGCTTCATATTCTTTTTCAGAATTTGGTATCAATTTTTTATTGCTATCAATTAAAACAGTACGAACACCAATTGCTTCTCCAAATTCATTGCCCAAAAACTCTACTGTCTGAGTTTGATATGGTATTAGTTCAGGGTTGACTGTTTCTATAGCCTCTGCCTGTCCATAAGTAATTTGTTTTTGCCAGGGATATTCTGGCCATGGCGTCGTGCGATCTGTTGGCTTTTGAGCATGATAATCAAATTGTGTCACATGTTCGGCACCTAATCGAACAGCTGTTGCGATACAGTCTGTTGCTGTATCTCCAGATCCAATCACAATCACTTTCTTATTAGATAGGGACCTTTCAAATTTCGTTGTTCCATTTTTTAATACATTTTCAGTTGCCGCATTTAAAAAAGGTAAGGCAAAATCAATTCCTTGTAAATTACGGCCAGGCACATTTATATCTCGTGCAATTGATGCGCCAGTAGCGATAATTACTTTATCAAAATCTGAATCTAATTGCTCCTTAGTAATATCTTTTCCAACCGTGGTATTAGCTTTAAGTTTTATACCCACTTCTGACATGACTTTAAAGCGACGATCAACAACCCACTTTTCTAATTTCATATTTGGAATACCATACATTAGAAGGCCACCGAAGCGTTCATCTTTTTCAAAAATAGTAACCTCATGACCCAATTGATTCAATCGCCAAGCTGCTGTAATCCCAGCAGGCCCAGACCCGATTACTGCAATTTTTTTACCAGTTCGCTGTGCTGGTAATCCTTCTGAAACTACCCAGCCATGCGCAAAAGCATATTCAACAATAAAATCTTCATTGTCCTTGATTGTCACGCCTTCACCATTCAAAAACTCATTACACGACACTTCGCATGGCGCAGGACAAACTTTTCCAGTAAATTCAGGAATTGGATTTGTTTTTGCTAATCTTAACCAAGCTTGATGTAGCTCTTTTCGATACAAAAGGTCATTCCATTCCGGAATTAGATTGTCATTTGGACAACCACTAATTTGTTTACTTTTATCGCCGTACAACGCACCAATATGACAATAAGGAACACCACAGTTCATACATCGAGCAGCTTGTTCGGCCCGTTTATCAAATTTCAGCGGTTCTTCTAAGTAATTGAAATCCTTAATACGTTCATTAATTTCACGATAAGGATTATCAACACGTTCATATTTGAGAAAGCCAAACGGATCAGCCATTGTTAATTACCTCATTTCGATAATAATGTTTCTAGTTCTTCTTCAGTTTCTGGTACTCGTTCATATTCTGGCATCAATTCGTTAAAGGCTTTGAGTTCTTTTGTTAAGCCACTAAATCCTTCGGTTTCATATTTATTCATAATATTTAGAACCTCATGATATTCGGTTGGATATACTTTAATAAAATTAGCCTTTTCATCTTCAAAATGATCTAAGATATCTTTAGCTTTTTGAGAACCAGTATACACTGCGTGTGACTGAAGCAAACTATACAATATGTCGTCTCCATGTGTTTGATCTATCCCAAAAAGATCAACCATTTCCAGATTAATATTAGCAGCTGCTTCATGATTTGGATCATAAATATAAGCAATACCACCCGACATACCAGCAGCAAAATTACGACCAATTGTACCCAAAATGACAGCTACGCCCCCCGTCATGTACTCACAACCATGATCCCCAACGCCTTCAACAACACCACAAACGCCTGAGTTGCGAACAAAGAATCGTTCACCCGCGCGTCCATGAAAATATGCTTCTCCAGCAAATCCACCAAAACAAGCAACATTACCGATAATTGGTGAATTATTCGTATCATATCCTGCATCTTTTGGTGGCGTTACAATTAAACGCGCACCAGATAGTGACTTACCAACATAATCATTTGCCTCTCCAATAATCTTAAGTTCCATACCTTGTGTTGTAAAGGCTGCAAACGACTGTCCTGCGGATCCAGTATACGTATATCTAAGAAGCCCTGGTGATAATTTGGTATTTCCATAACGTTCTGCTATCCAACCACCCATCCTAGCACCAACAGCTCGTGATACATTATCAATTGGCGCAGACATCGTTAATGTTTGTTTGTTATCAATAGCTGCTTTGGCAGCCATATCTAATTCTGGCCATTGTCGTTTAGCAATGAATGGATCTTTTGTTTTTCGTGTTATTGGAATCACTTGACCAATCATGTTCGAAAAATCAAGTGATTTATACTTTTTGTTCGTTGTAAAGCGAATTTTCAATAGTTCTGTATGTCCGACCATTTCTTCCAAGGTACGGAACCCTAATTTAGCCATTAACTCGCGTAAATCTTGTGCCAAAAAAGTCATCATATTTATGATATCTTCCGGTTTCCCCTGAAAACGTGAACGCAATAATGGATTTTGAGAAGTAATTCCCACTGGGCAAGTATTTAAATGGCAAACACGCATCATAATACAACCTATTGCCACCATTGATAAGGTTGCAAATGAAAACTCTTCTGCACCAAGCATAGCGGCAATGGCTATATCTCTACCAGTCAACAGTTTGCCATCAGTTTCTAAAGTCATCCGCTGACGTAATTTATTGGCGGATAGAATTTGATGTGCTTCAGCTAACCCTAATTCCCATGGTAATCCAGCATCACGAATCGAATTTCGTGGTGCCGCTCCTGTGCCACCATCATACCCAGAAACAGTCACTGTATCAGCACCTGCTTTCACAGCACCAGTTGCAATCGTACCAACGCCTGTTGAGGAAACTAATTTGACATTAATTTTGGCATACGGGTTAACCGCTTTCAAGTCAAATATTAACTGCTTTAAATCTTCAATTGAATAGATATCATGATGTGGTGGCGGAGAAATTAAGCGTACCCCTGGTGTTGAACCACGTGTTTCGGCAATCCAAGGAAACACTTTATTCCCAGCTAATTGTCCACCTTCGCCTGGCTTGGCACCTTGTGCCATTTTGATTTGAATTTCTTCGGCTGACATCAAGTATTCTGCGTTAACACCAAAACGTGATGAGGCAACTTGCTTAATCTTAGAATTTTTATTTGTGTGAAAACGTTTTCTGTTTTCGCCTCCTTCACCAGAATTTGATTTAGCACCTAATCTGTTCATTGCCACAGCCATAGTCTCATGAGCTTCTTGGGATAATGCACCAAATGACATCGCGCCAACCTTAAAGCGCTTCACTATATTTTCAACACGCTCTACTTCATGAATGTCAATGGGTTGACGATTAGACACAATTTCCCACATCGACCGAATAGTACCAGGATGTTTATGCTCCGCTTCATGAATGTCAGCCACATACTCCTTGAAAAGTTCTTCATTTCCAGTCCGGACCGCCGTTTGAAATTTATACATCATCATTTGATTATATAGATGGTATTCACCATCTTCTCGTAATGAATAAGCACCACCTGAAGGAATTGGGTCGTCTTGAGATTCGTCATACGCTGCTGTATAACGTTTTAAGTATTCTTCCTCAATTTGATTTAAGTCTAAACCACCAATTCGTGAATGTGTACCGGTAAAGTAGGTATCAACTACATTTTTTGATAAACCAATCGCTTCGAATAATTGCGCTCCATAATAGCCTTGAATCGTCGAAATACCCATTTTGGCCATAATCTTAACGATACCTTTTTCAGCAGCTACACGATAGTTTTCTTGATGTGCTGCATCATTTATATCGTATGCTTCTAAAATTCTGTAGGCACCACGCGGATATATCGCGGCTGCGCCGTATCCAACCAACGTTGCAAAATGATGAGTTTCAATGGCTTCCGCTGTGTTTAATACAATTGAAGCATTTGTGGCGTTTCCGTTGGCTGCCAAATAATTTTTTAGTGAAGACACAGCCAGAAGAGCCGGCACTGTCAGCTGGTTTTTGGTTACCTCACGATCAGATAGAATCAGAATTGTTGCACCAGACGCAATTGCTGCATCGGCTTGTTGATTAATACCAATTAGAGCACGTTCCAATCGCCCATTTGCTAATCCGGTTAAGTTATAAGCTAGCTTGATAAGCGCAATTTTTTGTTTAGAATTGGAGATATGTGCGATTTTAGCAAAATCAGCTGGTGAAAGAATTGGTGAGTCAATTCTTAACTTGCTAGCATTTTCTGGTAAATCCTGTTGAAAATCAACCTCCCTGCCTAAATACATTTGTGTTGCAATGACTAGATGCTCACGAAGTGCATCAATTGGTGGGTTGGTGACTTGTGCAAATTGTTGTTTGAAAAATGTGAACAATCCTTGTGGTTTGTCCGACAAAATTGCTAATGGAGAATCATATCCCATAGCAACAGTTGGTTCTTGTCCAGTATTAGCCATTTTTAAAACTGCACCATCAATAACTTCTTGCGTATAACCGAAACGTTTGAAAAGAGTCAATCTTTCTTTATTATTTAAACGTTTTTCTAATAAATTTTGATTTGGTAGTTCTTGTAATGTTTCTTGATGATCATTGAGCCATTGCCGATAAGGATGTTGTGTAGCAAAATGATGTTTCACTTCTTCATTTCTAGTGAAAATTCCGGTTTTTGTATCTACAAGAATCATATTAGCCGGTCCAAGTACACCTTTTTCGATAATTGAACTAGCAGGTACATCAACGACTCCAGATTCAGAGGATAAAATGATATACCCATCATCAGTAATCAAATAACGCGATGGACGTAACCCATTACGATCTAATCTTGCACCAACAATATCTCCATCAGTAAAGACAACAGCAGCCGGACCATCCCAAGGTGCCATAAATGATTCATTATATTCTGTAAAGGCAGCCAACCCATCTGATACATTCGCTTCTTTTGAATGTGCTTCTGGCACCATCATTAATAGGGCTTGCGGTATTGAGCGACCATGTCGATACAAGTGTTCCATTGTATTTTCCATCATGGCAGAGTCGGAATTCTCTTCATTATAAATCGCAACCCCATGCGTTTTCATCCAATTAACATCACCTTGCAGAGTATTAATTTCACCATTATGTGCCAAAAAACGAAATGGCTGTGCACGGTCCCAAGACGGAAAAGTATTAGTAGAAAAACGTGAATGCGTTAGCGCTATTTTGGCTTCCACATCTTTATCATGTAAATCCAAAAAGAATTGTCCAACTTGATAGGCATGAAGCATACCTTTATATGTAATTGTCTTAGCTGACAACGATGCAATATACATATCTTCGTCTGAAATCATATCTTCTAAATGACGACGTAAAGTGAATAGTGCATCATCAAAAGCTCTACCTGAGGCAACATGCTGCGGTTTTTTAATAAATACCTGTCGAAATCCTGGCATAGCCTTTTGCGCAGTAGGACCACAAGCATCAAAATCAAATGGTACATCTCTATCAAAAATGTACTCAAATCCACCCGCAATAATCTCAACAATGATTTTATCTAAGACTTTCTTTTTAGCCACAGCATCAAAGGGTAAGAATAGCATGGCCACGGCATATTCGCCTGCCCGTGGTAGAGAGACACCTTCTTTTTTGGCCATTTTTTTGAAAAATTTGTCAGGGATTGTCATTAGCAACCCAGCCCCATCACCTGTATCTGGTTCTGATCCTGTTCCTCCTCGATGATTCATTCTAGTTAATAATGTAATAGCTCGTTCAACAAGTTCATGAGATGCTAGACCATACCGTTGCGCAATAAATCCCATACCACATGCATCGTGTTCGAGAGATTCATCCCAGAGTGGCGCATTAACTGTCATTTGCTCACGAAGTTTTGATTGCTTCATTCTTTTTCCCCGCACTTCTTCTTAATTTAGGCTCAACGTATATTGAACACAAAACGAAAAAATTAAAACTTTTTATAATTATACTCTTATTTTTTTAATATTTTGATATAATTTTGGAATAAAATACTCATAAAGCTTGATATGATTAACCAAATTTTTAATATGTTATGCAGTTCTTTTGCTTTTTATTTTTCTATTGATAGAATGAAGGTAATGGATAAATATTCAAATTAGTATAAATGAAAGGAATGAGTATGGGTTTATTAAATGGATTAATTGGTAATGCTTCAAGCGTTCCTGTAGCAAGTGTCCAAAAAGAGATTGAGCCTCTTTTAATTGAATCAGAAATAGTCGAAAACGCATTCCGCCTTGTACGTGACTTGGTTATTTTTACAAACAAGAGGCTTATTTTAAGTGATATTCAAGGATTTACAGGAAAAAAAGTTGAGTATAAATCTATCGCCTACCATTCTATTACAAGGTTTTCTACCGAAACTAGTGGTCACTTTGATCTTGATGGAGAAGTAAAAATCTGGATATCTGGGCAAACAGAGCCATCAGAAAAAATACAGTTTAAAAAGGGGCAAACATTAACAGAAGTACAGAAATTATTAGCTCAAAAAGTTTTATAATAAACAACCATTCAACTGTGTTGAAAACCATTTAGTTATATGTGCTGAAGTATAATTAAATGCCCTTATTGGGCGTACATATCAATCATATAAACTTATAATAAAAATTCTAATAAGCGAGAGAAAACATGGCCCATTTTTTAAATTACATTGTGGCACACATCAGATATGTTTACATCCTTATTTATACACTACTTACAGCAATACTAGTTATTATGGGTGGCTATTTGTTCTGGATGCATCATCATAAATAGTTAATTTATGCAAACTTAAACAGCAAAAAAACACCTAATTTGCATAATTAGATGTTTTTTATGAACTACAATTATTTTACAAGCAAGACATTTGTATCCGCACGTTCAGATACATAACGTGCAGTAGAACCAATAAACATTCGCGTCAAGACCGTTGTGCCTGTTTTTCCCATCACAATCAAGTCTGGATTATAATTTTCTATCACTTCGTTAACCAAAACGAAGCGAGCATCCCCTTTAAAGATATGTGTGTCAAATGGTACACCAGTTGGCTCAACAACAGATGCTGCTTTGGAAAGATTATCTGATGCTAACTTTGTCAAGCTATCTGTCATCGAGGCATAGAAAATCTGGCTGCCATCATGATAGGCAACAGTAGAATACTGAATGACACTAATAATTTCTATCTTTGCATTAAACTTCTTAGCTAACTGGCTGCTGTATTCCACAGCCCTCATAGCTGCCTCACTGCCATCAGTCGCAACAACAATTGTATTAATCATGAGCATTTCCTTTCCAGTAAACATAAGGTAGCCAATCTTAACACCACCTTAAGCGTAAGAATACTTTAAACAATAAAAAAACAACTCACCCCTTAACAACATCCCCCAAGGCTTTCACTTGGCCAAATATTATTATTCTGCTTAAACTAATCAATTAACATCATGCACGTAGCATTCACTTAACTTCATAATATAAACAACGAGCAAGTTGTCTCTTGGATTAGTAGAAATCCATTTATACCACTTACGTGAAATAAGTCTAGCAACTGCGTTGCTACAGAACTTCTTCTAATCTATGCCTAAAGTATACAACACCTTCCACCAAATTGCAAGCGCTTACAATTGTTTTTAACAAAAAAGCCGTGCCTTTTGCACAACTTTTATTCTATTATCAATAACAAACCTATCAGTGACGCTTCATACTTTTAATAGGATATGTCAAAGAAATCATACTTGGTATCACAATTGGTAATACAATGATTAATATTATTAAGCCAAATATTACCGTGATTGCTACCTGAATTAACGTTAGCACGCCAGAAGGTATTAGCGCTGCAAAGGTTCCGCCTAAAATAAGTGCTGCAGACAACACTACAACGCCAATTATACCCGTAGCCCTAAGAATTCTATCTCTAGCTGAAGGAATTTCTTTTTGTAGATCACGATACTTCATCATTAAGAAAATACTATAATCAACACCCAAAGCTAATAACATAATAAATGCGAAAAATGGGGTTGTCCAAGAAAGCATATCTTGCTTCAGGAAAATATGGCTGATAATCTGAGTAAGACTTAACGCCATAATATAAGATACTAGCAAAGTCCCCATGATATATAGTGGTTGCAATAATGATTTGGTGATAAAAATCAAAGCGATTAATATACCAACAACCATAATAATACCAGTTCTAATGAAATCCGCTGAGGCAATTGTTCTAGTATCATTCGTTCTCGAAGTTTGCCCTCCAATTGCGGCAACTGCGCTGGCGAGTCCTGTTCCTTTCAAGGCACCCTCAACTTGACTTTGTAGCTGAGAAACTTTTTTCATTGCCTTTTCGGAATTAGGATTACTATCTAGAATAATGTTCAAGCTAGTTGCTTTCTTATTCTCTGACATATATGCATCTAGCGCAGATTTATATTCTTTCCCATTGAGTACATTCTTTGGCACGTAGTAAGTATTAGCAGCTGAAGATCCCTTCAAGCCGATTAAATAATCATTAGCTGATTCTAAACCACTGCTGATTTGCACTGTGCCTTGGCTTGCTTCACTCAATCCTTCTTGAAGAGATTGCACTTGTCCACCTGTAGCTTTCAATGAATTATACATCGTTTGTTGACCACTATTGAGTGTATCAATACCGGAGGTTAATTGACTCTGATTATCAGCTAAGCTCTGACTGCCTGACTTAATCTCTGTAATCCCATTATTAAGAGCCGTTGCACCTGAAGATGCACTAGAAACACCGTTCGTGTACTGCTGCATTTGACTTTGCATATCTGATACACCGCTATTTAGCTGTGATAACCCTTCAGTTAGTTGCTGTGAACCGCTAACTAGTCCAGATTGATCTTTCGTCCCCCGTAATGCCGTCAATATTTGTTGTGTGCCAGAAATAGCTTCACTAAGTTTATCTAGTGCTGCAATTGAGGCTGTGTTAGCTTTAATTGAGCTTGCCGACAATGTGCCTATGCTAGACATTTGTTCGGCAAATGTCCTCAGATTGCTCAACTCTTCAGTAAGTTCATTACCAGTTTGTTGGAAAGCAGACATGTCATTTTCCAGCTTTTGTGCAGCCGTGCTTGCTGCAGTAATATTATTTTTGTTAGCACTTTGTGCTGCACTGATTTGCGTATTGATGGACTTTGATTGTGCTTGTAGTGCTGACCTTAATGCAGCTTGCTGCTCATTACTTAGTGCTGACTTACTATTAATACTACTAATAACATTATTAATATCATTGTCAGAAAGTACATTAAGTGAACTATTGTTATTCAATGCTGCATTTAATGAATTTTTTAAATCACTGGCATCTGTCTGTACATTAGCACTAGCCGTTGTTAAAAGACTAGAAGTATTGTTGAGCTTAGACAGACTGTCATTATTATCTGAACCCTTAGATAATGACGCCATGGCTCCGTTCAAACTTTGTAAGCTTTCTTTCAATTCGTTAATTTGACTCTGCTGTCCCGCTACATCATTACCAGATTGTGCGCTGAGTTCTGACTCTAATTGCTTTAGACCACTTGTAATTTGTGCAGAACCGGTACTCAAACTGTTTACACCAGTATTTAATGTGCCTACTCCTGACTGAATGGCCGCCTTATTGCTATCCAAAGTTGCTAACCCCTCAGCTAACCCGGATGTGCCAGAAGATAGTGTCCCTATACCGTTGTTTAACTCATTTGCACCAGAACTCAGTTGCGCACTACCGTTCTTTAATTCTGCAGAACCATCAGCTAACTGTTTGGCACCGGCAATGCCCTCATTTATGCTACCAGCTGATAATTGACCACTTGCCTCATTCAAACCATTGCCAATAGATTTTGTACCAGAAATTGCACTTTTCAAACCGTCCGTAACAGTTCCTAATTGATTACGAACATATAGTTCCTTTATCTTGGAACCGCCAGGACGTGTCGCCGACGTAACCGTCTTAACGCCTTTGGTTTTTTTCAATTTTTCCGCCAAACTATCAATGGTTTGAAGACTATCGTCATTATCCAATCGATTTTTTGATTTTATGTATAATGTTGATGGCTCCGCTGTTCCTTCTGAGAAATGCTTCTGAACAACTTTAAAACCTTTTTTGGCCGGAATGTCGTCCCCAAGTTCTGTCAAGGTATCATAATTTAATTGACTGTTGTAACTCGCAAATAATGGAATAGCCATTATCACAACTGTGAATAATGCTATCAATGGATATTTGATAGACTTCTTAGCGATACCATGCCACAATTTGCTTTGTGATGTTTCAGCAAATTTTTTACTTGGCCAAAACAAGTATTTACCAAAGATGACCATGAAGAATGGATTGAGTGTCAATAGCACAAGAAGCAAAACTGCGACAGCAATTGATACACCTACTGCTGACTTATAAATTGAAAACTTCGCTAACTCTAATGTAGCAAAACCGATAAGTACAGATATTCCACTATACAATATTGTTCGTCCTGCAGTTTTCAGTGCTCGTTTCGTCGCTTCTAGCTTTTCATAACCTGCATTCAGTTCTTCCTTAAACTGGTCAAACAAAAGTATGTTATAGTCGGTTCCTATTCCAAATAACACAACCACCATAAATACCTGCGTGAAATTGGAAAGTGGGAAATTAAACTTATCGACTAAGTTCATGACTACACTTAGCGATGTAATAAACGATACGCCCACTGAAAATAGTGATACAATCGGCGTAATTACTGATCTAAAGACGACCATTAACACTAAGAAAATAAATACAACAGTTATCCATTCTGTCTTATGCAATCCTTTTTCGATTTCTTCAGAAAAGTCATCTTCGAGAATATCGCTACCTGTAATATAGGTTTTAACACCATCAGTTTTAGCCTGCTTGGTTAAAGTCTCTGTCATTTGACTGACAGACTGTTTTTTATCCACTGTTAGCTGAACTAATTCTGTTGTCTTATCTTTAGAAAGCAATTGTTCCTTAGCTTCAGCACCATCTTCTGGAGCTAAAATTGACTTGATGTGATAAGTGGATTTATTTTTCTTAAAGTGATCGACTGTTTTCGCAATGTTTTTTTCCTGACTAGCAGTTATTTTTTCATTACCATTGTTGAAAACAACGATTACTTGCCGCGTATTATCTTGACCCTTGCCCCAATTGTCTTGAATTTTTTGCGCTACCTCGCTTTTAACAGCGCTTGGTAAACTTGTATCACCTTTTTCTTTAATAAGCTGACTTGTATTTGGCAAATATATGATTGCCGAAATCATAATAATTAGCCAAATAACAGCTTGTACGAGAAAAGTTCTTTTGCTACCCTTCACTCTAGTGTCCTCCAGTAATTTTTCGTACACTATGTTATTAAAGCGACATAGTGTACGAAAAATATTATATCATATCTTAATTTCATATCAAATGGTTAATATTTATTGCTATAATATATTGATAGTATTTCTTACTAATGAATCGGAGAAATAAAATGGTTGGTACCAAAAATAATAGACGTGCACAGTTAACTAGAAAAAATATACAAGACGCGTTAATCTATCTGATGCGCGATAAGAATATCAATAGTATATCAGTGACTGATATTTGTAAAACTGCAGACATTAATCGAGGGACATTTTATGCTCACTTTGTTGATGTTGCTGATTGCATGAATCATATGGAAAAAGAAACTGCCAATGAACTTTTTTCTATACTCGAAAATGATAAGCAAACTGATTCTGTGGAAGTTTTATTACAAGCTATATTTGAACTAGTTGAAAAAAACAACAAAGTTTTCAATTTTATTTTGACTGAAGATCAAGACTTTTTAGCAAATATTTTATCTACCACAAAACAGAAGTTTTTTAACCAGCTTGTTCCAGACGATGACACACTATCAATGAGTGAAAAACAATTTCTATACGAGTATACATTGAACGGAGTAGTTGGCATGATCAGACATTGGATAAAAAATGATATGAAAGAGTCGCCTAAGACACTCACATCTTATTTCAACAAATGGTGTTATCAATCTTAATTTTTCCTTCTCTAATAAAAAACCTACGTGAACCACGTAGGTTTTTACTATATCTTACTGAATTTACCATCATCAATTTTGGACATTTTGCCATCAATAATTTGATAAACTTTATCCACCTCTTCCTTCAAGCGTAAATCATGGGTCACCACAATAATGGTTTTATCATTCTTATGGGCTAATTCACGTAATAGCGACATAACTTCTTTGGACCGGGCTGTATCCAATGAAGCAGTTGGTTCATCGGCTAAAATATATTCCGGATCAGCATACAGGGCCCGCGCAATAGCAACACGTTGTCTTTGACCACCAGAAAGTTCGTTAGGGTACTTTGCTCCCAAGTCCTCGATAGCCAATGTTTTTAAAACAGTGCGAAACTCTTCATGAGATAAATGTTGTTTTTTCACTCTATCTACTAGTTCAAATTGCTCATTAACCGTTAAGTAAGGCACTAGGTTATAAGATTGCAAAATAAACCCTACCGTATTTAATCGGAGATCAGACTGCTCTTTTTTCGATAACTCGCCTATTATTTCATCGTTAATTTTCACCGTACCGGCTGTGGGAGATTGTAATCCACCAGCAATTGTTAAAAAGGTTGTTTTCCCAGAACCTGAAGGACCAACCACTAATATTAATTGCCGGGAGTCAGCACTGAAATTAACATTATCTAACGCCAAAAATTCACTTGTTCCGGTGCCATATTTTTTACTAACATTTTCAAACTCTAAACGCGCCATAGTATTAACCTCCAATCATTTCAAATGGATCTACTTTAATGATTTGCCTGATTGGTAATAAGGACCCAAGTAACGACATAATCAAAATACCAAAACTTGTGGCAATCACTTGCGTGGTTGAAATGGCTATTGGTACCTCGCTAGGGAGAACATACGAAGTTATAATCGTAAAAATAATTGCCAATCCGATACCCACCACCGCCATCAAAAATGTTTGTGTGAGCGTGTTTAATACCAGATATTTAGTAGAAATACCTTGTGCTTTCATAACACCAAAATTAGGTAATTTTTGAATTGTTAAAATATACAAAAATATTGAAATAACAATCAAAACAATCACAAAGAGAAAGCCAATCATAAATTTAAAGGTTAATTGTTGTGCTTGATACCCTGGCAATTTTTCAATAAAACTCTTTATTGTGTATAACTTGCTGTTCTTAAAATGAGTGTCGCCTGTGATTTTTTTGTTAAAAACTAACGCGTTGACGGGTGCCTGGTTAATTTTCTTTAAAGTTTGGAAAGACGTATAAATAACCGGAGCCACGTTCAATGATGCATTCGAAGTAAAGCCAACAATCTTCAACTTCTCGTCACTGTTAGCTACAGTAATCTCATCCCCAATTTTAAATCCTGATTTGTTTAATTCATCAGAAACGGTTGCCGTATTATCTCCAGTAAAACGATGCCCAGATGTGATTTTTATGTTTTTATAGATAAAACCATCGCTTTTGATTGCCAAAATTTGTGCATTAGTTTTATCAGCATGGCTGTTCTTAACTAGTGTGCTATACTGGCTAATTGCAGTTCCTTGCCCACTAACCTTCTTTTGATCATCACTATCCAAAAATGACTGCGTCAACCGTCCTTCAGCATCTTTATCTAATAGTATCTTTGATGCCTGCCATTGCGTAATTGCCGACTTGTTTAAATCAGACAAGCCCGTAGCAAGACCATTTAGAATAAAAACTAAATAGCTAATAAAAAGTATTAGCGTAACAATTAAACTGTAACGTAATTTCTCATGTCTGATTTCTCTTAATGCCAAAAACATGATGTGCCTCCTACCTCTCTAACTGTTTAATTAACATCTTTACTGCTCTCATAAATGCTAATTGCGCGTTTTCTTGCGTAAGAATGATCCACAATCGGAGAAGGATAGTTCTGCCCTATTCGAACATTAAATCGTGTCTGTTCCGAGTCCGAGAGTTTTCCTGGTTCATGGATCATTTTGTTGTCCACATTCTTTAGTTCTGGCACATATTTTTTAATGAATAATCCATTTGGATCAAATTTTTTTGATTGTAAAGTAGGATTAAATATTCGAAAATAAGGAACACTATCTGTTCCCGTAGAAGCAGCCCACTGCCAACCGCCAATATTGCTTGCCGCATCATAATCTAGCAATTTATGATGAAAGTATGCCTCTCCCCACCGCCAATCAATGAGTAAATCTTTAGTCAAAAATGAAGCGACAATCATCCTTAAACGATTATGCATCCATCCAGTCTCATTTAATTGCCGCATAGCAGCATCTACAATTGGAAAACCAGTTTGGCCTGTTCGCCATGCTTCAAATTGCTGTTCATTATTTATCCAATCAACATGTCGAAAATCCTTATTAATTGATTCAACGTTTTGATTCGGGTACATCACATAAATCATGTTGTAGAAGTCACGCCAACAAAGCTCTTTCATAAACGTGATTTTGCCATTACTATCAGGAGACTGATTGATTGCTCGCCAAACTGTTCGAATTGATATTTCTCCAGTCCGCAAATATCGCGACAAATGGCTTGTGCTGTCGTTTGCCGGAAAGTCTCTTTCCTCATCATACTGGTCTAAGCCTTCGTTGATGAATCGATTGAGCACCTTTTTGGCCGCCTCACTACCTAAATCTTTTTTTATAAAAGAAAAACGATCGTCAATAAATGTTTCTAGCAGCTGTTCATTTTCTGGAAAAAGTAGTCGGGCGCTTTTGATTCGTTTATCAATCACATAGCTTACAGGTGCCGGCTTTTCGTGGCGTATCCACCTTTTAAAGTAGGGGGTAAATACTTTGTAGCCTTCCCCTGAATCCTTTTTTACTTCGGTGGCACCGTGTAGATTATAATCAATATAAGGGTGTGCTTTAACTTTTAACTTATCCTCAAAAAAGGCTACACTTTTTTGATCCCTATTTCTCCCAAAACCTCTTTCATCAAAATTAAAAAAGATGTCATGCCAATCTGGCAACTTCTGTTTTAAAGAAGTAAAACAGTCATTAATATCACCATACATTATGTTTAAAATAATGCCTTGTTTTTTGAGTTTGTTTTTAAAATACAAGACACTCGCAAAAAAAGCACTCTGATTGACAGTACTCTTTTCTGTCACTTGCTCCGGATTGATATGAAACACACAAAAAATTTCATTACTATGGCGCAATGCATTAAATAATGCAATATTATCTTCTAATCTAAGATCTCTGCGAAACCACATAACAGATACCATTGTATTCCCCCTGCTTCTTTCTTTATTACCACAAATAATTGTGGCAAAATACCATAAAGGTTGCCTATAGTGCATTGTATCAAATTAGTAAATAATAAACTATTAAAGCGTTTATCGCTAATAAACGAACAATAATAAATTAAACAGTTAATGATTTTTATCACCATTTTCAATCAGCATATTAAAATAAAACATATCAATAACTTACGAACAATACAGCAAATGAAGTACAACACAATGACAACTATGATATTAATCAGAAGGGTTCCATCGACCATATCCCCCAAGCACTTGAAATCATGGCAATCAATCGAGTCGGCTAAGGTACCAACCTCGTCGAAGACCTAAACTTAGTTATTAAAAAAGGAATCGTTTTGACATCTTGCCCCCTCTTTAATTCTTTTGCTTGGATTAGTACCGAACAGAAAGAATTATATTTAAACGAATTAGACCAATACGCTACTACAAATTAAGAAAAGCCTATTCCTTTAATGGGAACAGACTTTTCTTAGTTAATCATCACTTGTTCAAAAATTTGAACTTGTAATTCATATAAAATACAATTAACCAACTTATAAAATTAAATATGAGTATCGTATCTAACAGACGATCACTACGATAAGAAACAACTAATTCATTATGACCCTTTCTTTGTTTGATGATTGGCGTTCCTATTCGACTGAGTTTGATATTTGTGTGCAGTATTTTTTGATTCAATCGCAAGATAGTATCTGTATACTTTATAATCGGAACCTGAATATTCTTAACGCTTCTGCCTTCCCATGTGACTACCAACTTATTGCCTTTGACAGACTTATGGAAGTATTTTTGTTTGTTAATAACTTGATGATGATAAAGCGAGTATTTATCTTTGCACTTAACTGTTTTCACCGGCAAGTAATCAGGTGTGGACTTTACCACATATTGTAAGGCTTGTGCTTTGTCTTTTATGAAAAAGGATTTCTTGATTTCACTGGTATTTTCAGACGTAAAATACGTATGAACAGAAGAGTTTAAAAAGGATTCAGTTTGGTGCCACACATTCAAGGCATTGTTAGTTGAAATGCCTGTTTGAAACAACGACAATAGCAATAATCCATAGCTGATGAGCCCAAAAACAACTGATCTAGTATGCCACTTTTCCAAAAGCAAACCAACTGCTAGGAGTAGCAAAACTGTGAAAGGTACAAAAAAACGAAACGGAAATTGAATTGTCTCAATTAATTGATTATGGGCATTATTCAATAATTTCCACGGAAATAAATTTGTACATAAAATAAACAAAAATCCGCTGGTAACCGCTGTTACTTTCAATAATTGCGACTCTTTTTTCCAATGCTTACAAATTGTCCATAGAGCAAAAAGCACAATAATCATTAAAATGGGCGGATAAAATAGCCAATAACTACTACCTTTAAAAATAGTTGTTTCTGCCATCCATTTATTAACAAATGGTTGAGCAATATTATTTTCACTGTAAATTGCAATAAAACTATAGAGTACATTTAATACTAGAAAACCGAAGATAACAATGGCTAATCCTAGCTGTTTAAACAGCTTAATTTTAGTGTGCTTGCTATTAGTAAAAAAAGCTGTTAAGAAAAAGCAAGCATACACAAACACAAGCAAAAAAGCTGACAACATATGAATTTGACACATGACGCCGATACTTATAGCCGTTTGGATTGGATGAAGCGTCTTTTTTTCAATTAGGTCGATTAGCGGTATAAGGCAGAGTGGAAATAATGCTGCTCCCCAACTCGAAAATCCTTGTCGTAATGTCCAATACTGAACCGAGTATGTGGTCATATACAAAATACTCAAGGGTATTCTATATACAAGCTGTACACCAGCTTTTTTTAAAAGAAGATACAAGGACAAGCCAGACAAAAAATACAAAATGCCATTTGAAATCACCTGATAACCAAACCAGGAGGGACTAATTAATACAATCAGCCCTTGAATGTAGGCCATAAATGGTCCATACAAGGCATTGACAATTCGACCAGAAGATTGAAATCCATACATGGAAATAAAATATTGAAAGTTCCCATGCTTTATCTGCATAGCCGTATCATACAAACGATTAAAATGAAAAATAGCATCTGATCCAATAATCATTGCATGGTTTAAGAAGAATGGTATTAAAAGCAGTATTGACGACAGTAGTAGAATGGCGATTGGCCATAGTTTTTTAACCTGTTGTAAAATTGTTGACATAACTTCCCCTATTTATGTATTACTTGGCTAAGATTAGACGCCAGAAAAATACTATCGTTTTAACATAAAATGAACATTAATTTTAAACATATTTATATATAATGACATTTTATTCTTTTTATAGTTGCTATTTAACCTTGTTTTTATTATGGTAGGTATAAATCAGTTTAAAACGAACTAAAAAAGGATTTATCATGTTAAGACGTCATTCCCCAGTATGGTTGCATCACTTCATTATTTTTGTCATTATCTTTTTCTCATCGCTCTTATCGACGTTACCCGCTTTTACCAACAACACATTTAAATTGAGCTACGATGGTAATATTCACTTGGCACGCTACGACGCTATAACACAAGCACTTAGCCATGGTTCTTTACCTCCCCTTGTAAATTTTATTGGACTTCACCATACTGGGCTTGCCATGAACGGTATGTATCCTTGGATAACCAGCACTATTTTTATCATCCCCAAATTATTGTTCAGTAATCCGATAGTTGCGTTAATGGTCGGATTTATCGTTTTAAACTTTTTAACAATTTTTAACGTTTTCCTACTAGCTAAGTTTATAACACATAAAAGATGGATTCAAATACTTGGCATAGCAATATACCAATTTAGTTCTTATCACATGGCTGTCCTTTATTCTCGTAATGCACTTGGAGAAGCACTGGCTTATGCTTTTTTACCCCTAGTTCTGCTGGGGTGTCTCAAAATATGGCATAACTTAACAAATGGTTGGCTATACTTAGGATTCGGTATGGGCGCCATCGCCAACAGTCACATTCTTTCTTTAATTATTGTAACAATCATGATTGCCATTTTCTGTTTTATCAGAATTGTACGTCATCAATTAACACGAAAAGAAGTCATTAATTATATCAAAGCCGCTGTTCTAGCGATTTTATCGGCTTTTTATACGCTTACTAACATCGGGTCACTGCTATCCTCCAATTTATTAATGAGCCCAACACCAAAATTAGTACCGTTAAATGCAACAAAATACTGGCAAGCTCTCCTTGATAATAGTATCATTGAACGTTCCGCTAGCTTTAACATAGGACCAATCAACACCTTCTTATTGTTTTTCCTAATGATTATGTTGTTTACAAATAAATCTGGCTTATGGCGCCATTGGACACTTGCAACAATTATTGTATTTTTTAGCACTTTTGACTGGTTACCTTGGCAAAACCTTGTCGGCACACCTATCAATATGATTCAATTTTTGGGGCGGCTATTGTTCATTTCTTCCCTATTGCTAGCCGTCAGTGTTATGTATTATTTTGACCAGTATCCTTTAAAGTACACAGACATTAATTTTGTGATTACTTTAGCTTTGGTTGCAGTCAGTTTAAATGCAGTTCACACTTATCACAACAAAACCACGAAAGATGGTTACCGGTTTTGGCTAACTAGAGACAACTATGACCAAACCATTAAAAATAGCGCAATAGGCATTGATTATTTACCCGCAAACAATAAGCATCAATTGCAATCTAGGATAACTGCTTTACAAAATGCAAGTGTTTCTTCCCTGAAAATAAAATCGCAAACATATAATAGTGCTGAGTACATGATCACTACGGCAAAGGAAGGATACTATTCTCTACCGATTGCTGTATACTCAGGCATTCATTACAATGTTACTTTAAATCACAAAAAAGTAAAGCTTGCAAACGGCCACGCTCTTAAATTAAAAATCCCTAAGGGTCTGAACCGTTTAAAAATCACGGTTACAGTAAATATCAGTAATTATTTCACGATGCTGATCAGTCTATTGACGATAGTATACAGTATCGGGAAACTAACATTTGCAAACTCAAACAGTTTTGCAAGAAAAAATAAAAAGCGCCAAAACGATAAATAATATCTTTTTGGCGTTTTTTATTATACTTTTTTATTTTATGGTCGCAACACCATAAAAGGCTTAAGCTGCTACTATCTTATAACAAATCCCAGGTAGAGGCGCTGATTGAAGGGAACAAGTGAATTAGTCGAGCAATTTCTGCTTTGTTAAACTTAAATTCAACAACTGGCAGCAATGTGTTGATAACATTTTCTGCTTGCTCACTGACTTCTGTTGCACCAAGCAATCGATGTTCATCATCAAAAATTAAGGTGTTCTCACTAATTGTTTCCTTGTTCACTTTACGATACCAATCACCAACCAAATTATTCTCTTCAATTTGATAATTGTTCTCTTTTGCCTCTTCAACAGTTACTCCAACTTTAGCAATTCTAGGAGATGTAAATACAACTGATGGAATCACAGGATATGTGATAGGTTCTCTGCTTTGCCCAGAAAAACGCTTAAACAAATAAGTTGATTCAAATATTGCTGTTGGCGTCAATTTAGGTTGTGTTTTATCAATAACATCACCTGATGCGTATATGTTATCAATATTAGTTTGCAAATACTCATTAACAACCACACCTTTTTCATTATAGTTCACGCCGATCTTTGCTAACCCTAGGTTGTCGGTATTGGGGATGCGACCAGTCGCATCTAACACCCATCCAACTGATAATGATTGATCGTCACCATAATTCACAATAACTTGATCACCCGATTTTTCAAAACTTGAAACCTTAGCATTTTTAACAAACTTTACGCCACGTTCCTTAAGGTCATCAATTACTTTGTTGACATATGGCTGATAAAATTCTTTAAGCGCTTTGTCCCCGTGCATCAGCACCGTGACGTCAGAACCAGCAGCATTGGCAATTGTTACAAACTCCATGCTAATGTAGCCAGATCCTATAATAGCAATCTTGTCGGGTAATTCAGTTAAATCCATAAACTCACGGCTATCATGGGCCAACTCACTACCAGGAATGTCAAGCCTATGTGGACGCAAGCCAGTTGAAATGACAATTTTGTCAGCTGTTTTTGGCTGACCATCTACTAGAATAGTGTGATTATCTTGAAAAACACCTGATCCTTGAATAATATCAATCCCTGAACTCTTAATAAGTCCACCAATCATCCCTGGCAACTCATCAATTACTTCTTGCTTGTGCGCAACACTTTCTTTCCAATTGATTTTCAAGTTACCCGCAACGACGCCCGAGAAACGCTCTGATTCACGAAGTAAAGTAACTGGAGCATCGAGTGTAATTTTAGCGTTACAACCATAGTTTGGACATGTACCACCAATCAAATCTTTTTCGATAATACCGACCTTGACCCCTGATTGAGCAAGTGGAACTGCCCCATCAAACGTACCATGCCCACTTCCCAAATATAAAACATCATAATCGTATTGCTGTGTCATAAAATTTCCTCCAATTTTAGGGCTCTTCCTATATCAGTTATGGCAATTATAGTTCAGGCAAATATTTATGGCAAACAATATACTCGCTCAATGATTAACGATGTAACGTATTTATTTTATAATATAACAAGGATAGACAATAAATAGCACCTTCAATAATGGTGATAAAGAAACTCACAGGCCAATTACTAATATAGCTCAAGTACAATCCCATCCAGGTGCCAAACAATGCAAACACAAACGAAAGCAATATCATATGATGGACAGACCTAACAATGTACTTGGCAGATGATGCAGGAACCGTTAACAAAGAAAATATCAATAATGATCCAACAATTTGCGCGGTCACACTGACAGTACATGCCACTAATATTAAGAATAGTAAAGAAATCCAGACGGTACCTTTAGCATTCAAATCAGAACCGATTGTATCAAAAGATATATACTTGAGTTTTCGATACATTAATAGCGTGATTAATAAAATAACGATAATTAAAACTAATAGCTCGTATAGATTTTCTTGGCTAATACCAACAATACTACCAAATAAAATGTTAGTGGCATAACTAGACTGCTTATTGGACAGAGACAAAAATAAAACACCCAATCCAATGAATATAGCTGAAAAAACACTAATAGAAGATTCCCGTTGGCTCAACCGGTTACCTGCGAGAGAAACAAATATTGAACTTAGTATCGTAAATAATAGCATGCCCCCAATGGGTGATATCCCAGCAAAAATAGCAAAACTTGCACCTGAAAAACTAATTTCAGATAAAGTATGTACATAAAAGGATGTTTTGCGTGCCACAACGAAAACACCAACAACTGCACAAATAATTGATATAAAAAAACTTGCTATGAACGCATACTGCATAAACGGATAATTAAACATGCGTACCCCCTTCTGAGGAAGAGCGCAATTCGTTCATTTCACCGTGGTGATTACTAATGTGCAGTTCATAATCACCAAACAAACTAACCAACTCCGGATCATGTGTAATGAAAATAACAGCTAACTGTTCTTGTGCAATAACTTTTTTAACTAGTTTCAAAAGATCAATCCGCGATTCATAATCCAAATTAGAGGTGCTTTCATCTAAAATTAACATCTTCGGATTGGCCATTAATGCTTGTGCCAAATAGGCACGCTGCTTTTCGCCACCTGAAACACGACCTAAAGCACGATTCTTAATCTCGTTTAAATTAGTTACAGATATAATTTTTTCTAAGTGTTTCTTTTCTGAGGGAGTTAGCCAAGGCGTCAGAGGATGAGTCAAATTCAACACTATAAAATCCTTTACGCTTAGCGGATACTCCGCATCAATATCTCTAAATTGTGGTACTAATTGAATGTCATCAAATTTAATGTGCAAATGAATTTCTGATTGATAACTATTTTTGTCTCTTGCTGCCTTTAGTAAATAATTAATTAGAGTTGTCTTGCCAACCCCGTTATCGCCGGTGATGCATAATAATGCCCCTGAGTAGGTTGAAAAAGAAAGTTGCCGAATTAATAGACTTCCTGGCACTTCAACATCCAACTGTTTAACTTCTAAAATTTTCTCAATCATATGATAACTACTGTTCTGATTTTTGGATTTTTTCTAACTGCTTATACTGACTCAACATCCATTGTTTGTAGTTTTTACCCTTAGGCATTGTTTCAGTAACATTTAATACCGGTACATTATGTTTCTTTGCTAACTTTACTAACTGCCCAACTGTTTTGTCAGTTGCTTGCGTGTTTTGAACAAAGAAGCTGATTTTTTTATTTTTAATATCATCTTGCATTGCCTTGATATCTTTGGGTGATGGGTCTGTACCATCTTCAACAGACTTAGAAAAGTGTGTATTGTTTTCAGAATACCCTAGCTCTTCCAAAGCGTAATCAAAAACCGGTTCACTTACATCAACTAACTTATTATCTGAATTCTTTTTTAATTCTTTTATTTTTGTTTGAATAGGCTCCAAGCTCGCAATATATTTTTTAGCATTTGCTTTAAAAGCAGCCTTATGTTTAGGATCTATTTTTGAAAACTTGTCAGCCAAGTAGTTTGCGAGTTTAGGCATGGTTTGGCTTTGATACCATAGGTGAGGATTATCACCATTTTTCTTACCTAAAATATCTTCACCAACTCGAACAGATTTAACATTTGCATTTTTTGCTAGCTTAGTCATCCAAGAGTCATAACCAATGCCATTGTATACAACTAAATCAGCCTTGGAAACTTCTGTAGCAACTTTGGCGCTTGGTTCATAGTCATGTGGATCAACATTAGGGTTCGTAATGACCGATTTAACTGTACCATACTGACCCAATACTTTTTCAGCTGCTTCACCATAGAAATCAACTGAGGAAACTACTTGGATATTTTTTGTATCAGCTCTCACTGTGCCGTTAGCAACAACAAATACGAAAAGCGCTAAAACAACGCCAATCACACTACCAAAAAAATACTTTTGTTTCATAATTCTATTTCCTACTTTCTCATCTATTCTAAAATTTATGTTGAGATAAACGTTTTGTTTAAGTTTGAAACATAAGAACTGCCTTCTCTCTATTAATGTTAAAAATATTTCTTTCTTATTATAGTAATCATTACTATTAAAGTCAACAAAAAGTAATGATTACTTTAAAAGAAAAAAAGCAACTATATTGTAAAAATATAGTTGCTTTTTTATAAATAAGGTAACTTAATGTCATGCTGTTTTGCTATTTTGCTGACACCGGTCACACAAACCAAACAATTCCAA
The DNA here is from genome assembly GCF_001891125.1 of Leuconostoc suionicum. Classification (NCBI taxonomy): domain Bacteria; kingdom Bacillati; phylum Bacillota; class Bacilli; order Lactobacillales; family Lactobacillaceae; genus Leuconostoc; species Leuconostoc suionicum. The sequence goes on along the minus strand of NZ_CP015247.1, from coordinate 775,871 downwards.
TTTTATGTTTAATACCAAAAATTCTTTCAATGATTCTTTTAATGCAGGAGACAAACTTGAATCTATTTTTATCACCCGGTGACAATTTTGACAAAAAAAGTGGCCATGTTGTGGCGAAACAAAGTCACATTGGAACTTGACATTCAGCTGACCATTTTCAGAACGTTGTTCAACGATGCCCAGCTCAGAGAATTCTTTGATGTTACGATAAGTTGTTGTATGGCTAACATTAGGATACAGTTGTTGCATAAAGTTATCGACATCAGTCACTGAGACGTATTGTGATTCAAATTTTGATAAGTATTTGAGGAGATCTTTGCGTTGTTTCGTTACACGAAATTCGCTATTTTGTAAGATATTCAACCCTTTTTTGTATTGTGTCTCTTCGTCTGTCATAGTATTACACTTTCATTATTCATCAAATTTACTTAACAATTATTATCTCTCATAATTATTATTTAGTCCACTGCTTTGTTCCAAAGCGGCAGTCGTTCTCGTTTGTTTCCTTAAAACTTGAAAAGTCTTTTTTTACTACTTCTAAATTCAAAAATGCTACAATAAGTTTACCAAGGCATCTTCACTCAATACTTGGGCTCGTGGCACATACAGCAAAGATATGTGCATCGTTTGTATCTATGATAAGGAGATATATTATGACAAAAATTAGTGAAGTTTTCCAAGAGTACAATTTTTCGGATGATAAGCTAACGCTGTTAGCTGGTCCATGCGCAATTGAATCATATGAAACATGTGCTGAGGTTGCCGAAAAATTAAAAGAAATTACTGACGAATTGGGTATCAACTTTGTTTTCAAATCATCATTCGATAAGGCCAATCGTAGTTCACTTGAATCTGATCGTGGTGCAGGAATGGCTCATGGCCTTGAAATTCTGAAAAAAATAAAAGAGACTTACAATGTCCCTATCGTTACTGATGTTCACGAATCTTACCAATGCGAACCAGTCGCAAAGGTCGCTGATGTATTACAGATTCCTGCCTATTTAAGCCGACAAACTGACCTCTTAATTGCCGCTGCCAAAACTGGTCGTGTTGTTAATATTAAAAAAGCTCAATTCATGGCACCAGAAGATATTCAAAGTGCTGTGCATAAGGTTGAAGAAACCAACAAACATATTTTAGTTACTGAGCGTGGTAGTATGTTTGGTTATCATCAGCTCGTAGTTGATATGACCAGTCTGATTCAAATGCGCGAGACCAATTTTCCTATCATCTACGATGCTACTCACTCTATCCAAATACCTAGTGGTTATGGTAACCATTCGGGTGGTAATAGAGATTATGCATTCCCATTGATGCGCGCAGCCTTAACGATTGGTGTCGCTGGCATCTTTGCAGAAGTACATCCCACCCCCCCAAAGGCTATTTCTGATCAGGATAGTCAATTGTATCTTTCCAAAATACGTCCAATCTTAGAGGTAGCTAACGACCTCTTCCATCAAAATCTCAAGATGAAGGCGGTTTATGATCATGAAGGTTTATTATGAAGACGCAAAGAAAACATTTGATGCTGAGATAGAAGCACTGAATCGCGTCAAAAGTTCACTGGGTAAATCATTTGATGAAGCAGTAGATAAAATTTTATCTACCAAGGGTCGCGTTATATTTATCGGCATTGGAAAATCTGGTATCATCGCTGATAAAATTGCTGCTTCATTTTCTTCAGTAGGCTTGGCAAGTTTCTATATTGATGCAGGAACAGCTTATCATGGTGATTTGGGACGTGTATCATCTGATGACGTTGTTATATTCATATCCAACAGTGGTGAAACACAAGAAGTACTCCAAGCCCTGTCAGCGCTACAAAATATCCATAACAACGAATTAGCAACTATTGCCTTGACAGGTTCTGAAGATTCGACTCTCGCAAAAAATACAGATATTGTGCTCTCAATTGATGTTGCTGAAGAAGCCGATATCACAAAGTTAGCTCCAACTAGTTCAACCACAGCCACACTTGTCATGGGAGATGCTTTGCTAGTTGCCATCGAAACTGCCAAAGAGTTTGATCGCGAAAGCTTCGCAATGTACCATCCTGGCGGCTCCATTGGAAAAATTTTGCTTCAAAACGTTAAAAACTCAATGCACACTAAGATTCCTTATGTTCATGTCGACACTTCAATCAATGAGGTAATCTACCGTATCAGTGACTACGGGATTGGTATTACCTTAGTCAAAGATGAACAAGAAAATGTGATTGGTATTATTACTGATGGCGATATTCGAAAAAAATTCCTCAATATCAGTAAAGTCAAAGGATCAACAGCAAAAGATTACATGACACAAGGTTTCATTAGCATTAGTGAAAACAAAAGAAATCGTGAAGCCTGGAGAAAAATGGCCAACTATAATATTTCCAACTTGGTTGTTTTGGATAAGGATAAAAAAGTTGTCGGTGTGGTCACCATTCATGATGTACTGGAATGATATTTGCTTTGTACCAAAAAAGACTGGAAAAACCTCCAGTCTTTTTTGATATAAACATATATAAAATCAGTTGAACTAACTCAATACTTTTCGCGAGACAACAATTGATATTAAAACGCCCAGACCGAGTGGTAATAACATTGCATAATTCAAATGACAAATTTCAAATATCATAAATAAGGCCATTAACGGTGCTTGTTGTGAGGCGGCAAGTAACGTGGCAGCACCTAGTATAGCTACTTCCCACATTGGAATACCTGGAACCAAATAAAATAAAAGACTACCAATAAATGCTCCTAGGACTGACCCGATGGCAATTGCGGGGGTCAAAGTCCCTCCAGCAGCACCAAATCGAATAGTCAATACGGTAACCACCATTTTTGTTAAAGCACCCAATAGCAATAAACTGACAGAAAGAAATCCTGCGCTGTTGATAGCCACTTGTGCTAATGACCGACCATTTCCCATCACTTCTGGAAATATTATGGAAATCAGTCCCGTGGTCAATCCCATCGCAGGCAATTGCCACAGAATGTTATTCTTGCGTGTTTGATTTTTTTCTGCCCATTGGCATAACTTTCGAAATAATGCCCCAGCAATACCACATAATGGTGCAATCACTAACACCACCAGCAAAGTGGCTACTGACAATTTTGCGTCCCCAACTAAGTAATATGGCTTAAATCCTTTGGCAATTGACCCAATAAGCATTGCAATCGTTGACATACTTAAGCTGACAGCAACTGTACGTACCGTCATTTTTTTTAATAAAATTTCAGTACAAAAAAACATTCCAGTTATTGGCGCAATGTATATTCCTGCAAAACCAGCGCCTGCGGCTGATGCAATTAGTAATTTACGATCATCACTAGATAACTGAGGCAGGTTCAATTTTTCAAACGCAGATGCTACTTTTTGGGCAAGCATAGCGCCGGCTTCTCGTGGAGCGAGCTCACGTCCCACTGAACCACCAGTACCTACATAAAATATTTGTGTCATGACATGAAGGATAGTTTGCCAAAAAGGCATCTTCTCGCCCGACAATGCTTTAGTAATGCCCACCGTTGGTTTTGTCTTTGTTCTTAAAAACCACCAAATAACAGCAGCAATCACACTACCGATAAACACTGAAAATAATCGGCGGACAGGTACTGTTCCGGTAGGAGCTGGTTGCCGAACAGTTTCTTCATAGCCCAAAAATAATTGTTCAACATACTCTAATAAAAGCCCTAAAAAAAGAGAACTGAGGCCAACGACAATGCCAATCAGAACTGTTTCACCAATTAAAATCATTAACTGATGTTTACTCTGATCAGATTTAACGTTGTTTTTCTGCAATGTGTTTTTCATAACAAGCACTCACCCTATCTCTCTGATAAATATTGAATTACCTCACTATTATATAATAACTAAACAAAAAAAGATGGCCCCTACAACAAATTACTTATCGTAATGGCCATCTTTCTACTTTATTAATTTTTTAAAACTGCAATCATAAAATCCATGAAGTCATGTACGAAGCGCTCAGACTTTACACCAACAGCCACTTTTGTTGTTGTCGGCTCAAGTAACCGCTCCCGATCGCCAATCGTTCGGCCATAATCTTTCGTTTTTTGATCGTAAGTCACGCGCATATTTAATGAAACTGTCATAACATAACTTGGATCTATCGCTACTGCAACGGCTAAAGGATCATGTAAGGCCGCTCCCCTATGGTCAATACCTAAATTATCATAAGCGTCAATATAATAGTCCATCAAATCAGCATAGGTTTGACCGGCTTTAGTTCCTAAATCACGCCACTTTTTTGTGTGTTCCTTTGTCAGTAGCGTACGGAGAGTCACATCTAAGCCTACCATTGTCAAGTGTTCTTGAGCAGTAAATACTTGATCTGCGGCCTGCGGGTCCTGATTAATATTTGCCTCTGTAAATGGTGTAACATTGCCAGGAACCGTTAAAGCACCACCCATTAATGTAGTGTTCCCAATCAACTTTGCAATCTTTGGATCAATTTGTAATGCTTTGGCTAAATTCGTCAATGGCCCAGTGGGTACATATACTAATTCATCTTGGTATTGATGAGCCATATTTATTAAGAACTGAATGCCACTTTCTTTTTCAATTGATCGTGGCGATTTTTCTAATAGGATATTCCCTACGCCATTGTCACCATGAATAGCTTTCGATATAGGCATTACCTCAAAATCATTAACTGTAGAAGCATGTGATTCACCTAAGTATACCGGTACTTCGTCAGCATGTAGCAAATGTAATAAATCTAATGTATTTTGTGCTGCAGTTTTCATTAGTGTATTGCCATAAGAAGCGATCACACCAATTAAATCCACTCGCGGATCACACACAGCTAAAGCCAAAGCTAGTGCATCATCAACACCAGTATCCAAGTCCAAAATCATTTTTGTTGATGCCATTTTAATTTCCCTCTTTGCGATATTGATTCATTTTCGGTACTTGTTCAACAAACCACTTTTCAAACGCTGTTGTGTCAATATCAACTGCCACCTGTGCATTCAATCGTCCTTCTGACCATCGATTTTGCGTGTCGGCAATCGTGGCGCCCGCAGCCGGTCCAGAAACAATAATATCAATCCAGTAATCTTTTACTGTATAAAATTCAGGATTTAATAGATAACAAATTGTATTGACATCATGCATAGGCTTACCACCTTCTGCAGTATCACCATAAGCTGTCATAACTTTCTGTAACATTTCACCTGCTTCCCCTTGACTGCCAATGGCATCTATTGTTTCAAAAGGTAATAGCGCCTTGAGCGTTACATCAAGACCAATCATAACAATTGGCACACCACTTTTGAAAACAATATCGGCTGCATCTGGATCAGTAAACACGTTAAATTCTGCAACTGAAGACACATTCCCGCCTGACAAAGAGCCGCCCATCAAAACAAATTTTTCAATCTTGTGAAGTAAACTTGGATATTTTTGGATTAACATTGCAATATTCGTATACGACCCAGTAGCAACAATAGTCATTGGCACGATTGCTGCTTCCAGTTCTTCGGCCATTGCAGTAACTGCATCTAATTTAATTGCTTCTTTTGTCACTTGAGGAAAATCATATCCAGGCATACCCGATTCGCCATGAATATAAGCAGCATCAGAGAAATCTTTTTTCAATGGTGCTGAGGCACCTTTTGCAACTGGAATTTGCGTTTGATGAAAAAATGTTGTCAACTTTAATAAATTATTGGTTGTTTTATCAACACTAACATTTCCAGCAACACTTGTTAACAGTTTGATATCAATGCTAGGATTGCTGAGGGCAATCGATAAAGCAACTGCATCGTCAATCCCTGGATCCATGTCTAAAATTATAGGTATCATCATTTCTCCTTTTAAGAATTTCTCTTTTGATTACCAGACGAACATTCCTGCTGTTGCAGCTGACAGTAATGAAACTAATATCCCTGACAACAACATGTACGGCACTCGTGCACTAATATAATCATTTTTTTCTTTGCTGACAAGTCCTTTGAAACAACCAATAATCATGCCTAGGGTTCCAAAGTTAGCAAAACTAGTAAGGAACACCGTCAAAACAATACGTGCATGTTCATTTGCAAAGAGTCCCTTACCGGCCATAATTGACTTTGAAACTTCACCCATGACAACAAACTCATTAGTTACCAATTTTGTACCCATGTATTGCGCAATTTGGAAAGCCTCGTGAACATTAAATCCCAGTAACCATGCAAATGGAAACATGATTACGCCAAAGATATTTTCTAATGTTAGCCAATGTAGCCCAGTTAAACTGAACAACTGATTGATTAATGCAGCCAAAGAAACAAACGCAATAACAGTAGCCGTAATAATTAAAATCAACTTTCCAGCGCCAAGAATTGAATCGCCTAAGAATGAAAAGAAAGGCTCCTTTTTACCGTTATCTGATGCAACACTGACGATAACATCTTCTTCAGGCGTCACTTTAGTGGGATTTAAAATCGTAGCAATGATAATAGCACCTAATATATTAAGTGGGATGGCGGTTAAAACGTATTTACCAGGAACCATTTGAGTATAAGAACCAATAATGGCCGAGGTGACACAGCTCATCGACATCATAGCGAGCGTAAAGTTTCTCCGCGCAGACATCATATCTAGTTGTGTTTTTGAAACAGCCAAGACTTCCGTATTTCCTAAAAACATCATTTCAATCGAAAAGAATGCTTCAAATTTTGGTTGCCCAGTTATAAAAGCGAGCCCCTTACCAATCCACTTAATCAGCCATGGTAGTAAACCAATATAGGTTAAGATATCAAACAAGGGCACAACCAATAAAATTGGCAACAAAGCAGAAGTAACAAAGTTAGGGCCCCCATTATTGGAAGTCAACCATTCAGGCAACGCAAATGCAATTCCTTGTGTTGCCACAGAAACAAGCCAATTGAAGCCATCAGCTGCAGCTTGTACAGCAATTTGTCCGGCTTTGAATTGAGTAAAAAACCAGGCTAGCAAAATCTCTAATGCCAGCACAATGCCGACTGATTTCCACTGAATATTTTTTCGATCCCTTGAAAACAGAGCTGCAATGGCAATAAAAACAAAAATACCAAGAATATTAGCAAATAAAAACATGAGTTATTCCTCTCTTGAACAAAATGCAAGTCAGTAAAACGTTTAACCAAAAACATTATAACACCAACTTTTTGAAAATGGAAGCGTTTTCAATTATTTTTTACTGGTACAATAGTTTAAGAACAATGTTTTTAAACTAAGGAGTAAAATGTGATGCGCAAAATCTCAATAAAAGATGTTGCCAAAAAAGCGGGCGTTTCCATTGCTGCTGTATCTCAAATTTTAAATAACAAAGGCCAACGATTTTCTGAGGCAACGACTGAAAAAGTACTTCAAGCACGAGATGAGCTAGGCTACGTTCCTAACAGCGCTGCAAGAAATCTTAAAGGCAGGCACAAACGCTTGATTGGTATCATAGTCCCTTCTTTCCGCATGCCTTTTTTTGCCGACATTATTCAAAGCATGCAAGCTAGTGCGCCATCCGATGTTAATTTAGTATTTCTAGGGTCAACCGATGAAAGTTTACAAGATGCAATTTTTTCCTTGGTTGAGCGTGGCGTAGAAGCATTAGTCTTTGGCCGTCACATTCCTAATCGGGCAGAGGTTAATACATTTTTAAAAAAACGTAATATACCGTATCTTGTGCTTGATCAAAACGCCGATATAAATGCACATGACATGGTTCAAACAAATGAATTTACAGGCGGAAGTATGGCAGCCAGTCATTTAATGTCTCTTGGTCATCGAGATATCGCTTTAATTTTACCAAATAATTTGACCGATAACATGCGGCAACGTCGAGCTGGTTTCTTAGACACGTTATCTACAGCAAATTTAACGCCAAAAACAATCATTACTACTACTTTGTCAAAACATGGCGGTTTGGCAGCTGTTCATCAACTTATTCAAAGTAAATCTACAGCAGCATTCATTTTAAATGATGAAATGGCTATCGGCGTTTTGCGTGGGTTGGCCTATCAAGACATTAAAGTACCTGATGATATTTCCATCATTGGTTATGATGATACAGACTATGCAGAATTTATGATTCCCACATTAACTACCATAGCACAACCTGTTTGGGAAATTGGTGAAACAGCTTTAAAAATGATTATCCGACGTCTCGATCACCCTAACCTCCCCCTGCAAACCGAATTTTTCGATGTTAAATTAGTTATTCGTGAATCGACCGGGCCAGTTAAAAATACAAAAGGCAACCACTAAGAAATTATGGTTGTTTTTTCTTGACATTATTTCTAAAATAACGTACACTGTGGTCAACCCTTAATTTAGTAAAACGTTTAACCAACTTTGACATTTTAAGGAGTAATCGTTATGAAAAATAAGGTTGTTGTTATCGGTAGTCTCAATATTGATACTATTCAAATGATTGATAGATTACCTAACCAAGGAGAAACCATCACTGTTAACAATCAAGCAAGTACATTTGGTGGTAAAGGTGCCAATCAGGCAGTTGCAGCTGCTCGTCAAGGAGCTGATGTAACAATGATTGGTGCTGTAGGTGATGATGACCGTGGACATGCCTTCAAACAATTATTAAGTGATGAAGGGATTTCAACGGATTACATTTTTACAAAGAGCCAGTTTACTGGTTCCGCCACTATAATGTTGGAGCCAGATGGACATAACACGATTATGGTATATGGTGGCGCGAATATGAATTTAACCAGCGCCGATGTGGAAAAAGCGCGCAATATAATTGCTAATGCTGATGTAATCGTAGCACAGCTTGAAGTCCCTACTGAAGCCATTGTTGCTGGATTTAATATCGCTAAGGAAAATGGCGTACTAACTATATTAAATCCTGCACCTATTACTTCAAATCTTGATTCAAATATTATTTCGTCTACTGATTTAATCATACCAAACGAAACTGAAGCTGCTGCCCTAGCTCACACTGAGCCAACCACAAAACAATCATCGTTAGCATCACTTACTTCCAAATTAAATAAAGTAGGTTTTTCCAACGTAGTGGTTACACTTGGCAGTGATGGTGTTTACTATCATGTCAATGAATCGGCCGATATTTTACCTATTTTCAAGGTAAATGCCGTTGATACTACTGCTGCTGGTGACACATTCATTGGTACTTTTTCAGCTAATATTGACGAAAACTTGTCAAATCTACCAAGTGTCATTCGACGTAGTTGCCTTGCTAGTTCAATAGCTGTCAGCCGATCTGGTGCAATAGCCTCGATTCCAAATAAAAAAGACGTTGACGCTGGTTTGCTCGCTAATGCGGCTATGACGGAATGAGGCTTATCATGAATGAAAAAGATTTCCAAAAAAAGCAAGCGGCCCTCGCCGCTTTAAATTATATTCAGACCGATATGATTGTCGGACTAGGAACTGGTTCAACTGTTTCTTATTTTCTAGATGCTTTAGCTGCTTCTCAATATAACATCATCGGTGTGACCACTTCAACAATTACTAGTCAGCGATGCGCAGAATTAAATATTCCAATTGTCGACATTGATGCCATTGACCATATTGACATTACAGTTGATGGTGCAGACGAAGTCGACTCCTACCTTAACGGTATAAAAGGTGGCGGGGCTGCCCTGCTGATGGAGAAAATAGTGGCTAAAAACTCAAAGGAAAATATCTGGATTGTTGATCGCAGTAAGGTGCACAACACACTAGGTGCGTTCCCATTGCCCGTAGAGGTTATTCCCTACGGTAGCGGTCAGTTGTTACGACAATTTGCCAATAAAGGTTTATTTCCCAAGCTACGTCGTCATCCGGGCAATAACCAACCCATTATCACTGATGCTGGTCACTACATTATTGATTGCCATATGACCACAATCAGCAATCCATATGCTCTCGCCGAATATCTTGAAAGCCAAGTTGGCGTTGTCGAGCACGGTTTGTTTTTAAATGTTTGTGATCGAATAATTATTGGCGATAACACGGTAGAAATTAAAGAACGACAGCAAGCTCATATGGAGATAAACTGATGTACATGATATATATTGCACTTGCCATTGGAGCTGGTTTAATTTTGGCCGCTCAAAATGCCGTTAATGCGCAGTTAAGTTTTTTGCTCAAATCTCCCCTCGTTGCTTGTTTTATGGCCTATATTGTTGGTTCATTTTTATTGCTCATTCTGACTATTACTCTGGGTGACTTTTCAAAGATAGCGCTTATCTTCTCAGCACCAATATGGATGACAACAGGTGGTCTTTTCGGGTTGGTATTCATTACAAGTTGTATTATTCTTTTCCCAAAAATTGGGTCTGTGGAAACAGTCATGTTTCCAACATTAGGGCAAATTCTATCCGGTATGTTTTTTGAAACCTTTGGATGGTTTAATACAACAGTTGTTATGATTTCTGTGACTCGCATCATTGGTATCATCATTCTTTTAGCTGGCACTTATATTGCTGTGGTATTATCGGCTCGACACTCAGCTATAGAATTGGCACGTAGTGAACACTCAAAATCACAAATGCTAAATCGTCTCTGGGCTTTTGGAGCTGGTATTTTGTGCACTGTGCAGTCTACCTTTAATGGTCAGCTAGGTCATTACATCAAAAGCCCAATTGTTAGCGCATTATGGGCCTTCATAATCGGATTGGTTGTGCTTGCTTTTTTGAAAAATAACAATTGGCGTCATTTGCGCATTGGTATCCGTCTGTCACAAACTTGGTTTGCTGGTTTGGCTGGTGCTGCTTTTGTAACCCTTATGTCGCTTCTCATCCTACCGTTAGGTCCAGGTCTTACGGTTAGTATTTCAACACTAGGTGTTATGATTGGCGCCATGCTTATTCAACAATTTGGTTTATTTCAGTCAAAACAGCAATCAATTTCTATCTATCAAATAATTGGTGTTATTGGTATGTTGATTGGCATTTTAATTATTAAAATATACTAATACTTAAAAACATTACTTGGATAATGTTTTTTTGTTTGCTAGTGAACAAACCATTCTCTTGCAACTCCTAAATTCTTGACCTACTATAAGATTATAGTACGAAGAAAGTAGGTCTATATTTATGACATTTCATGAACTAAGCGACGGTCAACACTTACCAGAAATTGGTTTCGGCACATATAAATTAAATGGCTTTGCAGGAACACAATCAATTTTATCCGCAATTGATGCTGGTTATCGTCTATTTGACACAGCCTTTAATTACCAGAACGAAGGTACTGTTGGACAAGCTATACAACAATCGCATGTCAATCGAGATGAATTAATCATCACCTCAAAGCTTCCAGGGAAGTATTACAGTAGTTATCAAGACTCAATTGATCTAATTCAAGAATCCTTGTATCGAAGTAAGTTAGATTACTTTGACTTGTACCTATTACATTGGCCCAACCCAATTGATGATCATTATCTAGAAGCTTGGCACACACTCATTCAGGCGCAAAAGTTTGGTCTTGTTAAATCAATCGGTGTTTGCAATTTTCTACCTGAACATATTGAACGTTTAAAAAAAGAAACAGACATATTACCAGTTGTTAACCAAGTTGAGTTGCATCCTTATTTCAATCAGCAGGAATTGCGTGAATACAATAACACTCAAAATATTTTAACACAGGCTTGGAGCCCATTAGGGCGTGCAAGTGCCCTTTTGAAAGACCCTGTTTTAGTTGAATTAGCTAAAAAATACCACAAAAATATTGGTCAGCTCGTGTTGAAATGGGAAATATCTCTTGGTGTATTGCCTATTCCTAAAGCAAGCAGTTACGCAAGACAAAAAGGTAATCTAGATCTTTTTGATTTTGAAATTAGTTCATCTGATATGCAACGTATCAACGATCTAACAAAACCAGATGGCAGAATAAATAATCAAGATCCTGCAGTTTATCAAGAATTTTAATCAATAAAAAAGCAGTCAACTCCTAATCATAGTTGGCTGCTTTTTACTAATTTAACGAGATTACACGCTATTTCACACCGCTAGCAACATCAGCATGATAAATATACGAGCGTGTCATTGGTAGATTTGTACCAGAAGGCCCCTTGGTAAGCAAATATTGAACAACGTCAATGTTTCCTGATTCGAAGGAAGCCGCACAAGCTTGTAAATATAAATCCCACATTCTGTAAAAACGTTCGCCGTATTTTGAAATAACTTCCTCTTCAACTTTGTGGAAATTAGCCGTCCAAATTTCCAATGTTTTCTGATAATGACGACGTAATGGCTCAATATCATCAACCTGCAAAGAAGCATCAATAATGTGTCCCACGTTTTCCGCTATATTTGGAATATAACCACCTGGGAAAATGTATTTATTGATCCAAGCATCAACACCTGCACCCTTATGCTGTCCAGTGATACCATGAATTAATGCTGTGCCGTTTTCTGTCAAAAGATGATCTACTTGTTTAAAGTATTCACCTAAATTCTCTTTCCCAACATGTTCAAACATACCAACAGAAGTTACATGGTCATAAGTATCTTTAAGTTCTCGATAATCTTCTAGATAAACATGAACGCGACCTTCTAGGCCCTCTTCTTTTATTTTATTAGAAACAAAATCATATTGTTGTTGACTAAGCGTTACACCAGTGGCTTCCAAGTTGTATTCTTTAGCTGCAGTGAACAGTAATGTCCCCCAGCCACATCCGATGTCTAATAAAGTTTCACCTGATTGTGCATGAAGTTTATTTAAAATATGGCGTACTTTGTTCCATTGTGCATCTTCAAGCGTGTCTTTTTCGCTAACGAAGTAAGCACAAGAATAAGTCATTGTGGAATCCAACCACATTTTATAAAAATCATTACCGATATCATAATGACTCTGTACATCCGCCTTACTCTTGTTCTCCGAATGTGAGTGTTTAGGAATAAGCTTAGAAAACTTCGATCCATTCAAAAAGCTTTCTTTGGAATCATACGCAACCTTAACCAATTGTTGTAGATTACCTTTAATTTCAATTTTCCCATCCATGTATGCTTCACCAAAAGTGAGCGAAGCATGAGCCATAATGTCTTTGATCGGTATGACTTCATGAAGGATGATTGTGGCAATTGGGTCACCTTGACCGTAACTTACCTTTTCCCCATCCCAAAATTCAACGTCGATTGGGGCGTCGAAACTAGCTTTAAAAATCTGTTTATAAATCGTCTTGTCAAGCATAATTTCCCCTTTACCTACTATATTGGTATTGTAAGAAAACATCTAAAAAAAGTCAACTATCGCAAGTATTTCTCAACATTCTTAACAAAAGTGATAATTTAATCAGATAAATTTCACTGCCAATATTTGTTTCCAATTAAGACACTCATACCCATTCCACCCGCCACACACAACGTAACAAGCCCCAAAGCAGGACGTTCAATTTGGTTTAAACTATTCAATAACCTTGACACCAATATGGCACCAGTCGCACCATACGGATGTCCATAGGCCAATGCTCCGCCTAATGGATTAAGCTGTTTCTCTGATATACCAAGCTGTTCACAACATAAAATTCCTTGTACTGCAAATGCCTCGTTAAGCTCAACGACATCAATATCGGAAATGGTTAAGTGATGCCTATTTAATAACTTTTTAGTAGCATATACTGGACCCAATATAAATTCTTCAGGTAAAACCCCCACTGTAGCTTGATCTAGATAGTATCCTTGGGCGACATCAACTTTATTATATTTCTTTAAAATAACCGTGGCTGCACCATCATTTATTGGACAACTATTTCCTGCTGTCACTGTTCCGTTTTGTCGAAAAGCAGCTTTAAGTTCAGCCAGCTGATCGATAGAAGTATTAAAACGAGGACATTGATCTTTAGTGATTAACTTTTTACCAAAACCAAACGGTACAATTTCTTGATTTATTGTTTCTTGTTCATCAGCTTTTTTAGCCTTAAGTTGACTTTTGAAGGCATATTCATCTTGCTTAACTCTTGAAACATGATATTTTTCACTCATGTTTTCTGCAATGATACCCATATCTAAATCCATTTGACCTTGTGGTACCATTGGAAATCTTTTAATTATTTTATTTGTTTGACGATCTAATACAATGTTAGCCCTGGAAGTGCTTTCAACGCCACCAGCTAAAACAATTTGCGCATCACCACTCAAAATACTTTGAACACCTGAAATAACAGCCATCAGTCCAGAAGCACACTGGCAATCAATTGTGTAGGCTGGTTTTGAGAGTGGAATTTCCGAAGCAATAGCACATCTTCTAGCTAAATTACCACCTAAATTAGTGACATTGCCTACTAGAATTTGATCAATACTTTTTATTGAAAATCCTGGTATTAACTTCACTTGCTTTTGAAACAACTGTGAAAAAAGCTCTTCCGGTGTTTTATTTGCATAGATGCCGTTCACTTTTCCAATTGGTAACCTTTTAGCGCTGACAATCGTTGCTTTAGGAAGTATTTTTTTCATTGATATGTACCCTTTTCATATAAAGACACTAGCTCTTTTCTAGAAATTTTATGACTAGCTGTTTCGGGAATTTGCTCAACACTAATATATTCTGATGGTATTTTATATTTTGGAAGAAAGTTAGCTAAATTTTTATTTAATTTTTCTATATTTATTAAATTTGTTGTTGTCATCACTATAATGTTTTCACCATAAGAAGGATTGGGAACACCGAAGACAACAACATCACTCAAATATTTTCGCAAAATTACTTCAATTTCACTTGGGTAAACTTTATTACCACCGTGATTAATGACATCGCTTTCTCGAGCATAAATAAACAGTTGATTGTTTTTTATAGTGCCAACATCATCCATCAAGACTGGTGCTTGAAAAGCATCCCCAATATATCCACTAAATAAATAGGGACTCTTCACCATTAAAGTTTTCTCTTTTGTAAAATTGACACTAACATTAGGAAATAACTGACCAACACAAGACTCCTTTTTACCACCATCAACTCGCTGCCAAGCAACTAAGCTAGTTTCTGAAGAACCATAAAGTTCATATAATTTCACTTCACCAAGATTTTCTTTCCATTTTAATATAATCTGATTAGTCAATTCACCGCCACATGACACAATTCCATTAATATTTTGAAAAGTATGTTTAAATTGTGGCACATGCGATAAATATGTTGGCACAGTGAAAAGCATTGTTTTCATTTTATTTTTAATAATGTCTGCTTTATCAAAAGTATAGAACGTTTTTCCAAAATATAAACTAAGAAGTAATGTATGCATGCCTAGCGATGTTGTCAATGGGCTGGTAGTCGTTATACCTTGATATTCTTCTAGCTCATATATTTTATTACAAATTTCAAAGCCTATTCGCCAAGATTGCCAATTTCTCTGATACATTTTGGGAAGTCCTGTTGTTCCGGAAGTAGCACCACAAAACAATAAACCTTCCTCAAAATGCTCTAAAGAGTCATCAGTAGGCACAACATCTGTTATGAATTGCCATTGATTCGCAACATTAATGAGTATTTTGTCTAGTTTATCTGTGTCATGTTGACTAATCACTATTGGAGTACGTTTGGCATAATGAACAGCAAGAAATTGACAAATAAATAATACACTTGAATTTCCGACTAATACAATGTATTTCTTTTTTAAAGAATATTGTTTTACCAACTCTTGAGCATATTTTGATAAGTCATTATAGCTATAATTTTGATTAGCCGAAACAACTGCTGTTTTTGTGCCAAATTTGGATACTATTTCGTCAAAATTAAAAATCTCCATTTTTTGTCAACCTCTTTTTATAAAAGGTTAACAAAAAGTAGAGATCAACGCAACTATACTAAATGAATAAAAAACTATCATTCCGACAAACTGATCACCATTTGAACTACTTGATCATGTACTTCTATTGGCAAATCATCAACGAGCTGAGTAGTCAACGCTAAGCTTACGGTTTTTCCTGAGTACTGCTGCAAAAATTTGTCATAATAGCCTGCTCCAAATCCTAGTCGTTGCCCCTTTTTTGTAAAAGCTAATCCAGGAACGATAACTAAGTCGATATCTTGAATGGGATGAGAACTATTATTTATTGGTTCTTTGATATTTAACTTTCCAACTTGATAACGTGTTTTCGAATCAATTTCCACAAATATCATTTGATGATTAATAATTTTTGGTACTACAACTCGTTTCTTTTCCTCCCAAGCCTCAGCAATAATAGGCATCGTATTTAACTCAAAATCTGTACTCAGTGTAGTTGCTATTGTTTGAGCTGTCTGCCACTCTGTTTTTTTAAAAAGTAATTCATAGAGCTTTTTCTCTTCAAATTCACGTTTTGAAGCAGGTTCAGTCATTAATGCCACTTTTTGTTGCTGTCTTAGTTCTTTTTTTGTATACATTTTTTTACCAAAAAAGCCGGCATAGCCAGCTTTTAAATCAATCAAACAAATGAATCATCGCTAATGCTTCAGCATCGCGTTTCACTTGCTTAAGTACTTTTTCGTCATCATAGTTGTGAATTGCTGTGACAATTAATTCAGCCACTCGACTTGCATCAACTTCATCAAAACCACGAGTTGTTATGGCTGCAGTTCCAATACGAATGCCTGAAGTTACAAATGGACTCAATTGTTCATTAGGTAAAGCTTCTTTGTTTGTGGTAATCGAAACTGTATCCAGTAATTCTTGTGTTTGTTTACCATTTAAGGCAGTTTTAGTTAAATCCAAATTAAACAGATGATTATCTGTTCCACCAGCTACAACACGAATGTCATCAGTATTGTTGAAAACTTTTGCCATTGCTTGTGCATTTTTAATAACTTGTTTTGCGTAATCCTTGAATTCCGGTTGCAAGGCCTCACCAAAAGCAATTGCTTTACCTGCGATAACGTGTTCTAATGGACCACCCTGCGAACCTGGGAAAATGGCTGAATTAAGTTGTTTAGCGTATTTTTCTTGTGACAAAATAACCCCACCACGTGGTCCACGCAACGTTTTATGAGTTGTTGATGTCACAACATCTGCAATTCCTACTGGATTAGGATGTAATCCAGCAGCCACCAGGCCAGCAATGTGTGCCATATCAACCATTAAGTAGGCACCCACTTCGTCAGCAATCTCACGGAACTTATCAAAATCAATAATTCGTGAATATGCAGAGGCACCGGCCACAATCATTTGTGGCTTTACTTCACGAGCTTGTTCGGCAATTGCTTCATAATCTAATGTTTCTGTTTCAGAATCTAATCCATAAGTATGTGATTCATAAACCTTACCAGAAAAACTCACTTTAGCTCCATGTGTCAAATGTCCACCGGCGTCAAGGCTCATACCTAATATTTTATCACCTGGCTTCAAAAAGGCCATATAGGCAGCAGCATTTGCTTGAGATCCAGAATGTGGTTGAACGTTAGCATATTCTGCACCAAAAAGTGCCTTCAAACGATCGATTGCTACTTGTTCAATAACATCAACATATTCAGTTCCACCATAATAACGTTTATATGGATAGCCTTCTGCATATTTATTGGTTAAAACCGAACCTTGTGCAGCGCGTACAGCTCTTGATGTAAAGTTTTCAGAGGCAATCAGCTCGATTGTGCGGTTTTGGCGTGCACCTTCCTGTTGAATAGCACTCCAGACAATAGGATCTAATTCTTTATATGACATTTGATTCTCCTTGGTTGATATAGCCTAATTATACATTAAAAAAGGCACTATTTGAATCAAAAAAAACATAATGTGCTAAACAATAACCACAAACTCACAATGAAAGTTCGTCTTTAAGAGACTGCAGAATTGTTGTAGGATCAATAATTTTAGTATGCAAAATATCTTTATCAAATAATGTTGCAACTTGTTTTGGAACACTTGTATTTGTTTGCTCAGCCAATTTTTCTAAGTCTTTTGCACCGCCAACTGTTATTTCATTCAAGGCTGACAAAACAGTTTGAGGGAACTTGTATGGACTAGCAGTAGCTGCAAGTAACGTTTGCAAATTATCAGACTCGTAAACAAACCTAGCAACTGCAGTATGTGGATCGATTAAATAACCTGTTTCCTGATATACATTCTTTATTGTTTCTACAACTTGAGTTTGTGTTGCAAATTTAGCTGTGAATTTCTGGAGATTTTTCCGCGTTGATTCTGTTAATGTATACTTGCCATTTTTAGATAACGAAGTCATATATTGACTGACCTCTTCTGAATTACGATCACTAGCAAAATATAACAAACGTTCCAAGTTGCTAGATACCAAAATATCCATAGCTGGTGAATTAGTTACTTTAAAGTCGCGGTGACGATTATATTCACCAGTATTAAAGAAATCTGTTAACACATTGTTTTCATCTGATGCAACGACAAATTGATGCACTGGCAAACCAAGTTGGCTAGCATAATAAGAAGCCAATACATTCCCAAAATTACCAGTTGGAACAACAATATCAATTTCTTCACCTGATTTTACTTGACCATTCTTCACCAACTGGGCGTAGGAATAGATGTAATAGACAATTTGCGGTACCAAGCGACCAATATTAATTGAATTAGCCGATGAAAAGCGCATGCCTTTTTCTGCGAGCTCTTTAATTAAAGATTCGTCACTCAGAATAGACTTTACAGCTTTTTGCGCATCATCAAAATTACCAGTAATTGATGTAACATGCGCATTACGTCCTTCTTCCGTTTGCATTTGTTGACGCTGAATATCGCTGACTCCTACTTCTGGATAGAAGACAACAATTTCAGTGTTTTCGACATTTGCAAACCCACTCATTGCTGCAGTTCCCGTATCGCCTGATGTTGCTGTTAAAATAACAATTTTATCTTGTAAAGATTGTTTTTTAGCAGCTGTTGTGAGTAAATGTGGTAAGGCTTGCAAAGCGACATCTTTAAATGCCAGTGTTGGTCCGTGAAAGAGCTCAATATAATGAAGACTGCCTTCATCGTGTAGCATTACAATATTTTTGGAATCCCATTGATTACCATATGACTTTGAAATGACATAGTCAATTTCCTCCACAGTAAAATCATCAAAAAAAGCGTCAAAGACTTGTGTGGCGATTTCTTGATAACTTTGTTGGCTTAGATTTTTCCAATCTAATTTTAATTTAGGCCACGTTTCTGGAACATAGAGCCCACCATCTGGTGCAATGCCGTTTATAATTGCTTGACTGGAAGTAACCGCAGGTGCTTGTCCACGTGTTGATACATAATTCATGATGAATATATTCCTTTTTTTATAATTTATCCAATTATAACAAATTTGTTTATTTTTAGATATTATAATGATAAAATCATAAGAAGAAGATATATAAAATACTCAAAATAAAAGGGAATATCACATGGAAATAGGCATCGGACTTTTTGGTCTCGGCACAGTTGGTAGTGGTGTCGTAAAAATATTACAACAAAACGCTAATCAAATTACCC
Source organism: Leuconostoc suionicum (assembly GCF_001891125.1). Taxonomy (NCBI): domain Bacteria; kingdom Bacillati; phylum Bacillota; class Bacilli; order Lactobacillales; family Lactobacillaceae; genus Leuconostoc; species Leuconostoc suionicum. The sequence goes on along the minus strand of NZ_CP015247.1, from coordinate 756,550 downwards.
AACGCACGGGATCTCATTTGGTCGTACGTCATGCTGTCGTACATAATCTTAATAAACCGCGCACAGGCTTCACACAAGATTTTCCAATTACTGATAATCCTGAGGATATTTTAAGTAACGATGACATACAAATTGTAGTAGAAGTCATGGGTGGAGTTGATTATGCATACGATATTATCAAACGCGCACTTATGGCAAAAAAACATGTTGTCACGGCAAACAAAGATTTAATCGCAAGTCGTGGACAAGAGCTAGCTGAATTAGCCAACCAGAATGGTGTTGATTTATATTATGAAGCTGCCGTTGCCGGTGGAGTGCCTATTTTGCGCACGCTTTCAAGCAGTTTTACAGCAGATGAGATTTCACGTGTCGCCGGCATCATTAACGGCACAAGTAATTTTATTCTAACGCAAATGGCTGCCAATGGTTTAACCTACGCAGAAGCACTTAAATTAGCTCAAGACAAAGGTTTTGCTGAATCCGACCCCACAAATGACGTGGAAGGTTTCGACGCAGCATATAAGTTAATTATTTTATCTAACTTTTCATTTGGTGTGCAACCTGTTATGGATGACGTAACTGTTACTGGCATTGCCAACCTAACAGATTCGGATATCAATGATGCACATGGTTTTGGCTACGCAATCAAATTGCTTGGTGTTGCCCAAAGAGTTGGCGATGCACTCAGTATTGAAGTTGCCCCTCACCTTGTTTCATTCAATCATCCCTTAGCGACCGTTAACAATGAAAACAATGCCGTTTTAGTTAATGGTGAGTCTGTTGGTGAAGTGATGTTATATGGTCCGGGCGCTGGTGAAATGCCTACTGCTAATTCGGTATTAAGTGATTTAACAAATGTCGCTACCAATTTAGCGCTGAATACTCCAGGAAGACCATTTAATACTTTTAATCAAGACCTAGATTTAGCTAAACCTTCACAGCGCGTGGCAAGACGTTTTATTGTTGTAGAAGTAGCTGACACGCCAGGAGCAATGTATTCCGTAACCGGTATGTTTGCTTCCGCAAAAATAAGTTTTACTGATTTAAAGCAAACCCCCGCAAAAAATGGATTTGCTCGATTAGTTGCTCTAACACACGCTGCTTCTGATGCGCAGCTCAATGTTATTCGTACAACAATCCGAAATGCTGATGGCATTAATTTAGCAGCGGAGTATAAAATTTTCTCATGATTAAAATAACTGTTCCAGCTACTAGCGCCAATATTGGACCTGGCTTTGATTCTCTTGGCGTGGCCTTAAAACTATATTTAACCTTAGAAGTGTATGAAGAAACATCCGAATGGCAAGTGATTCATGATTACGGTGCAAATATGCCCAGCGATGTTAACAACTTCATCGTCAAAACAGCACTGTTATTAGACCCAAACTTGACCCCTCATCGTATCGTTGTGAAATCTGATATCCCACTTGCACGCGGACTGGGTTCATCATCGTCTGCGCTGTTGGCTGGTCTAGCAATGGCCAACGTTCTGGCCGATCTGCGATTGAGTAATGACGCTTTATTGAAGCAAGCAACGGCTTTAGAAGGTCATCCAGATAATGTTGCTCCTGCGTTACTTGGAGGTAGTGTAGCAGCCTTTTACGATGGCAATCAAGTCTATCATGCACCGTTGAGTTTACCAAAAGACATTAATTTCATAACCTTCATTCCGAATTATGAACTGCTCACAACTGAAGCACGTAATGCATTGCCTGCTAAGATGACATTTAAAGATAGTGTTGCTGCCAGTGCAATCAGTAATACCTTAACCGCAGCATTGAACGCTGGTGATTTCAATACAGCTCGTGTCTTAATTGAAAAGGACCAGTTTCATGAACAGGCTCGTGCTCATTTAGCACCACACCTAAAAATTATTCGTGATACAGCCCATCAACTAGAAATCGTCGGCACCTATCTTTCTGGTGCGGGTCCGACTGTTATCACCCTCGTATCAAAAGATAATGCAACTAAGTTATTAAAAGCATTGACAAACATGGCTTTACCAGGGAAACTATTATTACTAGAACCAGATTATACTGGTTTACAAATTACAAAAAACAATTAGGAGAATATGTGCTTCCTAGCACTTACATATTATGAAAGTTACAAAATTTGGTGGTTCTTCACTAGCTAACGGTCAACAATTGCAACGCGTCTACGATATCATTCGTGCTGATGATGATCGAAAAGTTGTTGTTGTTTCAGCACCCGGTAAACGATTCAAAGATGATCGGAAAGTGACCGATTTATTGTTATCATACGCGCAAGCTACGCTTGCAGACGAAGATACCACTGAAATTATTGAAACGATTAAACATCGCTATCACTCTATTGGTGAATTCTTTGAGTTACCAGATTATGAACTAGCTGACCTAGACGAACAAATTGAACATCTAGCAAGAAAACATTATCGATCATTTGATTATTTATATGCAGCATTCGCTGCTCACGGCGAATATTTAAATGCGCAATTGATCGCTAAAATCTTTAACCACTTAGGTATGCCAGCTCGTTTTGTGGATCCTAAAGAAATTGGTTTGCTCGTAAATGATAATGCGCGATCAGCAACATTTGATACCGCTTCTTATACCACAATCGGCGAGTTAGATCTGTCAACTTCTGAACGACTCATTGTCCCTGGCTTCTTTGGCTATACCAGAAGTGGCGATATGGCTACATTTTCACGTGGTGGTTCAGACATAACTGGTGCCATTATGGCGCGCGGACTACGAGCTGATTTATATGAAAACTTTACCGATGTCAGCGCCATCTACGCTGTTAATCCTTCGATTGTCGAACATCCAGCAGCGATCCAACAAATGACATATGATGAAATGCGCGAGTTGTCTTATGCTGGTTTTGCTGTATTCCATGATGAAGCCATTATTCCAGCCATTCAAGGTGGTATTCGAATAAACATCAAAAATACCAACGATCCCGATGCCCCTGGAACATTTATTGTTCCACCTACGGAAGTTCAGCAAACACGTCCTGTAACTGGTATTGCTAACTCCAACCGTTTTGCTGCCTTATACTTACATCGGTACTTATTGAATAAGCAAGTTGGTTTTACTCTTCGTATTCTTGAAATTTTGAAGCGTCACAATATTTCTTACGAACATATGCCTTCTGGTATTGATGATTTGACAATTATTTTTGATAAAACAATGTTAACGCAAGAGCAAGTTGATAACATGTTAAGCGATATTGCTGCTGAAATTAAACCTGATACATTAAAGTGGATTCCAAGCTACGGTATTATTATGGTTGTTGGTGAAGGAATGCGTAATCGTGTCGGCGCCTTGACAGAGATTGTTGCGCCCCTTAAGGAGCGTAATATCAGTTTACAAATGGTTAACCAAGGAGCCAGCGAAATTTCGATTATGTTAGGAATTCAGCCTGACTTATCTGATAGTGCTGTAGAAGCAATCTATACAAATATTTTTAAATGACATTAAAAAGAAGCGTATTAACTATTAAGTTAATACGCTTCTTTTGTTAAACTGATGCATTGATTATTTTGATCAAATAAGCCAATATATACATCCGGCATTTTCATTTTTTGCCAGTCCATAAAATTGAAATGACCATTTGTTAAGTAGTGGAACAATAAACTTAATGCCGTCCCGTGACTTGTAATAATTATTTCACCAGAAGATTCATCAATAATATGATAAAAAGCTGTTTTCATTCTTTGTTGCACAGTTGATAAAGATTCTTCTCCATCTGTTTTAAAATCAAAATTTTGCCACAGCTTTTCTAAATGATTTTGCCAATCTATTTGGTCATTAGTTTGCCGTTCGCGCAATGCGGCATTCAAATTAATTTCTATACCCAGTGTGTTTGCTGTTGGTTCAATAGTCTGCAACGCACGCTGATAAGGTGATGAATAGATAGCCTTAATATTTTTGTCTACAAAATAACCCACCAAATCATCGGCCAATTGCTTCCCTTCTGCCGTTAATGGTGCCGAATAATCATCTTTAATTTTAGCATCACGGATGCTATGACGCACGAAATAGATTTTTTTCATAGTGTGTTAAATACCATGTAAATACGTTTCCAGATGTTCTTTACTTAAATTGTTTGATAGTCCGATTAACAGCTTTAATCGCGCTTTAGGTCCATTAATACTGGACGCAAATATTGCGCCAGATTTCTCTAATTGAACGCCACCACCTAAATAATCGTATACTGGTGCGGCAACACCATTGAAGCTTCTTGAAACAATGACCACTGGCGTATTTTTTGCTAATAAATATTCTACTCCGCGAGCTGCTTCACGAGATAAATTACCAGCGCCAAGTGCTTCAATAATGATGCCGTCAATATTAGCATCAGCCAAAAGTTTCAATAATTGGCCATCCATGCCAGCATACGCCTTTAAAACAGGGATATTTTTGTTAATATCCACATCTGATAATACTTCTCGTTGTGGCAGATCATAAAAATAAATAATTTGTCGTTTCGTTAGTAGCCCCATCGTGCCACTAAGTGGTGACGCAAACGTTGCCACATTAGTAGTGTGTGTTTTAGTTACAAATCGAGCGGCATGTATTTCATCATTCATCACAACTATCACACCACGGTTTTTGGATGTATCATCTGCCGCAACACGTAGCGCGGATTGATAATTGTACAAACCATCTGAACCAAGTTCATTGGATGAACGCATTGCTCCCGTTATAACAATAGGAAACGAAACTTTTAATGTGCTGTCCAGAAAGAATGCTGTTTCTTCCAAGGTATCAGTACCATGAGTAATGACAACACCATCAAAATCATTTTTGGCTTCAGAGATACGTTTTTGTAACTGTAGCATGTGAGACGGACCAATATGCTCGCTTGGTAAATTAAAAATGTTTTCAACTTCTAGTTCGATATTTGGAAAGGTAACCTTCGCTTGAACTAAAGGATTTTCAGCTCCTGTTTCTACATCGCCATCAGCATCTTCATGCATAGAAATTGTACCACCGGTATGCAAAACTAAAATTTTTTTCATGATTACTTATTCCTTCTAAAATTAACTAACGTATTTTGCCACGAATGCATTTGCTCAATAAATGATTTTGCACGTGGCTTCAAACCAACTTGTTTTTCATAAATATAATCAATTACACGTTGCAAACCACGTTTGGTAATTGCTGACATTTTGATGTCATGTACTTGGCGCATATCAATGACGCTAAATTGACGTAAATAAAACACAGTTTTTTGATCAAGCATTAATCGCTGATCATCCAGATTAAAATGCTGTTCTGAAATAATGCCATTATACTTTTCAGAATAATCAAATTTTCCATCTACTTGACCTGTAATCGGATCAGCTCTTAAGTTTGGAGCTACCCCTAGAGGAACAAGTAATTGAATTTCAAAAATATTAGCAATAATTTGAGGATCAAGTCCCTCATCTAGTTTCTGTAACGCAACATACAGTTGATTATACCAACGTGTTATCTTTTCTCCTTCTTCAAAGGAGGCATCGATTAAACTAGCAATCAGCGCAGCATAGGCATTTACTTCGATATCTTCGATAAGCCGTGAATATGCTTTTATATCTTGAACTTCATTCATGTAACCTAGTCCGGTTTCTCGTTTCGGTAGAGCGCCATCAAAAGTTATAATTGTGTAAGGTTGTGTACCAGCTGAGAGTTTAGAAGTAGCTTTCTTTGCACCTCGCGCCAAAAAAGTTCGCATGCCGTACGTTTCCGTTAGTATGCGAACTAATAAATCATTATCTTTATATTGTCGTGTATATAATACAATGCCACGAATAATTGCCATAATGACTCCACTAAATCAATCGCCAAAAGTTTTTTTATGACAACACAGCATCATTTTAGTAATCTTCTTGACGGTATCCTAATGTTTGCAAAGCTTGTGGTCGGTCACGCCAGCGAGGCTCAACCTTAACCCAAGTTTCAAGGAAAACTTTGTCACCGAGTAGACGTTCAATGTCCTTACGCGCCCTCGTACCAATATCTTTGATCATCGCACCTTGTTTACCAATGATGATATTCTTCTGTGTTGGTCGTTCAACAATAATCGATGCCTGAATATGAATTTTTTCTTCATTTTCACGAGCAATTTTGTCGATAACGACAGCAACTGAATGTGGTACCTCTTGACGTGTTAACTGCAATACCTTTTCGCGAATTAATTCTCCAATAACAAAACGTTCAGGGTGATCCGTTAATTGGTCTGCGTCGAAATATTGAGGCCCTTCATCCAGGTGAGACACAATATTGTCCAACAACTCTGGAACATTATCACCTTCTGTGGCAGAAATGGGAAATACTTCAGCCCACTCAGGTGCATCATTCTGATAGCTAGCAATAACATCAAGCAAATCATTTGGCGCTAATAAATCAACTTTGTTAATTAGTAAATAAATTGGCGTATTTTTAACTTCTTGTAACCGATCAATAATGAAATCGTCACCACGACCACGTGCCATTGAAGCATCTACCACAAACCAGATTGCATCTGCCTCATGAAGCGCAGAAAATGCAGACTTCACCATAAAATCACCGAGGGAATTTTGTGGCTTATGTACACCAGGGGTATCAATGAACACAACCTGTGCATCATCCGTTGTATAAATGCCTTGTATTTTATTACGGGTAGTTTGCGCTTTATCTGACATAATGGCAATTTTTTCGCCAACAATGCGGTTCAAAAGCGTTGATTTACCAACATTTGGACGACCAATAATCGCCACAAATCCTGATTTAAAAGTAGATTCTGTCATAATATATATACGGCCTTTGACCGCATTCTCCTGTATATGTTTTATTTACTAAAGTCATGAATAAATTGTGAAAAATTAGTAACAATACCAAAATGCCGCCAAACATAAGGTTGAAATACAATCAATAAAATAATAATTTCAAAACCCACGGCAACTAAAACGCCTCCAGCAGCGACATCTTTTGCCAATCCGGCAAGCGGATGGTATCTTTTTTCAACAACCAAATCGACCACGGCTTCAATAATCGTGTTCAAAAACTCACTCGATATTACTGTAAATACTGCGACTGCAACCCACAACCAATCTGCACGGTTTAAGCCAAGATGTAAGCCCACAAGCAATATGAGAAATCCTAGCAAGATATGTATTCGCATATTGCGTTCTCTGACTAGTATCAGCCAAATACCGTGCAAAGAGTTTCTCATGGCTCGAAAAAATGTACTGTTTCGTTGTACTTTTTTGTTGTAGTCTTTAGGCGCACCCTCTAGCTTTTTATCTTTTGAGGCCATAATTATCTAAAATCTCTCGTTGTAAATCAAACATTTCTTTTTCTTCTGCGTCGCCCAACATATGATCATATCCATTCAAATGTAAGAAACCGTGCACCACTAAGAAACCTAACTCACGTTCATAGCTATGTCCCAAGTACTCTGCTTGAGAATTAATAATATCCACAGAAACCAAGATATCACCAATATTTTTAGCTAACTCAGCATCCATCAATTCGTCTGGTAAAACTGGAAAATCATCACCGTCTTCTTCAATTGCAAAACTAATCACGTCAGTAGGTTTGTCTATACCACGATATTTTTTATTATATTGATGAATTTCTTCATTGTTCATAAATGTCACAGACATTTCTGTATTATCGGGTAATTTCAAATATTTACCAGCATAGTCTAGTACACAGCGAACCAGATCCTGATGATATTGATTAACACCAGCTTTTGTTTGGTCAATAATAGCCAAATCCATTAGTTAATTTGCTCCTTTTTTAATTCGGCTAATTTTTTTTCAGCTGCTTCATAGGCACCCACTATTAGACCGACAACTGGATGACGAACAACATCGGCACTACCGAAATGAATAAATGACACATGATTTACGTCTTTCAAAATACGTTGGACTGAAATAAGCCCGGATTTTGCACCGTATGGTAAATCGATTTGGGAGATATCCCCATTAATAATCATTTTTGAGCCAAATCCAAAACGTGTTAGGAACATTTTCATTTGCTGATTCGTTGTATTTTGCGCTTCATCTAAAATGATAAATGCCTCGTCCAATGTTCGACCACGCATATAGGCTAGCGGTGCAATTTCAATCACACCACGCTCCATTAATCGCTGGGTCTGTTCCGCGCCAATTAGTGCATTCATAGCATCGTAAATGGGACGCATATATGGATCTACTTTTTCCTTCAAATCACCTGGGAGAAATCCTAGTGACTCACCTGCTTCAACAGCAGGACGTGTGATAATAATCCTTTCAACGTCACCGCGCTTCAAAGCTGCTATTGCCATAACGACTGCTAAAAAGGTTTTCCCTGTTCCAGCTGGCCCAATGCCAAACGTGACATCATTTTTACGGATTGATTGCACGTACTGACGTTGGCCAAAATTTTTAACGTGAACGGAACGCCCTTTATTGTCACGAATTAGTACTTCAGAATATAAGTCACCAAAATATTCCAATGTCCCACGCTGTGCCATTGTTATTGCACTCACAACGTCAGTATCAGATATATTAATTTGATGCTTAATTAATGTAGTTAACTCGCGTAGTACAGCTTTAGCTAATGGCACTTTATCCTCATCACCTGAGATGGTCATCTGGTCACCACGAGCATGAAGTTGTACAGTTAATCCTTCTTCAATTAACTGTAAAAAATTATCATTAACGCCAAGCAACTTAGTCTGTTGCTCCACATTTTCAAATGTAAAAATTTGCTGAATTTGTGCTGTCAAAAAGCAAATCCCCTTTATATGTTTCCTTTATTCTACCATATTGCCGTGATTGATGGTAGTTTATGCACTAAATATCAGGCAAAATAAAAAGGACTATTGTCCTTTATTCCACAGTCAAATCATGCATAATTGCGTCATAACCTTCAGCTTCTTCGTCAGCGGTCAAACGTAATGGCGCAGCAATAAATTCTGTTATTTTAGCTAAAACATATGTGCCAATCGCCGCAAATACGATAGTAAATAAAATTGCGACTAACTGTTTGCCAACCAATGATACATCACCGTTGATTAAACCAGCAACACCGCCAACACTTTTATCAGCAAATACACCTGTCAAGATCGCGCCCACAGCGCCACCAATACCATGAATACCAAAAGCATCTAGTGTATCGTCATATCCAAAACTATTTTTAACAAATGTGATACCAGCAAAGCCTATAAACCCAGCTAAGAGTCCCATCACTACAGCTGCCCATGGTGCCACAAATCCTGCAGCAGGCGTAATAGCAACTAATCCAGCAACACCGCCACTAGTAATACCAGATAATGTAGCTCGTCCATGATACTTATATTCAACGAGACCCCAAGTTAATACAGCGGCAGCTGATGCTAGCCATGTGTTAACTAACGCTAGAACTGCTGTGCCATTTGCTGCGAGAGCTGATCCGGAGTTGAACCCAAACCATCCAACCCATAACAACGCACCACCAATCAAAACATAAGAGGGCCGTACAGGTATGTGCTTGTCAATATGACGATGTCCAATCATCAAAGCCAATACCAATCCAGTCACACCACTAGAAATATGAACAACAGTTCCACCAGCAAAATCAATCGCGCCTAACTGAGCCAAGAATCCACCGCCCCAAACCATGTGCGCTAACGGTGAGTAGATAAAAATCAACCAAAGTGCAATGAATACAAGCAAAGCTTTAATTCTAACTCGACCAATTACGGATCCAGTAATAATTGCTGCAGTTATTATCGGAAACATACCTTGAAACAAGGCAAATGCGCCATCAGGAATTGTTAAACCTTTAGTAGAATGCGTGAATGAAACATTCGTTAAGAACAAATGTTTAAAATTACCAATCACATTCCCACTACCACCAAATGATAACGTATATCCAACAACAAACCACACTAACGAAGCAATTCCAATAATCATAACTGGAATAAACATCGTGTGCAGCAAGTTTCTACGCTCACCTAAGCCACCGTAGAACAAGGCTAATCCAGGTGTCATTACCCAGACTAATGCAGCTGAAACTAAAACCCATGCTAAATCACCACTGTTCATTAAATCACTCCTACTTGTTTTTCTTTATTAATTTAATATTAGCAGTTCTCTAAATTTTAGTATTAAACTGTGGTAGCTTTTCTTACATTAAATTAAAAAAGACTATAGTGATTTGAATAATCAAATCATTATAGTCTTTTTTTGCAAGTATAAACTAAAATTATTATACTGTTTGCACAGTCAACATGTTTGTTGTACCTGATTGTGACATTGGTACACCTGCTGCAATAACAATAGTATCACCTGAATTAGCCAATCCTTGGTCTTTAACGGCCTTCTTAGCTAAGTCAACCATTTCGTCAATAGTCTTTGGTGCATCATAAACCACTGGAACAACACCATAGTTCAATGTCAAACCACGTTGCACGCGTTCTGAATAAGTAACGGCCAAAATGTTAACATCAGGGCGGTGCTTTGAAACCATACGTGCAGTGTAACCAGAGTTGGTTGATACAACAACAGCCTTAGCATTCACATTGCGTGCGATACGAGCAACAGATGCTGCAACAGCTTCTGTTGAATCAGTTTCATCAAAGAAAATATCCTCATGACGACCGTTTTCGCGCAATGAAGTTTCGGCCTTCTCATCGATTGCAGCCATTGTTGCAACAGCTTCAACAGGATAGTCACCGTTAGCTGATTCACCTGACAACATTGTTGCATCAGTACCATCGAACACAGCATTGGCCACATCGGAAGCTTCGGCACGTGTAGGACGTGGGTTTTCTTCCATTGAATCAAGCATTTGTGTAGCAGTAATAACAGGTAATCCGGCTTTGTTCATCTTACGAATCATGTCTTTTTGAACCAAAGGCACATTTTCAGCAGGAATTTCAACACCCATGTCACCACGTGGTACCATCAAAGCATCTGAAACTTCCAAGATTGCATCAAGATTATCGATACCTTCTTGTGATTCAATCTTAGGAATGATTTGCACGTGTTCCATGTTCTTTTCCTTCAGCAATGCACGGATTTCGAGCACATCTTCAGGCTTACGAACGAATGAAGCAGCGATATAGTTGATTTCATGATCCAAACCAAAACGGATGTCATCAGCATCTTTTTCAGTAATACCTGGCAAGTTAATTGAAACACCAGGTGCATTAACACCCTTACGTGATCCCAAAATACCGTCATTATCAACGCGAACAACTAATTCGCGAGCGGCTGAATCTTTTTCGATAACAGTTGTACCAAGCAACCCATCATCAAACAAGACTTGTCCACCTTCTTTAACATCATCGAACAAACCAGCGTATGTAACGGCGATTTTTTCTTTCGTTCCTTCAAGGTTTTCATCCATTGCAATACGCAATGTGTCACCTGTATGAAATTCGATCTTGCCGTCAGCTTGCTTTGTTGTACGGATTTCAGCACCCTTAGTGTCCAACAAGATACCAACTGTCTTTCCAGTAATCTTTTCGGCTTCGTGAACAGCATTCATACGACCCAAATGTTCTTCGTGATCACCGTGTGAAAAGTTAAAACGGAATACGTTGGCGCCCGCTTGGATTAACTTTACGATTGTTTCGACATCAGATGATGACGGACCAAGTGTTGAGACGATTTTCGTCTTTTTCATGGTTAAATAGCTCCTTAGTTATCTTGGTTGTTGCTTGTGCAACTCTACCCAATCTCTATTTTATACATTATGACCCATTTGTACAAGTCATATTATTAGTAAGTTTGTTTAAAAATAATATTTTCACTACCTAGTAAAGCTGCTAATTCGCGCATGATAACGGTTTCACTACTCATCCAAAATTCTTGATCAAGTTTTTGATTTTTACCATCTTTTTGCCAGTGAATCACCACTGGATTATGACCATGATGTTTTTTCATAATTTGGCTAATTTCCTCACGCCTTTCCGGTGTATCATTCTTTTCGTCAAGTTGAAGAAACCAGGTCCCTTGAGCGGGTTTGACATGCTGCGGTTCTGGCGCTAAATTAATGTGATTAGCCACAATAGCGATTTCATTCCGCATATCACGCTCTGATTTACCAGCAATGCTCAATATTGTTCCAGGCTGCAGAAAATTGCTAATTTTTTTAAATAGTTGTGGAAATATGGTTACACTAATTTCTCCAGTGGTATCAGAGACCTTCACGAAAGCCATGTCATCCCCCTTTTTAGTGCGGATCTGACGAATACTGTCGATAATTGCGATTATTTTCTCAACCTGGCCAGGCTGTACGACATTTCCTATCTGACTAAAACCATTTTCCAAAATGAAATCAACATATGCATCTAAAGGATGACCTGATAAATTCACGCCAATAACTTCTTTTTCTTTTTTCAGACGATCAGGCAAAGCAAAATTATCATACTTCTTAATTTTCGTTTCTTCCAAAATTAAGTTACCAAAGCTTGCACCTTCAATCAAGCTCGCTAGATTTTCGATTAGTTCGCGTCGATTATAGCCAAACGAATCAAGTGCACCAGCATATACTAACTGCTCTAACACTTCTCGTTTACGCATTTTATCTGGCAAACGTCTGACAAAGGACTGGATTGTTTGAAATGAACCATTATTTTGTCGCTCTTCTAACACACCTGTCACAAAATCCGTACGAACACCACGGATGTTGTTCAAGCCCATTTGTAATTGGTTTTCGATAGATGTCCAAAGTTTATATGACTTGTTGATATCTGGTGCTAATACTACAATTCCGCGCATTTTAGCTTCAGATACATATTGCTGCACTTTTTTTTGTTCACCCAGATTTGCATTTAGTAAAGCTGTAAAAAAAGCAACCGGATAATGTGCCTTTAAATAGGCTAACTCAAAAGCCAGTTTACTATAAGCAACTGCATGAGAACGATTGAAACCATAATTAGCGAATTCATCAATATAAGAAAAAATAAGTTCTGCTTGCTCTTGATCATGCCCATTTTTTAAAGCACCTTTAATAAATTGCTCATGCAATTTTTGCATTTTGTCAACTTTTTTCTTCGACATGGCACTTCGTAAAACATCCGCCTCACCTAGCGTGAATCCAGCATATGACTCCGCAACCAGCATAACCTGCTCTTGGTATACAATAATACCAAAAGTTGGCGCCAAAATTGATTTCAAACTAGGGTCTGGGATCGTCACTGGTTCTTTACCATGGCGTCGAGCAATAAACTTATCAATATTTTGTGCAGGACCAGGACGATAAAGCGCGTTAACAGCCACAATATGTTCAAAGGTGACTGGTTTCAGCTTTCGCAATACATTTTTAATGCCGGCAGATTCAAATTGGAAAACCCCATTTGTGTCTCCTTTAGCAAATAATGCTAAGGTTTTGGCGTCATCTAAAGCAACTTTGGTAATATCAAACCCTTCTGGTAGCTCTTTTTGAGCATAATAGAGTGCTTGGCTTAAAATTGCCAAATTTTGTAATCCTAGAATATCGATTTTAAGTAACCCTAATTGTTCAACTGGATCTTTTTCAAATTGTGTTAATAAACGTCCCTCCGTACCAGATTGCACAGGCAATGTTTGTACCAAAGGATTCGCACTAAGCACAATTCCTGCCGCATGTGTAGAGTAATTTTTTGGTAACCCTTCAATTTTCAACGCCGTTTGTAATAATAATCTACCATTATCAATATCACGAAGGGCATTCTGTAATTGTGGCGCTTTAAGCGCATCCTCAATGGACACTTTACGTCCATTTTTTCCTTCAGGTATACTAGCACTCAACTTACTCAATGTCGGGGTTGGTAACCCAAAAACCCTACCAACATCACGTAGGGCTTGCTTAGAAGCTAAAGTACCAAATGTAATAATTTGACCAAAATTTCTTTTCCCGTACTTTTGATGAAGGTAGGCGAATAGTTCTTCACGTTTGCTTGGTGGCCAATCAATATCAATATCAGGCATTTGCACGCGCTCGTCATTTAGAAAGCGTTCAAATAGCAAGTTAAATTGCAAGGGATCTACATCGGTAATTTGTAAACTGTACGCAACCAAAGATCCAGCGACAGAACCACGACCTGGTCCAGTTTGAATGTGGTTTTTATGCGCAAAGTTAACAATGTCCCAAACAATCAGGAAGTAATCGCTAAATCCTAACACTTCAATGGTTTTTAATTCGTGCTGCAATCTTTCTTCGTACAAGTTCAAGCTCACATTATGTCCTTGTAATCGTTTTTTTAATCCACTGACAGCAATTGTTTCTAAAAACTGTGCGTTGGTCACGCCAGATGGTGTTTCAAAAGGTGGTAAAGCCGTATCTTTAAATTCAATGCTGACATTGCTTTTTGAAACCAATAGTTCGTTATTAATATAGGCTGTCTTTAGTATTTCTGTGCCTTGGTATTCTTGCTGAACGACAGTTAAATCTCTTAAAATATGTGAGCCTTGTTGTTGAGCCAAAATTTTAATATCGTCCAATTTAACATTTGCATCAATTGCTTTTAAGACTTGAGTAGTGAACGCATCGTCTGAGTTCAGATAATCAATGTCATCTAAAGCAATCATACGGCCACCGGTTTGTTCGCTAAATTGCGCTAATCTCTCTTGTATCTGCGGTGCCATTTGTGAATTAATACCAATAAAAGAATGGTGAGCGTCAACAAGGGTGATAAGTTGTTGCCAATAGTCATTAACTTTCTCATACCCCGAAGAGATGAGCTGAACAAGCTCACTGTCAGTTGGAAAAACAATGTTTATACCAGATAAGTGTTTGACCATTGTTTCCCACTGAAAATCTCCTTGACTAGTCATCTTGGCTGATGATAGCCACATTAGATTTTGGTAGCCTACTTGATTCTCAGCTAATAGTACGACTGGAAATAGCGTAGCAGTATTCACAAGTCCATTGACCATTAATGTCAAGCCAAATAAAGGCTTAATCCCATGCTTTTTTGTTTGTCGAAACCAGTCTATCGCCCCGTACATTACATTAACATCAGCCAGTGCAATGGCTTCATAACCACGAGTCTTTGCCGTTTGGACAATTTGTTCAATTGTATTTGGATTTTTTAATAAGCTATAACTGCTTAAAATTTGAAGCGGTGCGTACATTTCAACTCCTTATACGAACATCCGTTTTCTTTAATTATACAGAAAAATCACAGAAAAGTCGTTAATTTTAACAAATATTAGGGTCCCACAAAACCACAGATAAGACATTTTCTATTTTCTTGTTTAAATTCCCTTAAAAACTTGCCATTTGTGAAAAAAGGTGTATTATAATGACAGTAAAGAGGTAAAAAATCATGAAATACATTATGGTAGCAATTTGGTCGGCAATATTTGGTGAAATTTTGGGTTATATTGTATCCCAATTGAATTCTGGCACTTATGATTTTGTTACTGTTGCTGTCATTGCTGTCATTGTTGGTGAAATTGCGCTAGTTGCAATTCCAGCAATTTCAGGATCAGCTGCACCAAAAGAAGTTGCGTCTGAAGAATAAATCACAAGATTTAAAAAGAGCTCATTTGAGCTCTTTTTGTTTATCCAAAAGTTATTTTTCTTGTGCAAGTTTTACAATTTCTAAAATAACGTCTGTTGCCTGTTCCATGACTGTTGTAGAAATATATTCAAAACGGCCATGCATATTTTCGCCACCAGCAAAAATATTTGGTGTTGGCAGCCCTAGGAAAGTTATTTTTGAACCATCGGTACCACCACGGACAGGTTCAATAATTGGTTTAATCGCTAAGTTATTCATCGCTTTTTCAGCCAAATTAACTGAACACATGTCATCTTTCAAGATTTCACCCATATTATAGTATTGATCTTTCAATACAACTTTAATACGCTTTTCCCTTAATTTCTGATTAAAGGCATCGGCAATATCTAATAATCTTTGCTTACGTTCTTCAAATATATTTCGGTCATGATCACGAACAATATAACGCAGAGTTGCTTCTTCAGGATTACCGTCAACTGCTAGAAGATGCCAAAATCCTTCTGTTCCTTCAGTGTTTTCTGGGCGATCATGGACAGGAAGTTGTTCATGGAAATCAAATGCTAGCTGAATAGCATTAACCATTGTATCTTTTGCAGTTCCTGGATGAACATTTCGCCCCTGAATTGTGATAACGGCGCTCGCAGCATTAAATGTCTCCCACTCAAGCTCTCCTAACGGTCCGCCATCCATTGTATAAGCGAAGTCAGCACCAAATGCTTCAACATCAAAATGGTCGGCACCAATACCAATCTCTTCATCTGGTCCAAAAGCAAATCGCAAATCACCATGCTTAACCTCTGGATGTGCAATCAAATACTGAGCTGCCGTAATGATTTCAGCATCTCCAGCTTTATCATCAGCACCTAATAGTGTTGTACCATCGGTTGTTATTAGCGTATGTCCCGCATATTTTTTTAAGCTAGGAAATTCCTTAGTTGTCAATTCATAACCACTATTTCCTAACTTAATTGACGATTGGCCGTCGTAATTCTCAATAATTTGTGGGTTAATGTTCGCTCCATTAAAATCTGCAGTATCAACGTGTGCAATAAATCCAATTGTGGGCACAGCACTATCATCAATATTGCTTGATAATTCCGCAAACACATAACCGTCTTTCATTGTGCGTACATTTTCAAGACCAATAGCTTTCAACTCCTCAGCTAAATCTGCCAAAAAGGCGACCTCTTTAGGTGACGACGGCACTGTTTCTGAATTCTCATCAGACTGCGTATCTACTTTTATATACTTCAAAAAACGTTCTGTTAATTCAGGATACTTTGTCATATATTACTCCTTTTGAGCATTTGCTCACTGTTTTAACCGGTAACTAAATATATTTGTATGGATCTGTATTGATTTTTGTAGCAACTACATCAACAGTGTCGCCAAACCATTCTTTGACCTTAGCAACCATTTTTTTGTTAGCAATGGCTTCCATGTGATGATCAGGATCAATCACAATAAAATTTGAAGCCAAGATGTCGTGCCCAACGTGATAGTAGACATCGGCTGTGACGTAGGCATCAGCTCCTGCTTGTTGCGCAACCCGCCACCAACGGCCTCCATCTCCACCTAGCACAGCGATCTTTTGAATTGGCTTTGTCACATCGTTAGCGATAACGCGCACTGCTTGAACTTGAAACAAATCACGAATTTTCACAGCGTATTCTTGTACAGAAATTGGTTGCACTAATTGTCCAATCCTGCCAAGACCCGTTCTCTTATCTACATTTGGTACCAGAGGCACTGCATTTTGAATACCAAGTGCTTCAGCCAACCAATCATTCATGCCACCTTGTGCGCTGTCCATATTAGTATGTGAAGCATAAACAACAATATGGTGTTGAATCAAATCTGCATACATTCGATTTTGAGGCTGTGATAGGTCTAGATTTTTTGCCGGAAAGAACATGACCTCATGGTGTGCCCATATAAAATCGACCTGATTGTCAATTGCCTCTTGAACCACTTCTGGGCGAACGTCAAGGGCTGTCATTACTCGATGCACAGGCTGTTTAGGATCACCAATTTGCAGTCCTGTAGGGTCACCCTCCTCAGCTAATTGTTTAGGTGCAAAAAGCTCAATCTTGTTAATTAACTCTTGTGCAATCACTTGATAACCTCCTGAATTTGCTGATATTTGTTTTTCCACTCTTGATAAATAGGTGAATCCGCTTTCCCAGCAAATTCAAGATTTTCAAAAATTGTGTCGATGCGATCCAATTCTTTCTGCCATTTAGCAACAAAAACTGATGTTTTTTGCTTTCGCAAGACCGGACCAAATTTTTTATCAAGGCTTGATAAACTTTGAGTGCCCTCTGTTGCAACCATAATTTCGTAAAAATGGTTATCCTCTTGTTCAATAACCTCATCGTTAATTTTATACTGATGGTTGTTTAGCCATGTTCGCACAATGTGCTCATCGGTATTAGGTTGTAGTATAAGCGTTTCAAATCGTTTGGCTTTTGAAAATCCCGCTTCTAATATGTCTGTAATTAAGACACCGCCCATACCAGCGATTGTGACCGTATCAATATGATCCTCATCTTTAATTGCCGCTAATCCATTCGCCAATCTCGCCTCAAGTTGCGTGGTTAACGATCTTCGAACAATTTCGTGCTGCGCATTTTCGTAAGGCCCTTTAGCAACCTCACCAGCAATTGCAAACGAAATTTTGTTATTGATTAATAGATTAGCAGGTAAATAGGCGTGATCAGAGCCAATATCGGCTAACCTTGCGCCTTTGGGTACAAATGAAGCCACAGCTGCAAGCCGTGGTGAAAGATGAATACTGTCCATTTTCTATCCTTAGAGTTGTTTTTTTACTCATTTTAGTATAACAAATAAGTCAATATCTCGCTGATATCATGTACTTTTAATTAATAAGGGCCACAAGTTACATCATACTCACATTTCTTAATTAAAAGCATTAGAATGTTAGAAAATATAACATTATTTAGTAATTAAATTCTACAGCATACGAATAGTTTGCACGATAATTTGTCCTGTGTTACACTCTATGCGTGAGCTTTTCACAAATAACTGAAAACACCAAAATCTGGGGTGCCGCCGCGCTGAGATAAAACCCATTATACCTGATCTAGATAATACTAGCGTAGGGAGATTTACTTGAAAATGTATTAATGAAATGACATATTTTGACAGTACTATGTTTTGTGACGTCATCACTATAATATGTGATGATGAAATAATACAAGTTTGTTAAGTATCGTTTCTTCATTGAGATTATGACCACAATTTTTCAAGCCAGTCTTCCTTGTGAAGCCTGGCTTTTTCTAATTACACCCGATTTTGCGGTGATTTCGGTTACATCAATTATTAACCAATAAGTCATGAAAACAGTTGTATATCTCATACTCTTATTGGTTAATATCGGAAATTTTAGGAGGTTTTGCAAATGTCTGCAAACAAATGGTCACTTCGCGATGTTATCTTCATCGCACTAATCGGTGTGTTTTTTGGATTTATATTTTGGGCTTGGGCATTTGGCTATAATGTCATCGCTGCCTTTTTAACACCATTCGGATTAAGCGCATATGCTAATGATGCAACATTGGGTCCTTGGCTAATGGCTGGTCCTATGGCTGGGTTCATTTTACGTCGTCCCGGTGCATCTATTGTGGGTGAAACACTTGCCGGCACAATTGAAATGGTCTTTGGTTCTCAATGGGGTGTCATGAATGTTGTCGCTGCATTAATCCAAGGTTTTGGTACCGAACTTGGATTTGCTGTATTTGGCTACCGTCGTTGGGACAAAACGAGTTTGTCAATGTCTGTCATCACAGTTACTGTTGTGACATTTATTTGGGACCTGTTCCGTAATGGTTATGCCGATTACTCATTTGGTTTGTTGATTGGATTATTCATTACTCGCCTCATTTCAGCAGCTATTTTTGCAGGAGTTATCGTTTACTTCACACAAAAATTGGTTGCTAAATCAGGTATTCTAGAAGTTAATAAAAACGAGGTGGTCTCATGATATCAAGCATTGCAGTCCAAGTATTACCAATGACAGCTGACACAGAAGAAGTCATTCGCATAGTTGATCATGTGATTGCTTATATCAACAAGAGTGGTGTCAACTATCAGGTAGGTGCTTTTGAATCAACTCTTGAAGGTGATTACGATCAACTAATGGATATTTTAAAAAATCTGCCCAAGGTTGCAGCACAAATTAGTGACATTCCCGTCATGGTATACAGCAAAATAAACATGGCTACAGATTCTGATGTTTTAACCATTGCAAAGAAAACAGATAAATATAAATAAGCGGAGTTTCCGCGTACATAGGAAATTATTATGGTTACTCATTTAAAACATGTCAGTTTGTCATATGGCAATACAAAAATACTTGATGACACCACCATGTCAATATCTCACAATAGTTTTAACCTACTAATCGGTCCATCTGGTTCTGGAAAATCAACCCTTCTCCGAATATTTGCAGGATTATATCCCCAACTAAAAGGTGAAGTACTTGTGAATGATCAATCAGTTACCACATTACCAGCTAACGAGAAAGCTAAAGTCGTCGGCTTTTTATTTCAAGATCCAGACACCCAATTTGTTATGAAAACACCACTGGATGAATTGATTTTCACTTTAGAAAACTTGCAAGTTCATCCTTCTGATATCAAGCAACGTGCAACGCACGCTCTAGAATTTGTTGGTATCTCAGACTTAACCCATCAAGACATTAACACCTTATCAGGTGGTGAGAAGCAAAAAGTTGCATTAGCTATCATTGTTGCAATGCAAAGTGATTTCTTATTATTGGACGAACCGTTTGCAAATGTGGATAGCCAATCTCGCCAGGATCTATTAGCTAAATTAAAAGATTTACAAAAACAGGGACAAACCACTATATTAATCACTGATCACGATTTACACGGGTACGAACCACTTGTTGATCATGTGTGGGAAATACACCACAAAAAAGTAGCAACTGTTAGTAACTTTCAAAATCGTATCTTACCGGAACAAAATGTTCACCTGCAATTACCTAAAGAAGGTGTTTTGCAATTAAAAAATTTTGAACTTTTAGTGGGGCAACGTCAATTAATTAGTATTTCCGATTTACCTTTGGCCCCCAGTGGAATTACACTCTTCACCGGAGCAAATGGCACAGGAAAGTCATCCCTTTTCAATGCTCTCACTCGTCTAAAATCCTACCAAGGTGACATTTTGTTTATGGACCAAAATATCAAAAAATTTAATGCTGCCAAATATGCAAAACAAGTAGCATTGATATTTCAAAATGCAGAACGGCAATTTTTACGAATGACGATTCGTGAGGAAATCGCGTTGAGCATGCAACATGCACAACAACCAGAAAAATGGTCCGAAAAAGTCATTACTCGTTACTTAGAGCGCTTAAACTTGGATGGGCTACAGGATCATGTCGTTTACCAGCTCTCTGGCGGGCAAAAGAAAAAAGTTCAACTCTTGGTGATGTTAATTGTTGGCACACCAATATTATTGTTAGACGAACCTATTGCTGGTCTGGACACAGATTCTGTTCGTGTTGTAGGCGAAATTTTACGAGAAATCGCAGACATTGGACGACAACGTTTTATTATTATTAGTCATCAACTAGATCAGCTACGCCCAATCATTGATTATCATTTGCATCTATCTAATCAAACTTTACAATATATGGAGCATTTTTTATGAATCCAAGTGTTAAATTTCTACTTATACTTATCGTTAGCATCGAACTAACTTTTATCCTAAATTATCAAATCAATGTTGTTGTAACGATTGTTGCTGGTATTTATCTTGTTCTTTCAAAACTGTCTTGGAAACGTTATTTGCTATTAATTGTCATGCCTATATTACCTGTCTTAGGTGCATGGACATCATTTACAACTTTTGGTTCCCATGACATGGCAATTATCATGATGACTCGAATTGTTGCCTACATATTCCTAGGAGCGGCTTTTTCGTTTACAACGGATATGACCCTGCTTCTAGACACACTCGAACAAAAATTTCGTGTGCCAACCACTTTTGTCTACGGTCTACGCGGTGCATTATCTTTTGTGCCACGTGTTAAACAAGAAATTCAAACTATTCGAACGGCAGCCTTAATGCGTGGTGAATCTTTAACATTTTACTCACCACAATTATTTTTCAAAGCTATTTTGGTCTCACTCCGATGGTCAACTCGTTTAGCAGAAGCTATGGCCTCACATGGATTTACCGAAAATGCTGAGCGGACACACTTTAAAACAATTGTAATCAAAAAAAGAGACTGGACGATGGCAATCAGTCTCTTAGTCATATTACAGTGCATCATAATATATCTTTAATAGGTGCAAATGTTTTACGATGAATCGGTGTAATGCCGATTTTTTTTATACCCTCAAGATGTTCTTTTGTACCGTATCCAGCGTTTTTTTCGAAACCATAACCATGATATTTTAAACCATAAGAAGCCATTAGGCGATCACGTGTGACCTTTGCAATAATACTAGCTGCACCTATAGAATTACTTCGTGCATCTCCTTTAATTAAAAATTCTTGCGGCAAATCTAAATCTAGCCGCATAGCATCTATTAATAAAGCTTCAGGTACGGGAGCCAACTGGTTGACTGCCTCTGTCATCGCAACACGTGCTGCTTCATAAATATTAATTTCATCAATAATTGAGGCTTCTACGCTACCAACACCTATAGAAATTGCTTTTTCTATAATTTTGTCGTACAATTCGTCTCTTTTTTTTGCAGATAACTGCTTAGAATCTATGACATCTAAAACATCAAAATCATGCGGTAAAATAACAGCTGCTGCAACAACTGGACCAGCTAAAGGCCCACGACCAACTTCATCCACGCCAGCAACTAAATCGTATCCTTGCATCCAGTACTGACGCTCAATATCAAAACGCGACAAAAAATGCTCACGTTTTTCCTGAACCATCACTTGTTTTTTTTGCCAAGCCCTCAGAGCATTTTGTACGCCAACACGTTTATCTTGTTGCCAAATCAGCAACTGCCCATCGTTAGGCGACATATTTTTCAATTGTAATTTAATATTTGCAATTGTGTCAGTCATTTTTCATCTCAATTAAATCAAGTGTAAACGCCCCTAATTTATTTTTTCTAAGATCATTTAGTATTCGTTCACTGGCCTTGTCATAATCGTCTTTGAATCCTAATTTGCTTGTGATGGATAATAAAACATCTACATTTTCTTGATCAAAAATATTGTCGTTCAAATAATATCGCTCAATAATGGCCTCTGGTCGATACTCTCGAAAAAAGTTAATCAAAAATAGTGCAGCATCATCTTTGGCAAAGATTGTATCTTTCACCGCTCCTGTTAATGCTAGTTTCATGCCGATGTTCTGATCTTCAAACTTTGGCCAGAGCACTCCTGGGGAATCGAGTAATTCTAATTTTGTTGGCGTTTTTAGCCAAGCAACTTTCTTCGTTACACCTGGTCGATCCGCCGTTGGCGCAACATTTTTCATTACCAAGTGATTCAATAATGTTGACTTACCGACATTTGGCACCCCAGAAATCATGGCGCGAATAGGCTGATCTTGAATACCTTTTGCTAGTTGTGCTGCTTTTTTTGCTTCGACTGCTCGTCGAGCTGCTTTAGTCACTAATTGCGGAGTCCTTGGGTCACGCGTATCGAGAACAAGTACTGTGTATCCTTGTGCTTCAAAATGTTTTTTCCATGCCCGTGTTTGATCAGGATCTGCTAAATCAGCTTTAGTCATAATTAACAAACGGGGCTTATTGCCGATTAACTTATCCACTTCAGGATTACGAGAACTTTCGGGAATACGGGAATCAACTAGCTCAAAAACAACGTCGACTAATTTTAAATTTTCCCGCATCAAACGGAAAGCTTTGGCCATATGGCCAGGGAACCATTGAATTATTTGTGCCATTAAACATATGTCCTTTCTAACATTAACGCTCAGCGTTGTATAGTGACCACGCTTCATCAAATGTTGTCATACTCATTAAATAGGTTGTATTCTCTTCTAAGTACTTTGACAATTCATCAAAATCGCTACTTTGTTTTGGAAATGACGAATCTAAAAAGGCGTTGTTTGCAAATTGTTGCACTTCATTGGCTGCCATAGAATTACGATTCGTCATTAACCAATTGTAAAATGAACGATCACTTTTTCTCATTAGCAAGACCTCCTTGGAAAACAAACTGATCTGCTTTTATATTAATGACCTTTGCTTTAAATTTAATGCCTTGCGTTGTGGGTAACTTACTCATATCAATGAATATTTGTTTCTTCTTCGGTACGATTGTGACGTATTCAGGCGCATCATAACTTGATCTGACGTAACTCATCACAGTTTTAATCGGCAACGATAGGTTACCAATTGCTAAAGATTTCGCCTGCATAACAATGTTCCCATTAGGCGTTAATTTAGCATCAAGAGCCATACCAAAATTAAATTTTTGACCCAAAAGTTTGGCGCTACCATACATCATCACGTCATCCCCAATTTTAAAAGTATATCCACTATTATCTGTATCATTAAGATAGTGAGCAACTAAGGCATTGATTTGTTTTTTGTTTAAGGACACATCAAACGTAGCGTCTGATTTACTGATCTTGGATACATTGTCTTTTATTTTTACTGGCCCAGTAGCATCGTTGAAAAGCCAAATTCCACCTACCAATAATATAGATATTAAACCCCAAAAAAGCCAAAACCAAATTGGCTTCTTTTTTTTGACTATTTTTTTCGATCTAGCTATTATTTGATCAGCCATTGCTTTGCTTCCTTTTTCATTTTGTTAAATAACTGTGTTGTCATGTAATTATAGCCCTTATTATTAGGATGATAATTATCTTCCGTACTAATCCATGCGTTGTTAACACCTTTTTGACCCGTCAATACAGCTGTCATAGCAGCATTCGAATTTGAACTACTATTTGAGCTAGCTGCCTCTTTGACTAGTTTTTTACGTTGTGCTACTGTTTTAAATTGACCGTAGGTCAAATCAAAAATATTTACAAAGTATGCATTACCATCTTTTTTTGCGGCATTGGCATTGATTGCATTAAATAACTTAACGTCGGCATTAAAGTCTGAACGGTCAGCAAAATGGACATATAACGGATTGTAATTTCCAAATATGAATATTGGTGCATCAGAGTTATAAGAACGAATATCTTTAATTAAAGAAGATAGTTTTTGTTGATAAGATTTTTGACCCGCTGCAACAGCAGCCGACAAAGTTTTTTGTGAGGTTGCCAAAACGTTCTTCAAAAGTAATTGTTGTAAATCATTCCCACCAGAAGTCATTACAATTACATTAGCTTTTTTAAGATGAGTTTGAAATTTTTGTTGGGTGTCCAATCTCTTTTGAATCTGATCGGAGCGGTCCCCTGCTTTACCAAAATTACTAACCGTTACACTAACATCGTAATTTGAACGAATTTCCTTGGCAATACGCCCGGAGTACCCCTTCATTTTTTTTTCGTCACCAACACCCTCAGTTAGAGAATCCCCTAACGCAACTAAGTTAATATGTGATACTTTCTGCACCGATTTTTGAGAATTATTTAAATTATTTTTTTGATTCTCCCAAGTTTTGATACCATAGAACGCACCAATGCCAATCAGTAAGATAGCTATGAAACTAATGGCAAATTTTCGCATGCGCAATTCTCCTGAAACTTTACTGGTAACCATTATAGCGTAAATGGGCACTATGTACAAAGAACGAATTTTACTTCGTTCCTTATTTTTTCTATAATTTATTATTTTGACGCTTTGCACGCCACACTGGATATGCAACACTACTATTAGCAATATAATATAAATATTTACCAACATTAGCAAAGTTTCCTTGCGTCAAGGCTTTAGCTAATTGGACAACATTGTAGACTATCCAGAACAACCATTGATCTTCAATTTTAAAAATATTCATAACATTGGGAATTAAAGATAAAGCAAAAACTGTACTTGATAGCCAAAACAGTGGGCTTGTGCTTTGAAATGCTAAATAATTCAGTCCAAAACTCAAAGCTATTACACCAAGGACCATAACAAAAAATAACTTTTTGAAATCGATCACGCGATTAACCCGCTTATCACCATAATGCATCCAGCCACCAACAGAAGCCGCGTTGATAAGAAACGAAAGCGGATAAGTTAAAATTGCTCCACTGTTCCCTAACATAAAATCAATTGTTCCGGAAATCAATGTATTGATTGTACCAACAACATTACCAAATTTATTCAGACGAGATGTTAAACGAGTTGATATTATTGATAAACTTGATGATACAACAGAAATAATACCAAAAGGAACATACTTCGCCCAATTATCATGTGCAAACATCTCTATGTTAGTCAAATTATTAAACAAATACCCCGAACTATAAGCCATAAAAATAACTATCAAAATTCCAACGATGTCAACAATCCTTGATCGGTTAAGTTTTTGCATTAAAGTCAGCATAATAAAATGCCCTCCGTTTGTTTTTCGAACACCGAAACGGCAACGTGCTCATCAGTTTGTTGTTATCGGGCCGATCTGCCGTGAACGCTCGGAATAGTTTTAGACGGCATATTCAGGCCAATATATCGAAAAGTATATGAACTATTTTATATTAATACGATTAACAATAATACTATACACTGCCGCCACCACATACACACCAATTATACGGTCAAGATAGTCAGTACCAACCTGTACTAAGAAGACAGAAAGGGTTTGATTCAAACCCAATCCATGAAGTACTTGAACGATTGTACTTGATCCAGAAGAAGTAATGCCATGAAACAAAATAACCGTGATAATTGAGCTCACAATAGTAGCTGGGACAGATATAATAGCTGCTGACCACCAAATATTCTTCACATCAGTAGCACTTATTTTTCTGTATACGAAACCAGCCATCAGCGCAGTCACGATTTGACTAGGCATAAAATAAATTGAAAAAAGATCCCCTGTAACCCCATTGACTAATGCGGTGAAAACGCCCACTATTAGGCCGCCAATTGGTCCAAAAAATGCCGCACCTAATAATGTACCGATTGTATCTAAATAAACTGGTAATTTTGCTAACAAAGCAACGTGCCCGCCAATAATGTTGATAACAATAAATAGCGCAATAAGTGTTATTCGTTGAGTGGAAATTTTTCTCATGATAACACCTCAAGGTCTGTGGCAATAGTAGTTAATTCTGTTAATACATTTGATGAGGATAAATTCAATAAGCGAGCTATTATTTCTGCCATGACATGCAACGAATCAACTTCCGTTAGAATAACTGCGTTAGCCTCTTTTTTCCAAAAATTAGCTATATCCACAATGCTTTGTCCCAATGCTTTACCTTCTGTGACTACTGTGACATATTTACTTATGCCACTGGTGTATTCAGGGTAAAGTGCATGGATTATGACCAGCGGATCATTGATGACTGCACCCAGAACGTGTTCCTGTGACCAGTGAAAATCAAAATAAAATTGAATTATTTTGTTAATAAACATTGTTTTGTCAGGATTTAAACGTTGCATTAACGATAAAATATTTGGTGTTAACAATATTTTTCTCGTTACATCAAGCGGTACAATTTCAGCTACAACAGGGCTGTTTTGCAAAACATATTCTGCTGCATCTGGATCAACCCAGAAATTATATTCGGCCACTGGGGATGTATTACCATTGGATTGATAAGCACCGCCCATGATAATTAGGCGAGACATGTTTCCCCATACTTTAGGTGTTCTTTCCATTGCCAAAGCAATATTAGTCAACGGCCCGAGCGCCAAGACCCAAACATCCTCATTATCTGAAAGCAACTTTTCATAGGCTGATGAAGCCTTAAGGTCACTCACAGAAATTTTAGGCGAAGAGATGTTGCTTTCGCCAAGTCCATCTAAGCCGTGCGTATCCTGAGCACTAATATATTCATGTTTCAATGGCAAGGAAGCACCTTCAAAAACAGGAATATCAGGTTTCCCAGCCTCTTCAAGAACTTTAAGGGCATTCTGCACACCTATTTCAGTAGGCACATTTCCTTCTACGATAGTGATTCCAATAACATCTAATTCTGGAGAATTTAGCGCAACAAGAAGTGCTAAACTATCATCTATTCCAGGATCTGTGTCGATAATAACTTTTTGCATTTCATCTTTCCTTTCGTTCACATGCGAATCATATTATCAAAATACTCATCACATTTGGTTTTTTATTCTGGGATTTTCCGAACCAGTCCGGCACAATTGCCGATTTTGATAAATGCTTTTTAAGTGTACCAATTTTATGTTAACGCGCTCGGTACAAAATTGCTAATGCGCCTACGCCTGTGTGAGTAGAAATAATTGGTGTTGTATTTAAAACTGGAATTTCAATATCAGGCCAAATTGCTTTTAAGCGTGCTGCAATTTGAGCTGCTTCCTCTGGAATTCCTGCGTGAGAAATACCAATCGACAATACTTCCTTATACTCTTGCATCTTAGCAATAACATTATTGTTAAATTTAGCAATAGTCTTCATACCTCTACCTTTGAGAAGCACTTCAACGGTACCATCATTTTTTGTTACGCCAGCACCTACTTTTATATTAAGTAAATTACCGATAATTCCTTGTGTTTTACTCAAGCGACCACCGGCAACCATATTTGTCAAAGAAGTAAAGCTCAAAAAGATATGCGATTCATCCCGAGCTTTCTCAACCGCTGGTAAAATTTCAGCCATCGTAGCCCCTTGGGAGGCCATTTTCGCCGCTTGTAAGACAACAAATGCTTGCGCACGGTCAGCTGCTAATGTGTCAAATGTTGTAATCTTAGCACTTGTCAATGCAGCTGCTTGTTCAGCAGCGCGAACAGTTCCCGACAGCCCTGATGATAAATGAAGACTTAAAATTTCGGAATCTGGAAATTTCTGATGAATATCATCATAAACAGCTTGAAAGGTGCCGATTGATGGCTGCGATGTTTGAGGAAGACTCTTACTTTCAATCATCTTTTCAAGAAATTCATCGCGCTGAATAGTGACACCATCTTCATAGACTGTACCATCGATTTGTACTGATAGTGGCACAATTTTGATATCATATTTGGTAATTTCTTCTGGAGTTAATGCTACAGCTGAATCTGTAACGATTTTAATATTTGACATATTCTTTCCTTATATGCGTTCGTAGCGTTCGATAACGAATGCGTAATCGTGATCATCATCTTTCGCATGTGGTTCACTGGACTTTAGTTGAAATTTTGTTAAATCCACCTCATCAACAAAAGTATCACCATCAATCACACCGTCAACTCGCGTTATAATTAAATCTGTTGCATAAGGCATAAACTCACGGTAAACCGCTGCACCACCAGCAATCGTAATATCTCGCTGTTCCTTAGCCATCAAATGCTTGGCTTCTTCAATGGAATGAATAACTTTTACTTCTGGATAACTCGATGTCCAGTCCTCTTGCCTAGTCATAACTACAGTTGTTCGTTTAGGCAATGGCCGCCCAATACTAAGCCACGTTGGACGCCCCATAATCATTAAGGTATTCACCGTTTCATCTCTAAATAGCTTAAGGTCATCAGGCATATGCCAAGGTATACCACCATCTTTTCCAATTGCATGTTGACGATCTTCAGCCCATACCATTTTAATTTTGGTCATTTACGTACTCCTTTGCAAACTTTTCAAGTGCGTCGTGATCATTTAAAACATCACCAACAACGACAGCATACTCAATTTCTTTAAGCACACGCCCCAATAAAGGCCCAGGTGCTAAAATACCAGAACGGATCAATTCACCACCACTAATCTTAATATCGGCGGCTTTTGTAATCGGTAACATCTCTATTATATGACTTATTCTTTCAATTGTCTCGGGCTGACTATCGGTTAGCGCCAAAACTTCAAGCAATTCTTTCTGATAAGCTAAAACTTGATATATATCAAATACAGTTGACTTCTCTGGATTTTGTACAATAGGAACAATTGCGCTGACCGTTTTCATTACGTTACGACTCATTTTCCAATCGTACATAAATTGACGACGTTTCGTGTCATCAAATTGCGCTCTTGACAATACATGTGTCCAAGCCACGGCGTAATTTGTAGCCTGGCCTTTATTTAAATCAACTATAATGTTTGACCAATCTTCAATGTGCGGACCTGGTAAATAATTCATGACATGATCGCGTAGAGCCATTTCTAAACTTTGCGATGCTTGACTACCTAACAATAGTTTTTCAAATTCAACTCGAATTCGTTCGACAGCGATTTTAGCCAAGTTCGGTGCCAAATCTACCAATGCTTTTTGGGTGTCAGCTTCAATATTAAAACCAAGTTGGGCGCTAAATCTCAGGGCCCGCATCATTCTCAGGGCATCTTCTGTGAAACGTTTTTCAGCATCCCCAACGGCTCGAATAACGCCTTTTTTCATGTCCTCTAGGCCATTAAAGAGATCCAATATCTCACCGTCGTGCCGCATTGCCAAAGCATTAATTGTGAAATCACGCCTTTTAAGATCCTCTTCGAGGCTACGTACAAAAGTGACACGATCAGGTCGCCTAAAATCCGTGTAAGTTGACTCGACACGAAAAGTCGTAATTTCATATCCTGTTCCATGGTCCAAAACCATCACTGTCCCGTGTTGAATGCCTGTATCCACAGTATTATGAAACAATGATTTAACTTCTTCTGGAAAAGCGCTACTTGCGATATCAACATCATGAATCGTTTTTCCAAGCAAAGTATCACGTACCGAACCACCAACAAAATAAGCTTCAAATCCAGCATCTTCTAACTTTGTTAATATTGGTTGCGCTTCTATAAATTCTTGAGGTAATTGTGTAATTTTCATATGAGTCTATTTTACCAAAATAGCGGCAATTGCGTATCTTTAATATTTTGCATTTTCTAATCGCATTTGCATATCAGCATCATCTGGTTCGATGTTTAAATATCTGACCATCATGTCAATCTCACCTTCACGTTCACCTTCTTCATGATACCAATCAATAATATCACGCAAAAATGAAGCATTTTCTTGGAAAAACGGTAAAGCCATTTCCCAATATTTAGTAGCTTGGTCTTCCTTGCTTTCCTGATAATAGGCGCGCGCCAAATGCCAATAAAATTCAGGATCAATAACATCTTCTTGAATATGTTTCTCTAACAACTGAATGTCTGCTTCAAATTCTCGTTGCTTTAATAGCAAAGCAGACAAAACAATTATTGACGGTATATCTGTATCATCTAAAGCTAAAGCATTTTGATAATATGCTTTAGCTTTAGCATTATCTCCAAGTTTTTCTGCCGCCAGCCCAGCTAAACGGTATAATACTGTGTTGGTCTCATCTTGAGCTAACCCTTCTTGATAAACTCGGTAAGCATCCTCAAGTTGTTGTTCTTGCTCGTACGCTTGTCCCAATATCGGATAAATAGACGTATATTTTGGGTCCACTTCCAATACACCATTAAACAAATCAATCGCTTCTTGGATTCGTTTGTTTTCTTGATACAAAACTGCTAGTTGGAATCGTGTATCTAATGTCATCTGTTCTGGTTTAATTTGTTCTAAATAACCAACTGCATGCTCATAATTGCCTACTTGAGCGTACGCCATACCAATCCGCGCTACAATATCAACTCGACTAATTTCTCGTTTGCCTTTTTTCAGCAACGCACGATAGCGTGGAATCGCCTTGGGGTAACTTTGATTAGCGTAATAAAATTCAGCTAAGGCAAATTGAATCACGTCTTCATCTGGGGATATTTTTTCTGCCTGCAATAGACTGTGTTCTGCGGATTCTGTTAATCCCTCAGACTGATAGACGTCTGCCTTAACGAGTAAAGCCTGTAAGTATGAAGGCGAATCAGGCTTAATTTGCGCTAAATAGTCTTGTGCTTCATCAATCTCACCGTCTTCAATCGCAATATCAGCTAATGCCGTACGAAGTTCATCCTCATCGGGGTATTTTTCTAATAATTTTTTATAGGCACGACGTGACTGATTCAAAAACCCAAGAGCATATAGCTCCTCTGCTAAACTATAAATTAAATCATCACTATCTTTTCGTAATGATTGTGCAAAAAACTTTTTTGCATCATCTAGTTGCCCACTTGAAAGAGCATCAAGCATTTGTTGCGCATAGTTTGTTTCCATAATAACCTCGTTTTTAATCAGTAATTGTAAACATTTGTTCCGTTTGTAGATCTGAAATCGCATTTAAATCTACTGTCACGCCAATGCCGTACTTCCTTGGCACTGACATAATCCCATTATTCACAAGCAAACGTTCCTCAATAATATCACGTTCAAAATAACGCCTGCTATCCGAAATATCTCCTGGGAAAGCAATTTCAGGTAAACTACTCATTGCTATATCGACGCTTCTACCTAAACCACTAGTTAGCATGCCACCAATCCATGGCTTATCAACAAGTTGGATGGCCGTCAAAGCGTTGGAAATACCACCAATTTTGCCCTGCTTAACTGTCAAAGCTTTCGCCGAACGACATTTCAACATCGTAGCAACATCGCTAAGATTATTAATTGATTCGTCTAAACTAATGATTTTATTTGTATGGGCTTGGAGTACCGCATGCTGTACAAAATCATTTTCCCCAAGTGGTTGTTCAATGAAACCAACATTTTCAGGTAACCTGTTAATTTGTGCCATATTTTCATCTGTAAAGCTACTGTTTGCATCAATTGAAAATTGTTGTTCAGGATATTTGTTTAGTAGTCGGTTCAAATTTTCAAAGTCAACTAAATGAGCATCAATTTTAAGCTTAATTCTCTGATATCCTTGCGTTAATGCTTCATCAATACTATCTGCCATACCGACAGCGATTCCGACTGGAACTGTTGTCCCTTGGCCATGAATCATTTGTTGTAGAGATTGATGCGTTAATTTACCAATCGCGTCCCAAACAGCCATTTCTAAACCTGCCTTAGCAAATGAAGCAAATGGCATCAGTTGATTCAAACGCTTCGAAAATGATTGTGGATTACTAAAAGAAAATCTTCGAATCTGTGGTAGCAATACTGTTTTTAAAATTTCTCGACTGACATATTGATTTTCAGGTGCATACGAGAAGTCTGCAAACGACTGTACTTCACCATGACCTACAGCTATTTCACCACTATCTTCGTTCAATAGTTCGATGGTGACAATAGTTAATGGCCGTTCACTAATGGTGTGATGCGCCGTTTTAAAGGCTTGCAACATAGTCAGTGCAATAGGTATTAAAGTTATCTTTTTAATTCGATACATCAAGTACCTCAATAAATGCTGCTGGTTGCTCAAAATGCGTATTATGTCCAGCATTGGGTACAATACTTATTTTGGCATTTGGCAGTAAGTTTGTCATTTCTTCGGCAATAAGGTTAAATTTAATATCTCGTTCACCTACAATAACTTGTGTGGGTGTATGTAATGATTTCAAACAAGGCCAATAGTTTGGTTGCACACCACTGCCCATATAACGGAGTGAGTTCGCAACGTTGATTGGATTCTGATTCATCCGTTGTTGATGCATAAACTTTTTTTGCTCTGGACTAACATGTTGTTGTGTAGCAAATAGTGGCATCTGCTCCCAGTCCGTAACAAATTTTTCAAAGTGTTGCTGGATTTTTTCAGCCTTTTCGTAATCAGAAACACACCGTTCATGACGTTCTTGAGCAGTTTTCAATCCAGCAGTTGTGCTCTCTAAGTATAATCGCTGAACCAACTCACTGTGCACCGTGGTAAAGCCTAAAGCTAATCGACCGCCCATCGAGTAGCCCAGTAGGTTAATATTTTTCCAGTGCAACTGATTCAATATAGTCGCTAAATCTTGTATTTGATGAGCCATTTCAAATCTGGTAACTTCAACCGACGTTGTATGACCACCAAACCCCAGTAAGTCCAAAGTCAATACTTGCCCTGGTAAATGATCAATAATATGATTAAAATCACAATGAGACCCCATAAAGCCATGCAATAATAGCCACTTTTGATTTTCATCATTATTTTTCGTCAGGTAGGCCTGATAAGGATAATTGTTGACGTTAATAATCATTTGAGCATCTCCAATACGTCACGATGGTCATCTCTATTCCGCTGGCGATCACTTTTATATTCAATCAGTCTCGTCTTTTTTGAAGGAGTCTGTAAAATTTGGCTTAATGCTTCTGGAACACTCAATTGATGATAGTCTATATCATATAAATCAGCAATCTTTTTCATGTCAATATTTAATGGGGTGCCAAATAATTGTTCAAAATACTTTGGTGCGCCGGCCTGCGGTAGAAATGAGAAAATGCCCCCACCGTTGTTATTAATTACGATAATATCTAACGGTAACTGATAGTTTTTAGCCATCATTAAACCATTCATATCATGAAATAACGTCAAATCACCTGTCAACAAAATACTCCGCTGCTTAACCACTGCGCTCATGCCCAATGCACTCGATATCACGCCATCAATACCATTAGCTCCACGGTTTGCATAAATACGCTGCGTATGGTTGCCAGTAAAAAAATTATCCATGTCACGTATTGGCATGCTGTTAGCTACAAAAATATGCGTATCATCTGGAACAGCATCGTCCAAAGCGGTTATAATATTCATTTCGTTACGGGTTTTTGTTACTTTAGGCAAAGACAGCCACTTTTGATTAAAATCAATCTGATTTTTAAACAGCGTCAAATGCATGTTTTCCAGGAAATCATTTGGCGACATCTTAATTGCTCGTGCAATATGCCTTGTATGATCTACACCAGCATCTTCATCAACATGCCAAGTTAAAATTTTTTCCTCTTTTAGCCACTGTAATACACGTGCAGACACTGGCGTCTTACCAAATCGAACAACTAAATCAGGCTTTAGATCAGCATTAATCTTGTGTGCCTGAAGTAAAACATCTATGCCATGAATTGTATATGTGTGTCTACTTTGACTCAGCACATCGGCAATGACAGGTACATTATTTTTAATAGCAAAATTTTTCAAACTATCATCATAACTATCCAAAACATTTGGACCAGCCAATATTAATAATCTTTTTGCCGTTATTGGTGGTAAATGATATTGCACGGTTTGCTGCTCAAAAACTACTCGTTGAACATGCACCTCATCTTGGCGAGCTAATCCAGGCATTAACGGCTTACGAAGTGGCAAATTAATTTGAATAGGGCCACGTGGTGCAGTAATAGATAAGTTAACCACCTTTTGTACCATGAAATCAATATACTCTGTCACATCGCTGTGCATATCTTGCAAACGTATTAAAACTGCCTGTTTTGTTAATTGACCAAACAAGTTACTTTGCGGTATGGTCTGTGGCGCTCCATTGAACTGCAATTCTTGGGGTCGATCAGTTGATAGTACGACTAATGGTATGTTTGCAGCATACGCCTCAGCCACTGCTGGCATATACTCTGCAATTGCAGTGCCAGATGTTCCTAGCAGGGCAACAGGTTCCAAAAGTGTTTTGGCGATTCCAAGAGCAAAAAATCCAGCTGAGCGTTCATCAACGTCAACAAATAATTTAATTTCATTATTCTGTTCTGCATATTCTGCTAAAAGTAAGGCTATCGGTGTACTTCTGGATCCAGGAGACACAATAAAATGTCGAATGCCACTTTCAAATAGTGCCTGAAGTAAGTGCTTTGTATTAAAAGTTAGTGTATCCGTCATTTGATAGTTCCTCCAGTAACTCAAGCATTGGTTGAAACTTTAAAGTTGTTTCGTGATATTCTTGTTGGCTATCTGAATCAGCGACAATACCTGCGCCTGCAAACAGACGAGCATTTTGGCTGTTAACATACATTGATCTAATACCAACAACAAATTCTCCGAAATTATTTTTTGTAAAATATCCTATTGGGGATGCGAATAAGCCTCGGGGATGCAATTCATAATTACGAATATATGCCAAAGCTTCTTTTCTTGGTAAACCGCCCAGAGCCGGGGTTGGATGCAATTTTTGGACAACATTTTTAATAGAAATGTTGTCAGCTAATGTGCCTTGGATTGGCGTATAAAGATGTTGCACCTGCTTATTTTTCAACAAGAAAGGCTTACTTGGCACATGCAGTTGCTTAGTTAAACTATCCAATTGCTGAACAATATTATCCACAACATAACGATGCTCTTGATTGTTTTTTTCGCTATTCAATAGCTCTTTACCCAGTTTAACATCTTCTAGGCCAATCTGTCCGCGACGAATTGTACCGGCCACAGCTGCTGTTTCTACTTGATTATCATTTATTTTAACTAGTCGCTCTGGTGTGGCAGTTATAAATAATTCAGTATCCCTTTTGAGGGCCACATGATAAACATTTTGCTGTTTTTGCAGTGCTGGTATGACTTCAGAAAGAACCAATTTTGATGATAATGTTACTTGCTGTTGCCGACTAAAAACCACCTTTTTTAAACTTCGATTAACGCTCAACTCATTAATTAAATTCTCCACCCTTATTTGCCAATCAGCCTCAGCACTTTCATCGATAATTTTCGGTGCTTGTGGTTCTTTTAATTGACTAAGCTGCATTAAATAATTGTCAATAGCTGTAGTACTAGATAGTAATTGATTATTTTGCAATAAAACTAAAAATTCAGGCTCAAACCAAAAACCCTTCATAATTCCTGCTTCTGATTGATCATCAAAAGAGCTGGCACCAAAAACAATCGAATCTGTTTTATCTGGCATTTTTGACCATATTTTTTTTTGTCCAAATGCGTACATTGTGCTTTTTTTATCACTAGTTTCAAAGAATGCAGCAACTTGAACATTATCTAACATTTGATTTAATAAACTGCGATCTATCGACCTTAGCGTGCGTCGATATCGTATCAATTCGTCTATGATTACCATTTCACATGTGCCTTTAACATATAAAAAGCAACAGATGTTGATCTGTCGCTTTTACTTTAGTTGTTGCGCAGGCGCCTAGCGGCCTGCCAGACATTGCCTACTTCAAAATTTTTATTTAATATCACACCATTTTCAATACCCGCAAGTACAAATGCTTTTGCATCCGCTACAGCATCCGTAACACTGGACGTTACGATGTTGGCCGCAATGCTGGATGAAAAAGTACAGCCTGCCCCGTTGTTCATGGGTATATTTGACATCACTTTTTCCTGTTCAAATATCGTGTAGTGGTTATTGTGAAACAGAAGATCAAATGTTTGATTACCAGCGAGTCGCGCGCCACTTTTAACTACAACACTCTTGACTCCAAAACTACCAATAACTTTTGCCGCAGCTTTCATGTCGTCTAGACTTTTAATCGTTAAGCCAGATAATAATTGTGCCTCATCAAGATTTGGAGTTACGACCGTGGCTAATGGTAATAACTGATTTTTTATTGCTTGTACCAAAAAATAAGTATTTGTACTATCCGTTTCTTTGAACACCATCACGGGATCAACAATAACAGGTACTTCGACATTTTTTAAATACTCAACAACTAAGTCAATAATATCAACTGTGGGTAATAGGCCAACTTTAATCGCAGCAATATCATCTAATGCTAACGTTGAATCAAGTTGTGCTTGAATAATTTTTAAATCAGTTGGATAAATTTTAAAATTGTCGTTTGTTACGGTCACAATACCTGTGATCACACTTAACCCAAAGTATCCAAATTCATTAAATGTAGCTAAATCAGCTTGAATCCCACCACCTGAAAGTGAATCAGATCCAGCAATTGTTAGTAACTTCTTAACCATTATTGATCAGCCGATGCCGTAAAACTAATATTCTGTCCATCGTCTGTAATTTGCGTCACAACGGCATCATTCCCACCTGATGTAATGTTCCATGAATAAGTACGTCTGTTTTCTTTAGCCCATGCAATAGCTTCACTAATCTTTTTGCCCTTCAATTGTGCTGAATCAGCGACACTACTTGAACTACTTGAAGATGATGAACTTGAGCTACTTGAAGATGACGACGAACTTGATTCACTTGACGATGACTCAGAATCACTTGATTCACTTTCATCCGAAGAACTGCTATCTTCAGAAGTTGAATCAGAATTTTCTTCGATTG
This sequence comes from Leuconostoc suionicum, assembly GCF_001891125.1. Classification (NCBI taxonomy): domain Bacteria; kingdom Bacillati; phylum Bacillota; class Bacilli; order Lactobacillales; family Lactobacillaceae; genus Leuconostoc; species Leuconostoc suionicum. The sequence goes on along the minus strand of NZ_CP015247.1, from coordinate 719,089 downwards.
TACTGTTTGTACTGGTTTTCTGTTCAATTGGTGTGGTTGTTTTTTGTGCTGTTGAATAATTCATGTAGATGAAAATACTCAACGCTACAACAATTAAAATTACAAGCACGATAAAAAAATTACGTACTGGATGTCTTTTTTTATAAAATTGTGGTCGTTTATAATTATTATAATCTGCCATATTAACCTCTAATCACTAACTATTATACCAAATAAAGTGATAAATTTCCCACCATATATATGGTATGATTAATTTTACGAGATATTGCGAGGTTTTGACGATGGAAACAACTAATCTAGAACGTATTTCTATTAAAGACTTAATTATGATTGCAATTGGTACGGGAATGTATGGTTGGGGGTTGATTAATGTTAACATTCCTAATGACCTAGCCGAAGGTGGCATTTCCGGTATCACACTAATTTTGCGTGCACTTTTTAAGTGGAATCCTGCTTATACTAACTTACTACTTAATGTCCCTTTACTTTTTATTGGCTATCGTATTTTAGGGCGTCGTGCACTGATTTACACTATTTGGGGCATTGCATCTCTATCATTTTGGCTTTGGTTGTGGCAAGTTGTTCCTACTCCTCCTGCACTTCATCATGATATGCTGATTGCTGGAATAATTGCCGGGATAGTTGCCGGATTTGGTTTAGGTATTGTATTCCGCTTTGGTGGCACATCAGGTGGCAGTGACGTTGTCGCTCGTATTGTAGAGCAAAAATTCAGCATTCCTATTGGACGGACAATGTTTATCCTAGATGCCTGTGTTTTACTGTTATCACTTGTTTATATTGATATTGTTCACATGATGTACACACTGATTGCTTCATTTGTATTTTCGCAGGTTGTTAACATGACGCAACGAGGTGCTTATGATGCAAGGTCTTTTATGATCTTTACACAATACCCAGAAGAAATGTCACATGCGATTATGGATGAACTTGATCGTGGTACTAGTTTGCTTAAAGCCGAAGGAGGCTACTCTCATCGAGATCAACGTGTTGTTTATGCTGTGGTTGACCCTTCAGAAGTCAGCACAGTCCGACGCATTGTTGATCAGGTTGATCCCAAAGCTTTTGTTTCCATATTTACAACGCAAGAACAGCTTGGCGAAGGCTTTTCTTATCTTCGTCCCAAAAAATCAATATTCAAATTAAAATAAAAGCCACAATATAAAATTGTGGCTTTTATTTTTTGACTGTTTCTTTCTTCTCATCATCTTTTGGTGTTGTACCATCAGCTAATGTCTTTTCAGTGGGTTTATCCCAAGTTACAAAGTCGCAATCGGGATATCTTTGGCAACCATAAAACGTTCGTCCACGTTTAGTTTTCCGCTGAACAATTTGTCCTTTATGGCACTTTGGACATAACAAACCTATTTCCTGAACAATTGCTTTTGTATTACGACAATCGGGAAAACGTGCACAGGCATAAAACTTGCCATAACGCCCCATTTTAACTAGCATGGGCGCACCACAGACCTCGCAATCGATCCCTGCCAATTCATCATGCATAATAATTTTTTCAAGAGATGTCTCGGCTTTCTCGACTTCCTTTTGAAAGGGTTTAAAGAATGAATCAATGACTGGTACCCAGTGTTTATTACCGGTTTCAACCTCATCTAGCTCATGTTCAACCGCAGCCGTGAACTTCATGTTTGTCACATCAGGAAAACTTTCTTCGACAATCGTTTGAACAATTTCTCCCAGTTCAGTGGGCACAAACTTACGCGCATCAACACGAACATAGTTCCGCCGTTGGATCGTATCTAAAGTTGGGGCGTAAGTTGATGGACGCCCTACGCCATTTTCCTCTAAGGCTTTAATTAGCGTTGCTTCAGAATAGCGTGCTGGTGGCAAAGTAAAGTGTTGTTCAGGATCTGTATTCGCCAAACTCACCTTGTCTCCTTCGCTCAACGAAGGCAGAACATTATCTTTCTTTTTTGCTGTTGGATACGCCTTTGTAAATCCTTCAAAATTGGTTTTAGAACCATTAGCTCTGAAGATAACACCGTTTTGTTCAATTGTCACAGCCATTGTATCTAAAATTTCTGGTGTCATTTGGCTAGCAACAAATCGGGACCAAATCAAAGAATATAGCTTAAATTGATCAGGAGTTAGTTTATCTTTGATAGAATCTGGCGTCCGATTGACATCAGAAGGTCGTATGGCCTCATGGGCATCCTGAGCTCCCTCCTGTAGCTTTCCTTGCACTGGCTTATGTTGTGAGTATTCTTCACCCCATGTATCGTGAATGAATTGTGCCGCAGCATTTTTTGCAACAGATGAAATACGCGTCGAATCTGTACGCATATAAGTAATTAATCCGACTTGGCCTAATCCTTTGCCCAGATTAATACCTTCATATAGCTGTTGTGCAGCCATCATTGTTTTACGCGTTCTAAATTTTAACTGCGTATTGGCTGTTTGCTGCATTGTTGACGTTGTAAACGGTGGTTGAGGCTGACGCTTGCGTTGCTTTGTATCTACCTTAACAATGTCAAAATCGCCGTCTTTGTTAATCCGTTTCAACACATCTTGCACACTGTCATTATCTGGCAATGGCTGCTTTTTTCCATCAAATCCGTAGAATACTGATTTGAATTTGGTGCGATTCTTTTTAAACATAGAATCCAGCGTCCAATATTCTTCTGGTTGAAAAGCCTGTATCTCACGTTCACGCGCAATGATCAAACCTAAGGCCACAGACTGCACGCGGCCAGCCGACAACCCACGCTTCACGGTTTTCCAAAGAATAGGTGATATTGAATAACCTACTAATCGATCAAGAATGCGACGTGCTTGCTGTGCATCAACAAGATCTTGATTAATAATACGCGGTGTTTTAAAGGAATTTTTAATCGTATCCTTTGTGATTTCATTGAAAACAACTCGATTAGGTTGTTCAGGATTCAAATCCAAAATATGCTGCAAATGCCAAGCTATTGCTTCTCCTTCACGATCCGGATCGGAAGCCAGATAAACGGCTTTTGCAGCTTTTGCTTCCTTGCGTAATCCCTTAATAACATCGCCTTTTCCGCGAATATTAATATACTTGGGATCATAATCATTTTCGACATCAACACCTAGTGTGGATTTAGGCAGATCCCGTATATGGCCAAGGCTAGCAACTACTTTATAGTTGCGACCTAAATACTTTTCAATTGTTTTTGCTTTCGATGGGCTTTCAACAATAACTAAATTTTTTTTGATTTTAGATTTCTTTCGTGGTGCTGCTTTTTTCTTTTTTGTTGCTGTTTTGGTTTCTGCCAAAGTAAATTTCCTCGCGATCTTTTATATTTAAATATAGTATTTTCTGTTACATCAGTCACTAATCAAATTGTTTAAGACTTTATAATTTAAAATTGATTTGATTATAACACAAAACCGTCTGTCCAGAATTAATCTAAGCAGACGGCGTTGTAATTGGGAAATAAGTTTTACCTTTTCCAAGCAAAGAAATGTAACAGTTTAATAATACCTAGTACCAGTAAAGAGGCCCCAAGTAATTGCCAAAGGAAGATTGCACTAAGCAAGGGCGCAAACAGTAACGCGATTCCACCAATAATACTGATGAAAGCTGAAAACATCGCCCACCCTTTTTGTGTGTAATACTTCAATGATCCAAATTCAATAATTCCTTCGAGTATCCATGTCATACCAACAAGCAAGCCAACAATTATAAACAAATAGGTAGTTGCTGCATACAAGTTTATAAAGGTGAATACACCAGCGATAAAGTAGACTGCCCCAATAACCAAATTACCCACACGAGCCCAACCGTCCTCATTTTTTCTATCGAATACGGATGCTATGTGCGATATACCTATTGCAATAAAAGCTAACCCAATTAAAGCGGCTACTACTGAAGCACTATGCGTTGGCCAGAAAAGTATCAGAGCACCAAAAATAATTGACACAATAGCATCAAATCTAATAATATTGCGTAGTTTCTTTAAAAATATGTCTGACATTATCAATCCTCCTTCTCACTCGCTTCATATTATACGCTTTTAGTGGCTAATTCTCATTTTTGGATTACTCTCGGTGTTTAAGATGCTTTAGAATTAATTCAGCACCTACTTTTTGTGAAAATAAAAATCAACCAGAAACTAACCTGGCTGACTTTTTCATTTCCTATTATTAATGCTTATCTGAATAAAAACCACTCTCGGTCGTATAACCTGTAATTGCCACCCCCATAGTTACCATAGGCGCAGTCCCAAATAATCGCATGCCTTTATTCAAATAAGCATTGGTATAGTTCTCTTGCTGATTTTTTCGCAATGTATCGTAAATAATATCTCGACTCATTAACATATCCTCCTTTCACTTAAAATAGTAGCAAATAAAAACAACCAAAATACTCTGTTTGGTTGTTCTTAGCCTATTTCGTTTTTATTGATTGGTATCTATAAAAAAGCCATATCAGAAAGGCAATTTGAAGACAAGCTCCTACTAAATTGAAATAAATAGATGGACCATGTTGGACTCGAACCAACGACCGAACGGTTATGAGCCGTTTGCTCTAACCAACTGAGCTAATGGTCCAGACAGTAATGCCCCACAATAGTACTTTGAAATAAAATTGGTAATTTTACATCATTATATTTTCGAAACTATCGTAGGTCACAACCAGTTTAAATTATATCATCAAAACATAATAAATTAAACTTGAAAAACATAAATATTGAAAAATAAGATATGGTTTTCCGTGACCACATCTTATTTTTTGTACACATTTCAGCATACATATTTAAGGAGCATCTGAACCATTGTCAGAAAATTATTGTTGTGTAAACGAATTCTCAATATAAGAAAACGCTTACAAATTTATTATATCAGCATTTTAAGTTCCGTCAATACCTTGTATGATATATAAATTTTTTTAAATTTATATATCATACAACTAGTCTGTACAAGTATATTTGCATGTCGTACTTTAGAAGTATTATAATTAAGAAAGTATGGTAGCTTACGCTTAAAAATAAAAAAATAATTGTTCAATACGTGCCAAATATCCACGTTAAACTGTTCGGGAGAGAATTTATTATGTTAAAGTTACTAAAAAAAGTAACTATCAGTGCAGTGTTAGTGGTTACCACTAGTACGATATACCCTGCTTTAGGTGTTGCTGCTGATAGTTATCGGAATGACAAACTAAGTGGTGCTGAGCAGCATCCTCTTAATTTCAAAAACGAAAAACAACTTGTTCTAGCTGATCAAGATAGTCAAAAGCGTGCGGTTGATGCTCATATTCAGCTCAATTATGCTGAAGAACCGACCGCAAAACAAGCGACAAAACTAAACTACAATCCTGTTGGTTGGCACAACTATAAGTTCAAATATAAAAAAGCCAATGCGTCTATTGGTAAGTCATGGCTATTCAATCGCGGACACCTGATTGGCTACCAATTCAGCGGTTTAAATGATGAAGCAAAAAACTTAGTCCCAGAGACAGCTTACCTAAATACTGGTGCGCTTAAAAAATCAAATGCTAGTAATAAAAAAGCTATGCTTTATTATGAAAGAGGTCTCACAAAATGGCTTAAGCAACACAAATCAAGTCGTTTAGATTATCAAGTTACGCCAATGTATAGTGGCAACGAACTCCTGCCACGACAGATTCGCCTATCTTACGTAGGCTATTCTAGCTCTGGAGAGAAAGTTAAGATTAGTCTTAAATCATACCGTGAAGAAGATGGTAATGACAGTGCAACAGTAGTTTACCTAAATAATGACAGTTCAAACGCAATTATTAATTATGCTGATGGAACGGCCAAAAATACATTACACAAAAAGGCTGACTTAGCCGCTCAAAATGAAGCTGCAGAAGAAGCTAGCTCTGCGGCAGCCTCTTCATCTGCCAGAGCCAGTTCTGAAGCGGCGTCATCTGCCCAAGCTAGTTCCGAAGCAGAACAATCTTCAATAGCTGCTGCACAAAAAGCTGCAAGTGAAGCTAGTGCATCACAGGCAGCCGCCGAGTCATCTCAAGCAGCCGCTAATTCTGCAGCAGCGTCATCTGCCCAAGCACAAGCAGCACAGAATCAATCTGCAGCAACACAAACATACACTGGTGAAAGTCAACAAATTATCGGAAACTCAAAATCACATATTTATCATGTCCCTGGTCAAGCTGGCTACTATATGAACAGTAGCAACGCTGTTTATTTTAATAGTGAAGCAGAAGCCCAAGCGGCAGGATATCGTAAATCATTGCGTTAACAAAAAAGCCCTCACGGGCGTACATAGTTATTTTTCACGAACTCAAAAAAATTGAATTAAATATCACTTTGCTGATTCAAAATCATAGAAATAAATGCTCTACGATAAGTCAACCTTTCACTAATGTTTTTTAGAATCGTCCGTGTCTCTCGTGGCTTATCTGTAATCACGCCATTGACACCTATCATATAGGCCGTTTCAACATCAAGCTTGTCATTAACTGTCCAACTATACAAATCTTTGTTATGGTGTCTAATTTGGTTGGATAAATGTGCATCAACCTTTGAATATTCTATAGCATAGAACTTACTAATTTTATTTCCATCAACCGTATTTTTAACGGGTGATAATAATCCCGTAGTTAAACTAGTGTATTGATATATTCGTTTAATAACGTTTTGGTTCATTGATTGAATTTCACTTTTATTTTCCTTCATTTGCTTGCCATATTTGGCTACAAATTGTTTTAATTGTTCATCAGTTACAGTTTGATTCAATTTCAATTCTACTAATAATTTTTGTTTTTTGTTATTAGCCAAATCAATATATTTCGAAAAGCTAGTTAAATAGAATTGATGCCCATCTTCTGCAACTTTTTTGGTTTTCAAAGTCGACCAATTTGTTTTTGATATGTCAAGCGTGTCCCCCGAGACTGTTTTTATTTTAGTATTGTGTGTCAAAACATATACGCCATCTTTGGTGGGTTGAATGTCAATTTCAATGTAATCCGGATGAGTAGCAATAGTTTTTTTCAAAGCAATTAACGAGTTTGGGACGGCATTCGGATATGAAACGCCTTTATGTGCAATCACTAAATATTTTTCTCTTGGCGATATAAAATAATTACCGGAAAGCAAAGTACTGCCTGCCCCAATGGCTATGAGCATGAGTCCTTGCAAAAATATCGAAGAACCTCTTAATTTTGTTTCAGAATCTTTTTTGTGGTCGGTTGTCAAAAGAGCGACATACAGGTTTAAGATATATGCAGTAATAACGTACATTAACGCACTTGTAATGGCAAGTAAGACATTAGCAATGAGGCGTCTATTATTCACGTCAAAAAAAGTATCAGCAAATAACTGCACAAAATATAATAGCGCAAAACAAATGCCACTAGCTACCACCAAACGAATTATTGATTTTAAGAATAACAGTATTGCTGAGGTCATGCCCTCTCTTGCAGATGTCCTGATAGCGTCCAATAAGGAATAATCTTGATAAATCGCAAAATAACTAATGTGTCTGAATTTAATTAACAACAAGATCAGTACAAGATAGCACACTGTGAAAGTCGTATTTGCCCAAAATCCACTCACCGTATCAACAAAAGTTTTGGGTAGTGCAAGATATTGAGCAAATGGCACTTTTAACCCAAATTCAACTAAAGGGATCATCAAAATAATAAATGCCGCTATTGAAATATGTAATTTGTAAGACAATAACTGCCTGATAAAATGCTTCTCGCTTTCCTCTCCCCACGAACGCCGAAGAAAGTGTAATACAATACCTGCAAACATAAACCAAAGAACAATATAAACCGCAATTATTCCTAATAAAGATCCTAAGTATTTCGAAGCTGAATCAGTCAGTGAAGTTAGACTACTCGTATCAACTCGATAAAAGTCTGGTAACGTTTTTTGAGCAAAATAAATGATTATTTTAGCAACGAGGTTGTAAATAAACAAGGCGACTACCCATTTAAAAAGTGTATTTAATTTTATTCTCTTCATAAATATTCTCTCACGAATTTCAGCGATATTATAAATTTTATTTTAAACATAAAAAAGAAAGCGCAAGCCAGTACTATTCATAGTACGTAACCTGAACAATCTCATGTTACCATTAAAACAAATTAATGTCATACTCTGCTATTATCAGTCCACTAATCATCGATACGTTTTAAAAAGTTGATGGTTACTTGATTGAATTTTTCTGGTTCTTCAATATGTGGAATATGTCCCGATTCTTCAAATATGTGTTCTTCACCGAATGTAGACATACCCTTCAAATCATAAACGTGGTTAGCTGGCCATAAAGGAGAATGCTTACCCGCCAAGAATAAATGTGGTACACGTTCACGTTTAACAATGTCACGCCAATCTTCGATAAAACTATTTACTAATAACGGTTCATTATATTTAAAGTTAAAGGGATGATAAGCCGCTGCAAGCTCACGTTTGATGTCACTTGAAATTTTAGCATGCGTTAATTTAGTATGTGGCAACTTTTCTGCTGCCGTCCATATCATTGTTATATCTGCATTAAAAATCCCCAAAGGCCAAGTATCATCCCTTAAAATCTTCGGAATTTGATCTTCCGTAATAATGGCTTTGACATCTGCTTCGCCATACAGTGACAAATAGGACCAAATTGTACTTGCACCCATTGAATGTCCCACAAGAATTACTTGACTGAGATGAAGCGCTGCGATCAACTCGGCTAAATCTTGCCCATGTCTTGACATACGCATGCCATAATCAACCGTCTGACTTTCACCATGATTGCGACGATCATAAGTAATCACCTGAAACCCAGCTAGTTTAAGCGGTTCTATTTGTGCCACCCACGTAGCTTGATTGCCCGAATAACCTGCAACTAAAATAATTGGTTGCCCATCGCCGTATATATTATAATTCAGTTTTACGTCATCATTTGTTATAAATGTTGGCATTGTTTACCCCCAACATCTTCTGTTCTTAAACTCATCATACACTTTGTACTTAAATATGGATTGGTAGCCCATCGGCTAACTCAGCTGCATCCATAATTGCTTCGCCGAGTGTTGGATGTGGATGTATTGTCAATGAAATATCCTTCGTTGTCAAACCATTTTCAACCGCTAAGGACAACTCGGAAATCAAGTCCGATGCAGAGGGACCAACAACCTGTGCACCAATTAACGCATTACTGCTTTTATCACTAATCAGCCGCACAAAACCAACAGCTTGATCCATAGAAATAGCACGACCATTACCGGCAAACGGGAACTTTGAAATTTTTGCATCCAAATGATTTATTTTAACTGACTCAGGCGTTTCACCAGTTGTTGCTAATTCATACTGCGTATAGGCTACAGAAGGTAGTGAATAATGTAAATCACGCGCCTGCGCATCTTCTGCGATGGCTGCAGCAGCTATTTTTCCTTCAAAACTAGCTTTATGAGCCAACTGCGGACCTGCGACAACGTCTCCAATGGCATATATATGCGGAACGGTCGTTTTCATTGTATCGCTTGTTGTAATCAAGCCTTTGCTGTCTACTTTGATATCGGTATTGTTCAATCCCAAACCGTCTGTATTGGCGCGACGTCCCACAGCTACTAAGAGATAATCGCCCGTAATACTTTGCTCCTTACCGTCTGCCTCGTAGGTCAACGTCACTTCCTTAGCAGTCTGTGTTACTTCCTTAGCCATTGCAGACGTCACAACCGTGCCACCATGAGCTTTAAAATCATCTAATACTGGTTTCGTCATTTCCGCATCAAAGCCGTTCAGTGTGTGGTCCAAACCCTCAATAATGGTTACTTGCGCTCCCAAATTAGCATAGGCACCGCCAATCTCAGATCCAATAACGCCACCACCTACAATAATTAATCTCTTTGGTATTTCAGTAAAAGCTAAAGCACCAGTAGAATCAACGATGCGTCCACCAAACGGAATAGTTGGAATTTCAATTGGCTTCGAACCTGTAGCAATTATTGCATTGTTAAACTGCAATAGTTCATGACCATCCTCTTGTAAAACATTCAAGGTCTCGTTGTCATTGAACACTGCCTCTCCTTTAACAATTTCAACATGATGCTTTTTTAATAGCATCTCTACACCAGAAGTTAGCGTGTGTACTACCTTATTTTGTTTCCAATCCTGTGTCTGTTGCCAATCTAGTGTGACACCAGAAGTGGTTAATCCAAACGGAGTCTCCTCGGTTGCTTCACGGTACCTATGACCTACATTAATTAATGCCTTTGATGGAATACAACCAATATTTAAACAAACACCACCAATATTATCACGCTCGATAATAACAACCTTTTGTCCAAGTTCAGCAGCTCGAATAGCAGCAACATAGCCACCAGGACCAGATCCAATGACTACTGTATCAATTTCACGTGCTTGTGCACCAACAACCATAATTACACCTCCATCAACATATAGGCTGGATCAGATAATAACTGCTTCAAATAATTAAGAGCCGATTGTCCTAACATGCCATCAATCAAACGATGATCATAGGTCAATGATAATTTCATATTTTGACCCACGGCTAGCTCTCCATCGTCATTGACAATAGGTTCCTTTAAGATTGAGCCTAATCCTAATATTGCTACTTCTTTACCGTTAATAATTGGTGTAAACCAAGTACCTCGGGCTGAACCAAGGTTAGAAATTGTGATTGTTCCGCCCTGCATTTGGGCAGGTGTAATTGATCCATCACGGACTGCTTCAGCAAGATCAGTTATTTCTTGCGCAATTGTGAAAATAGACTTTCGATCTGCGTTCTTAATGACTGGCACAAACAACCCAGTAGGCGCATCCACAGCGATGCCCATGTTAACATCATCGTGGTAAACAATTTCTTGTGCTTTCATGTCAACACTAGCATTTAATTCTGGGAATTTCTTAGCTACAGCTGCCAACGCTTTAACAGCATAGGCTAGGTATGTTAAATGTATGCCTTTGTCATCACGAGCCATTTCCTTAAACGCCTTGCGGTGGGCAACCAATTTTCTAACATCAACAGAATCAAAATTCGTCACTGTTGGAATAGATGCTTGCATATCCATCGCTCTGGCTATCGCCTTACGTACTGGTGCCATTGGTTGACGCCCTTCACGTAATGGTGATGCTGGTGCTGGATCATTTTCCTCATGAACAGCTGCAGACGCCTCTGTTTGGGATGTGGTTGATGTTTGCGTTTGAGTAGATACTGAACTTTCTGATCCTTGGAAGTTTTCAACGTCTGCTAGAGTAACATGGCCATGGCGACCAGTAGCTGGTACTTGTGTTAAATCTATATTTTTCTCATAAGCCAAGTGACGTACTGATGGCATTGCTAGCACATGACCGTTTGCTACTTGAACAGTGCTAGTTTCCTTAGGAGCTGTGTTTTTTGGGGTGCTTTCCGCTGTCTCCACTGCGTTCGAAGAAGTACTTGATTGCGCTACGTGACCGTTATCAGAGTCATTTTCACTGCTGCCGTCTCCATCAAACTCAATTAATGGATCGCCAACCTCAACTGTTGTTCCAGCGTCAACAAAAAGTTTTGTAACTTTACCACCGTAAGGAGACAAAATTTCTTGCATCAATTTGTCATTTTGTACTTCTGCGACTGGGTCATCCACCGCTATCGTATCACCAACTTTAACCAGCCAAGAAGTAATATCTCCCTCCGCCATACCTTCGCCAATATCTGGCATCTTAAAAATCTCAGTCATAATTTACAACCTCCACTACTTTGGCCACAACATCGTCAGACTTAATCATCCAATCATTTTCTGCTTGTCCAAATGGATAAACAGAGTCTGGTGCAGCTACTCGACCGATAGGTGCTTTTAAACTCAAAATAAATCGTTCAGAAATTTCACCCATAATAGCAGCGCCAATACCTGCCATTCGTTGTGCTTCTTGCACAACAACCACACGACCTGTCTTAGCAACGGTTTCTCCGATTGATTGAATATCTAATGGCGAAACTGTACGAAGATCTAGCACCTCAGCTGAAATACCTTTCTTAGATAATTCCTCAGCGGCTTTCAAGGCAACAGGGACGCCACCGCCGTAAGAAATGATTGAGATATCATCTCCTTCTCGTGCAATCGCAGCTTTGTCTAATGGCGTTGTGTAATATCCTTCCGGCACTTCACCCTTCAATGATCTATACAAATGTAAATTTTCTAGGAATACAACTGGATCATTGGACGCAATAGAACTTAGTAGTAGCCCCTTTGCGTCAGCAGGATTTGCCGGCATCACCACTCGGATACCAGGAATTTGTGCTACCATGCCCTCTAAATTATCAGCATGCATTTCTGGTGTTTTAGTTCCGCCACCATAAGGCGAACGTACAACAATTGGCATGTTACGCGTACCATTAAACCGGAAACGATTTCGTGCCATTTGGCCTGCTATCGAATCCATTACTTCAAATACAAAGCCAAAAAATTGAATTTCCATAATTGGTCGATAATCTTGAGTAGTCAAACCAATTGCCATGCCACCTATACCTGATTCTGCTAAAGGCGTATTAAACACACGATCTTCGCCGTATTTAGCTTGAAGACCATCAGTGGCACGGAAAACACCACCATTTTTTCCAACGTCTTCACCAAAGATAATCACATCACCATCTTTTTCCAATGCCAAGTCCATCGCTTCACGGATGGCATCGATATAACTTTTCACAGCCATGTTACTTTCCCTCGCTTTCAAACTTAGCTATTTGCTCTTTCATTGCTTGACTTGGGACTTCGAGTGTATTTTTAATAAAGTTAGAAATTTTTTGTTTCTCAACACTATCTGCAATCTTAATTTGGTCATCGATCAGTTGATTGACTTCTTTTACATAATCGTCTTCTTGTTCTTCGTTCCAAATACCCTGATCTTGCAATAACTTGCGCATTCGAATAAGTGGTTCTTTTTTCCACCATTCTCCAATATCATCTTTCGTTCGGTAACGTAGCGGATCATCTCCAGCTGTCGAATGAGCCTCCAAACGATTAGTAATCGTTTCAATCAGCACAGGGCCATTGCCGTTTGCCGCCCATGCACGAGCTTCTTTAGAAGCCAAATAAACAGCGATCGGATCGTTCCCGTCCACTACCAGGCTTGGTAATCCAGCCGCCCAACCTTTTGCAGCTAAATGCGGTGCTGCTGTTTGCAATACGCGTGGTGTAGAAATAGCGTAACCATTGTTCTGAACGAAGAACACTGCATTAGCGTTATACGCCCCGGCGAAATTTATGCCCTCATAAAAATCGCCTTGTGATGTACCACCATCACCTGTATAAGCATACACGACCGCGTTTTTTCCACGTTTCTTCAACCCTAACGCAATGCCGGCCGCCTCCACATACTGAGCACCAATGATAATTTGTGGCATCCACGAATTTACTGGTTTGTCGTCTTCAGTAGTATATACATTACCTAAAACATGCCCACGTGACCACAAAATCGCTTTCCAAATTGGCCATCCCTTCACAACAATTTGGGGGATGTCTCGATAACCCGGCATTAGCCAGTCATCATCATTAAAAGCATAAGAGGAGGCCATCTGTGAGGCTTCTTGACCAGCTGTTGGTGCAAAAAATCCAAACCGCCCCTGCTTAGCTAGTTTTGTTGAACGAATATCTAACTGCCGACTTAAAATCATGCGTTTTATAATATTGATTAAGTCTTCATTAGATAACTCTGCACGCTCAAAAGCTTCATCATCAACAATTTTTCCAGTATTGTCTAATACACTTAATGTTGGAAAACTATCTGCTTGTGTAGTAAGCTGATGATTAAAGTCAAGTACTTGCTTATTTGTTGCTGTTATGTCAGCCATTTATTTTTACCTCATCTTTCTGAAAGAATGTTTCTAAAAGCTCATCATTTGTGATGCTGCCAAAATATTGACCGTCTTTATTTCTATCAAGTACTTCGGCAATTGTATCGCGAGTAAATGGTATACCAATTAATTCTGATTTCATTTCACGCCAATCTCTAACCCCCAAAAAGTCTCCTGTAAAGTTTACATCTGTAATATCACCATTTTTTACATCAATTTGTACATCGATTGCACCACCATCATATTTAGCATGATTGTTATACATAAACTGTGGGCTTTTTCCGTAATTCCATGCCCACTGTGAAAATTTTTCATCGCGCAGTTTTTTGATAGAGGCCTTTTGTTCTTCACTCAACACATATTCAGTATCTTTGCCCTCGTCTGCTAAATAATATTTCAACTGATCAATAAATGTACTAATTGTTAACCCCTCGGGTGCATAGTCTTTAATATTGCCAACACGAGCACGAACTGATTTAGCCGCCTTAGATATAAACTTTTCATCAGCTACATTAAGAGAACGTATCATAGCATCCACATCAGTGTCCCAGAGCAGTGTGCCATGATGCATTAGATAGCCACCAGCATATCTCTGGGCATTCCCAGAAACCTTTTTCCCCGCAATCTCTAAATCATTTCGTCCAGAAATATCAACATGTATACCAAGTGACTCCAAAGCATCCGCCATTGGTTTAACAAACTGATGAAAATCAACACTAGCACTAGTAGCAACTGGAACAAAAAATGTAAAACAAATGTTTCCTAAATCATGATAAACTGCGCCTCCTCCTGAAACACGTCGAACAACTTGAACATTCTGTGAATCTATATACGCCTGATTTACCTCCGAAAAGGTGTTTTGATTTTCACCAATAATCACTGCTTTTTTGTTCTGCCATAATGCAAAAACCGGCTTTTTTGGTTTTAAATTTTTCAATAACCAAGCATCCATGGCGATGTTGGTATAGGCATCTTGATTAAAGTAATTAATAAATTGCATATTATCAGCTCCTTAATGTAACCGCTTACACTTTACAACTTCATTGTACCACTAGTTTCCAAAAAAAAATGATTAATTTTAAAGTTTACAGCACAAAAAAGAACCCTTATGGGTTCTTTATCTGATCTCTAAATTGTTTTACAACGGCGTAATCACCAATGTAAGGCACATCAACACCATCTATTTTTTGGTAGGGATCTTCACCCTTACCAGCAACAATAACAATATCATTTTCTTTTGCAGCAGAAATCGCTTCATGGATGGCTGCAATACGGTTCATTTCATAATGCACCTCTAATTTATCATTATTGATATGCGCAGCAATCTCATGTGCAATATCCAAAGGATTTTCAAATTGTGGATCATCAGCGGTTAAATAAACTACATCA
The DNA here is from genome assembly GCF_001891125.1 of Leuconostoc suionicum. NCBI lineage: Bacteria > Bacillati > Bacillota > Bacilli > Lactobacillales > Lactobacillaceae > Leuconostoc > Leuconostoc suionicum. The sequence goes on along the minus strand of NZ_CP015247.1, from coordinate 703,921 downwards.
GCCAAATCACTCACTACGTGACCAAAATCAGCACGTCTCGAAACACCTTTATTACCTGGAGAACCAACTACAACAAGCACTCTACCATTTGGGTATTGGGCCTGTGCAAAGCTAAGTAAAGCTTGCATGGAGACAAAATTATGAGCATAATCAACAAAAGCCACTCCATGTCCATTAATTGGTAAACTAAGCATCCGGCCGGGAATAAACACTTCATCTAACCCTTTTACCATTGCTTGATGTTTAACACCAGCAAAAGAAACCAACATCATTGCTGCCATTGCGTTTGACTCATTGAAGTCTCCTGGAACATTTAAACGATACGAACCAAGCATTTCGTTGAATTCACTCTTAACAACCGTGAACCTACTTTCATGAATGGCACTTTCTTCAGAAGTAAACATTTGACGGCTGTATGTGTAGACCTTATGATGTGTTTTTTTAGCATAGGTGTAAATGGTATCAAAATGATCTGTTTCAGCGTTGACAATCACCTCATCTGAGTGATCTAGTAACATCAATTTGTGTGCCAAATAATCTTCAAATGTTGGGTGCTCATTAGGACCAATATGATCTGGGGATATATTCAAGAAGGCGCCCACATCATAGCGTAGTCCATAAACACGATTTTTAAGATAGGCTTGTGAACTCACCTCCATCACAAGGTGAGTCATACCATTATCAACAACTTGACGCATATCTTTAAACAATTCATATGACTCAGGTGTTGTCAAATCAGACTTTTTCTTATCTGATACTTGCGGGCCAGTAATGCGATCAACTGTAGAAAATAAGGCCGTATGATTATTAGTTGCCTCTTTCAGCATTGTGTAGGCAAAATAAGCAGCAGTCGTTTTACCTTTGGTACCTGTAAAAGCACCAATCCATAACTGCTCTTGCGGATAGTCAAAAAAAGCCATTGATAAGAGGGACAAAGCCTTTTGAACATTCGATACTTGCCACTGCGGTAAATCAACATCAATTTTTGTTTCTGTAATTAATCCTGTAATACCATGTACATCATCCAAGTAATCTCTTTTAAAGGCGCCCTTAATAACAAATAACGTATTTTTTTGTACTTCTCGGGTATCATAGTGTAAGAAATCAAACGTCATATCAACGTCTGGTGCATCTAATAATAGATCATGGTCCACTAATAAATTTTGAATTGTTTCAGTTGTTAATCTCATAATTTCATTATACTAAAAAAGCTGTGCAATAGTCGCACAAACTTTCAAATACTTTCTTATTTTTGCTTATTCACTGACAAGGCCATATCAGCACTGGCAGCAGCATTGTCACGGTAGATATGCTTATCGTCAGCCACCGCAGCATAAACCTTGGCTAATTCCCGGGTTAAAATTTCTCGAACCTCGGTCGTTGTATGTGTATCCATCAACATTTGACGTAATGCTGAAGCATGGGCGAATCCACGCAAATAAATTTTAAAGTATCTTTTCAAAGCCTCAAAATGTTTCGTAGTTACCGTTTCACTAACTTCATCAAATAAGTCTAATTGTAGATTTAACAACGCAATTGATTCTTCTAGTGTATGTTGGCGTGGTTGCTTTTCAAAAGCATACGGATTTTCAAAAATTCCTCGACCAATCATAATCCCATCAATACCCGGGTGCTCTTGGACTAGTGCTATTCCCTGTGCTCTAGTTTTAATATCACCATTAATTTGAATCAATGTGTTAGGTGCTATTTCATCACGCATTGCCAGTATTTCATCAATATGTTCATAATGAGCTGGTGCTTTAGACATCTCTTTACGGGAGCGTAGATGGACAGTCAAAACTGCTACCTGATGCCGCAAAATAATTGGTAACCACTCTCTAAATTCTTCTGGTTTATAAAACCCAAGCCGTGTTTTTACTGAAACCGGCAAACTACCGCTTTGAGCAGCAACAATAATTTTTTCAGCTAAATCAGGATGCCTGATCAAATCAGATCCAGAACTATTTTTAATCACTGTGCCATCTGGGCAACCCATATTAATATCAACAGCCTGATAACCCATGTCGGCTAAAATTTCTATTGACCCAGCTATTTCTTTTGGTCTTGATCCCCATATCTGTGCCACAGGCTGTTGTTCGTCTTCAGCGACTGCCAAGCGACCCTGAACAGAAAACTTAGCTTTAGGATGAACCATTGAACTGGCATTGGTGAACTCAGTGTAATAAACATCTGGGGCTGCTGCTTTGGCAACAACACGTCTAAAAACAGTATCAGTTACGGCCTCCATAGGTGCCATACTAAAAAAAGGTTGTTTACTCTTGTGATTGTTTTGTACTTTTTCAACGACTTCGTCCCAGAAAAAATTTTGTTTTAATTCTGACATTATTTTGCCTCATAAAGTTTCATACTCATAAAAATATCTCTCCCATTTTAACATGAGAGAGACATTTTCACAAAAGATTGACAACCTAGAAAAAGTGAATAAATGATCAATGGCTACTAAGCAACATCATTTTGAACTGGCTCTAAATACGACCTTCCCTATGAATTGCACTTAAAGTATAGAATGATCCAGTAACGACAATCAATGCCTGAGAAGACTCACGAACACGCATTGCAAGTGAGATGGCTGCCGAAGCATCATTAGCAATCTCAACCTCAATACTTGGATAGTTCGATAAAATATCAGTTGCCAATTCGTCTGCAGATAACGCTCGTGTTTTGTTATTCGGTGTGACGGTAATGACACGCTGAACAAATGGTATAATTTCATCCAACATCTCATGATAATCTTTGTCCTTGAGAACGCCTAGAATCAAAGTCGGCTTAATTTTTAAGTGCCAAGAATTCAATGCAGAGACTAATCCCTGAATGCCATCAACATTATGAGCAGCATCAAACAAAATGTTTTTATCAGCATGATAATTCATCCGCCCCAACATTTTTACATTGGCAATACCATTACGAGTCTTTTCGGCATCAAATTGATATCCCTTTTCGATTAATGCCGCTTTCGTTTTCAATACGATACTGAAATTGTGAACCTGAAAAGCACCAGCCATACTTAAGAAATAACCGCTCTTGCCATTAATAATCAAATCAAGACCAGATGGTGATGTATTGGCTATAATGATTTCATCTCGCTTATGTTCAAACCAACGTGCGCCAACCTTTTCTGTTCGCGCTTTTAATACCTTTTTGGCCTCAATATCTTGTCCCGGGTAATCGATTACCCATATACCCGGTTTGATAATAGCAGCCTTGTTCTCGGCAATTTCAGCGATATTATGTCCCAACAAATTTTGATGGTCGATGCTAATTTTAGTAAAAACAGTTAACATTGGTGGCTCAATTGCATTAGTAGCATCCCAGAGTCCACCTAATCCAGATTCGAAAATAACTAAATCAACTTTTTTATCAACAAATGCCAGCAATGAAATAATCGTAAAATACTCAAAATAAGATAAATAATAAAGGGGCACATCGTGTTGTTTAAAAAGAGCGACTATCTGATCATAATATTTTAAAAAATCACTTTTGGATATCATTTCCCCATTAATACGAATTTGTTCACGATCATCCATGATATAAGGACTTGAAAAATGACCATAGGTGTATCCATTGGCCTTTAAAATTGATCCCAACATTGTGCCTGTTGACCCTTTTCCATTAGTCCCAGCAATATGAATTATTTTTAATGATTTGTCAGGATGCCCTAACCACATCAAAACTTCTTTTAGTACAGCTACCCTACCTTCATCAAGAATACGCCATGTATTATCCAGACTTTTTAACACTGTCTTGTAGCGTGTTGCAACCTTCAACTCGCTTTTATCCATTTTTTTATCCACAATCAATCTCCAAAAAAGATATTTTCATTTAAACGCTTTGGTGAGCGGTATACCGTCTAAGACGTTTTCAAACTCCACATCAAGTAATTGTGCCATGGTGGGTGCTTCATCCACCAAGCTCGCTTCTTCAATTGTGCCATGCGCAACATCTGGTCCGGCCATCACAAGGGTAGTCTGATAGCCTACTTTATCCGGCCTAAATCCATGCACTGCTTTATAGCGGTCGCTTTGACCTAATTCCTTCTCATCTGTCGGTTCCACAACTACGGGTCGGTCAACTTCATCTGTAAAGAAAAAACCGTTTTGTGCTTCAACAATAAAAGTGGCTTCTGGATCAATGTGCCACTTAATAATATCTGCAGAGGTATATATCATTTCAATACCTGGTACTTGCTGTACAACATCACGTACCTCATCTACTAATGAAAGATCTTTTATATAAATATACGTAGACCCATCAGTTGTTTTGGCTAATACTCGCCAATCATTTGCAATCAGCCCTTTGTCAGTCACAGTAAGCCAATTATTAATGGCAAACAACTTGTTCAAATGTATCATATTTTCAACGTCAATTTGAAAATGATCACCTAAAACAACGAAATTGGTTTGGTCAAAAGTACCTGCATCTTTCGTCGCTTGAATAATATCACCAAGGTTACTATCTAATCTTTTTAAAGCCTCATAAGCTTCTTTAGAACGCACCCCATATCTGTGCCGATGCGAATCCATATCAACTAAATGAATAGCTGTCATATCTGGCTTTTTGTGTTTAATTGTATCTGCTGCGGCTTTTGTAATAAATTGGTCTAACTGTGGTTGTGCAATTCCTTTTCGAAATTTACCAAATTTTCTATTCATGTCAAACAAAAAATAAGGTGAACTAGCATGAAACGACACAAAATATTGGTTGGTCCAAATTCGGTTAGGAAAAATTTCAGCAATATTCCATGTAATTGGCGCTTTGGCTGAAACCGGCCATAAAAAGGCTGCTGTTTTCAATCCCTTGTTGTGTGCCAAATCAAATAAAGTTGGCGTCTTGATGTCTCGCGCATACCAAAACCAGTCTGGTGAATCCCCTAACTCCGGCTGGATTTTTGTATTGTTTACAATGCCATGTTTGGCGGGATAAACACCAGTCATAATAGTTGTATGTGAAGGATAAGTTAGTGTTGGGTAAATACCTTCAACTTTTTTTACATGGGTTCCCCGAGCGATTAAAGCAGCAACATTAGGCATCAAATTAATGTGCTCTGCAATATCTTCAGCACCCATAGCATCAAAAGATACAATTACTAACGGGTTTTTAATAGTCATGAATTTCTTCCTTCTCGTCAAATTACAAATATTTATATTTCATTTATTGTAGCACTGATATGATAGACGTTCAAAAATATAATATTAGTATTTGAGTACTAAACTTTAACTTAAATTCAGCACTAAATAGACCAATCCATAAATGGTGGGCATCTTATGATCATTTAAAATCCATATAACTATTGCAACTTATAATAATCTAAAATAAGGTCACAATAAATAAGGAGAAGTTTATGCCAGGTTTTTTTATCATCATTTTTTCAGTATTATTGTTACTAATTTATATATCATTCCGTCTGAATGATATTCACTTACTTGTATTTGTCAGCACTGTTTTGATTATCCAAATTGGATTTTGTGCCTTTGCGTTTTTCTTATTCAAACGTATATGATAGGTTACACTACTGATTTTTCAGTTAATCGTCCTCTTCTGTTTTGTAAAACTTCCGATTATCTAAGCCAAATACTTTATCGGAAAATGATCCTGAATTTGTTTTTTCTAAAGCCCCCGTCATCATTTGAATCCCTGCATCCAGCTCATCCAGTTGATGAAGAACTTCTGCTTCCATTAATGCCGGACGAACAGGCGATCCAAACTCTAGTAAACCATGATGTGCTAGAACCACATGACGCAAAATAATCATTTCCTCACTCTGCAAATCAAAATGTAACTCGTTTGCTGCTAAAACAATTTGCTCATCAATTAACGTAATATGACCAATTAAGTTTCCGGCCAATGTATATTGTGTAGCGATTGGTCCAGAAAGTTCGATCACTTTCCCCAAGTCATGTAGCAAGGCACCAGAAATCAGCAAATCCTGATTAAGTTGCGGATATTGTAAAACAAGATTCTTTGCTAGTTTAGCAATCGACAAAGAGTGAAATGCCAGTCCGCCTCCAAATGCGTGATGATTCATCTTTGCGGCAGGATATTTTAAAAACAAATCATTATATTGCGTAAATAATTTTCTAACTAATCGATTCCAGGTAGGATTAGCAATTGACAAGATAAAATCACTAAGTTCTTCGCTCATTTCGGCTTCTTTAATTGGCGCATGAGTCATAAAATCTGAAGGACTATCAGGTTCCCCAGCTTCAGTTAGTCTGACGTGAGTAATTTGTATCTGAGGCTGATCACGATATGATCCCCTAACGCCTTGTAAACTAACGACTTTCCCAGGAATCAAAGTTTTAATTTGTTCATCAGTAGCATCCCAAAGATTACCAGGTAAATCTCCTGAACGATCCGAAAACAGTATACTGATATAAGTTTTCCCTGTTTTCGTTAAACGTACTTCTGCAGCTTTGATTAGTGCAAAATTATCAATGTGCTCTGTATCTTGATACTCTGCTAATAATTTTTTCATCTCACGGCCCCTTACCAGCTTAATTAGTTATAATTCTATCACTTTGTCGAAGTGTTCGTTATGAATAGCAGCTGTCCAATAGATAACTTGCTGATTGCGACCAATATCAGTTAATAATGCTATAACATTTTGTTTACGACTTAAATCAAAATTAACAAATCCATCATCTACTAGAATAGGCATATTAATAATATCCCGAATAACTTGGCTTAACGCTAAACGAAAGGCCACATAAAGTTGTTCTTGTGTCCCGGTAGATAATTCTACTACACTAAACTTTTGTCGATCATTTCTCACGACCTGCAACGTATTTTTATCGAATTGAATGTTTACATATCGACCATCTGTAAGTTTTTGAAAATAGTCCGTTGCTAGCTGCTGCATCTTTGGAAAGCGATTTTGAGATGCATCTTGCAGGGCTTGATTTATCCATTTTACGCTCATTTTTTTTGCTAAATATTCGCCAAATTGTTGTGTGAGCTCTGTTTTTTGGTTAGCAAGATCTTGTTGTAGCATCATGAACTGATCGTTACTAGTCCGTTGCTCCTGCTGCGCTTTGTAATGTGCAATATCGCTCTGCAATTCAAAGGCCTGCCTTTGGAGTATCGTTAAATAATTTTGCTGTTTTTCCTTCTGCTCAAGCAGTTGTGCTTCGTTATCATAATTTAACAATTCTTGGCGCGTACTTTCGTCAATTTGGTTCATGATATCTTGATAGCGCTGCTTTAATTGTTCATTTTTATTATATCGATTTAATGTGTTTTGCAGTTCGTGCAAATCTGTGACATGATATTCTTTAAAAATTGTTTTCTGTTCGTTCAACTTCTCAGACAACTTTTCCTGTTGTTGTTGTATCTCAGTGACAATTTGATTTTGCTGTTGCACATACATGCTTCGTTTACTTTGCTCTGAAAGGCTTTCTTGTTGTTGAACACTTATTAATTGCGCAATGGTTAATTCTAATGAATCCGAAAGAATTTGAATATCAAGCTTCAGTGCAATTGGCTGTAACATTTGAATAAGATCATCATATTGACCTTCAATTTGTTCATCTAAGCTTTGAATATCAATTTTTTGTTGTTCATATTGATCTATCTCAGCCTGTATCTTCTTAATGCTTTGTATATTAAGCGGGCTATAAGCCTTTTGAATCATTTGCCGTATTTGATTTTGCTTCTGTTGCTTATAGAACAGACCTGCGGCTACAATTAGTGACAAAATAACCATCCACAGGGCAGGCCAGTGCATTATAAAAATACTAACAAATAAGATTAAAATTAACGCACCAGTCGACAACAAATACACATTTGAAGAGGATAAATTTTGCAACTCACTGTCTGTTAATCTTTTTGGCACATCCCTCTCAAACTGAGCTTCAATTTGTTCCTTTTGTTTTAGCAAATTCGCACGTTTTTCAGTATTCACTGCCAAATTCCGTTGCGCTACTTGTGCTTTTGTTAAAACCATTTGGTCGGTATTATCGTCACTCACTTCGTGAGGCACTTCAATAGTTTTTAACGTTTCATTATGCCGCGAAATACTGTCATTCAAAGAATCAATTTCGATTTGCAATCGTCGTGCTTGCACGACCTGTTTTTCATCAACAGATGGTACATTTTCGATTTCTATTTTTTTAGCTGATTCAAACAATTGGTATTGTTGTACTAACTGTTGTATTTCTTGTAGTTGCTGACTAACAGTAAGAATTTTTTCTTCTTGCTCATGTTGCTTGCTTTCTAAATCAGTTAGTATTTGTTCTGTCGACATGAAATCATCTAATTCAGCACTTTTTTGATGTAATTCTTCCGTTGCATTTTCATATTCTTTAATGGCAATATTTAAAGGTCTTTTATTTGCCCGCGGAGCAAATAGTTTATCAGCAGACTTATCAAATTCATCCATGACATCTAACCAACCTGTGCTTCCTACAGCACCAATATTTAATAGCAACCTTTGAAAATCCACTGATTTGATTTGAGAAATTCGGGTTAGGTCTTCTTGGTTAAAATTAAAAATATCGTCAAAAGCTTCTCTTGTGAGTGGCGATAATTTTTGTTTCAGCCACTTTTCTGGATCAATAATTTCCGTTTGATTAATTAAGCGTGTAATTGTCAAAGTTGTTTTGGTACGATTCAAACGCGTTATTTTGACATCACCCTCTTCTGTTTCTAAAATTAGGCTACCACCGTATTGGCTTCCGTCCTTTGGATCGTAAACGTTATGGCCATTTTTTTTCGTTTGAAAACCAAACAGGACACCTACAATAAATGCTCTTAGGGTTGTTTTTCCCGACTCATTTTGTCCGAAAATAACCTGTAAACCATCCGATAAATCAAAAGCTTCTTGCGACCAACGGCCAAATCCGCTAATTTCTAAGCGTTTAATCTTCATTGTTTTGTCGCCTTTCTGCGATTAATTGCTCCATAGCATTTTGAAGTTCTTCCTGACCATCATCACTCATGAAATGCTCACGAATAAACACAGGAACTTGACTCGGCAAGTAATTAGTTATGTTAGACTCTTCAAACACCTTCTCAAGAGCGCCCGTCCAGTATTGTTGATCAATATTGTCAGAAACTAATGATGATTGTCCAGAATTAGCAACACTTAAACGAACTACCCACATGTTAGTTGGTAATTGATCACGAATTTTGTCTAATGTCACACCGCCATTAATTCGTTCAATAATGGTTGCATCAATCTGAGCAGTTATAGTGATTGACCAAAAAGTTATTTTTTCATTTTTGAGACTGATAATTTGATCAATTAGGTCAGCCTCATCTATCATTGACGAAATCGTCATACTATTCCAATTAATTGATGCAATATTTTTAAATTCTGGAATCAAACGTTGGTTCTCAGAGTGAACCAAGTAATAGCCTTTGTCCCCGGTTTCTTTACGATTTAAGCCCTGTAAAACGCCAGAATAACCAATAAACGGCTGTTCATTTAGCGTTTGACGTATATGAATGTGCCCCAAAGCCCAGTAATCATAGTTCTTTTGCAACATATCACTCAAGGAAAAAGGAGCATAAGGCTCACCAGCAACACCAAGTGCACCATGATACAAGCCTATTTGATAGTCAGCATCCCCCTTGCTGGGAAAATCATCAATGATTTTTTCAGTTTGGCGTTGAGTTTGGTAACTAAATCCCGTCAGCGCAACTTTTTCTCCTGAATGAAGTATTTTAATTTTTGTTTCTACTTCTTGAGGAAAAACGTGGATATTGTTTGGCCAAGGCAGATGATTTCTTGTATCTGCCTCAAAGTCATGATTCCCAAAACTTAAAAAAACATCAATGTTCACATCTGAAAGTCGTTGGAATTGTTTGCTCACTACTTCTTGAATAAATGGACTATTCTCCGCTGAATTATATAAATCTCCTGGGAATAAGACAAAATCAACCTCAGTAGAAATAGCATCATCAATTAATTGCTCAAATGCCTTAATTGTCGCTGTTTGAACTGTTTTTTTTAGGGCAAATGGCAACTGCTTATCCAGACCAGAAAAAGGATTTCCCAAATGTACATCACCCGCATGAATAAATTTCATATAATCTCCTAAGCGAATATTTGTTCGTATAAATAAGTATACCTAAAAAAATACCGCGATTCAACTAAAAAAACGCTCTTTAAAGCGCTTTTGGGCTATTATTTTAATGCTTAAAATGTCTTGTGCCACTAAATATTAGAACAACTCCTAATTCATCAGCTTTGGCAATTGAATCTTTGTCCTTTATGGATCCGCCAGGCTCAACAATCGCTTTGATACCATGTTCTGCTGCATACTGAACAGAATCATCCATTGGGAAAAATGCATCTGAAGCTAATACTGCTTCATCAAACCCTGGCTTTTTTTCTGCTTTTTGGATTGAGTAAACAACTGAATCAATACGATTAGGCTGTCCCGCACCAATACCCAATGTTTGTCCATTACGAGCGACAACAATTGCATTTGACTTCACATGTTTCACTACTTTTTGAGCAAAAATCATTGCTTGTAACTGTTCTTTGGTAGGCTGTGCTTTTGAAACCACAGTAAAGTTATCTTCAGATTCGCCAACCAAGTCACGCTCTTGTACTACTACACCACCTAATACAGAAGTAACTTCTAGTTTCTGTGGAATGTTCGTTGTAAATGGCAACGTCAGTAAACGAAGATTTTTCTTAGTTGCTAAGATTTCATATGCTTCCGGTGTAAAGCTTGGCGCAATAATAATCTCAAGGAAGATAGCATGCATCTTTTCTGCAGTCGCCACGTCAACTTCACGATTAAGCGCTACGATACCACCAAAAATTGAAATATCGTCAGCAGCAAAGGCTTGATCCCAAGCAGCTTCCAAAGTTTCTCCCTGCCCTATTCCAGCTGGGTTCATATGCTTAACTGTAACAACTGTCGTTTCTTCATACTCAGCAATTATTCTAAGTGCTGCATCAGCGTCACGAATATTGTTATATGACAATTGTTTACCATGTAAAATATCAGCATTCAGAACCGAATAAGCTTCAGGTAAGGCTGTCTTATAGGCAGCAGCTGGTTGATGTGGATTTTCCCCGTAACGCATATCATCAAATTTTTCGTAAGGTAATGTTAGATTTTCAGGAAATGCTGTTTCCGTCAAATAATTGGCAATCAAAGCATCATAGCTAGCGGTATGTTGGAATACTTTTGCGGCCAACGACTTACGATATTCACGATCAACTTCGCCAGCTTTCAACTTATTGACAACAACGTCATAGTCTTTTGGATCAACAATTGGCAAAACTGACGCAAAATTTTTGGCAGCAGAACGTAACATTGAAGGACCACCAATATCAATGTTTTCAATTGCTTCCGCCTCAGTAACACCTTCTTTTTGGATGGTTGATTTGAAGGGATATAAATTAACAACTACCATATCAATCGGTGTGATATCAAATTCTGCTAATTTTGCCATGTGCTCTGGTAAATCACGACGAGCAAGCAAACCTGCATGGACACGGGGATGCAAAGTTTTTACACGCCCATCCAGCATTTCTGGAAAATCAGTTACCTCATCAATTGAGATAACAGCTAAACCAGCATCTGCCAATACCTTATGAGTACCGCCAGTAGATACCAATTCATAACCTAATTCAACTAAATTTTTGGCAAAAGGGATTAAACCACTCTTATCAGAAACGCTAAGTAATGCTCGTGTCATTTTAAAAATACTCCTTCATCTATTAACTTTGCAAGTGTGTTAGGATACAACACATGTTCAACATTATGAATGCGTGTCTCAAGTATATCAATTGTGTCATTAATCAGGATTGGCACAGCTTCTTGAGCAATTATCTCGCCAGTATCAATGCCATTATCCACAAAATGAACAGTTACCCCAGTCTCTGAAACGCCGGCTTCAAAGGCATCTAAAATACTGTGCCTTCCTGGAAAATTAGGTAACATGGCCGGGTGGAGGTTGATAATCTTCCCCGAATAGGCATCGATTAACTTTGGCGTCAAAATACGCATATAACCAGCCAATAAAATACCGTCAACTTGATCTGTTTTAAGTTGATTAATAATGACCTGTTCCGCTTCCGTCTTCGTTTCATAATTCGAATATTTAATTGCTGTAGCAGGAATACCAAATAATTTTGCTAAATTCAGGGCACCAGCAGTTGATTTATCAACAATCAAACGCACGATTTCAGCATTAAGCCCTCTTTGTAAAATCGCATCATTTAATGCTTGGAAGTTGGTACCCGTCCCAGATGCAAAAACTGCTAACCTTACTTTTCTCACCATGGTTCATTACCTGTAAAGACAACTCGTTCCTTCTGAGCAGGCGTTATTTTACCGACTACATAAGCTGTCTGACCTTGTTCTGTTAGTAATGTCATCGCATCAGCTAACTGTTGTGGCTTTACAATCAAAATCATTCCGAGTCCGTTATTAAAGGTTAATAACATGTCTTTTACCGACAGTGTCCCCTTGGCTTGTATTTCAGAAAAAATTGGTAAAATAGGCCATGAACCCCAGTTTATTTCTGCAGAAACATTTTCCGGCAATGCTCTTGGTAAGTTTTCAATGATTCCTCCACCGGTAATATGCGCCATTGCCTGTATTAATTTTGCTTCCACAAGTGGCCAAACAGTCTTAGCATATAAGGCGGTTGGCGTCAGTAGTGTTTCTTTTGTTTCAGACGATAATTTATTGAAGTCCTTATCAGAATGAATATCAAAAACCTGACGTACTAATGAATAGCCATTAGAGTGAATTCCAGAAGACGGCAAACCAATCAAAACATCTCCTTCAGAGACATTTTTTGCCGACAATAATTGTTGTCGCTCTGCAATACCAACAGCAAAAGCAGCTAAGTCATAATGCTTTTCCGCATATAATCCCGGTAATTCAGCGCTTTCACCGCCAATCAAAGCCATATTTGATTCTTTAGCAGCTTTGGCAATGCCTGTGACAATTTCAGCAACCACTTCTGGTCTCATTTTATCCACAGCTAGATAATCTAATATAAAAGCAGGTTTTGCTCCTTGAGCTAAAATATCATTGGCCACCATCGCTACTAAATCCTGGCCAATTGTATCATGTTTATCCGCAGCAATAGCTAGCAATAGCTTTGTCCCTACACCATCAGCGCCTGAAACTAAAACTGGATCCGTGTAGTCTTTTCCTAAAGCAAACGCTGCCCCAAAGCCACCAATACCATCCAAAACTTGGTCATTATACGTAGCCGCCACTGCATCTTTCATTAGGTCAACGGCACGTTCTCCAGCTTTAATATCAACACCAGCCCTTTGATAGGCGTTTTGCTCACTCATATTTCTACCCCCTGAATTGTTTGTGAATCTAAGTGAATAGTGCCATCTGATAAAAGCTCTTGATGTCGTAGTGATGCCACTTGACGGGGATGATAAGTAGTAGTTGGCTCTGGAACAAAATCAACTTCTCCAGCATGCACAAATTTATCTAGACTGGCTTTATAATCATAAATGGGGCTTGGATAATGCCCATCAAAGTAAGCGGTCGTTAGCCCAGTTCCTTCTCCATCATATGGTAAGTCAATTGCCTTAACCAGCGCATCAACTGACAAAAATCCAAGTGAATCAGCTTCAATCATTTTTGTCATTTCATGCAATGAATGATTTGCGCCCATCAGTTCTTCTGTTGTTTGCATATCAATACCATAAAATGACGGAAATTTAAATATAGGGCTCGCAATTCTTACATGAACTGATTTAGCACCAGCCTCTTTTAGCATACGTACAATAAACATTGACGTCGTACCACGAACAATTGAATCATCAATCAAGACAACATTTTTTCCAACAACAACATCACGAACAGCGCTTAACTTCATGCGAACAGCACGCTCTCTTTTATCCTGTGTTGGCTCTATAAATGTTCGCGCAATATATTGATTCTTAACCAGCCCCATTTCATTTGGTAAACCACTGGCTTCAGCAAATCCAGCCGCTGCACTCAAACTAGAGTTTGGGATGCCGACAACAATATCTGCTTCTGGAACGGGTTGTTCCGCTGCTAAGGCTGAGCCCATTCGCTTACGTGCTTTATGCACATTCACACCATAAATCATTGAATCAGGGCGAGCAAAATAGATATATTCCATCGAGTCAATATTTAAGGTGGTTTTATCGGTATATGTATCGATTGTTAAACCATTGTCGTCGATCGCGATTAGTTCACCAGGTTGTACATCGCGCACGAACTTGGCACCAACAACTTCAATAGCAGCTGTTTCAGATGTAACAATGTAGTGACCATCCGGCATTTGACCAATGACAAAAGGTCGAAACGCGTGTGGGTCCAACGCAGCAAACATCCCATGTGGTGTCAATAGCAAGAACGCAAATCCACCGTGTACAATGTTTAAAGCTTCTTTTAGTTTATCAATAAATTTGTCTGCTTTAGACCGGCGAATTAAATGCAATAAAATTTCAGAATCAGAAGATGATTGAAAAATGGCTCCTTCTTCTTCCAAATTTTCACGTAATGTGAGTGCATTTGTCAAATTACCATTGTGCGCTAACGAGATTTGCATGTCATGAAAATTCACCATCAAAGGTTGGATGTTTTCTAACCCATTAGATCCGGCTGTGGCATAACGCACGTGACCAATAGCACTTTTCCCAGCTAATGCTTCAATGCGAGATGTGTCTCGAAAAACATCACTCAGTAGACCTAAACCACGTTCCTGCCACAAATGACCATTATTGTTAGCAACAATACCAGCGCCCTCTTGACCACGATGTTGTAATGCATGCAACCCATAGTATGTTAATTGCGCCGCATCGGAGCGACCCCAGACGCCAAAAATGCCACATTCTTCATTCAAACTACGCACATTAAGACGTGATGTTTCATTTTTTTGTTCGTTCATCATCGTTACTCCGCGTTTAGTTTCCATGCGATGCTCTCCTGATAGATTTTCTTCGTTTCGCTGAATGACAATTGAATATCGCTTGTTGTCGTTGTAATATTAATCGTATCATCTGCTGTAACCACACCTAATTTTGTTACTCGGTCACCGGCTAGTGATTCAAATGTTGTTCTATTTTCAGGTGACACACTGACTACAAAACGACTGGGTGTTTCTGAAAATAAATACTTATCGGCTAAGTCTACCGAGATATCAAAACTGAGATTTCCAGCAAAGGCGCTCTCAAGAAGACCAACGACTAATCCACCTTCAGATAAATCATGCGCACTATTAAGGAGACGTTGATCAGTGACATCTAGAATGAACTGTTGCGCTGCTAACTCGTCCTCATCATTAAAATCAAATAATTGACCGGCAATGTGTCCCGTTTGCATCTTTTGAATTTCTGAACCGTTAAAGCTATCTTTCGTTCGTCCTACAAGATAAATACTATCACCTGCTGATTGAAATGCGATTCGTGTTGCTTTTGTGATATCTTCAAGCAAACCAACCATGCCAATCATTGGTGTTGGGTAAATTGCTTGCCCATCTGTTTCATTGTAAAGAGACACGTTTCCAGAAATGATTGGTGTGTCAAGCTGTTTAGCCACGTCATTAATCCCAGCAACAGCTTGATCCAACTCATAATAAACTTCTGGATTATCCGGTGAACCAAAGTTCAAGCCATCCGTAATGCCAATTGGCTTTGATCCAGTAGATACAATATTTCTGGCCGCTTCAGCAACTGCCATTTTGGCACCCACACGCGGGTTGAGATATAAATAACGAGCATTAACATCTGTTGTCATCGCTAATGCCTTTTGCGTATCACGGATACGGATTAGTGCTGCATCCCCGCCGGGCTTAATGGCGGTATCGGCACGCACCTGTGAATCAAAGTGACGGAACAACGATGCTTTGGAAGCTATTGTTGGCTGCGCGAGTAATGTTAATATCGTTTCTTTGACATTACCCATGTCTGGCTCAAATTGATCATTCGAAAGATTTGCCAATCTTGCTGGTTCGGCCATTGGTAAGTCTTGTTTTGGTGCATGTGTCAAAAAGTCAACAGGTACATCTGCAACAACTTCATTTTTAAAGTTTAATCGATAACGACCATCATCGGTAACTTGACCAATGATTACAGCATCTAAATCAGCTGATTGGAACAAGTCAATAATAGCTTGTTCTTCACCCTTTTTAACAACAAGCACCATGCGTTCTTGTGACTCTGACAACATTAGTTCATATGGCGTCATTCCTGTTTCACGTTGAGGGACCATATCCAAGTTCAGATTAATGCCCATACCTGCTTTAGCAGCCATTTCAGAACTTGATGATAGGAGCCCAGCTGCACCCATATCTTGAATACCAACAATAATATCGGAGTGCTCACGTACTGCCTGCAGTGTCGCATCCATTACTAGCTTTTCTAAAAATGGATCACCAACTTGAACAGCCGAACGATCAGACTTTTCTTCACTTGAGAACTCAGCAGAAGCAAATGAGGCGCCATTAATACCATCACGACCAGTTTTAGCACCAACATAGATAATTGAATTTCCTATGCCTTTAGCTTGTCCAACCTGCATAGCATTTTGGTCCATCAAGCCAACAGCCATAACATTTACCAACGGATTGCCAGCGTAAACGCCATCAAAACCAATTTCGCCTCCTACTGTGGGAATACCAATCGCATTGCCGTATCCCGCAATTCCTGCTATGACACCGTCAACAATATGTTTTGTATGCGCATTGTCTAATTCACCAAAGCGTAGTGAATCCAGTACAGCAATAGGTTGGGCACCCATTGAAAAAATATCACGTAAGATACCACCAACTCCGGTTGCTGCCCCCTCGTACGGTTCAACAAATGAAGGATGATTATGACTTTCAGCCTTAAAAACAACTGCTTGATTGTCGCCAATGTCTAAAATCCCAGCACCTTCACCTGGTCCCTGTAAAACGCGTTCGTTGGTTGACCAGAATTTGCGCAAAATTGGCTTTGATTTCTTATAAGAAACGTGTTCCGACCACATTCCTGAAAAAATGCCTGTTTCAGTAAAATTAGGTAGACGCTTTAACTCCTTAACAATCAAATCGTATTCTTGTTCTGTGAGACCCCACTCTATATAAATTTTACTGTCACGTACTTCTTCGGGTGATAATTCATTTGTTGTCATTATATTAGGCTCCTGCTAGAATGCCGCTCAAAATACTTTTGAAAAAGTTCTTACCATCTTCGTTACCAGTCACTGCATCAACTGCGCGCTCTGGGTGTGGCATCATACCAAAGACGTTACCATTTTCATTCATAATTCCTGCTATATCATGTGCTGACCCATTGGGATTATCCACATATCGGAAAACAATCAGATTGTCCTCTTCAAGTTTCGTCAATGTTTCTGCATCGGCATAATAATTTCCTTCTGCATGCGCCACAGGAATATTAATTATTTCTTCAGAATCATAAGCATTTGTATAAGCAGTATTTGGATTCGCAATTGAAAGTGCTATCTCATCGCAAATAAATCCTGGTTTTTTATTTGTTAATAGTTGTCCAGGTAATAAACCAGCTTCTGTCAAAATTTGAAATCCATTACAAATGCCAACAATAAGCTTGCCATCATTAGCCGCCTGTGTCACAGCACTCATGATTGGTGAAAAACGGGCAATTGCTCCTGTACGCAAATAATCTCCGTATGAGAAACCACCTGGTAAAAAGATTGCATCATATTCTTTTAAATTATTATGTTTTGCAGAAACAATTTCTGCTTCAACACCAAATTCTTGCAATGCATGTAACATGTCAAAATCGCAATTTGATCCTGGAAAACTAATAACCGCAGCTTTCATGATAATACCTCGTCCTCATCTACCAAAGATAAATCAAAGCGGTAGGTTTCGGTATTTTGATTGATTAATAGGGCATCAGTGAAACTTTCAACTTCTGAAGTGGCAGCATCAACATCGGTTGCTTTCAGCTTAATTTCAAAATATTTTCCTTGTGATACTTGCTCGATTCCGCTATAATCCATACGATTTAACGCAGCTTTAATCACTTCTCCTTGTGGATCAAGGATTGATGGCTTGTATGTGACATATATTTTTGCTAAGTACATATTATTTCTCCAAATTTTCTAAGCGTGATAAAACATCACGATAACCAACAGTAACATCACCAGCATGTTTTCGAAATACATCTTTATCAAGTGACTGACCTGTTTTTTGGTCGACCAAACGCATATTATCTGGTGACAATTCATCAGCCAAGATTAACTTCCCCTCGCTATCACGACCATATTCTAATTTAAAGTCGACTAAGTTAATATTAATTTGATCAAATATTTCTTTGAGCGCTTGATTAACTTCTTGGGCATAAGCTCGTAATTTTGTGAGTTCAGATAATGTGGCCAAACCAAGAGCTAAAATTTGAGAATCATTCATAAAGGGATCATCTAGCTTATCTGATTTATAGTAAAATTCCTGAACAATAGGTGATAACTTTTGCATAGGTTTTGCATCGAACTTACTAACAAAATGCCCGGATGCATAATTTCTGGTAACTACTTCAATCGGCAAGATATCAAGAGCAGTGTCAAGTTCATCTGTTTCTGAAATTGAAGAGAGAAAATGATTATCAATACCCTGACGAGTTAAATAATTGAACAATATATGTGAAATAGCACTGTTCAGTCTTCCCTTTTCAGGAATATCCTCATGTACTTTACCATTCAGGGCTGTTGCTTGATCCATATAATGAACCCACAAAATTGTAGGATTATCTGTGAAATAAACTTGTTTTGCCTTACCTTGATATTTCAGTTCCCCGCGAGTCACTGTTTTGTCTTCGTATTCAGTTGCGCTGCTCATGCAAGTCACCCCATTCTTTTAATTTTCGACCATTTTCTGTTCCTAGTACCGTAATATGACCCATTTTACGATTAGGTTTAACAGCCAATTTACCATAATCGTGAAAATGCCATTCAGGATGATGAATTAAATCTTCTCTAGCTTGGGTTAGCTCATCGCCCAACAAATTCAGCATTGTAGCCGGGCTTTGCAACTCAATTTTTGGTATAGGTAAACCGACAATACTTCTAATATGTCCTTCAAACTGTGATACATTTGTCGCTTCAATACTATAATGTCCAGAATTATGTGGTCGCGGTGCTAATTCGTTAACCCACACTTCCTCGTCAGCGACAAATAACTCAATACCAAGTACGCCACGCAATTCAAGTGACTCAGCGATATTCTCAGCAATTGCTTCAATTTTATTCTTGAGTGCCAATGAAATGTTAGCAGGTGCTGTTGTCGTTTTTAAAATGTGATTTTCATGAATATTTTCGACAATCGGCCAGGTCACAATTTGCCCATCTTGGGAACGTGAAACCATAATACTTAGCTCTTGCTTAAAATCCACAACTTGTTCTAAAATTAATTGCGTATCTGGAAAATCTTTTTCAAGATTAACAATATCTTGCACTGTATTGATTGACCACTGACCATGTCCATCATATCCGCCACTCACTGTTTTTAAGATAGCTGGTAAAGCTACCTTTCGTAAATCTTCGGGTGAATTTACTTCAATAAAATTTGTGACTGGTACTTTAGCATCATCTCGAATAAACTTTTTTTCAGTAATGCGATTGCTTGTAATTCTTAATAGTTCAGTACCTTGCGGCAATTCTGCATCGCTTTGCTCATTTAATGTATCTCGATCAACATTTTCAAATTCATATGTTAACACTTCACTTCGCCGTGATAATTCATTTAATGCTTCGACATCATCATAATCAGCAACTATCTGAAAATCCGATACTTGTCCAGCTGGAGAGTCTTTCGTCGGATCCAAAATTCCGACACGATACCCCATTTCCTTTGCGGAAAGAGCCATCATTTGACCAAGTTGGCCACCGCCAATAATACCAATCGTTGCCGGTGGTAAAATTGCTCCTGTCATATCAATTCTGCCTCGCTTTCAATAGAAGTCTTTGTTTGGCGTTCTCGATATTCATTCAAGGCCTGCAATATGTCATCATCATTTAAAGCAATAATTTGCGCAGCTAGAATTGCCGCATTTTTTGCACCTGCATCGCCTATCGCAACCGTAGCAACGGGGACCCCCGCTGGCATTTGAACAATAGAGAGTAAAGAATCCAGTCCATTTAGTGCCCGTGATTGCATCGGCACGCCGATAACTGGTAGCGTCGTATTAGCTGCCAGCATACCAGGCAAATGAGCTGCACCGCCGGCACCAGCAATAATTATTTGAAGCTTATTGTCTCTTGCTTGTGCGCCAAACGCTTGTAATTCTTGAGGCATGCGGTGTGCTGAAATGACATGTTTTTCGTAAGTAACACCTAATATATCCAAAATTTCTGTCGTTTTTTTCATGCTGGACCAATCACTAGTTGATCCCATAACAACTGCAACTTGAGGCATATTCTTCTCCAATGTGTACATTCTTTGTAATTTGCAAGGTTATCGTTCGTTTACAATTACAATTTAACAGATTTTTATACATTTGTGTTCGTTTTAAAATAAGAAAATTCACAATAATCAAAAAAGAGTTCGTATATAACGAACATTTTTGACTTTTATTTATTTTTATCCGAACGTTAGCAATGTATGCGTTTACAAAAACATCAAAACTGAACGTTCGTCTAAAATTTTGAGCAATAAAAAAAAGCATTTCTGCTTCTACGAAATTAATACTTTTCTAAATATGAATCTGTTTCCCATTGAGAAACATACTGACGATATGATGTATATTCAATCTTCTTTGCTTCAATAAATTTGTCAGCAATATGTTCACCGATTGCTGCACGAACAACCTCATCAGCTGCAAGTTCACGAACTGCCGCCAACAATGTATCTGGCAAATCTGTGATACCGGCACGCTCACGTTCAATTTCATCCATCAAGTAAATGTTCTTATCAACTGAAGCCAGTGGTTCCAACTCACGCTTAATACCATCTAATCCTGAAGCAAGAATTGCTGCAAGGGATGTATAAGGGTTGGCGGTTGGATCAACTGAACGTAGTTCCAAACGTGTTGATTGCCCGCGTGACGCTGGAACACGTACCATTGGTGAACGGTTTGAAGCTGACCAAGCAACATAAACTGGTGCTTCAAAGCCAGGCGTCAAACGCTTATATGAATTAACAGTTGGGTTTGCCAAAGCTGTAAAGGCTGTAGCGTGTTCCAAAACACCACCCAAGAAGTTATAAGCTGCTTTTGAAAGTCCCATTTCATCAGAAACATCTTCAAAGGCATTACCTTCTTTAGTGAACAAAGACATGTTTGTGTGCATACCTGAACCATTAATACCAGCAACTGGTTTTGGCATGAATGTTGCAAAGTAACCATTCTTACGTGCAATTGTTTTAACAACGAGCTTGAATGTCTGAATGTTATCTGCCGCTTCCAATGCCGATGCATACTTGAAATCAACTTCGTGTTGACCTTCAGCAACTTCGTGGTGAGCTGCTTCGATTTCAAAGCCCATCTTTTCCAATGTCAAGACGATTTCACGACGAACATTTTCACCCATATCCAAAGGTGCCAAATCAAAGTAGCCGCCCTTATCATTCAATTCTGTGGTTGGGTTCCCTTTTTCATCAAGCTTGAACAAAAAGAATTCAGGCTCAGTACCAACATTAAATGAAGTAAATCCAGCTTCACGTGCTTCTGTCAACACAGTACGTAGTGCGTGACGAGGGTCACCAGCAAACGGTTCACGATCCGCTGTATAAATATCAGCAATTAATCGTGCTACCTTACCGCCGTGTCCGTCAGTCGCCCATGGGAAAATCATGAATGTTGACAAATCAGGATATAGATACATATCTGATTCATTAATACGTACAAATCCTTCGATAGATGAACCGTCAAACATTAGATTATTGTCTAACACCTTATCTAACTGTGATGTGGGCACTTCAACATTTTTAATAGCGCCCAAGACGTCTGTAAAGGTTACGCGAATAAACTCCACGTTTTCGTCTGCCACGATTTGCTTAATTTCTTCTTTGGTAAAAGTTTTGCGAGCCATGATTGTCCTTTCTTAATGAGCCCCGAATCGTCCCAGTTGGGCGAATTCTTTTTGTAGTGAACGGCGTAGTGCTGCTTCTGAATCTTGTTTTTCTTGTGCTTTACGGCGTTGCTTGGCGAAAATTTCTTGAATATCTTTGATAGAGTCTCCAGCATCCAAAAAATCACGAATCTCGAGCAAACGATCAACATCATTTAATGAAAAACGTCTCTGGCCACCTTTGCCGCGACCCGGCGCAATTAATTTCTGTTGTTCATAGTATCTAATCTGACGATCAGTCAATAACGTGAGCTCGCGTACAGTACCAATTGGTAAAATTGATAAATTACGTCTCAATTCGCGTTCGCTCATCACAATACCTCCGCTTAAGATACTTTTATTCTAAACGAAGTTAATGGCCTTTGCAAATTATGTGTCAGGTTTCCTAACATTGAATTTAGTTATAAACCAAATTGAATATTTTCGGTTTGGTGACTAATTGTACTCAGTTCAACTTTGACCTTTTTCAACTCCTGGCGACCAATTGTTTTTAAAAACGCCTCCCCAGTTGCAAGATTTGCTACTTGGTCAATTAGGTCCTCTTTGATGATTAATAAACTTTTCATTTCATTTCGTGTGTTTAGTCGCTGCACGATAAAGCTTCCAAATTGTCCGAGCAACTCGACAGGAACATCCAACGGGCTTTGTGTACTCATCATCAAATCCAACCCTAGTTTCCGTCCCTCACGTATTAACGAAAAGATGCCGTGATTGCCATGCCCATTATTTGACAAGTATCGATGTGCTTCATCAATAAAGATTGTTACGGGAAAGCTTGGTCCAGTAAGTTTTGCTATGCTCATCATCTGCATAGTCAGAATCTCAACAAGTACTTGATTTAATTTTTGTTCGTGACTAAACAAAGATAAATCAATAATCAAACTCTGTTTGGTCGCCTGACGTGTTATAAATAGTCGCAGTAAATAATCGACATCATAGTGCACATTTCCTTGTTTCATTGATCTTGACAATAAAGTACGAATTTGTTTATTTTTTAAGGTTTGCTTTAATTGGGCAAGGCTTGACCATGCTTTGGCAATAGCTTCCTTATCATAAATTTGGCCTAATAATGAAAAATCAGCACACTCATCAACATACGGCGTAATAAACTCTTCTTGCAATTGATTAGCCAGCAAACTTAAATCAAAGTATTTATCCTTGATTTTAAGTTGTTCCACTAGGTTATCATGTTCAATTTGGCTTCTATTGATTTTTTTATAGATTCCTGGTTTAACTACAACATTGTTTTGTATTTGCAAACTTTCAATTGCAGCGGGTAATTTGCCCAGCAACGATTCATCTGTAATATTTAATAGATGAGCAATTTGATCACTCGTTAAGTGAGTAACATCAAAAAAGCCATCATTCCCCAACACGATACGCTGTACATTTGGTATTGTACGAAATTCACCTGTTGGATCTAATACAATAACATTCTGCTGGTTCTTTTTAAGTTCTTCTATAATGGTTAGCGCAGTCGAAGACTTTCCGCTACCGGTAACACCAGTAATCAGTAAGTGCTGAGATAATAATTCATCAGCAGAGATGGGCAAATATTCTTGTGCTTTCACATCGAAAAATTGTCGCTTAAATATTAGTGAGGTATCCTTACGTTTTTGTTTATCCATCATTTTTATTCCTATATAAAGAAAAATTTTGACACTATTTTTATGCTTTCGCTTATTATAGCGCTGTTCACAGTATAAATAAATGGTAATAAATTTTATTTATCAAAAAATGGTTTCATTATCTGAAACCATTTTTATTCAGTCAATTCATTTTTTTGTTCCACCAGCATCACCATTTGCGCCTTCTTCTATTCCTGGATTCCACCAACTCACACGGGCATTAGTATTGCGTACTTTCAAATTAAATTCACTAACCAATTTTTCGGGTGCATTACGCCACGTATACGTTTTTTTCAATTCAGCATGAGTGATAATTCGATACGTCGTTGAAGGAAAAAGACAACTAATAATTGTTAACTGTGCTTTCTTAGTTGGGTTTAACACTGACACCTCTGTTGATGAAACTGTATTTTGGCTAGTAATTTCGTACCGATAAATCCCCTTGCTATTAGCCAACAAAATACTTTTCCCGTTTAACCATGATGACCCCTTCAACTTGCCATCCTGTAAATACGGTGAATCATTATTGGTTGTCTGTTGCAACGCGCTAAATCCAGTCTGACCATCATTAAAATTGTGGGCTGCTAATCCATAGTTCCCTTGCCCCATAACTGGCTTTTGTTTCCCCTCTGGGTCTTTTTCGGATTTATTCGCGTAATTTGCACCAAGGTTCAGTCCTTCATCACTATAGGCATCATTATAAATTGGTAATAAAATATTTCTACTTGGAATTGCTACAAATCCTTGTTTTTCAAAATTTTTTGTTGCATTTCGCATAACCATTTTTCGAATAAGGGCGCGCGAAGTTGTATCCTCTGCTGCTTTTTTATTAGCCGTTTTGCGTTCTTGTTCATGAATTGGTTCTAAGATGGCTGTTTTGATGCCAAACACATTTTTTTGGTATAAGTAAGAGCCCCCAAGGACAAGCAACGAGATAAAACTTGTGGCAAACAGTGCATCATAAAACAAATGATGATGACTAAACTTCTTATGACGTAGTCTAGAAATTACGAGTTGACCAGCAGCAACTAACAAAAAGATCATCACGAAAACCGCAACATATATCCCTATTTTTTGCATGATCTGCCATACTGTCATGTCGCCACTAGACGTCACCGCTAATACTGAAGGCAATTTTATCATCATAATAATCCGTCCTCACCTGAATTCTTGTGATCCCTACTTTGCATCGTACCAAGTGTCACCATGATGTGCATCAACTTTCAATGGTACATCTAATGCAACGGCTGAATCCATAACATTCGTGACAACTTCGGTTAATTCATCAATTTCGTCTACGGGGGTTTCAAAAATCAATTCATCGTGTACTTGAAGCAACATTCTCGCCTGTAAATTATTCTCTCGTAAAGCTTCGTTAACCTTTATCATCGCAATTTTGATAATATCTGCCGCTGAACCCTGTATGGGCGAATTCATCGCAGTTCGTTCTGCGAATGACCTTAAATTAAAGTTCTTTGCTTGAATATCCGGCAAATAACGTCGCCTATGGGCAATTGTTTCTACATAACCGTGTTCATGTGCAAAAGTCTTAATTGTGTTCATCCATTCATGAATTTGAGGGAACTCTTGGAAATAAGTATCAATAAAACGTTTCGCCTCGGCGCGTGGAATCCCTAAATTATTAGCCAAGCCATAATCCGAAATACCATACACAATACCAAAATTCACAGCTTTAGCCGTACGACGCTTAAGTGGATCAACTACTGCATCATCGGCTAAGCCAAAGACAGCACGAGCTGTTTCGGCATGTATGTCCTCGCCGTTTAGAAAGGCTTTTTGCATGTTTTTATCACCTGTAACATGGGCCAAAACACGTAATTCAATTTGAGAATAATCGGCACCAAATATTTGCCAGTCCGGATGACTAGGAATAAATGCTGTTCGGATTAAGCGCCCTTCTTCTGAACGCATTGGAATATTCTGCAAATTAGGATCAACTGATGACAATCGACCAGTTTGTGTCAAAGTCTGCAAAAATCGTGTGTGAATTTTGCTGTCCTTAGGATATATAACTGAAAGCAGTCCGTCAATGTAAGTTGATTTCAGTTTTGCTAGTTGACGATACTGCAAAATATGGTCCACTATAGGCGCTTGCGGTGCTAGTTTTTCTAAAACATCCACAGCCGTTGAGTAGCCTGTCTTTGTCTTTTTAATCACTGGCAAACCCATTTTTTCAAACAACAATACCCCTAATTGTTTTGGCGAGTTCAGATTAAACTCTTCACCAGCTTCAATATAGATGGCAGATTGAATATCAGCTATTCGCTCGGATAAATCCTTGCCTTTATTTCGTAAGTATTCCGGATTGACCTTAATGCCTTGATATTCCATATCAGCTAAAACAAACGCTAATGGTAGCTCAATGTCCGTATATAGATGGGTCTGTTCGTGTTGCTTTAATTCTGTGAACGCTGGTTTTTCTAATTTGAAAAGTCCATCCGCTTTATGAGCAATGTGCGACAATAAGAGATTGGTATCGGTTGGCACCGTGAATTTGGCGCCTTTACCATAAATATCTTCATCAGGTGCCAAGTAAACATCAAAACGCTGTGCTAAAGTTGACAAAACATTATCATTAGCTACCGTATCAAGCAAATAAGCAACCAGCATAAAATCAAAACTCACGCCCTTAAGTGCCAAACCAAGTCGCTTAAATAATACAAGCTGTGCTTTAACATTGAAAACATTTTTTAAAATCTGGTCATTCTCAATCACTGACTTCAACTCTTCGGTCTGTAATAAAGAGATGTCACGACTAGCATAGTAGCCAACTTCTGGATTACCAATGGCGAAACCAATCATTTCACCCTCGTGATAATTATCACCCACAAATTCAATATGAACTGATATCTTATCACCTAGCATCGCAATTGCTCTTAAATTATTTTCTTTTAATTCGACAAAATTTACACCATTGTCAAATTCTTTTGTATTCTCAAGTTGTCCAGATTTACGTAATGCTTTTATTTTAGCTAAATGTTGTTTGAAATCCAAATTTTCATAAAATGGAATAATCTTCTCAAAATCGACACCTCTATATTCCATTTCTTCAAGCGGTAAAGGTAGTTTGGCATCAGTTAAAATTGTAGCTAATTCACGTGCTTGGAAGGCTAATTCACGATCATTGATCAAATTGTCCTTCATTTTTGACTGCTTCATTTTATCAATATTATCATACAAATTGTCAATGTTATTATATTCGGCAAGTATTTTTAATGCTGTTTTTTCGCCCACTTTTGTAACACCGGGATAATTATCAGATGTATCACCTGTCAACGCCTTCTTATCAATAATTTGGTCCGGTGTAAGCCCAAATTTTTCTTTTATATAAGCTGGTGTATAACTTTCAATATCTGTTACACCTTTTTTGGTCACGTTTACAGTAATGTTTTCCGTGGCTAACTGTGTCAAGTCCTGGTCGCCAGTTACAATAATGACAGAATATCCTGCTGCTTCACCCATACGTGAATAAGTTCCAATGATATCATCAGCTTCTAAACCGGCCTGTTCATAATTCCGCAAGCCATGCAACATAACCATTTCACGTAAATATGGAAACTGTTCTTTAAATTCCTCTGGTACTTTAGAACGGCCGTCCTTATATTCAGGAAATAACTTCCCACGATGTGTTTCTTTCCCAGAACCAGCATCCCAAGCCACTAATGCTAAATCTGGAGCCATTGGATCTACAATTTTATCTAAAAAGTTATTAAAAGCAACTAATGCATTTGTATGCAACCCTTCATGCGAGATCATACGATCTAACTGATTGTACATCGCATAAAAAGCCCTAAAAGCCAGCGAATTGCCATCAATAAGTAATAGTTTTTTATTGGTCATCTTAATGTCCCATCTTATATTTATCTATATTAAGTGTAACACACGTTGATATGTCACTTAAGTATAGTAATTTCTTATAAACCAGTTTTTGCACGCATTTTATGTTATTACTAGTCAAAAAGATAAAAAACTTTTAGCTAAATTCACCAGCTAAAAGTTCTACATACTTTATATTTAGTTAAAAATGCTGCTTATTAGCAAAGATTATTTATTATCAACATTGCTCATCGAATAAAACAAGTCGTTCTCACTGTCAGTTTCAATATTAAATAATAAATCATCTTCTGTCGAATACTTTAACAATGAATAAGTGCGTCCACTATTTTCAAATTCAAACTCAACACTTGTTTTATCCGTGTATACATGAAGCTTGAAGACATTTGGATTAACGACACCGCTTTGTTCAACAAATGTTTTATTATATTCAGTATTTGCATCACTATCAGCAATATTTTTTGTTTGTCGTGTTACCGTGTAATATCCGGTATCCGCATTATAATTTAGCTCAACGTTTGAATCTTTTTGCTTGAATGATAAATGAACATTTCCACAGACAGTCCCCTTCTTTTTATTTGTCATTTGTAAATAGAAGTTTTGACTTGTCCAGCGTTGAGCATTCAATAGTTGATAATAGCCATCGTTATCCTTAGATAACTGACTCGTATTAATCGTGTCTTTAACTGTTTGTGTTAAACTACCGTAGGGTTTAACCAGTGAAGATATCATTGTGTACTCACCGTTGACTTTGGTTAGATTCAATTGGTGCGCTAAAGATAATGAGCCCAACTTATATGATTGTTCATTATTCGCATCAACTATTTTTTTGCATGAATACCCCCAATTACCTAGCCAACCAATCGACAATATATTCGTATTATCCGCTGTTTGAAAATAGTTACTAGCATAATAATCTGAACCATCATCAACACGTTTTGGTTGCTGTTCAGCGACAAATACACCATTATTGTCAAGGTGCCCAACCATATAATAAGAACCACTTGTCTGTCCGTAATTGTAGCCATTAGCACCGAAAAACATCACAGTTTTAGTTATCCCCGTAGTTGTATCACTCATTGTTTTTAGGTTTGGACATTCAATCAATCCCAAATCTTTGCCATTTAAGGCACCGCTGTTCAATACTGTAGCACCTACATAGTTGAAGTTTTTACCATCATCGCTAGTGTAAACGCCAATTTTATCATCTTCAGCAAGATACATCGTTATTTTTTTAGTTTCTTTATTGAAAAAAACGTATGGATCTCTAAAGTGAGCTTTTGCGGATGACGCAGACATAATGGCTCCATCGGAGTAAGGTTGATAGGTCACACCATTGTCAATAGAATAAGCCACATATTGTTTTTGTCCAGTTGGTGTATAACTAGTGAAGTAAGCAATTATTGCTTTTTTTGGCAAATCAGAAAAAATTTTGTTCGTGTTTTTAATTACTGATCCAGTAGCAACTGCTTCCCATTTATTCTGAAACTTAGGGATAGCTACTCCTAGTTTTTCGTAATGTACAAAGTCTTTTGTCTTAACATGATACCATTCCGTGCCGTCGTCATCATGCTTATAATTCAAATCAGCTAAATAGTAAATATGGTAGTATCCCGATGAGTCCTGCCAAATACTCTGTACGTCATTCATAAGTCCTTGCTCAATATTATGATGATAATATTGTTGATACTCATTTGATGTCAAAGTCCCTGCCTGAACAGTTGAAGTGCTGATGAAAAATAGTGAAAATATTGCTCCGGCTACCCTTAGTAGTCTAGTAAATGTCATAAAAATACTCTCTCCCTTAAATTTGCGCATAAGATTTATTTTACCTGAAACATTTTATTTGTCAAACGTTAGTCATTTTAGCTAAATAAAAAGAGCCACACAATAGGTAAGCATGTGGTCCCACATTCAAGAGTGTGCATTTTTCGGTAGAGTTGAAAGCACATAAAATATTTTAAAACGATCACATTTTGAAAGCAACGGACTATACTAGGCAGTATTTATGAAAGTGTTCAAAAATATTATTTCAGCATATGAATAATATTATCTGGAATTGTTGACTTACTAATGATATATGGACCTCTTACTACCCGTTTATCACTAATATCGGCTTTAACAAAACTATTCTCTTTCAATGGCCTCACATTTTCACCACTTAATTCATAATTGAGTGTCTTTCTTTCACCTTTTTTGGTAACAAAGTAAAATTTGTATATATAGCTATGTGAATGAGCAATAATTTTCCCGTTATCATCTGTAGTTTTTTCTTTTTTAGGAACATGTGCAGATGTTTTGGCATAGCCGACTTCTGTTACATATGTATCATGATAATAACGTGCCACTTGCACACAAATAATAGCTAGTAATACCAAGATAATTGATACCAAAATAATGCTTTTTCTCCGATTCAAATTCATAATATTCCTCAACAGTAACCTTCATATTTCCACAACTATTTCATTATACGTGATTATATGATTAAAATTAAAACTTTTGTTTCTAGTTTATAGCTAAATTTTTTTCACAAAAAAAAAGACCCCTATGGGTCTTTTTCATTAATCACGTGAGCCACTAACAACACCGAAGATGCGTAACAGCGCGAAGAAAATATTGACAAAGTCTAAGTATAATCTCAAGGCGCCATTTACTGCAAGTCCTGTTGTATCTGCTTGACCAGCAAATTGTGAGTACATTACCCTCAAATTCTGATTATCATATGCTGTGAATAAGGAGAAGACAACGACATTAGCCCATGAAAGCAGTAGCGAAACGATTCCACTGTAGAAAAACATATTAGCAATTGATGCTATCAGCAAACCGATTAACAGACCAAACAAAATCGAACCTAGTCCCGTCAAATCACGTTTTGTGAGGACACCATAAGCCGCCATTCCACCGAAAACCGCGGATGCAGAAACGAAAGCCATCATCACAGAAGCTCCTGTATAAACAGCTAACAAGACACCAAGCGTTAAGCCTTCAACCACTGCAAAAGCCATCAACAAACCAAAAGCACGAGCAGGATTTTTAAAAGTTGCACGACCAATCATCGTTATAATCAACATCTGAATACCCAACAGCGCCAAAAGACCAATAACATTACCTACAAGCAACTTAGCAACTTGTTCCAAAAAAAAGTTTTGTACTATAAAGCCTGTCACTGCGGTAAGTAAAACTGCTATACCCATAAAGCTATATGTTTGTTTAAAGAATGCGCGCATTCCCTCATCTACACCCGTCACATCACGACGGGCGTGCATATTAAAATTATCCATTACTATTTACCTCCAGTATTCTAAACAATTCTGGTTATATCAATTATAACAGAAATCACATTAAATAGATATTAAGTCAAGTCCGTTCTCAATTGGCCAAGTAGCTTTTCATAAGCAAATTCATATTTTTCAATGTCACCAGCGCCCATAAAGACCATTACAGCATTTTCATATGGCATCAACAAACTCATGTCATTTTCTTCAATGATGCCACCAAACTTACTAATTTCAGATCCTAAGTCCTTGGAAGTAATCGTTCCGGCTTGTTCTCGTGCAGATCCAAAAATATTGGCTAGATAAACTTGATCTGCCGCTTCTAAACTACTAGCAAATTCGTCTTTATACGCAATTACGCGTGAAAAAGTATGTGGTTGGAAAATGGCAATAATTTTTTTGTTGGGATACTTTTGGCGTGCCGCATCTAATGTCGCCGTAATTTCTGTTGGATGATGAGCATAATCATCAATCACTGTAATATCAGCAATTTGCTTTTCACTAAAACGACGTTTAACACCCTGATAGGTCAGCAAATATTGACGAATTAAATCAAGGTCAACCTCTTCCATATAAGATACAGCAATCACTGCTAACGCATTTAAAATACCATGTTGCCCGAATAAAGGAACAGCAAATTCGCCTAAGTCTTTACCACGAAAAACAACGTTAAAATGCGATCCCTGAGTTGATTTGTGAATATTAGTCGCCACAAAATCATCTCTATCTGGATTGACACCATAGTAGTAAACATCCGCTGAAGGTTTCAAAGAACGTAAGTGCTCATCATCACCCCAAGCAAAAATAGCCTTTTTAACATTATTAGCAAAATCAGCAAACGCAGACGTTACATCTTCAATGCCAGTATAATAATCAGGATGATCAAAATCAATATTTGTTAAAATCGCATAATCTGGGGCATAATCTTTAAAATGACGACGATATTCATCTGCCTCGACAACAAAAAATTGTGAATTAGGCACTCCTCGTCCTGTACCATCCCCGATAAGATATGAGGTAGGGGCAATATTTTTTAACACGTGAGCCAATAATCCGGTTGTTGACGTTTTGCCGTGGGCTCCTGCAATTGCTATGGATGTGGTTTGTGATATTTGTTCTTGAACAGCTTCTGGATAAGAAATCATGGTTACACCAATTTCTAATGCACGAGCCACTTCAATTTGATCATTATTAAAAGCGTTTCCCTTCACAAAAATAGCATCTTGATTGGCATCTACATTTCTTGCATCAAATGGTAATATTTTAATACCTGCAGCCTCTAATGGAGCTTGCGTATATGTATACGTATCAATGTCTGAACCAAGTACCTCGTTCCCTTGATCATGCAAAATTTGTGCTAAAGGTCCCATTCCTGTCCCTTTAATGCCAATAAAATAATATTTTTTACTCATTTTTTTACGATCTCCATCACAAATGTGAAATACTGTAACTCACCTTTTCGTAACTCAAACACCAATTTCCGATACTTTGTACTTTCATCATTGAATATTCGATAAACACGTGGTGCGTTTCTAATTTTATCTACCATCTTATCAACACTTTCAGCTGCATTAATCAATTGATCAACACTAGCTGTACTTCCCCTGTCTTAATAATTTGTATCAACTAATCCATTTGTATAGAGCGTTGCACCCTTTTTGAAGTCAAACACATCGCCAATTTCACCAAAATCATTTGGTAAAACCAAAGCACCTGGCTTTTCTGGAGCACCCGGTAAATGTAACTCTCGCCCAGAAACAATCATCCCTGAAGATGGCACGCCACGTAATGCACCATCCCATATTAAGGCGCCTGAAGGCATCATAGTTCCAGGCTGAGCTACCACTACTTTAATCCCTGTTTTCATATTTGGCGATCCAGAAACAATCTGCAAACTTTTTTGATCACTAACTTTTGTTTGCGTGATATGTAAATGATCTGAATCTGGATGATTCGAAAGGCTTTCAACAAAACCAATAACAAGCTTTGAAGGTGAAACCTTCATAATTTCA
Source organism: Leuconostoc suionicum (assembly GCF_001891125.1). Taxonomy (NCBI): domain Bacteria; kingdom Bacillati; phylum Bacillota; class Bacilli; order Lactobacillales; family Lactobacillaceae; genus Leuconostoc; species Leuconostoc suionicum. Next base: position 671,138 of record NZ_CP015247.1, on the reverse strand, counting down.
TCAAATCCAGCTGATTTGATATTGGCATTAAGAATATTTATTTGCTCTTCGTTTAAGAATATTTGACCATTTTCTCCAATAATCCCTAATTCGGCACCTACATTAGCAATGTTAAATCCAGTTGCCTGACCTGTTTCAGCATTACTTATTCGTGTCACGTTTCCACTAGTAGTCACAATCTGTTTTTCCGCGTTAGGAGTAAGTGTAACGACAAGTATGTCCCCACAAGATTTTTGGTTATATGAAGTAATCATTTTATTATATTCCTTAAATTTAATATATTTTCTATTTTACATTATTCTTCACTAGCTTGCACACTAACCTCTATACGAGCTACCATAGAAATCAGCTATATCTCGCACTGCACTAACTTCACAGTACAAAAAAAAGCCTGTCGGCTTAGTTTTTTTGATTCATATAGTTGATTAATAACTGGGCTGACGCCTTACCAGCTTCAACTACGTAATCATCAAAGACAATATTAGATTCTCCGTTAGCTAAATCGGAAACACCACGTAATACAATAAATGGGGTTCCAAACTGTGTCGCAACTTGAGCTACTGCTGCTGCTTCCATCTCAGCAACTAATGCCTCTGGAAAATAGGACAAGATTTTCTTTTTACCGTCGTCTTGAACAAATTGATCACCAGAAACAATTAAGCCTTTTTTGCCCGCAGTCAAATTCATAAAATCAGCAACCACTGCTGGATCAGCTTCGTAATATAAGGGCTTATTTGGTAATTGACCATAAGCATAGCCAAATGCTGTCACATCAACATCAGAATACGCAATACGTGTGCCAATAACTTCATCCCCTATTTTCAAATCGGGGTCTAATGCACCAGCAGAACCAGTGTTAACAATCAAATCAGGATTAAAATTATCAATCATCACTGTAGCGGCAGAACCTGCAGCCACCTTACCAATGCCAGACTCAGTGAGCATTACTTCATGATTTTTATAATTTCCTGAAGTAATCGTTGTGCTACCGTGCTGTCTTGTTTCTGTGTTTTCAAGAATTGCAGACAATGCAATCTTTTCCTCCGCCATTGGCGTGATAATTCCTATTTTCATTTTTTTCTCCAAATTTACTAGTTAATTAAAAAAAAGGCAGCGTACGTTGCAATAATTAATAGAATCAAAACAATAATAATTACATTGTAACGATGCGTTAAGCGTTTTGATTTACCTTTCGCTGTTAACTTACCATCTGACCCTAATTCATAACGTCCTTTACGTGTTAACCGCATCTCTTCTCGAGTTTCTGGTTGGACAATTTCAATTTGCGTCGGATGTTTTCTAGCGTATTCTTTTTCAACTTTGATACGTTCTTTTTCACGTACCTTTTGCTCTTTTTTGGCTGCTTTACGTGACATTTTATCCATAAATTAACCCCGCAAGTAATTCCAATACAAAAAGGCTGTGACAGTTTTTTGATCAATCAATTTTCCTGAGTCAAACAACGATTTTACCTCACTAAAAGACATGGTTACTAAATCCATTGTCTCCCCTAAATCGCGTGGTAATTGTTGATTTTGTTCAATGGGTGTCAAATTTCTTGCAACATATAAATGCATATAAGCATCAGAAAAACCAACTGTTTCAACAAAACCCAACGCTTTTTCAATAGAACCCGCTGCCATGCGTAATTCTTCATTTAGTTCACGCTCAACTGCATGATGAGGTTCGTCAAAATCACGTTGATCTAATTTTCCAGCGGGAATTTCCAAAATAAAATCGCCAATTGTGGCACGCCATTGTTTCTCTAAAATAATATGTTCATCATCAACAAAAGCTAAAACGCCAATTGCAGGCACGTGCCGAACAATATCTCTTTTAGCTTTTTTTCCATTATAGAGATCAACATCTTGCGTTTCAACGCTAAAGATTGGTCCCTCATAAATTATCTTAGACGATGTTACTGTCTCACGATATGCCACCATTAAATGTCTGCTGCCTCAACCGAAAGCGGACGAACCTGGGCTGCTTGATAAGACTTATACCCTTGTACCAGTACGTATGCTACTTTTTCGCCTTGAATCAATGACTTAAAGCCATCCATATCAATACCATTAAAATGAACAAAGACATCATCTCCACCTTCATCAGGTGTAATGTATCCATATCCACGTTCTTTTTGCCAAATTTTTACTGTTCCTGTTTTCATAAATATAGTATAACACACCTTTATATTGTTGGTTTAAAACGGTTCAAGCACGACGTTAAAAGGAACTTATTCTCCACCAATAATAAAGTCAAATTTGGTGGAACAACTGTATTCCATTGTATAATAAAAGTGAACTCTTGCACATGTATTTATCATTGATATGCAGGTACCAAAATGCTCAATAAACGCTATGAACAACTTAAAGCCGCTGAAGGTGGTGCTATTATCAGCCTTACTGCCTACAGCCTAATCACTGTTATGAAATTGCTAGTTGGAAAAATTGGCCATTCGGAAGCTTTAATCGCTGATGGCTTTAATAATTTAACTGACATTTTAGTGTCACTAACTGTACTGATTGGGCTTCATTTTTCGCGCCGACCACCGGATAAAAACCATCAATATGGCCACTGGAAATCAGAAAACATCGCCAGTATGATTACTTCAATAATGATGCTAATCGTTGCGTTACAAGTTCTACTTAGCGCTTTTAAAAATATCCTGAGCAATCAGATAGCCACTCCGAGTCCTCTCAGCGCAATTGTTGGCATCGTTTCAGCCATTCTACTTAGCTTTTTGTACTTTCACAACAAAAAGTTGTCCAAACGCGTACATAGCACAGCTTTGCTTGCTGCTGCAAAGGACAATCTCAGTGATATTTTTACTAGTATGGCTACCACGTTGGCCATCCTCGCATCATCACTTCATTTTTCATGGCTTGATGCCACTGTAGCAATCATTATTTCTCTATTAATTCTTAACATGGCAATTGATATTTTTAAAAATAGTGTGTTTATGCTCTCAGACGGTTTTGATCAGCATACGCTGGATCAATATCGTTTGGCAGTTAACAGAATTCCTGGTGTCATCACTGTAAAAGAGATAAGAGGTCGATCCTATAGTGAAAACATTGCCTTGGATATTGTCGTAACAATGAACCCACAACTGACTGTGGCAGAAAGTCATGCCATCACAAAACTTATTGAAAAAAAATTATTGGAAGAGTACCAAATTTTTGACGTTGAAATCCATGTCGAACCGGCAAATATGTAATAAAAAAATGGCCAAAAAGCCATTTTTTAGTTTAAAATAAACCAGTAATTGTACCATTTTCATCAACATCAATATCCAAAGCCGCTGGATGTTTTGGTAATCCAGGCATTGTCATGATGTTTCCCGTTAATGCGACTAAAAATCCAGCCCCAAGTTTCGGTACGAATTCACGGATATGAATTTTGAAATCTTTAGGTGCCCCAAGTTTTTTAGCGTCATCTGTAAATGAGTACTGCGTTTTTGCCATAATAATTGGTAACTTGTCCCAACCATATTTTTCAAAATCTTGTAATTGCTTTTGCGCCTTAGTTGATAATTCAACACCATCTCCACCGTATATTGTTTGCACGATAGTATTTAGTTTATCAATAGCTGAATCGTCAGCTTGATATAGTGGTGTAAAATCTGTTTCTTGAGCTGATTTTTTAATGACAGCCGTAGCCAGCTCTTGTGCCCCTGCACCGCCTTTTGCCCAAACTTCTGTTGTATAAGCTGTAGCGCCAAATTGTTGGACATAATCTTTAATGACCTGTAACTCTGCTTCCGTATCCGAAGTGAAGCGATTAATGGCTACTAACACTGGTACGCCATAACGATTCATCGCTGTCAGGTGTTGACCCAAATTCTCTAAGCCGTTCTTGAGCGCCATGACATCTTCATTATTCAAATTTGCTAATGCAACGCCACCATGATGTTTCAAAGCACGTACAGTAGCTACAATAACAATTGTATCTGGCGTTTTACCCAGCAACGGTACTTTAATATCTAGGAACTTCTCGCCACCCAAGTCGGCACCAAATCCCGCCTCCGTGACAACATAATCTGCTAATTTCAGAGCTGTTTTGGTTGCCAAAATAGAGTTAGTCCCTTGAGCGATGTTAGCGAATGGACCACCGTGAATAATTGCCGGTGTGTGCACCAACGTTTGGACAAGATTAGGTTTGATAGCGTCCTTTAACAAAACAGTTAGGGCTCCTGCAACACCTAAATCAGCAACAGTTACTGGTTCTTTGCTGTAGGTATAACCAACAACAATACGCTTGATACGCTCTTTCATATCCATTAAATCAGTTGAGAGTGTTAGAATAGCCATCAATTCAGAAGCTACAGTAATGTCAAAACCATCTTCACGCGGAACGCCTGAAGTTGGTCCACCTAAGCCGACGGTAACATGACGCAATTCACGATCATTAATATCTACTACGCGTTTCCACAAAATACGACGTGGATCAATATTTAGTGGATTTCCTTGGTGAATACTATTATCTAGTAATGCAGCTAGTGTATCATGAGCTGATGTTAATGCATGGAAGTCTCCAGTAAAATGTAAATTAATATCAGCCATTGGAACAACTTGCGCAAAGCCACCACCAGTTGCGCCACCTTTAAGTCCCATCACAGGTCCCAAGGAAGGTTCACGTAGCGCAATCATCGTCTTTTTATCGGCCAAACTTAGCGCATCAGCCAAACCAACCGTTACTGTTGATTTTCCTTCACCGGCGGGAGTTGGATTAATTGACGTAACCAAGATCAGTTTACCCAATTCTTGCTTACGCACGATAGATGGATCCAATTTAATTTTTGCTTTGTCGTATCCATAGGGCTCAATTTCATTGGCCTGCAGCCCTGCAGCAGTTGCAATTTCGGTAATGGGTTTTATTTCAACGGATTGGGCAATTTCAATATCTGTTTGCATGTTTGTTTCCCTTTATAATTTTTGAACAGCTTGATAAGCAATATCGTGACGATATTGTAAATCCATCGGTGTCTTATCTAATACATTATAAACTTTTTCTTGTGCCAATTTCACATTTTTGTCATGGGCAATAACAGTGGCTACACGCCCACCATTTGCACGCAACACCGTGTTCGCCAATTTGACGCCAGCATAATTAGTCACTAATGGAATTTGAGGAACGATTGCTCCTTTCTGAGGACGTTCAGGATAACCCTTAGCTGCTAGAACAACCCCAACATACACTTCTTCATCTTGCCAATGTGACGTTGGTTTTTCACCTGACAATAGTTGCAAAATTAATTGATAAAAATCACCCTCAAATTGAGGTAATACTACTTGCGCCTCAGGGTCACCAAATCGAACATTAAATTCAATGACTTTAGGTCCTTCTTCAGTTAACATGACGCCTGTATATAAGACACCAGTAAATGGCGCATGCTCTTCAACCATTGCTTTCACTGTTGGGTTAACTAAAGTTTCAATAGTTTCCTGACGAATTTGATCTGAAATCCATTTCACTGGGCTATAAGCCCCCATTCCACCAGTATTAGGTCCTTCATCACCATCAAAACGACGTTTATGGTCTTGTGCTAAAGGCGCATTAGTCATCACACCGTTTGGACCTACTAATGTGAATACAGAAAACTCAACTCCTTTCAGATATTCCTCAATAACCAATTTGGCATCAGCATTTTGCGTGTATAACTTTTCCAAATATTCTTGAGCATCAGCGGCATTTTCAATAATAGTTACCCCCTTGCCCAAAGCCAAGCCATCGAGCTTAAAAACAATTGGAAAACCAAATTTTGCAATAGCTTGATTAGCTTCATTCAAAGAAGTTACGGTCAGTGATTGTGCAGTTGGAATATTATACTTTTGAAGAATGTTCTTCGTAAATGATTTAGAACCTTCAAGTTGGGCTGCCTTTTTTGTTGGACCAAATATTTTTAAGGAGGCTTCTGTAAATACGTCAACGATACCTAGTGTCAACGGCTCTTCATTGCCAACAAACGTTAGATCAACGTGTTCTTGGTTTGCGAAATCCCTTAGTTCAATTAAATTAGTCACTGGAATTTCAACTCGTCGTAAATGGTCATCTGACATCCCATCATTCCCGGGTGCAACAATGACTTCATCTACTTGTGGACTTTTTAAAAATGTTTGTGCTAGCGCATGCTCACGTGCACCAGAACCGATAATCAAAACTTTTGTCATGACTGGCCTCTTTGTTTGTTAATAACTATAGTTTAACAATTATGTTGGCCATTTTGTATGTTTTTAAATTATATTTTTATAATAAACGAAGATATAGTTCGCTTTTTGATGGACATTTTCACAATCTGACAAAATTTGTCGAACGTTTGGATTGTAAACGGTTTCTTTTTTTGACAACAAAAAAGAACCAGTTCAAAACTGATTCCTGATATATCCAGTATTATTTGTCTAAAATAGCTTGAATCTCTTTAAGTTCAGCCGCAGAGAAATCTAAATTGTCGGAAAACTTTAAGTTGTCAACTAAATGTTCAACCTTACTTGCACCAATGACGACTGTTGCAACGCGTTCATCCTTTAATAACCAAGCTAGCGCCATTTGTGACAATTTTTGTCCACGGCCTTGCGCAATTGCATTTAAAGCATTTAGCTTAGCAATTAGAGCATCCTTACCGTTCTTAAATAAGAATTGATTTGTTGGATGGATTGGATAATCAGCAGGAATTTCTTTCAGATAACGATCAGTCAATAAACCTTCCGCAAGCGGTCCGTAGGCTACAAGACCTGCGTGATTTTGATCCAAGACATCTAGAAGACCATCTTTTTCAGCTGTGCGGTTCAACATGTTATAAGATACTTGGTTACCAATAAATGGTGTGCCAAGTTCATCGAATATTTTAGTAATTGCTTTCGTTTGTTCAGCTGTGTAGTTTGAAACACCAACATAAAGCGCCTTACCCTGTTTTACAATCAAGTCTAATGCACGAGCTGTTTCCTCTAAACGTGTGTTTGGATCCCAACGATGTGCATAAAAGATATCAACATAATCTAGTCCCATACGTTGTAAACTCAAATCCAGCGCAGCAACTAATGTTTTCTTACCAGAAAATTCGCCTAAAGGTCCAGGCCACATATGATAACCGGCTTTCGTCGTAATCACCAATTCATCACGATAAGGCTTTAAATCATTACGATAAACATTTCCAAATGTCACTTCGGCTGTGCCGTTACTTGGCCCATAATTTGATGCGTTATCAAAACTAAAAATACCGCTGTCAAACGCTTTTAAAATCACATTTCTGGAATTTTCAAGTGGCATTTGATCACCTAAATTACGCCACAATCCAAACGAAACTGCAGGTAGAATAAGACCAGAGTCACTAACTCGGCGATAAGGTAACTTTTCGTAACGTTGTTCATCTGCTGCATATACCATTTTAAATCAATCCTCCTAAAAGTAGTTTTGCCGCGCGCTCGTGCTCCAAAATATTCGGATGCACTTGTTGTGGCGAAATTTTCCACGGCGTAGTATCCAATAAAACAAAACAATCGAAGCGTTTTATCTCTTGCTCAAAAACTTCTTTAAACGCACCATTAAAAGGCACTAGTAGCACTATCTTAGCATCATGGAAACGTTTAATTAGTTCGAGCAAGTACACCCGTAACCCAAAACAAAAATCTTGCACCGTTGCACCATAATTATAATCGTTTGTGCCATAATTAACAATTACTAAATCAGAAGTCACCCTAGGACGCTCAACATTCGGAGCAACATGCCACAATGCCTCAACAGCCGTTGGTTCCTGAAAAGGAGCACTCGGCGTTAAACCTGAACCACCATAGCCAATCCGAGCTAGTGGCTTATGGACCATTTCAGCAATCAATTCAGGATAGCTAAGCTCTGGATGCGGCTCATGCTCAATCATTTCCTCACCAGCAGTAATTGAATCACCAATAAATGTAATGTAATTTACATTGGTTGCAATTGGGGCTAACTCTCCAGCGTCAATTTGACACGAAACTAATGTGATTGGATTAGTCCATAGTGTCATTTGATTACCAGCAATGGACCGTACCAATAAAATATAGCGGCCGTCAGTTACTGATAAATTGATCACATCGTTTTCAACGTTAATTTCATGCCAATTTTCTCCGTTAAGAGACATTACCAGCGAGAGACCCTCGTATTTTTTTGCAAACTTTAAAGTAACTTCTCGCGCACCTTGAACTATAAATTCCAACGCTGCGCCAAATTGAGTTGTAACAAATCCATTACTTGTTTTTCCCCATTCAGGAGATAAAAAAGATTCTAGATCCACTATTTTCATAACATTACGTCCAAATTATCTGGGCTTTTCAGCACATCCTCAATACTTTCAAACACATTGATGCGTCTGATCGCTTCAGCAAATGATTCGGCCACGGACAATACTTTCAGTTTGCTCATTTTTTTATGTTCGGCTATTTCAACAGTATTTGTTACAACAACATGATCAATTGGTGCTTTTTCAAGATGATCGACCGCGTTATCTGACAACACAGCATGCGTAGCGACAGCATAAATTTCAATCGCACCAGCATTTGTAGCCGCTTCGCTGGCAAGGACCATGCTTGTCCCTGTATCAATGATATCATCGATTAAAATAGCACGTTTACCAGACACATTACCGGTAATTTGATAAGGTGTATTCGGGCGAACACTATCGACACGTCGGTCAACTAGTGCCCAATCTGCATGTAAAAGTTTGGCAAACTTGCGTGCACGAGCCACACTAGAATGATCCGGCGCAACAACAACTAAATCATCCCCTAACAAATCATTAGCATAAAAGTAATGCCCCAATGCCGGCATGGCTAGCAAATGATCTACTGGAATGTCAAAGAATCCTTGAACCTGATCCGCATGTAAATCCATCGTCATGACTCTCTTCACACCCTGAGACTCCAACATGTTAGCAATCATACGTGCTGAAATAGGTTCGCGAGAACGGGCTTTTCGGTCTGAACGTGCATAACCGAAATAGGGAATAATAACGTTGATTGAATTAGCAGAAGCACGACGCGCTGCATCAATAAAAATCATCAACTTCATAAAATTATCATTTACTGGTGCCGTAATTCCTTGGATGACATACACATTCCGACCACGAACAGTATTTTCAATTCGCTCATATATTTCATTATCAGCAAATGTTTTGATATCAATTGGGGCTAATGGTACACCTAAAATTGTTGATATTTCACCTGCCAGTTCATCATTACTGCCAAGGTTAAATAACTCATATGCTGGTGTCATAAAGTTCTCCATTCATTATTATATTATACATTATACTATATGAAAACGATTACATGAAATCATATGGGGTAATATTTTCCATTCCAATCATCGGATTAACCGCATTACTAATAATCATTGTTGTTGTCAAATGAGGTTCTTTTTCACGGATAGTTTCCGGTTCGTTTGTACTATCATGCTCATTCACTTCAGTTTTGCTGTGGCCCAACCTTTGTTGCAGAAATGTGAATCTCTTCGGCACCAAGGTGCGTGAAGCACGTTCAAATGCGGTGTATTCTCCCACAAGAATCAAAGCCTCTTTAGCTCTGGTAATTCCTGTATACAATAAATTTCGATTAAGCATTAAACCAAAATGATTTGTCAAAACCATGATAACCAATTGAAACTCGTTACCTTGTGCTTTATGGACGGTCGTAGCGTACGCTAATGATAGTTGATTCAAATTTTTTTTTGGATAAGCCAATTCTTTACCATCAAAATCAATGATGAGGCGATCTTCATTATCATCATTGCCAATGTCAGACTTGTACTGGACAGCAATTATTTTGCCCATATCTCCGTTATAAACATCTCGCTCGCTGTCATTTTCTAACTGTAAGACCTTATCACCTTTTCGGAAAATCGTCATGCCAAACTGCAAACTTTTTTGATTTGATTTAAGCGGGTTAAACAATTTTTGAGCCATTTGATTTAAAGCAATTACACCGGCAGATGTTTTGTACATTGGGGTTAATATTTGTAAATCATCTTGCGTGTAACCTTTTTTTATCGCCAATGCAACCACTTGTTCAATCGCTTGCGAAGCTTGCTCTGAATTCACCATAAAACTCGAACGATCTGGTTGATTCTCTAAGAAATCTGTTGGTAACTCACCGTTTTTAATATGCGTTGCAAGTTCAGTAATACTGCTACCACGGCCTTGTCGATAAATAACTTCTAATTCAATATGAGTGATATCTCCGCTACTAACTAAATCCTCTAATACATTGCCAGGCCCAACCGACGGTAGTTGATCGCTATCTCCGACGATAATTACCTTCATCCCATTTGGAACCGCTGCTAGTAATTTTGACGTTAACTCAATATCCAGCATCGAGGCTTCATCTATTACAAGCAAACCGCCTGCGATAGGATTGTCCGCATTAAACTCTGGCTCATCTAAATCAGCAATCCCCAGCAACCGATGGATTGTCGAAGCATCATAACCTGTTACTTCAGTCATACGCTTTGCTGCACGTCCTGTTGGTGAAGCCATTCTGACCTGATAATTTTTGAGGAAATCTTTAGTATTATCTGCAAACTTTGCACGATTTTGAATCATTTTCTTCCAAGTGGCGACCATTGTGCGAATAATTGTTGTTTTTCCAGTGCCGGGTCCACCTGTTAACAAGAAAATTTGTGATTTTAAACCGGCTTTAACCGCCTCAACTTGTGTCTGATCAAGCGTCATTTGTCCAGGCGTCACAAATGATTCATCAATATCGTTTGCCGTTATATTCAATGGAGAGCTTGTATTTAATAATCGCTTTAAATTACTGGCCGTTTCTTTTTCAGCGATATATAACCTTTGGGCATAATAACGGCCATCATCGTTAACCAAAATATTGCTATCAATTAAGCTCTGAATAGCCTTTTGAATTTGCTTCGACATTTCGGTGTTGTTTTGATGCAACATTTGCTCGACTGACAATAATAGTTGATCGTGTGATAAAAACATATGACCATATTGAAACGTTACATTCATAATTGTTGCGTAAACAGCGGCTTGCATACGCCGTTCATCGAATTTATCTACACCAACCTTACGACCAATATCATCGGCTTTTTTAAAACTAATGCCATCAAATTCAAATACTAAACGGTAAGGGTCTTGTGTTAAAATGTCTTGTGCCTCGTTACCGTATTGATCATATAAACGTCCGGCAATGTCCGCGCCGATACCAAATTGATTGCCGATTTGGAACAAGCGTTCTAGGCCTAAGTTAAGTTGCAATGTTCGAGCCAATTTTCGAGCTGTTTCTGGTTTTACAATACCGTCAAGAATTTTTACGTCATCTAGAATTAGATTAACCGCATTTAATCCCAAATGGTTAACAATTTTTTCAGCCGTTTTTTTACCAATTCCAGTAAATTGACCACTAGCAAAATACTTAATCAATCCATTTTCATCAGGAGGCAGTTCATTTTCGTAATGGTCGACTTTAAATTGCTGTCCGTATTTTGGATGTCGAACCAAATGGCCATAAAATCCGTATACACTTCCTTCTTGGACGTCAGCAAATGTTCCAGTGGCAATCATTTCTGGCTCTTGCCAATCTTCTAAAGTTGATTCTTCAATATGTACCGACAAAATTTTAAAATAAGATTCTGTCGATGAAAAAATAACGTTTTGTAACGTGCCAGTTATTTTATCTAATTGTTTTTCCGGATATGCCATCAAATTGTTGTCGAATCATCCTGTTTTTTATTCAGATAACTGGTATTATTCCAGTCTTCTATCACAAAATTTTCACCATCAGTAGTTGATAAAATAGTCGTTGATGTATTAGTCAAGCCACCTCGCTCACGAATGCTCATACGGGGTTGCTTTAGTAAGCCATTTAATCCAAAAGACAGCTCCATACCATGAGAAACAATTAAAATATTGCTTTCTGGGAAATTATTGGCGGTTGCTTTGATAAAACGAACAAACCGGGCTTCAGCTTTTGTATATCCCTCGCCCCCAAATTCTTTTCCTTCAAACTTATCTAAATCATTGCGGTAATTGTCATAGCTTGATGCATACTGTTCTTTTACATTAGCAACTAGTTCCCCTTCCCATGCGCCCAAACCAACTTCAGCTAGATTTGACCGTAAAGATAAAGCAGGCTTATATTTTAGTTGTTTAGCGATATTAATCGCAGTAATACGTGCCCTACGTATTGGCGAAGCATAAATGTGGTCGAACTTGATTTCACTCAAGAACTTGCCCACTTTTTTCATATCATTGTAACTCGAAGGTAACAATTCAGAATCACCATGCCCACCTTGAAAACGGCGCTCAAGATTCCATTCAGTTTGTCCATGTCGTACAAAATAAAATTTTGTCATAATTAATTACTTAGGCCTCCTGCATTAACCACTTCAAAAGAAGTTTATTCATTTATTTCTTCCAGAACGCCTCGTTCAATTAATTCATTCACGAAAAAATAATAAAGTTTCACCAACTCAGCAGCATTATTGTTTTTAAAAATATCAACTCGCACAACATCTCCAGCAGAAACTGTACTCATTTTAAATCCAGTCAGTTCTTGATTGATTGAGACTTTCAATTGAATAGCATTATCGAGCGCCTTTTCTGGTTCTAAAGCACGGTGTAATATATGTACACCAGCTTTATTTGTAATAAATCCAAGATCTCCAAGTGTATATTTTTTAACATTATTACTGAGCTTATATGTCTTATCGCCAGGTATCGTTACAGTTTTGTCAAAAGCCATGTCTGATTTTCTCCCTGATTTGTCTAATTAATATTATAACAAGTATTTCAGTCAAATGCTTTGCTACCAATAAACTTCTTAAACGAAGGTAGTACTAAAAAGTATTAACTAAGTACAAAAAAAGCCATTCAAACGAATAGCTTTTAGTATTTAAAAGTTTTGATTAAATTGTGAACCCTTAGGATGGTTTGGTACTGTAATTTTACCATTAATAATTGACTTTGCTGCCTTTTTAACTGCGGCCTTTTGAGACTTAGTCAATTCAGACTTTGTTAAATAAACACCATGATCTTCCAAGCCATAAGCGATTGTTTTACCACCAGGGAACTTCTTGTCTTTATTATATTTATCAGCAATGTTTTTCACACCATCGCCAACTGAAGTAATTGAAGAGGCCATCGTCGATGTGACCTTTTTCCCATCTTTTGATGTATATGATCCGTCAGATTTTTGATCACGGTCAACACCAATAATGTACAAACGATCTTTTGAGTCTGCATCTAACTTTGTATTTTCAGCCTTAGCTTCAGCAAATGCGCCATTACCGACAAATCCTGCGGCAGCAAAAATTGTGCGAATACCAGAAGCATACATAGCAGCCGCAATCGTCTTCCCCTTGGCGGAATCAGAGAAAGAATCTGCATATTGTTTTTGAACTGTCAATGATGAATCCGTTGCTTTCACGCCCGCTTCAAATCCCGCATCGAAAGCGTCGATGATGTTTCCATGGATACCACCAATAAATCCTACTGTTTTTTCACCATTTTCTTTTGCTTTCGTTGCTGCAGCTACACCAGCTAAGTAAGAAGATTGCTCCGAACGGAACATCACACTTGCTACATTCTTACGGTTTTTGACAATATCATCAACTAGCACAAATTTCTGTTTTGGATTAAGTTTTGCTGATTTGCTAATTGATTGGTTTAATGAGTAACCAATACCGTAAACAATATCATATTTTTTACTTTTTGTAGCCAAATTAAAATTCTGATTTAAGTCTGACTGACTTTTTGTATTAAAATATGTAACTGCTGCATTTTGTCCAGCTTTTAAATTGTTTTCCTTGGCATAAGATTTTGCACCCTCCCATGCTGATTGGTTAAAAGAATGATCATCAACACCACCAACATCTAAGACCAATCCTAAAGTAGCGCTTTTATTTGTATTTTTTGAGCTAGATGAGTTGTGACTGGTAGCTGCGTAAATGCCACCTGCAATCACAGCAACAGCTGCCAAACCAGTAAAAATTTTTGTTGACCTATTCATGATAATTTCTCCCGTTTCACCTTGTTTTCAATAAAATAATCTTGATTAGTGTAGCACTTTCTCGAATACTAACATTAATACATTTTACGTGACCGCGAAGAAAAAACAAGGCCATTTTCAGTCCTTGTTTTTTAAAGAAAAGCTGTCCAAAAAAATTTATTTTTTAACAACAAACCGCAATCCTTTTGGAAAAAAGTTCTTAATTTGTCCGTTAACGTAGCGTCCCCATCCAGCACCGTTACCTTTAGCAGTCATTAATACCCAACCTTTGTCTAGGTCCTGCCTTGTCTGAATGACATCACCATGAACAAATTGTGCCCACTCCTCATGGTTCATTTCATACGACTGATTAACTTCATCAGGGTTCAAGGCCAGAGCTAACGCATGTGCTGGCTCGAATCTTTTTTTCTTAAATAAACCTAATTCAAGGCCAAGACGTAATATCTTCATACTTGAAATATCTGGTGTGCCAAATGGTGCCATATACAAATGATCTCCAAACAAAACATATTCATTTGCTTTTTGATCAAATGTAACCAATGTTTCCTCAAAAAAACTAAATAAGAGTTCACGTTGTTGTTTATCTAAAGGTTTGTTTTTAAGCGGTTTGACAACAGATACATCATCGTAATCGTCATTAGCCTTAACAAGCTTCGCCACAAAATGTCCTTCCCCTTCAAGCTTATGTGGCCACAATCTTGCAGCTTTTTTCATCTCATCTTTGGTTGTCGTTGCACTGTGCTCATTTGTTCCATTTACAAAAAGTTCGTCTATCCATTCAGGACGTGCATCACTGATATTAGCGCTGTTTGGTTTTTCAATCGAAACCAAACTAAATTCAGGATACTCCGCCATGAGCCAATTGATTATTTGTTCGTCCTCTTCTGGAGCAAATGTACAAGTTGAGTAAACTATCTGCCCACCCGGACGAAGCATTTTAACAGCTTCTCCGAGAATTTCACGCTGCCTCGTGGCATTCTCTGCTGGATAATGTTCGTGCCAATAGTCTGTCGCACTGGGATCTTTACGAAACATTCCCTCACCAGAACAAGGGGCGTCTAATAAGATTTTATCGAAAAAAAGAGGTAATCTTGAACTCAGTTCAGCTGGTGTATGTGAACTAACAATTGCATTTTTAATGCCCATACGCTCGATATTTTCACTCAAAATTTTTGCACGATTTAAGAATATTTCGTTAGACCATAATAGTCCTTCTTGCCCCATGAATGCTGCAAGATGAGTTGATTTCCCACCCGGTGCAGCGGCTAAATCTAAAACGCGTTCGCCTGGATTTGGCCTAACAACCTCACCCACAAATTGCGCTGACGGCTCTTGGGAGTAGACCACACCAGTAACGTGGTCTACTGAATGTCCGTTAACAGCTCCAAAATGTCCCCATTTACCATAGGGAAGATTACCATGATCTTCTGTATCATTGACGACAGGATGCGGTTTTAATGGATTCACACGATACGCTTTTTGAGCCGGTGCGTCAAAACTCAATAAAAAATCTTCATACTCATCGCCGAGGAGCCGATTGTATTTATTTTTAAAGTCTTCAGGCAACATCAATAGTTATCAACCTCTTTGTCTGTTGGAATTGAAGGAATAGCACCTGGACGTGTTACAGCGATTGCACTAGCAATGTTAGCTCGCTGCACAGCATCATCTAAATTACTAAAATCAGGTGCTATGACGCTGGCTAATGTACCAATAAAAGTGTCACCTGCCGCAGTAGTATCTTGTGCATCTACCTTTTCGGGTTGTACCCACCATCTTTTTTGACCATCGGCGATAAATGATCCCGCTTCTCCTAATGTGATAATACTCCGTTGGACTCCCTTCGCTTGTAGGGCATCGCTAACTCGATTTAAAACACCCTCGTCATTGATAACACTGATGCCCGTTAGTAATTGCGCTTCTGTTTCATTTGGCAGCACAATATCAGTAACAGCCATTAGTTCTGGGGTAAGTTCGTACACAGCCGGAGCTGGATTTAGGATTGTTTGCACATTATTTTGTTTAGCAATTTTAAATGCCGCCAAAATAACTTCGAACGGCACTTCAAATTGTGCGATTAGTACATCAGCTTGCGCAATTAACGCTGTATTTATGTCCTCAATTGTTAAGGCTTGGTTTGCCCCACCATGAATCAATATTGTATTTGCACCACTATCTTGCAACATAATGTATGCTGACCCAGTTGGCACATCACTATTTGTTGACACTGCGTCCACATTAACACCATTAGTGAGTAATGTTGCTCTCATAAACTGTCCATTCGCATCGTTGCCAACAGCACCAATAAATGAAACATTTGCTCCTTGCCGTGATGCGGCAACTGCCTGATTAGCCCCTTTACCACCTGGTGCTGTTGTTACATCAGTAAGCGCCATTGTTTCGCCAACAAGTGGCATCCGTGGCATTTTCATAATATTATCGACATTCAAGCTGCCGAGTACAACAATGTTTTTAGTCATGTTTCCGTCCATTTTAATAAAATTTCTTTTATTATCATACCATGAAATAGATAACGAAAAGCATAGATTACTAAACATTCTTTTTTAAATATTAGTTATTCAATATTTTTGCTTTGGTCTAAAGTAACGATAAATTGCCTGAGCTGAAATAAGTAAGAATATCGAAGCAGCTAGCATTAATGTTTTATAAGTTTCATCGTGATATACAAGCATTGCTCGTACAATAGCTGTAACACCAATATACAAGAAATTATCAGTGGAAATATGCGCATCCTTAACAAAGTATTCTCTCCCTAATCCCAAAAATTCAAAAAATAGAAAGACAATCAATATTTGCTCAGCTAATTCCGTAAAATGCCCTGAAATATCCTTAATTGACAACATTTGTGCCAAATTCCAAATTTCACGAATCAAAAAACCAAATATAACGATACCAATTAAAATCATCATAATATTTAAAACGTATTCAAAATATCCAGCTACCTTTTGATGCCATTCATGTTTCATAAATTTCTCCCTCTAATGTAGACAGATTTAGAATGTTTTATATCCGTATCAAAAGTTTAACATAATTACTAAAAATCAAACAAACTTAACTGATTTTCATCCGGCAATCCATCTAAAACCGAGTGCAATGTCATAAACTCAATAATTGTTTGTGAGACTTTTCCACGCTTCTTTAAATCTTCTTTACTGATGAATGGTTTTTCTGTTCTAGCAGCAACGATTTGCTTTGCCACATTATCTCCCAATCCAGGTAAAGAAACGAATGGCGGAATCAATGTATCCCCATCGATGACCCACTCCAGTGCTTCAGACTTATTTAAATCAACCATAGCAAAAGTGATATTACGTTCCAATGCTTCATTAGCCATCTCTAAAACAGTTAACAAATTTTTGTCTCCAACAGTGGCATCATTTCCTAGCGACTTGAGCTTCTGTATTGCTGCTTTAGTTGCATCCTTACCGCGACTCATAGCAACGATATCAAACGCATCAGCCCTTACAGAAAAATAAGTGGCATAGTATATCGTTGGAAAGTATACCTTAAAGTAAGCAATTCTTAGCGCCATAAGAACGTACGCCGCAGCATGAGCACGTGGGAACATATACTTAATCTTCAGCATTGATTGAATATACCATTCAGGAATTTTTGCTTCACGCAACTGTTTTTGGTATTCGTCTGTTATTCCTTTTCCTTTACGTACTTTTTCCATAATATTGAAGGCATCAGCAGCAGGAAATCCCCAGTTAATTAAATCGGTCATAATTTTATCACGCGTTCCAATTACTGTACCGATTGTTGCTGTACCATTCTCAATTAATTCATTGGCATTACCTAACCAAACATCAGTACCATGAGATAAACCAGAAATTTGTAATAATTCCGAGTAAGTATGTGGCTGCGTTTCTGTTAACATACCTCGCACAAAATTTGTACCAAATTCAGGTAAGCCAAGTGTTCCTGTGTTAGAAAAAATTTGCTCAGGTGTAACGCCTAATGCTTCAGTTGATGTAAACAAGCTCAACACACCAGGATCATTGGCAGGAATTGACTGCGGGTCAATTCCCGACATATCCTTTAAAGTACGTACCATTGTTGGATCATCATGACCCAGTATATCCATTTTAAGTAAATTATCATGTATTGAATGATAATCCATGTGTGTAGTTTGCCAGAGAGATTTTTGGTCATCAGCTGGATATTGTATTGGTGTAAAGTCATATACCTCATATTCACGCGGTACAATCAAAATACCACCCGGATGTTGACCAGTAGTACGTTTAACCCCTGTCATTCCCTGTGCAAGTCGTTCAATTTCGGCACCACGGTAATGTTTTTCATGTTCACGTTCATAAGCTTTAACATAACCAAAAGCTGTTTTTTCAGCGACTGTCGCAATTGTCCCAGCACGATAAACATTATGTTCACCAAACAATACTTTCATGTAGTTATGTGCAATTGGTTGGTAATCACCAGAAAAATTCAAATCAATATCAGGCACTTTGTTACCAGTAAATCCCATGAAAGTTTCAAACGGTATATTTTGTCCATCACCGATCAATAATTCACCGGGATGATTTGGATCTTCTTTTTCAGGCAAATCATAACCGGACTCATACTGCTTAGGATCTACCAATTCAAAATAATCTCCATGGGAAGAACGGTAATGAGGTGGCAAGGGATTAACCTCTGTAATTCCAGACATTGTAGCGACAAATGAGGATCCTACAGACCCACGAGAACCAACCAAATAACCATCTTTAATTGATTTCGCAACCAGCCTTTGTGCAATAATGTAGTGTGGCGCAAACCCATTACCGATAATGGCTTTTAATTCTTGATCGATGCGAGCCTGTATTTCTTCTGGAATAGGATCACCGTACCATTCCTTAGCTGTGCGATAAGTTTTTTCAGTTAACTCATCGCCAGCCTCAGGAATATTTGGTGGATACGAACCACTTTTTAGTGGTTCAACATTCTCTAACATATCAGCAATTAAATGTGTATTATCGATAACCAACTTTTTTGCTAATGCTTCACCCATAAAAGCATAATCATCAAGTAATTCTTGTGTTGTTTTAAAATATAGGTCCGGCAATTCGGTTCTATTTTGTGGGTTTCCAGGTTGTGTGGCAATTAAGATATTTCGATAAATCTTGTCTTCAGGATTTGTGTACTTTACATCCTCGGTAACTACAACAGGTTTCTTAAGTTTATCACCTATTGACACCATATCTTTCAAAATATCTTGCAATTTTTCTTCATCTGCAATCAATCCTGATTCAATCATTGGTTGATAATTGGCTGTTGGCTGTATTTCAATAAAATCGTAATATGCTGCCTTTTTCTTTGCTTCTTGATATCCTTTTTCAATCAAGGTAATGATAACATCACCACCCGTATCTCCTGTACCGATAAGTAACCCTTCCCGATACTGTTCTAGAATTGATCTTGGAATACGCGGTACCCGGGCAAAAAACTCAATGTTAGATCGAGACACTAATTTATATAAATTTTTCAAACCTATTGCATTTTGAACTAACAAGGTGGTATGCACGGGGCGCCCGTGCTTCCAAGCGTCTCCTTCAGTCATGTGATCATTCAACTCATTATGGCGGTTTAAATTATAACGTTCGTGTGCTTCTTTAATTAATCGCCAAGCGATATGTCCAGTGGTTTCTGCATCAAAAATGGCGCGATGCGCTTGTTCCAAATTAATATTGAAACGCTTGGCAATTGTGCCTAATCTATAAGACTTATAATCAGGGTATAACCAGCGTGTAAATGGTAACGTATCAATAATAGCATTCATAATAATGGGTTGATTATAGCGCGTATAGGCAGCATTCATAAAACCGACATCAAATGTGACATTATGCCCAACCAAGACGGCATTCCCAGACCATTCACGAAAACGTTTAATAATATTTTCTTCTGTATCTGAATTAGCAACCATAGCATCAGTAATGGAAGTTAACTTGGTGGTGAACTCAGAAAGTGGGAAGCCAGGATTAATGTACTCTGAGAACTTCTCAATAACGTTACCCAACTGCATTTTAACCGCGGATAACTCAATAATACGATCTGTCACTGCCGATAAACCAGTTGTTTCCAAATCAAAAGCTACAAAAATAGTGTCTTTATTCAATAATTCGGTTTGATTTAAATTAAAGCCAATGGGCTCACCATCCTCAACCAAGTTAGCTTCCATGCCATAAATCATTTTCAAACCATTTTTTGCACCAGCAGCTGATGCCTCAGGGAATCCCTGAACATTACCCGTATCAGTAACAGCCAAAGCAGTTTGTCCCCAACTTTTTGCTAATTTCGCGACGCCTGAAAAATCAGTAACTGCATCCATCGCTGACATATTAGTATGTGCATGTAATTCAATATGTTTTTTTTCAGCTTGATAAGCTTCTTGTCGATTCGCATGATCTACAACCTGCAAATCATATATGTTCATCACCAATTCGCGTGCATATTGATCTTCTTGAATGTTTCCACTTAATCGCACCCACAAACCAGACTTTAAACCGTCAAAAACAGCTTCATCATTTTCGTTATTTGAAAATTTCTTAGCAGAAATAGAGCTTGAATAATCTGTCAATTTGAGTGTTAGTAGTTTCCGTCCAGAACGTAGCTCTCTTATTTCTTCCGCAAAAATATATCCCTCTATAACAACACGATTTTCTTCACCATCTATACTATCTAAACGTGTAATTTCAGCATCAGCAGGTATCTTACGCCCTAAAGCTAATGCAACACCTTCACTAGAAACTTTAGGCTTTGATTGTTCATTAGCAACAATTGCTCTCTGCAAATCTTCACGCGCTTTAGCATGATGTTGTGCCACATTTTCTTGAATTTCTTGCTCAAGTTGTTCATCCAACTTTGGAGTCAACTTAATTTTTGGTAAACCAAAAGAATGATAAACTGTCGTAATTGAATCGATAACCTCAACAGTCAGTGCGCGATACAAAATTGATGCGCCGACTGCAACACCAAAGTGGTTCGTTTCAATTGTCTTTAGTATCGTGTTGCTTGCAAGTTGCTGCGTTGTAGCATGGTTAAGACTTGATTCTTGTAGCGCTAGATGCCAATAAGAATTGACAACTTCTTCGTTAACTTGCTGCACTGGCGTGGTGATCTCAAGTTGAACCACTGCTATATTAGTGAACGCAGTTCGTAAATACTGCTGAAATTGCATGTATACATTTACCGGTAGTATCTGTTCAATTTCGACATGAAAAAGCCACATTTTTTGACTAACTGAAACATCAACTTGAGACAAACAACCGTTATCAAAATAATGATGAATTTCTTCTGGTAGTTGAATATGCGTAAGTAAGTGTTGTAATTGTTCTTGTTGCGTTAACTTCATTTTATCCTCTACTTGAGTAAAAAAGCCGATAAAATATCGGCAATTTTAAATATACTTATTTTTCTGACGCATTTAGCAATACTGAGACAGAATCTACGACTTCGCTTACTCGCATCTCAATGTTTGTATTGCTTGCTCGAACTTTGACTTCTACAACATCTTCGTCAGCCTTTTTACCGACTGTAATACGGATTGGTAGGCCAATCAAGTCCGCATCAGCAAACTTAACTCCAGCTCGTTCTTTACGATCGTCAACTAGTACTTCCATGCCTTGCGCTACCAACAATGTCTCTAACTGTTCAGCCACACGAGCTTGGTCTTCATCTTTCATGTTAATTGGAACAATATGAATGTCAAATGGTGCTACGCTAGCAGGCCAAACTAAACCATCTTCATCAGCCTTTTGTTCGGCAATAGCACTCAATAAACGTGACACACCAATACCATATGATCCCATGATGACATCAGTTTGTCGTCCATTATTATCCAGAACTTGTGCGCCTAAGGCTTTCGAGTAGCGTGTACCAAGTTTAAAAATATGACCAATTTCAATACCTGAAGTAAACTGTAATTTACCCTTACCATCTATGGATAAATCACCCTCACGTGCTGTACGGAAATCACTAACATTTTCCGCGAGTAAGTCAACATCACGATTCCAGTTAATATTGACATAATGCATCCCGTCTTCATTAGCACCAGCTGCAAAATTAGCTAGATCAGCCGCTCTCTCATCAACTAGAAGTTTAACTTCTTCTGGTAATCCAATTGGTCCCAATGAACCAAATCCGGCACCAACCGCTTTACGAACATCCGCTTCTTCAGCCATAACCAACGAATCAGCATGTAAATAATTCTGAACCTTAACTTCATTGACTTCAAAATCGCCAGTTGTCACAACAGCAACCAATTCGTCATCTGCAACGAACATAATCGTCTTCACCAATTCATTCTTTGGCTTATCCAAAAATGTGGCAACATCATCAATTGTTTTTTCGTCAGGGGTTGAAATCTTTTCAAGCGCCAACTGTTCACCTGTTGCAGATTGACGTTCGTAGAAGTCTTTAGCCATTTCAAGATTAGCCGCATAATCTGTTGCATCAGAATATGCAATCGTATCTTCACCAGCTGCAGCAGGTGCCGAAAATTCTTTAGAGTCTGATCCACCCATAGCACCAGCATCGCCAACTATTGCACGATACTCGAGCCCCAGTCGATCAAAGATATTGGTGTAGGCTTCTTCCATATTATGAAATGCCTCATCCAACCCCTCTTGATCAGCACTAAATGAGTAAGCGTCTTTCATAATAAATTCACGAGTGCGTAATAGGCCGAAACGTGGTCGGTTTTCATCACGGAACTTTGCCTGAATTTGATAAACAGTTAACGGTAATTTCTTGTATGACTTAATTTCATCAGCAATTAATTGCGTAAAAGTTTCTTCGTGCGTGGGGCCCAAAATAAAATCGCGATCTTGACGATTTTTAAACTTATATAAAGCTGGTCCGTATGTTTCATAACGACCAGAACGTTGCCATAGCTCGGCTGGTAAGACTTCAGGTACCAACATTTCGTTGGCCTCAATCTTATCCATCTCTTCACGAATAATTGTTTCAATTTTATTTAAAACTCGTTTTGCTAGTGGTAAATATGAAAACATTCCCGCTGCAATTGGGCGAATATACCCTGCTTTTAGCAAGAGTTGATGGCTTTTTACTTCAGCCTCTGCTGGAATGTCCCGCAATGTTGGCATTAATAATTTCGACTGTTTCATGAATTCCCCTTATGTTTTGTTGTTATGTACGGTGCCATTAGCACCAGTTTTTATCTTAAAATATCGTTTATAGTGACGGCGATCATTAAAATAATCATAAATACAGCGCCAACGATAGTTACAGCGTTTTCAAATGATTGTGGCAAAGGTCGACGCAATATGCCCTCCAATAAATTTAAAATGAGTTTACCGCCATCCAATGCTGGAATTGGAATTAGATTCATAATACCCAAATTAAGTGATAGCATAGCCATAAATATTAATATGTTTAAGAATCCTGTTTTTGCTACAGATGAAGTTGTTTTAGCAATAGATACAGGGCCACCAAGCTTATCTAAGCTAAAGCCACCAGTAAATAGATGGCTTAAAGCATGCCATATTTGGCCAATTGTCGCACCAGTATTTATTAAACCATATTTTAGACGTGAAATGGTATCAGTATGTTTTTTTTCGATGATACCAATTTGTTTAGTCTGCACACCATTTATTTTAACAGTTTTTGGTCTCACTTCAACCTGCTTTTTGTGACCATTGCGTGACACTGTGATATTCAGCTGATTTTTCTTAGAATTACCAATAGCATTGGCAATTTGATCCCAAGTAGTCGTTTTGACCGTATCAATTTGTGTGATTTTATCGCCAGATTTTAGGCCAGCTTGATAAGCCGGCATATTTTTTTGAACGGTGCCAATAATAGGTTCATTCAAACCCACACTAGCGATGGCAAACCCTACTCCTGAAAAAATAACTAGGGCTAATATAAAGTTCATAACTGGACCAGCAATATTAATTAACGCACGTTTCCATACTTTGGCGCTTTGTAGCCACACATCTCGTGGTGCAACCTGAACCTCAACACCATTTTCCTCAATAATCGTTGCATCATGATCGACATGTACAGTCGTCATTTCTGTGGCATTGTCTGAATATCCCGTCAGGGTTAAAGCATCACTTAAATCGAATGAATCAACTTGGAAAGGCACACCAATCCCAGCCTCATCTATTTGTGTATCTATTTTTGTGACTTTTCCTTGTTCATTAAAAGTCAAACGTAGTCGTTGACCTGCATCCAGATCGGGTTCTTCATCCATCCCAGCCATGCGAACATATCCACCTACAGGTAGTATGCGAATAGTATAGGCTGTATGATTTCGATTCCAACTGAGCAGTTTTGGTCCCATTCCGATTGCAAATTCACGAACTAATACACCAGATTTTTTCGCGACAAAAAAATGTCCAAATTCATGCACTGTAACGAGCACGCCAAACACAAATATAAAAGCAATAATTGATGTAACATTCATAAATTTAGCACCTACTTGATTTGAAGAAATCTAACATTCTTGCAAAATCATTTTTAATTGAGTATACCCAATACGGCCATCATAGGCATAACGATTAACATTGAATCAAAACGGTCTAATATGCCACCATGTCCAGGCAAAATATTACCCGAATCTTTCACACCATAATGACGTTTGAAACCGGATTCAATTAAGTCACCTAACTGACCAGCAATTGACAAAATAGCCGTAAATGCCAGCAACTCGATAAAATTATAATCTGGCAACCAATGGAAAATGGTAAACAATGCCGGAATAACAATAATAGCTACCATGCTACCACCAATAGAACCTTCCCAAGTTTTATTGGGGCTGATTTTAGGAGCCAACTTATTTTTCCCAATGGCACGACCAACCATATACGCACCTGAATCAGTGATCCATACAATCAGCATACCGAACATGACCGTAGCAATTCCTTTACTATCTGCTTGAAAAAAGTAATGAAATCCTGTACCAACATATACAATCGTCAGCGCCAGTGTTCCTGCATCATCAAAATTAAAATGATTACGACTCAAAACAGTATGCAACAAAAGTAAGAAGACAATAATATAAAAAATGACGCTTCCATTAAGATTAAAGGGCATATTCTGCCAAGTCGCTTTCGGTAGTGCAATTACAATAACACCAACAAAGCTCAGCAATGCTTCCGCAGATACGAAAAAACGATGTTTCATACGTAGTATCTCGCCCATAGCAACAACAGCCATGGCTAACGTCAAAATTAAAAGAGGCGTACCACCAATTACTAACAATGGCACAAAGATAATTAAAGCAACGATTGCTGTAATAACACGTGTTTTCATTAAGCTTGTTTCTCACTTTCATCATTGAGACCGCCAAATCGTCGATCTCGTTTTGTATAAGATTGTATGGCTGCCATGAGATCATCCGAAGAATAGTCAGGCCATAGAACATCAGTAAAATATAGTTCTGCGTAAGCGGCTTGATATGGCAAAAAATTACTCAAGCGCAATTCACCAGAGGTTCTAATCATCAAGTCTGGTGTAGCCAAGTCTCCCAAGTGTGCTGTCTGTAAGGCAGCAGAGAAAACTTCCGAATTAATATCATCCGGTGACAAATGACCCTTGGCCACTTCTTCGGCTATTTTTTTTGTGGCACCAACGATTTCAACTTGTCCGCCATAATTCATTGCAAAGTTTAAAACCATGCCGGTACCGCTGGCAGTTTCTTCAATTGCTCTGTTAACGGCATCTTGAGTAGCTACTGGTAACGCATCAACATTTCCAGTAACAGAAACTCGAATGTTATTTTTAATCAAATCAGGTACGAAATCATTAAAAAAAGCGATCGGCAGCTGCATTAGAAAGTTGACCTCATCATTAGGGCGTGACCAATTTTCCGTAGAAAATACGTATAGTGTCAAGACTTTAACGCCCATATCACTTGCTGCAGACGCAATGCGCTTTACTGTATTCATGCCAGCTTTATGTCCCGCAGCTCTTGGCATCAAGCGCTTCTTTGCCCATCGACCATTACCATCCATAATAATTGCAATATGCTCTGGAATTTTAAGTTGCGTAGTATCGTAAACGGTGTTCTCTTTTGTTTTAAAAAGCGCCAAAACGCTCCTCCTTCGTATGCAATATTTTTTTGCATAATGGTATCTAGTACATTTTACCAGAATGAAACGCTGCGTACAAAAAAATCGATAAGAATATTTCTATCGATTTTTATATTTTATTGAACTGTTACACTCTTTGCCAAATTTCGAGGTCGATCAACATCCAATCCTCTATCTAGAGTTGCATAATAGGCTATTAATTGAGCTGGAATCACTTCCAATAATGGCATCAGTAACTCATTAACTTCCGGCAAAATATAGGCGTCGCCTGCTTTAGCCAGTTCTTTGGTTGCTATAACAATTGTATTAGCACCACGTGCGGCAACTTGTGCAATCTCACCTCGAACTAATCCAGCTGTCTTCGCTTGTGTAAGGAGTGCAAAAACTGGTGTACCTTCTTCAATAAGTGAGATCGTACCATGCTTTAGTTCTCCAGCTGCAAACCCTTCCGTTTGGATGTAAGAAATTTCTTTTAATTTGAGCGCCGCCTCAACAGCTACGGCAGCATCTAGGCCACGTCCGATATAAAATGCTGAGCGCTGTCCAGATAATGCGCTTTCTGCTATTGCTTTAAAATCTTCTTTTTGATCAATGATCACTTGCATTTCAACAGCTACTTTCGCCAATTCAAGCTTCAAATCCAATTCTGAATGACCAATAGCGTGAGCTAAAATAGCTTCAACACTTATTTGAGCCGTGTATGCTTTGGTAGAAGCAACCGCTATTTCCGGTCCGGCGAGTAGAGGTAATGCGAAGTCAGCTTCTCGTGTTAATGTTGAATTCATAACATTAGCAATAGTCAAGGTTGGATAGCCTTGTTTCGTAATGTTATCCAAAACTTCACGAGAGTCAGCCGTCTCACCTGATTGGCTTAAGAAAATAAAAAATGGTTTTTGGCTGAGCATTGGTTGATCATAAGCAAATTCTGAAGAAATATGAACTTCAGTCGGAATCTTAGCCCATTGTTCAAAATACCGTTTGCCAACTAATCCGGCATGATAAGATGTTCCCGCAGCAACAATATATAAGCGATCAGCCGCCTTCATTGCATCAATAATTTTGGTATCGATATTTTGAATATTATTCTCATCATCAAAATAATATTGAGAAAGTGTGCGAGTAACAATTGCTTGCTCATCCACTTCTTTAAGCATGTAGTATGGATAAACACCTTTATCTGTTTCTGCAGCATCAATATCGAGATGGAATGGTAACCGTGTAATTGGTTCTCCTTGCGCATTGAATAAGGTCACTTTATCTTTCTCAACAATCGCAACTTCATCATCCATCAATTCGATAAAGTCATGGGTTACATCTAACATAGCAGCAGCGTCGGATGTCACCACATTTCCTTGATCTGAAACACCAATCAGTAAAGGACTTTTCTTTTTAGCAGTATACATAACACCAGGTTCTTGGCGATCCATCAACAAGAACGCGTATGCTGAATTGCCGTCTAGTAAAGCAATCATTTTCTTAAAAGCGTCAACTGCTGACAAATTCTCTTCTTTTGCAAACTTATCTATCAATTGGACAGCAACTTCAGTATCTGTCTGAGAATGTAGTTTTACACCTTGCAAATATGTATCGCGTAATTCGTCGTAATTTTCAATTACACCGTTGTGTGCTAAATAGAAACGTCCATCTTCTGAAGCATGGGGATGCGCATTTTCAACAGATACGCCACCGTGAGTTGCCCAACGCGTGTGAGCAATACCCGAAGTACCCCTGATATTCTTGTCTTCCGTAGCACGTTCTAAATCAGCTACACGGCCTGTTTCCTTGACCAAATAGTCTCCTTGGTCACCATCATTTACATACACGCCAGCGGAATCATAACCACGATACTCTAGCTTTTCTAGACCTTTTAACAAAGTTGGTAACACTTGATTAAAACTAGTAAATCCAACAATTCCACACATTTATATAGTCCTACTTTCAAAAATGGTTTTATTTTTTATTTTGTTCACAAGTGTTATTTTACACAGCTTAAAAGCCATTGTCAAACAACTCTTAATTTATTGGTATACCTTATAAAAAGTGATTGGTACAATATTATTATTTAGAATATTTCTTCTATAAAATATGAGTTTATGGTATCATATAAAAAAATTGAAGGTGAGACATATTGTGACAAAACTCGTTACATGGCACATCAAAAATGCCAAAATTCTAGATGTATTTAATTTAAAATTTGACGATACAGAATTATGGATTAACGATAATCAAATTTTATACCGCGGAAAACGAAGTGACTTGACAGCTAAAAATACCTTTGATGCTGGTGACGGATATATTGTTCCTGGGTTGATAGATTCCCATTTGCATATTGAAAGTTCATTACTCACGCCCAGTGAATTCGGAAAACTGGTTATTCCACATGGCATTACACGAATATTTGCAGATCCCCACGAAATTGCCAGTGTAGCTGGTGTGTCTGGCATCCAATATATGTTGGAAGATGCTAAACAAACACCGCTAAATATTCATTACATGTTACCCTCTTCAGTACCCGCTACACCTTTTGAACATGCTGGAGCCACGCTTCACGCTGATGCTTTAAAGCCATTCTATAGCGTACCGGAAGTCAACGGATTAGCAGAAGTTATGGATTTTCCTGCTGTAGCAAATCTTGATCCCGATATGTTACAAAAAATTAGAGATGCTGAAGATGCTGGTCGACATGTTGACGGGCATGCTGCCGGTTTAACTCCGGAGCAACTTGCAGTTTATCGAAAAGTTGGCATTGACACCGATCACGAAAGTGAGAATGCTAAAGAAGCATTAGAGCGTTTAAATGCTGGTTTCTCCATATTTGTTCGCGAAGGAACGGTTGAGCGTGATGAAAAAGCAATACTACCGGCAATTACGATTGCCAATCAATCACACTTTTCTTTTGCCACAGATGACAAAACAGCTAACGACATCCAAAGCGAAGGTTCCATTGATTATAGCGTGAAACTTGCTATTGAAAATGGTATGGACCCAGCAATTGCCTTTACGATAGCAACATATAATGCCGCTCAAGCGCATAAGTTACAAAACACCGGCGCATTAACAAATGGATTTGTGGCTGATCTAGCAGTATTCGATGATCTAGCACATTTGAAGACACCAAAGGTCATGATTGGTGGTCATTGGTATAAAGACAATCAATCAACTGTCACACCGTTAGCTAACCAATCATTAAACTTCTCATTAACTAAATCCGATATCGCCTTACCTCTCCAATCTGATAAACCAGCGCATATTATCAATATCACACCTCACCACATCACCACCGAGCACACTGTGGAAGAAGTCCCCGTTGAACAAGGACAGTTCGTTGCAAACGAAACTTTCGCTAAAATTGTAGTTGCAGAACGTTATCACAATCTCGGCCATGGTGTCGGTATCATCAAAGGATTTAACATGCGCGACGGTGCGATTGCTTCAACTATTGCTCATGATTCCCATAACGTGATTGTAGCAGGCGTAAACGATGACGACATGATTTTAGCGGCAGATACGCTGCATGAAATTGGCGGTGGCCAAGTCGTCGTTAACCATGGTAAAATCACGACCCTACCACTACCAATTGGCGGTTTAATGTCAGACCAACCATTTGAAAATGTCATCAAAACTAATCAGCAATTATTACAAGCTTTCTCAGAAATCAGCGACGTGCCATTTGATCCATTTTTAACTTTGTCATTCATGGCATTACCGGTCATTCCAAGTTTGAAGATTACCGATCAAGGCCTATTCGATTTCGAAAAATTTGATTTCATCACAGTACAGGATTAAAAAAATGAGAGCATTAAGTATTCCCCCAGAAAAATTATTAACAATGATCATTGGGCAACCCATAACTTTAGATATTTCGTATGCAGGCCAACTACTTCTAGCATCAACAGCGCATCAACAACCAAACCTGCCGTCTGAAATGGCAGGCGCATTAGCCGAAGTCAGTGACACTGGTCAAGTTAAATTTATTACTTTGGTTCATCCATTTACAGTGATTAATCGTGATGAATTATTTGATATTAATGAAAGTAATATCCATCGAGAGCCATATAATTGGTTTGGTCCACAAGCACTTGTAATTGAGAAAAAAATGCAAGACTTCATCAACAGTTATGATGGCCCCGTTACAGAGGATGGTGCGATTCCTCGCCAATACATCCCCGACAATATTGCTGAACCAATTATTTTATCAGACAAATATTGGCAAGACTACGCTTCATTTGTCAATGACCCTGATGGTAGCTTCGCGAAGCAAATCAAACCAATATTTAAAATCATATAAACAAAAAAGCAATAGCGATGAGAACCGCTATTGCTTTTTTCGCGTGTTTTAGTTTTACGCGCCGGTAAAATGTGAAATAAATAATTGTGCAATATTAAAATAAATTAGAACTGAAGTTAAATCTGATAAAGTTGTAATAAATGGGCCACTTGCTACCGCCGGATCCATGCCTAATTTATCAATAAGTACGGGAATCAAGTACCCCGCTAGGTTGGCTACCATAATGGCAATTGCCATCGCGATACCCACTGCAAGACCCAGTTGATAATTATGCTTCCAAAAAGTAACAATTAGAAAAACTGAGAAACCCGTTGCTGTCCCTACTAAAAACCCCGCAAGAATTTCACTCAAGAAATTTTTGACAGCACTATTATTACTTCCTACAGCTAAGCGCCGGACAGCCAACGCTAATGCTTGCGTCCCAGCATTACCAGCTGTACCAGTAATCAGAGAAATAAACACAGCCAATATTGACGCTTTTCGTACCAGACCATCAAATGAACTAATCAGTGTAGCCGTTGACATTCCTAATAAAAGAAGTGCAATCAACCAAGGAATACGTTTAATCGCTGAATGCCATGCTGTATCATCTGTTTGACTAACGTTGACGGCGGCCAATCCGGAATAATCTTCAACAGCCTCTTCATCAATAACATCCACGATATCATCAACTGTAATGACACCTAATAATCGGTCATTATCATCTGTAACTGGAATGGATATGAAGTTATAGTCAGCCACAATTTGTGCAACGTCTTGCTGATCATCACCAGCTTTAACACTGATAATTCTGTCTTTCGTAATTTCCGAAACTAACATGTCATCAGGATGTGTTAACAAATCACGAAGAGAAATAACACCAACTAGCCGTTCTTGTTTATCTAATACATAAACGTAGTTGATCGCCTCAGCTTCAAGTGCTTGTTGCTTAACTAAACGCATCACTTCATCAACACGCAAATCTGCCTCAACTGCCAAGTACTCAATTGACATTAATGAACCAGCAGTTTGCTCCTCGTAATTGATCAGCTTGCGAATATCTTCAGCCTCATCTTTTGGCATCAAGCTTAAATAGGTTGCAACTAATCGTGTTGGCATTTCCTGGAGAAGATCGACCTCGTTATCGGCATACATATTGCGCAAAATTTGAACAGCTTTTTGAGGGGGCATTTCTTGCAATAAGTCATCAATATCTTCATCATCAACATCTATATTATCAAAAACAGTCGCTAATGTTTCATTGTCAAGCAATCGCCATGCTACTGCACGTAATTGTTCCGGTAATCCACTATACACTTGTCCCATTTCAAAGTCGTGTAGCGCGTTGAATGACGTCACAAAGGCCTCATCTTGTCCTGAATGCAATAAATCGGAAAGATGAGCGATATTTTGATGTAATTGTTCTGATTTTTCTTCCACTGTTTACTCTATATCTCTCAAAGTTTTTAAATCATCTGGTAAAGGCGTATTAAATTCTCGGTATTCCTCAATGAAGGGATCATAGAATTTCATGTGATAAGCATGCAATGCTTGTCTTTGTAATCCATGCCATGCTGGTCCACCATACAAAGTATCCCCTACCAAAGGATGCCCTATATTGGCAAAATGAACACGGATTTGGTGTGTTCGTCCTGTATGCAATTGTACTTTCACACGAGTCATATTTTGTTCATCATCTTCATAACGACGTTCGACCCAATATTCTGTGCGAGATGGTTTGCCATCATCACGGACTTCTCTTTTGATAAAATCCCCATCCATGCGACCAATCGGTGCATTAATATCGCCATGGTCATCCGGTAAAATACCTGACGGATAAGCTAAATAAAATTTTTCAACCGTATGGTTTTGTAATTGTTGATCCAAAACTGCATGGGCAAATCTATGCTTGGCTAATAAGACAATTCCTGATGTGTCACGATCAAGGCGAGTAACAACATGAGGAACTAAATCATCAGCCTTAATTGTTTCAAGGTGTCCTTTAACTTGATTGACCAAAGTATGCAAACGATCAGCATGTCCTGGAACCGTTGTTATACCGTATGGTTTATCAACAACTAGCCAATGTTCATTTTCAAATATAATGTCTAATGGTTTATAATCTGGTACAACCAAGTCATTACTTTTTTCTGTAGGCATAACAATCGTAACGATGTCACCATTCGTCAAATAATCGGATGTATAAACTGGTTTTTCATTTACCAAGATTGCGCCGCCATTATGCTTCATTTGGCTAAACATTCTATGCGAAACGCCATGATTTTGCAAAAAAGTGCGCACTTTACGCTGTTCATCACCACTATATTTCCAAGTAAATTTCATGTTTAATCTTATTCAATAACTTAAATTATATACTACAATATTCGCATTATATAATATTTAGCTTGCACCGCCCTGGAACAAACTATTACTAAATTTCCTCTCAAATTTATGTATAAAAAATCCTGTCCCTCGAGACAGTAATTAGCTTTTTAATTTATTCAATTTCACTGATAAAGGCATTCTGTACACGTCGCCAAAAATCCACATGCCGATATTGAGCAAAATGGACGCTTTTTTCGGAGACCTTAAAGCGTAGTTCAGTAATATTGTGCCCCTTAATTTCTTCTTGGTCATACATGACCAAAAAATGATCGCTTTTTGGCTTCATAACAATTTCTTGATCTTGTGGCACAATTAGCGGTGAACCCAATGTTCGAAATACTCGGTTATTAATTGAGGCTATTTCAGACATTTGAATTGCTGTCAAGCTCGGATGCAGTACTGCACCACCATTAGCCTTATTATAAGCTGTTGATCCAGTTGGCGTTGCAACAGCAATACCATCTCCACGAAAACGCTCAAAAGCGTGGCCACCTAAATATATATCGGCAACTAAAGTGCCAATAGGTTGCTTTATAACCGCTTCATTAAGCGCTAAAAACTTGTAAGATTCACCACTAGTTCTCACAACAGTCAGTTCGAGTAGTGGGTAACTAACTTTTTGTCCGTTATCATGGATTAAACTATCAACAAACTGGTCAAGCTCTGTGCTTAACCAATCCGTATAAAAACCCAAATGGCCTGTATGAAGGCCAACAAAACGTACGCTTTCTGTTTGATCAACATACTTTTGAAAAGCGCCCAAAAGCGTGCCATCCCCACCAACGGAAACGACAATATCCGGATTTCTATCATCAATATCGACATTGTTTTTTTTCATTGCCAGTATTAATTTTTTGGCAATAATCACGCTATGTTCAGCATGATTATTGAAAATTGCGATTTTCATTCTATTGCTCTTATCTCACTAAGTTCTTGATCTAAAGCAAAAGTTGATTCAGATAGCTTAGTCAGTCGATTTGCTAAATCTTCGTTCAACTCCCCATGCTTATAACGTAAATCGTGTTCCACAGTAGCCCAAAAATTCATCGCCATTGTCCGCACTTGAATCTCAGCCAATACCTTTAGTTCTCCAGTATACATCTGGACAGGATATTCAATCACAATATGATACGAACGATAACCCGAAGGTTTAGCATTACTGACATAATCACGTTCTTCTAAAATTTGAAAATCCGTCCTTTGACGCAACAAATCGACCACAGTATAAATGTCTTCAACATACTTAGTCATAATACGAACCCCAGCAATATCTTGTAAATCAAGAGCCAACCGATTTTCATCTAAATGTCGACGAACTATCTTTTCTTCAATTGAGGCTTGAGACTTTACACGACCAGTTACAAATTCAATTGGTGAATCTTCACCAGACTTTTCGTATTGCTGACGCAAACCACGTAATTTTACTTTAAGCTCTGAGACGGTTTGAATATATGGTATAAAAAAATGATCCCAATTCATACTGTCATCCTTTATTATATTTTTTTAATTACTACTATTCTATTTTAACATATTTATGAGCGTATCATTTGTCAAGTACACCCTTGACGACTATACTAATATTTTGTATATTGAATAAGTTAATAACTCAGGAGAACAATCATGCTATCTATATATCATTTCGATACGCCACTGTCCGATAATTGCTTAATTACAGAGCAATATCTACAAAAAATTAGTCAACAAATTCATCGTTCACATCATCTGTTTTTTGTGCCTTTAATCAATGAACCAATTTTGCAAATGATTAAAGATGATAATTCAACATGTGCTGATGAACCAACAGACAAAGCCAGCTTAGTCTATCGACTCACTCTCGACTTCAAAGCTGCTCAAATTGAAGGTAATAAAAAAGCGCGGGCTTTACTTATTAATCTACAAGAAGCGCTAACGATTGGTCATCAAAAATACTCACGTAACTTAGTAATCAATATTGCTAAAAAAGTGGGTATCAACATTACCGACTTTCTGTATAATCGTAATTCAAAAGAAACAATACAGGCCATACTAGAAGATCAACAACTAGCTCACGGTATGATGCCAAAGATTCAGGCTACGGTAGCAATTGATGATGCAGTCGATTTAAAAACGCAAATTTTGACTGATTTCTCTGTTAATGATTTGCTACCAGCATTTTTACCCCACATATCAGATGATGATGCATCAGAAAAAAGTGCAGAAGCATCAGTTAATTTAGCATGAATAATTACAAATAAAAAACTGCTACGAGATAGCAGTTTTTTATTTGTAATTATATTAAGCAGTTATTCGAGCTAGACTCGCCGCGCCAATCACACCAGCATCGTTACCCAACTCTGCTAACTTGACACGTGTAGAGTGACGGACTGTTGGAAAAGCAAACTTAGTCCAATGTTCTTCAACACGTGCACGCAAGAACTCGCCAGCAGCAGCAACACCACCACCGATAACAACAGCTGATGGATTCAAGATATTAGACATAATAGCTGTGGCATAACCCAAATAGTAAGCCACTTTGTCAACAACTTTATTTGCCAAAAAGTCGCCCTGTTTTGCTAAATCAAAGACAATTTTTGATGTGACTTCTTCACCATTGTCGATCATCTTCTTTAATTTTGAACTACCTACATATTCTTCAGCAATATTTTGTGCCAAATGAACAACACCGGTAGCTGAAGCATATTGTTCTAAGCAGCCACGATTACCACATGTGCACAAGTATCCATCAGGTTCAACAATCATGTGGCCGACTTCTCCGCCTGCCCCAACTGTACCGTGGATTAGCTTACCATTGGCTAACAATCCACCACCGACACCAGTTCCTAAGGTAATGAATGAAACATCATCATCATTATTACCAGCGCCCTTCCATGCTTCGCCAAGAGCAGCAGCGTTAGCATCGTTATCAATTGTCAGAGTAAATCCAGTTCCTGACTCAATATCTGCCTTGACAGGTTGCTCTGTTTTCCAATTTAAGTTAAAAGCACCTGTGACTGTACCCATTTCACGGTTAACAGTTCCTGGTGTTCCCATACCAATACCAATAATACGTTCTTTATCCAATTGGTATAAGTCTAAATGATGATTAATGGATTCAACAATATCTGGAACAATGTGTGCACCATCATCCAAAATGTTTGTTTTAATTGACCACTTTTGTTGAATTTCACCTTGATCAGTCAAAATTGCAAACTTGATAGTTGTACCACCAAGATCAACGCCAATAAGTTTATCTTTTGCCATGATTATTAAAGTGCAAAGCGTATTTCTAAAGACAAATCAACTGCCTTATATGATGATTAATCAGCGCAATGCATGTTTCCTCCATAAAATTTATTACTTACATATTTTAACAGAAAGTGCTTACATAGTGCAAGCGTTTTCATCATTTTCATTAAATGTTTTCAATCACTTGGATTTTCGACTTCCATTGTGTGTTCATGTGATAAAATTAACTTAATTGTTGCGTAATCTTTTGCATTTAGAATGTCAGTTTTGTAGAGATTATCTACTTCTAGTGCTGCTAATTCAATATCCCACAGACGCTTACCAACGTGAATATACACACCGAATTCCTTTAAATACTGTAATACATCATAAAATGTTTTCATATCCTTAAACCTGCCCAAAAAGTTAAAATAATCAGCAATATTGTTATAGCCACCATGATTAAGCGCGCTTGAATAGCGTATTTTCCACTGCGCCCATAGAAACCAAACATTACCGCAAACATCATTCCTCCGATTAAGCCGCCGATGTGCCCCCATATATCAATATCCGTTGATGAAAATCCTGTGACTAAATTCAAAATGACAAAGAGCCCCAGCAGTGTTCCCATCGACTTAACTTGCGGATCTTCTTTAAAACGAATGGCATATAAAATCAGTCCACCAAACATGGCAAAAAGTGCTGTAGATGCACCTACAGAAACACTCGATGGCGCGAATAAATATGAAAAAATATTACCAATAATGCCACCAAAAAAATATAGTCCAAAAAATTTTGCACTGCCAAATGCTCGTTCAACGAGTGGTCCAATAAACCATAAAGTGATCATATTAGTGACAATGTGTAAAAAACCAGCATGGAGAAAAACCGGTGCTAACAATCGCCAGTATTCATGTTTTAACTGGATATATGGTCCCCATTTGGCACCCATATTAATTAAAAATTCACTATTTTCCGTCGTTCCGCGGCTTAACACAAGCTCAATTAGGAATACAAAAGTAGTTACTAAAAATATAATTGTCGTTATCGGTGCTGTTTGATATTGTTCTTTTAATGCCTTCATAACCTTTATTTTAACAGATTATGTTTTTTTATGTTTTGTTGTGTGATAAATCCATTAACTTCTTCGCATGCATCAGAAAAAGCATTCGACAAATCGAATGCTTTTTCTCAACGACGATCTTTTAACCGCTGTTGCATCAAATATTGATATCGTGTATACCAAACGTCAACATATCCTTGTGAGAATGGTCCAGAACCTTCGTTTATCCAATCAACCAAAATTTTGACATGAGCTTTCAAAATTTTATCGATTTCTGGTGGGTAGTGCCACTTTTTACTGTGAGCCGCATATTCATCTGCATCCAGTAAATGCTTGACACCATCAGGAAAAACTTTAATATCTAAATCGTAGTCAATATATTTTAGCGCCTCTTTGTCGAGTACATAGGGAGAAGCTAAATTACAATAATACGACACACCATTATCGCGAATCATCGCAATAATGTTAAACCAATATTTCTTATGGAAATAAACAATAGCAGGTTCTCTGGTAACCCATCGTCTACCATCATCTTCCGTTACCAAAGTGTGATCGTTTAGGCCAATGATAGAATTTTCACTGGTCTTTAGTACCATGGTATCGCGCCAAGTTCGATGCAACGAGCCATCATGCTTATAGCTTTTGATCGTGATGAAGTCACCTTCTCGTGGTCCACGACTGGGTCTATCAACGTTCATAACGCTACCTACTCTTCTAACACCGAATTCCTATTTAATTGTACCACATTTCAATCATCTGCAGATACTTCTAACTCACGAATTACCACATTAATTAATTCGGCATTATAACCTTTCGCATACAAACTATTTTTAGTTTTATATATCCTTTGACTTGGTAGTTCGTTACGGTAGCGTTGCCAGCTTTTCTCCGCTTGACGCTTGATATTTTCTAACTCAATGTCATCGTCATTTTCTGTAATCACCCTATCAACAACAGTCTCTGCAATATCAAAAGAGAACCCTTTTGTGGCTAAAGCTTGTACAATTTTTTGTTTCTTAGCACGAGTTGATTCTCTTTTGTATGTATTAGCAGATTTTAAAGCAAGTTTCTCTGCAATTTCAATTTGCTCCTCGTGAGCATAATCAGATAAAGCTGTTTCGATATCATCATCACTAACACCTGCCTGCTTCAAATCCATCTTGATCACATTGGGTCCCTTAGGACTAATAATTTTTTTTGTTGAAACATAGTGTTGCGCATAATTTAAATCATCGATATATTTTTGTTCATATAATTGTGCAACAACTTCATCCTGAATACTTTCAGATACCTCTTTTTCACTCATTTTCTGTTTCACTTGTTTGACTGTGTGCAATGAGTGGCTAAGGAAGTTAAGAGCAATGCTTAACGCCTTGGCAATTGAATCATTATGCTTAATTTCTGCAATTAGTTCTTCATCTAATTCCCGCCCTTTCGCCAAACCAAATTTAATGAGAACACTTTCTGCCACACCAAAAGCGAATTGATTATCTAGATCAATATTATAGCGACCCGCTTTTTTTTGAATTGAAATTTTAGTTATCTTTTTCATAACTCTATTGTACGATAAATATTGCTATTCACATGTATTTTAAAATAAAAAATGATGCTAATACTAACATTAACATCACAATTTTTAAATTAAATAATTTGATCTAGCCCGATGACCACACCGTCTATATTTTTCACAGCTTCTATAGCGCGAATTACACCTGGTACGAAGGCTGATCGACTTGTTGTACTTTGGGTCAGCGTTAATTGCTCATCCACACCACCAAAATAAACACTTTGCTGTGCGATATAGCCAGGCAACCGTACAGCATGGACTGGCACACGATCAATTTGTTCACCGCGAGCTGGCGCTAATTTTGTTGATGTAGGTTCCTCAATACGAGCTTTTGCAATCAATTTTGCTGTTTGCTTAGCCGTTCCAGATGGTGCATCTATCTTTTTAGGATTGTGCGCTTCAATAATTTCTGCATCAGGAAAATATTTGGCCGCTAACTGTGAAAATTGCATTAACAAAACAGCTGATAAACTAAAGTTTGGTACAATTAAAACGCCTTTTGATGACTGTTCACGCAGTGTTGCTACTTGTTCATCAGACAGACCAGTCGCACCAATCACTAGTGGCATGTTATGCTCGATTGCGTACATTGCATTGTCAAATACAGTTGCTGGGGTACTGACATCCAGCCAAATATCTGCTGTCACATTAATATCTGATAAGGAGGTCCACACAGGTACCTTACTCTCATGTTGATGACCACTCACAATACCAACAATTTCATATTCTTCACTCAAGTTATCTTGAATAGCTTGGCCTAATTTACCAAAACCACCAGCTAAAATTATTTTTGTCATTATTTCTCCAATAATTCATTCAAATGTAATTTTTCTGCATCACTTAAAGGAATAAGGGGCAGACGTACAGCTTCACGTACGAATCCTTTTTCAGCCAATTTTGTTTTAACTGGAGTTGGGGAAGGATAGGCAAATAGAGCATTCATTCGTGGCGTTAGGTAACGTTGCAAGCGCGCAGCTTCACGCCAGTTATCTGCATTCATAGCAGTAAACAATTCAGACATTTCGTCACCATAAAGATGTGAAGCTACCGAAATTGTTCCAGCACCGCCGACAGTGTAGGCCGAAAGAGTCATTGCATCTTCACCAGTATAGACTGCAAATCCAGTGGTCCCTTCTACCTCTGCTTCAACAAATTCAGTTGATGTTGTTTCCTTAATTGCATTAATATTAGGATGTTGAGCTAATTCAATCACACTATCAACCGTCAGACCAACCACCGTACGTCCAGGAATATTATATAACATAACAGGCTTTTCGGAAGCATCAGCAATAGCTTTGAAATGCGCAATCATACCAGCTTGACTTGGCTTATTATAATACGGTGTTACCGCTAAGATGCCGTTAATATGCTCGATTTTACTTAAAGCTTTGGCTGCTTCTACGGATTCCTTTGTATTATTGGAACCTGCATTAGCAATTAAAAGTGCACGGTTACCAACCTGTTTT
The DNA here is from genome assembly GCF_001891125.1 of Leuconostoc suionicum. Classification (NCBI taxonomy): domain Bacteria; kingdom Bacillati; phylum Bacillota; class Bacilli; order Lactobacillales; family Lactobacillaceae; genus Leuconostoc; species Leuconostoc suionicum. The sequence goes on along the minus strand of NZ_CP015247.1, from coordinate 631,124 downwards.
GCGATAAACTTCGTCAACTCAACTTTTTCTTCAAAAGACAACGTTGGAGATTCACCCGTTGTTCCTGCAATCACAAATCCTTGCGAACCATGATTTAACAGGTGTTCAATTAATTTCTCTAATGACTCATAATCAATCTCATCGTTTACTGTAAATGGCGTAATAATCGCCGTAATTAAATTAATTCCTTCGTACATGATTATTCTCCTTGTGACATTCGCCACTCAATAAAATCTTTCAAAGCATTAAATCCTGGCAACAAAGCTGCTTCATCGATGTTTAACTTGGCACTGTGCAGTGAATGATTGTCATTAACACCCAGCCAAAGCATGACACCAGGAATATGTTGCAATATGTAACCAAAATCCTCACCTGTCATCGCAGGTTTTGCTTCTTCAAAAGCAATGTCTTGACGCTGTTCCATGAAACTCAGTAAATTGTTAGCTAATTTGGGATTGTTTTCAACAGGCAAATAACTTCCTGTTTCAAGGCGAACATTAATCTTGACATCATTTGCCAACGCCACACCTTCAACTATTTGTCGAATTCGTGTTGTCATTTTATCCAATCCATCTTTAGTCATGCTACGAACTGTTCCGGCAAGATGTACCGTGTCTGGAATAACATTATTTGTAAAGCCGCCGCTAATCATTCCAAGACTCACTACACCACCTTCTATTGGATCAACGTCACGCGATACAACAGTTTGTAACAACATAATTAATTCAGCCGAAATGACAATTGGATCCTTACCTAAGTGGGGATAAGCCGCATGACCACCTTGCCCATAGATGTCAATTTCGAGCTCGGCTGTTCCGGCAAATAAGGTGCCCGCTAATGTACTCAATGTTCCAGCAGGTAAATTAGGCTGATCATGAATACCGTAAAATTCATCAGGATGCCAGTCACCTTCAAAGATTCCCAAATCAACAGCTAATTTGCCACCACTTTTTGACTCTTCAGCTGGTTGGAAAAAGATAATTAAATTGTCTTTAGGTTGATGCTCGCTAAAATACTGAACCAATCCCAAAGCTAAGGACATGTGAACATCATGACCACATGCATGCATAACACCTTTATGTGTTGATTCAAATGGCAAGCCAGTATCTTCTGTCACTGGCAGCGCATCAATATCAGCACGATATCCTATCGTCCGAATTGGGTCAGTCCCAGAAAATTTCACGAGCAATGCAGTAGGTAATTTTTCTACTTGACGTATTGTCATAAAATTAGTTTGCCAAGATTGAATTTTTTCTAGCAAATAACGATGAGTTTTAAATTCCGCTAAAGCAAGTTCTGGAATTTTATGTAAATCACGCCGATAGGTTTTTAAATCTTCTTCACTAACTGGCATCATAAGCCTCTCAATGCGTCAATTAACGCAGTCTTTTGTTGCGTCTTCGAATCAATCTCCTTAATGACTTTTGCAGGAACACCCGCAACTACTGTATTCGCTGGTACATCCTTTGTGACGATTGCTCCAGCCGCAACTACTGCGCCATCACCGACCTGTACGCCTTCAATAACAACGGCATTGGCGCCAACTAGAACGTTATTACCAATGCGAACAGGTTGAGCAGATGCTGGCTCAATCACACCAGCTAATACCGCGCCAGCACCAATATGAGAATTTTCACCAACGATGGCACGACCACCAAGTACGGCACCCATATCAATCATTGTGTTAGCACCAATCTCTGCACCGATATTAATCACTGCGCCCAACATAATCACAGCATTGTCACCAATTTCAACTTGATCGCGAATAATGGCGCCTGGTTCAATTCGAGCATTAACTTCTTTTTTATCAAGTAAAGGAACGGCTGAATTACGTGAATCATTTTCAATAAACACATCCTCTGATGGTAGGTTCTTAATTAACGATTCAATTTCAGACCAGTCGCCAATTAATTGTCCAAATGACTCATTTCCAAATTGTTGCACAGTATCTGGAACGTTAGTTGCCAATGTACCTTTATATGTAACCTTTACTGGGGTAATTTTTTTTGCATTTGCAATGAAGTTAATTAATTTTTGTGCTTCGTTTTCAGCCATGTTATTTATCTCCTAGAGTATAATCCTGATCTAAACTGATCATATGTTCAAAAGTTTCACGTTCAACAACGACTTGATGTTGACCATTTTCCACGAAGACAACGGCCGGTCGTGGATTTCGGTTATAATTTGAAGCCATTGCGTAACCGTACGCGCCTGTTGCAAGTACAGATAAAATATCACCCGGCTTTGTCGCCGGCAATTCTTCCTGCCAAACCAATACATCACCAGACTCACAATATTTACCAGCAATTCGCACAATCTCTTCACTTTTAGCATTTGGTTGATTGGCTAAAACCGCTTCGTAATTTGCCTGATAAAGTGCTGGACGAATGTTATCTCCCATACCACCATCTACAGCCAAGTAATTTCTAATCCCTGGAATATCCTTACGCGATCCAACTGTATATAGGGTTTGTCCGGCTGGCCCGACAATCGAACGACCAGGTTCAATCCATATTTCTGGCATTGCCCAATTGTACTGTGTAGCCTTTTCTTTCAAAACACGGATAATAGCATCAGCAAAATCGCTTTCTGGCAAAGGTTGATCCTCATCGGTATAACGAATACCAAATCCACCGCCAGTATTAATGACTTCTGGTTGCCATCCCCATGAGTAAGCAGTGTCTGCTAATAGTGCTGCATTTTTCTCAAATCCAGTCACATCAAATATTTGAGATCCAATATGCGCATGTAAGCCACGCAAATGAAGATGGTTATCTTTTATTGCAATATCATAGGCCTGTTTCGCTTGGCCCGTTTGTAAATCAAAGCCGAATTTACTATCTTGTTGACCAGTACTAATAAATTCATGAGTATGAGCTGAAATTCCTGGTGAAATACGTAGTAAAATATCTTGAATAACATTTTTTTCCGCCGTAATTTCTGACAGTAGTTGTAACTCAAGAAAATTATCAACAATAATTGTTCCCACACCATTTTCAACGGCCATCACGAGTTCATCATAACTCTTATTATTACCATTAAAACTAAGATGCTGAGTTGGAAAATCAGCTTTAATTGCTGTGTATAATTCCCCACCAGACACGACATCAGCGTGAATATTTTCTTGAGCTGCCACTTGATATATTGCTTTAGTAGCAAAAGCTTTGCCAGCATAACTTACTACATATGGGACGTTTTCTTGTTCAAAGATGCGCTTGAACGCCCTCATTGTCTTACGAATAAGTGTTACATCATAAACTGCTAACGGCGTGCCATATGTCTTTGCCAGTTCGATTGTATCAACACCATCAACCGTCAGATGTTGCTTTTCATTTGTTGGATACGTCATCATTTCCCCTTAAATTACACAAAAAAACCCTTTGATAGGTTCGCAAAACGGACTTATCAAAGGGCATTGTTAGCATTTTTGACAGTTTCCATAGCTCACCGCATCTCTGCGACAGTCTAATAGCTCTTAACTATTAGCCCAATCAAGGTTATTTGTAGACAACCTTGATTTCGGCGATATCCCCTAAGCTTACCATCAATTGCTACAGCAACTCCGGTAAGTGTATTGTCAATCGCGACCTCTATGTGAAATAATTTTTATTCTGTCACTATTATGACTGAATCACTAATGAATGTCAAGGTGTTTCCGTCTAATTCTTTGCTAGCAATCATGTGTTTTTAAAAAGACGTTAATAATTTGTTCATTCGCGGTGCATAAATATCGCCAAAGCGTGTAAAGTGCATCAGTATGTAATAGAACTCATACCATCTTTCACGTTTTTGCCAGCCAACGTCCAATGGCCATTCTTGCATATATTGATCATAAAATGACGGGCTAAAGCCGGCAAACACTCTTGAAATCGCCAAATCATATTCTCGATCACCATAGAACACGTTAGGATCAATAAATACAGGTTTACCTTGATCGTTAAACATAAAGTTTCCTGCCCAAAAATCACCATGCAATAATGATGGTTGAACTGTTTGCGCGTGATTATCATTTAATATCGTTTCTCGTAAATTATTATAGTGATCACCACGTTGGGTCAGCCAAAAATTATTTTTTTTCGCTTGTGCCATTAGCGGATCCAAGCGTTGTTTCACAAAAAATTCAGCCCAAGAAGATTGCCAAGTATTATTTTTAGGCACAAAATCTACTAAATTATCACTATCAAATCCAAACTTTGGTGCTGTAACTTGGTGAATTTTAACCAGAGACTTTGCTAATTCTTGTTGTGACCCATTTCCTTGATTAATCCACGACAATATTAAGTAGGCGTGTCCTTGTAACTGTCCCTGTGCTAAAATGGCAGGCACCGTCACCACCTCCCCCAAAGCCTTTAAACCAGCAACCTCATGATCAAAGAAACTTGCTTGAGCATTTTGTTGAATCTTTAAAAAATAGCGCTGTTTGTTCGAATAGATTGAAAACGCCTCGTTAATGTCGCCACCACGTACCTTTTCTAAGTCGTGTGGTTTTTCAAGTCCCAAACGAGTAACAAAATCGTTACCTAAGTCCATATTAGCCTCCAAAATTTATTATCGGAACAAAAAAACACAATTTTCATTACGAAAACTGTGTTTTTGACAAAATAATACCCTTATTATCGACAAATTTATTCAATTGTCTCGCAAGTATTACCATTTAATTGTAGTGTATCATAATATTATACAAACGTCACTACTTTGTGTACTTCTCTATCATTAGCTGATGACCGGCAAATCGGACGCAATTAAATCGTTAGTTACATCCACAAATTTTTCATCGCTCAAACGTAATAACCGCCAATCGTATTCCTTATCATTATCAAATTCATCAATATATGGTTCAAACTCACCTTCAGTTTGTAAAATAAGATAGCCTGCAAAAGCATCCGAAAATTCGTTTTCACTTTTAACAACACGCACCAATTGATTATTAGAAAAAAATCCGACGGCTAACTGATCATTGTTCCACTGCCCTTCAAAGGCCCACTTTAAAGTAATCCAATCTGAAAGTGTTATTCCTAGATTCAATAGATAATCCACAGATAAACGAATGTGGATTGGATGCTTACTGGATTGAGAGTCGATTCCTTGAGCATCCAATTGAGAAGAGAAGATACCACTTAATGCCTCAAAATCACTCACACTAGGTACTTTTTCTTCGTTTTGCCATGCTTCAACAGTTTCAACTTCAACATCTAGTGCTTCAGCAATCTCTAATGTTGAAATTTTAGTTAATTCTTGTAGTTTTTTTAAGTTATTCATAGTTATAATTATACAGAAAAACCGCCATGAATGGCGGTTATTTCGACATCATTTTTTTCTGTTTTTTTGCAATCATCGCTGAACGAACGACACCAATGATCGTTGGCATTAATGTTACCAACGCAATACCCAAAATAATTACAGAAAAATGTGCTTTAACAAATGGAATATTTCCGAACATATAACCAGCACCGGTTGCAATTAAGCTCCAAGAGAACGCAGCAATCAAACTATTACGTAAGAAATGCTTGTATGAAAATTGGCTGATGCCAGCCACAAACGGTACAAATGTGCGGACAATTGGCATATATCGCCCAATGATTATTGCCGCAGCACCACGCTTTTCAAAGAAAGCCTCAGCTTCTTTGATATGTTGTTCTTTAATGAAACGGCCAAAGAAACGGTGATGCAAAATTTTATAACCACCTGTACGACCAATCCAAAAATTGACTGAGTCACCAATAACAGCTGCTAAGAAGAATACAATCATAAATACCCAATGATTAAGTCCGGCATTTAGCCCAGCAGGCGTAGCAGCAACAGCTCCTGCAGCAAACAACAGTGAATCTCCAGGTAGAAACGGCATAATCACACTACCGGTTTCAATGAAAATTACCGCAAATAAAATCAAATACGTCCATAAACCGAACGCCTGCACAAGATTACCAATATGGACATCAATGTGCAAAATAAAATCAATTAGAAATGACATAAAATTCCCCTAAAGTACGAATAGTAATATTTTACCACACATGTAAGCCTGTCATATTAAAATATAACTTTTCATATCTATTGCGATTCTAACTGCCTTCTAACCAGAAAAATTACAGTAACTTACTTATTTAACGCCTGTTTTGGTTGTCTCATTGAAATATAGCCAAACACGACCATCCAAATAGTAGCACCAATTGCTGGTAGACGAGATTCTGGATTAAAGAAGAGCGTAACAAATACAAAACTGAAAAACAGAATTGCCAATGGCACTAATGTTTTAGGAGCTATGACAAGAAACCCATCAGGCATGTAACTATCTGATTTACGATATTTCATATATGCCATCAAAATCAACACATAAATCATTAAAAATAAATCAGTTGAAGCACTTGTTACAAAACTGAATGCGTTTGTAATTGAAGGTATAACTGAAATCAATGCAGAGAAAGCAACCATCACTGATGTTAACAATACAGCATTGATTGGTAATTGAGTTTTAGATATTTTTCTAAATGGTTGTAAAAATTTAGCCTTTGACTGAAATGATAGTGCGTAAAAATTACGACTTGCACTAAACAAAACTGAATTCAAGGCTGATGCAGCACTCGTCAATACAACAAAATTAATTAATGCAGCGGCCCACTTAACACCTGCTAGTTCAAATACCATAACAAATGGGCTTTGATTTGCAGGGATTTTTTGCCATGGATAAATTGTCATAATAATAAACAATGCACCAAGATAAAAGAATAAAATTCGCCAAGGTATTTGATTAATTGCTTTAGGCAATACTGAACGTGGATTTTCTGTTTCTGCTGTTGTCATTCCGATAAATTCCATACCGACAAAGGCAAACATAACCATTTGAAAGGCATTAATAAAATTACCAACACCATTAGGGAAAAATTCAAAATGATTCCAAACATTACTAAATGCAACTGTTCCTACCGGTGTTTTAAATCCTGTTACAGCCATAATAATTCCGGTAACAATCAAAGCTAAAATTGCAACGATTTTAATCATAGCAAACCAAAACTCAGTTTCACCATAAAGAGCTACGGCAATCAGATTTACGCATGTCAATAAAATTAACATCACTATCTGGATTAACCAACTTGGGAGGCTTGGCAGCCAAAATTGGATATACTTTGCGACAGCGGTTAGTTCAGCCATTCCCATAAATACGACTGTTAACCAGTACGACCATCGGGCAAAGAACCCTGCACGATTGCCCAGAAACTTAGTAATGAATGTGATAAATGTATGTTGACTCGGATCAGCATAAAGTAGTTCACCTATAGCACGCATTACAACAAACATAAACATTCCAATAACTAAATAAACCAATAGAATGGATGGTCCGGCATAATGGATTGAGTTACCAGCTCCCATAAATAGACCAGTACCAATCGTACCCCCAATGGCTATTAACTGAACGTGTCGATTTTGTAAACCTCGTTTTGGGAGATTACTGTCGCCTTTTGAATCGGACATAATATTAAAAATTTTCCTTTCCTACTGCAAAGCACCCTTCGATAGTCTCCGGGTGCTTTGCTTTGTACAAATATACCTACAAATGGTATAGTATGATTTCTTTTAACAAGCTATTTTTATTTTGCTGGTTCGGATTCACGTGAATAATTGGCAACATCAGACAAAATCAAGTTTTGGAACTCATTAAATGACATTGTAACTGTTTTTGCTTCACCATATTTACGAACTGTAACTGTATCAGTATCCACTTCTGAATCACCAAGAACCAAAGTATATGGTATCTTATTCGTCTGCGCTTCACGTATGAGATATCCCATTTTAGCATCTTTAGTTTCAACATTAGCACGCAAACCAGCATCCTGCAATTTTTGTTGGACAGTCTTTGCATAATCTCCGTGAGCACCCAAATTAACAGGAATAATCTGGACTTGTAAAGGAGACAACCATGTTGGGAATGCACCCTTGTACATCTCAATTAAGTAGGCTGTGAAACGTTCCATCGTACCAACAATACCACGATGCAACATCACTGGACGATGATTATCCAGACCATCACGACCAATATATTTCAAGTCAAATCGTTCTGGCAACAAAAAGTCTAATTGAATCGTAGATAATGTTTCTTCATTACCTAAGGCTGTCTTTGTTTGAACGTCTAACTTTGGACCATAAAAGGCAGCTTCACCTTCAGCCTCGAAATAATCAAGACCAAGATCATCCATTGCTGTTTTCAATTGCTTTTGTGACTTTTCCCACATTTCATCATCATCAAAATACTTTTCTGTATTTTTGGGATCACGATAAGACAAACGGAAACGATAATCCTTAATGTTGAAGTCACGATAAACGCCCATCATCATTGTCAAGATAGACTTAAACTCTTCTTCTAACTTTTCTGGTTCAACGAACGTATGACCATCATTCAACGTCATCTCACGAACACGTGATAACCCTGTCAAAGCACCAGACTTTTCATAACGATGCATCATTCCCAATTCAGCAATACGCATTGGTAATTCACGGTATGAACGTGGCTTATGATTAAATACCATGATATGTGATGGACAATTCATTGGACGCAATTCCAAGAATTCGCCATCTCCCATATCCATTGGTGGGAACATATCTTCACGATAATGATCCCAGTGACCAGATGTCTTATATAAGTTCAAATTAGACAATACTGGTGTATAAACGTGCTGGTAGCCATTTGACAGCTCTTTATCTGTAATATATCTTTCAACTTGGCGACGAATTGTTGCACCATTTGGCAACCAAACTGGTAATCCTGAACCAACCTCCTGGCTAGTAAAGAATAAATCAAGATCACGTCCAATGACACGATGATCACGTTCCTTAGCTTCTTCACGACGAGCAATTTCTGCTTCAACGTCAGCTGCTTTCCAAAAGGCTGTTCCATATACTCGTTGCATCATTGGGTTGCTTGAATTTCCGCGCCAGTAAGCGCCAGCCACTGAAGTAAGCTTAAAATGCTTAATCCAACCCGTTGATGGTACCAGACCACCCTTATCAAGCTCAATATGATCTCCTTGAACAGCAATTGTGATCTTTTCATCGGCTGGCAAATCGTTGACTAACTCAACTTTATATGGATCATCAGCAAACATTTCTAACGCTTCATCACGTGTGATTTCACGAGAAAGAATAGGTAGATCTTCCTTCACGATCTTGTGCATCATCGCCTCGATTTCAGGGAAATCTTCGATTGACACTTGATTACCAGCCCCATTATCTGTGTCATAATAGAAACCATTTTCAATAAAAGGACCAACTCCAAAATGAATGTTAGCAAATTTTGGAATTCTCTTTAACGCTTGTGCTAATAAATGAGATGCTGAGTGACGAAGTAGATCTAATGCTTCGCTATCTGATGTAGTGATTAGTTGAAAATCACCACTTTCAGTAATAACATCGTTCATGCCAATATATGAACCATTTATTTTTCCTGACACTGACTTCTTTGCCAATGACTTTGAAATACTTTCGGCAACCCCAATTGGCTTAATTCCTTCATCAAAGTTTTTAATAGCGCCATCTGGGAATGTAAGACTGATTTCTGCCATGCTATTTTCCTTTCAAATTCCATTCTAGTCTTTTACATTAATAAAACAAAAACGTCCCTTTAGATCCTTATTAGATCTAAAGGGACGTTTTACCGCGGTACCACCCAAGTTTAAAACAGGAAAAATTCCTATTTCTCTCAAATGATATATAACGGTATCACCCGGGCAACTTTTCATTTAAAACTACTAAATCACCACTCAAAGGTAGTCTCTTATGGATGCACTGCTCATTTTCACCAAACATGAGCTCTCTTTAAGTGCATGACATTCGAGTTGTCCTTATCAATGTTTCTGAGAAACATCATAACATTTTTTTTGCTGCGTTGCAATTATTTTTTTAAATCTGCTAATACAATCTTTAGCGCTTCTAATGCCTCGGCATCATGATCTAAAATACCATTATCAAAAACATTTTGTAGTGCAGCAATTTGATTTTTTGTAAGTGCCATTTTTATTATTCTCCTATTTGCTTAATCATTTAATTATACTCAAAAAATATAATCATACTACTTAGTTTGAAACTAATGCTAACTTTCTATTCCAGAACTACCATCTGAAATATTGACGTGTCTTGGCCGTGATCCGTCTGCTGGACCAATGTAACCGCCCGCTTCCAAATCATCAATTAATCGAGCGGCTCTATTATAACCAATCCTGAAGCGACGTTGTAACAGTGATGTTGAGGCTTTTTGTTGTTCAATAACAAATTGCAAAGCTTCTTGGAATAACTCATCATCACTATTTCCATCAGCATTTTCCGAGTTATCTTGAGCAATTTCTTCATCTGTAACAGTCATTGCATCGGAATACTGAACCTCTTGTTGCGATTTAACAAATTCAACAATATTAGTCACATCAGTATTACTAATAAATGCACCTTGAACACGTTGTGTCGGCTTACCGGGCGGTGCAAAAATCATATCCCCTTTTCCGAGTAGCTTCTCAGCACCATTACTGTCTAGGATAGTACGTGAATCAATTCCAGAGGCTGTTCTAAAAGCAATTCTACCAGGAATATTACTTTTTATGGTACCGTTAATCACTTTAACGTCAGGTCGCTGTGTGGCCAAAATCATGTGAATCCCGGCTGCACGAGCTTTAGCACCAAGGCGCGCGATAGAAACTTCAATTTCATTACCCACCGTACTCATTAAGTCAGCAAATTCATCTACAATAGCGACAATATATGGCATTGGTTGCATAATTGGTTGATCTGTTTCCTTGGCTTCAGCGTTCTGCTTTTCAACCGCCGCATTGTATTCACCAATATTACGTTTTCCAAATTGAGCTAAAAGCTTGTAACGATTTTCCATCTCGTCAACAACTTTTTGCAAAGACTTCGCTGCTTTGCGGGGCTCCGAAACAACTGGTGTCAGCAAGTGTGGGATCCCATTATAAATAGATAACTCAACAACTTTTGGATCAACCATCATTAATTTAACTTCATTAGGTTTTGCACGCAAAAGGATAGATACAATAATACCGTTAAGCCCTACTGATTTTCCAGATCCAGTAGATCCAGCAATAAGCAAATGAGGCATAGCCGATAAGTCTGCCATGATAATATTTCCTGTTACATCTCGGCCGAGTGGCACATTAAGCGGATTATCATCAAATGGCGCATTCTCAATCATGTCCCGGAATCCAACAGTTGCCTGTGTGTCATTAGGAACCTCTATACCAACATAGGGTTTACCGGGGATTGGTGCCTCAATTCGTATTGATTTTGCAGCTAGTGCCAATGCTAAATCATCCGATAAATTAGCAATTCGATTCACTTTAACACCTTGCCCTGGTTTCAACTCATATTGAGTTACCGTAGGGCCTAAAGAAACACTGGTCACTTCCGCCTCAACACCAAAGCTTTGCAGCGTATCATGAACAAGACGTGATTTGTCGGTTAAACTCTTAAACTCTTTTGTTTGGTCTGTAGGCGCTAATTGTGTCAATAGGTCAGCAGTTGGTAACTGGTAATCCGGATTTTCTTTTTCCAACATATTTGTAGAAACTTCGCTATCACTAACAGAAGTCTTTTCGGCCTGTTCTTTGGGTAACTTTTTTGTTGGTTGGGGTGCTATAGGACCATTCCATTTAATTTCAGGCTCATTGAAATTTTCTTGAACACTAGGTGTATTGACGTCTTTTTCTATTTTAGCAGAAGCATCCGTCGACATGCTATCATCTCGGCCCACACCTAATGGATCATCTCCATAATCAGTAATGTCTTTCTTGTGCCGATCACGTTTGAAAAACGATTGTCGGTTTGGCTTTTCGCTAGCTCGTTTTTCCTGAATATGGGTAACCCCTTCATGAGCCTTTTCAACGCCTTGCTGAACAATGTCACGAGCCGGAATACGGAAAAAGATTGCAATACCACTGAATAATAAGATTATTGTTACAATCCACGTGCCAATGCTAGACATTAACATAAACAGTAAATGATACAATGCCGCGCCGATTATACCACCGCCAACTGGTGTGTTTGCTGATTGATTGATAAAATCTTGACCAATTAACCGCACCACTTCGCCAACGTATCCATCTGCATTTTTTAGTGTGTATTCAAAAAATAACAATGATGAAATTGTCTCAATAGCAATAAACATCATAAAGGCGCCAACCCAAAAATGAGTTGCTATTTTGGGTGTTTTTCGAGTAATAAAATAGTACCCCAAAAATAATGTCATAGGTATTAAAATCACAAGATACATGTTTCCAAAGAAAAAACGGAAAATGTCAGCAATAAATACCCCTAATATGCCAAGCTTAAATATACCTAGTATACCTAAGACAATACCACCCAAAAAGCATAGGTTTTGAACTAATGGGTTCTTTTTTTTACTGTTTTTACCACGTGTTGTACGCCGTCTTTGTGTAGTCTTTCTTGTCGCCAAAGTTCCACCTCTTAGTCAGTTCATTCTAACACTTTATTTTATCATTTTTAAAACTCGAACAAATGTTCACGTCAAATTCTTAAGCTTTGCTTAACTCTATTTCAAAAATTTAATTTTTAAACACAAAAAAGCGCAACCAGAGTTGCGCTTTTTAGTAGCTCGTGAGAGAATCGAACTCTCGATTCCGCCGTGAAAGGGCAGCGTCTTAGCCACTTGACCAACGAGCCATGGTCAATAGTTGTTCGTTGTTACGAAACAACTATATTAGTTTATCAGGGAAATTTATATCTGTCAACTGTTTATTTCAGTTTGTCTTGCTCGTATGTGTGAGTTGTTTCTAAATTTGAAAAAGATTGCTGACGCAATGCTTCATAAAGTACAATTGCGACAGTATTCGATAAATTCAACGAACGAACATGTGAATCATCTTGTGGGATGCGAATAGCCTTCTCCGGATTTTGACGCATAAATACTTCTGGTAGCCCCGTGGTTTCTTTCCCAAACAAGAAGTAGTTATCAGTATCATTTTGTGCATAATTAGGCTGTGTGTAGTCTTGATTAGCAAATTTAGAAACCAAGTATAAGTTGTCTTTTTCTGTTAAAGTGTCTAGAAAATCAGGTAAGCTTGGGTGTTTCACCAACTTTACATGATCCCAATAATCTAATCCAGCACGTTTAACGTGTTTGTCATCAAGTTCAAACCCCAACGGTTCTATTAAATGTAAAACTGCATCTGTCCCAGCAGTCGTACGAGCAATATTTCCCGTATTAGCAGGCATTAAAGGTTCAAATAAAACAATGTGATTCGTCATTTTTCAGCTACTTCCTCTACTTCAAATAAATCTGAGTTTGCACGCCACCAATCATAGATGTGCGTAACAAATACTTTAGCTACAGCATATGATGGCACCGCCAATACAACACCTAATACGCCAAAAATATGTCCGCTGCTCAATAGCACAACGATAACAGTAACAGGGTGAATTGATAACGCTTCCCCGAGAATTTTTGGTGAAATAACGTGTGCTTCAATTGGTTGTTCAAAAGCTAGCACGATAATAGCTAATATTAGCATTTTTGGACCACCAGCAATTAACGCAACTGTGAAAACTGGTACTTGTGCAATAATTGATCCAACATACGGGATTAAGTTAAAGAAACCTGCCATCAGCGCTAATAATATGCCGTACGGTAAACCAATAATGGTATACCCTATGGAAAACATAATCATTACAGCAAGTGCAACACCAAGTTGTCCACGAATATATTGAGCGATTTGCTTACTAATTTCTGTTAATAAATAACGTACTGATAGTTGTGAGTTATTTGGAAACTTACTAGAAACAAATGACGAAAATTTGTGTCCATCTAACAGCATATAATAAAGAATAAACGGCGTTGAAACAATTGTCACACCGATGGATGTAAGGATTGATGCAAACGAACTAATACCTGCAACCCCGCTCGTCAAATACTTTTTGCTCCAATCTAATACATTTTGATTAAGATCAGAATTAGTATGATTCAAATAATCTCTGATAAATTTAAATTGTTCACTGGCAAAAGTCTCATTAATAAAAGCTTCGCTGGTTTTCCAGTAATCTGGCCAGTTATCGATAAATTGAATGACTTGATTACGCAATACCATGACAATAGTAGCAACGGCTACTCCAATGATAGCTAATAAGACAATCAAGACCACACCAATCGATAAGTTTCTTGGTAAATGCACGTATTTTTCCAGAAGACCGACAATCGGACTTAGCAAATAATACAGCACACCGCTTATCATTATAGGTGCACCGACGGCTGTAAATAATGCACGAATTGGTTCAAACAAAAAACGTACTTGCCAAGCCAAAAAAATGATTAGCAAAACTAATAAAATTACAATCAGACCATTTAACAAGTCATTGCCAGAAAACCAACGACTATACCATGACTGTTGCTCTGGTTTTTTCATAAAAAATCCCCTTCTCATGCTATACAATTGTAATTATTTTACCATAGAATTGTGAATGGCTGTTACTTTGCAATATTTTTACGATGATGTGATAATTGACTAAGGCTAAAAATTATATTTGTGTAAATGCTTACATACAAGTATAATTAAAACAGACATTCAAAGGAGCTACTATATAATGGCAGTCTATAAAATTCTATTTGGTACGTATACAAAGCGCGTTTCAAAAGGTATATATGAAGCTGAGCTTGATACAGAGAAAAAATTATTACAAAACTCCACATTCGTTGGTGGTTTGACAAATCCAACTTATTTGGCAATATCAAAAGCCAACAAAGTCTATGCGGTTGAGAACCGTGATGGTCAAGGTGGTGTTGTTACATTTGATAATTCCGTTCGCCCCCTCGCTGAGATTGATGCACAATTAAGTGAAGGGTCAGCACCGGCATATATTGGTGTTGATGAAGATCGTCAATTTGTTTATGCAGGTTATTATCACCGTGGAACTGTTGAAGTTTACCGAATTAACGATGATGGTAATTTGACATTAACCGATACTTGGCAAAATGAAGGATCAGGTCCGCGTCCTGAACAAGGATCTTCACATATTCACTTTAGCAATTTAACGCCTGACAACCGTTTAGTTGCAGTTGATTTAGGTACAGATGAAGTTATTACTTTTGACGTATCAGAAAATGGCAAGTTAGCGGAAGCTGCTCGTTTCAAAGCAGAAGATGGCTTTGGACCTCGTCACATTCGGTTCTCGCCAGATGGTCAATATGCTTACCTCCTCGGTGAATTATCAAGTTTACTCAGTGTTTTGAAGTACAACAGTGAAGATGGTTCTTTTGAACACGTACAGACAGCACCAACTATACCATCAGATTGGACAGCACATAACGGAGCTGCTGCAATCCGCATCAGTAAAGACGGTCGCTTCATATATGTTTCAAATCGTGGTAATAACTCAGTCGCGGTCTTCAAAACAACTAACCTTGGATCTGAAATTGAACGTATTCAATTAATCAGTACTGAAGGAGAGTTCCCAAGAGACATGAATTGGGACGAATCTGAACAATTCTTAGTAGTTGCTAATCAAGATACCGACAACGTGTCATTGTATGCTCGTGATGACGAGTCCGGTGAATTATCACTTCTCCAAAAAGACTTCACGGTTCCAGAAGGTGTTCGCGTATTATTTGAATAACAAAAAAGGATGCATCATTGACAGATGCGTCCTTTTTTATTTGCATTAAAATAAATTATCGTGAACTACGATTCATACGTTTTTCAGCGTAACCCAATGAGCGACTAATTCCGAACGTCAAAACGAAGTAAATCAATGATGCAATAACTAATGGGAAGAATGGTTTGAAACTAGCCCCTTGAACGACACCAGTTTGGAACATCAATTCACCAACACCAATAACAGAAACAACTGAACCTTCTTTGATAATTGTTACAAATTCATTACCCAGAGCAGGTAAAATGTTTTTCACCGCTTGTGGTAATATGACATATCGCATTGTCTTGCCTTTTGACAAGCCAAGTGAGCGCGAAGCCTCCGTTTGTCCAAAATCAACAGAATTGATTCCTGAACGAATGATTTCAGCAACATAAGCGGCTGAATTAAGTCCCATTGCAAGAGCGCCGGCAGCAAAAGCTGATAAGTTCAAACCAATTACTTGCGTACCGAAAAATACCATAAATGCTTGTACTAGCAGCGGTGTGCCACGAACATACTCGACATAGATATTACCAATAATTCTCAAAATGGCATTAGGAGACAACTTGAATAAGGCAAAGACTGTTCCAAGCACGATACCCAAAACTACCGCCACTGCAGCTAAGGCAAGCGTCAACAATGTCCCCTTGACAAACAGATTACCATATTTAGCCCAGAAGCTTTGATCGGCAAACATTAGCTTATTAGCTCTTTTTTGATAAGCTTCTAATTCGCCTGACTTAATGATGTTACCAAGTGACTTGTTAATTTTGGCTTTCAGTACTGGAGAGTTTTTAGGCATCGCGATTGAAACTGCCCCTTCTCCAGAAGAAGGCTTTGGATAAATAATTTTAAAGGCTTTATTTTGTTGTGTATAGGCCTTAGATATTGGTTCATTAAGCACAATTCCAGCAATTTTACCAGTGGATAATTGTGCAACCAAATCAGGAACTTTTTGAAGACTGACTATTGTTGATCCACTCATACTTTCTTGAGCATAAGTTTCTTGGGTAGTTTGTTTTTGTACACCAATTTTCTTACCAGAAAAAGAGTTTAGGTTGCCGCTATATTTAGAGGCATCTTTTTTCAAAACCATCACAGTCTGTAAAGGCTTCATATATGAGTTTGAAAAATCAACTACTTTTTCTCGTTCTGGCGTGGCATTGATACCCGAAATAATGACATCAATTTTACCGGTTTGCAAGGCGCCGATTAAACCATCAAATCCCATTTCCTTAATGACAGGCTTAACACCAAGATCCTTAGCAATTTTTTTAGCCATCTCAACATCAAAACCTACAATTTGGTCACGTCCGTTGACCGTAGCATGGAACTCAAATGGTGCATAATCTGCTGACAGACCAATTACTAACGTACCCTTTTTCTTGATTTTAGTTAGGGTCGGATCCGTAGTCGCAGCATCGGCATGAGTTGGCAAAACTGCTAACAATGGCAGTAACATTATAATCGTCATTATCACGATTGATATTTTTTTTAATATACTATTCATTTAATTTCTCCTCATGTGAAACAACATTACTAATTTTACCTTGATTTGAATTTTTATACAATAAAAAAACGTAGATATACAAAATCTATTGAATAACTAAATTTTTTATACAAAAAAACTCGCCGAAGCGAGTCTACCTGTTACAAGTATCTATAGGCCATGTTTTGTTCCAGTGTAATGCAGGTAACATTACACCTTCGGTAATCATCTATCTAAGTTCGTTCAAACGAACCATACCGACCATCGCTTCATTTCACTAGGCCAGCCGCCCCTACCAAAAGTTTGGGTTGCCCGTTTGTGGGGTTTACCTCGTCTCAAATACTAGCTTTCACTAGCATATACGTTTCTATGGCACCTTCGAGCCTATTCAGACATAGCCTAAGCCTTAGCCCTTTCGACTGCCGTAACATCACTGTTCCTGGGTTTATTTTTTATCCCAGCACAAACACTACACCCATCTCAGAGTGTACGAGCATGGACCTTCCTCACGTTAGAAATATAACGCGCAATTACCCGATACTTGCAAAAATTATTATCTTTTTATTTATTCAGCACTATTATGATCGCGTCCAAACACCACACGCTCCAAATTAGCAACACGCTTAATCAAATCTAAGTTAGTTACTGCCGCTTGCTGTGCGACTGCTGCTTGCCTTTGATCCTCAACTGGTTGAGGTTGAGAAGCAGTTTGGACTGGTTGTTGCGGTGCAACACTTTGTTGCTGTTTAACGGCAACTAGTTGATCTTGTGCATCTTTCAAAGCGACTTGTAAACGAGCCACTTCACTTTTTAGTTGTTCAACTCGGCTACCAAATGCACCATAATCTTTAATAATATCATCTAGAAAGCTGTCAACATCAGCAGGATCATATCCGACCCCCATACGTTTTTGCTTAAAGACGCGTTCCAAAATGTCTTTTTGCGTGTATTTTACTTGTTCCACAAGCTATACCTCGATTATTTTTTTACTTATCCTATGTTACCAATAATTCTAATGAATTACAAGGGATTTTTAATACTAATAATCATAACGATTTTCATTCATTTTTTCTTCAAGTTCCGATGCATACTCTTGTAACTGATACATATCCACTTGGACAAGAGGATACGGCGTTTCCGTTTGATACTTTGTCACAACTTGAAAATCAAATAATGTCTTTCCTTCAAATTCCGTATCATAAAAGAACAATGCACCATCTGTGTGCGTTAACATGAATTTCTGGTAATTTTTTAGTTGAATAGGCGATTGAAAAGGTTTAGTCGATACGCTCTCAGAAAAATCACTCTGTGCAATCAACCTCTGCAATTTCGCTTGATTATCTTCACTCCATTGACTGCCAAATTGTTTAAAGGGCAACATTACAGCCAATTTAAGTTGCGGAAATTCTTTCTTCATCTCATCAACAACTTCGATTGTCCATTGCTCAATGCCTAGCTGAGCACCTGTGATTACCCATTCCAATCCATTATCAACTTGTTCTTTTAGTGTTTGGTGTAATGCATACTTGATAACTTTAATTTTAGGATCTTTGTCGCCGAATGTTCCTAGTTCATAACTACGGTAACCCGTTACCCAAAGCCTCATAATATTCTCCTCTATAAGAAAAGGTCTTGCTGTGAAAGCAAGACCGAGACATTCTAAATTAATTGTTGCCAGTTGTGGATCCTGTTGAAGCTGAGTTGGCACTAATTCCTGCTTCAGAGGGCGTTTCACCAGATTGAGTAATAGAAGTCACACTCGGTAATCCACCATTACTCCAGGAGGCATCTTTTACCTCGTATTCAACAATGTTACCTTTAACCTTTGCAGTCACTGTATCCGGTGCGGTCCAATCAGTATTCGACTTATTTTGCATTGCATAGGCCATTACTTTTGCATAATACTGCGCTGGCAAGTCCTGTTCTGTCCAAGGAATATAATTTTCTCCAGGAACATCGAAGCCAGTCCATACGGAAAGTGTGTAAGACTTTGTAAATCCTGTAAACCATGCATCAGATATAGCCTTATCAGGCATTCCAGAGTCCTCAGAATAAGCAACAAGCCCTGATTTACCAGCTTGGTGTAATCCAGAAATTTCGGCATCCGCAGCCGTTGCATTAGGCTTGATAACCCCCTTCATCATATCCGTCAACATGAATGCGGTACTTGTCTTCATTGCACGCGTACCAGTGGAGTTATAATTATGGGTCGTTCCATCTGCCGTCACAACTTTTGAAATGTAGGTTGGCTTATAATACACGCCGCCATTGGCCACAGCGCCATAAGCAGCAGCTTCTTGTTCTGTTGAAACATCAATACCTATAGCCATTGAGCCGCCAGGGGTTGAACTTGTAGTAATTCCTAAGCCATTAACAAATTTCTCTGCGTTTGAACCACCAACTTCTTCTAAAGTTCTTACCGCCGGAATATTTCGAGATTGTGTCAGGGCAGTACGCATTGTTATGTTGCCCATATATTTTTTATCCCAATCGTACACACTGGTATTTGTCCCAAGATATTTGTATTTCTTATCCTCAACAGTTCGATAAGTTGGCCAATTTAAATACTCAATTGCTGGGCCGTAGTCTAACAATGGTTTGATTGATGAGCCAGACGAACGAGTAGTATTAGTAGCTCGATTAAGGGCTTGTAAAGTTGTAACATTACGTCCACCAATCTGAGCAACAACATGTCCATTATTTGGATCAGTCATTGTTGCACCAATTTGCAAATCGCTACTTGAGAAAGAAACAGAACCATCATTTGCATTATCATAGAGTGATTGTTGCAAATTAGAATCCATGTTAGTATAAATCTTCAATCCAGCTTTTGTCGTATCGTAACCTAGCTTTTTTGCTTCTGCAATTGTTGATGTAGCATAAGCATCAACAACTTTACGAGTACTATTAGCCGCCTCAGTCTTAGCATCTAAGTCTTGTAATCCGTCACTAACAGGCACTTTCATGGCCGCTGATGCTTGCTTTGAAGTAATCGCGCCATACGTCACCATAGCTTTCAGAACCGTATCCCGACGTTCTTTAGCAGCCGTGGTATCTTTCAAGTAGGGATCATAGTACGTAGGTGACTGTGGCATTCCTGCAAGCAAGGCCAATTGTGGTAGTGAAAGGTCTGTTAGTGCTTTGCCATAAAAATATTCTGAAGCGGTCTTCATGCCGTAAACGCCATGACCCATGTAGACTTTGTTCATATAAAACGTTAAGATTTGATCTTTTGTAAAGTTCTTTTCAACTCGTAATGCTAACCAAGCCTCTTGAGCTTTACGTTTAAACGTTTGATCAGCTGTCGATGTACTAAATACAGAAAGCTTAACTAGTTGTTGCGTTAAGGTAGACCCACCCTGCATCCCCAAAGAAGAGCCTTTAATGTTAGATACTGCTGCCCCGGCGATACGAATCGGATCAACTCCGTGGTGTTTATAAAAGCGCCTATCCTCAATTGACACAACCGCTTGTTTCAATTGCTTTGGTATCTCATTAGAGTTGGCATAATCTCTATCCTGAGTAGCCATACTCCAAATAACATTTCCTTTGGAATCTAGAATTTGTGTAGAGTTCTCTGAAGCCAAATCTGATTCTGTGATATTAGGCGCATCGTTTGCATAAGTGAAGAAAAGTGCTGTTCCAGCTAGGCCAGCGATAACACCAAGTGTCAATAACCACAAAAAAATTGCCAGAATCCAATGATGTTTCTTTTTAGTTTTTCGTGGCTTCCGCGGTCCTCCACCCTTAGGTCCGTTTGTTTTAGGCGGTCGGGGTGGTTCTTGTGCAGGATACTCGTCATACATGTTATGATTACGATTCACTCGTGACCACTGATTTGCTTTGTCATTTGCCATATTGTTGAAAACTCCTAAAATTTAATGTAATGCGTCAAGCATTTTATCCACAGCCGTGAGATAATCCAAACTCGGATTTAAACTTTCAGGCACAACAAAACTCTTATCAACTATCTCTTGATAAGAAATCGACTGTTTGCCATTCAAATGTTGCCACTGTTGTATTAATTCGCTAGCAGGATAGACATAACTCTCATTTAAACTTGTAAATTTAATGATAACAAATCCAATGCCACCTTGAGATAAAATACTCGCTAAATGAGAAATTTGGTGCTCATGAAAATTTTTTAAAGGAAAGGATGTTTTGTTTTTTGTTTCCTTTGCATCAAAGTCAATGTACTTTCCTTGATAAACACCATTGTAATCTGTAGTTGAAGCTTGCTTAAAGTATGCTTCTGTAATTTTTGCAGCAGAGCGAACAGGATAGTCAACTTTTACTATGGTTATCGGTGTAGGTTTTTTATGAACTACTGCCAAACGATTAGCAAGATAATAGTCATTTGCAAGATTAATTTCATCTTCCAGACCCATACCTCGCTTACCAAATAATACTTTTTTAGTTGTTTTACCGGTACGCAATGTGTTATTTTTTAACATCTTACCATGATGAGTACCGACTGGATAATTAATTGTCATCGCAACTCTCAATATTTTCTGTAAAATATATATTTTTTATTTTACCATAAAAAAGAACTTAACCCTAATTAGGTTAAGCAATGTCGATGTTTGTGTGCATGTTATTCAAAAACCGTCCAACTGAAGATTTAGTTGGACGGTTTTACTTATTATTTTTTCAATTTTTCAACACCATCTTTGACGGCATCAACTGCGTCTTCAGCAGAATCCTTGACAGCTTCGGCAGCATCAGATAACTTATCTTTCGCCTTACCAAAAAGTCCTTGTGCTTTACCTTGTGCTTCGCGACTCTTGTCACCGGTAACTTTGCCTTCAACTTCTTTTGCTTTACCAGCAACCTTGTCCTGAGCATTATCAAACTTATCTTCAACTGACATATAATGTCCTCCTTGAACTTTATTTGATGTTACACATATAGTATAACTTAAATGTAAGCGCTTGTAAACAACTCACAGTAAAGTTGCATTGTATAAGATGCTCTTCCATCATGGAGAAAACAACTAGTCATTTAATTTATAGTTAATCCTCGTTAAATATTCGAATTACATAATAATGTCACATGCCATCCACTCGTTTCTGTGGGTGGTTTGTCTATGTCAACATTTATTCTCAAAATCGACTGTGTACGCCTTTTCTAGAATTTGATATAATTTTTACTAAGCTCATTAAGGAGTCACCATGACAATTATTTTTCTTTACACTTTTATTTTATTCGTAACACTCTGTTTAATTACTTTTTTATTCGTCGGAATTATAATTCGCAGCCGCGGAACAATCATTATCACCTCTTTTGGTATTGTGATTCAAACAATACTGTTTTGCTTTTTTCGTTTCTTTATGTTCATATGAATTATCTATAATCTATTTATTTGACCAATATTCTTATTGTATGTTTTTTTGTTATTTCAGACTCAATAATTGTATAAAAGCTCATATTCCGTTTGTTTTTTTTCAGGTTATCTGTGATAAAATGGCAGTATCAAAAAACACCGGAGAATGTAATAGTGCCCTTTTCATTGTTATTTGTTCTGACTCTTCTATTAACTGCACTGTTAATCGCTGGGCTAATCCTTCATAACCGTTATATGACCATCACAGCTGTTGTAGGGATTGTAGCGCAAATTATCGTGCTCATCTATTTGTGTTTCATATTTATTCCATCACTATAAAAAATTAGTCGCATTGAGCCAAACATTACGATTTGTTTGATAAGCGGCCCATTTGAATAAAGATAATGGCTATGCTAACATGAACGGTAGTAGTTGTGCCTTATGTTTTACATTTAATTTCAAGCAATCACGATCAAAATTAGGGAGAATGTTTTATGAAAAAAGCGTCAGTTTTTGTTTTAATGATTTCACTCATACTTATGTTTGCTTCTTTGATTAGTTGGATTATGAGCCAACCAACTTTTGCTATTATTGCCTCTAACTTAGGTTTGCTTATTTTAGCGATTTCATATCTCTGGGAAAACCGCAATAATTTCTTAAAATAAAAAGTCCTTCTGGACGTACATATTAATTGAATAAAGACAGATAATTTATCGAAAAAAATAAACCTCAAATGAGGTTTATTTTTTTCGAGATTATTCCCACTCAACTGTTGCAGGTGGCTTAGCCGTAATATCATACACTACGCGGTTAATATGACCAACTTCATTGACAATACGAGCTGATATTTTTTGCAATAATTCCCATGGCATACGTGCAAAATCGGCTGTCATACCATCGACAGAAGTAATGGCACGGATTGCAATTGTGTAATCGTAAGTACGGTAATCACCCATGACACCAACTGAACGGACGCCAGTCAATACTGTAAAGTATTGCCATATGTCTCCTTCTAGACCAGCTTTAGCGATTTCATCACGCAAAATCCAATCAGAGTCACGTACAATTTCTAACTTGTCTTCGGTGATGTCTCCTAGAATACGAATCCCTAATCCAGGACCAGGGAATGGTTGACGCCAAACCATTTCGTGTGGCATATTCAACTTTTCGCCTAATTCACGAACCTCATCCTTAAATAATGTGTTAAGAGGCTCAATTAGCTGGAATTGCATATCCTCTGGTAAGCCACCAACGTTATGATGTGACTTGATTGTTTGCGCCGTATCGGTACCAGATTCAATCACATCAGTATATAGCGTACCCTGTGCTAAGAATTCAATACCATCTAACTTTTTAGCCTCATCATTGAAAACTTGGATAAACTCATTTCCAATAATCTTTCGCTTTTGTTCAGGATCTGAAACACCGGCCAATTTATCCAAAAAACGTTTTTGGGCATCAACTTTAATGATGTTTAATCCAAACTTGCCACCTAACATTGTCATCACCTGATCTGCTTCGTGTTTACGGAGCAAGCCATGATCCACAAATATAGATGTCAATTGGTCACCAATCGCGCGGTGCAACAAAACACCAACAACGGATGAATCAACACCACCTGATAGTCCAAGCAATACCTTTTTATCGCCTACAATTTCACGAATTTTTTGAATTTGTTCATCAATAAATCCACTCATGTCCCAGTTAGATTCTGCTTCAGCAATATTTTTAACAAAATTCGTTAAAATTTGCTTACCATTTTCTGACAAGGTCGTTTCTGCGTGGAACTGAACCCCATATAAGCGACGCTCTTCGTTAGCAATAGCAGCAATTGGTGTTTTATCTGAGCCACCAATCACTTTAAATCCTTCAGGTAATTCAATGACATTATCTGAATGGCTCATCAAAACAGTTTGTGATACTGGTGTATCAGCTAATAATCGCCCAGCAGATTCTGTTTGTTGTAAGACAGTTTGTCCAAATTCGCCATTACCTGGATTAGCTTCAACTTTACCACCTAATTCTTGTGCCATTAGTTGCATGCCATAGCATACACCTAAAACCGGAATATCTAAATTAAATATTTCGCTATCAATGGTAAACGCATTTTCCTCATAAACCGACTTAGGGCCGCCAGACAAGATGATGGCCTTGGGATTATAGGACTTGATTTCTTCGGCAGTCATATTACGTGACTTAAGTTCTGAAAACACACCCATTTCACGTATACGTCGTGTGATTAATTGATTATATTGGCTTCCATAGTCTAAAACTAAGACTTTATCAAGTTTGTCAACCATTGCTTATCCTTTCGCGTAGTTAGGCGCTTGTTTTGTAATTTCAACATCGTGTGGATGTGATTCACGCAAACCGTTATCTGTTATTTGAACAATCTTAGCATTCAATTTTAAGCTTTCAATTGTTTGTGACCCCGTGTACCCCATTCCGGCACGTAATCCACCGTCAGTTTGGAAGATTGCATCATCAATTGACATATCTCCTTCTTTAAACGAACCGTCAGATTCCAGTACTGATCCTTTTAACAGATCTGATACCATTGTCGCATCTGCCCCTGCTGCAATCGCTTTAACAATGTCACCCGAATAATGAATGCCACCAACAGCAATGACTGATTTGTTGTCATATGCAGCTGCCACATCTGCGATATTCATTGTGACTGTTAAGAATGGGTATGTAATGTCGTTTGGTAGTGATGATTCAACGGAACGTCCTGCAAGTATTGTATCTGCTCCTGCTTCATATAAAGCAGCAGCAATGCTTTGATCTTCAACGACACCAACAGCAATGAACAAATCTGGATATGCTTGTCGTATTTGCTTAATAAGATCACGCGTATTCTTAGCTAGCGCTTCATGCAAATAAAAGAATATAGCATCCGCTCCTGCATTAACCAATGCAGCAACACGAGTTTCTGCACCGTCCACTAACCATACTTCAGCTGCAACACGTAAACGATTCTGTGAATCAACTAAAGCATTAGGATATTTGTCAGTATCAACAACTGTTTCCTTAACTTGTTGCAAGCTAGTTACTTGTTTTGACAAATCTTCTTGCTCAGCAACAACACCTAACCCACCATTCAAAGCGGTTGGCGCAACACGTGTATCTGTTTCCGGACCAAAAGCCTCTGAAACGAGCGGAATATTTAATTCAAAATTTTCTGACAATTGTGTACGCAAGGTAACACTATATGGTAAAACATTTGAGGCTCCTGGTACTAACAAAACTTGATCGTAGCCAAGACCTATGAACTCTGTATTTTCAGGCATGATTTTCTCCAAAGATGATTGAACTATTATTTGCAATGATAATTAGAATTGGGCAGCAACAACAGGCTTTTTCTTATCTCTTGCTGCTTCGAAATCAAATACTTCGCTATCACGTGCGATATGCTCATGATTAACTAAGTCATCAATCGTCGTTTCTCCTAATTGTGCCATTTTTTTATGAATATCTACTAATATAGCATTTAAAATGGTTGTCAAATCGCCTTTATATGTAACACGAGCTTCAATACCTTCTGGTACCATCTTTTTAGCTTCGTTCACTTCACCTTGGAAGTAACGATCCTTTGATCCATTTTCCATCGCAGCGATTGAACCCATACCTCGATATGTTTTGTACTTTTGACCATTGTCCTCAAACACTTCGCCGGGTGTTTCTTCCGTCCCAGAAAACATTGATCCAAGCATAACCGCATTTCCACCAGCTGATATTGCTTTAACAATATCTAATGACGTTTTAACACCGCCATCAGCAATAATCTTCTTGCCACGTGCAGCCGCTTCAAGGGCGGCATCACGAATAGCAGAAACTTGTGGTACACCAATACCAGCAACCACACGTGTGGTGCAAATTGATCCAGGACCAATTCCAATTTTAACAACATCAGCACCCGCATCGTATAATGCAGCTGCACCCTCTCGAGTTGCAATATTACCAGCAATAATATTTAAATTAGGAAAAGTCGACCTCACCTCAGATACCTTGCGGAGGACACCCTCAGAATGTCCATGTGCGGAATCCAACACAATTGCATCAACTCCTGCTTCAACCATAGCCTGCACACGATCTACAGTGTCATTCGTTACACCAACGGCACCAGCGACAAGCAGATGTCCTTCAGCATCAACAGCCGCATTAGGAAAGTCTGCTGAGTCAAACGTTGCCGTTTTAACCTTGCGAACTTCATCAGCCTGTGCACTAATTGTCATATTTTTATGGATGACACCAAGGCCACCTAACTTAGCTAAAGCTGTAGCAAAGCGTGCTTCTGTCACTGTATCCATTGCAGCTGAGAGTAATGGAATATTAAGCTTCAAAGTAGGTGTTAAGGTTGTGGTCACCGAAACAGATTCAGGTGTCACAGTTGACTGTAAGTCGTCAACTAACTTGACGTCTTCAAATGTTAATCCCATTGGGACAAATTTGTTTTTTGAACTAAACTTCTGCATAAGATCCTCCAAAATAAACATGCATTCTACCTTTGTCGTATAAACAAATAAACAGTTGCACCCATCCCCAATAGGTATTGCAATTTGTTTTTAACACGAACTTCACCGGTAGTTTATATAATTTAATAAGGCCTTTTTGTTAACACAATTGTTAACGGATCCGCCATCATCTTTAAACACAAAAAAAGCATCTGGGACACAGAGATCCACAAATGCTTTTGAGTCGTCAAAAGCATTTGCGGATAGTCACGACTTTTGGGGCGTGGTAGAAACTGTTGGCCGTTTTCCAACGATATATCTGCAAATAACTTCTTTAGTTGTTGTTATCATATTACCCGCTTTTATGAGAAAAAGCAACCATTAGTTAGCCAGGAAAAAACCATCTGACTTGACTTAAAATTTCCCTAGAAATATGTAATTTCCAACTAATTAAACACTCAATAATTTATAAAAAAAACACCTGATTTTTTTCATTTGCAATCAGATGCTCTTTTCTTCATATGGTTATTTATCAATATTTTTTTTGCTATCTTGCTTGTAGTCATTAATAGTATCTTTAACGGCTTCCTCTGCCGCATCCTTGATATCAGTTACAGCATCTTTTGCCTTACCAAAAATATTTTGGGTTTTGCCTTGTAATTCACGTTGTTTGTCACCAGTAACTTTCCCCTCAACTTCCTTTGCTTTTCCAGCAATTTTGTCCTTGGCATTATCAAATTTTTCTTCAACTGTCATCGTACATATTCTCCTTGAGGTTTATTCAATGTTACAAATCAATCATAACGTAGTACATAATGTTTGTAAATTATTTTGATTCTAATAATAGAACCATTTACCTCAAAAAGTGCAAAATAAAAAGCCACACGGGGGTGAGTGGCTTTCGCAAAAGTTCAAGTTTTCTCATTGAAGATCAACCAAACTACATTATTAATTATAGGTTTTCTATTAGTTGGTTACAAGCCAAAACGGTAGTCAATAAAACAGGGATTGTTCAAAAGAAAAAGCACCTACTATGGCGCTTAAATAATGCAATGCTGACAAACAGATAAATGAAGTTGTAAGTTACAATTATCTAATCATGGAAGAAATGTGTAGTAACTGTCAGTAATTACAATAATAAAATGAGCTTACTTTAAGTAACTCATGAGTTAATTATAGCACATAAATGTAATGATTACTATTTATTCAAAAAATAAAATAAAAAGCACATAACCCCCTTGATGAATTAGTGCTCGTACTACAACTAGTCTCTTGGTTTGATACATCAAATCACTTAATTGAACCGGCGAAAGATGGCAAAAAGTTCGGTGAAATCGTTTCAACGCGTACATTCAATCCAGGCTTTGGTGCGGCAATATACTGATTATTACCAATATAAATAGCCACATGGTATGAAGCGCCTGGTGTACCCCAAAATAGTAAGTCCCCTGGCTGAGCTTGAGAAACCGATTTCTTTTGAGTGTACATTTCTTGTTCAACGGACGAGTGTGGTAGTGAAATGCCGGCAGCATTTTTGAAAACATAACTTACTAATCCAGAGCAATCAAACCCAGTTGAAGGTGATCCTCCACCCCAAACATAAGGAATATTTTGTGCTACCAATTGTTGCGCTAGCGCAATAATCGCGGCAGAATTTCCAGACGTAGATTGTGTTGTATTAGAACTTACTATTTGACTGACAGACCCAGTAGAAAGATTGACTAAATTACTATTGCTCGTCGTAGCTGAAGATAGCTGATTATACTGTTGTCCCGCACTCGACTCGGAACTTGAAACAGCAGCTGCACCATAAGAACTATTGATGTTGACTGAAGCATCTGTTGAAGTTGAATCTGCAGAACTCGTATAAGCTGTAACGTCACTCGCAGCACTTGACGCTGTTGGCTCACTACTTTGCAAACTAGTATTGACTGATGTGTTTTGCGTTTCTGATGCTACATCTGCCGTGCTAGACGTTGTTGAAGAGGCACCCTCCGTTGCTGAACTTATTTCTTCATCTGATTCGCTCGAAACTGCAGAACTCCCTGTCACTGAACTCTCTGAACTTGATGGCGCTGATTCTCCACTTGACGATGTCGAAGGTACTGAGCTTTCAGCTGCTGAACTTGAGGCCAACGAATCTTGACTGAAAGTACTAGAAGTGACTGAAGATTCAGTTGATTCTACGTTACCAGTTGCTGACACCTCTGAAACAGGTGCGTTAGCGGCAGTTTGCAACGAGTCAGCGTACGAATCAGTACTTTTATTAATATCTGTTGGTGATTGATCAGCCACTGTTGTTTGTGTATCAGCACCAACGTTAGTTGGCAAGTTTAGGGTTTGCCCTACTGATATCAAATCAGAATTATTATTCTCACTCACAAGATCATCTACATTCAAATTATGATTATGAGCAATTGACCAAAGAGAATCTCCAGCCTTTACTTTATATGATGTTAATTTAGTGGTGGCTTTTTGGGTAATTTTTTTCTCAGCTGGTGTCTCAATATGAGCTACTTTATCTTTTGGTATTGTTAAACTCTTTGGAGTGAGATTAACCGTTTTGTTATCAATTAGTCCAGCAGCTTCGGCAACAGAATTAACAGCCTTGTTGACAGCGCTTTTAACATCATCAGCATGGGCGATACCCGAGCCAACGCCTACTAAACCTAATAAACTCAGTCCTGAAGCTACTACTTTTTTATCCAGTCGTTCCATATTTCCCTACCTTTCCACTCTAAACACCACAATCAGTGTTATTTTTACTCTCAATGTTTAAATTTTTCTTAACATTTTAATTCTATCATGAAATTGTTAAAAAAACATAAGGAATGCACTATTGTTACTAACTTGAAATTTTATTTCTACAAAAAAACAGGGTGAATAAAATTCCCTGTTTTTAATCGTTTGTAATAAAATTATTGGTCACTTTTCAAGACACCACCAACCGCATAATGGTCTTTTGGCATTTCGCGTAAAATAACGTGAACAGCTTCTCGTGATGCACCTGCATCTTCAACAATTACATTGGTAATGTCTTTCACCATTTTGGCAAGTTGTTCGTGAGTACGACCTTCAAGCAATTCGACTTGTACTATTGGCATAAATATTCTCCTTCTATTTCCTATATTTTACTTTTTATCATCTAAATTTTCAAGTTGCTCTTCTAGCCGCTGTTCAGCTTCAATCTGCGCCTCGACGGTTTCAACTTTTGGAACAGCAACCGCGCGCTTCATCTGCAGTTGACGGTCAGCATCAAGAAACTCCCCTGAAACACTAACTGTATTCATTAAATTAATAAACGCTTTTGGATCAGCCCGATGGACGACCTCTTGCATTTCAAATAACTCGTAACGAGAAAGAACCATCATTAATGTTGTCGAATCACGTTTTGTATAGGCGCCTTTCGATGGCAAAATGGTAATTCCTCGGATTAGGTCTTTGTGCAACTCTGCAACGACTTCATCCCCTTTGGAGGTCACAATCATTGCCGTCAACTTCTGATAACCAGTATACAGCGTGTCAACAACACGACCGGTTGCATAAATACCAATGATTGTGAATAAGGCATTTTGCCAGCCTATAAATGAACCAGCAATAACAACAACGCCGAAATTAATCACGTTCATCAACGCACCAATCGATTTTCCGGTTCGCTTTTGAACGACCATCGCGACAATATCCATGCCACCTGTTGAAAATCCATACCTCATGGCTAAACCAATCGAAGCACCAATTAATAAACCTCCAAATAAGGCTGCTAACAGCGGATTTGTGGTTAAAGCTTGCGTCGGCGCAATAATTTGGACAGCAGATACGAATAGTGAATTAGCAAAGCTCAATATTGTAAATTTGCCACCAATCATTTTCCAACCAACAATTCCAACTGGGATGTTGAATATCATAATAAATGTTCCAGTAGGCATGCTAACGTGGAAAAAGTTTTGGGAGAACAAAGATAATAGCTGCGCAATACCGTTAAATCCACCCGAGAAAACATTATTAGGAATTAAAAAAGCGTTTAATCCAACTACTTGTACAGCTGAACTAGCAAAAAAGATGAGTACCGTAAGCAGTACTTTTCGCCAGTTAATTTTAATATTTTTCATCGCCCAACACTCCACAAAATTCAAATTACATCATCCTTTATCATAACAAAAAAAGTCACGAATATGTTCGTGACTTTTTTGTTTTGCTCAATTATATTCACCTTTACGTGTTTTACATTTTTTCTAAACGATCAATACGTTCTTCAATTGGTGGATGCGTGTCAAACAAACGCTCCTTGTTCTTCAAAGGATTACTAATATACAATGCAGCTGATGAAGAATCCACATCCTTCATCGGCTGTGCGTTACCTAATTTTCGTAATGCTGAAATTAATCCTTGTGGATTTCTCGTTAACTCCGCACTACCAGCATCAGCAAGATATTCACGGTTACGTGAAATCGCCATTTGAATTGCTGCTGCAGCTAACGGTGCTAAAACCATCATTAAAATCGAAAATACTAACAACAGTATTTGTAAACCACCACCGCCATTACGATCATCATTCCGTCGCCTGTCGCCACTGCCCCAAAGCCACCAATTACCACCAATATTAGTTAATAATGTGATAGCAGCGGCTAAGGCTAAAGCAATAGTTGAAATTCGAATATCATAGTTACGCACATGACTCATTTCGTGAGCGATAACACCCTCTAACTCGCTTCGGTTCATAATCCTCAGTAGCCCAGTAGTGGCAGCAACTGCCGAATGCTCAGGATTATTTCCGGTAGCAAAAGCATTAGGACTATCATCATCAATAATAAATACCCGTGGCATTGGTACTTGAGCAACCATCGCCATGTCCTCAACTGTGTGCCACAGTTCTGGATATTGGTCAGCATTTTTGATTTCATGGCCATGGTTCATCGCCATGACTACATTAGTTGAATTACTAACCATAATAATCGTGTAAATAGCACCAATAACTATGGCCGCAACTACGCCAGCTTCTAAGGAATTAAGCAATAGGAAACCCACTGCAGCTCCAACTAAGGCTACCAAAATAAAAAATACAAATAATAATACAATGGTGCGCCGTTTATTTGATTGTATTTGTTGATACAACATTAGAACTTAACCGTAGGGACTTCTTTCTCAGCTTCTGGTACTTGCAAAAATTCACTAGGTTCAAAGTGATGAATTCCCGCAACAATATTACTTGGAAATTGTTGTAACTTCGTATTGTAAAGTGCTGTTGTTGAATTAAACAACTGACGTGAGTAGGCAATTTTGTTTTCAGTGTTTGTTAGTTCTTCTTGCAACTTTGTAAAGTTTGTATTAGCTTTTAAATCAGGATAAGCTTCAGCACGGGCAAAAAATCCAGATAGAACGCCAGTCAATTGGTTTGAGGCAACCATTTTATCGGCCGGCGTTGCGGCACGTTCCACCTCTTGACGGAGCTTTGTTACTTCTTCTAACGTACCGCTTTCATGCTTAGCGTACCCCTTAACAGTTTCCACTAAATTTGGAATCAAATCATTACGACGCTTTAATTGAACGTCAATCTGGCTCCAAGATTCTTTTGTTTGCATGCGTGTTTTTACAAGCGAATTGTAAATGCTAACCCAAGCAACAGCGATAATTACAACGATTGCAATTATAATCAGTATTGTCATAATGTTTCCTCTTTCTAATCGATGCCAGTTTTGGCTTTAATCCACAAAAACTGCACGTTTATCCTTCAAACCAACTTCATTAAACCATTTTTCATACCATTTGGCAAAAAAAGGTAATTGTTGAAACAGTGTATAAATAGTAACACGTTTATTATTATCAATGATATCATATTGCCAGACCGCGTGCTCTTGTTGGTCACGGTGCTGAATAATCTCTAATGATACAGAGCCTATTTTTAATACCGCTCCGTCCTTATTATTTTGTAATAACGTTAAGACAAAGTTTTGCTTTGCCGCCTCAACAAACAAGCTATCAAGTATTTCAGCTGACAAGTCCTTTTGCTGCATCATCAAATTTTGATTATCGGTCATATCAAGTCCGATAATGTCAATATCATATTCGTTATCTTTCAGAAGATAGCTAATTGCTGTTAAGCGCTTTTGAAAAATAGTTAATGCCTCAACACCAGCGATTTGAATGGCTTCTGTTTGCACTAACTTCATGAAATGCACAGTGTCTAAGTAAAAACGTTTATTGACGATATCCCAGTATACAACGCGTAAATTTTGAGATATTTCTTCTAAATAATAACCTCCTGCAGCTAAAGGTGCCTTGGTAAATTGGAAAGCCGCGTTTGGAAATTCTTCAAAATGGAGTTCAGCCACTTTTTGCATCTTTGGTAAAATGACTTGCGTATGTGATAGCGAGGTCATTTTAGCTAAATTTGAGAAAGCCACAGCAATCCAATGTGTATTGGGGTACCAATGTTCACTCGCTACACGCATAATTTCTGATTTATGCACGTCAAAAGCCAATATTTTTTTTGTAATATCTAGTATTTCAGCAGTCTGATTGGCTTCAGAAAGTGCTTCAATTAACACCTGCCACCTTTGAAACACTTCTAAGTCTTTTTTCAATTGTTGTGAATAGCTATAAGTATCAAAATTCATGTTATTTCTTCTGCAATAGTGTTTTCAAGTAGTCTACATAAAGGTGATCTACTTTTTGAATGAAAGCGTCAATGTCATCAAAATGTGACAATATTTCTTCGATTTCTAAGTGACGTAAAGCGTCATCTTTTTCCAATTGAAGCATTTCGGATTCGTGTTCAGCCAA
Organism: Leuconostoc suionicum; assembly: GCF_001891125.1. NCBI lineage: Bacteria > Bacillati > Bacillota > Bacilli > Lactobacillales > Lactobacillaceae > Leuconostoc > Leuconostoc suionicum. The sequence continues at coordinate 597,445 of NZ_CP015247.1, read as the reverse complement.
CTTAGCTTTTACTTCAGGAACTCTTTGCTGCGAAGCCAACAACAAATCACGTTTATTTTCTAATTCTTCCCGGGCCTTTTTATCAGTACGCCCTAACAGTCCAGATTTATTTTCTTTTAGTTGAGCTAACTGATCATTTAAAACTTGCACTTCTAAATTCCGTTTAGTTTCATCGTCCAAAAAAGTTTGTAAGCCATTCGTAATTTGTTTTATTTCACGAATCTGAATATCATTGATGTTTGACCCAGTTGGCAATTTAATTGTTTCTTGCCATTCGCCGACTATTTTTTTATTAATTGTTAACGTGAGCGACAACACATCTAATATTGCAAATTGGCGGTGATCCCACCAAGTACCAATATACACTTTATAAATTGATGGTTCATCGCTAGTTGCCACAAAATCAAAAAAATTAAACTGTTGTTTTAAATATTTCAATAATTCAGGTGCTAAGAAAATTGCCAGATTATCATGAATGTCAGTAACCATTTGGGCGAGTAAAGCATTAGAATCTGCATGAGGACGTTGGCGAATTTGCTCGTTAAATTTTTTGGAGTCGAGTAATTCATATACTTGGGGCACCTGTTGGTTCATTACAGCAGACTGTAATTGTCCGAGGTACATAATTTTACTATCGAGCCGATTGATTAATTCTGGCTGCAACACAGTTTGAGAATCTGTCATTGTTTTGCCTCCGCTAAAAGCTTAATTTAAAACTTAATTTTAGCATACCCTATATAATCCTTAAAAAGTACTATCTTAAGAATTTTTTATTGTCTTTAAAGGTCTTATTTATCATTAAAAAAAAGCGATGAACAATCATCGCTTTGGTTGCAATATTTTAGGAATATAACGCATTCTTCGGCCTAATAACTCATCTCCCAAGCCCATTCGCAAATACATTATGATTAACAAAGCGCCACCAATCAAGACCGCACTAAATGTTGTCACAGTAACCGAGAACTTTGTATCCATTGGGAAAATAAAGTTACCCATAGCAAAGACGATAATATAGGCAACAATAGCCATTAGGGCTGAAGCCATAAACATCTGCCATATTTCTTTACCAATCATACTAAATGAAACACCATAAACCTTTTGCAAAAAGTCCAACATATAGAGAATTGAAATGAACATGCCAATCACGCTCGTCATCAAAGCGCCCATACCTTCAAAATAGCGTATCAATGGAATCTGCAAAACAATTTTAATGATAATGCCAACAAAGAATGCTTTCATAACAATTTTAACTTCTGAAAGAGCTTGTAATACAAACGCAAGCAACATGAACAAACTAAATACCAATGCCAGGATTGTTGAGTATTGAAGCATGTAAATACCTTCTTGGTTTGAGGCCTCGATTGGATAGAACATTTTATACAAAGGCTCTGCAATTGCATACATTCCCAAAGCACTAGGCAACATAATCAAAGAGAACAACTTCAACACTTGCTTTAATTGATCTTGAATCGTTTCATAAGTTAATGCAGCTTTACTACCGGACAACATTGGTAACGCCGTCGCCGCTATACTAGTTGAAAATGGCACAATAATCATTATGAGCTTATTGGGATTTGCACTAAAGAGTGAAAATTTTTCCAACAAATCCGATTTAGAAATGGAAAAAAAGTGATCCATTATGCTAAAAAATGAATACTGATCAACAGCTTGAAATAGTGTTATAGCAGAGCCAATGATGATGAATGGCCATGATTCTTTCAAAATATTTAGTACCAAACTGAGTGTTCTAGCTTTTTCGTGTTTTACAGAGTGAAGCACTGGTCGAGACAATATATGACGATACTTCACCCATCCCCACATTAATACTAACATACTAAAAATTGCACCAATAAATGCTGCAAAAGTTGATTGCACAACTACACCAGTCCAATTATCCGGGTCAGCTTTTAACACAATAATTGCCATTACTAGCATGTAAGCAACCCGAGCAATTTGCTCTATAACCTGTGACATGGCTGATATACTCATTAACTGATGCCCTTGAAATAAACCACGGATCATTGACATTAAAGGAAAAATAGCTACCGCTGGTGCCAAGGAATGAAGTACTGGAATAACATCAGTATTATTATTGGATAAGGCGGGAGCAGCAAAGTACAAAATCAAACCAAACACTATTCCTAATGCAATACCCAAAGCCATAGATTGTCTTGTTAACTGCCTTGATCGGTAGACATCGTTTTTAGCTGCCAATTCCGCAACAACTTTTGAAATAGCTGCAGGAATACCAAATGTAGCTATCGCTAAAAAGATTGCATAGATAGTATATCCTTGGTTAAATAAACCGTTTGCTCTTGTACCGTAGCTACCAAGCATGGCCATCCACGGAATTAAGTATACAACGCCTAATACACGCGAAACCATGTTTCCAACGGACAACCACGCTGAACCTTTAATTAATGTTGCTTGATTGCTTTCTTGTGACGTTGGTTGTTTCTCGAGAGAGCTATCCGCAGTAGATAGTTGTTCTGGAACCTGCAAATTAGGTTTCTTTTTTATAATTTTTTGCCGTGCACGAATATTTTTTTCTTTAATGGCCAAAATTTCTTGTTCTGTTGGCTGAGGCACATTAGCATAGCTACGTGACTTTCGTGTCGCTTTTGGTCCCAGATTACGCTTTTCTTGTAAGTGCCGTCCTGCCAATGCTAGAATTTCATCAGCCGTTAACGTTTTACCGTCAACATCTGTTTTATCAACGCGACTATTACCGTTGAATTTTTCTGGACGTTGATCATTCGTCATGTTTGAGACCTCATTTTTAATTATGTACCCCGCTATAAAGCGGGATTATTGCTTTTATTCAACTAGCAATAAAGTATAAATTTGTTAACTCGATATCTTAACCTACCACAATATTAACAAACTTACCAGGAATAGCAATTATTTTGCGAATTTCCTTACCAGAAATAAAGTTCTGGACATTTTCATCAGCCTTAGCATAGTCGAGCATAGCATCTTTATCAATGTTACGAGCAACAGTGGCTTTACCACGTACTTTACCATTCACTTGGAAAATAATTTCCACACTATCTTCAACAAGCTGACTTTCGTCATAAGTTGGCCATGAAACGTAACTAATGTCCTCTTCATGTCCAAGTTTTGACCATAGTTCTTCAGCTAAGTGTGGCGCAATTGGCGCCAACATTTGAACAAAACCATCCATATACTTGACTGGTAAAGCTTCTGATTTATATGCTTCATTAACAAAAACCATTAATTGAGAAATAGCTGTGTTAAATCGCATATTCTCCAAATCTTCCGAAACCTTTTTAACAGTTTGATGATAGATTTTATCCAAATCACCATTGTTCACGGTTGTCACATGATCACGAAGTTTGTTATCATCATCAATCAGTAAACGCCATACGCGATCTAACCAACGACGTGAGCCGGCAACCCCATCTTCAGACCATGGCTTACTTTGTGTTAACGGTCCCATAAACATTTCGTATACACGTAATGTATCTGCACCATAATTGTTAACAATTTCATCAGGATTAACAACATTTCCCTTTGACTTAGACATTTTTTCGTGGTTTTCACCTAAAATCATACCTTGGTTAACTAACTTATGGAATGGCTCTTTAGTTGGTACAACGCCTAAGTCATACAAGAACTTGTGCCAGAAACGGGCATACAATAGGTGTAGCACAGCGTGCTCTGCACCACCTACGTACAAATCAACATTCATCCAGTACTTTAACTTTTCAGGATCAGCTAATGCCTCTGAATTGTGTGGGTCAACATAACGTAGGAAATACCATGATGAGCCTGCCCACTGTGGCATTGTATTAGTCTCACGACGCCCCTTAACACCATCTTCACGAGTAACATTTAACCAATCAGTAGCATTAGCTAATGGTGACTCTCCCGTTCCAGAAGGTTTTAATTGTTCTTGTGTCATTTCTGGTAGACGCAATGGCAATTCTGATTCAGGAACAAGAGTTTGTGTACCATCCTCCCAATGAATAACTGGAATGGGTTCACCCCAATAACGTTGACGTGAGAAGATCCAATCACGCAAGCGATAGTTAATTTGTTGATGACCAGCATTATGTTCTTCCAACCAGCTAATAGCTTTGTCAATGGCTTCTTGCTTATTTAAGCCATCTAAGAAACCAGAATTAATATGCGTGCCATCATCAGTGTAAGCAGCTTCTTCAACATCGCCACCTTCAATAACAGCTTTAATTGGCAAATTGAACTTTTTAGCAAATTCCCAATCACGATCATCATGTGCCGGAACAGCCATAATAGCACCAGTACCGTAAGAAGACAAAACATAGTCTGCAATCCAAATTGGTAACTTTTCACCGTTAATTGGATTAGTAGCATAAGCACCTGTGAAGGCTCCCGTCTTGTCTTTGTTCAAATCTGTTCGTTCCAAATCAGATTTGGTTTCTACCTCTTTTTTATAGTTAGTAATGGCTTCTTTTTGCTCTGGCGTAGTGATTTCATCAACCAGTTCATGTTCTGGTGATAGAACCATATATTGGGCACCAAACAACGTATCTGGTCGTGTAGTATAAACTTCAATTTGTTTGTCTGAATCTGCAATATTGAAGAATACAGAAGCACCAATTGACTTTCCAATCCAGTGACGTTGTTGTTCCTTAATAGCCTCTGGCCAATCTAAATCTTCCAAGTCTTCAAGCAAACGATCGGCATAAGCTGTAATGCGCAAAACCCATTGTTTCATTGGCTTGCGATAAACTGGATAACCACCACGTTCTGTCTTACCATCGATGACTTCTTCGTTAGCAACAACAATACCACCACCTGGAAAATCTGGAGCCCAGTTAACCATGATTTCATCTTCATAAGCTAAGCCTTTTTCGTATAGCTTTTCAAAAATCCATTGTGACCACTTATAATATTCAGGATCTGTTGTATTGATTTCACGCGACCAATCAATTGAAAAACCAAGCGACTTAATCTGATTTTTAAATACTTGAACATTCTTATTAGTAAACCCGGCTGGATTATTGCCTGTTTTAATCGCATATTGTTCCGCAGGCAATCCAAATGCGTCCCATCCCATTGGATGTAAAACATTAAATCCTTTCGCACGCTTATAACGACTCATAATATCAGTCGCCGTATAACCTTCGGGATGGCCCACATGCAAACCTTGTCCTGATGGGTATGGGAACATGTCCATAACGTAGTATTTTTCTTTTTCTGATTTATCCGGAGCCTTAAACGTTTCGTGTTCGTCCCAATATTTTTGCCACTTGGCTTCAATAGATTTGTGATCGTATGCCATATTTTTTCCCTTTTATATTTTATTTATTCTCTTTATTCAGAGTGGATGTTACATTCGAAATAAAAACCCCATGTCACACCAAAAAGGCATGACATGGGGCGAATCATAAATTTCGCGGTACCACCCATGTTCACGTATTGCTACGTCTCATTATATCTTAACGCGACAAAACGTTGCGAACTACTTAATTTCACCCGCAATTTAATCAACTGAGTTCCGAATTTTGTTTGGTAAGTTTCCAGCGCCACTTACTCTCTGATACCCCGCCATACGTAATAGTGTTGAACAATAATGGTATTATTATAACACAAATTGTCATAATCAGGTATAATTGAATGCATGACTATTCAACAAAAGAAACAAAGATTAAGTACGCTATTGGCGACTATACTCTTTGGTATAATGACGTTTGGCATTCTGATGAGTCCCAACTGGCTTCGCCAATTTGATATATTTTTCCAACAGTTAATCCAACATCGTGGTACCTTTACTACTTTATTTTTTACTCATATTACACAGGCTGGCAATATAACTGCAATTATTGTAATATCAGTAATTGTTAGTATTTTTCTGATCTATAAACATTATTATCGCGAACTTTTATTTTTGTCCGTTAATATCGTGTTATCTGCTGGAATCATTACACAATTGCTCAAACACGCGATTACTCGCGTCAGACCACAACCACAACTTATTCAAGAAAGTGGCTACAGCTTTCCTTCTGGCCATTCTATGGCCGCAATTTTATTATATGGTTCATTAATTATTTTGATCAATTATCACCTAAAACAAGGTTTATTCAAAACCGCCAGTGTAATTATTCTAACTAGTTTAATTATCATTATTCCAATCAGCAGAGTGTATGTTAATGTGCATTATCCAAGTGATGTTCTTGCTGGTTTATCACTTGGCTACGTGTTACTTTTTATTTCGAAGTATTTTATTTTTGATCTTAAATCAGCTACAGGAGTTCTTCATGATTCTCACAAGTAATACTTTCACACATCAATTAATCGAACAGACAGTCAGAATCAACGATATAGTTCTTGATGGCACAACGGCAAATGGTATCAATACCAGATTTTTAGCTACAAGAGTTGGAAATGCTGGAAAAGTGCTTAGCTATGCGACGACCAAGGACAATGCTAATGCTGCCGCTGCTTCACTTTTCCTGAGTGGTTTGTCAGATCGTGTAACCTTACTGGGAAAAACATTGGATAACCAATTCATCAATGAACTTGGTTCACAAAACCAAATTAGTTTCGCCATTTTCGATTATTCTGATGATGCTAAAAATGTTAACGATCGACCAACTGATTACCTACAACAAATTTCATACGTCTTACCACGGCTAACCCATGGGGGGTTACTCATTGTTAAATTTGAGCAAGTACCTGAAGCATGGCTTGAATATAAAAACAATCTACTTGAGGCCGACTACTCACAAGCCAGTTACATTACAAGGTTCGTCCAAACGGATGTTATTGAAAGGATTTAATGATGAAAAAATTTTTACCGCATATTGTTATGGGAATCATATTAATCATTAGCATTGTTGGCATTTTACTAATGACACAGCAAAAAACAGCCAGTACTAAAAAAGATCCTAAACTAGATAAAGTTGCCCTCCCTCAACTAACAACTAAAATTGCTAAAAACGAGAGTAAGCTCATTATGAAGACAACTTATGGGGACATCACTATAAAACTCTTCAATAAATACACACCACTAGCTGTTGAAAATTTCATTACTCACGCCAAAGATGGTTACTATAGCAACACATCATTTCATCGTGTCATTAATAATTTTATGATTCAAGGTGGCGATCCAACAGGTACAGGTAGTGGTGGACAATCAATTTGGAAAGGTAAAGACAAGAGCATCGATAGTGGTAACGGATTTAAAAATGAAATTAGTACCTCACTGTACAATATTCGTGGTGCTGTTTCAATGGCGAATGCAGGTACAGACACTAATGCCAGTCAGTTCTTCATTGTCCAAAACCCAGAAGATGTTTCAAGTGGCGTCAACCCCAATATTTATCCAACCAAAATTGTCAATGCTTATAAAAAAGGCGGATATCCTAGTTTGGATGGTAATTACACTGTATTTGGCCAAGTCATTGACGGCATGGCGGTAGTAGATAAAATAGCCAGTGCTAAAGTTAGCGCCACTTCAAGTGGTGAAAAATCAAAGCCCGCTAATCCAGTAAAGATTATAAGTATTGAAATTATAAAAGAAGCACAATAAAAAAGGTAGCTTACGCTACCTTTTTTTGTGCTTCATTTTTCAAACGTCCGCATAATCAAAACATCTACTTTGGAAACCTGTGTTACGAATGATGGTACCGTACCTGCCATCGCTCTTTGTAAACGACTCAGTCCGGTTTCACCAATCACAATTAAATCATTATGGTGGTCCTTCGGGAAATCCCGCGCAATAACACGCTTTGGTGAACCAAAACGTACATGAATATCGACATCATTGTGTCCCAATGACTTAGCGTAATCAAAAGATTCGTTAACAGCCTTTTCTGCAGTCTGTTCCATTTGATAAACCACGTCTTCATTCATTGCGATTGAACCAAAATAACCACCACCTGTGGTGTCCACTACTGTCAAAATATCAATGTGTGAATCAGGAGCAAATTCAACAACTTTTTTTATCAATGTGTTTGAAACTTCTGAACCATCAATTGCAACCAAAATGTTTTTATATGCCATGCGCCTATCCCTCTTATTTCTTAATAACTACATTATAACGCTATTAAAAAAATAATGTAAGCGCTTTTAATAAATTACATTTCTTTCTGTAAGTTATTCATGACCCGATAGCCTTCGTCCTGTCCAATAATAACTTGATTCGCAACATTTAGAAACAACCCATGCTCAACGATACCAATCTGTCCATCTAAATAATGCCCTAGTTCAAACGGTTGATCAATTTGTTCTAAATCTAGATCAACAATATAGTGTCCCAAGTCGGTAACTAGCGGTTGCTGATGATTGTCTAGACGTAATTTGGGGTGTAAATGGCGCTCTTTCAATTCAGCTATTAGTTTACCGCTGCCAAATGCTACTACTTCTACTGGCAAAGGAAACTGTCCCAGTTTACTATGCAGCTTCTGTTCGTCAATAATCCAAATCACACGTCTAGAATATCTCGCCACAATTTTTTCCATTAAGAAAGCTGCTCCACCACCTTTGATGCCATTTAAATGCTTATCCACTTCATCCGCACCATCAATTGTTAAATCTATCATTGGCACTGAGTCAATATCACGAATCGGAATACCAAGTTCTTCCGCACGTCTGGCAGTCTTTGTTGAGGTGGTCACACCAATAATAGTCATTTTTTCATCTTGAATACGTTTAGCTAATGCATCTAAAAAGTATGCTATCGTAGATCCTGTTCCAAGACCAACAATCATTCCATCTTCTATTAATCCAGCAGCAAACTCACCGGCATGTTTCTTTTGCTTGTTCATCTTTTCGTTTTATAACACTTTTTCTAAGAATTCTTGTGCCCGCTTTGTCTTTGGCTTATCAAAGAATGATTGTGGTGTAGCAATCTCTTGTATGCCACCGTCAGCCATAAACCATACAGTATCCGCTACTTCACGTGCAAACCCCATCTCATGCGTTACAACAATCATAGTCATTCCATCTTCTGCCAGCTGCTTCATCACGCCTAATACCTCACCTACCATTTCTGGATCTAAGGCACTTGTCGGCTCATCAAAGAGCAACACATCAGGAGACATTGCCAAAGCACGTGCAATCGCTACACGTTGTTTCTGTCCTCCTGAGAGACTGTCCGGATAAACATCTCCTTTATCGGCTAGGCCAACTTGAGCAAGTAGCTTTTCAGCAGTTTCTGTTGCTTCCTTATCGCTAATATTTTTAACTTTTACCGGAGCTAATTTAATGTTCTCAATCACAGACAAATTTGGAAACAAATTAAAGCTTTGAAACACCATACCCATTTTTTCACGTAACTGATCCAACTCTTTTTCAGACAGATTTGTTAAATCCTGGTCCTCAAAATTCACCTTACCACTAGTTGGTGCATCTAACATATTAATAGCGCGCAAAAAAGTGGATTTACCTGCGCCAGAAGGACCAATAACGGAAATAACCTCTCCTTTTTGCACAGCGACATTTACATTATCAAAAATTGTTTTTTCACCAAATTGTTTTTTCAAATTTTTTATATTCAATAACTCAGTCATTATTAATCTCCATTTCTAATGTTAATTACTATTATACAGTGTTATAATTTATATGCATCTGTTATTCGTATTAAACTGAATACATTGTATAATATTGCATAAAACTAACTTTGATAAACTATATATGGAGACTGCTAATGGCTAAAATTGTAAATCGTGAAGAAAAAGTATCAAATTCATTCGAAGATCTCATTTCATTACCAACTAGTGAAAGTAATGACGAAACTCGGAAAGCAGCACTAGGTCATGATAAAGACGAAAAGAAGAAATAAAAAAAACACGCTTACGCGTGTTTTTTTGAATACTAATAAAATTATTAGTCTTCGATATCAGTAACTGTTCCGGCACCAACAGTGTGGCCACCTTCACGAACAGTAAACTTCAAACCTTGTTCGATGGCAACTGGTGAGATCAATTCGATTTCGAATGTCACTTGGTCACCAGGCATAACCATTTCAACACCGGCTGGCAATTCAACAACACCTGTAACGTCAGTTGTGTGGAAGTAGAATTGTGGACGGTAGTTAGTGAAGAATGGTGTATGACGACCACCTTCTTCCTTAGTCAAGACATAAACTTCAGCCTTAAACTTCTTGTGTGTCTTAATTGAACCTGGCTTTGCCAAAACTTGACCACGTTCAATGTTGCTACGATCAACACCACGCAACAATGCACCGATGTTATCACCCGCTTGAGCTTCTTCCAAAGTCTTACGGAACATTTCGATACCTGTAACAGTAGTCTTTTGAACTTCGTCCTTCAAACCAACGATTTCAACTTCAGTTCCTGTAGTCAATACACCACGGTCAACACGACCAGAAGCAACTGTACCACGACCAGTGATTGTGAAGACATCTTCGACAGGCATCAAGAATGGCTTGTCTGTTTCACGTGCTGGTTCTGGAATGTATGCATCAACAGTATCCATCAATTCTTCGATAACCTTAACTTGTTCAGGATCACCTTCCAAAGCCTTCAAAGCTGAACCCTTAAGTACAGGAATATCGTCACCTGGGAAGTCATATTCTGACAACAATTCACGAACTTCCATTTCAACCAATTCAACTAATTCTTCATCATCAACCAAATCAGTCTTGTTCAAGAAGACAACCAAGTAGTCAACACCAACTTGACGTGCCAACAAGATGTGTTCACGTGTTTGTGGCATAGGACCATCAGTTGCAGCAACAACCAAGATAGCACCATCCATTTGGGCAGCACCAGTGATCATGTTTTTAACGTAATCCGCGTGACCTGGGGCATCGATGTGGGCATAGTGACGCTTCTCTGTTTCATATTCGATGTGAGAAGTGTTAATAGTGATACCACGTTCTTTTTCTTCAGGCGCGTTATCGATTTCAGCAAAATCAGTAGCATCAACACCTTGCTTTTCAGCCAATACCTTTGAGATAGCGGCAGTCAAAGTCGTCTTTCCGTGATCGACGTGTCCAATAGTACCAATGTTAACGTGGGGCTTAGTGCGAACGTAAGTTTCCTTAGCCAATGTAGTTTCCTCCAAAATTCATTTTTCAATATTATGAAAAATGTTTATAAATATATTTTACAACGCAAGCCGTCAAAAGACAACAAATAACTTGCATTTTTCCGGCTTTTGAAGCCAGAAATTATTATACCGACTTATTAAGAAAATGTAAACCGTTTTGAACTTAATTTTCAAAAAAGCTTTCAGTCAACGCATTTATTTTTTCATGCCATTGTCGTTGATTTTCTGGCTCATCTGGTTTAGATCGACCATAATAATGTGCGATACTGCTATCAACCCATTCTTCAATATCAGTTATTGCAATATCAACTCGTGGGTATAGTAATGTTAGCTCAATACGCATTTGATGAGCTAACATTTCTAAGGCAATGGGGTCTTCTTGTCCTAATCTGCTTTCAAGTGTTGCTGCTGCAGCTTCAAAAACTGCTGAACTAGTTAACGGCATTACATCGCTAAGCTGTATCTCATAAATTTCATCATCCAGCCAACGGTACTTAACTATCCCATCAATCTGCAGTTTTTGCAAATCTTCTAATAAGGTTGCGCGAATAATCGGTAACGCGTACGGATCCACAAGAAGAAATTTAGCACCAACAACAAACTGCGCCACTGGTAAATGTCGCGCAGATTCGTAGCGATCACGCTGCGCTAGCAAATCATAATCACTCATATGATAAAACTGACGCGCAATGGTATCGAGTGTTGCTTTCATATTCTCTTGTGCCCGTTCTTCAGCTTGTCTAATTTCCTTTAGAACTTCATCAACGACATCTAAATCATCCCAAAGCACAGCCAATTGTTGCGCATAAACAAAATTTTGGTTTTGAACTGCAAGCGCTACAATCATTCGAAAATTAGATTCATCATCTAAATATTCTAGTAGAAAGTCATCCGCATAAGATGATGCAAGTTGATATTGTTCATCCATAAATAACGCCGTTACTAGACGGTAATTGACTTTGAATGTTTGCATCTTCTCATAGAGCGTAGCTAACGTTTCAGCATCATCATGCCAATTTTTTTGTTTTGTCTCAATATTGGCTCGATCAATTAATTCTTGATTTTCTGGTGTTATATTTTCATCCATAATTTATTGTGTTCAAACAATACCCAAATCATGCAGTATATCATTAAAACACATACCCTCCTTTCAAATATTCAAAAGCCCAACTCAATTGAGTTGGGACTTTTATTATTCAGTAGTTTTACTTTGTACGTTCTTTTTTGCTGGACGGCGAACCTTTTTTTTATTGCTATTAGGTGTTGCCAGTTTCTTTTGTGCTGGGCGTTTGTTTGCCTGAGCACCAGATTGTGTTGCCGTTGTCTTATGGTTATTTGGTCTGCGATTTTGGTTGACCTCCATAACTACAGGCATAACCATGGGTCGACGTCTCGTTTGCTCAAATAAGAAACGTGACAATACATCGCGAACACCGGCTTTTAGCTCATTCCAATCAAAGTTTTTATTGTTAGTCAAATAATCTTCAATTTGTTTAACAGTTAAATCAGAAGCTTCTTTCATTAAATCACGATTTGCTTTAACATAAACAAATCCACGTGATGTTAACTTTGGTTTTGATACAACCTGACGTTTCTTACGATCAATTGTCACAACAGAAACAAAAACACCATCTTCAGACAAGATACGACGATCACGCAAGACCACGTTACCAATATCGCCAATACCAGAGCCATCAATCAACGTTTCACCAATAGTAAATGAATCTTTTAACTCAAATTGGCCGTCAATTAACTTAAATTGATCACCCTTCATTGCCATCAGAATATGATCTTCAGGTAAATTGACCTCTTCAGCCGCATCTTTGGCTGCTGACATCACACGATACTCTCCTTGAATAGGCATAAAGTACACTGGTTGCATGATGTTAAGCATCATTTGTAAGTCATTTCGTGATGCATGACCACTAGAACGCATATCAGTACTAATCTGCTTCACATCAGCGCCTTGCTTGAAAATCATATCACGTGTTTTTGCTACAACACTTTCCATGGCTGTAGAAGGTGTTGTGGTAATAAACACAAGATCATCTGAGCCAATCTTAATGTGCGCGTCTTCACCATTTGCCATGCGGTTCAAATGCTTAATTGGTTCCCCCATGCGGCCTGTTTCTAAAATAACCGTTTCATGGGCAACTAAACTCTTCATATTTTTTAAACTGACAAATAGTTGCCTTTCTGGCAAAGGTAACTGCAACTTTTTTAATTTGATGGCTGTTCTTACAACATTTTCGATATCATTCCCGGATAAAATAAGCTTACGTTTTGTCGCAGCAGTGGCATCAATAATTTGCTGAATTCTTTGAATATTCGAAGCAACGGCTGCTACAATAATACGCTTTTTTTTATTATCACGGAACGTTTCTAATATATAATCGCCAATCTTTGATTCATTAACTGAATCAGCTCCACCCTCTGTACCAGCAGCATCAGCCAACAAAGCCAATACTTTTCCCTGACCAACTTCTACTAAACGAGGAATATCGGTACGATAGTAACTTTCTGCCGTTTGATCAAACTTAAAATCGCCAGTATACACAACTTGGCCATATTCCGTACCAATTACAATCCCTAATGATTCTGGAATTGAGTGTGTGGTATTAAAGAAGGATACTTTAACATTACCAAAGTCAATCTCACTTTTTTCATTAATAATGTGGTAATCATTATAATCTTTTAGTGCCGGCTGTTCTTTTATCGCTAGCTTAGCTAATTCAATTGTTAGCTCGGATCCAAAAATCGGTACATTGACTTGCTGCAAAAAATACGGCAAAGCACCAATTGCATCCGCGTGTCCATGTGACAAGAAAACGCCAGCAATTTTTTCAGTATTTTTAATCAAATATTCAAAATCCGGCACAACTACATCTACACCAAGCTGGTCTGTTTCTGGATACTTTAATCCTGCATCCAATATAAAAATTTCGTCATTAACTGTAACGGCATACATGTTTTTCCCATTTTCGCGGACTCCGCCAAAGGGAATAATACTTAAATCTGTCATTAATCTTTCCTTTATAAACATGTGATCAACTAGATGTTTTAGGTATCACCATAGTCTACACATTCTTTTTTTATTCGTATATTTATGAATAACAGGAGCCTGCTGGTCTAAAACACTGAGGTCTTCCTTGTTGCTTGTCTCGATACGTAATGTTTCTATTTTAGCATACTTTTCAACTCTTTTCTGGTATTATTGAAACAGCGTGTTAATAATAGAAGAATAGTATCTGTTAAGATGACAGATAAAAATTAATAAAAAGCATGTCTATAGATGAAAGGAACAAGATACCTCATGCAACGTCATCCATTCAAACCATCACACAAAGTTCGCAATGCCATTATAATAATTATTATTTTTATTGCAGTAGTCGTGATAGGATTTGTAATTGTTGGTCACCAATCTGACAACAAAAAAGCAACTTCTTCAAGCAAAGTTTCCCATAGCTCATCAACTTCTTCAAGCAAAAAGAAGACAAAAAAAGCAAGTACCTCTTCAGATACATCAAACAGTACTTCAGCAGAAGAATCCACTTCAATTATAAGTTCTTCCACAAGCGTGGCTGCAGCTCCATCTGTTGCTAGTAGCGAAGTTTCCCAAGTCTTAAGCAGTGCTACCCAAGATGCAACGCAGACACCAGTACAAGATAACAGCAATACATCTAGTGTTAGCGGTAGTTCTTCCTCATCAAGTGCCGCTTCATCAAGTACAACTACATTTGGAAACTGGTCTTTGGCAACTTATAATGAAGTTGCCCTTGGTTCAGCCACTTATGACCAAATTCGTGCTACTTACGGTAACCCTACTTACTTAACTGCAGATCAAAAATATGCTTATGCTACTTGGCAAAGCCAAAGTGGTGCAAAAGTCTCTATCGTCTTTACACCTAGCGGTGAAAGCAATAACGTCCAACTCATTGCAAGTAACAAAACACAATCAGGTTTACAATAAAAAAAGACACCTTAACTGATGTCTTTTTTTATTATGCTGCTACCCTTTTATCCCAGCTCTTTCAGCAATGGGGACCAAAGCATTCCCAATGGCAGCTACCAAAATGATTCCAGTAATAATTTCAAAAATGCTGTTAAACGACACGATGCCTAATAGCCAGCCTAATAAATTGTGATTGGGTATGCCGGTGAAATTCGTGCGCATCACCGTAAAACCGATGACAGTAAGTAGCACCACTCCAACTGTATTAATCAAAGCGGCTAGTCCACCCAAGAATCCTAATCCAAGCGTACGAACACCTAAATTTTTGTTGCGTAACCACTTATTAAACGCCATACCAATTACCAGCCCTACCAAAATACGAGGTATAAACGCCGTAAAAGGATTTTGAAACATTAATGAACCAATAGAACCCGGTGTCGACCAAGCTTGCCAAAAAGTTAATAACCCCCAGAAGCCACCAATAAAGGCACCCCAACGTGCTCCTAAAAGAATTGCAGCGATAGCTACGGTGAACTGTATGATTGTTGGTTGTGCACCTACAATAACAGCACCGAGCGGTATATACCCAAGCCAAGGAATCAGTACTTGTAATAAGATAATTGCCATAAAGAAAGTTGTAACTACCAAATATTTTGTCTTATTGTTGGTCATAATATTTGCTCCTATGTATATTCCACGCTTTATATCATATCATAGAGCAACATTATTCATTTAACATTTGTTTTTGTCGCCAAATATCGGTATAATTTATGAGTACTGCGTCTATAGTTCAACAGGATAGAACAAGAACCTCCTAAGTTTTAGCTCCCAGTTCGAGTCTGGGTAGACGCATAAGAAAAGGGTGCCGATTGGCACCCTTTTTCTATCCTATTATATTCGCTCTTTCCGCTATTGGTAACAATACACTACCGATTACACTAACTAAAATAAAACCTACAATCATTTCAAACAAGGCATTAAATGAGACAATGCTGATCAGCCAAGCTAAGATGTTATGCGTTGGTACACCCGTGAAATTAGTGTGCATAACAGTAAAACCTAATGTGGTTAGCAAAACAACTCCTGCTGTGTTGATTAAAGCTGCTGTTGTACCTAATACCCCTAACCCAACTGTCCGAATCGCTGTAGACTGGTTTCGTAATAGCTTATTAAAGAGATAGCCAACAATCAAACCAATTAAAACACGTGGGATAATGGCAGTCAAGGGATTCTGAAACATTAAAGAACCTATCGTTCCTGGGTGGGTTATGGCATTTGCAAATGATAATAAACCCCACCAGCAGCCAACAATTGCGCCATATTTTGGACCCAAAATAATGCTAGAAATGGCAACGGTAAATTGAATAATCGTCACTGAAGCGCCAACCACAAATGCACCAAGGGGCAATAATCCAAGCCAAGGAACAAAAATTTGTAAAAATACAATTGCGATAAAAAGTGTCGTTATTACGAAATAACGTGTTTTTTGATTAATCATTATAGACTCCCCAATAATTGCATATGCCCTAAACTATATAGATACATCATTAATTTGTCAACAAAAAAAGCACTAACTTTTGATGATAGCGCTCTTTGTTGAATGTTATTCTACAATTGTGAACTGACGATTTTTCAAACTAATTTGCACATCGGCTGCTTGAGCCACATTGGGTTCGTGTGTAACTAAAATAACTGTTTTACCAACTTCATGTGCCAGTTCTTGGAAAATTTTGATGACTTCTTGTGTATTTTCCTCATCCAGATTACCTGTTGGCTCATCAGCAATAACTATTTTAGCATCCACAGCCAAAGCTCGAGCAATGGCCACTCGTTGTTGCTGCCCACCTGACAACTGCTGAACATTTTTATCTGCCAGCGTGCGGTTAATACCAAGTTTCTCCAAGGTTGCATAAATATAATCCTTGTCGCCTGTATGCTTTGATTTGGTCATCGATAACGCTGATGATACATTTTGTGCGGCTGTCATATAATTTAAGAGATTATATGATTGGAAAATGATCGCAACCTTTTGATTCCGGTATTTGGTTAATCCATACTTACTAATATCCTCACCATCTAGCGTAATCGTCCCCTCGGATGGTGTGTCTAAACCTGCTAAAAAACTAAGTAATGTTGTTTTACCAGAACCAGATTGTCCGACGATACTGTACAATGTTTTCGGTTCAAATGACATATTGATATGTTCATATAGTGGCTTTTCTTGTGCATTATATTGATGTGTTAAATCTTTTATTGCCAATGTCATAAATAATTCTCCTTTTGATTAGCCATTAAGGCGCATGAATAATTTTGTAATAGTTTTACTTTATTCATTTGACAAAATCTTTTTTGGCTTTAAGCGGAAAATTGGTGTTGATCCAGCGACGACAGCAATCGCTATGATTCCCAAACCTAGGCCACCAAGTTCAGCCATTGACTTTGCGCTAATCTTTGTTTTTAGGGTGCTTACTTGACTGCCACTAGCTGTCATACTAGTTTGACCACTTCTACCAGCGCCAGAAGGTGCTGTTCCACCGCCACCCCCTGGTTGTTGTCCACCACCACCAAACCCAGCGCCAGTGCTAGTTGATTGCGTAGCAGTAGTTTGTTGTGAAACAAGTTGCTTCCCTACCGCATTTCCTACAAAGTTTCCAGCAACTCCTGCAATCACTAGAGACAATACTAATACCGCAAATAATTCTGAGAAAAGTTGAAGCACAATTTTAAACTTACTTTCCCCTAATGCCATCAAGACACCAATCTCATGACGACGTTCTCGAATCATCAAAACGGTAATTAATGCCAAAATAATCGTACCAGCAATACCAACAATCCAAACAATCTTATTGGCAAAACTTTGAACATTCTTCATAGGCTTCATCAACAAAGCATAAGTTTCAGAACTAGATGTCAAACTGAAACTGCTTGAAATTAGCTTCTTAGCTTGCTTTGTAAATGCCTTTTCTTTAGATGAATCTGTTAATGTGTAAACAACGCTGGTTACAGATGTTGTGTCACCATTAACTGTTCCTGCAAATGTATAACTTGAATAAATTGTATTTGATGGATCACTCATATTTGGTCCACCTTGACTTGATGTTGATGTTTTTGCTTTGTAAATACCCACAACATTTAACGTATACGTTTTTGAATCATCATCTGTCGTTTTAACCTTAATAGTGCTGCCAACTTTTAAGCTGTTGCTTGTTGCCAATTCACTTTCAATCACAACATTATTAGTATTTTTATCAGCGGCGGTAATACCGCGACCTGATGTGATTTTATAACTTTTTGATTTGAAATTCGTTTCGGCAGCTGTTGTTGACACACCGCTAATTGTTATATCACCGCTGTTTGATGAACCACTGAATCCACCTTGACCACCGCCACTTGACGAAGATGTTGTAACCGCCGAAAAGCCACTAGCGTTTACTGAAGCACTATTACTATATTGATAACCTGCCACATTACTCAAAGCAGCAATTTTTTCAGCCGTTTTAATTTTTACACTTGGCATTGTAATGGCAGCCGGTGCTGCATTCGACGATGAGCTACTTGATGAAGACGAGCTGCTTTGACTTTTGCGCATTGAGGCAAAAGCTTTTTCACGGTCTGCACTTAAAGTAACCGTCGTACCTGCCGAATTTTTAGCACTATTCGTTGCTTGAATAGCAGCACTTTGAATGATGATACCTGCCAATACAAATATCATAATGGCACTCATCACCAGTGTGATCAACGCTGTACGCCCTATTTTTTGCCGTAAATAGAGCCCAGCACGTTTGATAAAATCCATAATAATGCTCCTTAACATTTCTTAATATTGGTAATTTAGCACCTCTAAATTAAATTCAAATCAATTAAACGAAAATTAAAATATCATATTATTCGTTTTTTTGGCAAAAATCTGCATTTATTGTATAATTTAATCAAGAATAATTTTAAAGAGAATAGAGGAAAAAACTTAATGTTATCGGAATTCAAAGCTTTTATTATGCGAGGAAATGTACTTGACTTGGCAGTTGGTGTCATTATTGGTGGTGCCTTTACTGGGTTGGTTAAGTCATTAACAACTAACTTAATCAGTCCAATCATTGCATTTGCAACTGGCGGAACAACAGACTTAGACCAATTGCAACTTGTCATTACAAAGACGTTAACATTTAAATATGGTGCTTTCTTAAATGACGTAATTAATTTTTTGATTACTGCTTTCGTTGTATTTCTGATTGTTAAGTTTATTAACCGCTTGTTTAAAGCTAACAAACAAGAAGAAGCAAAAGCTAACCCTGAATTAGAGATTTTGACAGAAATCCGTGATTTGTTAGATGCTGAGAAAAAAGCTTAAAAAAAAGAAGTTCAAATTTGAACTTCTTTTTTATTTATCGAATGGCTTTTAGTGCATCATCAATTTGTTCCAAAATAATCTTTTGGTTATCTGCTTGCTCAAGATCATAAGTCTGCAAATCGATTTTAATCTTTGGAGATGCATCATAAGCATCGAACCAATCACGATAAGCTGACCACATTTTGTAATAATAGGATCTTAAACCTTCGTTATTATCAAATTGTTCATAATCACGACCACGCTTTTTAATACGGTATAAAATGGTTTCAAAATCAGTTTCAGCATATACCATCAAATCAGGAGCTTTTTTAGGCATTTTTTGTAGTTCAGCCATCATATTATCTAATAGGCTGGTATAAACGTCCATCTCAGAGTCAGAGATATTACCATCTTTGTGGTTTTCTTCTGTGAACAAGGCATCTTCATAAATTGAACGATCAAGCACATTATTATCGTCCGCCAATGCTTGCTTAATCATGTCAAAACGACGATTTAAAAAGTATATTTGCAACAAGAAACCATATTGCTTTGGATCGGAGTAATAAAGCGGTAAAACGGGATTATCGCCTACCGGTTCATAAAATGCTTTCGTGTTCATATGCTCTGCAATCAAACTTGTGAGTGTTGTTTTACCAACACCGATCATACCCGCAGTAATAATCACCATGACAACCTTCTTCCTGATGTTTTCATTATTTTGACTTGAAAATTAGTTTAAATCAGCCATTTTCAAGTAATCGCTGGTGAGCGACTTTTGTCATATCCGATGAATCCTCGCAAAATATTCCGAGGTGTTTTCAGTATTAAAGACAATATTTATTATATCAAATACATCCTTCAAAATGCAGACTACTTTAAATGCCTACCAATTTATTCTAAAAAAACATCCTCACGGACGTTTTTATTTAACCAACAGCTTTAAAGCTGAGCGAATATATCCATCTGTAGTATCGCTATTGCGACCAATAATCTGGGCAACTGCTTTCACATCTTTAGCTGTGTAGCCAAGTGCTAATAGTGCTTCAAGTGCATCATCTAAAGCTTGAGATTGTTCTGGATTACTTGAAGCATTAATCATACCTGTTTTAGATGCTAACTCATCCAACTTACCTTTCAAATCCAAAACAATTTGCTGAGCCGTTTTCTTTCCGACACCAGGGAATTGTGTCAAATAAGCCACATTATCATTTTCAACTGCACTAATAAGGCCCTCGGCATCCCCATTTGCCAAAATAGCTAAGGCACTTTTAGGTCCAATCCCTGAAACATTTAATAGCTTATTAAATAAGGCTTTCTCATCAGCGTCAATGAATCCATATAAACTGATGTCATTTTCACGAACAATTTGCTGCACATAGACATGTGATTCCACATTCTCCTCAAAACGGTAAGGATTAGCACTGTACAGACGATATCCCACGCCACTTCGGGATGCAATCACAATATACGATGGTGTGATATTTGTAATTAGCCCATTAATATACTCATACATTTACGCAATAACTCTCTTTCAAATAGTTTCTTTTAGTTTAGCATAAAACGCACATAGCACTCACCCTAAAATAAATCAGTTTAAACTAAAACTATTAGCATCCGTCGTAATTTCATCAACACCTAGTCCAATATAATAAGGGAAGTCTGACGGCGATATTGTCCAAACATTTAGTCGTCGTCCTTGCTGTCTGAGCGCTTGAATTGTTTGGCTCGTTAATTTTTTTCCATTAATATCTAGCCCCGCTTTGGGTCCTAATTCGTTTAATTTTTCAGACAACTGCACTGGATCACTAGCCGAATCCCATAAAAGTTCCAGCGAAATCTTTTTGTCTAGCGCATATACATGTTTTAAGGCTTCACACTGCAGGCTAATTATCGTACTGTTATTATACAATCCTGCATTCTTGACTGCAGCAATTAAATTTTGAACATCACTATCGCTCATTTGACTAGCAGGCTGTTTGATTTCAATAATTGGCCGTAAATTATTATTAGACATCTCAGTTAAATACTCTTTTAAAGTTGGCAAAGTTAGTGATTGATATTTTCCAACATTAACACCAGAGTCAATGTGATATTGTTTAATCTGAGCTAATGTTAAATCTTTAATGGCGCCATGACCATTAGTCATACGATCAATAGTGCCATCATGGCTGACAATCCACTGCTTGTCTTTTGTGAGCCAAATATCTGTTTCAGCACCATAACTACCCTTAGCTAATTGAAAAGCTGGTATTGAATTCTCAGGGGCTAAATTTGAAGCACCACGATGAGCAATTAACTTTGTTTGAAAATTACCATTAACACGGTATTGAACACTACCATCCGAAGCAAAGTAATACGTGTGCTTATCAACTGACTTCAATTGATTTTTAACAGCAAGATTTGTTACTGAATCAAAATAATAAGTTTTTGAATCAACTGTTTGTAAACCACTTTGACGTTTGCCATCTTTAAAAAAATACTTTCCAGTTCCATCATCTAAATAACCGTTAGCCGGTTCAGCTGCCTTATAATAACTGCCGTTCACATAACCAGAGTGTGGCGTTTGGCCTACCGAGCCATTCTCAATTTGTGTTAGCACTACTTTTTCTAGCATTGAAGGTGGCTCCACTGAGCCCGCTTCCGAATTCACAATTTTGGTAAAAAGCATGCCCGATATTAATGCACACAAACCTAAAATAAATCTCATGTTTCCCCCGTTGTTACTCTGTATAGCATTCTACTTTGATAAACAGATACACAAATAAAAAATACGTCTGAGAGTCAGATGTATTTTTTTTTCGTTTTGTTCGTCTTTATTATTTATGAATAAACATCGCGTCTCCAAAACTGAAGAAACGATACCGATCATCAACTGCATGTTTATATGCATTCAAAATATTATCACGCCCAGTGAAAGCAGCCACTAACATGACCAATGTTGATTTAGGCAAATGGAAGTTAGTTATAAAGGCATCTACAACTGTCCAGTTGTATCCTGGTTTAATAAAAATATCCGTCCAACCTGAGTCAGCGGTCAGGTCACCATTAAACTTAGTACCAATAGTTTCAAGTGTACGTATTGACGTCGTTCCAGTAGCAATGATACGCCCGCCGTGTTTTCTAACCGAATTCAACTCATCAGCAGCTTCTTGGCTGAGTTGGTAAAATTCCGAATGCATTTTATGATCTTCAATATTTTCTTCATCGACAGGTCGGAACGTTCCAAGACCTACATGAAGCGTTAATTCAATCGTTTTAACACCTTTGGCACGGACCTTATCTAACAACTCAGGTGTCCAATGTAACCCCGCTGTTGGTGCCGCTGCTGAACCATCAACCTTTGAATAGACCGTTTGATAACGTTCTTGATCATCCAGCTTTTCTTTGATGTATGGTGGTAATGGCATTTCACCTAATTGATCGAGTAATTCCATAAAAATGCCATCATAATGAAATTCAATATATCGACCACCATGTTCTAATTCCCCAACAACTGTTGCGGTCATAATCGGATTTTCAATGTCATCACCAAAAACAATAGTTGACCCAACGGGTGATTTTTTAGCTGGTTTAACTAACGTTTCCCATACATCGCCATGATCTTGACGAAGTAGTAGGACTTCAGCATGTCCACCAGTTTCCGGACGTGCACCGTGTAAACGTGCTGGTAGAACACGTGAATTATTCATGACAATAGCATCCCCAGGATTCAAGTAATCTAATATGTCATAGAAATGTTTATCCTCATAAACACCAGTTTTAGCGTTCAATGCTAATAATCTCGAAGCATCACGTTGCTTCAACGGTGTTTGTGCAATCAACGCCTCTGGTAAATCATAATCAAAATCTGATAATGTATATTTTTTTTCTTCTGCCATAATGATATCGGATCCCTTTAAAAATAATCTAATTTCCATTGTAACATACTTGTTTGCAAAGAAAAAAGCCACTGCACTGGCTTAGCAAATGAAAAAATTAGAAAACACTTTATAAACTGCCGGTGTTACCACTGAGGCCTGTTTTCTTTTCGAACTCAAATCCGGTTTGCGCTACTTTGTCAAGTTCAGCGGCAGTCAACACTTTATTTACATTTGGAATTTCAAGTCGCTCCAAAACATCAGCATATGTCAAATCATGTTGATTCAAATGATCAACTAATAAAGCTAATTCATGGCGCTGTGTAGCGGTCGGTTTATTAATTGTTATCGTTTCATCAAAGGCTCGCTCAACAGATCGATCATAGCGCTTGTTATCGGACTCAATTGCATATTCATTTTGAATTTTTTCCAATCTGTCCGTCAGTTCTTCGGTTAGTTCATCAAAAGTAATCGGTTGGCCAAAACGTCTTTTTTGCATAAATGAGGAGTCAAGCGATAAATTCACCATACCAGCTTGTTTGTACTCTGCTTCATGAATATGTCCGTGAACAGATAAAATGGGGTATGGTAAATCAATTGCATAATGGCTCATCCATACATTAATACCATTGATTTTTATAGCTTTAGCAGTTTCAATATATTCAATAATGTTTGTTTCGGGTGTCTTTATTGCTGCTTTAATTTGATCTGAATGATCGTGATTCCCTTTAAAGAACACTTTTTTACCTTTTAAACGACTAAGTTGTGCTACAAAATCCTGTTTCTTGCGAAACATACCCAAATCACCAAGAAAATAAACTGTGTCCTCGTCCGTTACAGTCTCATTCCAAGTATCCTCAAGATATCGATCCATATTTTCAATCGTTGGCTCAATATTTAATGCTTGCAGTGATACTGCCCGTGATTTATCAAAATATAGAATTTTTTCATGATTGAAATGTGTGTCTGAAATAATAAAATTTGTCATAATTTCCTTTGGTAGGCGTGTCCTAAATGAGTGTACCCAGCTTCAGTGACAACACGTCCACGCGGTGTGCGCTGTAAAAAACCAATCTGCAATAAATATGGTTCAACCATTGCCTCTAATGTTTCTGACTCTTCACCAATATTAGCAGCTATTGTATTTAAACCAACCGGTCCACCTTTATAATATTCGATCATTGTTTCTAAAAGCTTATGATCGGTTTCGTCAAGACCTCTATTGTCAACGCGCAATTTATCCAAACCAATAGTCACAATATTCTTGTCAATTGCATCTTTTCCCTCGACCTGAGCAAAATCACGGACGCGCTTCAACAGACGATTGGCGATACGAGGTGTGCCACGAGAGCGCAGCGATATTTCATACGCTCCTTCCGATTTGATTGGTGCATTAAAGATGTCTGCTGTACGAACAACTATTTGCTGTAATTCTTCTGGAGTATAATATTGTAACGAGTTAATAATGCCAAATCGATCACGAAGTGGCTTGGATAACATACCAGGACGCGTGGTTGCCCCAATTAAAGTAAATGGTGGCAGCGGAAAATGAACTGGACGCGCTGTTGGCCCCTGACCAACCATAATATCAACAAAATAATCTTCCATTGCTGAATACATTATTTCCTCAATATTAGTAGGAATTCGATGTATTTCATCAATAAACAGGATATCCCCCGGCTCCAATTCATTCAGTAATGCTACCAAATCACCTGGCTTTTCAATAGCAGGACCCGATGTTGTTTTAATATTAACATTCATCTCATTAGCAATAATCATCGCTAGCGTTGTTTTGCCTAATCCTGGCGGTCCAAAAAGCAACACATGATCCAATGCTTCTTCACGTTGCTTCGCTGCCGAAATATAGACACTCAACTCTTCTTTTAACGCCTCTTGCCCAATGTACTCACGCAAAAATTGCGGACGTAATGATAATTCACTACGTTGTTCTTCATCATTGGCAGCTGCGTCACGTAATAACTGATCTACTTCGGTGTCTTGTTCATACCATTGATTAAATTGCGGGTTATCTTCTGTCATAGCTAGTCCTATATTATACACGTGCGATGATGTGGTTATGTCTTTGAACATCATACTTTTTAATATGACGTAATAAAAACTCCTTAAGCTTATAAATAAATTATAACAAAAGGAGTTTTTATGTTTTAAAAAATTTTATCGATTTACTGTCACGGTTAAATCAGGAACGGCCTGATGCTGACGTGTGTAAAACGTTACGATATACTTATCACCTGTTACTTCTAGAACCGCATAGGTTCCACCAAGGTCCGCATGTGGCCCCTTTGGCAGGGTTGTTGAACCTGGATTGATAAATAACTTATGATCGTATAAAACAGCCCCTTCTTTATGTGTATGACCAAACAAAACAACTTGTGCATGGGCATCATTTGCTGCTTCGTTCATCAAATTCAAATTAGCCCATTTTAATATTGCCGTCGCATTGTAAAGGTGACCGTGGGTTTGAAAAAAAGTTATACCATCAATAACCGTTGAACGTGCTTCAGCAAAATCAGGATCATCATCCATGTTACCGATTACCGTAGAAACACCCTCAAAAATGTCATCATCAGCGTTCAATTCAGAATCACCATTGTAAAAAATACCAGCGACCTTATCTCGCCACTGAGCCAAAATATCTACTAAAATTTTTCGATCACTGTGTATATCTGAAACAATCAAAAATTTAACCATTATTCTCCTTTCAACCAAACTGGTAATTTTTTACCGAGTTCTTGCAGTGCTAAACCACGATGACTAATTGTATTTTTCTCACTTGCAGACATTTCTGCAAAGGTTTTGTTCATGCTGGGTACAAAAAATATTGGATCATATCCAAAGCCATCTTGTCCGCGTTCACTTTCCGTTATATAGCCATCTACCTGTCCGTTAACTATTAGGTTTGATCCTTTAGGACTATGTAAAGCGATAACGCTATTGAAGTGTGCTGTTCGTTGCTCATTAGGGACCTTAGCTAATTTCCGCAAAACTTTATCAATATTTGCTTGATCATCGTGATCGCCAGCATAACGTGCTGAATAAACGCCTGGTTCACCATTTAAAGCATCCACTGACATACCAGAGTCATCAGCCAAAATGTAATCATTAGGAGCAACTTTAGCAATCGTTTCAACTTTCTTCACAGCATTTTCTTCAAATGTTATCCCATCTTCAACAATCTCGGGAACATCCCCTATTTCTTGAAGTGAAACGACAGGTAAATCAATACTTATTGATGCCAGTAAGGTTTCAATTTCAGTTATCTTATGAGCATTATTGCTCGCTATAATTAGCTTCACTTTTCTTCCTCCAAATGGTCACCAACAATATTGAGGTGGCGCACATCTAACTCATGGTTGCGTGCTAACCAACTACTAGCAATTGTTTTGAATTTCAGTTTATCACCTGTCGTGTTATAAATATCATCGCTATGATTGTGTTTCACTTCTGAACGAATGTCAAGTTCATCCAAATATTGTTTCATTACCGCAACCGTCTTGGCGCCAGAATCAACTAGTGTAACATCAGGTCCGACTGCCGCTTGAATAAAAGGCGTCAGTAATGGAAAATGAGTACACCCCAAAATTAGCGTATCAATATTTGCCTCTTTGAAGGCACTCAAATGATGTGCAATTAGCTCACGGGCTTCATCACTCTGATAGAGATTATTTTCCACTAAAGTAACAAATTCGGGCTCAGCTTGCGAAGTAATCTGAACATTATTGTCAATTGCTAACATTTTTTCATTGTAGACTTGCGATTCGACAGTGCCTTGTGTTGCAATCAATCCAATTTTTTTATTTTGACTAATTGAGACAGCTGCTTCTGCACCTGGTTGAATGACGCCAATGACCGGAATAGGCAATTGATCTCGTAATTGTGATAAAGCTCTAGCAGTGGCAGTATTACAAGCAATGACCAACATTTTAATATTTTGCTCATTCACTAGATAATGAGCCATTTGAAAAGTATAGTCAATAACTTCTTTTTCGGATCGCGGTCCATATGGCATGCGTGCCGTATCACCAATATAAATTAATTGTTCGTTCGGTAATTGCTTCTGGGATTCTTTGACAACAGTTAGACCACCAATACCAGAGTCAACTAACCCAATAGGATTATTTTTTATCATATAATTAATTATGACGAGGATAATAAAAAATGCAAGCATTTGAGCACTAATTTTGTGTATAATGAAATGAAAGGATTTTCGTCAACCATGGATATCAACGATTACGATAAAATTTTACAAACAAACTTTCAAGTAAACAGTTTCGCGCTCAGTTTGCTGCGTGATGGTCTCTTAAAGAATTTGCTTCAAGAAGACTATCCGCATATTTTATACTGGGCCGGTAAAGAAATTGCACGTCAGTTTCCAACTGACACACTGTCAACAGTAAAAGAGTTTTTTGCCAACGCTGCTTTTGGTGATTTAGAAATTAAATCACAAAATAGTAAGAACCAACGTTGGGAATTAACTGGCGATTTGGTACGGCAACGCCTTGCGTTAAATAAAAATGCAGATTTTAGTTTAGAGGCGGGCTTTTTAGCACAACAACTTGAAGTACAAACTGGTGCCATTGCAGAAGCCAATTTCAAGTATTTGAAGAAAAACGAAGGTGTTTCTTTTGAAGTAATCACCGACCTATCAGAAACAGTTAATGTTGATGATCTTAGGAAACGTGCAGCTGCACGAGATTCTTTCTTAGATCGAACACATGCTACAACAGAAAAAGCTACCGTTGTGGAAGTACGCGATAACGACGATATTTCACGTGAACAGTCTATCACAGACTCCTTGTTAGCTTTTAAGTTTGATGAAACCGTCATGCCTACAGAAGAAAGTTCTGGGTTAAGTGCTTTATCTGGTGAAGAGATTGATCCATTTAATGTGCCAACATCTACAGAAAACTCACAGTCCCCTTTTAAGTAATAAAAAACCGTTAACGACAGCGTTAGCGGTTTTTTATTACGTTTCAATACTTTTTTGCAAACAAAAAACCCCTGACCGAAGAGGGGGGTTGGTCAGGGGGTTGATAACATAAGTTATCGGTGTATCAATCAACAATTGGGGGAGCTGATTGATGCATTACTGGGGGAAGTAATGAAACTCAAATGTTATTTGAGTATATATCTATTATAGACTAATTTATTCGTAATAATGTGTCTGGATTTTGACAAAAATATTACGTGACAATGACATAATATTTAGTGAAGTAAATAGCTTTTTTAAAGAATAATTAACAAAAAAGGTATTCCCGAAGAAATACCTTTTACATAACTTAAACGTCGCGACGACGTTCTTTAATACGAGCTGCCTTACCTTGCAAAGCACGCAAGTAGTACAACTTTGCACGGCGTACTTGACCAAAGCGAGTAACTTCAATCTTTTCAACACGTGGTGAGTGTAATGGGAATGTACGTTCCACACCAACACCTGAAGAAATCTTACGAACTGTATAAGTTGCTTGGATACCAGCGCCCTTGCGCTTAATAACAACACCTTCAAACAACTGAACACGTTCACGTGAACCTTCAACGATCTTGGCATACACTTTAACAGTGTCTCCTGCACGGAAAGCAGGAATGTCAGTACGTAATTGTGCTGATGTAACGTTTTCTAAAATAGTATTTTGACGCATTGGTCATTCTCCTGATCGACAATCATACACTTGCCCTTAGGCTTAAACGCACAGCGGATTATCGTTAATATGGGCTTTGATAGCCAACAGTAATTATAGCAAATTATAATTTTTATGTCTAGTATTACTTTGCGCGCTTCATTAAATCGGCGGAAATAATATCAATTTTAGCTTGTGATTCTTGCTGTGACTCAGATTCAACCCCAATGTAGAACTTTAGCTTGGGTTCTGTGCCTGATGGTCTTAAGGCCACCCAAGAACCATCATTCAACCAGTACTTTAACACATTTGCTTTTGGTTGAGGTAACTTAGCTGTTGATCCATCTTTGTTTGTTTCAACAGAGGTTGAAAAGTCTTGCACGCGTGCAACTTCTATTCCGCCAATTTCAGCGGGTTGATTATCACGAAAGCCAGCTATAATGGCCGCCATTTCATCATTGCCATGAATTCCTGGGAAATCTAAGCTAATTGTTTTTTCTTCAAAGTATCCAAATTTCTCAAATAATTCATACAATCCATCCGCAAAAGTCTTTCCTTGTGACTTGTAGTATGCAGCTACTTCTGCAAATAATACCAATGCTTGAATGGCATCTTTATCATGAGAAAATGGCTTGACCAAGTAACCAAAACTTTCTTCAAATCCAAACAAAAATGTATTGGATTTTGTTTCCTCAAATTTATCAATTGTAGCTGCAATATATTTAAATCCAGTCAACACATCAGCTGTTTCAACACCAAAGCTTTCAGCAACCTTTGACGCAAAGCGTGACGATACAATTGATGTCACAATCGACCCATTAGTTGGCAAACTGTTCGTGTCTTTTTTAGCTGTTAATAAGTAATTAACCAAAACAGCGGCAATTTGATTACCTGTCAAAATTTGGAATGTGCCATCAGCTAGTTTAACAGCAGCGCCCATGCGATCAGCATCAGGATCTGTTGCTACAACAGCATCTGCCCCATCACGCTTAGCATATTCAATAGCTAATGATAACGCGGCGGCATCTTCCGGATTGGGTTTTTTAACTGTTGGAAAATCACCGTCAATAACAGCTTGTTCTTTTACAATCGTGTAATTTGTGAAACCAGCCTGCTGTAATGCTTTTTCGCCAATGTATTGGCCTGTTCCATGTAGCGGTGAATAAACAAACTTTAGCGAAGCACCTTCTTTAGCAACAAGGTCAGCGTTCACTGTCACTGTTTCCATCTTCTTCAAATATTTATTATCAATTTCATCATCAATAATTTGCACATTTTTGTTGTCTTCATCTAATGCGATATTAAAAATATCAGTAATGTTCGCCAGTTCGTTAACCACAGCATCAACTGCTTCTGGAACCATTTGACCGCCATCTTCTCCATAAACCTTGTAACCGTTATATTCTTTAGGATTATGTGATGCAGTGATCATAATACCGGCGAAAGCGTGTAATTCACGTACAGTAAATGACAATTCTGGTGTTGGACGCAACGAACTAAAAAGGAAACTCTTAATTCCATGTGCCGACAATACTTGTGCCGCATTTGAAGCGAATTCAGGCGAAAAATGACGCGAATCAAAACTGATTGCTACGCCACGCTTTTTTGCATCTGATCCTTGCTCATCAATGTAACGTGCCAAGGCTTCAGTTACTTGACGAACTGTGAAAACATTCATGCGGTTTGTCCCTGCACCCAATACACCGCGCATTCCAGCTGTACCAAAACTTAGATTTTGATAAAAAGCGTCTTCCTGCTGTTCTGGTGTGTATTTTTCTAAATCAGCAGCCAAATAATCTGGTAAAGTCGCTTCTTGCCATTTTGTAAGTGCTTCTTTATAACTCATGATTTACCTTCTTTTTTCGTAATTTCTTAAATTATAACAAATTTATTTTCGAATAAACAATTGAATAATGCGTTGTCGACATTTAGGACTGCGTAAAATTACTATAAATATTACAGCCATTATAATGATTAGGGAAATTGAAATTTGTCTTGGAATTTCAAGATGCCCAATAAAATAACCTATTGAAACCATGACTAGTGACCACAGAAAACTAGCAAAGGCCGACATCCGTAAGTAATTTAAAAATGCTAAACCTAAACGGTGAGCTAATAGTGGCACCGCGACACGAATAAAAGGTAAAAAACGTCCCAAGACAATAAATAGCAACCAGCGTTTTGGATGAAAATTGCCTGCGATTTGTTCAACTAACTCACCATGTACATGTTTTTTAATAATTGGAATTTTACCAAATTGCTTTGTGATATAGGCGCCAAACCAGTAATTAACACCATCCCCCAAAAAGGATGCAAAGGCGAAAACTAAAATAACTAGTCCTAATTCAAAAATATTGTGATGTGTCCCTGCCAAGCCACCGACCGTAATCAAAATAGCATCTCCGGGAATAAATCCTGTCAGAATACCAGCCGTCTCAACAAAAATTAGTAAAAACATCACAATGAAAGTTGATATAGAAAATTCAGTGTCGCTACCAATTAGATGAGTAATCCACCCCGGTATCGTTGCTAATGTATTTATAAACATTTCCCCTCCAAAATGTCATATTCTTTTGAAAAAAGTGTAACAAAATCACTTATTGCTCGGGTTGAAATAACTCAACGCCTAGTAATTCGTTATTTTGTGGTTTTTCTCCAGGGTTTTCTATTACCGCAAATAATACGTCAATCAACACGTTTGCCGCCTGCTTCACTGGTTGTACGACCGTTGGCAAATCAGGATGTAGCTGACGAACAATTGGCGTACCATCGTAACCTATAATTTTTACATCTTCTGGAACACGTTTGCCGATTTTTCTAAGTGCGTTTTGTAATTGAATTGCGCCAACATCATTGTAAGCAAAAACACCATCAATATCGTCTTTTATAACGTAGTTAATCATTTTGTCGAGATCTTCTTTGGAAGCAAACCCTTCCAAGTTAAAGTTTTCTTGGAACACCTTTGCTGAAGAGCCTTTTGTCGCTCTCAAAAAACCATCGTAGCGGATATGTGTAGGTGATTTCGAGCCATCGTCGTCACTCAGTATTAATAGGCGTCGAGCTCCTGTTGAAAGCAAGTACTTACCAGCAAGATAGCCCCCTTCCTCATTGTCTTCAGAAACGATAGGGATATCATCTGATAGATATCGATCATAAGAGACAATCGGTAAATAAGTATTCTGATATTCTTCGATATCTAGATTGTGTGAAGAAGTTATTATCCCTTCAACTTGATTAGCAGCGAGCATTTGCAAATATTGCTGCTCTTTTTCAACATTATTTGCTGATGCTGCAATAATAACTTTATAACCCTTTAAGAACAATAACTGTTCGATTTCATTGGCTAGTGCAGTAAAAAATGGGTTTTCCATATTAGGTAGAATCAAACCTATAAATTGTGATGATTTACCTTGTAATGAACGTGCCATTGCATTTGGTTGATAATGTAGTTCACGCATTGCAGCATGGACCTTATCAATTGTTTTTTGGCTCAAAGAACCATAGCTGTTAATAACACGTGATACTGTTGTCACAGAAACACCAGCTAGCGCTGCGACATCACTTAATTTTGCAACCATTACATACCTCCATAGTCTTATATTATTTTATCACACCAACAGCCTTATAATCGAAAATTAATTTGGCCTGAGACTTGACTTTACAATGCCAAAGGTTTAGTATAGTCACCGTAAGTTACTTTTGTCACAAAAAAGGAGAATTAATCATGGAAGCACTTGTTCTAACCGGAACTAAGAAATTAGAAGTAAAGGACATTGATCGTCCCAAGGTTTTGCCTAACGAAGTTTTGATTCATACAGCATTCGCTGGAATCTGTGGAACTGATCACGCACTATACGCTGGTTTGCCAGGTTCAGCTGATGCTGTTCCTCCAATCGTTCTTGGCCATGAGAACTCAGGTGTTGTTGCAGAAATCGGTTCTGCTGTTACTAACGTTAAAGTTGGTGACCGCGTGACTGTTGACCCTAACATCTATTGTGGACAATGCAAGTACTGCCGTACTGCACGCCCTGAATTATGCGAAAACTTGTCAGCCGTTGGCGTAACACGTGATGGTGGCTTTGAAGAATTTTTCACTGCACCTGCATCTGTTGTTTATCCAATTCCTGATAACGTCTCATTAAAGTCAGCTGCTGTTGTTGAACCAATTTCATGTGCCGTTCACGGTATCCAATTGTTGAAGGTTACTCCTTACCAAAAGGCTTTGGTAATTGGTGATGGATTCATGGGTGAATTGTTTGTTCAAATCTTGCAAGCATATGGTATTCACCAAGTTGACTTGGCTGGTATTGTTGACGAAAAGTTGGCAATGAACAAAGAAAAGTTTGGCGTAAAAAACACATACAACACAATGAAGGGTGACAAAATCCCTGAAGGTGAATATGATGTCATTATTGAAGCCGTTGGTCTACCACAAACACAAGAAGCTGCTATTGAAGCATCAGCTCGTGGCGCTCAAGTATTGATGTTTGGTGTTGGTGGTCCTGACGCTAAGTTCCAAATGAACACTTATGAAGTATTCCAAAAGCAGTTAACTATTCAAGGTTCATTTATCAACCCTAACGCATTTGAAGATTCATTGGCTTTGCTATCATCTGGTAAGTTGAATGTTGAAGCATTGATGTCACACGAATTAGACTATAAGACTGTTGACGACTTTGTTAACGGTAAGTTAGGTGTCGTATCTAAAGCTGTTGTGAAGGTTGGCGGCGAAGAGGCATAATTATGACTCAAAACGAGACAAAGACGAAAAGCTCTAGAACTATTTCAATGAGTTTGTCGATTACCTACTTTGCTATTTCGCTAGTTATCAATGCCATGGGTAATGTCTTAACATTAGTTACTTCTGATCATATTCACCCTGCCTTTCTTGGATCTGCTTACTGGACAGCAGCAGAAGCCAACTTAGGTCACGCGATTCTAGGAAATAATTCTCTAGCATTATTCTGGGCCTTTCTAGTTCTTGGTATGTTAATCTCCTTCCTAAATGCATTTTTGATGAAGAAGCTTGATTGGAAAAGAATTTTAGGTAACTTTATATTCATGCTACCCTTTTCAATTTTCATTCAATGGTTTTCAAACATTTTCAATCAAATTATGCCTGATGCAAAGTCATTACCAATGGTCATTTTATACATTGTGATTAACTTCGTAGGAGTTGCCCTTATTGGTACTGCTATTTCAATATATCAACGTGTAAATTTAGTTTTGCATCCAGCAGATGATTTAATGCAAATTTTGCGTTTTAAGTATTTTAAGGGTTCTGCTTTCAAAGCAATGTGGGCCTCATACATTCCACCAACAATTTTTGCCATTATTGCGTTTATTATTACTTTCCCAAATCTGTATAATTTTGGCTTAGGAACGCTTTTCGCCTTTCTTTTCCAAGGCGGAATAACTGGAATTGCTGACAAACTAGTATTTCGTAATTTAGATCACCAAGCTGTTGATGTTGGTGAATAAGATAAACTCATTGTTTGGTATGAAAAATATTAATTTTGGAGGAAACAATTATGGCTTTTGCTGATTATTACTCAGGTTTACAACACGTTGGTATTCCATCATCTTCACTAGAACAATCTGAAGCATTTTGGACCAAATTAGGTTTTAAAAAGACTGGTGATTTTCCTGCCGGAAATGTCATCTTTATGCAACGTGAAAATCTAGTGATTGAAACATGGAGTGGTGACAAAGTTGCTGGTAAGCCAGGAGCTATTAACCATATTTCAATGGACACTACTGATGCAGATGCTGCTTTTGATGCCGCTAAGGCTGAAGGCTTCACTCTGATTGATTCAGAAGTGCAACATTTACCATTTTGGGATAAAGGAATCAAGTTCTTTAATCTTCAAGGACCCGATGGCGTTATCGTAGAATTCTGTGAAATCGTTAAATAATTAAAATAGAAAACCGATGACTAAGAGTCATCGGTTTTTTTACTTATTCTGCAATTTTTTCAGTGGCAGGTAAACTACTTATATAATCGTATACACCCTGACCAGCCAAGCTACCATCGCCGACAGCAGTAGTTATTTGTCTCAAATCTTTTACACGAACATCGCCGACAGCAAAAACACCGGGAATACTAGTTTGCATCTTATCGTCTGTTACAATCCAACCTTCTGGATCAGTAATATTGAGATTTTCAAAGCCTTGAGTGTTTGCCTTTAATCCTACGTAAATGAACACACCTGAAGCATCAATATGACGCTTTTCATTTGTCTGGTTATTGATAACATCGACGCCTGTAACTTTGTCATCGTCACCAGTAATCGACACCACTTCAGTATGCCATTCAAACTTCATTTTAGTGTTATCAAATGCACGATTTTGGATAATTTGTTGCGCGCGTAATTTGTCACGACGATGAAGTACTGTCACTGATTTTGCTAAATTAGTTAGGTATAAACCTTCTTCAATCGCCGAATCACCACCGCCAATAACCAAAACATCCTCGTCTCGGAAAAATGCACCATCACACACTGCACAATAACTTACGCCACGACCCTGATACTTATCTTCACCCGTCACATCTAAGTGGATATGCTCCGACCCAGTTGCAATGATTATTGCTTTAGAAGCATAATTCCCCATATCAGTGTGAATTATTTTTCTATAATCTTCAACTTCAATACTCTCCACTGATCCAAAACCATACTCAGCACCAAATTGTGTTGACGAAGAATACATCTTTTCAGCTAAATCTGGCCCCAAAATCGAATCAAATCCAGGATAATTTTCCACCTCAGCTGTATTATTCATTTGACCGCCATAAATACCACGATCCAACATTAATACTGATAAATTAGCTCTTGAAGCATATGTGGCTGCAGTCATTCCTGCTGGTCCAGCCCCAATAACGACCACATCATATTCTTTGAGTTCTTCTGACATACTTTACCCCTTTACTTACTTTTTGTTAACACTAATTGTACTCGATTATGTACCCCTTGTCGAGCATAATCATCTTATTTAAAAAAACAGGAAGCATTTTTCCTGTTTTTAAATTACAACTTTGATGCCAATTCTTTAATATAAGCACGTAATGCATCCTTTGTTTGCGGATGCTTTAAACCAAATTCAATGTTTGTTTCCAAGAAACCAATTTTTGAACCAATATCATAACGGCTCCCCTTAAATTCATGAGCATATACGTGTTGCCGGTTATTCAATGAATCAATAGCGTCAGTCAATTGAATTTCATTTCCTTTACCAGGTTTTGTATTTTCTAGTTCTTCGAAAATTTCAGGTGTCAAAAGGTAACGTCCAATAATTGCTAGGTCTGAAGGTGCATCCTCAGGCTTTGGCTTTTCAACGAAACTCTTTACACGATATAGTCCACCTTTATCAACTTGCGCGGCTGGATCTATTACACCATACTCTGATACTTGATCGTGAGGTACTTTCATAACAGCTAACGTTGATTCGCCGGTTTCCTCATAACGTTGGATTAATTGTTTTGTCAACGGTACTTCATCTTGCATCAAGTCATCGCCCAGCAAAACCACAAATGGTTCGTCACCAATAAACGCTTTTGCAGTCAAGACAGCATCACCGAGACCCTTGGGATGTGATTGACGGATGAAATACATATTAATATCTGTTGTTTCCTCAACAAGCTTTAGTAGTTCATCCTTTCCTTTTTCACGTAAATTATTCTCTAATTCTGGGTTAGAATCAAAATGATCCTCAATAGAACGCTTTGATTTGCCATCAACAATAACGATGTCTTCAATGCCAGATTCAATCGCTTCACGTACGATGTATTCAATCGTTGGTGTATCGACAATTGGCAACATTTCTTTAGCTAATGCCTTAGTTGCTGGCAAAAAACGTGTACCCAATCCTGCTGCTGGAATAATAGCTTTACGTACTGGTTTCATGATTTTTTCCTCTTTACTTTTTCTAATCTTCACTACGCAACGGACGACTCATTAGGTCGTTAACTACATCACGCAATGGTTCATTTTCATATAATATACGATAAATACCGGCTGTTATAGGCATTTCCACACGATGCTGTTGCGAAAATTCATATACTGCTTTCGTAGTGCTAACACCCTCAATAACCATGCCCATGTCATCTTGAATCTCTTGCAAACTCTTCCCTTCACCTAACTGTTTCCCAGCACGGTAATTTCTGGAGTTTGGTGACATGCCAGTAACAATCAAATCACCAATGCCTGCAAGTCCTAAAAACGTTTCTGGTTGGGCTCCCATTGCTTGACCTAGGGCGCGCATTTCCGATAAGCCACGTGTCAGCAAAGCAGCCTGTGCATTAGCACCATAACCCAATCCTATTAATGCACCAGATCCGATGGCGATAATGTTTTTTAAAGCTGCCGCCAGTTCTGATCCCAACAAATCATGATTCGTATAAGGTCTAAATGAACTATTGGCAAATATCTGCTGTAGTAATTTGGCAGCCTCTTCATTTTCAGAAGCAATTGATACAGATGTCAAGTCATGCTTGATAACATCTTCTGCATGCGATGGGCCAGAAATCATTGCCAACGTTGAACGATACTTTGTAGGCACTTCTTCGGCAAGCATTTCCGACACACGCTTATAGGTTACTTGCTCCAGTCCTTTAGTGGCATGCGCCAAAATCACCTGATGATCTTGCTTATTTAACACGTCAGCTAGCTGACGTGCAACTTCTCGTACGACTTTAGTAGGAACAACTGTCAAAACAATTTCGGTATCCATCACCGCCAAGGCCATGTTACTGGTTGCCATTAACTTAGATGATAACTTTGCATCTGGCAAATACTTTTTGTTAGTATGTTGACTGTTTATTTCATCCGCTTGCGTCACAGTACGCGTCCACAGACGCACATCGTTATCATTTTCCGCAGCAACATTTGCCAACGCAGTGCCCCAAGAGCCACCGCCCAGTACGGCTATTTTAGTCATTTTTTTCGTCCCCTGCATCGATTTTTTCATTCTTTTCCATTTCAGCAGTCATACGCTCTTCTAATGTCTTAAGCGCATCAATGCCCATATTCGCTGTACGGAACTTAACCGAGGCTGCATCAATCACACTTGCAGTATTTCTACCAGGCGTCACCGGCACAACCATTCGCTTAATCTTAACACCTAAAATTTCTAAGGAATCATTATCGTCACCTAAACGGTCAAAATTGGCTTCACCTATTTTACCATTAGATAAATGAATATTTAACGCAATGGTTGCATGTGATCGAACAGATACAGCACCATAAACTTGCTGCACATCAATTATTCCGACACCACGCACTTCCATCATGTTACGTAATACACCGTTCGGTTCTCCAATAAGTCTCTCTTCATCTTCTTGATAAATATCGACACGATCATCGGCAACCAAACGTGCTTTCCCTTGTTGAATTAATTCCAAAGCTGATTCTGTCTTACCAATTCCCGCGTCTCCAGTAATTAAAACGCCTAATCCGTGGACATCAATCAAAACACCGTGAACGTTTTTACGTGGTGCTAGTTCGCCACCTAAATAATATGTCATATTGGATAAAATTCGTGAAGAAGTTAAAGTTGAAGACAGAATAGGTATGTGTGCCTCATCAGCTGCCTGACTTAATTCATCACTTATCGGTAAGCCAGTTGAAATAACAAAAGCTGGCGTTTTTTCATCTGCCATACGGCGAAACACTAGCAATAATTCGTCATGACTCATACGCTCAGAAAATGATGTTTCAGTAATACCAAGTAACTGAATTCTTTCTGGAGCATAATAATTAAAATATCCTGTCATTTCCAATCCAGGACGAGAAATATCTGAAGTCGTGATTTCTCGATCTAGATATTGTTCACCGGCAACAATTTTTAATCTGGTATTTTCTACTAATTGTTTCACTGTTACTGAATTTTGTGCCATTTTAATGTCTTCCTACTTGCACATGCAAATCATTTGTCAAAAACGTATTAAGAATAGAGATAATAAATGCAATAATCATTGCCCAGCCAAAACTTGAAAACTCAAATCCTCCCACAATATCAGCAGTAAATTCTAATAATAAGGCATTGACAACAATAGCAAAAAATCCAAAAGTCAAAATTGTTAATGGCAACGTCAAAATTGTTAAAATAGGTTTAATAACAGCATTTAAAATTGATAATACAAATGCTGCTAGCAAAGCCGCAATCCAGTTGTCTACTCGAAAACCTGATGGAAAGATCATTGATAAAATCAAAAAAGTCAGCATATTTGTTGCCAAACGAACAATAAATCGCATTAAATTCTCCATTACATATTTTTTTGAAAACGTTTACCATATTGATATAGTAAGCTTTCAATAATTCCATTATAACAAATATTGTAGATAGTTTGTCAAATGTCTTCAAAAGTATCGGTTCAAAATAGTATTAATTTTCATCGTTAACTAATCAAACATTTACATCGAATTTTTTAGTGTTTACTTATAATTACTCTGACTAATAATTTGCTATTAAATAAATTCATCACTCATACTTCTTTATAAACTTAAAGAGCGAAACGTAGTATTTTTCTACGTTTCGCTCTTTAATATATTACAAGTCTATATTATATAAAGAAATTATACCCAGGATTTAATTCAATAATTTTTCCTGTTCTTTTATATACAATCCACTCGGCAATATCTGTCGTATAATCACCAATACGCTTCAAGTATCCAGCAATTACAAGATAATCAGCAGCCGAATCAACTAATTCAGCATCTTCTTTCATGCCATTGACAGAATCTGTTCGAACTTTCGCAGCACTTTGAGTGAGTATACTGTTTTTATCAGCAATAGCCTCGGCGCCAAGAGCATCATTTTTTACGTAATAATCCATGACCTCTGACACCATACCAGCAACCATTTCACCCATTTCACCTAATTCTTGTTCGACATTGGCAATATGTTTTGTGCCTTTAACACGTATTGTCGAGTTTGCAATGTTACGAGCTTGATCACCCATACGTTCGAGTACGGATACTGCCTTTAAAATAGTAACAATCTCACGCAAATCAGTTGTCACTGGTTGATACAAGGCAATCATTTCGAATGTCTTTTTTTCAATTGCTGCCTCACGTTCATTAATTTGGTGGTCATTTTCTAAAATTTTACGAGCACCCTCACGATCATGATCCACAAACGATTGCACAGCTTTTTGAATAGTTTGCGAAACCAGCATGCCCATTTCTGTGAATGAACTATCTAAATCTGCTAATTCTTCATCAAATAATCGACGCATAGTGAAACCTCCTTAATTTTATTATATTATAACTGTTCTATATCAAAATTGTGTAAATTAGCCAAAACGACCAGAAACATAATCTTGTGTCTCTTGCTTTTCTGGATTCAAGAAAATATGTTTTGTATCATCCACTTCAACCAAATCACCACTCAAGAAAAATGCTGTTCGATCAGAAATTCGTGAAGCTTGCGACATTGAGTGTGTCACAATAATCATTGCATAGTCATCACGAAGATTTAACAAAGTTTCTTCAATATTATGACTAGAAACTGGATCAAGCGCTGAAGTCGGTTCATCCAACAATAGCAATTCTGGAGATGTAGCTAAGACACGTGCAACGGAAACTCGCTGTTGTTGACCCCCAGATAATCCAAGTGCCGATTTGTGTAAATTATCTTTCACTTCATCCCAAACAGAGGCTTGTTTTAAGGCCTTCTCCACTGCTTCATCCAACACTGCCTTATCTTTTACACCAGCAAGGCGCAATCCAAAAGCAACGTTTTCATATGTTGAAAATGGAAACGGGTTAGGCTGTTGGAAAACCATTCCTATGCGCTTGCGCAAATCAACTGTATCAGTTGTTGGTGCGTAAATATCTGTTCCCTTAAAGTTAAATGAACCAGTGACGGTTACATTATCTTCTAAATCGTGCATACGATTAATAGCACGTAAGTATGTTGACTTTCCTGATCCAGAAGGACCAATCAAGGCAGTAATCCCCTTCTCTGGAAAGTCTAAATCTATACCATGAAGCGCCTCTTTTTTGCCATACCAAAGGTGCACGTCACGGGTTGATAAAATTGTCTTTTGTTTGTTATCTGTCATCCGAAATTACCTGATATATAATCATTTGTGAGCGCCACTTTTGGTCGTGTAAATATCTTTCGTGTTAAATCATATTCTATAATCTTCCCCATATGGAAGAACGCTGTATAATCACTAATTCGAGCAGCTTGCTGCATATTATGTGTCACAATAATAATTGTGTACTTGTCTTTTAACTTAAGTAATGTATCTTCAACCTGTGCAGATGATATAGGATCCAACGCACTTGAAGGCTCATCGAGCAATAAGATATCTGGTTTAAGCGCCAGTGCACGTGCAATAACAAGACGTTGTGCTTGTCCACCAGATAATGCAAGTGCCGACTTATCCAGTTCATCTTTCACTTGATCCCATAAGGCAGCTTGTTTGAGGCTTGTTTCTACAACTTCATCTAACTGCGCCTTAGTGTAATTTCCACGACTAGTTAAAGCAAAAGTAATATTATCATAAATTGATTTTGCAAAAGGATTGGGTCGCTGAAATACCATGCCAATATGTCGGCGCATTTCATAAACATCAATTTTTTTGGTATTAATATCCACTCCACGATACATAATGTTTCCATTAACAGTAGCAACGCCATCGTTCATGCGGTTTAATGAACGTAAAAATGTTGATTTCCCGGATCCTGAAGCGCCAACTAAGCTCGTAATTTTATAACGCTCAAACTGCAGGTCGCCTTCGCTCAAGGCAAGGTTATCACCATAAAACACTTGCAAATCTTTTGTTGACAGAGCAATTTCATGTTTTTCGGTATCCATTTTATAAATAAACCGTTCAGGTGCATTTTCTCTAATGAACTCACTAGCTGGTTTAAGATCTGTATTTGAATTTATCATAATGGCCTCACGCACTCGTTAACTTCTTATAAAGCTTCATACCTAATTTTCGTGCGCTAAAGTTGAATAGCAACACAACAATAATCAAAACAGCTGAAGCCCCTGCCGACACGGCACTAACATCAGGCATGATGCCTTCAGAATTAATTTTCCAAATATGTACAGCTAGTGTTTCGGCTGGACGCATTGGGTTCAATGGGCTTGAAATATTAAAAGGATTCCAATCCGAAAAATTCAAGGCTGGAGCCGATTGACCGGCAGTATAAATTAAAGCTGCGGCTTCACCAAATACTCGACCAGCGGATAGTACAACACCAGTTACTATTGAAGGTACTGCTGCTGGTAAAATAACATGTAATACTGTCTCCCACCGTGATAGGCCAAGTGCTGCTCCGGCTTCACGTTGCAAATCAGGAATTTGCGCCAAACTTGTCTCAATTGAGCGTGTTAACAAAGGTAAATTAAACAATGTCAGTGCAATAGCACCAGACAAAATAGAAAATCCTAATTTGAACTGAACAACAAAGAGCAAGAAACCAAACAGACCAACAACAACAGATGGTAATGAACTCAATATCTCAATTGCCGTACGTACAATAGCTGTAAAATGGTTTTTTTGAGCATATTCGTTAAGGTAAATTGCAGCACCTAAAGCTATTGGAAAACTAATGACCATTGCAAGTATTAATAAATAAAATGAGTTAAATAGTTGTATACCAATACCTCCACCTGCTTCAAAAGCCCGTGCTGGTGAAGTCAAGAAATGCCAAGACAAATGTGGCACACCACGTACTAGAATAAAACTCAGCATCGCAAACAAGATTAAAGCGACGATGCCTGAAATAGCGTAAATAACGCCAGTAGCTATTTTATCAGCAGTTTTTGCATTCATTATTTCATCGCTCCTCTACGTCCAATTGCACGAACAATCAAATTAAACACTAATGACATAAGCAATAGAATCATTGCTAGGGTCCACAACACATCATTTTGCAGTGAACCCATAACTGTATTTCCAATGCCCATTGTCAATACAGATGTCAAGGTAGATGCTGGTGTTGTTAAGCCTGTTGGCATCAAAGCAGCATTACCGATAACCATTTGAACAGCCAATGCTTCACCAAACGCACGCGCCATTCCAAACACAATTGCTGTCATAATTCCAGGTGTTGCTGCTCTTAAAACAACTTTATAAATCATCTGCCAACGCGTTGCACCAATTGCCAAAGCA
Source organism: Leuconostoc suionicum (assembly GCF_001891125.1). Lineage (NCBI taxonomy): Bacteria > Bacillati > Bacillota > Bacilli > Lactobacillales > Lactobacillaceae > Leuconostoc > Leuconostoc suionicum. The sequence goes on along the minus strand of NZ_CP015247.1, from coordinate 554,517 downwards.
GATTCACGATAGTAACGAGGAACTGACTTTAGAGTATCAACAGTCATTGATGTGATAGTAGGTAAAATCATAACGAACAGAACAATTGTTCCAGAAAGAATTCCAAACCCTGAACCACCTGTTACCGTTCGAATAAATGGAACGACTACAGTTAAACCAATAAAGCCATATACAACCGATGGAATTCCAACTAGTAATTCAATAATTGGTTGCATAATTTTTGCACCACGTTTTTGAGCGATTTCTGTCATAAACAAGGCTGTTCCAATAGCAAACGGTGTCGCAACTATTGCGGACAAGAATGTTACCAAAAATGATCCAATAATCATTGGTAATGCACCAACGTATGGCATTTTTGTTGCTGGATTAGTTACTGAAGGATTCCATGTTGTTCCAAGTAAGAAGTCCTTAACACTCACACCATCTTTAAAGAAGGTCGATAGCCCTCGACTTAAAACAAAGGCAAAGATCGCAACAACCACAATCCCAATCAGAGTTAATGCTGTCAAACTAACAGCACGACCAAACGTATCCTTACGAGTTGATTCGGATCGTTGCATAAGTTTTTTTGTAATGTTATCCATTTTTTCTCCAAGGTGAGTGCCGAAATATATTGATTTCGAACAAGAAATATGTTTATTTTTTAGTCAAATGCCCATTCACATCACGACTAATTTTCATGTCATGTATTGATATGTACCCTAACTTTGGTACAAGAGTCGATTGAATTTTTTTAGAAGTTAAATACTTTAAAAATTTAGCTACTGGCTTTGTTGGCTTGCCTTTAGTATACACGTGCTCATACGACCAAATGGCATATTTTCCAGAAACAACATTTTGCTTTGTTGGCTTAACACCATCAACACTAGCAGCTACCACTGTATCGTCAACATATCCAAAAGCTGCATAGGATATAGCACCTGGCGTAGTTGCAACAATTGAACGAACCATTCCTGAGGAATCCTGTTCTTGTGCTTCAATACTTTGAGCACCTTTCAGTCCCCATTTTTCAAAAGTTGCTCGTGTTCCAGAACCGGCCGCACGATTAATGATTACAATTTTTTGATTGTTACCACCAACTTCTTTCCAGTTTGTTACTTTACCAGTGAAAACGGCTGTTAATTGTTTTGTTGTCAAATTTTTTACACCATTATTTTTGTTTAATAGTGGCGCAATACCAACAACGGCAACTTGATGATCCGTTAATTTCTTAGCATCGATGCCTTCTTTTTCTTCAGCAAATACATCAGAATTACCTATATCAACAGCCCCCTGTGATACTTGACTTAATCCGGTACCTGTTCCACCACCTTGAACGTTGATGAAAGTTCCGAGATTGTCTTTAGCATATTCCTCACCAGCAGCTTCAACTAAAGGTTGTAAAGCTGTTGAACCAACTGCAGTGATTGACGTATTTGACGCGCTTTTATCACGCATTGCATACGCTGTTCCAAGCGCTGCAGCAACTGCCACGGCTACAATCGTCAATACGATTGGACCGCGATATGATTTCGACATGTTAATGCCTCCCAAGATTTACTACTACATACTTATTATCTTAAACTTATGTAAATGTCAAAACGCTTTTATGTAAAGATTGTGTAAAGAGAATAAGTTTAAAAATACAAAAAAGCAAAGTAAAATTTTACTTTGCTTTTCGCTGTAACATGCATCGAATGATTTATAAAGGTAATACAACACTAATAGTTGTCCCAACACCTACCTGTGATTTAACTTTAATTTCACCGTTATGTCTATTTACAATTTCGTTCACAATAGCTAATCCCAAGCCAGTGCCACTAGCTATTTTTCGCTGTCGAGACTCATCACCTCTATAAAAGCGTTCAAAAATACGTGATTGTTGATTGAATGGTATACCGATACCAGTATCTTTAAAATCTATTTGCCATTGCTGCTGGTTTTTATGCACTGTTACCCAAATATCGCCATTCATTACATTATATTTCACTGAGTTTGTTAGCAAATTTTGGACGATTGTACTAATATCATTCGCGACGCCTGATACACTAAAGTCGGAAGCAATTTCATTATGAACCGTCACAGTTTTTGTATCAATTTTTTTCAACTGTTGATCAACAATTTTCGCAACCTCAACATCTGTTACTTTTTCGTCTATTTTATGTTGCAGACGAGATAATGATAATATATCATTGACCAATGCTGATAAACGTTTAGCTTCATTTGCTACAATTTGTAAAAATTGTTGCCGTGTATCGTTATCTGAGCCGGCCTCACCTTGCAATGTTTCAACGAATCCCGTTATTGCCGTTAAAGGTGTTTTAAATTCATGTGATGCGTTTGCTAGAAAATCAGCCTGCATACGTTCAATTTTAAGTACTTCAGTTAAATCATACAACATGACCATAACTTCTGAATTGGATCCAGATTGATGATATAGTGTACTCACATCATATTGCCGCGCTTCACCATTAACCATCAAGTTCAAAATAGATTGTTGTCTCTTTTTAGTATTAAAAGTGTGATTAATTATTTCAGACAAGGTAAATTGACGAATAACCAAACTATCTAAAATTGGTATTTCAGGCATTTCTACACCAAGAAAATCGGCAGCGGTTTGATTAAAAACATCTACCATATGATTCCGATTAACATTAATAACACCAACTGGTAAGCTTGTTAAAAGAGTTTGATAGTTGTTAATTTCGCGATTAGCATCATATTGCATATGACGTACATAAGTCTGTAATTCATTGAACTTTTCCAATAAGTCATAGTAAGGTGATGTTGGTTCAGCTAGTACACCTCTTGGTGTTTCACCTGTAGTCGTTGCCAACATTCGCTGTTTCATAATAGTTAACTCGGACGTTTCTTTACTTTTCCAAAAGTTTAAGGACCAAATTTCAAGATTAGCTACTACAAAAAAAATTACTAAGAGCATGTACAGTTGTTTTGGAGTGACATGAATTACATGTGTTACTGCAAATAATAGTAAGATATTTAAACTATATATGCTAATCAATTTTCCAATTTTTTTCTTCATAAGTTTATTCTAACATGGTTTTAACAATGTATTAAATTAGAAGGCAATAAAAAAACAAGCAGTATGCTTGTTTTTATCTATTTACTTGTCACTAACTTTACCACTTGAATCACGTGTAACTTTCATATCTGTCAAGCCAATATATCCCAGCTTAGGAACGATTGTTTTTTGAACTTCCTTAGTTGTGAAATATTTCAAGAATGCTTTAGTTGCACCTGTGGGTGTACCCTTAGTATACATGTGTTCATAAGCCCAAATTGGCCATGAGTTATCTTCTACGTTTGCCTTATTAGGATGAACACCACTTAAATTCAAAGCCTTAATACCATCTGAATCAAGATAAGCAAATGCTAGGTAAGAAATAGCCCCTGGTGTTGTCTTAACGATTTTTTGAACAGTTCCATTAGAATCTTGTTCTGTTGCTTGAACAGCATTCTGACCATCTAAAATATTTTTTTCAAAAACAGCTCTTGTTCCTGAACCAGTTGCACGGTTGATAACAACAATCTTTTCATCTTTTCCGCCTACATCTTTCCAGTTTGTTATTTTACCAGTGAAAATATCTCGCAACTGTGTTTTAGTTAAGCTACTGATTTGAACATCACTATTAACAACTGGTGCAATACCAACAACAGCAACTTTATGATCTACTAATTTACTAGCATCTACACCTTCTTTTTCTTCGGCAAAGACATCAGAATTACCAATTTGTGCCGAGCCGTCAGATACTTGACTTAATCCGGCACCTGATCCACCACCTTGCACCGTCACAGTTACACCAGGATTTTTATCTTGGAATGAACTGGCAACTTGCTCTGCTAGAGGTTGTAGAGCTGTCGAACCTAACGATAAGACTTTACCAGTAACCTTAGAAGATGAAGAAGAGCTTGTATTTGTATTACTATCACTTGACTTGTTGTTAGCGGAAGTATACAAAGCAATTCCGGCCGCAATGACCACTATACCACCAATAATTCCTACAATCTTTTTGTTCATGAAGATTTCTCCCTTAGAAATATGTAACGAAACAAGGGTGTAGTAGAGGCTCTTGGGCGCCGCTCCTTGTTTACAACTTATATATTACGAGAACTATGTTATGAAACGTCGCACAATTCAGTCGCATTCTTGTAAATGATTGTAAAGAATAATTTACAAAACAAAAATGGCTCACTTTCGACGCAATGTCTACAGTTTGCCATTCACCATAATAATGCCACATAACATGACTATATATATTATAAATACACTAATTCGTCATAGTATACCCAAATCCGCGAACCGTTTTCAATATTTTAGGTGTCTTTGGGTTTGACTCAATCTTATCACGTAAGTTGCTGATATGCATATCTACCATACGGCTTTCGCCAGTATATTCATATCCCCACACAGCTGTCAAAATTGTTTCACGATCAATTACACGCCCCAAACGCTGTGCAAAATATAATAACAAATCATATTCTCGTGGCGTTAAGGATAAAACACTATTTTCTTTCATCACTGTTTTTTTACTATCATTGATGAGCAAATCTTGTATAGAAATAACCATTTCATCCGTTTTGTTGGCATCTGTACTAACTTGTGAACGACGTAATACTGCTTTTAGTCTTGCTACAACTTCTCGGGGACTGAAAGGTTTAGTGATATAGTCATCCGCACCTAATTCTAAGCCAAGCACACGGTCAAACTCATCCCCTTTTGCGGTCACCAAAATTATTGGCGTGCTAACTTTATCTTGACGTAACTGTTTTAAAACAGTCATGCCATCCATTTCTGGTAACATTAAATCCAACAATATTGCATTGAATTGTTGCTCTTTTGCCTTTTGGTAAGCGGATAAACCATCCAATGCAACCGTTACTTCGTAACCATTTTGTTGCAAATTATATTGCAGCAGCGTTGCAATTGCCGTTTCATCATCAACAACAAGTATCTTAGTCATGTCTATCTCCATGCGTTTCTATACTTGCATTGTAACAAAAAAAAGAAAAACGACCTAACGTTTTTCTCAATATTTACATAATTTATACAATTGGTTCATCTGTTAAAGAATCATCTGCTGATGTATCCAAATCTGGCAAATTAATTTGTTCATCAGATTTTTCCGCCTGAGCTTCCGTATTTGAAACGGCAGTACCATTCGCATTAGAATCAATACCATACGCTTGACGCACCTTGACATATAGTTCTTGTCGCAATGCAGTATGCTCAGGATCATCTAAATAGTCTTTGGCTTTCTCACGCCCTTGACCAATTCGCTCACCTTCGTAGGCGTACCATGCACCTGCTTTATCGATAATATCTTGATCAACAGCAAGATCGAGAATTTCACCTGTTTGTGAAATCCCATGCCCATACATAATATCGACTTCAGCAACTTTGAATGGTGGAGCCACCTTGTTTTTAACAATTTTAACTTTTGTCAAATTACCGGTGACATCAGTACCGTCTTTAATTTGCGTTGAACGTCTAACTTCTAAACGTACTGTCGAATAGAACTTTAGTGCACGACCACCGGGTGTAGTTTCTGGGTTTCCAAACATTACGCCGACTTTTTCACGAATTTGATTGATGAAAATAGCAATTGTTCCCGTTCGGTTTAAAGTTCCCGCTAACTTACGTAGTGCTTGACTCATCAAACGAGCTTGCAATCCAACGTGCGCATCACCCATTTCACCTTCGATTTCTGCACGAGGTACTAATGCAGCAACTGAGTCAACAACAATCATGTCTACAGCACCTGATTGTACCAAAGCATCAGCAATTTCTAATCCCTGTTCGCCTGTATCCGGTTGTGACAAGAGTAATTCGTCTTTTTTAACGCCAAGGGCTTCAGCGTATTTAACATCCAAAGCATTTTCAGCATCAATATAGGCAGCCGTTCCACCTTGCTTTTGCACTTCAGCAACTGCATGAAGTGCGATGGTTGTTTTACCGGATGATTCTGGACCGTATACTTCAATAATACGTCCCTTGGGATAGCCACCCACACCCAAAGCAACATCAATTTTAACAGAACCAGAAGGGATCGTTTCGATCTGCGTTAGCGCGTTATCTCCTAACGTCATCACTGAACCTTTTCCAAAGTTCTTTTCAATTTTCTTTAGCGCTTCATCTAGCGCGGCTCGACGACCATCTTTCTTTGCTTGATCGTCTTTTTTAGTCGTTTTCTTTGCTACCATTGCGGCTAACTCCTTTTATCTTACTTGATTAGTGTACCTTTTTCGCGAGTCAAAAGCAAGTATTTTTCGAACATTTGTTCGTTTTCGTTTGCTTTCTTCTTGATTATACGAAAAAAGCGCTAAAAGCGCTTTTAGTTCCTTACATCCCATCAGAAAAGACATTTCTATTTTGCCAAAAATAATCGATACCGGAATAAATTGTAAAGATAACTGCAACCCACAATAAGACATTCCCAATAGGAAAATTAATAATGGAAAATGGCGCGTTGCGAATATACAAGAAGAAAATAGCAAACATTTGTGAAAATGTTTTTATCTTTCCTGGCATCTGTGCTGCCAAAACCTTGCCATTGTTTTCAACAATTAGCGTACGTAAACCTGTAACAGCCAACTCTCGAATAACAATAACCGCAGTCATCCAAGCTGGAACAACATTGAAGCTCGTTAAGAAAATCAACGCTGTCATAACCAAAAGTTTATCAGCCAAAGGATCCGCAAACTTTCCAAAATTGGTAACTAAATGCTGACTACGAGCTATTTGACCGTCCAAGAAATCAGTTGCAGAAGCTATTGCAAAGACAACAGCGGCAATCAACCAATTAACAGGCATGTTTACTCCTAAAAAGCTGATATTAGACCAAGCATATGGTACTGTCAGCAATAAAATAAATACAGGAATTAAAATAATTCTGAAAACAGTTAGTTTATTAGGTAAATTCATGATACATCCTTTATTTATTGAGATTAAAAAGCACATTCCAAAATGATGTTGTTGCACCACTTATTTCGACATCTTGTCCATCAACTGTAACTGAAGCATTATTAACATTAGAAAATTGTAGATTAAATGCCGTTGTTCCCGCTGGAATTTCTACTGTTTTACTGCCACTAGCCAATGTTTCATTTAGCAAAATGTTACTACTAGCATCATTGACCTTAACTGAAGTACCTGTGTTTTTCGCTGTTATAACAACTGTATGTTTTTTAGTATTTTCATTAGACAAATTATAGATTGTCGTCTGCAAACTTGTATCTGTTTCTGGTGTACCTAAATCAAGTTTCGAAGATTCCTCACTTGAACTAGAAGCAGATGACTTCGATGCTGATGATTTACTAGAAGATTTGGAAACCTCAGAAGTAGAAACAGAGATATTACCGCCGTTAGATGTCTGTTGAGAATTGGTCCCTATATGTGTCAATACAAACCAAATAACTATTAAAGCCACAAGAATCAATAGCCCCAAACCAATTGTTGGGATAGAATTTGCCAACCGTGATCTTGCTGTTGGGGTGTTGTCTATCCCAGCACGAACAATACCATCATTATCCCTGTGTGCCCGGCTCAGATCGCTAGTTCGAGACATAGAAATTGGTTTTGTTTCTCCTAATAACTCATCAGGATGTAACCCAACAGCTAATGCATATTGCCGAATAAAAGCACGGACGTAAAAATCACCAGGTAACACGCTAAGATTGTTTTCCTCAATAGCTAATAAATACCGGCGTTGAATTTTTGTAATTTCTTGGATATCATCCAATGATAATTGTTTTTCTAAGCGAGCAGCCTTCAGTTGTTCACCTATTTGATTTGTTAAAGTTTCATTCATAATAGCCCACAAGACTACTTATGCAACACAAATCGTTGCAACGTAGCATTTCGATATATTTTATCCGCTGTTACAAGAATGTCATCAAATGTTAAATCTTGTAACAACTCTATCTTATCAAAAAGATTAGTTCCAAACAAGACATCATCACCTTGCAAAGCCATATTTTCTAAGGAATTCAATTTCTGAATTCCCTCACCAACTGTAGCTCTTCGTAGTGACTCAAACGCATTTTGTTGATTTTCTAAAACATTTTGATAATTATTAATTTGATTTTGAATTTCTTGTGTCAGAACGTCATAATCGTCCGTTTCCGCAAAAAAGCTCACATACTGATAATGTTTTATAATATCAAACGATGTGTCAAATTCTGTATCAATAATACCATGACTATATAAATTCTGATACCAATCCGTTTGTTCGCCAAACAATAGATCATCCAAAATATCAGCGATTAAAATACGTTTGGTTGCCTCTGTACCAACGACTTGGTTCTGATCAAGCCGGATACCAAATGCAACTTTAGGGCGTGAAACATTAAAGTAGCGTTCCGACTGCCGTTCTTTTGCTGGTAAAACTTTTTCTGGGAAACGGGTTAACTTCTTAGAACGTAAATCTTTTTTGAATTGATTCTCTTTAACAACTGCTAATATTTCTTCAGGATTAAAATGCCCCACAATGTGTAGTGTCAGCTGTGTAGGTTGATAAAATGCAGAATGAATAGCATACAGTAGTTCAGGTGTGATGGTTGCAATCGTTTCACGTGTCCCAGCGATATCTTTAGCAATTGACGAGTCTGGATATAATGTGTTCAATAATCCCATATAGAGTGCCCAATTAGGGTCATCATCATACATTTGTATTTCTTGCCCAATAATTCCCTGTTCTTTTTCTACTGTTTGCTTTGAAAAATAAGGCGTTTGAACAAAGTCTAGTAAATGCGTTAAGGCAGGTATTAAGTTTTGAGTAGTTGAAAACAGATAACTTGTTTGATAAGCATTGGTAAATGCATTAGCATCAGCCCCCAATTCGCCAAATCTTGCGAATGCATCTTCATTTTCTTTTTCAAATAGCTTGTGTTCCAGAAAATGTGCTGTTCCAGCGGGAATTTGAATTGGTTGTTCATCATCGATAACAAATTTTTGCTCTAACGCACCATAAGCCGTTGTTAACACAGCAAAAGTTTTATGGTAATTAAACTTCGGAACCATCACTATTGATAGACCATTATCTAACGTTTCTGTAATCACATCTTCTTTTAACTTTAGATAATGTTTTGTTTTCATATTAGACCTCAGGCAATAATATATAACGACTTTGAAGTGAAATCTTCTGAGCAGCATTTTGAATGTCGTCAGCAGTCACAGACTGAATTCGATTAATCCATTCCTGTTCACTCGTTTCTCTTCTTGTGAGTAATCGAGAAAAAGCAACTTCCATTTGACTTGCAGGTGAGTCACGTTGACTTAAGTAATCACTAATTAAGCTCATCTTAATCGCATCAACTGTCTGATTATCAAAGTCGCCCTCTTGAATGGCTTTAATTTGTTCTTGTATCATCGTGTCCGTCTGATGCACTTTTGTAGTATCCAAGCCAGCCGCAATAGTTAAAAATCCAGTATCGTGTTGCCAGCGAGAATAAATGCTATATGCTAGTGACTCCTTCTCGCGCACATTCATAAATAATTTTGATAGTGGCGTACCACCCAACAACGAGTTCATGACCATAACAGCAAAACGCTGATCATCGAATGGCTTAATATTTAATTGATAAGCCATGGTAAGCATAGCCTGATTAAGCGAAGTTTTATGCTCAACTAATTCACTAAGATGTAATCGAGAGGCTTGCCTATAAAATGGCTCTCTTTCTTCCTTAGCTTGATGAGGTACAATCGGCCACTTTTCTATTAATGAAATAATTTGCTGTTGATTAATATCACCAAGCACAACGATATTCATAGCATCGTCGTTAAGCATGTTCTGATAAGCTTGATAGACACCAGATGGATTTAAATGAGCAACAGTTTCTTCATTACCACTAGCGGATACACGCATGCCAGATTTATCATAAGTTATTTCACGAAGTTTAGCCACCGCGTAACGACTTTTGTCATCTTTAACGCTGGCAAGTTCATTTATTAGGCTTTGCTGCTCATTGGCAAATACTTGTTCATCGAATGCATGATTCTCCGCCAAAGGATTAAATATCATCTCGCTTAAAAAATCAAAAGCTTCGGTCAGGAGCTGTTTTCCCCCCACTATGTAGGTAGGTGCCGGTATTTGCAAAGTAAAGCGTACATGATGCGTTTGGCCAATGCGAAAAACATCAGTTTGATATTGGGCACCATACAAATCAATTGTTTTTTGCGCCACTTGTTGTTGCGTTTTATAACGCGCCGAGCTAACAGCAGTCAAATAAGACACTAATGCACGTGCACTAATATTCTCAGGCTCAACTGCCGTTGAAAAATCAACGGCGATGTGCAATGTTTTAAATTGTGTAGTTGGCAGAATCACAAGATTCGCGCCATGATTAATAATTGTTTTTTTCATAGTATTGGTGAGAAAAGTCTACTAAACTTTTGCTTAAATTTCATCCAAGCAGACTGTTTCTCAAAATATTCCATTGTTAATTTTGTGGACTTTAATACGTCTTGCTCAAATAAATCTTCTAAATCAGCTGCAAAGTCCGGATCATATATAAATGCGTTGCCTTCAAAATTAAGAGAAAATGAACGGATATCCATATTAGCTGACCCGACAGTTGCTACCTCATTATCAATAATCACAACCTTGCTATGTAAAAAGCCACCATCATAGCGATAAACTGTCGCGCCGAGATCAATTAATTCTTGAGCATAATATTCTGTTGCCCGATAAACTAAAGGATGGTCGGGTTGATTAGGTATCATTAATCTCACCTTAACCCCGGATAAAATAGCAACTTCAAGTGTTTCTAACACAGGACCATCCGGAATGAAATAAGGGGTTTGAATACTTATGCTCTCACGGGCAGAAGAAAACATTCTCATGTAACCTTGTTTGATCTGCTTCATATCGTCATCAGGACCACTGGAAACAATTTGAACCATAGACTTCCCTGGTAACGAGAAGTTTTCAGGAAAGTACTTTGTCGTCTGGGTCAATAACTCTCTACCTTCAGCGGTAGCATTCCAATCCATTAAAAATCGACTTTGCAATGATAATACTGCATCCCCAATAATTCGGGTATGCGTATCACGCCAATAACCAAATTTTTTAGATTCACCAATATATTGATCCCCTACATTAAATCCACCAATGTATCCAATTTTACCATCAATAATAGCAATTTTACGGTGATTTCTAAAATTAAAACGCAAAGTTAGTAGCTGAAAGCGTCGCATTAAGAACGGTACAGCAACACCTCCAGCTGCACGTAATTGTCTATACATTTTAGGATGTTGTCCATGAGAACCAAACTGATCGTAAATAACGCGAACCTCAACACCTTCACTAGCTTTTTCAGTTAATAGATCAACGAGTTGATGTCCTATTTTATCATCAAAAATAGAAAAATATTCTAAATGTATATGTTCCTTTGCAGCTTTAATATCTGAGAATAATTTATCAAATTTCTTTTGACCATCACTAAAAATTGTAATTTTATTACCACGTGTCAAAACTGCACGATCAGATGATAAAAATAATTTCAACAATTCTGTTGCACTGTAAGGAATAGGAAGTAAGTTCTCAATATCTTGTAACTGCTTTTTTTGATTTAAAGCAATCTGATCTAAACCACGTTGTTCTTGCGTTCGCAAACGGAATATTTTTTTACTAGAAATTCGGCTCCCCGCCAAAAAGAAGATGGCAAATCCTACAACAGGTAACAGCAAAAGGACAAGCATCCAAGCCCAAATTGTGGCAATTTCACGTTTCTGTCGAAAAACAGCAATAAAAGAAATAATGGTATTGATGACCAAAGCTATTAATATAACAATCCAAAAAGATGTTCTCAGCATATTGCCCTCCCCAGCGCAACAAAAAACTATTAATACCATTCTAACATAAAAGCAGCACCATTACGGTGCTGCCAAATTATGTGTTAATTACCAAACCATTTCGTACTATATTTTTGTAAACGACCATCTTTTTTATAAGTTGCTAATTCTTTATTTACTGCTTGTCGTAATTTTTTATCTGCTTTGCGGAAGCCAACTGCATTATCATTTACTGGGAAACCACCTGTTGTGATTGTGTAATCATCTGGGTTAGACTGATGCGCAACATAATAACGTGCATAGTCTTCATCAATCAATAAACCATCGATGCGACTCGCATTCAAATCATTGAAGGCCTTATCAAATGTATCATAGCCAATAACCTTCTGGTCTTTAACATATTGTTTCAAAACTTTAGGATACTGCGCAAAAGTTTGATCGCCACTTGAAGCCGTTTGATCTCCTAATACTTTATCTTGCATATCAGAAAACTTGTTAATGTTACTTTTCTTTAAAGTAACAAGCACTTGCGTTGCCTTGTGGTAAGGTGTTGAAAAAGCAACCTTCTTTTTCCGGTCATCTGTAATTGTATAACCATTCCAGATAGCATCAATGTTTCCGGTATTTAATTCTGTTTCTTTCATTGACCAATCAATGGGTTGCCATTTGACCTTGATTCCCAAACTCTTGAACACAGCAGTCGCCAAATCAACATCAAATCCTACTAATTTACCCGATTTATCGCGAAATCCCATTGGTACAAATGTATCATCTAGACCAATTGTAATTTGCTTTTCCCTCTTGATTCGTGACCATTGATCTGTTTTCACTACTGTCTGTTCTGTACTTTTGCTTTTTTGGGAATTATTAGATAAAGAGAGAGCTGCCATAATGACCAGTGCGATAAATAAAGTACCAACAATACTATTAACAACAATCTTCTTTTTCATGCTTGGCATTAGCGTTTTACCTCCGTTGCAAAATCAAACACGCGATCAGAAACCATTTCAGCAAATGGCTGATCGTGCGTAATAATAACTTGTGTTACACCACGCTTCTTAAGCGTTTTAACAACATCAGCGACTTGGTGTGTCGATGCTTCATCCAATCCACTTGTAGGTTCATCATATGCCAAAATTTTCGGGTCCATGGCTAGTGCACGTGCAATTGCTGCACGCTGCTTCTGACCACCTGATAATTGATAGGGAAACAAATTAGCTTTATCTAACATGCCTAAGGATTCCAAAAGCTCCTGCCCTTTTTCAACGGCCTTTGATGAAGACTGTTTATTAACATTAATAGGTGCTAACGTGATATTGTCAATGACTGTGTAGTTTGGGAATAGATTAAAGTCTTGAAAAATCATGCCAATATTCGTATCGGAGCTTTCACCTTTAATATCGATGTTTTCACCATTTAAAATAATTTCGCCATCATCTGCAGTTTCTAATCCCGCCATAATTTTAATTAAGGTTGTTTTACCAATACCAGATGGGCCGACAATGCTTAATACTTCACCATCATGTACTGTTAAATTCAGGGATTTGAAGATCACGTTTTGATCATATTTTTTAGTTAAGTTTTTGATTTCTAACATTAAATTACCTCCATTTATTCAAAACTGTTTCACTACGGCGCAATAATAATGTGACAACCGCCGTCATAATTAAATATATCAATCCAACTAATAGGTATGGCATCAAAGTGACGTCACGACTAGCCGCAATATTTCCTGCTCGCAAAATGTCTCCTAGGCCAATAACATAAACTAAAGAAGTGTCTTTGACCAAGTTAATCACTTCATTACCAAATGAAGGAACAACAATCTTGATTACTTGTGGCAAAATTATTTTGAAAAATGTTTGAATTTTACTAAAGCCAAGTACTTTAGCAGCATCATATTGCCCTCTTGGGACTGATTGTAGTCCACCACGGAAAATTTCAGCAAGATAGGCTGCATAATTAATAATAAACGCTATGATAGCAGCTTCAAATCGTGGAAATGCTATACCCATCATTCCAAGACCGTAGTAGATAAAAATCAATTGTAAAAGTAGCGGCGTACCACGCATAATCCAGATATAACCGTTAATCAACCAACGTATTGTAAAGTAAGGTGATTTCATCCCTAAGGACACTAAAATTCCCAATGGTACAGATCCAATGATTGTTAGGAAAAACACCCCTAGCGTCGTTTTTAGTCCAGCCAATAAACTGGGAAGAATTGTAGTTAGATAACTCATAATTGAAACTCCTTTGTTGAATTGCGCTTATAACTCATATATTTTAACGAGAAAGAACAATCACATTTATAATGTATTTATAAAACGAAAAAATCCTCTTACAGTATTTCTACTGCAAGAGGACGCAAAAGCGTGGTTCCACCTCGAATTCAACTTTTGCTCACACAAAAGTTCTCCACCAGTCTTCTAACCAATTAAAAACGCCCCCAAATACAAGAAATGTATTTAGAGGGCGTTTCATCGCGGTTCCACCTCTTTGTTATGCTACTATCACTAGTAGCATCTCAATAAGTCAAAGACTGTTATGTGATAACGGACACTTCCGATAAAGCTTACTTTGTTCAGCTTTATACTCATAGATGTGTTTCGTACAATTTAACTATTTGCTCACAGCGACCGCAAATTCTCTTCTAAATTAAAATGAACTACTCTTCTATTCAACGTTTTACTATATGGTCATAATTATACTATAAAAAGATAACTTGTCAACGTAGAAACTGAAATAAAGACCATACTGGATAATATGATACAGTCGCAAAAAATAGATTTAATATTGCTGTTGGCAATACCTCGTACAATAAAAACGATGATACGCTAACATTAGCAATTCCAGTAACAAATCCACTGACATAAGAAATTAGTAGGTAAATAAGCAAGCCAGCTAAATATAAAAGCAAGCCACTTACTAGACGTTCATCTAGCACTTTATGCAATTGCTTCATCACAGCTACCGCAGCAATAAATGCAAAGGTATATGTACCAAAAATGCCAGTATAGTACATATCAAACAATATACCAATGACTACAACATAAAACCATAAAGGTAGCTCGTTTTCAACATCAAATTGGACACCCAAAAAGAGCCAACCAAGTGTCAAAGTGGGTAAAATGTGCCAAGGAAATTGTGTAAATAGCCCCCCCATACTAGACATGAATGTTCCATCAACAAACAATATCAAAAATAATAACACAGGATAAATCACACGCATTCTCGTCAATTGCCAAAATGCCATTAATTTGCTCCTATCTGTGAAATTGCAACCATAACTGTAGTGATATTACCTAGATCAGCCGCAGGTTCAATGTATATTTTCTTGGATAAACCATAATCATCCGTCGTAACACTAGCAACCTTACCAACATACAGTCCGGCTGGAATAACACCACCGAGGCCAGAAGTTTCAACTAAATCACCTTTACTGATTTTATTATTTGATGTGACTTGCCCCATAATTAATTGATTTTTCTCACGGTTAAAACTTGTTACAATGCCATTAACATCACCATCATCACCCTTAATTTTAATCGCAAATCTATTAGCGTCGGAACTAGTATCAGAAATCAAAGCCACTTTTGAATTAGTTGTGTTTACTTCACTGATACGGCCAATAATTCCGGCACCTGCAAGCACTGGCATTCCTTTTTTCAAGCCCGAATTGGATCCTTCATCAATAACTAATTGTGACTGCCATGTTGTCGGTGAACGACTAATGGTCACAGCCGAAACTGTTTTATAATCTGTCAATGTAGCTTTTAGTTTTAATTGTTGCTTCAGAGATTTGTTCTCTTCTTCAACTGTTTGTAAGTGAACCTTGTCTTGAGCAAATTCATCAATTTTAGATTTCAACCTTTTATTTTCTTCAAATGTATCTAACAGGTTACTAATACTATTTGCTGTACGCCCAACTGCAGTCGTTGGGACAGCAATAATACGACTAACACCACCAGCTAAATCATTCCCGAAACGCTGTAAAAAAGGTGGCGTATTCGTTCTTTTAGCCCACCAATTTGATCCGGCAATTAAACTTACAATTATTATAAACGCAACAATTATTGATACCAACGTGCGTGACGAAAATATTTTTTTCATGTATTTCCCCAAAAAGTCAGTTACCACTTCTAAAAACAGTTGAGCGTTTCATCTATTTTCAATGGTATGCTACCTTGTTTTACTTAGAAACTTTTATTTGACATTAATTCTTGAAAATAAATAATAGCGTAGCGCAAGCGCCACGCTATTTTAAACTACCATTACTTTTGTCGCATGACATCAATAGATTTCAACGCTTCTCCAGTACCAATAGCAACTGCATCTAATGGCTCGTTAGCTATTAAGACTGGTACCTTGGTTGCATTTTGAATAATTTTTTCAATGTCGCGTAATAATGCCCCACCACCGGTCAAAATCATACCGTGATCAATAACATCTGCAGCTAATTCAGGTTGAGTCGATTCTAACGTCTCACGAATAGCCGCCACGATTTCTTGCACTGGTTCTTGAATTGATGTGGCTACATCTTCAGCGGTAACATCAATTGTCTTAGGCAAACCAGTCAACAAGTCGCGACCTCTGACCGTAGCATTTGGCAAGGTACGTGCTAAAGCAAGTGATGCAGCACCAATTTCAATTTTGAGTCTTTCAGCTGTCGGCTCACCAATGGTAACGTTATATTTGTTGCGAACAAAATTAGCAATTGCTTCGTCCAGCTTGTCTCCGGCTATACGGATTGAACGGCTTGAAACAATTCCACCTAATGAAATTGTCGCGACATCAGTCGTTCCGCCGCCCATGTCAACAACCATTGATCCAGTAGGATCCATAACTGGTAGCCCGGCACCAACCGCTGCGGCAAAGGGCTCCTCTATGACATAAGCGTCACGCGCGCCAGCAACACGAGCAGCATCAATAACAGCACGTCTTTCGACAGCTGTTACACCCGAAGGAACGCCAATTGTTACATAAGGTTTGCCAATACGACCGCCAAGTGCTTTTTGCAAATAGTAGCGAATCATCGCAACAGTTGTATCGTAATCGGCAATAACACCATCACGCATCGGACGGATAGCAGCGATACTTGCAGGCGTTCGGCCTAACATGTCTTTAGCTTCAGAACCTACAGCAACGACTTCATTGGTTTGTGTATTGCGTGCCACTACTGATGGTTCACGCAATATGATGCCACGACCTTCGATATATACATATGTGTTAGCGGTACCCAAATCGATACCAACATTTTTTTGTCCAAATGAAAATGCCACTGTACTGCCCCTTATCGTGTTACGACTGCTATTGCAACACATTTAAATTTTACTTAACTTATAATATTGTAGCATAAAAATGGTTTAATTCGCACATCAATTTGAGCGAACATAAGTAACTTTACCGTGAGGGTGAGCAATACCACGAATAGTATTCTGATATGCGAAATTTGCCCATGCCTTTTGAAATTCCGGAAACACTGCTGGTGTTACTTCAATTTCGTCTATTTTTCCATCACGCAAATCATTTAGTGCTTGTGTATAATTCATAATTCACCTCATAGACAGTATAACATTTTTAAAATTAGCACTCTACTTTAAAGAGTGCTAATTTTAATTGCATTTTTCTTAAATCGTGCTATAATTAAAGCATAACCTACAGAAAGGAATCGTGTGCAATACTGTGGTGAAATGCAATAACTGTATTCCATGGTGCTTCACACTAAGTAAAAGATATGGCACAACAAGATTCGTTTGGTTTTGGTAATTTAGATGAAATGTTTCGCGCAATGAACGAACAAATGGCGCAAGCACAAGGACAACAAAATACACAAGCACAAAAAAATAATAATGGTAATAAAAAAAGACGCTTGCTTGATGAATTTGGTATTAATTTAACTAAGCAAGCTCGCGATGGAAAGCTCGACCCTGTTATCGGCCGAGATGATGAAGTTGCTCGCACAATTGAAATTTTAAATCGTCGTACAAAGAATAATCCAGTACTAATTGGTGAACCTGGTGTTGGTAAAACAGCTATTGTTGAAGGCCTTGCACAAGCTATTGTGGCTGGAAAGGTACCTGAAAAATTACAGCATAAAGAAGTTATTCGTTTGGAAATGTCGGCTTTGGTTCAAGGTACGAGCATGCGTGGTCAATTCGAAGCACGGATGCGTGAATTAATGAAAGAAGTTACGAACAGCGATGATGTCATCTTGTTCATTGATGAAATTCATGAAATTATGGGTGCCGGAAATGCTGAGGGTGGTATGGATGCAGGTAATATTTTGAAGCCTGCCCTAGCTCGTGGTGAGTTCCAATTAATCGGTGCAACAACTTTAAACGAGTATCGAAAGATTGAAAAAGATGGTGCTATTGCCCGTCGTTTCCAACCAGTGCAAGTTGAAGAACCTTCTAAAGAAGAAACTATCACGATTTTGGAAGGAATTAGTGAACGATATGAAAAGTATCACTATGTTACATTCAGTGATTCTGCGCTCCAAGCAGCTGTTGAACTATCTGATCGTTATATTCCAGAAAGATTCCTACCGGATAAAGCAATTGATTTACTTGATGAAGCTGGCTCACGTAAAAATTTGACAATGAAAGTTGCAGATCCCAAAACTATTCAAGTGAACATCGAAGCGGCTGATAAATTAAAGCAAGAAGCGATTGATAAAGAAGATTTTGAAAAGGCTAGTTATTGGCGTGATCAGGTAAACCAACTTGAGTCGCAAAAGGCACAAGTCGAGGCTCACCCCGAGATGTCAAAGCCACAAACAGTAACAGAGCAAGACATCTTAAAAATTGTTGAAGATAAAACCGATATTCCTGTCGGAGCTTTAAAAGAAAACGAGGCTAATCAACTAAAAGATTTGGATAAAAACTTATCGAAACATGTTATTGGTCAAGATGAGGCAGTAGAAAAAGTAGTCAAGGCGATTCGCCGTAATCGTATTGGTCTAACAAAATCTGGTCGTCCAATTGGATCATTCCTATTTGTCGGGCCGACCGGTGTTGGTAAAACTGAAACTGCCAAGCAATTAGCTAAGGAAATGTTTGGTAGCAAAGATGCAATGATTCGTTTCGACATGTCAGAGTACATGGAAAAACATACCGTTTCTAAAATGATTGGTGCTCCTGCCGGTTATGTCGGTTACGAAGAGGCTGGTCAATTAACAGAACAAGTTCGCCGTCGCCCATACTCATTGGTACTCTTTGATGAAGTAGAAAAAGCACATCCGGATGTAATGAATATGTTCTTGCAGATTCTTGATGATGGCCGTCTAACTGATGCACAAGGTCACATAGTGAGTTTCAAAGATACTGTCATTATTATGACTTCTAACGCTGGTTCAACAGATACAGGAAATACGCCTGTGGGATTCGCCCAAGTTGATCAACAAAATCGTTTGATGCAACGTTTGGAAAATTATTTCCGTCCAGAATTCTTGAACCGTTTAGACGATATCATTGATTTCCAACCTTTGTCACAAGATCATTTACTAAAGATTGTCGACTTACTATTGACTGATATGAATGATAACTTGTCTGACAACGATTTGCACATTGATTTAAGCACTGCTGCTAAGAAGAAATTAGTGGAGCTCGGTTATGACCCTGCAATGGGTGCTCGACCTCTCCGTCGTGTCATGCAAGACAAAATTGCCGATGGTATCGCTGATTTCTACTTAGAACACCCAAATGTTCATCATTTGCAAGCTGACATTGTTAATAACGAATTTGTTATTAGTGAAGTTAAGCCCGAACCAGTTACTGTAAATAAAATTTAACTTGCGTGTGATATGAAACGACTTTCGGGTCGTTTTTTGTTTGTGATATAATGTGTAGGTATATTCAAAGGGGAAATTATGGCAAATACATCGCCCGTATGGGTTTATTACAAAAATATAGCAACTGGTGATGAGTTACACGAACCAACAAGACTAGATGGCGAGGCAGGCGCACCCTACGAAATCGCCATTTTAGATATCGACAATTATCAGTATATAGATAATTCAGGATCTTTGGCGGGATTGTTTGGTAGCCTACCTCAGTCATTAGAGCTTTATTATCGGCCACAAGTATGGCAAGCTGTACACCGTATTAACATGTTCATCGAAACGGTAACCAGTGTACAGGTTTTTCTAGAGCCAGATAATTTATCAAACGTTACGACAAACTTAAACCCAAATACTTTTTGGGCAACTCAATTACGCGCTATTTCTGGTAATGGTCAATTTTGGTATCAAATTGGTGACTATCATTGGATTCGTTATGATGCTACCCAAATGAAACTGTCAGACACAGCTCCGGAAGTTGAAAATATTAACTATTTTAATGATGCAGAAAAAAGTAAAAGCAATCAGCCTAACGCGGTTGTTAATTTCCTTCCTGATAGATCTATAGAAGTCTATGCTGAACCTTATGGGCTGCCAATCGGTAGTGTTTCCGATAGTGATTTTGTGGCAATAACGGAAGAAGTTCATGATGATAATAACATTGTTTGGTATAAAATAGCTACTAAAGGATGGATTAACAGTATTTATATTAATAAGCTATAAAAAAATCGACCAAGTTGGTCGATTTTTTTAATCTAATATTGTTGTCGTAAATGTTTTGTCACCTGAATTACGAATTAGAATTGCTTGCATTTCATTGGCTGCTTTAATAATTATTCGAATCGGAACATTTGTTGGTAAGTACTTTAAAGCCGATTGAGATACATATGTCGCAAAACTTTCAATCTCAGTTTGACTGTAGAACTGTGTTGTCACTGTAACTTTCATACTAGAAAGCGTACCTGATTTAAAATTAGCAACTGCCGTAGCACCAGCTATGTTAGGAAAGAAATTCGAAACATCATTTTTAAAGTTAGCAAAAGATGTGTTAGCCTCTGAACCCAAGCTCGATGTATCAGTTGACTCCTTAGGCAAAACAATAGACTTTTGATTGATGCTAGTCCATTCTTTCAATTTAGTTCCGCTACTACTTGTAGACTCTGCATAGAAGTTCCCTGGCGCTAATGAATCTGTTTTTGAATTGGCATACATGGCAATCACAATAGGCGTATCTGAATCAACCCCTTTTTGTTCTCGCACTTTTTTGATAATTTCTGGTGCAATTTTTTTACCATAGGCTATGCGATCAGCATCTGAAATATTTTGTGTATATGTAGCACCATATTGTTCTTTTTGGTATTCATCCTGTGTGTTCATCGCCACGCCAATGACCATGCCAGCTAACTTAAGGTCGTCACCATCTTTGGTCATGAAGTCCTGTTCGGTTAGTGTTTGAACATAAATCGGATTACGTGAACTATCTGTCTTGCCATTATCTTCAGGATTTAATCCATCACTATTACTGCTACTTTTACGTTCAAGTAATGAAGTAACAGTAGATGAACTCAAATATTGTCCCTCTTGAAAAATATAACTGCTCGTCTTAAAATGTGTTTTAGCCAAATCAAGCAATGATGATTCAAAGTTTTTCACATCAAGACTATTCGTCTCAGAAGTTGACGTAATACCACGAGCTGCACTCACCAAATAACGACCATTTTTGATCACTGTTTGGTACTGACCTGGTGTGCTTTGAGTCAACTGTACACCACTTGTTTTTTTACTTGTTGTTAGTGTGACACGATTCACATTGAAAAAATATAAAATGCCAACGGCGATAATCAAAATACCAACGACAATCGCTATATAACCACGAAAACCAATCCGCTTCATTATTTTCCGTCCTCTTTTACTTGTTCATCAACAAACTGTTGTTCTGTCCAAACTGTAACACCTAATTGATTAGCTTTATCAAGTTTGCTACCTGCAGCTTCTCCTGCAATAACTAAGTCTGTTTTCACTGACACTGATCCGGCGACATTAGCACCATGATCTTGCAACCATTTTGTTGCAGCAGGTCGACTACTCTGTTCTAGTTTACCAGTTAAGACTACCTTTTTGCCATAGAAAAATGAATTTTCGTCAATCACTGTATCAGATAAATATGATTGGTTAACACCAGAAGAAGCTAGTTCGACAAGTAATTGCTTAGATTCTGGCGTACTAAAGTATTGCACAATTGACTGGGCAATCGTGTGACCAATACCATTAATATTTGCAATTTCTTCAACAGAAGCTTCTGAAACAGCTGATAAGGTTCTGAACTTTTCTGCTATCAAACGAGCCGCTTTTGCACCAACCATGCGAACCCCTAAACCAAATAATAAGCGTTCAAGAGAATTTTTCTTTGAACTATTAATCGCATCAATTAATTTCACAGCTGATTTTTCTTGAAACTTGTCTAAAGTTAGTAATTGTTCAACCGTTATGCGGTAAATTGAAGCCACATCTTTAATATAGCCTGCCTTTAATAATTGACCGACAACCCTTGGTCCCATACCATCAATATTCATTGCATTCCTTGACGCAAAATGTGTTAGTCCTTCCTGAATTTGAGCTGAACAGAATGGATTAATACAGCGGAGTGCTACTTCACCTTCAATGTGAACTAAATTCGATTCACAGGCAGGACATATTGTTGGAATCTGATAAGTTTCACTATCTGTCGGACGTTTTTCTAAAATGACTTGCCCGATTTCTGGAATGATATCACCCGCTTTGTGTAGCGTAACCGTATCACCAATTTGAATATCCTTTTCCCTTAAATAATCAGGATTATGCAAACTAGCACGTTGCACAGTTGTACCCGCTAGCAAAACGGAGTCCATAACTGCAGTAGGTGTTACCGCTCCAGTTCGTCCAACAGTCCATTCAATGTCACGAACGACTGTCAAAGCTTCTTCCGGAGGAAATTTATAAGCGATAGCCCAACGTGGAATTTTAACTGTATTCCCTAAATCAAACTGTAAGTCTAGTTGATTCACTTTAACGACAACACCATCGATACCATAAGACAAGTTTTCGCGCTCCGAAGTATACTCATCAATATAGTCAGCAATATCTGCCATTTTATTGATGACACGATTGTGTGCGTCTGTTGGCAGGCCTAATTCTGCAAATCGTTCTAACGCACCACTTTGAGTTGTCACTCCTAGAATATCAGGTTCAGCCGTATAGTATACAAAAGCCGCTAAATTTCGTGACTTAGTAATTTTAACGTTCAATTGACGTAAGGAACCTGCTGCAGCATTACGAGGATTAGCAAAAGGTTCTAACCCATCAGCCTCTCGCTGCTTATTTAAAGCAGCAAAACTAGCTTTTGGCATATAAATTTCGCCACGTACCTCGATGGTTAAGGGTTCAGTCAATTTTTTTGGTATTGCTTTAATTGTTTTCACATTCGCTGTAACATCTTCACCAACGATACCATTCCCACGCGTAGAAGCTTGTACTAGTTGACCGTCAACGTAGGTCAATGCAACTGCTAAGCCATCAATTTTCAACTCTAAATTATAAGGTGCTTGATTTCCCAACGACTTGGTTGTTCTTGCATCCCAATCGTTAAGTTCGTCTAAGCTAAACACATCACCTAACGACAGCATAGGTGCAGGATGTACCACTTTTTGTAATTCAGATTTTGTATCTGCGCTACCGACATTCTGTGTTGGTGAATCTGGGGTCACATATTGTGGAAATTTTTCTTCTAATGCAATTAACCGGGCATATAATGCATCGTAAATGTAGTCCTCAACTAGTGGCGCGTCTTCTTCATAATAAGCCGTGCCATATTGTACAAGCTGCTTTTGTAATCGCGCGGTTTCTTGTTGCGCGTCTTGTGTTGTTAATTTTTCAATTGGCGTAAAATCTGGTAACATTCTCGACCTCAATATTTATTTATTTTAGTAAGTATTTGTTTTTCCGCCATCATCAAACTCACAGACTCATCAAAAATAATTTCACTTTCTATGCGAAGTGAGTCATCCTTTTGATACCAACGAGTTAAATCATTAGGAGTAAAGCCAGCAACTTGCTTAGTGCAATGACGCCGAACTGTCTCGTTCAAGGATAATTGGTAATAAACAGTAATTACTTGACTAAAATATTGGATTTGTTTACGTATCATTGGACCATAAACACTATTTTTTAAAATGCCCTCTAGTATCACAAACTGTTCTTGTTGATTACCAAACTCAAGTAATTGTTCGATTAGCGGTATCGATAAGTTACCTACCCGATCCTTAACATTGAGCATTTCCCGACGAACAATATCTTGGGATATGAGTAGGCTATCCGGTAAAATACGATGTAATTGATGGGCTAATGTTGTTTTCCCGCTACCAGAATTGCCACGTATAATAATTAGCGTGGTCATTCTGCTCGTTTAATTGGTGCAAAAGCGGCTAATAACTGTTTTACTCCTTCTGATGGGAAAGCAACTTTTAATTCTTGATCTTGTGCAGACCCCGACACAGAAACAATCGTACCAATTCCCCATTTTTTATGAGACACCTTATCACCAGGCTGCCAAACCATACTATCAGCACCAGTTGTGCCTGCAGTTATTTTGGTTACTGGGCTAGCCGCCTTATAGGTTGTGGCTGTTGCTCGCTGCATCTTCTTATCAAATGGAAAAGCTCGATCATTTGATGAAGAAGAGATACCACCATATTGTGTATCCAATAACTCGCTTGAAATTTCATCAATAAACCTCGAAGGTTCATTTGCTTGCGTGCGACCATACAATAAGCGTGAAAAAGTATTAGTTAGATATAGTTTTTTCATCGCTCGTGTAATACCAACATAGGCCAAACGACGTTCTTCTTCCAGTTGGTCATCATCCATCATAGCCCGTGACAAAGGAAATATACCTTCCTCCATACCAACTAAAAAGACGACGGGAAACTCCAATCCTTTAGCTGCGTGTAATGTCATTAAGGTAACTGCCCCGTCACCTTCTTCAAAATCATCCAAATCACTCATTAGCGCAGTTGAACTCAAAAAATCAGTCATCGGATCAACAGATTCAGGATCGTCTGGATTGTATTTCGAATCGAATTCCTTTGTAACTGACAAAAATTCTTCCAAGTTTTCTAGACGACCTTGGCTTTCAGGATCATTTTTCTCGGCTAGCTTTTGACGATAGCCAGATTTTGTCATCGCTAATTCAGCAAGTTCTGTCACAGTTAAAAACTCAGTTTGTTGACGCAAATTGTGCATCATTTCAGCAAACTGAATTAATTTTGAAGCTGCCTTAGCTGTAATTTCTGGTGCTAATTCAATATTTTCAATTGCCCCCATATAAGACAAATTCATTCGATTGGCAAAATCCCGTAACCGATTAATCGATGTTGCACCAATACCACGCTTAGGTTCATTAACTACTCTTTCAAACGCCGCATTATCAGCCGGATTTGTCATCAGATTCATGTATGACATGATATCAAGAATCTCTTTACGCTCATAGAACTTATGTCCACCAACCATAGTGTATGGCATATTAGCTTTCACAAGTGCTTCTTCAATACCTCGTGACTGCGCGTTCGTACGATATAATACTGCAAAATCACTGTATGCCGCATTCTTCTCTTGGCGTGATTTTTGAATGTTGGCCAAGACAAAGTTAGCTTCGTCACGTTCTGTTTGCGCGCGATAGTAAGTAATCTTATCGCCTTTGCCATTTTCAGTCCAAAGGCTTTTGTCGATGCGCTCATTATTATTATTGATAACTGCATTCGCTGCATCTAAAATATTTTGAGTTGAACGATAGTTTTGTTCAAGCAAAACTGTGTGAGCGTCTGGATAGTCTTTTTCGAAGTTTAAAATATTATTCATGTTGGCACCACGCCAACCATAAATAGACTGATCTGCATCACCTACAACAGCCAAATTACGTGAACGTTTCGCCAATAAGTTAACAATCGTATATTGCGCATCATTGGTATCTTGATATTCGTCAACATGCAAGTATTCAAACTGATTTTGATACCGTTCCAGAACATCTGGCGCCTGTTTGAATAAATCAATCGTCGACATAATCAGGTCATCAAAATCAACGCTCTGAGCGCGACGTAGCTCCGCTTGATATGCGGCATACACTTCAGCGACCGTTTCCTCATATACATTGCCAGCCTGCTTAGCATAAGCCTTAGCTGTCAACATATCATTCTTAGCATTGGAAACTGTGCCTAAAATTGTGCGTGGGTCATATTGATTAGTATCTAAGTTCAGATCGTTAATAACCCGCTTCATTAACGTGCGTTGGGCACTTGTATCGATAATTGTAAAATTGCGTGCTAGGCCAATTCTCTCGCCATCTCGACGTAAAATTCGCACGGCCATAGCGTGAAATGTTGAGACCCAAATTTCTCTTGCAATTTCCGGATCAACCAGTTGCGCAATACGTTCACGCATTTCACGGGCTGCCTTGTTAGTAAATGTAATTGCCAAAATACGCCATGGGTATACATTTTTATCTTGCACCAAATGGGCGATACGATGTGTCAAAACACGAGTCTTACCAGAACCAGCGCCAGCCATAATTAATAATGGCCCTTCAGTGGTTTGAACAGCCTCTGACTGTTTATCATTCATTCCTTGAATTAGGGTTTCAATTGGCATTTTTATGTCCTTACTTGTAAAAATAACTTCCTTTATTTTACCATTTTTCATGTAATAACTCTAATGGCTCTTCCAAACATATTTCCATTGTTATTCCAACATTTTTACGCGCACGCCCCATATCAATGATAAAATGATAATCGTAATTACTAGTAAAAACATATTGAAGGAAAGAAGCATTTTATGAAATTAAGACCACTTGAAAAAAGAGATCTCCCTTATATTTACGAACAAGAAAATTCACGTAAAGTGATGGCATTATGGTTTGAAGAACCCTATACATCTTTTGATGAATTACAAATTCTTTACGATCGTCATATTTTAGATCAAACTGAACGCCGTTTTGTTGTGGAAGAGAACGATCGTTTTATCGGTGTCGTTGAATTAATGGATATCGATACGCTACACAGACACACAGAAATTCAAATCATTATCCATTCTGAGTTCCAAGGTCATGGTTATGCACAAGCTGCTATGAGAGCAGGAATAGAATATGCTTTCACTGTACTGAATATGCATAAAGTTTACTTGTATGTTGATGTGAATAATTCGGCAGCTATCCACATTTATAAAAAAATTGGTTTCATTCCTGAAGGTACTCTCCGTCAACATTTTTTTGCTGAAGGAGAATACCATGACAGTTTAATGATGGGTATTTTCCCGCACGAATTTACATTTTAAAAACACAAAAAAGTAGACGTCAGTCTACTTTTTTGTTGCATCAAATCTTTCCAAATGCCAAGTTTGAATAATTGTAATTAACTTTTTAGCGTAATTAGGATCTGTCGCATAACCATCCTGCGTTAAGGCTTTGGCAGCCGAAGCATAATCATCTGCGTCCAAAACATGTTGATATTGTTTTGCATTCCAACTCGTACCACCATGAAGTAGTTTTGCATGTGCCTTCATGCTTTCTTGCCAACTATCATAAGCCGCAAAACGTCCTTGAATGGTGATCCACTCACCATTAACATACTCTTGCGTTGGTAATACCGCACTTTTTTGTCCTGCATCCGCTTTAATGCCATATAGATTATTATACTTTGTTGACAAGGTACTTGTATGCCAGTCAGACTCTAAGATAGCTTGCGCAATGCTAATTGATGCAAGGACCCCATATTTTTCTTGCAATTCACGAGCATATGGCGCTAATTCATTAATCCAAGCAACCTTCTTTGCTTCCGCACTGTTTGTACTGATTTGATTGTTTTGAGGCCTTTCATAAATCGCAGTGTTGGATGTGATGGCAGCCAAAATAACCAATGCAACTAGCAAACCACACAACACACGTAATCGCTGTTTTTGTAATCCTTTTTTTGATCTTCTTCGCTTTTTTTTCGCCATTAATATTGATCCATGAGTAATAATTGTTTAAATCTTGCTGAAGTTTGATGCAATTCAGCTGGTGAACCGCTCAACGTGAATTTTCCATTCTCTAAAAAGTAAACTTTATCAACATTTTCGATTCCTGTCAAATGATGTGTGACCCAAATAATTGTTCGATCTTTGAGAACTGAAAATATTTGGGATAAAACCTCGTACTCTGTTTTGGGATCTAGTGATACTGTTGGTTCATCTAGCACCACAATTGGCGCATCTTGCAGCATGATTCGTGCTAAGGCAAATCTTTGCCGTTCTCCACCAGAAAAGCGTGTTCCTGCTTCCTGCATTTGTGTATGGTATCCATTGGGTAATGAATTGATTAGTGGCTGTAGCCCAGCTTGCTCAATTGATTTTTGAACTTGCTCATCAGTGGCATGAATGTTTCCCATACGCACGTTGTTCATAATCGTTGTATCAAATAAATACGCCTGTTGATCCAACACAGCCACCAAACTAGACATATTCCCTTGTAAGTTCTGGACTGGCGTTTCATCGATTGTTACTTCACCCAAAGATGATTGGATATCACCTGCCAAAAGCTTTAGTAAAGTTGTTTTCCCTGCACCTGAACGACCAAGTAACGCAATTTTTTGTTTGGGCTGAACTTCAAATGACAAATTATCAACAATTGTTTTGTCCCCATACTTAAATGTGACTTGATTAAAATTAATTACTGCTGAGTTAGTTGTGTGTCTAGTCTCCTGTAACAAGGTTGGTTCTGGTAAATCATTTAACCGCACAATGCTATCTTCGTAGAATGAGGACTCACTTACACCTTGATTCACAGCAATAAAGCTATCAATCAGAGGAAATATTGCAAGTGTGAAAGCCGCAATGTAATTAACTGTACTTGCACTACCAGAAAACTGATTGGTTGCCCACATTAAGGTTGTTATAGTCAGTGCCAATACTAAAACTTGAATAACAAAATCTCGCCACCAGCCAAATTTCATACTTTGGTTCTTAACATGAGCCAATTTTGACATTGTTTCGCCTTGATTTTGTACCAAATCCTCTTGTCGCCCTGATAGCACCCAATCTTGCAAACCTAAAATAGCATCTGTTGCATCTGTATAAAGGCTTTGCTGTAATTTTTTTTGTTGTTGCACACCTTTATAGTTCATTGTCAAACTCAACAACGGCACAACAACCAAGATAACAGCCAACATAACAAACCACCACAACATGAATAACCAATTAATTGAGCCAATTGCTATTGTGAGAAAAAGGTACAATACCATACCTGAACCCAATGGAAAAATCGTTCTAAGATATAGATTTTGTAAGTGCTCTAAATCGTCAGCAAGTAAACTAAGCACTTCACCTGTTTGCAGTTGTCCTCGAATACTGCTAGCCGTGCTGGCCGCACTTTCGTATAAACGCTTGCGTGTTTTCGAAACGACACGTAATACCCAATTGTGCGACACCAAACGCTGTGCATAACGAAAAACTGGACGCGCAATTCCAAATGCACGTGTCAGCACGATTGGAACGTAAATAATGAGAATATTAGAAGGATGCTGTGCAGAACGAGAAATTAGAAATCCGGATACAAACATTAATGCACCAGCGGCAAAAGTAATCATAAAATTCAAAAATATCGACCAAAAAAGGCCAGATTTTTGTTGACGAAAGGACGGAAGAATCCATCTGTCGTGTGACAATAATTTTTTCAATCGCTTCATTTCAGACCACCTTTATGCAATTCATGACGCAGCGCATTCAAAGCACTGTTGGTATCAGCTAGCAAGACACTAGGCACACCAGTTTCCACAATACGCCCTTCACGTATCACAATAACTAAATCCATTTGATCTAACCAGTGTAACCGATGTGTTGCGAAAAAAACTAAATGCTTGTCCAAGATAGTTGACATAGTTCTCTTTAAATCAATTTCAGTTTCAATATCTAAATGAGCCGTTGGTTCATCAAAAAGGAGCACCTTACGGGATGAATCTAGCAACATTCTTGCTAAGGCTACACGCTGCGCCTGCCCGCCAGATAGTTGACGCCCACTTTCACCAATTACTGTATTCAACCCTGCTGGCAATTCATCAATCAAACTGGATAAACCTGCTTTTTCAACAGCTTCACTGATTGCTTTGTCACTAGCGCTTGGTGCATAAAACCTAATATTATCACGTAACGATTCATGAAAAATATAAGGCGTTTGTGGCATATAAAAAAACTGTTTTTGCCACTGCTGTTGTGTTAAATGTTTGATTTCCTGTCCATTGATATTTATCGTTCCTTGATCAGGCTGTAGAAAGCCTCCCAAAATACTTAGTAGTGTAGATTTACCAGAGCCACTTTCACCAACCAAAGCAATTTTTTGATAACCTTTAGCGTGCAACGAAATATTTTTCAGGGTAACTTTTGAGTCGTAAGAAAACTGCACAGCATTCAATGACAATTCACTCTCTGCTTGCCATTTATTTAATTGAAGTTCATCTTGTGGCCCGACAATTTTGGTATCAATAACTTCCAAAACATCAGTTAGTGAATTTTTACCATTCAAAGTTGCGTGATAATCATCAGCAAAATTACGCAAAGGAAGAAAATATTCTGGTGCTAAAATCAAAATTGTCAATGCTGGGAAGAGTGCCATTCTGGCGTTCATTAAATCCATTCCCAAAAACACAGCAACAATTGCAACTGATAAAGTAGTAAAAAAATCAAGCGCAAACGTTGATGTAATCGCAATTCTCAACGTTCGCATGGTTGTTTTTCGATAATCTTCTGAAATATTATAAATTTCGTCACCATATGATTGCGACAAACCTAGTTGCTTCAAGGTTGGCAGGCCTCGCAAAGCATCTACAAAACGATTATTTAAGTTCTTAAAATTAGCAAACTCTGCATCAGCTTTACTTTGTGCTGCTAAGCCCAAAATGATGAAAAACAAAATAACCACTGGAAATACTAGCAATAAAAATAGTCCTTGTTCCCACTTAAGATAGGCAATATATAGCAGAATTAACCAAGGAATAATACTCAAATCAAAAACTTTAATCAGTAGTAGTTGAAAATAGTTTTTAATATTATCCAGTCCCGCACCTAGTATTGTAACTGCATTTCCTGTTCCTGATTGTTTAATAATACTAGGGCCAATTTCGGCATACTTAGCCAACAATTGAATACGATAATTTTCCACTGTATGATCAGCAAATTTCGACATATAGTTATTTTTTAACACAATCAATAACTGTCTCATCACAAAAGAAAACGCAAAAAACAATACATTAATGAGTGTTTGGTCAATGCTTTTACCTTGCCATAAATCAGTAATTGCTCGAGCCAAGAAAACCCCTTGGAATATAATCGAAAATGCTTGAATTCCTGTCAAAATAACCAAGATTACTAAAGAACTAATAATACCTGGTAACGCAAAAAGTCTTTTATCTATCATATTTTTATATGTGTTAAACAACAGTTTGCTATCTCCATAACAATACCCTGCAAAACACTCTCCTTAAATAAAAAAACGCCTACAATCAATTGTAAACGTTTTTAGAATTATTATTCAACTACCTTATCAGCTACAATACGCTTACGGAAAACCCAGAAACTCCATATTTGATATCCTAATGTCAATGGTAAAGCTGTTAATACAACAAATGACATCACTTTTAATGTATATGGCGATGACGATGCATTAATAATTTTTAAACTGTGTAGCGGATTGCTAGCTACCATTAAACGTGGAAATAGGCCAACAAATATTAAGACAACTACCTCAACCAAAGTCAAACCAGATAAAATAAATGGGAAAACTTCTTTTTTCTTGTTAACCGTTAAATACCAACCAATAACTGTGGATAAGACAATTGCCGCTAGTATAATTAATGTCCATAACAATTTAGTTTGGAAAAAATCCGTGTAGAAGAACAGCAAAATTGCAAATAGTGCTTCTCCAGCCAACAAAATTGGATATAGAAGTTTCAATTGTGCCATTGCTCTTGTGCGAATATCACCGATAATACGCAGTCGTGTATAATTCAAGCCATGCACATAACTCATCAAGGTTACAGCAATACCACCAACAAGTGTAAACGGTGTCACATAGTCAAAAAATCCAGCCGATAGGTTTCCCTTAGCATCCATTGGCATACCAGATACCATTGCTGTAAAAATCATTCCTAGGAAAAATGGCGCAATAAACGAAGAAATGGCTATCAAGCGCTCCCAAATTTGTGATCCTTGTATTGTTGGCATATGTTCACGAAACTCGAATGAAACACCACGATAAATCAAAGCCATCAATACGATAAACAATAACAAATAAAATCCTGAGAATAATGATGCATACCAGTATGGAAAAGCCGCAAACATGGCCCCTCCAGCTGTAATTAACCAAACCTCGTTAGCATCCCAATGAGGACCAATAGCTTCATAAAGTGCTTGTCGATCTTTTTGATTACGGGAATTGAAAACGAATTGCATGCCTATACCAAAATCATAACCTTCTAAGAAAAAAAATCCTGACCATAATATTGCAATCAAAACAAACCAAGTAATTTGTAAGAAACTCATTATGCTTTCTCCTCACTTCCTGCTAAATCCTCGTATGGATCTCGTGGTGATAATTCTGCTTCTTTTTCAGCATCAGGACCAGCATGTAATGCACGACGGGACAACCAAATCATCACACCGCCAAGTGCAGCAAACGTCAAGAAATAAATAATGTTTGAAATAAGCAACGAAGCGGTCGAAACATTGGGTGATACAGCGTCAGCAATAGTCATCAGTCCGTAGACAACCCAAGGATAACGCCCTAATTCTGTTACGAGCCATCCGGCTGTGTTCACAACAAATGGGAAGAAAGTCATAATTCCTAGCACCCATAAAAACCAACGTTGCGTTAGAATTAAATCGGTTTTTTTACGATTGAACCATAGGGCTACAACAGCAACAAGGCCAAGTAATCCAGCCCCCATTGCCATCACACGAAAGGCATAAAACAGTGTATTTTCTGGCACATAATAATCCTTGATTCCATCGTGTGTCTTACCATATTTCTTTTCAAATTCTTTGTTTAACTCTGTTGTTCCTACAGTTTTACCACCTGTCAAGGAATGATTTCCCAAAATGGACAAGGCATATGGCACTTCGACCCTTGCAATTACTTTATGTGTTTTAGGATTTGTAACAGAAATTAATGACCATGGTTGTGCCTTATCAGCACGCTTTGAAGAATCGATTGTTTCATCAACGCCTTCCATGGCTGCATATTTCATTGGTTGCATAGATTGTAATTCGAAGGCATGCTGATCACCTGTATACAAAGCGCCACCAACACCTATTAGGCCGACAAATAGAGCAATGTTAATTGATTTGCGGAAAAAATCGATTTGAGGATCATTCTTTTTAAGTTTTAGTAATTTGAAAGCCGACATACCAGCAACGATAAAGCCACCTGTAACTAACGTACCAACAATAACGTGAGGAAATTCAATCCACAGTTGTTTGTTGGTTAACAATGCACCTATGCTGGTTAGCTCAGCGCGCCCCATGTTATTATCAATTGCATAACCGACAGGATTTTGCATGAATGAATTGGCAGCCAATATCCATAAGGCCGACAAACTTGATGCAAAAGCAACAATCCATATAAATATCACGTGAATTGCTGGTTTAAAGCGATCCCATGTAAATGACCATAATCCAATGAACGATGATTCAGCAAAAAATGCAACTAAAGCCTCAATCGCTAATGGGGCGCCAAAAATATCACCAACATAACGAGAGTATTCAGACCAGTTCATTCCAAACTGAAATTCTTGAATAATACCGGTTACAACACCAACAGCAAAGCTTAACAAGAAAATTTTGCTCCAAAATTGTGCCATTTTCTTGTAAACTTCGTCTTTTTTGATAACATACATTGTTTCCATTAAAGCGACAACTACTCCAAGACCAATTGACATCGGTACAAAGAAAAAATGAAAAATCGTTGTCATTGCAAATTGAAAACGGGCCAAATCAAGAATGCCCACTAACGTAACCATAACTATTCCTCCACTGACATGACTGAACGTTCGACATGCCTAACTCAAATATTTAAACCAATCTAAATTAGATAGTTTCTATCTTATATAGTTTATCACTTGATAAGCTATGAAGAAAGTAATTTGAATATTTTTAACTAAAATAAAAAATACCCATAACTTTTCATCATGAATATTTTTAATAACTTATAAAATTCAACTAAAATTAGAATCATCTTCAAGGAATGTGTTCAAGACTTCTTCAACCATATCCCATTCTTTATCATCTTCAATTTGAACTAACTCTTCTTCTGTTGCATCGCCATTTTCATCGGGATTAAAAATGTAAGCTTGAATGTCAACTTCTTCATCATCTTCAATACCTTCGGGTACTAACAAAATGTAATCTTTATTGTACTCATCTGAATGGAATGTGAATAGCACTTCATATAGTGCTTCATCGCCACTTTCATCAATTAACGTAATTTTTTGTGTTTCTGCGTTATTTTCGCTCATCTTTTTTTCCTTATTAAATGTCATAAGTTCATTATACAATAAAAGCCTTGTTCCGTATAGGGACAAGGCTTTTATCCTACTTGGTTAACTTACCTTTCGAATCTAAATAATTTTGTAAAATAAATTCAGCCGCTATTTTATCAATAACTTTTTTTCGCTTTTTGCGTGACACATTAGCTTCTTCAATGAGCATACGCTCAGCTTCCACCGTAGTTAACCGTTCATCCTGAAAGTCAGTCGGCAAGCCGAAGTTTTCCTCAACCAACTTGGCATAGTTTCGAGCTGCTTCTGCACGTGGTCCCTCACTATTATTCATATTTTTTGGCAAACCGAGAACAATACCTGTCGCGTTTTTCTCTTTGATAATTTCTCCCAAACGATCAATGCCAAACTCTTTATCGTCCTCATTGATGCGGATGATTTCAACACCTTGTGCTGTCCACCCCATCGGATCACTAACCGATACACCAACTGTTCGACTACCAACATCTAACCCTAATATGCGCATTATTTTTTCAAATAGGCGTGTACAAGTTCTTCAATAATTTCATCACGCTCATGACGTTTAATCAGATTACGTGCGTCATTTAAACGTGGGATATAGGCAGGATCGCCAGACATCAAGTAACCAACTATTTGGTTAATTGGATTATAGCCCTTTTCTTCCAGTGAACTATATACAATCTCAAGTGTTTCATGGATATCTTTTGGCATTTGATTACCAAAATCAAATATTGCTGTTTCATCTCCTACTGTCATAGTACACGCTCCTTTCTTTAGAAATCATCTCCATACTGCCTTGTTTATTCACTCATTATACTACGCTATAATCACATCAATCAAGTTACAAACAAGTTACTTATTTGCTAAGAATGCCGAAACTTCGGTAAATGCACCCTGAATTCCAGCAGCATTTTTACCACCAGCTTGAGCCATATCAGGACGGCCACCACCGCCACCGCCAATGCTTGGTGCGATTGTCTTAATTAATTCGCCAGCCTTAATGCCTGCCTTATTAGCATCTGGTGAAGCAGCAACAATCAAACTTACTTTTTCATCAGCAACGGTTGCTAGCACCAAAACATCTGATGGATAATTCTCTTTCCAATTATCCGCAACTTGTCGCAAGCCATCCATGCCAGAAACCTGTAACTGGGCAGTAATATAAGTATGTCCATTGACAGTTTTCACATCATTAAAAATCTCACCCGCTGTGACATTAGCTAATTTAGCTTCTAATGATTCAGCATGACGTTGCGCCGTACGTAAATCAGCTTGCAAATCATATACTTTCTCCGGAGCATCGGTCAGTTTTTGTGCCTTCAAAGTAGCAGCTATTTCTTTCAAAGCTTTTTCCTGAGCCTTATATTGTGCTAGTGCTTGTAGACCAGTTACCGCTTCAATACGGCGTACCCCGGCACCAATTCCTGATTCACTGACTATTTTAAACAGACCCAACTCTGCGGTGGAATTAGCATGAGTACCACCATCAAACTCTTTGTTGAAGTCACCAATTGATACAACACGGACCTGATCGCCATATTTCTCACCAAATACGGCAACTGCGCCTAATTTTTTTGCGGACTCAATGTCAGTTTCTAACCAAGTAACTGGTAAGTTTTTAGCAATTTCTTGATTCATCATCGATTCTATTTTATCAAGATCTTCACTTGAAACGGGTCCATCATTATTGAAATCAAACCTTAAATATTCTGGTTCTACTAATGAACCCGCCTGATGAACATCACCACCAAGTATGTTACGTAATGATTGGTCTAACATGTGCGTTGCTGTATGGTTTTTGGATACAGCAATATGACGCGCCATATCAACCTTCAAATCTACTTTATCACCAAGAGTAAAGCTTGAAATGACATCAACCGTGTGAATATGTTGTCCGTTTGGAGCTGTTTGAACATCTGTAACACGAGCAATCACATCTCCATTAGTGTTCAAAACAACACCAAAGTCAGGCACTTGTCCACCCATTTCGGCATAAAAAGGCGTTACATCAAAGGCTAATTGTACGGTAGCATCAACATCGGCATTATCCAATAACGCATCAACACCTTGTTCATCTTCGCCAATAATAGCAACGATTTCCGCATGATTAACTTCAGTTTGGGACCAACCAACATACTTTGAGTCGACACGCAAATCAGTTAATACGGCATTTTGAACGCCCATTGACTTAGTATTAGCGCGTGCAGCACGAGCTCGAACGCGTTGCGCTTGCAACTCATCATTGTATCCATCCACATCCACTGTCAATCCAGCATCTTCAGCTTGCTCTTGCGTCAACTCAAGTGGGAACCCATAAGTATCAGATAATTTGAAGGCATCAGCACCACTAATTTGTGTCTGACCCGTCTTTTTAGCTTCTTTAATCACATCATTCAACAAAGAGAGCCCGCCTGTTAATGTTGCATTAAAGCGTTTTTCTTCAGCAGCAACAGTCTTTTGAATCTTGGCAGTGTTAGCTTTAACTTCTGGATAGTAACTTTCCATGATATCCCCAACAATTGGTACCAGGTTAGTTAAAAACTGTCCTTTAATGCCTAATTTTTGTCCATGCAAAACTGCGCGGCGCAACAAGCGACGAATAACATATCCACGTCCCTCATTTGAAGGCAAAGCACCATCCCCAATTGCAAACGTTATTGCACGAATATGGTCGGCAATTACTTTAAAACTCGTATTGACCTCCGAATCTTGGCTATCATCATAGGTAAATTGATTTGATAATTTCTCTGTGGCCCGGATAATAGGTAAAAACAAGTCTGTATCAAAGTTAGTTCGACCATTTTGGAAAACAGATACGACACGTTCAAGTCCCATACCGGTATCAATATTTTTATGAGGTAACTCTGGATATTGTGAATTATCCGTTAATCCTGGCAGATGATTAAATTGAGAGAAAACAAGATTCCAGATTTCTAGATAACGTTCATTTTCACCACCCGGATACATTTCTGGATCATCATCAGGTAAATCTTGGAAGGCCACACCACGATCAAAGAATATTTCAGAATCAGGGCCTGAAGGTCCCTCACCTATATCCCAGAAATTATCTTCAACTTCATAAATGTGACCGTCAGGCAAGCTAGTTTTCTCTTCCCAAATTTTTCTAGCTTCCTGATCTTTAGGATACACAGTTACATACAATTTTTCAGCATCCAAGCCGTACCACTCAGGACTGGTCAATAATTCCCAAGCCCAAGGTATTGCTTGTTCTTTAAAATAATCTCCAATCGAAAAGTTACCCATCATTTCAAAAAGTGTATGATGTCGAGCTGTTTTTCCAACGTTTTCAATATCATTGGTACGGATTGCCTTTTGAGAATTAGTGATACGTGGATTATTTGGGACCACTGTACCATCAAAATATTTTTTTAAAGTCGCAACACCGGAATTAATCCATAACAATGTTGGATCATCTTGCGGAATTAGATTTTTTGAAGGTACAACTTCGTGACCCTTCGAAGCAAAAAAATCTAAAAACATTTGGCGAATTTCTGCTGAACTCAAGTCTTTCATAAAAAATTTTCTCCTTAAATAATATAAAAAGACCAAAACAAAGTGCGGACGCTCTACCGTGGTACCACCGCAATTTGTAATGATCTTGAATAAAATCTTTACCTTTATGTCTCATAACGCTGAGCAGCGGTGATTTTTCAATCACAATTAAGTCTGGTAGCGCAAAAGAGCCAACGTGTGCTTTTCATCATCCAACACATTTCTAACTGACGGACGGCTAATTTGTATGTCCAGAATTCTTAATCATTATATCATATTACCAACCAATGTGATTATCAGTTTTTGGTAAGGCAATTTTACCCGATGCTAAATCAGAAAATGCTTTTTCTAATATTTCAAAGGCGCGCTGTAATTCCTCTTCTTGAATAACTAGTGGAGGTTGAAAACGCAAGGTATTTCCTCTTAGGCTAATCATAATCGCCCCTAACTCAAAAATGCGATAAATTAACTTATTAGTTGCCTCATTATCAGGTTCACCATGATCATTAATAATATCAATACCACCATTCAAACCATATAAACGAACGTCTCCAATAAAAGCATAACGTTTAGCAGCAGACTCAAAGAATGCTTTAGCCAACTCACCTAGTTGTCGAGAACGTGCAACTAAGTTCTCCTCTTCAATGACATCTAGCGTTGCCAGCGCTGCCGCTGCTGTTACTGGATTACCAGCGGTCGTATAAACATTAGCTGGTGCTTGCAGGCTGTCCATAATTTCTTTGCGCCCAATAACTGCACTTAAAGGCAATCCACTGGCAATAGACTTACCGACACTCATTAAGTCTGGGACAATCCCAAAATGATCAATTGACCACATTTTACCAGTTCGTCCAAGGCCTTGATTAACCTCATCGACAGCAAAAACAATGCCATGTTCACGTGTAAACTCATAAACCAATTCAACATAACGTTGTGGCGCTTTGATAATTCCACCATCACCTTGAATAGGTTCAATAATAACTAACGCCACTTCATCTGCTGGTAAATAAGTCTCAAATGGTAATTTAAACTGTTTAAATAAACGTTCAGAAAAATCATCATCGCTTTCTCCAGCTATTCGTTGCGTCTGATCAGGAAAAGGTACTTTCACCGTATTGGGCAATAGTGGTCCAATTTTTCGAGTCATATTCAAGCTGACTCCTGAGATAGAAAGCGAACCATATGTGGAACCATGATAAGCGCCCGTGAAGCTGACAACATATTGTCGCCCAGTGTAACCACGAGCAAACTTGATAATCGCATCATTTGCATCCGATCCCGAATTACCAAAAGCAACTTGTTTTTGGAAGTTCCCTGGTGCTATATCCACTAAGCGATCAGCTAATTTTGCAGTTACTGTGTTAGCAAAATATGCAGGTGTATACTGAATTAATTTTTGAGCTTGGCTAGTAATTGCGTCCACAACCTTTGGATGTGAATGACCTGTATTAGTAGCACTAGCGCTAGCCAACAAGTCAATATACTCACGCCCATCAGCATCCGTAATGATGGCCCCTTTCCCGTGATCAATGACAATATCAAAATATTTAACCCGCGTTGCATTTGCCAAGTGATTTTTTTCTTCTTCTAAAATTTCTTTGTTTTTTGACATATTTAACAGCTTT
The DNA here is from genome assembly GCF_001891125.1 of Leuconostoc suionicum. NCBI lineage: Bacteria > Bacillati > Bacillota > Bacilli > Lactobacillales > Lactobacillaceae > Leuconostoc > Leuconostoc suionicum. The sequence goes on along the minus strand of NZ_CP015247.1, from coordinate 515,181 downwards.
CACACTTATTTTAAAGATTTATATACAAGAAAAGCCCTGTAAATTCAGGACTTTTTGTTAGATTATTTTTGAGATAACTTACTATGCTTAGAACCGTAAACAGCGTAAATGATTATACCGAGCACGAACCAACCAAAAGCGTAAATCTTTGCTTGATTATCCAACTCATAGAAAATAAATCCAGATCCCAATGCAGCCAATGCTGGCATCACTGGGTAAAATGGCATTTTGAAGCCAGGCTCTTGTATATCTTTACCTTCACGAGGGCGTAATGCATAAATACCAAGAGAAACAATGATAAAGGCAATCAGTGTACCGGCAGAAATCAAACCAGCTAATTCAGTAAAGCTAAATACTGATCCAATCAAGATAGCAATAACTGACAATACTAACAAAGCATTGTTAGGTAATCCTTTATCATTAACTTTTCCTAAGAAACTTGGTAACAAACCATCACGACCGAAGGCGTAAAGCAATCGTGAACCGGCCAACATCATACCAATAATTGCTGTAAACATACCGATTAAAGCAACCACTGATAACAAATTAGATGTAAATTCATGACCTGAGTGCAATAATGCCCAGGCAGCAGGCGCGGCATTGTCTTTATACTCTGTATAGTGGAACATACCGACTAATACAAGCGCTACTGTCACGAAAAGAATTGTCGCTACAATTAATGAACCGATAATACCTCGAGGCATAGTCTTCTTGGGATCTTTTGCTTCAGCTGAACTAGCAGCAATTGAATCAAATCCAATGTAAGCTAAGAAAATTTGTGAAGCACCGGCAAATATACCGGGCCAACCACCAAAATCAGTTCCTGCCTTATGAGCAGGGATAAATGGTACGTAATTACCAGGGTGAATAGCTGTTAAACCAACACCAATAAAAATCAAAATAACTAACACTTTACCAACAACCAATACGTTTTCAACGCGAGCTGTTGTGTTCGTACCGCGCCATAGCAATACTGCGACAATCAAAACCGCGAATAGTGAAGCTATGTCGATGACACCACCATTTCCTGCAGCAAATGAACCAGCCAAAGCCTTTGGCAATACTAAGTTATGTGACCCAAGGAATAATTTGAAGTTTGCTGACCAACCTGAAGCCACGAAAGCAACAGCGATGAAATATTCCGCCAAAAGTGCCCAACCGGCAATCCAGCCAAATACTTCACCAAAGACAACGTTTGCCCAAGAATAAGCAGATCCGGCAAATGGTAATGCCGAAGCAAACTCTGCATAAGCAAACGCAGCGAGCCCTGAAACAATTGCCGCAATTACGAACGAAATTGCAACCGCTGGTCCAGCATGGTTAGCTGCAACAATACCTGGTAAGGTAAAGATAGCTGTAGATACGATAGTCCCAATACCTAGAGCTAACATTTCTTTAACACCTAACGTCTTGCGTAGGTGTCGATCACTAGTGGTAAAACTAGCAGGAGTCGCTTTATGTAGCCACCCTGTTCTTATTTTTGATTCTGACATATGTTTATCCCTTCAACTCTATAAAAGTTACTTTAATATATTAACATTTTCTAATTTTATTGTCAACGTTTCCCATATAAATAATGATTATGCCAATCAAATTATTATTTTCGTTGGATTTTAATAATAAAATAGCGCTTCGATAAAGTTCAATCGAATAAAGCTGTTCCTCACCACCTTTCCAAATTAAAAATGCTATTCCAATCGGAATAGCATTTTTAATTTAAGCAAATACTGACGTTAAAATTAAAATAATAATCAAACCAGTCACGGAAATAATTGTTTCCAAAACAGTCCAAATTTGGAATGTTTGCTTAACTGATAAGTCGAAAAATTCTTTAAAAATCCAAAATCCTGCATCGTTCACGTGTGAAGCTATTAATGACCCAGCACCAATAGCTAACGCCACGAATACTGGCAATAATGTGTTACCAGGGTTGGCGGCTAAAATACCCGTAACAATCCCTGCCGCAGTCATACCAGCTACTGTAGCTGAGCCAACAGAAACTCGTAAGACTGCCGCAACAGCCCAAGCAAACAATACAATAGCAATCGGACTCATGGCACCACCGGCTTGGAAAATTGTCGCAATTTTGTCAGACAACCCCGATGTAACCAAGACACCACGCAGGGCGCCACCACCACCAACAATTAACAAAATTCCAGCAACGGCTGACATTCCTTCGTTTAATGATTTTCCTACTTCAACCATGGTTTTCTTTTGCCAAATACCCATTGTAAAAATAGCAAAAACTAGTGCGATTGTCATAGCTACTGCAGGATTAGCCACAAACTCAACAATTTGATCAATTGTATTGGGGTTCTTTGGCGTTACACCACCTGTATAAATCAGTTTATAAATCGTAGCAATAATCATGAACACCAGTGGGAAAACAGAAGTTAGTACGGACAACCCGAACTTAGGTGTTGCATTTAAATCGTACTTTTTAGCTGGACCAACTGCCTCAATTTCTGTTTTAAACTGAAAAGCATCAGGTGCGTATTTTTGTGCCAATTTAGTAAATGCCGGACCAGCCACAACTGCGGTAATTACCGATACAATCAAACCAAAAATCAACATCATTCCAATGTTGGCCCCTAAAGCTGAAGCAACAGCTGTTGGCGCTGGCTGTGGTGGCAAAAATCCTTGTGCCGAACTTAAGGCAGCTGTCATTGAAATACCTAAGTAAAGCAATGGTACGCCAGCTTCAATAGCTACAGCAAATACGATCGGAATTAACAGCACCATACCAACACCAAAAATCATGGAGATACCAATAATAAATGATGCAATTAATACTGCCCATTGAAGTCGCTTAACACCAAACCAATCAATCAATGTTTTGGCAATACGGTATGAGCCACCTGCATCAGCGACTAAGCGACCAATCATACCACCAAAAATAAAGATTACCGAGTTTGGACCAAGAATATTTCCAACTCCTTCACTACCAAGAACAGCATCGGGTATTTCCATTGGCTTCATACCTAGTAGCAAAGCCAAAATAAAAGCGGTAATAATAAGTGAAACAAATGTGTTTAATTTTAATTTAGCGATTAAAACCAGCAAAATTAGAATCGACACAACCAACATAACAAAATCCATCTACTTGTGTTAACGGTCTTTGACCGTTATCTCCTTTTCATCACAACTACATTCTTCCCCGCTAGTATTAAATTATTTTGAGTGCTTTCTTTGATAATTAGCAATGTTTTGATACTCTGTCTGTAATTGACGAGATAGGCGAATAAATATTGGTGCAAGTTCTCTATAAGCCTCAAAGTTTTTTGGATCCGGCATATAGGTGTTAGATGCGCCTACATACTTTTCAATTTCATATAAACTATCAATTTTCCCCAAAGCTTTTTGTGCCACAATAACCGCCGCCAATGCGCCAGATTCAAATGCCTCTGGTACAGTCACTGGTTGTTCAAAAATATCAGCAAACATTTGACGCCATAATGGTGAACGGGCAAAGCCACCAGTTGCTTGAATTGATTTCAACCCACCAACAACTTCTTCAAGTGCCAAGCTCACCATAAACACATTAAATGTTATTCCTTCTAGCACGGCGCGCAACATATGCGCACGAGTGTGACCATGATTAAGACCAAAGAAAGAACCGCGAGCATTAGCATCCCAAATTGGCGCACGTTCACCGCCAAGATAAGGGTGGAAAATTAAACCTTCTGAACCAGCAGGAATGCGCTCAGCAATTTCTGTCAATAAATCATAAGAATCTTTTCCAAGCAAGGCCGCTGTGGATTTTTCAGCATCAAACATATTATCACGTGCCCAGCGGAATACATCACCACCATTATTAACTGGGCCGCCTACAACCCAGTTGTCTTTATCCAAAGCATAAGTAAAAGTTCGACCTTTAGGGTCAATAACAGGCTGATCCGACACCACTCGAATAGCACCAGAAGTACCGATTGTAATGGCTGCTACACCAGGTTTAACCGCGTTTACACCCAAATTTGAAAGTGGACCATCACCGGCACCATAAACAAAAGGTGTAGTAGCCGGAATACCAATAAGTGCGGCATACTTTTCAAGCATGTTGTCTTCATATTCATAAGGTTCTACAGGTAAAGGTAATTGTTCTTTTTTGACACCTGTAACTTCAAGCGCTTGCTCATCCCAATCCAAATTAAAGATATTAAATAGCCCAGTACCTGAAGCAATAGAAATATCCATCTTATTTGAACCAAAAAGTCGATGGAACAAGTACTCCTTAATTCCCAAGTAATGAGCGGCTTTATGATAAATGTCAGCGTGTTCCGACTTAAGCCATAATAGCTTCGATAAAGGCGCCATCGGATGAATAGGTGTGCCAGTATTTTTGTAAATTTGCTCACCTAACCCATTTGCCTTTAATTCTTCGGTGTATTCTACTGCACGTGTGTCGGCCCAAGTAATCGCACGTGTTAATGGCTTCCATTCTTCATCAAATGCAATTAACGAATGCATTGCCGAACTGAATGATACAGCTGCAATTTTGTTCCCCTTACTCAAATCCGCATCACGTACAACCTCTGCCAAAGCTGAAATCAATGCCTCAAAAAGCTCATTTAAGTCTTCTTCAGCCATATCTGGCAAATCACGATATAAAGCGTAGCTCTTGTTTGCACTTGCGACCACTACATTTTTATCATCAAACAGAACAGCCTTTGTTGAGGTTGTGCCGATGTCGACTCCTACCATATATTCCATTTGTCTACCTCTAATCGATGTTAAGCGTTTAATATTTTCTATTTAAAACAGAAAAAGCTCCCTTAAGCGGGAGCTTTGTTCATAAAATTGAACAAGTGTTTTTAATTACTTTGCTGCGTCCATTGCGTGACCACCGAAGCCGTTACGCAAAGCTGAAACAACCTTACCAGTAAATGTGTCATCTTGCAATGAACGGTAACGCATTGCTAATGATAAGTAGATAACTGGTGCAGGTACGTCCAAGTCCAATGATTCTTGAACTGTCCACTTACCTTCACCTGAAGAATGCATACGACCAGCGATAGCATCCAAATGTGGATCCTTGGCGAATTGTTCTTCAGCCAATTCCATCAACCATGAACGGATTACTGATCCGTGGTTCCACAACTTTGAAACAGCTTCATAGTCGTAGTCAAATTGTGAGGCTTCCAATACTTCGAATCCTTCAGCAATTGCTTGCATCATACCGTATTCGATACCATTGTGAACCATCTTCAAATAGTGACCTGAGCCCAAACGACCTGTATACAAGTAACCATCTTCTTCAGAAATTGACTTAAACAAAGGTTCGATAACCTTCCAAGCTTCGGCATCATCGCCACCAATCATGAAGTTACCACCATTACGGGCACCGTTCATTCCACCAGAAGTTCCGGCATCAAAGAACTTAATACCAGCAGCAGAAGTGCGCTTGTTTTGTTCCAAGTTGTCCTTATAGTTAGAGTTACCACCATCAATAATGATGTCGCCCTTGTCCATCTTTTCAATCAATGTATCGATTGTTGAGTTAGTTGGTACACCCGCTGGTACCATAACCCAAACCGCCTTTGGAGATGGCAACTTTGACAACATGTCATCAATGTCAGAAGCAGCTTCAACTGATGCTGAATAGTCAGCTGCTTCTTTAACAAAGTCAGCGTTCAAATCAAACGCAACAACTTCGTGACCGTTATCAACGGCGTTCTTTACCAAGTTCAAGCCCATCTTACCAAGGCCGATCATCGCAAACTTCATGTCTACTTACCTCTTTGTGTTTTTTGAGTTTTTAATACACTATTATTATATGAAAATAATTTACACAATGCAACCATATTATTGAAAATTGTTTTCTAATCTTGTATTATTAATTTATTGGAGCATTAAAAATGGCAAATAACATCATAGCCCAATTACGGGCACAACGTAAACAATACAATACAACTGAACAAAAATTAATTGATTTCATTGTTAATCATGTTAGTGAAGCCCGAGAAGCCAATATTCAGGAAATGTCTGAATTATCAGGTGTCTCTACCGCAACCATTTCACGTTTTGTCAAAAAAATCGGCTTAGAATCATTTCGTGAATTTTCTGTTTCATTAGCAAGCGCTGCCACGCAAATGGCAACATCTGTCGATTTATTTGGGGAAATAGCTGATACTGATGATACCATTGCGGTTGCTCAAAAAGTTTTTGGTGGAGCAGAGAACGCTTTAGCAGCGACTGTCAGTAATTTAACAGCAACTCAACTAGAGGAGGCTACTCTGGCCTTAATATCTGCTCGACGCGTTGGTTTTTTTGGTATTGGTGGATCTTCTATTGTTGCTTTTAATGCCTACCACAAATTTTTGCGCACACCAATTGACGTTATCGCCCATCCAGATTATGATGTTCAATTAATGCAAGCAGTTAAGCTCAATTCAAATGATACAGCAGTGGTTATTTCACATTCCGGTAGAAATAAGGATACGTTACTTATCGCAAAAAAGTTGCATGAACAACATGTTAAAATCATCGCCGTAACATCATTCAAAGATTCACCTTTAGCCAAATTGGCAAATATGGTTTTATTATCATTGGCTGAAGAAGTTAATTTTCGTAGTGAATCAATGAGCTCGTTAATCGCACAACTTACAATTATTGATACTTTATTTACTTTAGTTGGTTCACATTTATCGCAAGATACTCAGAGTGTTGTTGATACTATGCGCGATGTTATTGAAGAAACAAGATCACATTAAAAAGGAGCTCAATGAGCTCCTTTTTTGATATTATTACTTTTCACATAGCATTCGCCATAGGAATACTACTAGTCTTTTCCGCCTTCACTGGCCTCAATGGCTTTATCCAAACCAACTATATCCTGATTCATGCTTCTAAAGTCAGCATTATTAATAGGCAGATGTTGCAAAAAGTTATCAAAAATTTCTAAAGTACCATCCACATCTGTTGCTTCAAAATCCAAAACGTGCCCAGCAAAGGTTAAATCATCTGACAAAAAGTGTAAATGCCACCCTGCTGCGGTTGGACCGCCAAAAACTTTCGGTGCATAATATCCAACTAATGTCCCAGTTATGTTGTCTGCTTTGAATTCAGGCTGCTGTTCAGCTACTTGTAACAAACTTGGATATGGTTTTTCCTGTTTTGTTACAATACGAACGTGAACGTGGGCAAACTCACCATGCATTTTTAAGGCAGAGAAAACGTTAAATAACTGCTCATCTTTCAAGTTCTGAGTCAAATTACTATATTTTATTTTTTTAAAAGGTAATTTTTGACTTGCCTCTGGTTGATCAAAATGTATTGATGCAAAAGGTAGTGTAGTTTGTTTATCAGTTATGTGGTGGACTTTTCCTGTACTATCTGCTTGATAGGCTTCCCCATTTAGAAAAATAGCTTCGCCGTTAAGACCCTCAAAAGTACCAATACCAGTGTCCCCATGTTCCAACATTTCAGCGACTGTTATTGTCCCTGACATTTGGCGCGCTACTAATTGTGCTAATGTACCATGTTGATATATTGTTGTCATGTTTTGCCTCACTTCTTACCTATTATTTTAAGTTTATCAGTATAATAATGCAAATAAACCAGAGAAATTGAGCAAATATTTAATTTGTTTCAGGATCACTAATCCTTTTTTTAAAGATACGTTCTAGTGGTAAACTGATTAAAAATATTGTTGAAATAATAAACACGATTCCTACGACTTGAAACACCTTTAAGTGAACGTGTAAAAGTGTAATCGACAAAAGGGTCGCCACCATCGGCTCAATGGTAGATAATAAACTTGCTGTAGTAGATTTTAATTGGCTGAGGCTCATAACATATAAAGCATACGGTAGTAATGTGCCGGCTATAATAATAAACACCACAATAATCCAGCTTTTAGTGCTCACCTGAGACGGTATATACCAAATAGGATGGAAAAAGTTTTCAGCTGTTCCACCAACCAATAATCCCCAGCCAACTACAACCAAGGGTGACTGTTTTTCAAGCAAAGGTTTTGGAATAAGTGTATACGCAGCTAAACCAAATGCAGACAGTATACCCCAAAATAAAGCTGTAGAGTTTACTACTAACTGATTGATGTTGCCATTAGTGATTAACAAAAATACACCAGTTAGGGCAATCAGAATTGACCAAACATCTAAGCGAGAAGGTAGCGTCCTCGTCGCTAAACTCAATAAAATAACAATGATAGTTGGACCAAGTGATTGCAGAATGGTCGCTGTTGCTGCGTCACCAAAGTATACAGATAAAAAGAAACTAGATTGTGCTAACAAAACACCAACGATGCCGTATAAAATAATTAGAACAACATCTTTTTTCTTAAACCATATCTCAAAAACCCGACGTCCTGAAAAACAAAATAATACAATTAACAAAATTATTCCTGACCAGGTCATTCTGACACCAACTAACCACTCCGGATTAATATTTTGATTACGAAATAAAATACTTGCCAATATGCCACTAATTCCAAATAAAGTCGCACTTAAAACCCCACAAATTATGCCCTGCTTTTTCATCCCAATTGATCCCTTTCGAATACTAGTTATAATTTAGAATAACCTAATCGATAAGATTCGTACACCTATTTTGTCATTATATTCTTTTTTTAACATAAAATAAGCTTTTTATATGTTAGCAAATAATGGTTTCATTAAAATTGGCGCAATGAGCGTAGAAAAAATGATCACCAAGATAAGCTCCCCTGAAACTGCAGCGCTAATTACTTGGGATGATAAACCTATCTGTGTAATGACTAACGCCATTTCCCCTCTCGATACCATACCCGCGCCAATAGCTTTTGAAGCTGTATTGTTCAAGCCAGACATTTTAGCTCCAATCCATGAACCACCAAATTTTGTGATAATCGCTAGCAAAATAAATAAAACAATGGCTAAAATTTTATTGTTCAATTGTCCTATCGAAACATTCAAGCCTATTGATCCAAAGAAAATAGGATAAAAAATCCACTGTCCAACCCAATTTGTATTTTCGAATATTTGATCCGCAATCGCTGTTTTCCTAAGAAAAATGCCGATAACAAAAGCAATTAATGGCAACAGACTACTTATATTGAAACCACCATTACCAATAAATACGGAAAATAAAGTAACGGCTAGCAATGAAATGACATCGTCAATTATGGCAGCTGACAATATTATTGCGCCAACTACTGATGTTAATTTTTTTTGCTCAGCTAAAACAGCTAATGTAATTGATATTGATGTGGCAGAAAAAACGATACCCGAAAACAAAGAAACTGATACACTATATCCCATTAAAATAAACGCGGCTGGAAATGCAATCACCGGAATAGCAACACCCATGATTGCTATCAATGATGATGCTTTGATATATTTTTTCATTGTTTTCATATCTGATGCTAATCCAGAGCTTAGCATCAATATAAAAATACCAATTTCAGACAGCACATGAACTAAGTTTGTGCTATGAACGATGTTTAAAAAGCTCATGCCCACGACAATGCCAGCAAGTAACTGACCTATGACCTCTGAAAGACCCAATTTCACAGCCACTTTCCCGAAAAATAGAGTTACTGTGATTAATAATAAAACATTCATCATATCGTTTATTTCTCCTAAACAAAAAAAGCTTCAAAAAATTAACTAGCTCCCCGACTAGTTAACTTCTTGAAGCTTTCGCCCAACCGTTAATAATTATTATATCCAATACTAACATGCTTTACCGTGGAACGCAATCAAGTCGACACCACACTTTCTCAACCGAATGGTCAATTTGACTTGATTCTGATTGTCAATAGTAATCCAATGAGTGGCACAAAGATAAACCAGCGACTTGTCATTAACAACGCATGTACAAATGATGAATTGACATTAATTGCGGTGATTAGAATAGAAGCAACAACAACACTACCTGCTCCAATGACTTGACGCATCGTAGTAATAATCGCAGTACCATGACTAACTAAATTTTTGGGTAGTGCGTTATTTGCTGCAGTAATTGCGGGCATCATAATGAAAGCATTGCCACCTTCAAGTAACATAGCTGCTATCAAACACGCTATCCATGAAGCTGACCCTAAAGTACCCAAAATTGCATACCCTACAAGCATCATTGACATACCAATATAAACTAATTTTTTTAACCCAATTCTGTTGAGCATCGCCCCTGATCTTGGATTCAATTGACTTAGAAAGATTGCCGCCGGTACCATAAATAGTCCTGACCACAATGGGCTAAAATGAAAAACTTTTTGATAAAACAACGGCATCAGAACCGTTGCAATAATTAGTCCTGAATACGATAATCCCGTTAAAAGCATAGCTGGAACATAGCCTCTATACTTGAGCACCGCTAAATCTAAAAACGGTTGAGGTAACTTTACTTGACGAACAATAAATATGACTAATAAACTAACACTAATTATTAAAATGAGCCACCACAAGAAGTTAATTTCGGATGTTGGAATGATTGAAATGTCATACAAAATACCGCCAAATCCAAGCAAGGTTATAGCCGAAAACCAATCGAATTCAGATGGTTTCATAGTGTGCGTGTTTTCTATTTTATTTTGCAAAACAATAATCAAAATTAGCAATATGACAAAAAACAACATAAATAAAGCACGCCAAGAGATCCATTGCAGGACCAAGCCGGAAATAATTGGACCAACAGCTAATGCTGAACCCATAACTAAACCAACTACGCCCATAGCTACACCTCGTTGATTTTTATCAGTATTTTCCATGATTACACTTTGAAATGTCGGAAATAAAGCACCCACTGCTAAACCTTCTAGCAACCGACCAATAATAATACCGGTAAAATTAGATGTAACCATAGCCAAAAAAGTTCCTAATAAAAAGAGGGCTACAATACCATTGAGCAATTTACGTAAGGACACATTATCCAAAAGCCAAGGACTTAGCGGCATGACTAATGTCATTGCAACCATAAAACCTGTTGTTAACCACTGAACCGTGCTTGCATTAACATTAAAACTTTTCATCAAAATCGGATAAGCCGTTGTCATAGTAGATTGACTAATCGACATGATAAATGCAATCGATAATAACGCAAGTGAAAATGGTGTTAGTTTTCTGATATTTTTAAACATAATCCCCCTCAAACACTTATTTATATTCATTCTAATATAAATAAGCATAAAATTCAACTTTTGACGAATAATTTATCATGATATTATGTTAAAACGTTGCATGCGTTAATTCTTACTTGATTTTGTTCACATCACCTGTTTTTTCAACAATCAACCTGACATAATTTCGTGCGCCAAGAGGCCCTTGGTGGACACCATCATCAGCGAACCAATCCGAATGTTTTTTTGCCAAACCATACCAGTCAATGATATGTAAATTTTTATAATCGTTATTAGCTTCCGCCAACATGTCATTGTTATCTTTCTGCCAAGGTTTGCTCTGTACTAAATTATTAATCCAATAAACCTGCCGCTTTGTACCAAAGGTTTTCATCATGCGATCCAAATCTTGTCTTCTAATCTCACCATTTGTTCCTAAACCTACCAAGATGTTCGGTGCCAATTCATCGTTGCGAGCCATTTTTTTCACTAAATCCGGCGCTTCGTAGGCTTGGCGCCCCACCTTTGCATCGACCACTATCTTGGGATTAACTTCTTGGAGATATGGTGCCGAATCTAACATAACCGAATCACCAATAGCTGTAAATGACATATTCTTGAAGCTCATGTACTGTGCCGCATTTAAATCATATGTTGTAATTACTTTTTTATCAGCTTCCGACATGTTTTTACTGCTTGATTGCTTAGAGGAGTGTTTAGCCGATTTTTTAGCGATTTGATTACTCTTCTCCACTGCCAATTTATTTTTGGACAATTCCTTTTGTAATTCAGTCTGTGGTTGCGGATGCCCAGCATCTTGATTTGCTAATCCATGACCGATGAAAAGCAAAAAAATCAGTGCAGGCGTTAAAATTAAGAAAAATCGATTACGTGACTGCACCAACCAATGACCAAATTGGCGTAGTTTTGCTCCATGACGGAACAAATTTTCAACATAACGGTAGCTCAATTCACTTAGCAGCAAAACAAGCGCAATTTCAATCAATATGTTCAAAACATTTGGTTGATAATGCGGGACAAATTTTTCATAAAACACAAAAACTGGTAATTGATATAAGTAGATACTATAGGAGCGTTCCCCTAAATAGTTTAAAAGTTTGTTGTCTAATATTTTAGCATGCCAGGAAGCCGGATGAGCTGTTACAGCAACCAAAACAGTACTTGCTATAGTTAACAAATACATTAATCCATAATAAGTTGCAGGATGTTGTCCATTCAACCATAATGTTCCCAATCCCCAAAGTAAAAAGGAACAGAGCCCCGCAATATTAAGATAGTGTTGCAAATTACTACTAACATGATTAGAAAGCTTAATCGAGGGCCAAACAAATGCTAGGGCTGTGCCCAATAGAATAGCAAATAGTCGCGTATCCGTTCCATAATACACTCGATTAATCGCAGCAGGATCATACAAAACAGCCATTAATATCGCGCTAATTAATGAAAGCAGAATTAGTACTCTAGCAATATTTACTCGCTTCAAACCCAATCGTAAAACAGCCCAAACAACTAAGGGCCAAATAAAATAAAATTGTCCCTCTATCGAAAGTGACCATAAATGTGTGAAAGGCGAAGCACCACCAAATTGTTGAAAATAGGACGGTCCATGGCCAATTGCCCAAAAGTTAAAGACATACAATAAATTAGTTTCAACAGTAGGACGTAAATTGTAGATTAACTGACGATCAAAAAGCAAAATCACCGCAGTCACTATCAACAACATGGCTACTAAAGCCGGATACAAACGCTTTAATCTACGTTTATAAAACTTAAAAATTGCAATCTTGTAATTACGATCAAACTCTTGTATCAATTGATCAGTAATTAAATATCCTGAAATCACAAAAAAAAGCGGCACACCAAACCAGCCACCGACAAATTTTGTGGGCATTAAGTGAAATAAAATAACACCAATGACAGCTAAAGCACGTAAGCCATCAAATCCCTTGATATAACGTCTTTTTGGACTTTCCATAATTTTGACCGCTATGTTCCCTCAATAATCTCAAATACACGAAATCTACATCATTTCTCTAATTTTACTTTTATTAACGTAGCATGTCAAATGTTTCAATATTATGTCTTAGTTAATTGTTGTTCTTCGTTTTTCAAATGTATGTGGTAACGTAACTTGCATGTTATCAACCACTTCATTATTCATCAATTTAGTTAACATACGCATTGCGACTGCACCAATATCGTACTTAGGCTGACCGATTGACGTTAGCGCTGGGCGTGTCACAATTGCAAATTTTGTATCATTTGATGTGATGATTTCAAAGTCTTCAGGAACTGACTTCCCTTGATCGCGCATAAAATTCATGATTCCTAATGCAACTTCATCATCATGAACAATAGCTGCTGTTGCATTAGTGGCAAAAATTTTATCAGCAATTTGATAGCCAGCAGAATAGTCCTGATGAGAAGCAAATAACAAATCCTCGTCAAACTCTTGTCCGGCAGCTTCCAGACCTGCTTGGTAGCCAACTAAGCGATGTTGCTTGTTAATTGCATATTCCATTGGTCCGGTAACTAACGCCACACGTTCATGTCCATTTTTGACTACCATTTCGACCGCTTCTTTAGTAGCTGCAATATAGTCAATATTAACACTTGGCAAAACCTTTTCAGCATCAATAGAACCAGCTAAAACAACTGGTGCATCAACAGAGGAGATTGTCTTTAAAACTTCACGATCCAATTCATTACCCATAAAAATAATGCCATCAACTTGCTTGCTAGCAAGGTTATTAATGGCCATTGTTTCACGTACAGGATCTTCATCTGTATTTGTTAGCAAAACATCATAATGATACATATTAGCAACATCATCAATGCCTCGTGCCAGCTCTGAATAGTACATGTCTGTTACGTCTGGCATCACCACACCAATGGTAGTCGTCTTTTTTGAAGCCAGCCCACGTGCTACAGCATTTGGATGGTAACCTAATTCTTCAATCGCATCCAATACCTTACGTTTCGTAGATTCACGAACATTACTGTTGCCATTTACAACTCGCGATACTGTTGCTAGTGATACACCAACTCGACTAGCAACATCATAAATTGTAGCCGTTTGCTTTTTTTGCATAATTTATTCCTCTTTAATACATTTATTATTATTTTTTTTAGAAGTTATCTACACTATTATATCAAATCAGAATAAAATTGCAAACGCTTACAACATTAATTATAAGTGTTTTCACCATTGTTTCACTTTGTTACAAGAAAAGATTCATCATGATGAAAGTGATACAATGTGTTTATATAAAATTTCACAGGAGTTAGTGTCATGAATGCAGAAAAAATCAGCGCATTAACTAGCTGGCTGACCAAACAAGAGTTGTCAGGCGCTATCATTACAAATTTCCACAGTGTTGCCTATTTAAGTGGTTTTGAATCTGATCCAATAGAACGTGTTTTAGCGCTCGTTCTACTGGAAAATAGTGAACCTTTTTTGTTTGGACCAGCACTGGAAGTAAACAGTATGAAAGAAAGTGGCTGGCGCTATGCTGCTTTTGGCTACGAAGACCATGAAAATCCTTGGTTAAAATTGGCTGACCATATTAGAACATTAACCAACGGTAAAAAATTTGCCATTGAGGCCGATGATCTAACAGTTGCACGTCTTAACTTACTGCAAACTGCCTTTCCTGATGGACAGTTTTCAATTGACATTACAGATCAAATTAATCAACTTCGCCTAATCAAAACACCAGACGAAATAGCACATATGAAGGCCGCTGGTCGTGATGCTGATCACGCCTTTGAAATTGGCTTTAACGCACTAAAGAGTGGTATATCAGAGTTAGCTGTTGCCGCTGAATTAGAATATGAACTTAAAAAAGCAGGCGTATCTAGTATGAGTTTTGAAACGCTAGTTCAATTCGGGGCCCACGCCGCTGATCCACATGGTTCAACATCAACAAATACACTCAATACTGGTGAAATGGCGTTGTTTGATTTAGGGACGATGACTGAAGGATATGCTTCAGATGCCACAAGGACAGTAGCTTTTGGAAACGTGAGCGACGAAGCCAAGAAGATACATGCTATTACACTCGAAGCACAACTCACGGCCCAATCGCAAGCTAAAATTGGTATGACAGCCAGCGAACTGGATGCCATCGCACGAAATATCATTACAAAAGCTGGCTATGGTCAATATTTTAATCATCGACTCGGACATGGCTTAGGCTCATCAGTACATGAGTTTCCTTCAATCATGGCGGGAAATGACTTGATTCTTAAAGAAGGCATGGTATTTTCTATTGAACCTGGTATCTACGTTCCCGGTGTTGCCGGTGTCCGTATTGAAGATAGTGGTTATATGAGTAAAGAAGGTTTCATTCCTTATACTCACACATCCAAAGCACTACTACAATTCTGAAATAAATAAAAGACCAATGACTCAAGTCATTGGTCTTTTATTGTATAGCATTCATAATCGCTACAACTAGCAATGGTATCATTGTTATACCATTATTCAACATATGAACGGCAATACTATTTTTCAGATCACCAGTTTTCTTGTAAATATAGGCGAGCACCATCCCCATGCTAGCGTATATCACATAACTTAAGGTATCGGCGAGATTCGTGGGAATCGTATCCATGTGTGGCAACGCAAAAACTACCCCAGACAAAATAATATTTGCCCACCACCAACTTTTGCGGAAAAAATAATTTAAAATAAGCCCACGAAAAACTAATTCTTCAACTACAGGTGCCAAAAATGTACCATAGATTACCATGGCAACCATTGTCACATTGAGATTTGAAGTTAGCTCATTAATAGCCTCTTGATTTTCGGTTGTGGTAACCCCTGTTAGTTGAAGCCGTAATTGAGCTAGTATCATCTCGATGGCTATCATAACAAACCACATACCTACTAGCCACCAGAGACCTCGCCAGTTTCGAATATTTGGTTTGGTAAAAACTGGACCTGATACATTTTTTCTTAGTAATCTATAGGCATAGAATCCGATGCCTATATAAAAAAGGAACATTGTTGCGGCACATAATATTTGTAAAAATATACTATCTGTTTTTGTAGCAAAAAGTAATGGTACCGGCGCAACCACTACTAAAACTAGAACAAAAGCAACATTAATTATTCTAAGTATTAGAGATTTCGGTCTCACTTCATTTGTTGTTTCAAGCATCATCATCCTCATCATCTAATGTTACTTTTTTCTTCTGCCAATATAACCAAACAAAGCTCATATTAAAAGCAATGAATAAGAAAACAACGAGTACTATCGTTATCCATAAAGGCCAATGCTGATGATTACTTAACATAAATATCCAGAAAAAAAGTACGAAACTGATTATTGATATTACTACTCTTGCAATTAAGTTACCCAATTTATTTTCCTATATGTTCATTAATGAATTCCGCAACAGCACCTTCATTATTTGTTTTTGACAATACCAAGTCAGCCATCTCTTTGATTTCTGGTTTAGCATTTGCCACGGCAACACCTACGCCTGCCGCTTTGATTTGAGCTGCATCATTCAAATTATCACCCAACGCAGCAACCTCGTTTCGTGGTATTCCCAGCATGTCAGCTAATTCTAATCCGGCCGAACCTTTGTCACTCCCCTTAGGATTGAACTCAACATAGCGATTGGAGCTGAATGTTGTCAATACCTTATCAGAAAGTTGAGCATTAACTGTGTCAGAAATTTTTTGCAATACATTTGGATCACGATGTTCAAAAATAACTTTCATTATCGTTTTTTCATTCGAAAGAAAATCTAAATTATCGTCGGCCATTTCTTGATATGGCACACTACGTTCTTTCATGTATTGTTCATCATTTTCCGAAATATTATAAATGAATAGTGTATCTATCGTGTAGATGTGTGTATCAATGTCCGCTTGAATCTGGCCAAGAGAGAAAATTTTCTTAGCTAATTCTAAATCCATGCCGTGTTGGACAATAATTTTTTCGCCACCATCTTCATGGATTTCCACAATTGCACCACCGTTGTATGAAACCACGTACTGTTTGCTTTGCTTGTTTAAGCCTAGATCCTTTAATGTACCAAAAACAGACTTATAAGAACGCCCAGTATTAGGAACAAAATAACCGCCATTTTTCACAAATTTTTGAACAGCAGTGATGTTTTGAGAATTAATCGTACCGTCATCATCGAGTAATGTTTCATCTAAATCTGAAAGAATCAATTTTATCATTATAATCTCCAATTATGTTTGTACATTCATTATAACAAAGCAGTTTATTTATTAGATAACTTACCAATAAATTTTATCCGTGCTTGACATCGACCACATCGATAGCGTTCAGTTTGAAATCGGCGTTTCCGAATAATATTATGCCCATTTTCACAACGATATAACCACTGATAATTAGATGACTGTCTGCCACCAATATCAGGTGCATATCGCATGCCGCCCACACGTACTAATAATTGTTTGAAATCGCTATCCTTATGTTGATACCCTTGATGACTTAAATGTAGATGATAGTGTACCAATTCATGCTTGATAATTTTGTTAAAGTCTTCTAATGTAGCCATTTTAGGATTGAATTCTAAATCATGTGTTTTCAAAAGATAGCGGCCACCTGTTGTTCGTAGATGATAATTGAATGTTGCATGGTGTTGAAATGGTCGATCAAAATTATCAAGTGATATTTTCTCAACAAGATTTTGTAATTCGTTATCTGTCATTTTAACACATCGTTTCAATTAATATTTTGGCCAATCATACAAAAAGTCCCCAAACAAATAACAATTTGTGAGGACTTCTTTAACAAAAATATATAAATGATTCAGAACAATGTCCGTAATCATTAAAGCGTATCTATATTGTAAATGTTTGTCAGTCCAATGAATGATACAAAGTATTTAAACATTTAATTTTGGTGTTCAACAATGTAGTCGACTGTCTGTTGCAACGTAACCAAGTTTTCAGCATCATCATCAGAAATTTCAACATTAAACATATCTTCTACTTCTAATACTAGCTCAACAAAGTCGATAGAATCCGCATCGATATCTGTCAAAAAATTCAAATCCGGCGTAATGGTGTCTCTTTTCACATTAAATCGTTCTGCAATTTCATCCGCCATCATATTATAAATTGCTTCTTTTTCCATTGCCATCAGTAATTACTCCCAGAATCTTTAATCTAAAAAACTATTATACCATAACTTATTCACTAATTTGTGATTGCAATTCATTCTTAGCAGCTTGCAACTCATCCTTATGGTCCGCAATGTATGTTCGAATATCTGGCACTAGATTTTTTTCAATCATTTTTTTAATCTGTCCCATTGTATTAGCAACTGCATTAGCTTTGGCAGAACCATGCGTTTTAACGACAGGCGCATTAACACCTAAGATTACTGCACCACCAGCTTCATTATAGTCCAACTTCTTTTGAATATCTTTGAAAGCTGGCTTTAACAAGAGACCTCCCATCTTACCACGAAGCCCTGTTTGCATAATAGCCTGCTTAATTTGCTTCAACATCATCAATGCAGTGCCTTCCGTTGCTTTCAATGCTGCATTACCCGAAAAGCCATCAGCTACCACTACGTCTGCAGTCCCTTCTAATAATTCACGTGCTTCAACATTACCCAAAAAATTAAAAGATTGTGAGTTTTTCATCAGCTGATGCGCTATTTTATGAACCTCATCCCCTTTATCCTCTTCTGCGCCATTGTTCAATAAACGCACTCGTGCATCATTAATTCCTAAAACATGAGAAGCATAAAAGCTTCCTAATATTCCGTATTGATATAAATGTGAGGCTTTGCTTTCAGCATTTGCACCTAAGTCCATAAATACAAATTGATCATTTTCACCAGCAAAGCTTGGTAAAGCGGTGGCCAAAGCTGGACGGTCTACGCCTTTGATACGACCAATTAAGAAAATAGCACTTGATAATAGGGCCCCTGTATTTCCAGCACTAAATAAAGCATCAGCTTCGCCAGCTTTAACAGCATTTGCGGCACGAACCATTGATGAGTCTTTTTTACGTCGCATTGCTTTAACCGGCTCATCGCCCATCTCAATAACTTCAGTTGTGGGAATTAGGGTAATATGTGACCAATCCTTTACCAATGGTTTAACCTGTTCACTTGTTCCAAAAAGTAAAAATTCAATATCTTGATAACGATCACGAGCGATTTCTACGCCCTTGACTATTTCCATCGGTGCGTAATCGCCACCCATTGCATCTATTGCGATTTTCATGTTTTTTAAATGTGTTCAACTTAATATTAACTGAACACGTTCCTTTCCATTTTTATCTCTATTCTTGCGCCAAAACTGCTTAATCTAATCTAAATGCCGATAATGCGCCATTGTTCTTGATAAGTAATCCACCAGTACCTGATTCTCAGAGGATTTATCCCAACCATCAGTACTAACCAGACTAATTGCTTCTTGCTGAGCAACTTCCATCATTTTCAAGTCTTTAATCGGATCCCCAACTGCAAATTCTGGTACACCAGACTGTTTGGTTCCTAATATATCGCCAGAACCGCGTAGTTCCAAGTCTTTTTGGGCTAGAATGAAACCATCTGTTGTTTCGACCATTGCATCAAGCCTAGCACGACCATAATCGGTCTTTGGATCTGCGACTAAAATCGTGTACGATTGTCTCGTACCACGACCAACTCGACCACGCAATTGGTGTAATTGTGCCAATCCAAATCGATCTGCATCCATAATTAACATGATACTAGCATTGGGTACATCAACACCCACTTCAATGACTGTAGTAGCAACTAAAACCTGGATTTTGTTTCTTTTAAAGTCAGCCATCAAAGCTTTTTTTTCGTCGTTCGAGAGCCGACCATGAAGTAAACCAATTGTGTCATTTGGCAGTTCAAGTTGTAATGCTTCATACATTGCTTGCGCATTCTGCGCATCTAATGCTTCTGACTCTTCAATCAAAGGCGTCACAACATATGCTTGCGCGCCCTCTGAAAGTTGCTGTTTAAGAAAATTAATTGCCGAGTCAATTTGATTATGACTAATCTTTCGTGTCTGAATTTGTTTACGGCCATTAGGTAGTTGATCAATTATTGATACATCCATTTCTCCATAAGCAGTTATGGATAAGGTACGAGGAATCGGCGTGGCCGTCATTGCTAGTATATCAGGATTCACACCATTTTCACGTAATTTTGCACGTTGATTGACACCAAATCGATGTTGCTCGTCAATTACTGCTAAACCTAGATGATGAAACATTACATCTGGTTGTAACAACGCATGTGTACCAATCAAGATATCTATTGTTCCGTCAGCTAAATCTTCTAATAGTTGACGGCGAGCTGCAGTTTTCATGCCACTGGTCAGTAATTCAATACGAATGTCAACGCCTGCTTTTTCAAACATCGAAGCTAAATTAATGGCATGTTGCTGTGCCAAAATTTCAGTCGGAGCCATCAATGCAGCTTGCATTCCTGCTGTGACGGCAGCATATAATGCAATTGCTGCAACAACTGTTTTACCAGAACCTACATCACCTTGTAGTAAGCGATTCATGTGAACTGGACGTTTTTGATCTTGCAAAATTTCAGAGACAACTTTTTGTTGTGCTTCCGTCAATGTGAAAGGTAAACCAGCTTCAAATTTGTTTAATGCTTTACTATCATAATTAATACCTTCACCGGAAAAGTTCTTATCAGCTAATTTGAGCAACTGCAATCTCATTTGAAATATAAAAAATTCTTCAAAAGCTATACTTCGGCGTGCTAATTTGGCGTGCTCCATGTCAGCTGGAAAATGCATATCTTCAATTTGCGTATTCCTGTCCAGTAAACGGTATTTTTGCCGAATTTTTTCTGGAACTAACGAACCAACTGTACCACGTACATCAGCCCAGGCAATTTCTATCAAATGACGTATTGTTTTAGCGCTTATTTGTTTTGACGAAGGATAAATTGGATCTAGTTCATTGGAAACCTTGTAAATCACTTTCATTCCTGTCAAAGACGCTTTAGCAGCATCATAGGTACCATAAACAGCAACCTCTTGACCGACCTCGACATTTTGAGCAATCCATGGCTGATTAAAGAATGATACACGTACATTTTCATGCTCTATCATTAGTCCAAAACGTGTTTGAGATCGTTTGCCAAAACGAGTCACAACAGCCGGTGTACTCACAATTCCCTTAAAAGTAGCCTTTTCGCCATCCATTGTTTCAGAGGGTAGCCGTTCTCCTAAGTCTTCATAACGAAATG
Organism: Leuconostoc suionicum; assembly: GCF_001891125.1. Classification (NCBI taxonomy): domain Bacteria; kingdom Bacillati; phylum Bacillota; class Bacilli; order Lactobacillales; family Lactobacillaceae; genus Leuconostoc; species Leuconostoc suionicum. The sequence goes on along the minus strand of NZ_CP015247.1, from coordinate 493,872 downwards.
GAAAATAATTAATTAAATCCTCAATGGTAAAAATACCAATTTCATGTAACGCATCTAGGCGCTTAGGACCTACACCTGGCAAAATATTCACATTGTCATTTAGGGTTATCATCTTGAATATTATAACATATAAAAAAGTACCGATAACGTTGCAACATCAACAGAAGAGCAAGGTCATCTACATCATTTTCCGACGCCATTAAAAAAAAATAGTTAGCAGTGTCTGCCAGTCTTTGCTTGTCAAACGCTAACATCAATTCAATTGTTGAAAGACATCAGCAAAAGTTTTCATGCTATCTATTTTTTCAACAAATAGCCTTTTATTCGCTTGCAAGCGAATTCTTAAATCATAAATATTTTATATAAAAAACACTGCTAAATTTATATTGTCAGCTTGTTCAATTAAACCAGCATCCATAAAATTTTACAGCGTTTATCATATTTAGAAGGTAGTAACCGGAGTCGAACCGGCGATCACGGTTTTGCAGACCGTTGCCTTACCACTTGGCTACACTACCAAACTTATTTGCGTTGTCACATCAAATAGCAACGCTTTTAATTATATATAAAATTGATCAAAATTACAACATTTTGGTTACTTTTCATGTACATTGTCACTAATCAATCTTTAAACACATTTTTTAATTAGCCCAAACGATTATCCAAAAGTATTCTTTGTAACTCCTCTTCAATTTCAGGTGTCTTAACCCATTCTTCCCAACCATCATATTCTAAAGGAAGTAGTTTATAGTGTGAATTAATATACTCTTCCACTTTTTCTACGTGAGTTGAGCGTGGTATGTTCACTTTCAAAATCTGAACACTTTGAATAAACCCGTGTTCAGCAGCATATTCAGCACGACCATTATGAGGGATGTTCCCTAGTTCAAAATAAGAACTACCGTCATTACGTGTGATTCGTTCAATTAAATCAAAAGTTTCTTTCATAGTGAATTAATTTTTAATAATGAAGTCTTAGAAGTAGGCTTCATGCTCCTTTTCTCGTATTTTTGCTTTGTGTTTTTTTATATTCATATACCACTAATCGACTAGCTACCCAGATACTCATCAAAATTCCTAGCATGCCTAGCAACATTGTAACAACTTCCATCATTAATAACTTTGCATTAAAAAACATCGCGATTGAATACCGTAAGCGAATGAACCAGATTAAAAGCGGTAGATTGGCACCTAAAACCCCAAAGAAAAGTGTATTAATAGCTGTACCTAGTATTTGCCCACCAATAATATGTGCATGCGCATATAGACTTTTTTTGCTCAAATTTGGTGTACGCTCTATGACCTCATTCAAATCAGCTACAATAGCCATTGCAGCTTCAGCAACAGCCCCTAAAATGGATATAACCATTACAATTACAGCGATTTTTGCAAAAGGCAGACCTACATTCAACGATAAGCCTTCCAGTTCTTCTGAATTTTCGGTTGCAAATCCTTGAAATTGACCTAAATACTGAACCAAAATCGCAACTACCATCAAAATTGACACAACTATCAAGCTTGTCTTAAAAGCTGTGTTAGTCACAAATTGATTTTCTGCACCTAAATAAATTGCAAGAGCCAGAATAATGACACTCATTAAAGCCGTAACAATGTATGCATTAAATTGCCAATTAACTAAAATCATCAAAATGAAAATAACGATAAAGTTCAACACCAAGCCTACAAACGCTTTTAATCCTTGGACACCGCCAACAAACACCATTAAAATAAATAAAATGATTATTAATAATCCAATCGCATTCATTAGTCCACCACCTTGTATCGTTCAGCAATCCACCCAACCAAAGCACTAGTGACAGGCACAGCCAATACAATGCCGATTCCAGAAATAACTGTCCGTAAAATACCCAGGTTCATAATTTGGTCAAGTATATAGGGCCAATTATTGCCATTTCGTAGCATCAAAAAAACCATCGGCATTGTTTCCGCAATGAAAATCATGAATAGTACATTAATTAGTGTGCCCATAATATCGCGCCCAACATTCATTCCCGCGTGCCAATAGTCCTTGAAGTGACGATCAATTTTTTCACGACGCAGACCAAATAACGCAGCAACAATATCTGCAGCTTCATCCATAACCGCTCCTAGAACACCAATAATTGTTTGGGCGATAAACAAAGTCACTGGCACTTGCGTTACGTACGACATCGTTTCGAAATGAACACCTTCATTACCAGTAACTTTAAGAGCAACAAACATAATGAACATTGTAAGGACCGTTGATAAAAGAGTTGCCAAAAGTGTAACCACCATTTGGAGGGTTCTGCCCAATACCAGTACCAAACTCATTGCGGCTACAACAATAGCTAAAATGCTAAATATCAAAATGACATTCGGATTTTTAAGATGAACATTTATATATAATGCAATCGCAAAAAGGATCACATTGGCGACAAGACTGAGGGTTAGCCATGACGTCGCACGCCATTTCCCATAAATCAATAACAGCCCTAATAGTAAAACAACTAAAGATCCGATGACTGCATCACGTTTAAGAGATATAATGCGAAAATATCCCGTATGCCCTGTTAATAATAGTTGGTCTCCAACTTTGTACTTATGTGTCACAGTTTGTGAATCGGTGTATTGATTGGTCAACTTAATGATTTTGTTTCTGTTTAACAGTTTAACCGTTAATTGTTGATGATAAATATTATCTGTATTATTATGCTCATCTGTCGTCTTTTGTTTGGACTGAATTTTAACATGTGTAACCTGTCCTACTGGTTCTTGATACAAAAATGAATCAGATCTCAATAGAAACCAAGTAGCAACTACGGCAATGGCCACAAACCAATAATTTTTTGTCTTTTTTAGGAATATCAATTTTCTAACCGTTTATTTTTTCCTGTCATTTGGACCGGCTTAGCTAAGAACTTCACTCTTTGCATGAGTCTAGCAGCTTTAATAGGTTCATTACCTTCCCTAGTTTGCGACAGATATTGTTCAAACCCATTCGCATCAAAATTAGAGGTAAAAAATGTTGTTAACTCATTTTGCATACGGTATTCCAAAATGATACCAAGAATCGAATCTCGGCTCCACGCTGTCAACGTATCTGCGCCAACATCGTCAAGAATTAACACAGAAACGCTTTTTGCCTTACTTAATAATTCATCCAAAGATTCATTTTTATGATCAAATGTTGCTTTCAAATCACTAATAAATGAAGGAAAATGTAACAACATAACACCTATATTATTAGCGGCCAATGCGTTAGCAAGGGCCCCCATCATATATGTTTTACCTACGCCGAAATCACCGTATAAATAAATACCTTGAATAAAGTTGTTTTGGACCGTACTAGTTAAGCTTTTTAGAATTTTATTAAGCGAAACAAATGCTTCCGTTTTACCCTGCTCCTCTTGAGCATGATCAACGATCTCCTCGCCGATAGTACTCCAATCTGCTGAACGAACAGATTTTGGCATCTTGTACAAAGTCAGCTTTTCGCGTTGCATTAATTGTTTGCGTGTCTTCTCATCAGCAACATAATGAACTAATGGATAACCTTTTTCAATCGTTAACTGTGGATAATATCCTGGATAGAGCACTTTTTCCCCAGTTTCAATTTTTCTCTTTTGTTGAATGTACTCATACAGATCACCCATTTTAAGTTGAAAAGCATCTGAGTTTAATTCATCTTGATGCTCATTCCAAAAAGTACGTATATCTTGATCCTTTCCAATGGATTCAATAATATCCGATAAATTAGCTTTATTAGCATATTGTTGCTGAAATTGCTTGAGTACTTCAGATAAATTCTGCATATTAATCTCAATTCTTAGTCTTAATATTCAACTTTTTAAGTTCAGCTAAGGCTTCCGCTACTTCATCCACAGAAGTTGCTGGCTTACTTTTGGGAGTATCAGAAGGCATTTGGGGTTCAACACGCGTCACTTTTTTGGTATAGTTTCGCTTTGTAGGACGACTAGGCTGATATTTTTCAATTGCATCTAGTGCTGCTTCAGCCGAATTCACATGCATTTTTAACCATGAATTAGCAATTGTTTCCGCTGTATCAACATTGACGGTATCACGATTTCGTTTACCCAACTCGTACCAAACCAACATATTGACAACCTCTGCTTTGAGGCGCACATCTTTGATCATTTTACTGATGAAATAATATTCATTTCGTGTCACAAATCCGCCACCTTTTTTAAACTTAACATCTTCAATAAAGGCATTAGGTGCTAATGTTTTTGCATCTTGAACTAATTGTAACATTTCTCTGGAGCGGTTTTGTTGTACTGGCTGTGAGACCTCCGGCTCTGCAACGACAGTTGTACGATTCTGACGCATAACTTGCTGCAAAATCTTTTCGTCAACATCATGAGTATCTAATGAGATTGCCTGGGAGGTATAACCAGCCAGCGTCACCTCATCAACACCGTAAATCACGTGCATCGATACTAAGAAATCACGATGTTGCGCCAACTTTTCTATTGTTGTGCCTCTCACTAAGCCGGAAAAGTTTTCAAAATTAAAGTTATCTTCTATTTCAATTTTGCCATGACTTGCTTTTGCTTCAAATGTTGGTAATGAGGTACCTGTATCGTGCTTGAAAACCTGTAAAAACTTTGCAGATATATTATCACCCTTTACATTTGGTTGACCTTGTGTAGCATATCGTTTCTGGAGTGTTAAATAACGCTCCTCCCCAACATATTTAAACAATAATCCGGCCAATAATTTTTCTTTGAAAAAACTGTCAACGTCAAGCGGAGCAAATAATTGATATGTATAAATTTCTCCCAAAGCATCTTCCGTATAGAGTGTCGTCAATAGACCAACTGCTTCTAAACGGCGACGAACCTTAACAAAATCGGGTAAACTGACATTCAGACTATCTAAAATAAAATTATGGTCTTCACGTGCATCTAGTCGTGTATTGTAGGGTAATTCCCTCACCAACATATGGTACAATGCATATCCCGTTGCACCGATAAACGGCGTGTATAAATCAAAGGCACGATCTAAATCAGTCAATGTGATTGGTGTATTTGATTGCACAAAAACACCAGCCTTAGCGTGAAACTCAATTGTGCCATCATTTTGCATCATGCGTTGACGCGATCTCCTTTATTTTTTTGATTAAAACCGCAACTTGCTCCTGCAGCTCTTCAATACGACCATTATTGTCTATAACGTAATCAGCTCTCGCAATCTTTTGCGACATTGGTAGCTGTGCCTTTACACGATTACGTGCCTCCATATTACTGAGTTGATCACGATTTTCCAAACGAGACAATTGCATTTCTTCACTAGCAGCAACAACAATTATTTTATCTACTGACTTATTTTTATCATAATCTCGTTCAAATAACAATGGCACATCCAGGACTAATATTGGCACATTTTGTAAACGCCAAAAATTAATTTTATCTGCCATAGCACTGCTAATGGCTGGTTGCATAATATCATTTAATTTTTTTAATTGGGCACCATCTTCAAAGACAATTTGACCAAGCTTACGCCGATTCAATACACCATTGTCAATTATCCCCGGACCAAACGCTAATTTAATTTTTTCAAGCGTTGGTGTTCCTGGCTCAACAACTTCACGAGCCACTATATCTGCATCAACAATTGGAAAACCTGCTTGACGCAACAAAGCGCTAACTGTTGATTTTCCTGTAGCAATTCCACCTGTTAAACCAATTGTCAACATTTACTGTTCCTCGTTTGCTTCATTATTTAGCTTAAATAAACGACGTGAATAAGCGACCTTAGTGGCATTCAGATAAGGAATAACATAAATGTAAGCCAAACCAGCTGTCAATATTCCTAATAAATGCCAACCAATAAAACTCAAGTCTAATAAAAATAATTCCCACTTACGACCATTCATTATTTTTCGACTACGTGTAATATAATCTGTCAATGCATTGGCTTGTTTTCCAGCATCCAAATCTAGTTTATAACTAAAATACGTTTGAGCATAGGAATAATGCTTAATCAATCCAGGAATTGTAAACAGCATCGTCCAAAGGAAAGTCAGCATGGACTGCACGACGGCTAATAACAAACTTTGCGGAAATTTACCATTATTAAATATTTGAAAAGTCTGAATGAATCTTGGATTCTTTTCAGGCTTATTAAACCAATCAATAATTGTCCAAGAAACAGACCACATAAATGTTAGCCCAGCCGCATCTTGCAATACTGAAACAATCACTTCGCTTGGATTCAGATCCAGAGATGTTGTTGTTGAAGAAACATCAGTGTTAGACATTAGACTAGTGTCTTTGATCATCGCATACACTGTGAAAGTCATCATTGATAAGGTCACCACTGTCACAATAATCGCGATAATATTAATTTTGATAGCTGTTCCTAGTCGGCCCTTTATCAATTTTTTGGCATCACGTTTGACGTCAATAATACTTATTGGTTCCTGATTCATATTAATTCTTCTCCACTTGACAAAATGGGCAAAAAGTCGTGCCACGTTGACCAACTTTTATTTTAACCATTGGTGTATTACAACGTAAACATGGTTCGCCAGCATGCCCATAAGCCTGTAATTCATTTTGAAACTTGCCCACCTCACCAAAAACATTACTAAAACTATGTACTGTTGTACCGTGATGCTTAATTGCTCGTTTAATTTCTGAAATGATGTTTGCTCTAAGAACACCCAGTTGAACTTCATCTAGTGCATTGGCCGGCGTTTTGGGATGAATTTTGCTTTGCCACAGAACCTCATCAGCATAAATATTGCCAATACCAGCTATTTGTGTTTGATCCAATAAAAATGTTTTAACAGGTCTCCTAGACTTTGAAAAAATGACCTTCATATATGATAAAGTCAGCTGCTCCTCTGTAGGTTCTGGTCCTAATTTGGATAACGAAGGTACTTCTGTGTTTTCAAAACCAGTTGTGGTCAACGCCATGCGCCCAAAACGTCTCGTGTCATTGTAAAACAAAGCTCGCTTATCAGATAATTCAAAGACAATATCTGTGTGTTTATAAGGGACTGTCTCGAGAGACTCAACTGAATATTGCCCTTCCATTCGTAGGTGCGATACAATCGTATGATTATTCGCTAAACGTAGTAATAAATACTTGCCACGACGATCAATCTGTTTGAATTCTGTATTCATGACACCAGTGATGAACTGCTGCCCATCACCAGTAATAACTTTTGGATAAGGTAACTGTACATCAATAATTTTGCTGCCAATAATCAGTTTTTCAAGCCCACGTCTGACCGTTTCAACTTCTGGTAGTTCTGGCATCTTCCCTCCTGCTGTCTTGTAAAACAAGACTAATTGTTTTATAACTTAATTTTATAAATTTGCATTACACTATTTCTATATTACATCATTTTAACACACAAGCACTAAAGCGCACCCAACCAAATATTGTGTGCGCTTTTAACTTTATATCATATTGTCACGTGAATAACCAAGTATCAAGCTAGCTCAATCACTTCGTTTTACCGTTCTTGGCCCACTTTGGTTTTCCCTTATCTTTGGAACTTTTTGCACGTTTCTTCTTTTTAACTTTTGTAGTAGGCTCAACTATAACTTCTTTTTTTGTTATCAAAGGAGCGGCACTTGAAAACTTTTTGGCTTTAGAGGCAGATGAAACATTATCTGTATTTGTATCTTTTGTGACAGCCTTTTCTTGGAATTTTATACTTTTTTCAAACAAGTTTTCTGCTTTGTCTAGATTAAAGCTATCTCCTAATTCTCTTTTCAGGTCACGAATGTCATGATCGTTACCAAGATTCAATACACGACCTGTTTTTCCCATGCGTCCTGTTCGCCCTGTCCTGTGGACGTAGGTTTTCTTACGTTGTGGCAACTGTGCGTTCACTACCAATGGCAGATCTTCAATATCTAATCCTCGCGCCGCAACATCAGTTACTAACAATAAAGTTACTTCACCTTTTTTGAATAAACGCAAAGCGTCTGCACGTTGCACTTGGCGCTTGTCATTACTACCGATACTCATAACACTCACATGAGCGTGTCGCAAGGTAGCCTGCATATTCACTAAAGCACTGATTGTATTAAAGAATACCAGAGCCTGTTGATTATTTCGAGCTAATTGTATTAAGACTTTTTCTTTTGCACGTTGATCCACATACTGGAATTCATGCTTAATAGATATCGGCGCATCTGTTCCTACAGAAATCGGATGCACTTTTTGTTCAAACGTGTCGCTGACATAGTTTAAATCCACACCAGAAGTAGCTGAAAACAACCCTAATTGAATATGTGAAGGTAACTTATCTGCTAGCTCCTGTAAACTGTCATGACGTTCCTCAGTTAACATTGCATCAGCCTCATCAAAAATAACGGTCGCAATATGATCTAATTTTAGTACGCCACCCTCTACCATCGTCAGCACACGGCCCAAAGTGCCAACAATAATGTGCGGCTTGTCTTTCTTAATTTTATCAGCTTGTCGACGGCCATTTGCACCACCAATTAAACTAGCTACACTTGCACCAACAACATTTCCCCATTCTCGAGCGACCTGTGTTGTTTGCATGGCCAATTCTTGACTGGGCGCTAGAATCAATACTTGTGTACGTTTCAAGTTCGTGTCAATACGAGATAAAACTGGTAATACAAAAGCTAATGTCTTACCAGTTCCAGTTGGTGCTAAACCAAATATTGAATCGCCATCCGTCAAACGTTGCCAAACAGCACTTTGTATAGGCGTTGGTGTATCAAAGGAGGCGTTAAATTTTTCTAAAAGTTCAGGTTTCATTTTATTCCTTTATATCTGCAGGAAACTCAATGCCTGCAGACTGACGCAAGTCAAACAATGTCTGGTTCACTTGCTTCGCCAACTGAAACCACTGACTATATTCAGCGTGATTTGTAGTTGGGTCGTTAATAATATTTGCAAAATCCTGACTCTCTCGAATCATAGGATTTTCTTCGGGTACATCTCCTAAATGATTACTATTTCCTTCACCATCATAATAAGTAACCTTTTCAAGTTCTGCAATGTTGCTGACACTAATTGTATCCTTTAATCCATAAAACTCGCTTGGTAAATAGGAATTTGAAGTTTTACCGAAGATAACAGTTACATTAAAATTGTCGTAAAATAGGTTGGCTACACCACTACCATCAGCCCCGTTGCGTAATAGTCTAGGTAAATACTGTACGGCATTAGGTGTGCCATAAACAGCCAAGGCTGCGTAAATTGGATAGACGCCCAAATCATATAACGCACCAGCACTGAACTCTCTTGTCAAAACATTTGGTTCCTGACCAGCTAAGTAAGCATCGTAACGGGATGAGTACTTTTGGTAAACTAGCGTTGCCCCTTGTAACTGAGCCATCTTTGCGACTGTTTCCTGAATGGCCTTGAAATTTGGTTGATGAACATGGCGAGCAGCCTCAAATAAACGCACATCTGGATGTTTTGCTAATAGAGATTCTATTTTTTCAAACTCTGTTGGGTTACTAAACGAAGGTTTTTCAACAATCACGTGAACGCCGGATTGAATGGCTACCTTAGCCTGTTCAAAATGCAAAGCGTTCGGTGATGCTATATAAACCACATCGATACTTTGATATAAATCACTTAAAGTAGTAACTACATCAACATTATCTGTATCAATGTCTAATGATGCTAAAAATTTTTCACCACTAGCTTGTGAACGTGAATAAACTGTTGTTAAATCATACGCGTTTGTTTTCATTGCTGCATCAATGAACATTGCCGTGATCCAGCTTGTACCAATAATACCCAATCTAATCATTTGTACACCTCAAATTGTTTTTGCGTGCCATTAAACACTGTCGTTGGCATTTTAATTGCCTTCAACCCTGATCCAATTGTTTGATCTTCATCATATTGAATAAATAAGTTTTTGCTGTCAGTATTTTTTGTATTGTCTTCAATCAACCAATATTTTGTTTTGGAAATTGTGGACGACAACATCTTTTGAACATTTGGTGTTGTATAAATAATCATGTCATGATTATAGTGTGAAGCTAGTATTTGGACTAGCGATGCTAAACGTTGCTTGGATGTTGCCGTACTAATCTGATCAGCGGTCACTGAAATTGCAATTGGCAGCTCACCAATATTGTTTCCCACATTGTCGATATAGTATTGTGCTTGTGTCGCTGCTGTGACACTCGCATCATACACATGAATGGTCCCAACTTTTAAATGGGCTGATTTAGCGCGGGAAAAGCTCGATTTATACCCACTATCCATGACCGAACTACCAGATGTCGTGCGCATATAAACAAAGCTTACACCATTACTTACTAGATTATTGAAATCAACATAGTTAGATGTTTGGTTAATTGACACACCCTGCACTGAAAACCCGCTAGGAATTGTATTTGTTTGTGTCACCACTGGTTTCGCAAAAACCCAGACAGTAAATGAACAAACAATACCAGACAGAATCAATAGCCAAGAAGTAAATGTTAGTAATTTTTTAGTTTTATATTGTGAGGCACTTGCAAATACATTTTCCATACTATTATTATACAAGAAAATAGATACTTACGCCTATTAACATGCCTTACGAAAATGATAAATTAATAACAAAAAACTTGCCAACATGGTGCATTAATGGGAAAATTGACAGACAAACTAAATTTACTCACACGGAGAGAAAACATGTCTTTAGAAACAAAACTCAACAAGTACGCTGAACTCATCGTAAAAAAAGGGGTTAACGTCCAACTAGGACAAACAATAATCCTTTACGCGGCAGTAGACGAAGCTTATTTTGCTCGTAAAATTGTTGCCGAAGCTTATAAAGCAGGTGCTCACGAGGTAGTTATGGAATGGTCAGATCAAACGATCGCCAAAGCATTTCTAAATCATACGTCGCTAGACCGTTTGAAGGAAGTACCAAATTATCAGGTAACTAAAGCAAATGAATTAATGGACAAATACGCCTCCCGCATTTCATTAATTTCGCAGGATCCTGATGGTTTGGCTGACGTTGATGCAGAAAGATTAGCTACATTGACAAAAGCCAATCAAAAAGCGTTATTCCGTGTTCGTGAAGCAACAATGAAAGATGATATCTCATGGCTTGTTGTGGCAGCAGCTGGTCAAGAATGGGCAGAAAAAGTATTCCCAGATTTAAAAGGACAAGATGCAGTTAACCGCTTGTGGGAAGAAATTCTCAAAGATGTGCGTATTGATGATGATAGTGATGCAGTTGACAACTGGGATTCACACATCAACAAACTCAAAAGCAAAGCAGATTGGTTGAACAAACAAAATTTCAAAGAACTACATTACAAAAATGAAAAGTCGGCTTTCACAATTGGATTAGCTGAAGGACATGTCTGGGAGGCTGCTTACTCGCAAGATAAAGCCGGCAACATCTTCATTCCAAACATGCCGACTGAGGAAGTCTTTACAGCACCAGATAACCGTAATATCCATGGTCATGTGGCCGCAACGCTTCCACTGTCTTATCAAGGTAATGTCATTGAAAATATTGAACTAGATTTTGAAGATGGTCGCATCGTCAAAGCACAAGCTACTTCCGGATTAGATGTATTAGAAAAAATCATCAATACTGACGAAGGATCTAAATCACTAGGTGAAGTTTCCCTAGTACCTGACCCATCACCAATTGCGCAAAGTGGTATTTTATTCTACAATACCCTCTTTGATGAAAATGCTTCCGATCATTTGGCCATAGGTGCTGCTTATGCTTCTAATATTTCAGGTGGAAAAACAGAAAAACCGGAGAATTTAGCGAAGCGCGGATGGAATATTTCAGATGAACATGTTGACTTTATGATTGGGTCAAATGACATGGACATTGATGGTGTCACTCAAGATGGTGAAGTTGTACCAGTATTCCGTTCAGGTGATTGGGCATAAATTTCTGCATACTACCTAAACTTTGAATAAGTGATACACTAGGCTAGAGGTTTACGTATGTTTAATAATCTATTAGATAATTGGGATGGTGGCCGACCAAGGTCCAAAAGACTCTATGATCTATTTTTCATTATTTTTATCGCAATTATAGGTCATATTGATTTTTGGTATTTTCATCCTCAAAGTAGTATAAGATTCCGCTTTATAATAATCATTACAACCCTAATTGCATTAATTTACTTACTTCAGTTGCCTCGTTTAACAAATAATTCTAGCGTCCCCTATAAATTATTGTCACTTTACTACTTTGGTTATATCGTCTGTACTTTCATGCTCACTACTACTCTTACAAGTAACATTTTAGGCCTTACCTTTTGGCCTCAGTTAATTGTATTTGTGGTCTTTGAAAGCATCCTATTAACACGAACTATAGAAAAACCAGTTTAACATATAGAAAAGGAACAGGCTAATGTTACGCCTGTTCCTTTTTAATTATAAAACTTAGTAATAATATTATCCTTCAGAACCAATCAATTGTGAACCAAGCTCATAGTTATGTGAATAATCTACCGGAATATCTACAACAACAGGTCCTTGTGTTGCAAATGCCTCGTCTAACACAGTATCAAGCTCATCTGGTGTTTCAACACGTAAGCCTTTGGCCCCAAAGCTTTCAGCGTACTTAACCAAATCAATATTACCAAACTTAACTCCTGCTGACTGGCCGTTGTACTTCATTTCTTCTTGGAACTTAACCATGTCGTAATATGCATTATCATTCCAAACGATATGAACTGTATTTAATCCTAAACGTACTGCCGTTTCCAATTCCATCGCCGAGAAAAAGAAACCCCCGTCACCAGATACTGATACCGATTTGGCATTAGGACGAACCATTGCCGCCGCTAAAGCCCAAGGTAACCCTACCCCAAGCGTTTGCATGCCATTAGAGATAAGGTAATGACGCGCAACATAAGACTTGAAGTGACGTGCCATCCAAATATAGTGTGAACCGATGTCTGTTGATACTGTCATATCATCTGTCACATGGGCTTGGATCGACTTAATAATATCCAACGGATGATTCAAATTCCCTTGTGCTGGTGTATAAGAAGGTTCGTCAGATGCTCGTAGATCTTCTTTCAATTTTTTTAATACTTCTTTGCTAGTGGTTGGCAATTCATATCCGTTAAGACGTTCCATCAACAAACGCAGGCTCTGTGCTAAATCCCCGACCAACTGCCGTTGCGGTACAAAATTATTATCAATTTGAACTGGCGTTGTATCCAAAGCGACAATGTTCAGATTGTTTTCTTTGTTCCAGTTACGTGGCTCATATTCAATCGCGTCATAACCCAATGTAACCACTAAATCTGATTGCTTTAGCAGTTTGTCACCAGTTTGATTACGGAATAAGCCAATACGACCGAAAAATGTTTCCGGTTCTAATTCACGTGAAATGACACCAGCGCCTTGGAAAGTTTCAACGACTGGCAAAGTCGTTTGTTTCAGCAATTGATGTAGCGCAGTAACGGTAGCATCATCAGATCCACGTGATCCCACAAGCAACACCGGTAATTTTGAAGCCTTAATTTGTTCAGCTAGCCAATCAATATCCTTAATAGCGGCCGCGCCTTGCTGTGCAGGTGTAGTTTCAGGAAGTGCGTCAATAGTTACTTGTGCATCGTCTACATCTTGTGGCAATGAAACAAAAGTCGCACCTTTTTTGGCACCATTAGCGGCTGCAAAAGCGTTAGCAATAATTTCTGAAATATTATTTGGATCTTGAATTTCTGAAGCGAGGTTTGTAATCGGACTAAACAATGCCACTGAATTTGTTGATTGATGAGTCAAACGATATAAATCATTTCTCGGTACTTGACCACCAATGGCTACAATAGGATCGCTTTCAGCAGTTGCTGTCATTAATCCAGTAGCTAAGTTGCCGACGCCTGGGCCAGAGGTGGCAATCACAACACCTGTTTTCCCTGTTATACGAGCAAATGCCTGTGCCATAAAAGCTGCGTTTTGTTCGTGACGTGCAACAACTAATTTAGGTACTCTTTGACCTTCGGCTGGATGTTCTAATGTTTCAAATAAGCGATCAATTTTGGCACCTGGAATTCCAAAAACCAAATCAACACCATGATTGACTAAACTCTCAGTAACAATATCTGCACCATACTTTTTATTTACCATGATTCATTTGCCTCACCTTATCTTAATATTTTCATCATAGCACTCTTGATTAAATTTGAGTAGTCTTAAAATTGTGAAGATCGCTCATACAACAAGGTACTATTTTCACAAGAATAGATATAGATCTTTTAAAATTGTAAAAAAAAAGGGCTGTCTTATTGACAAACCCTTTTTGAGAATATTTTATTCACTAAATTCAAATACAAAGTCAGAATTATTGATGCGAACATCATCACCATCTTTAGCTCCAGCTTCACGAAGTTTATCATCAACGCCCATATGACGTAGTTGACGAGCAAATCGCATAATTGTTGCATCACGCTGAATATTAGTCATTAAGAATAACTTCTCGATTTCAGTACCACTAAGCAACCAACGCTCTTCATCCTCAATCCACTCGACTGTGAAATCATGAGTTTCCGGTTTGAACGTGTAGCTCTTTTCAGATGCATCTTTTTTGGTCTCTGGTCGATAACTTTCAGGCGCAGGTGCTGTGGCTAGCATATCTGCTGTTAAACGCATTAAGTCCTTGACGCCATCGCGTGTAATTGATGATATCGGTACAATTTCTGGTTGAATGGGTAACCCAGAATCGGTAGCAATTTCTTTCCTAAACTTGGCAAGATTTTCTTCAGAGTCAGGCATGTCCATCTTAGTTGGTACAACAATTTGTGGTCGGTTTAAAATTGTTTCATCATATTGTTGTAGCTCATCTAGTATTTTACGATATTGTGTGTAGGGATCTGTTCCCTCAATACCTGACATGTCAACTAGATGCAGAATAACTTTTGTTCGTTCCACATGACGTAAGAATTGGAAGCCCAGCCCGATACCTTGAGAAGCACCTTCAATCAATCCTGGCAAGTCAGCCATGACAAAATCACGATCGTCATCTAGACGAACCATACCAATGTTTGGTGATAATGTTGTAAAATGATAAGCCGCTACTTTTGGTTTAGCATTTGAAACAACTGACAGGAGCGTTGATTTACCGGCAGAAGGAAATCCAACTAAACCAACATCGGCCAGTACCTTAAGCTCTAGCTTTAGATTCCTAATTTGGCCAGGTTCACCGTTTTCTGACAATTCTGGCGCTGGATTTGCTGGCGTAGCAAAATGAATATTTCCACGTCCGCCACGCCCGCCTTTAGCGACCACAAGTTCTTGGCCGTTTTCGAGCATGTCAGCCAATACTTCACCGGTATCAGCGTCGCTAACGGTGGTACCTTGTGGTACCTTAACTACACGGTTATCAGCTGAAGCACCGGTCATCCCTTTTGTGCCACCATTACCACCTGGTTGCGCTTTAAAATGCCGATTATAACGAAAATCCATCAATGTGCGCAGACCTTCATCTACTTTAAAAATGATTGAGCCACCATGACCACCATCACCACCAAAGGGTCCACCCATTGCTACGAATTTTTCATGACGGAATGAAACAATACCATCACCGCCTTTTCCGGCCTTTACTTCTATTTGTGCTTGATCTACGAATGCCATATCTATTAGAGCGCGAGCAGATATATCCTTTACTTGTAAACTCAAAAATTAAAAAATTAACATTTAACTTAATCGTTTAGCTGGCTATCCTGCAGCGCCTTTTCTCCTTTACTGCTCTACAACGAAGAGCTTGCGAATAATTAACACTCTAGTTTAACATATATAAGCCATCTTAGCTATTATCACCTGCCGAGAGCGACAAATGAATCACACGTGCTAATTTTTCATTAATACCAATGTCAACTAAGTCGCTAACACTTGCTGCGGTAATTTTGGGTAACGACCCAAACTCTCGCAAAAGCTTTTGTCTTGTTTTAGGACCAACACCTTGTATCGTGTCTAAACGCGAAGCAAGTGAGTTTTTTGAACGTAGCTGACGATGAAAACTAATAGCAAATCGGTGTACCTCTTCTTGTACTCGTTGTATTAAAAAGAAACCCTCTGATTGTTTATCAAGAGTAACTATCTGATTAGTCACACCATCGATTAGATCGGCCGTCTTATGCTTATCATTTTTAACCATCGCGGCAATTGGTATATTTGTTAACCCAAGCTCATCCTCTAACACTTCTTGCGCCGCATGCAATTGAATTTCACCGCCATCCATTAAAATTAAATCAGGAAAGTCGCCACCTTCCTTTAATAGACGAGAATATCGGCGACGAATAACCTCTTGCGTTTCTGCCCATTCATTTGCATGATCTGTCGATTTAATTTTATATTTACGGTACTCTGTTTTATTAGGGACCCCATCGTCAAAAACAACCATGGCACTGACAATCTCAACTCCCTGTGTATGAGAGTGATCGAATGCTTCAATTCGATGACCCATAGGTATTTGAAGTGCATCAGTAATTTCCTTCATTGCCCCAGTCGTTTTTCGCTCATTCAATTGCATTAGTCGGAATTTTTCCTCTAACACAATACGAGCATTTTTAGCAGCTAAATCAAGTAACTCTCGTTTTTCGCCACGCACAGGAATTCTAACTGGGACCTCTAGAACAGCAGAAAGTGCTTTTGTATCAATACCTTTTGGTACCAGAACTTCGCGTGGTTTTTGAATATTTTTTTGCGAATAAAATTGCTGAATAAAACTGGAAACTTCTTCATCAGCATCACCGACAATGGAAAATGTCCGCTTAAATTGACGAATCAAACGGGCTTGCCGTAGAAAGAATACCTCAACAGTCATCCAGCCCTTATCCATATAATAATTGAATAGATCTCTTGGTGTGGTGTCTTTTGATAGCACACGTTGGCTCTCAACAGTTTCGTCGATATACTTTAACTGATCACGCAAATCCGCTGCCCGTTCGAATTCCAATGACGATGCTGCAACTTGCATTTTTTCAGCTATTTGTTTCTTGACAATCTTTGTATCACCATCAAGAAACTTTTTGATTCGGCTGATCTGATCATTATATTCTTGGACAGGAACATCACGGAAACAAGCGCCCAGACATTGACCCATATTATAGTACAAGCACGGTCTACCCTGTGGCCCGTTACAGCGTCGCAATGGATAGTTCTTCTCTAGAAACCTTAGCGTTTCTTGGGCAGCATAGACGTTTGGGTAAGGTCCAAAATAAAAACCACCATCTTTTTTTACCTCATTAACCAAAGCCATTTTTGGATTACGTTCTTTTGTAATCTTGATATAGGGATAGCCTGTACCATACTTCAAACGAATATTGTAGTATGGTTTATACTTCTTGATCAATTCATTTTCTAACAAAAAAGCTTCTTTATCAGAATTGGTCACGATGAAATCAAAATCAACTATTTTGGATACTAATTCAGCTGTCTTTCCGTCATGATCTTGCTTAAAGTATGATCGAACACGATTTTTTAGGTTTTTGGCCTTACCAACATAAATAATTTTGCCATTCTGGTCTTTCATCTGATATGAACCAGGTTCACTGGGTAATAAAATTAATTTTTGTTCGATATGTTGTGTTGTATTTGCTAACATGTTTTTATTATACCTTGTCTGTCAAGTTTGTCAGCTCCCAAAATCTTAATTAAAAAAATATCCCATTACACGAAAAGTGTTAAAGGGATATTTTATCTAACTAAAAAATGCTATGAATTAATTATTTTTAATTGCGGCAGCCACGAAGTCATGATACAAGCCTTCGGGGCGATCTGGCCTTGACAAAAATTCTGGATGATATTGTGCTGCAATAAAGAAATCATTCTTAGGATACTCAATAACTTCCATCAAACGGTTATCAGGGGATGTTGCTGAGAATAACATACCCGCCTTCTCAAATTCTTCACGATATTGTGTATTGAATTCATAACGATGACGATGACGTTGTTCGATTTCCGGTTGATCCCCATAAGCCTTGGCTGTCAATGTGCCAGGTAACAGCATTGCTGGATATAACCCCAGACGTAGCGTACCACCTAGGTTTTCGACATTGGCTTGATCTTTCATCAAATCAATAATTGGCGCTGAAGTATTAGGATTTAATTCTGTTGAATTCGCATCCTTATAACCTAAAACATGACGAGCAAATTCAATTGAAGCAAGTTGCATACCTAAGCAAATACCTAAGAAAGGAATATTGTTTTCACGCGCATAACGAATGGCTTGAATCTTACCTTCAGTACCGCGTTCACCAAATCCACCAGGTACAATCACACCATCAGCACCTGCTAATAATTCAGCAACGTTTTCTGGTGTAACATTTTCTGATTTAACATGATTAATGTTTACATCGGCATCTTGCGAATAACCAGCATGCTTTAATGCCTCATTTACGGAAATATAAGCATCAGGCAAATCAGTATACTTACCAACCAAGGTTACATTGACCGACTTCTTAGGATGCTTAATTGATTCAACCATCTTTGACCAATCAGACATGTCTGCTTTCGGTGCATCAAGCTTTAGTTTTTCTAATACAACATCATCCATACCCTGTGCTTGCAAGTTCAACGGAATTTCATAAAGTGTTTCTACGTCACGAGATTCAATAACTGCATTTTCGTTCACATCGGTAAATGTTGATATTTTTTGCTTCAAACTCTCTTCTAGAGGACGTTGTGTACGCAAGACAATCATGTCAGGTTGAATACCTAACGAACGTAATTGTGCTACAGAATGTTGCGTTGGCTTTGTTTTTGCTTCACCAGCAGCAGCTAAGTAAATAATCAAACTAGTATGAATATAGAAAACATTCTCGCTACCTAGATCTGACTTCATTTGGCGCAGTGCTTCCACAAATGGCAAACTTTCAATATCACCAACTGTTCCACCAACTTCAACAATTACGACATCAGCATCTGTTGATTCAGCGGCTTTTTGCATTTTTTCTTTAATGGCATTTGTGATATGAGGAATCACTTGCACAGTACCACCGTTATAATCACCACGACGTTCCTTTGCCAAAACTTCAGAATAAATACGCCCTGTTGTCACGTTAGAATACATGTTTGTATTAATGTCCATGAAACGCTCATAGTGTCCCATATCCAAATCAGTTTCTAAACCATCACCAGTAACAAATGTTTCACCATGTTGATATGGTGACATTGTACCAGGATCAATATTAATGTATGGATCTAATTTTTGAATAGCTAATTTCAATCCACGGTTTTTGAGCAATCGACCTAATGATGCTGCAACTATTCCTTTACCAAGAGATGAAACAACACCACCGGTAACAAAAATATACTTCACTTGTTTATCTGCCATAATGCCTCCTCATAATTCAAACGCGCATTGGCTTAACACGTTTTATTGCGACAACTGGGGGGTTAAATAAAATAGAAAAGCCCCCAAGATCAACTTGGGAGCTTTTAACGTCTGTCCCTTTAATTGGGAGCCCTAATATATACTACAGAGTTAGGGGGGATTTGTCAAATGAATGTTGTATTTATTTTTAACTTTAATCTTATATCAATAAGCTTGCCCACAAATATTCAGTTTAATTATTTCACCTGAAGAAATTGTAACTGTTTTACCATCTGAGGTTTCAAGAATTAATGCACCTTTGTCGCCAATTGCAATAGCTTTCCCGTTCATTTGCTGTGTACCAAATTGAACGGTTACTTCATGCCCTAAAACAATATTGTGCGCTCTATATTCAGACAAATAGATACCCGTATGGTACTTTTCTATCATCGCAGAAAAAGAATCAATTAGCTTTGCAATAATAATATTTCTTGAAAAGAATAGGTCTGGCACCATACCACCCACTTTTTCCTGTAATTCATTAGAGAGATGAGTTGGTTGTATTATATTCAACCCAATGCCAACCACTAACGACGACAAACTTTGTGATTCAATGTCAAGTACGCCTTCAGTTAAAATACCGCCAACTTTTTTATTATTAAAAATCAAGTCGTTAACCCATTTAAATGATAATTGGCAACCTAATGTCTCTTTTATTACATTTCTCACCACAACAGCCGTTGCCGTCGTTAGTAAGCCAGGATCTAATCTTGTATTATCCTTCACTGGTAAAGCAAAAGATAAATAGATACCTGTTTGACTCTGAGCTACAAAAGAGCGTCTAAAACGTCCGTAAGCCGCTTTTTGATGATCAGCAATAATAACTGTAGGCTTGGTAATTTCTCCAGCTGCCAATGCCGTTTTAGCGTATGAATTCGAAGAATTCAACTGTTCAAATACTTTTACATCCCAGTCAGAGAAAGCTAATGTTTTAATAACCGGAACACTTAACACACCTGTTTCTTTATATAAATACCCTTTTCGATGTTGACTTTCTATTTGATGTCCATTTTCATTTAGTTTTTGAACAGCTTTCCAAATAGCCGCTCGACTTACTCCTAGATGATTAGCCAGTGTTTCTCCACTCAAATATTCACTTTCATGTTTAACAAAGTATCCTAAAAGTCGTTCAGCTGTATTCATAATTTCAGTTTAACAGAAATACGTATTTTTATGCAATGCACAGCCAGGATTAAATAAATGCTGGCAATTTGGACGTTTGTAGGCTGAATTCAAATACACAGAAGCGGTCATTTTATACTCACACACGCCACAAATAACGGCTATTTCTTCGCTGTCTATTAGCATTGGCATAAATTCATGAGTAGTCAATTCATCATGACAAAGATAGCATGAATAAAAATCTCGGCATTTAGCGCAACGATTTGCCACAATGTCAACTTCACTGTGCCAATGTTTACAGCGGCCTTGTGGATCAATATTTATTCCTTTAATCACAGTAAAAGCTTTCTTTTGTTCAATACAACAGCAATTGCCACTGCAAAAATAGACTTGATAATATCTCCTGGTAAAAAGGCTATTTGATAAATTAATGCCTTATCCAATGGCATCTGCGCGGCAATATTGAGTCCCACAGCACCCAACGTATCAATAAGTAATACACCTAATA
Organism: Leuconostoc suionicum; assembly: GCF_001891125.1. Lineage (NCBI taxonomy): Bacteria > Bacillati > Bacillota > Bacilli > Lactobacillales > Lactobacillaceae > Leuconostoc > Leuconostoc suionicum. Next base: position 472,930 of record NZ_CP015247.1, on the reverse strand, counting down.
CCAGTAATGCAATCCATAAAGTTACAAAATTAAACTTTTTATTTTTACGCAACCATTCTGTTGCCCAACCAATTAAGAATGCTGCTACTGGATATGCATACAAATATCCAGCAGTTGGACCGATGAAAACAACAAAACCGCCATGTCCACCACTTAGGATTGGTAATCCTAATGCAGCTAAACATAAAAAACCAACTACGGTAATGAATCCATATTTTTTACCAAGAATCACACCGGCTAACATAATACCCATATTTTGCAAAACAATTGGAACGGGAATAAATCCTAACGGAATGCTAGGAATAGCACCCATAACAATAATCACAGCTAACATAATAGCTGATGTTGCCAAAGCTCGTGTTTTCATAACGCTCTCCTTTTAGTAAACCATAGTATAAATTTTAGTTTACTAAAATATCAATGTCAAGCGTGAAAAAAAAACGCCTTAGGCGTTTTTGATTAATTTGTTTTATCTAACGAATGATGATGTTTTCTCGTTGCAAAAAAAACAATTGTCATAATAATTAAAAATCCGAGTCCTATGAAAAGTGGCACACGAGTATCTGGATTGAATACCATAAATACAAGTGTCACAAGCAACATCAGAATTGCAAAGTAATTTGTATAAGGTGCAAATGGCATTTTAAAAGGATGGTTAACCATCTGACTAGCATTTTCTTTTCGGAATTTTATTTGACTCCACAAAATAACAAACCAAGGCACCATTCCAGGTAATGTACTGGCAGAATAAACTAACACAAAAATACTTGAACTTCCATTCCAAAACAAAGGCAGTACAGCGTTTAAAATAATGCCTAAAAGAATTCCGCCTGAAATAGCTAACACCGGTAATGTAGGCACACGATGCTTAGATAGCTTTAAGAATCTTGGTGATAATTCTTTGCCAAGCGCTAAAGTGTATAACATGCGACTAGAAGAAAAAATTCCAGAGTTCAAAGCTGACATTGCTGCTGTCATCATCACAAAATTAATAATCCCAGCAGCTGCTGTAATACCAACACGTGAGAAAGTCTCAACGAATGGAGAACCAACTTGATCTAATTTGTCCCAGGGATAAATTGTGATAATAACAAAAATTGCCCCAATATAGAATATTAGTATACGAGCTACAATTGACTTAATTGATTTCACGATAGCAACTTGAGGATTATCAGCTTCACCAGCAGTAATACCGATTATTTCAATCGCTTGGTACGATGTAATTACAATAGATAGGGCGAAGAAGAACCCTTTCACACCACCTGCAAAAAAAGGTCCATGTGTCCACAAGTTTGAAAAACCAATTGGATGCCAATGATTCCCAAATCCTAATACAATGACTAGCAATCCTAAGATAATCATAAACACAATTGTAATCACTTTAATTAGTGAGAACCATGTTTCCATTTCACCATAAGCTTTAACCGTCACCAAATTTGCGGCAGTTAACATCGCCAATACGACTACTCCAGTGACCCAACTGGGTATATTTGGAAACCAGTAATCTAGATATATTCCTACAGCAATGGTTTCACTAACACCAACTGTTAACCACTGAAAAACATTTGCCCAAACGGTTAAATATCCAGCGACCGGATGAATATACTTGGTTGCATAGTTCGCAAATGATCCCACAGAGGGATCAACATAAAGCATTTCTCCCAAAGCACGCATTACTAGGTACAAGACCAACCCAGCTATTGCATAAGCCAAAAGGACTGATACTCCTGTCCACTTGATTGTAGATGCTGATCCCATAAACAAGCCAACACCAATTGTGCCGCCAAGCGCAATCATTTGCATTTGTCGAGACGATAAGTCTCTGTTTAGTTCTCTATTCTGTTTCTCTGCCATGACAGTTTCCTTTTCTTTAAAACGAATAAAAAAGCGCCCTTAGAATCTTAAATCTAAGGGCGCTTTTTGCACGGTACCACCTCATGAATAGTTCAAAATAAAGCCAAGTAAAAATAATTACTTCCTTATTAGCTGTGCTTCATCTCAACTCTTTCATCAGGTTAACGACCAATGACTCCGGTCATACTTTCACTCGTGCTACTCGTATGTCACTTCCAAGGTAGTTTTCCAAACAGCATTGCGTCATTTTCACCAGCCATGACATCTCTCAAACAACAACTATTAGTACTCTTCCTCTTCAACGTTTTCATCTATAATACACTATATTTACTTATTTTGCAAAGTCAGTTTTAACCAGTATTTAAAACACAACTTTCCCCTGTATATCTTAATTGATATACAAAAAAAGAATTGTTCTGAACGAACAATTCTTTTTAATGGATTATCCCAAAGGTCGCCAACTTTACGTCAGTGCTCCCGCTCGGATTCGAACCGAGGACCTTGGGATTAAAAATCCCCTACTCTAACCAACTGAGTTACAGGAGCATTTCTTATGCCTTAGCACATTTATATATAATACAGACTTTCCAAACAAAAAGCAACCCTTTTTTTAAAATTAAATTACTTTTTTTGATCGACGTTTATCATTTAACCGAAAAAGCATTCACATAGCCGTTTTTACTTACAAAAATTAAAATTTTTTTGTGAATTGTTATAGAAAAAAACTACCTATCAGGTAGTTTTCATTCTAGATTATTTTTCTTGGTCGCCGTCACTCAGATCATCAAGATCATCGCCACCAGATAACTCTGTCATATTGGCATCGATTGATTCATCATCTGATAAATCAATTTCATTACTATCAGCATCATCGCTTTCAACTTCAGTTTCTTCGTCGTCAGTCTCTATATCATCATCAGTAACCGCACCAAAGTCTTCGTCTTCAGGATCATCGTCATTATAATCGATAACATCGTCATCTGAAGCATTATCAGCAAATACGTTAACTTTCTTTTTAGCTGACTTTTTACGCTTAGGAGCATCTTCTTCATCATCGAGCTCATGGATAGATTCGTCGATTGCATCAACTGGATACCACGCACGCAAAGCCCATTCATTATTTCCAAGTGAAATGAATGAACCGTCAGTGTTCAAATCTGTATAAAATTGTGAAAGACGTGGTTTAAACGTCTCTGCATCAATTTCCAAAAATTCCTGGATTTCTTGAACTAATGAACTAAAAGGCATCGCTTCTTTATGTTCTGTCAAAATGGCTGTTGCAATTTCAACCAATGCAAATTCTTCTTTAGGGTGATTGCCTAATGTTGTAAGTGACATGTTCTACGTCCTTTCGGGGGTTTCTAACTAATCTAGCATACTAGATTTGGGCATAAATTGCAACCGAATTTCATATTGTCCAACAATTTGTTGCATAGCATAAAGAACATAGTCAATCGCAACTTCACCACGCGTTTCTTCATGATCTATGTTTAGCGCCATTAATGTAGTTAGTGTTTCCAACTGCATCTGCCCAGTTGGTGTTTGATACAAAGCAGGGATACGCTGTGATTTAACAAAGGAGAACTTTGTTAAAATGTCACCTGATCGATTCATACGTACACGGTTCTCTTCAAACTTAAACATAATTTGTGTTTTTTGATTCTCAATTACTTCTGTATATCGTAAATAAAGTGCATTGTTTTTCAAAAAAAGTTGTCCATTTGTATGAAATTCAAACTCTTCAAGATCATTTTCTTGACGAATTTTCGTTTTTAGATGAATTTCAACGTCTGTTTGGTCTTTAATTGCCATAATTTACCCCTATTTTAATCTAAAATCTATTATAATATAAGAAACAGCAAAAGGGCTTACTATGTTAAAAGAAAAATTACCTAAAGAAAAAGTACTACGCGATCCAATCCATAACTTCATACATATTGAAGATCCTATTATTTTAGATCTCATCAATACCCCTGAATTTCAAAGGTTGCGTCGTGTAAAACAATTAGGTATAACAAGTTCTGTTTTTCATGGAGCAGAACATTCTCGCTTTGGCCATTCAGTCGGTGTCTATGAACTTGCTCGCCGTATCACGGAGCGCTTTGAACAATACTACAGTGATATTTGGAATCCGAAAGAACGACTACTAACACTAGTTGCCGCACTGCTTCATGACATAGGTCACGGTGCCTTCTCACATACCTTTGAACATTTATTTCATACAGATCATGAGGCAATGACTCGTGAGATTATTACTGGTGATACAGAAATCCACCGTGTCTTGGCGCAAGTTTCAACTGACTTTCCAAACAAAGTTGCCAGTGTTATCGCGAAAACTTATGAAAACCCACAAGTCGTTCAACTAATTTCTAGTCAAATTGATGTTGACCGAATGGATTATTTGCTGCGTGATGCCTATTTTACTGGTACAAAATATGGTGAATTCGATATTGATCGAATATTACGCACTATGCAACCAACCCCTGATGGCATCGCCTTTGATATTGCAGGTATGCATGCCGTTGAGGATTATATTGTTTCACGTTATCAAATGTATTTACAAGTTTACTTCCACCCAGTATCTCGTGGCATGGAAGTTTTGCTAGAACATTTACTACAACGCGCACAAGAACTGTATCGCTCTAATACAACTAGCGAGTTTGCGGAAAATGATTTTGTTGGTCCACTACTAGCGCCTTTATTTAGCGACAAAAAACTAACCTTATCTGAATATTTAAAGCTCGATGACAATGTTTTTATGACATATATTAATATTTGGCAATCACATTCTGATCCTATTTTGTCTGATTTATCACAACGTTTCATGGGACGCCGCCCGCTAAAATCAATGGAAATCACCGATGAAACAGCTCCACTACTTGAAGAACTCGAGCAGCTTGTGGATAATGCTGGATTTAATCCTAGATTTTACACGGCACGCAATAATGCTTATGATCTGCCTTATGATGATTACAAACCAAATGTCGCCAAGCCAAGGACACAAATTGACTTTTTGTTAGCCGATGGTTCACATCGTGAATTATCAGATATGTCCACATTAGTTGCTGCTATTAAAGGTAAAGCCTCAATAGATCAGCGATTCTTTTTTCCAAAGGAAATGCTCAATATTGAACCAGACGAATTGTTCGCTGATACGTTCAAAAAATTCCGCAGTTTTATTCGTAACAATGCATTAACTACACCAAATCCAGAATCCTAAAGGTTCAACATGATCCCATTATATTTTAAAATATATCAGCAGATTAAAGATGACATTCGTGACCATACTTACCCCGCTGGTTCTTTTCTACCTAGCGAAAATGAGTTGGTCACTCAATTTCAAACATCTCGCGATACAATCCGTAAAGCGCTCGCAAAACTAGACGAAGAAGGGCTTATTCAAAAACAGCGTGGTAAAGGTTCACAAGTCATTTCTCATCAGTTACGCCACTTTCCAATAAGTGGGCTCACCAGTTTTCATGAATTGGAAGAGCTGCAACACTTCCATGTTGTTACTGAGGTTCCTGTATTCGAATATCTTACCGTCACAAAAAAGACTCAGAAAACAACTTTATTTCCTGTTGGCACGCCTTTATATCATATTATTCGTGTTCGAATTATCGACGGTATTTATAGTGTCATTGACGAAGATTATATCCGTGCAGACATTGTTCCCGGTCTCACTAAAGACATAGCTAAGCATTCTATTTATGCTTATATTGAGAATATCCTACACTTGTCGGTTGCCTATGCTGAAAAAACAATTACTGCTGAACTAGTCACAGCAATGGATCGCAAATTATTAGTCGGCTTGCCTGAGGACGAAAATCGATTAATCCAAGTTGAAAGCCAAGGTCACCTAACTGACACAACCTATTTTCAACGCACTATTGCAAGACATAGACCTGATCAATTTCAGTTTGATGAATTTGCACGGCGACAAACAACTTAAAACAACTGCTCAAATACTAAGTACTTGAGCAGTTGTTTTTTATTTAGTACGCAATTGCAAAACTTTCATAGGGTTTCAAAAGCATTTTCCCCGAAACAGGTTGCGCTGGATAGTTAGTAACCAACACTTGACCATTTTTAACAATTTCATCAGAAATAGATATTGACACAGGCGTTTCACCAAAGTGTGTGACAACCAAAATATGTTTCCCCGCTAATTGTCGTTCAAAGGCAATGATTTCTTCAGATTTTGCATACTTTGGTGTATAGTCACCATCAGCAATTACTTCATTTTCTTGACGTAAACGAATCAAATCTTGGTAAAATACATACAAACTGTCAGCTGATTTTTCATCCTGAGCAACATTAATTTGTTCGTAATTCGCATTTTGAAGCCATGGCTCATGGGTTGAAAATCCAGCATAAGCCTCATTACACCATTGCATTGGCACACGTGAGTTATCGCGTGACTTTGTTTGAACAATTTCAAAAGCTTGTTGTTTCGTCAACCCCTGTTCCAATAGCATGTGATAAGCATTTTTACTTTCAACATCAACATACGTTTCAATTTTATGATATGTTGGATCAATCATGCCAATTTCTTCACCCATATACACATATGGTGTGCCTCGGTTTAAATGGACAAGCATAGCCAACATTTTGGCACCGACACGATAATATTTTGGTGTTTTAATAAAACGGTTTATCGCCCGTGGTTGATCGTGATTATTCCAGAACCAAGCTGGCCAACCGTGATTCTCCATTAATCCTTGACTCCACTCATGCCAGATATGACGCAATGATTCAAAATCATAAGGCACTTTTGTCCACTTGTTACCATGATCATAATCAACTTTTAGATGATGGAAGTTGAACCCCATGCTTAACGCCTTGTTATCAGGATTCGTATATGCAGCTGTATTTTGCACAGTAGTTGAACTTAACTCACCTACAGTAATGACATCAGGATATTTCCCAAAAGTGGCTGCGTTCATCTCCTGTATATAGTCTTGGACGATTGGTGTGTCAGTATATAAAAACTTTCCGCCATTGTCAGTTTCATCGTCAACTAGCACTTCAGATTTACCGATTACATTAATCACATCAAATCGGAAACCACGGACCCCCTTTGCTAACCAAAAATTTAAAACATCATAGAGCTCTTGACGAACTGCCGGATTATGCCAATTTAAGTCAGCTTGTGTTGGATCATATAAGTGCAGGTAGGCTAAATTAGTATCACCAAATTTAGCCCATGCCGAACCACCAAACTTCGATACCCAGTTAGTTGGCTCATGTCCATCATCACGGTAAGGTCGCAAGTAATAATAATCTTGATACTTTTGATCACCTGCAAGCGCTTTTTGGAACCAAGTATGATCAGTTGAGGTGTGATTGAATACCATATCCAACATAATACCCATATGGTATGTTTTAGCTTCTTTGACCAGGTTCTCAAAATCAGTCATGGTACCAAATAATGGATCAATCGCCGTATAATCACTTATATCATAGCCATTATCATTTTGCGGGGATGGAAACACTGGGTTCAGCCATATCATGGTAACCCCCAGCTTTGCCAAGTATGGCAGCCTTTGAATGATACCAGGTAAATCACCTATACCATCCCCATTACTATCTTGAAACGATTTGGGATAAACCTGATAAACAACATGTTTTCCTAATTCACTCATAATCTTCTATCCCTCACTTTGAAATGGCATCTTTGAAGACGTTCTTCTTTTCAACTTGTGCGGCTGCTTGTTCCGTGTCGCTGTCTTTAAATCCCCATAGATAAACTGCTACAAACGACACGGCAATTGTTGCTGCTGAGGCAATAAGGAAAATCAATAAGTTATTGGGATTATCCTTTGGAGAAGCAAATGATGGGAACCCAATTAGTGAGCCGGTGAAACCATACATATGAAGATTGAATAGTCCCGCAATCAAACCACCTGTGGCACCACCTAAGTTAGCCATCCAGAACACTCGACCATATTTCAAATTAATACCATACATGGCAGGCTCAGTAATTCCAGCAAAGGCTGATAACGCACCAGCACCGGCTAGACCTTTCAAGTTAGCAATCTTAGTTTTTGCAAAGACCGCTAATGCACCAGCACCTTGCGCAATCATTGTGAAGTTAACCAGCGCATTCAATTGTGACTGACCTGTCTGTGCAATTTCATTGGCGATAAGAGGCACAACCATCCAATGCAATCCGAAAATAACCAATACTTGATACAAACCTCCGATAACCAAACCAGATAATGCGTAGTTAAAGTTAAGCAACGCATTAATAGCAACAGATATACCGGATGAAATCATTGTAATTGCGGGTCCCATGATTACTAATACAACAGAACCAACAATAAAGATAGTGATTAAAGGTTGGAAGATTGATCGAATCGAAACTGGTAAATGATCTTTTAGCCAATTGCCAATAGGACGTGCCAACCATGCTGCAAAAATAATTGGGAAAATTGAATAAGCATAGTTAGGAATTGTAATTGGTAAACCAAAGAAATGTGCATTGATTGGCATACCTAACAACACACCCGAAGCCTTTGCTGCTGATAACCCAATCATTTCTGGTTTAACTAGCAACGCACCAATCGCCGCCACAACCAAAGGATCTGATTTTAACTGCTGTGCTGCTGTAAATCCGACTAATACTGGTAAGAAGTAAAATGGTGCCATCGCCATCGACTGAATAATCGTAAACGTATCTGACTTGGTACTAATTAAACCAAGCAAATTTGGATCTGACAATAAAGTCAGAAATCCATTTAACATACCACCTGCTGCTAACAATCCAATCACTGGAATCATTGATCCAGTGATTGTACCAATTAGCGTTTGGAAAGCGCCTTTAAACCAGTCAAGTACATTTTTGGGCTTTTGCTCTTTGGCTTTTGTTGCTTCTACTGCTGCATTCGTTGCCTCGTTGTCCACTACACTTGACCCTAGATGCTCGACAACCTTATCGTAGACGTCAGCAACTGCTGGTCCGATAACTACTTGATACTGTCCCAACGCACTGTTATAGACGGCACCAGCTATTCCTGGTACTTTTGACATTTCTTCTGTATTGGCCTTAGTTTCATCATTTAAGTAGAAACGCAAGCGTGTAATACAATGTATCACTTTGTCAACATTGTCCTTACCGCCCACATTTTTGATGATGTCTTGAGCCATACCTTCATAATCTTCCTTAGCCATAATTAGTCTCTCCTTGCCTTAGCATTGCCCAACTGTTGTCCTGCAACTGCTGGTCCATAATGAACTGTAATTGATTCTAATTTATCTGCTGTATTTGTAATCAACACCAGCGTTGTTTTTGGAAGACCAGCTTCTTCCACTTGATCCCAGTTGACTGTTACCAGGTCATCCCCTGCATCAACAATATCGCCTTCTTTCACTGCCGTTGTAAATGGTTTGCCATTTAAAGAAACAGTATCGATACCTATATGCACTAACAGCTCTAGGTCATCAAAGCGTTTCAAACCTACAGCATGGCCTTGAACCATCGTCACCTTCCCAGAAACTGGGGAAACAATTTTTGAAGCATTAGGCTCGACTGCATATCCATCACCCATCATTTTCTGTGCAAAAACAGGGTCCGAAACCTTGTCTAAAGGAATTACTTCACCAGTTACTGGTGCGTAAACGTTCTCATCTTCGCTTATTTTTTTCCCAAATCCAAACATAGCATTCTCCTTTAATCAAACAACTTGTACGTACTAGTTACTACACTAAGGATAACACAATCCGACAATTATGTAAACGGTTACAATTAAAAACATGGAGCCTTATCTTAGTTACAAGATAAAACTTCATGTTTTATAGTTATTTATTACAAGTGAATGGTATATCTAGTGAACTTTTAGATAAATCTATAGTGTACGCGATGGATTGATTCCCCCGAATTGTCATTTCAAAATCTGTCGCATATACAATTAATCCTAATTGATGTCCTGCTCTCATTTTGTAGTAAGTTGGTTGTAACTCAAAATGTAAATCGACATATTGATTAGGCAGTAAGTCATCATTTTGACGAGAACTTGTCCGGTTCTGTAAATTAATATGGCCAATAGTGATCATCTTGTAAGCAGACTTTTTGGATTCAAATGACATCAAATCTGTCGGGCTAAAATTCACACCACGGTCAATCACCACTCCTTGGTTAGTAGGTGTTTCTTTCAGATATGTGTCATCCCCATAGTCGACAACCATTGCGCTGATCAATCCTATATTATGTGATGATTTTACTCGCAGGTTTAATAAGATTTCCCCATCTAATGTTCGTTCGCTCATATAAATTTCGCTCTTAAATATCTGATTTGTTGGCAATTTCCCAGTAATCGTGTCGTCACGCCATTTATCAAAATGCTCGCAGTAATAAGTGAACTGATTTTCAGGTAACCAATCCTTAAAATTAAGTTCACCGCTATTTTGATAGGTGGTAAGCACATTACGACCAATATAGTACTTACTTTTTTTGCTTGCTCCCCACTCATCTAGGACATGCCAGGCATCTTCTGTAGTATTGTCTTGCCATGTAACGGTAGGTAATACTTCGTTAGCTTTGACATCTTTATCCAATAATTTCTCAGTCAGCCAAAGATTCATCTGATCTGAGAAATCTAAAGAGCGATTGTTGTTGATATAGATATGTTGGCCTTGGTGTAAATATATTTTCTTAACGTTTGGTAAATCGCGGAGTGCTGACCATAATTTATAAACTTGCCGTGGTTTAACATTCCAATCGTTTAGACCATGAACCATTACCATATCTACTTTAATATTCTTGACTTGATTTAAATAATTGCGTGTATCCCAGTAGTAGTCATAATTGCCATTTACACGGTCAGTGAGTTTTTCAGTATTCGCTTGAAAGTCCTCCCACTGCTTCTTAGTTTTTAACCAGTCAGCTGGATCTTTTATCCGTGAATATACTAATTCGGCTAATACATCCATATCTTCACCTGGAAAGCCGCCGGGTGCGACAACCAGACCATTGTCTCTATAATATTGATACCAATTAGAGATAGCAGCTTCAGAAATAACCGTTTTTAAACCAGAAACTCCTGTGGTGGCAACTGCCGTAGCCAAAGTTCCCAAATAAGAGCGTCCCGTCATTGCAATATTGTGATTTGACCAATTAGCTACAATAGCAATATTACTTGTGCGATCAGTAAAGGCCACTCTATTGCCAGCTAACCATTCAACAACATTTTTCATTGATTCAACTTGCTCTGGAGATCCAGTATCCTGCATGCCATCAGAATGACGTGTGCCAATACCTGCAGCGTAAACAACTGCATAGCCACGGGACAAAAAATACTGATTCAAATCAACAGGTTTCCCTGCTTCTTGAGTAAAAATGACAGAAGCTTCTTCAGCATAACCATTAATTTGACGCGCAAGCGGTTTTTCCACAGTCTCTTCCATCTGGTTCAAATTGCTCGGGGCTGGTTGATGCGTATCCTTTCTTGTTAACGGTACGTTAACATCATGAACCTTTGCATCATTTTCTTTTTCGTTTAAACCTTGATAATAAGGTGATGCTGTAAATAGAACCGGTAATTTTTCATTTGTGTTTGGTCTTATAATATCTACTTGGACTAAATCAAATCGCCCGTCATTATCAGTATCAACAGAGGTTTCCACCCAAACCGACTCACGAATTAAATCGTTTGTATTATAGGTTGGCAAAGACTTACCATTAAAGAGTAAGCGATGATTATTAGATTCAAAGTATCCTTGACTTGCCAGCTCATCAATAAATAACAAACCATTATTTGTGTGACTATTTAGCAACTCATACCATGCGTGACGTAAATTATTTACCGACACTATTGGTAAACCTAGTTGCCGAAATGTAGCCACCCCATTATATCCATTAGCCGACAAAACCTCCGTAAATCCTAACAGTTGGGCAGCAACACAATAAAAGACGGCTTGTGTGAGTGGTTGGTTTGTTTCTAAGAAAAGAAAAATATTTTGCTCATCGGTGGCGAGATGTTCCCGCAACCAGTCATTTTGAGCTTCATAAGTTTTATAATTTGTTAAAGCACGTCGCAATAACGTTTCAAAGTCTTCACTATTAAAACCAACAGCTCTTAGCTCTTGTAATTCGGTTGCTGCATCAACAGCAATTCGACCATATTGATTAATCATAATATACCTTTTATTGTTTTTATCTCATTATACGACAAAAGCACTCATCTACAGACGAGCGCCTGACAAAATTTATAATAAATGTGCTTCTGCCAATAATTCTTCTAGCCAAGTACCTTTAATTTTTTTAAGCCCAATTTTTTGTATTAGCTTAGGAATTGGCAAATCCATTTCGCTCAGTGGCTTTTTATCATTCATATAGTACATAGCTCGCAATAATTCTCTAATATCGTAGATTGAATTAAAGACTTCTGGTACACCACGCTCAACATCTAGCAAGCTATATACAGCCTCCATAGCAGTACGTACTGAATATTCCGTAGTAAAGACTGTATCTCGCGAAGGCGACTCAGCAAAGTTTCCAATAAATGCCAAATTGACAGAGCCATCCGGAATTACTTTTGGACGATCACCCATGACACGTGGCATAAAATAACTTGTAATAAACGGCATGTACACTGGAACAGTGTTAATTGATTCTTGCTGTGCTAGTTGATTAATTTTACTTTTAGGGACACCTAGGTGGTACAAAAATTCTTGTGTAATTTCTTGACCAGAAGACTCTACGATAGTCTTCTTAACATAGTTGCCAGGAACATCAGAATATAGTCCGTAGATCCAAACTGTTGTTTCATTTGGCTTTTGTTGCTTAAAATGTGGTTGACGATGGACAGCAAAACTCATCAACCAATTTGAATCGGTAATGGTTACAATGCCACCTGTATTAATTTTACCGTCATGTATGTCCCTCTTGGTAAGTCGTTCAATATAGGGATCAATTTCAGTATTTTTAATTGTTGCTGTTGCTGAAACAAACCAACTTTTTGCTGGTAAGTTTTGGTAAAACACACCTGGATGACCAAATTCGTCTGATTGTTCAGCTAATTTTTCCCATAAACGCCACGATCCGCCGGGTTCGTTTGTAACTGGCGCTGGTTCAAAATGGCTCCCATAGGTCGTACTTTCAGTAATGGAACCGTTCGTTATGAAAACTAAATCATTTGCTGTAAGTTGTTTAGTTTCTGGCTTTCCTGCAACAGTGAGCTGTAATTCTTTAACAACTTTATTGCCATGATCGAAATTCACAATGACATTATCAACTGTAGAATCAAACTGTACGTCAACACCATGATCTTCGAGATACTTGATCAAAGGCAAGACCATCGAATCATATTGATTGTATTTATTGAACTTCAATGCTGAAAAATCCGGTAGCCCATCAATATGGTGAATAAAGCGCATTGCGTAACGCCTCATCTCGATTGCTGAATGCCACTTTTCAAAAGCAAACATTGTTGCCCAATATATCCAAAAATTGCTTTTGAAAAAGTCTTCTGAAAAATAATCTTCAATCGTCGTTGTGCCTAACTTTGCTTCAGGCGTCATAATCAATTTAATAATTTCTTCAGATGATTTACCTAACGTATAATCACCGTCGTTTGGCACACGATTTCCTCGATCATAGATCAACCGACAATTTGATGAGTTAGGATCATCCTTATCTAGCCAATAATACTCATCGAGGTAAGAAGCTCCGGGGATTTCCAATGATGGCACTGAGCGATATAGATCCCATAAACACTCAAAATGATTTTCCATTTCACGGCCGCCACGTGTGACAAAACCAACATTTGGTCGTTGAATACCATCCAATGAACCACCAGCCAATGGGAGTTCTTCAAATATATGAATTGACTCTCCTTTCATATGACCGTCACGAATAAGAAATACTGCAGCAGCCAATCCTGCTAGCCCCGAACCGACAATATATGCTGATTTCTGATCTACATTCTTCGGCTTGCGTGGTGTTGCAAATGCTTCATAATTACCATTACTATAATACATCGTGATCCCCTTTCAAATAGAAAACGCATTCAATACAACCTCATTCTACTCTAAGTCGGTATTAATTAGCAATTCAAACGGATTGCCACAAAATTACTTATATCAAAAAAGCAAACATATAATCGTTTGCTTTTTAACTAGTTTATTTTATAGCCTCAGAAATGGCCATATTCACATCATCCTTCTCAGCTGCGATTAAATCAACACGACTTGAGATCACTTTAATATCCATAGTAATTTCCCGTGTTAATCCAGGCGTATTCAACTTAGGTTCAAAGAACGACTTAAATTCAGCTAGTCGCTCCGGTGTATGGAACACGGCGGCAATAACCGTAATATACATTGTAAATTCCATGTCACCACCGATCGTGTCTTCTAGCCACTGCCACTGCTCACGAACCCAATTCCAAGCTAACTGCTGACTTTTATCATTAACTAGCAAGCCATAGACCCAACCACGGAGGTCTTGTGGTTTAATCGTGTCAGCGTCCTTTAGCTGATCAATCAATTTCACAATTAAATCTGGGTTTGGGGTACTAGTCAAGGCCGAGCATAAGTCAGCTTTGTAATTAGCATCAGAAGATTTTCGATAAGTGGTTAACAGTTGTTCAAACAATGACGTGCTTCCAAAGTGCTTCAATTCATTGGCGAGTACAAAGTGACGAATATCAGCAGGTAGATTTTGTAAATTATCACTGTTTTTCTCAAATAATTCATGAGCTGTTGTAATTGTATCAGGATTTTCTGCATACAAAGAAGCATTCAAAACATAAGGGCGAGTAAGCTGATCGTCGTATGATTCACTGCTTTGGCCGGCCCAGCCCAAACGTTTTACTTGTTTTCGACTTAGTACATCATTGAATTCTTTCAAAGCTTTTTCTTCAGCTGAATTTGGTGTAACAAATTTCTTCAAGTCTGAAAGAATACCATATAGTACTGCATTAACCAACATGGCATCTTTGTGAGCAAAATTAACCAGTAGTGGCACGATATCAGCATAGGTAATTTGCCTGCCATCGGCTAACAAATGTAAATCCTGAAGAATTTGCCTTTGCGAAATGTTATCCAATTCATCAAGATGTTCTAAAATATCTGTTAGTAATTGGGCATCATATTTAACAATAAAATGCGAATCATTACCGTCATTCAGTCTAAAAGGTGCGCCAACTGATTCACGTAATTGGGCATAATCACCAATCACTACACGCTCACTGGCTAGTAGTTGGGGTGCCGCATCATAGTTGCTGTTTAAGGGAATTTGCCACTGACGAGCACTCTCTTCGTAGTCACCAATGAAAAACTGTTCTTGAGATAGAGTTAATTGGCCATCAATAACTTTTGCTGAAACTACTGGATATCCTGGTTGTTCCAACCAAGAATCCATGACTGCTTTAATATTTTGACCTGAAGCTTCACCCAAGGCCTCCCACAAATCAGCTCCTGCTGCGTTTGCATAGCGATGACGAGCAAAGTATCTTTTTAGTCCTTCACGTAGGGCCTTATCCCCAATCAAAGAACGAACCATTACCAGTAGTCTTGCTCCCTTAGCATAAACAATTGCTGGATCAAACAAAGCATCAATATCGGCTGGGTGTTGTACCTGAGTGTGGACTGGTTGGACGCCATCTGTACTATCTCGCTTCAATGCTGAAACGACATCGCTTGTTTGAAAGCTTTCCCAAATATGCCAATCAGGCTCAATGGCATCAATTGCCACATACTCCATCATATTAGCAAAGCTTTCATTGAGCCACAAATCATCCCACCATTTCATCGTGACTAAGTCGCCAAACCATTGATGCGCTAATTCGTGAGCAATAACTGTGGCAACAACTTGTTTGGTATTCAACGCTGAATTTTCAGGATCAAGCAAGACATAAGCTTCACGGTAAGTTACTAATCCCCAGTTTTCCATTGCTCCTGCAGAGAAATCCGGCAAGGCTAGTTGCCAAGAATGTGGTAATGGGTACGGTGTCTGATAAAAATCTTCGAAAAACTCAATCGATCGTTTAGCAATGTCTAGTGCAAAATCCAATTCTTTGGGGGCATGTGCCTTAGTAGAAAATACACCAACTTTTACACCTGTGTTAGTAACCGTTTGCTTACTTTGTAATTCACCAAAGGCAAAGGCCACTAAATAAGTTGACATCCGCACGGTTGTATCAAAATAATGTACGCCATTTTCTGTGCGTATCTCCGGCATATTGGCTAAAATTGTTTCATTTGGTTGTTCATCAAACTTGATTGATAAATCAAATGTTGCCTTAGCTTCCGGTTCGTCAACACTTGGAAAAGCTTGACGAGCAAAACTTGTTTCAAATTGTGTACCGATAATTTGTTTTTTAACACCATCTAGCTCGTAATACGAAGGATAAATACCCATCATTGTGTCGGTTAATCTTGCCTTATAAATCACAGTGATATCTATTTGACCAATAGTTTCTGTCGAAATCTTAATCAAATCAGCACTATCATCAATAACAAAAGGAATCTCTTTTTCATTAATGTGAACAGACTGAATTTGCAAGTTTTTTTGATGTAAGGCAATATCTTTGACCAACGCATTACCACTAATTTTTGTTTTACCATTAAACTGTTTCGTCTCACGATTAATATCTAAATAGATATCATAGTGTTCAGGTTGAAAATTATTATAAATCCGTGTGAATTGAGTCATGTTTTCTCCTGTAATCCATTAGAATAGCTACATTATACACCTTGAAATTAAAAAACGACTTTTAATCAGTCGTTTTTCTAGTTATTTATTAATTTTATTCACAGCTGATTCTGGGCTCTTACCAGACAATACACGAACAATATCATTGGTTGCATCAACTGCCATACGCGCCTTAGTTTCAACAGTATTAGAGGCAATATGTGGTGTGAGCAAAACGTTTTCCAATGCAACTAATGGGTTCGTAACAGGCAACGGCTCTTCTTCAAAGACATCTAAAGCCGCACCAGCTATCTCACCCGATTTCAGAGCGGATACCAAGTCAGATTCAACCAGAATAGAACCACGAGCCATATTTATTAAAAATGCGTCATTTTTCATTAACTTAAACTCATCTGCACCAATTGAATGTTGAGTCTCAGGCAATGCAGGCAAATGAACCATCACATAGTCGGCAGTTTTAAAAATCGTTTCACGATCAACCAATTCAACATTAGGCACATCCTTGGCAAAAGGATCAAAGGCTATGACCTTAACATCAAAGCCACTTAATTTTTTAGCAACTTGCTGACCAATACGACCAAATCCAAGGATACCAACAGTTTTCCCTTCAATATCACGGCCTGGATGTGCCTTTCGATAATTCCAATTATCATCATGAATTGCTTTTGAATCTTGATATAAGTTCTTGCTAATAGCTAATAACTCAGAGACAGCCGTTTCAGCAACTGATCCTGATAAAGCTTTAGGTGTATTCACAACATAGATACCGCGCTGGGTTGCAGCATCCACGTCAACAGCATCATAACCTACGCCATTACGTGCAATAACCTTTAAATTCGGCATAGCGTCCATTATATCTGCATCAAACTTTTGTGTACCAATCAATACAGCACTTGCCTCTGCTCCTTCAGCCTTCATCTTTTCATGATCACGACCAGAACCAACAACTACTTCTAATCCTGCTTCTTCAAGAATCTTTTTCCCAACTGCTGGAATATCATCTGGTAAGAATACTTGTTTTGTCATATTACGCCTCTTTCTTATTATCTGCCAAAAATGCTTCTAGTTCTTCCTGTGTTGGGTAGCCATCATTGTCACCCGGTGTTTGAACTTGTAGAGCACCCACAGCGTTCCCCCGTCGCACAGCATCAGCCATGGTCAATCCTTCAATCAAACCTGTAATCAAGCCGAGCGCAAATCCATCCCCCGCACCAACAGTATCAACAACCTTTTCAACTTTAAATCCATTAACAATGTAACTCTCACCGCTCTTGTTTTTGACGTAGGCTCCATCAGAACCAATTTTGACAACAACAGTTTGTGTGCGGTCACTGTTATTCAGATAAAAATCAGCGATGGTCTCTGGATCTCTTGATCCGATTAGAATTTCACCTTCATCAATACCAGGTAAAACAATTTCACCATATTTTGCTAAATCATTGATCGTTTCAATCATCACTTCTCTAGACTCCCATAAAGCAGGGCGTAAGTTTGGATCAAATGTTGTTCTAATACCATGATCAATTAATTGTTCAGCAAAATAACGGAATGCTTCACGTGCTTGAAGCGAAATTGCTGGGAAAATCCCTGATAAATGGGCTATCTTTACATCGGAAAAATCAACTTGATCAATTAATGATTTATCAAAGTGTGCCGCAGCCGAATTTCTACGAAAATTAAAAGTTGATGGATCACCTTGATCAACTAATTCTTTTAACTGAAAAGCCGTCCAATTATTTTCATCTGTAGCAATATAATGGTTACCAACATTATAACGAGCTATTTCCTTAATGGTAAATTGACCCAATGGATCTGCACCAACCTGAGAAATATATTCCGTGTTATGACCTAATCGAGTAGCACCAATCATAACATTTAGTTCAGCACCACCCAAAAATTTATAGTAATTAATACTATCAACTAAACCCTTATTTAAGTCGGTGGAAGCAAATGTCACTACCGGTTCACCTAATGTTAAAATTTCACTCATCTTGTTTCTCCTAACTCCTTTTTAATGCCCGAAAAAGCCATAAACTAATAGTTCGTTCACAAACGACACTGCCCACATCACTGGAATGCCCATTTTTAAGTATTCCTTTGTTTCCAACTTTGAGTAAGTTAGCGCCCATGTATTCCATGACTGTGTTAGATCAATAGAAACTGCCATAATACTTGCCGTGTAAAGAAGTGGCAGCAAAAATATTGGTTGGAAAGTACCTGTAGCAGCTAACACTGCCGCCGTAGCAGCTCCAGCACCCCAAACATGCAAAGGCCCGCGGAACAAAGCCAATGGTGCTAATATACCAATGGCAATTGCCAAAACCAATGGACTACTTGGTAAAATAACTTCAATCATGCTTTTAAAATGGGGCACGTTCATAGTAGCTGCTCCGGCAAACATAACCAATGCCATCAAGAATATAATCAACCCAGAAATATCATTGATTGCTTGTGAAACTGTTTTGTTAATAAAAGCAACTAATCCTTTATAAGATTTCATTTGTCCTGTTAATAACAACGCAATAATAGTTGCTAATAGCAGAGCAGGAATAGCATCCCAATGAAAGAACATATTCAAGGCCACTGGTAAAACGGGGATGATAAATGTAATTGGATGCGTTTTCTGGAAGGCTGCTTGCTTACTGTCGTCAATTGTTTCAATTTCACCATTTTTGATGCTTTTACTATTAAACAATATAAAGATAATAACGCCTAATAATTGAACCCCCATGGCTGCTAATCCAAAAATCAAGTATTTCCCCGAAAAACTAACTGACGGGAAGAAGGCTTTTATTTGGTTAAATAAGACTACGTTAATGTACATTGGCGCACCAATAGCCATTGTGAATGCTGGAATAGCTACCTTTTTAGGGACACCAATCGACAACAAGATTGGAATCAATATAACACCAATGGCGATAACCGAACCAACGCCGTACGCCGAAGAGAAAATCAATGCTGTAACGAGCACAACTAATATTGTTGCGAAAATAGGCGCTTTTCGTCCAACCCTTTCAGTCTGAGCCGAAATGGATCCAGCTATACCAGAATCAACTAGTACACGACCAAACCAAGAACCAAAAACAATATAAATAATTGTTGGTCCATAATTCAATGCTGGCTCTGCAATAACCTTTTGAACAACTTGGTCGAAAGGTACCAGCCCAATAACAGACCAGAGAAGCGCCATTACAAAGAAACCAATAACTAAATTGCCACCTTTAACAATGTAATAGATAAAACCCACGAATGTTAGTAGGAGCAAAATACTAATAATTATATTAGTCATAAGTCTTGCACCCCTTTAATTAAACATGGCGAGTGCCTGAACGCCATCTTGGATAACTTTGTCATTAACTGTTGGATATTCAACCGCTACGGGAACGTTGCTTGGCAAGATGTTCAAAATTGATTGCCATGCAATATCTCCTTCATTAAGCGGTACGGTTACCAAATTATCACCGTGTCCTTGATCATCTTTAACATGAATATAGCGTACGTACTGTGCTAGTTTTTCAGCTGCCAAAACTTCATCTTCACCAACATAACGCCAATTACCCATATCATAAACATAGCGAATATCTAAATTATTTTCAGTAACAGCAGACATAAACTTTTCAATGGCATTTATTTTTCCCGAAACTTGAGTTTGATCATTTTCAATATTTGTTTGAATACCACGCGTTAATAATTGGCTTAACTCAGAAACATCTTCCGAAGATAACGTTTCGAAATCTCCGATATTAAATTTAATCGCATAAATGCCAAGCGCCAGTGCTTCATCATAGTATTGTGACAATTTTGGATTAAGACGATGATCCACAAATACTTCATCTGGTACGGAATAGAATAGCCGCACCTTGTTATCAGCTGCATACTGTGCAATAGCTGGAGTTTCTTTAATAATGTCATCAAAATACTCCCGTCGTAATTCAACCGATGAGACACCGAATGATACAGCTTTTTTTAACATTTCAAGTTGTTGCATTCCCTTCTCATGATCATTCATGAATACTAAATTATTTAAAACAATTTGTTCTTTTCTCATTATCCGTTCCTCAATACTTGTTTAGTTCTGTTACATGTTTCAATAACTCGTCAAATCCTAAATCTGATAGATTAGGTTGTGATCGATCAAAGTTTTCGCCTTCAATTTTATTAAATTTTTCAACTAGAAAGTAAGCAGAT
The DNA here is from genome assembly GCF_001891125.1 of Leuconostoc suionicum. Taxonomy (NCBI): domain Bacteria; kingdom Bacillati; phylum Bacillota; class Bacilli; order Lactobacillales; family Lactobacillaceae; genus Leuconostoc; species Leuconostoc suionicum. The sequence continues at coordinate 452,232 of NZ_CP015247.1, read as the reverse complement.
AGATAGGCCGCAAGTTGTTGTTTAGCCATCCCCTCAAGATTTTTAGCATCAAAATTTAGTTTAAAAGATTCAAGAAATTGTAACGCAAACTTTTCTGGATCAATATGTAACTGCTCTTTTCCCATTTTTCCATCCTTTATTTTTATTAAGTGTATCGTTTTCGGAAACCGGTTTACATGATATATTGTAAACGCTTCCAAATATTTGTCAACCCCTTTTTTTAATTTGTCGTATAATGTTCTCATGAGTAAAAAAGTGACCATCAACGTTATAGCTGAAATGGCAAGGGTTTCAAAGACAACTGTTTCCCGTTTTTTAAACGGGAAATTTGATAATATGTCAGAAGCAACAAAAGAACGTATTGCTGAAACAATTGCCGAATTAGATTATCATCCTAGTCGCCAGGCACAAGCCTTAAAGGCCAAAAACTCTCTGTTAATCGGTATCTCTGTAGCAGATATTTCTAATATGTACACCTCGCGTCTTTTAAAAGGCATTAGTGATTATTTTCAAAATACAATCTACCAAGTTTTGATTATGGACGGCGACAATTCAATTGAACGTGAATATAGTAATTTGGAAAAAATGGTCACCGAAAGGATCGACGGTATTATCTTACAACCACTGGTTCACCAACCTGATCACTACCAACTATTAATTGATGAAAATATCCCCGTTGTTCAAGTTGATCGTTATACTGAACCGTTTACTTGGCCAGCAGTAGTATCGGATAATTTTCAAAAATCACTAGAAGTGGCAGATCTAATGAAATCAAAGAATTACGAAGAAATTATTGTTTTATCCAATCATATCAACGGTGTGTCTAGCCGTATGAATCGTTACAATGGACTAAAAACTGGTATTGAAAACACAAATATTACGATTAAGCTAATCGAAATTGATGACAATAAGGACTGGCAAAACACACTACAATCCATGCTTGAATTACCCACAAAAAAAGCGCTGTATGCGCTTAATGGACAAGTCTTGTGGGAAATTGTTCGATTTTTAAAGGAACATCATATCGCTATTCCTGATGATGTTGGTGTAATTGGTTATGATGATGACATGTTTGCTGACATGATTTCACCCGAAATTACTTCTGTATCACAAAACCCCCAAGAAATAGGTCGAACGGCTGCAGCCAACTTAATGCAGATTATGAATGATGAAACCACTTTGTCCAAAACCATTCGAATCCCATCAACAATCCAAATGAGAGAATCTCTTTGACTAAGAACTATTGTAATCACTAAAACTTTATTCTTAAGGAGGATATATGACAGCACTATATACCTTAGCTTTATTGTTAATCGGTGTGATTGGTACTAACCTAATTAAACAATTCTTCCCTAAAATTCCGGAACCATTCATCCTAATCATTGTTGGTATCTGCCTGTCATTTACACCGATATTTCAAAATTTTGAACTTGAACCTGAGTTTTTTATGCTAATGATTATTGCACCATTAATGTTTCTAGATGGACAAAAACAATCATTTTCTAAAATAAAAAAACGTTTTTCAATTATCTTTCTCCTGTCAGTAGTACTAGCTGTGGCCACCGCAATCGTTGTTGGCTTAATAGCTAATCGCGTGGAAGTACAGTGGACATTGCCATTAGCAATTGCTCTAGCTGCAATTGTTGTGCCTACCGATGCTGTTGCCGTCAAATCAATGACCTCGTCAGTTGATATGCCCAATGGTGTGGGCGAGGCTCTTGAACTGGAATCACTATTCAACGATGCAACTGGACTAGTTTTATTAGACTTAGCCCTATCCGTGCTTGAACAAGGGAAATTTTCTCTCATCGCAGGAATTGGTCACTTCTTGTTTGTTGCAGTTGGTGGTGCGCTAATTGGAGTGATTGCTGGTTTTCTGCTCGTCACTGTCCGAACCAATATTACTTTCAGAACCGTTAGCCCAGAAACAACGATCATCCCGATTAGTCTCTTAACTCCGTTTATTGTTTACTTTTTAGCAGAATCATTTGGCACTTCCGGTATTTTAGCCGTGGTTGCTACCGGTATTGTGCACAATTGGGAATCCAATAAGCTTCGCTTAACATCGACACGAGTACAACTGACTTCCAACACTATTTGGGAATCAATATCGAATGTCTTAAATAGTATTGTTTTCATTATTTTAGGTATTTCTTTACCGATTGTTTGGCAAGAAATTATTCATATGGGCTTAGTTGGAATCATGCAACTATTAGGTTTAAGCATCTTAATTTATATTGCTATGTACGCTGTGCGATATATTTGGGCCTTTCGCGAAGACAACCAATCGGCTAACACCTTCTTTGACAACCACAGCAACCCCAAACAACATCGTTTTTTGTCCCATATATTCGCCATCAGTGGCGTCCACGGAACTATGACGCTGGCCATGGCATTTTCTTTACCGTTAACTATTGCCAATCATGCTTTCCCTTATCGTGCTGAACTTATTGTAGTGGCTACTTTGATTATCTTAATTAGTATGTTAATGAGTGCAATTATTTTACCTATCGCTCTACCAAAGAAAGCGGTCACCTATACCAAAGCTGACCTCGAAAACACCCGTAACAAAATGGTTGACTATGCATCATTAAAGATTTCAGAGACTATTGCAGACCCAGCAGTTCGAGAGGCAATTATGATACAATTGCAGTCGCAAAAAGGCTGGTTAAAAGACAACCATTCCACAAAAAATCATAATTCTCAAAAATATAATAGTTTGCTAAACAACACGAAAGATTTTATTATTCATTATCTCCATAGTGACAGTGTTGAACAAAAATACAGTGCTGAAGTAATTGACACATATGAAAAAATTCTTAATCGTCTCAAAATCAGTACTTTTTTCCAACACAGCCCCCTACAAAGAGTTTTTCACTATGTAAAGGCAAGATATCGTCATATAAAGTGGCACATCCAAAATGGCCAAGTTACAAAAAAGCAACGGTTAAAAGGTCGTAAAAAATGGGCCCAAGAGCATCAAGATAGCGTACAACAATGGCAAAATATTCACGAAGGATTGCTGCTATTAAATAACGACGTCATTGATGAAGTTAATCAGTACTTGGATAATCTCTTACGTAATAGTTTAGAAAATGACACTGATGACCACCAATACATTAGTTATGTTCGTCAAAGATTTGATCGTTATTTTAATTTAATAAAACGTGAATATAATAAGGAGACACCAACTATCAGTAGTGATTTATATATTCAAGCCTTTCAATTTGAATATAATTATATTCAACAAGCCAGCTCGACAGGCATTATTCCCAATACACTGGCAGCTGTACTATACAATGAAATAAATGAAGCCCAAACGTTAGAATTACAACAAATTAACCAGATAGAAGCAATGAACTCTTAAAAAAATAATGGCTAGACTTAGTATTCAAGTCTAGCCATTATTTTTATTTAATCTTTTCGTAGATGGGTAACAAATTTTTCAGTGCTAGAACCAAGGCAGTTTCAATGCCATCGCTATCCAAAAGTTGATCGCCACGTTTTATTTCTACTCCAATCAATACCTCACTATGCTTAACCGATCTATAACGTTCTACTGAATCGTCGTATTGTAATAGTGAGTATGTTTTGTTTACCATGTGATCTTGACTTAATCGGTATGAATCTGGCAATTCGCTCACTAGTGGGCTCACCTCACGTAATTTTTGAGTGATTACGTCGGTTTGAGCAGGTTTCATATTTTCTTCAACAGCAAGATAAAAATAAACATTATCTTCCCAAATACCTAATTCAAAATGTGGTAACATTTTATAACCGCGCTTATTTGGCGCAAATGCTACCCACGTATTATCCGGCGCATAAGTTGTTCTACGTAAATGCTTAGCTACGTGTGCATACCATTTTTGCCCATCTGTATTCAATATAGGCAACGCAATCGACGCAAACTCTTCAAACTTTGGATCAATAATCGTTTTTATTTTCTCCATTCGACCATTTAACGTTTTATCTTCAAAAATATCAAAATCACTGTTTCGAAACATCTTCTTTCCTCCAATTAATGACTGACAACCATTTAATGATTACATAACCTAATACCAAAATTGTAGCAATTAAGTTTAACCAAATCAGCATTGCAATCATGGAACTTACGGATTGATAAAAATCATATTTCCCCAAAGCAAATTGAGCATAAAACGTGAATCCTCTATTCAGGAGATTCAACATCACTAATTCAAGAAAGCTGCCAACTAAAACAAAACGAAATGGTGCTCGGGCGTCTTTTGCCGGCAGAAAAAAATTCATCATGACCAAAGCTAGCCAAATACCCAACCATATAAACCAGCGCGTTTGATGTTGTAAAAAGTTAGTCCATTCTGAATACGGCAAGTGCTGAATGACGATAGTCAAAACATTGCTACCAACCATTAACAAAGCAAATAATGTCAAGATAAACAACAACCATATAAATGAAAAAGCTCGTGTGAACAAACTATTAATGTGTTCTTTAACGTCTGCAATGGCATTAAATGACTGACGAAAGACCGCAATCACACGTGAAATCGACCAAATCGTAAACAGGACGGAAAAAGAAAGTAGCGAAGTACTTCTTGACGATAAAACGGATTCCATAATTGGAATCACAATATTCTCAATATTTTTCGGTAACACGTTGCGCATCATTGCTAGTAAATCAGCAGTACTGATACTCGTGAAAGAGACAATTAAAGCTGCTCCCATCAATATAGGAAATACTGTTAAAAGTGCATAATAAGCAAATGTCGGTCCAACATAGCCAATTTGTGAACGTGTAAAAAAAATACTTAAAGTGGATATTTTTAATCGTGCATCTAAAACACGCCATTTGTGCATAATTTTCTTATTCATAATACTATTATCTCAAACATAGCCCGTATTCAGCAACATTAATTAAAAATATAATAGATATTGTTAACTTATACTAGTTAGAATATTTTCCCTATGCCAAAATGGATTGCAATCGTAATAAGACCAATAATAATATTACGAATAACTGCACGCTTAACTAAGCCATTAGAAATTTTCGCACTAAGGAATCCAGTAAGTGCAACTGCTACTACAGTTGCTGCAATTGTAGCAATGAATTGATACTTCCCTGACACAATTAACAACGTCAACAATGGGAAGGCACCACCTAAAGCTGCAGAAAACAATGATGACCAAGCAGCTGACCATGGACTCATATAGTGTCCCAGTGTGATATCATACTTAACACTCAATACTGTTTCTAAAGGCTTTTTCTGCAATAGTTCATCAGCTATCACACTGGCTGTTTTTTCAGACACACCACGTTCCACGTAAAAGTCTCGTACACAACGGTGTTGCCCTCGCATATCAGTCTTTAACAATTCTTTTTCGGTTTCAACGGCCACCTTTTCACTATCTGACTGTGAACTGACAGAGGCGTATTCTCCAGAAGCCATTGATAAAGCACATGCCACTAAGTCCGCTAGCCCAGCAATAAAAATTGCAAATTGATTTGTCGTTGCTGCTGCCACTGAAAACAAAACCCCAACAACAGTTAATATACCATCATTAGACCCGAGAACCCCCGCTCGAATAGCATTTAATCGTTCATCCATGGTTTCGTGTTTTTTTACTTTTTCCATTTCAGTCCCCTTTTTTATCTAAACAAACTACCGATTAGGAACGTCACAATCATTGTAAAGATACCGGCAATGACATTACGAATTACGGAATGTTTTTTATTGGCACCATTTACTCGAGCTGCTGCATATCCTGTAATGGCTAATGCCACAACAACAGCAATAAATGTGGCGATTTCTCGCGTTCCCTGAGGTGCTATAGAAATAGCAACCATTGGTAATATTGATCCTATGGGGAAACTAACTAATGACGCCAAAGCAGCGTGGCCAGCACTTAATTCTTGGTTTAAAGAAAATCCATAGCGTTCGCGGACAGATGTGACCAAGGGATCTTTTGACATCATCTCCTGCGTAGCTTGTTGAGCTAACGTTGATGATATACCTGTTTCTTCATATTTTTTTTGTACAAATTCAAATTCGCCATCGTAATCATTTGCAACAGCCCGAGTCTGAATTTGACGCACTTTTTCTTGTGCATCATGTTGAGAATTGACCGAAACATATTCCCCCATTGCCATCGACACAGTTCCAGCTAACATACCAGCAAACCCCGCTAGTAAAATCGTACTTATGTGACTTGTGGCACCCGCAACACCTAACACGATACCAGATACTGATAAAATACCATCATTGGCACCCATAACTGCCGCACGAATAATATTATTTCGTTGCATAAAACTTGTTTTTTCAGACATAACTCCCCCTGCTTATTAGAACTATTCTAATAAACATTTTAACTCATCTAGTTTCATAAATCAAGTTATTTGGAACAATTCTACATATCATGATATAATAATAATAAATATGGAGGATTCTTATGACTGATCAAAAATTGCGTACAATATTGCAAGAACACGGTTTAAAAGCTACGTATCAACGAATGGCTGTTTTAGAATATCTCGCTACAAATAAAACCCACCCCACAGCAGAAATGATTCACGGAGATCTAAATAATATTAGTTTGGCAACAGTTTATAACACACTTGATAAATTAATTGAAACTGGATTAATCATTGCTATAGACATTCATGATGATGGAAAACGTCACTTTGATTATTATGGTGAGCCACATTATCACATCATCAATCAGCAAACTAGTGAGATCATTGATGCAGATAATTTCGATATGGCTCCTTTGTTTGACGCAGCACGTAAAGCTAGCGGTTTAAATATTACAGGATATCATATTGAGGTCTTTGGGGTTAATCCAGAAGATTCGTAGTGTTTCTGATATTAACTTTGTTCCAAAAAAGGATTAACTCATTAATGAGTTAATCCTTTTATTTATCATATTTTTCCAAAAATGCCTTTATTTTACTTCTATAAGCGGCTGGATAGTCATGAAAACTTTGAACATGTTTTGAGCCCTTGGTAATCCATAACTGCTTTGGTCCTTTAGACGCATTGTACAGCGGGTAAACCATTTTGGTTGGAACAAAAGTGTCGGCCCCACCTTGAATGAAAAAAGTCGGGCGCGTGTTTTTGGCTACTTGTTTCAAAGGACTAGCTTCTTCATATGAGTATCCGGCCCGAACCTTCGAAATACCCGAGACCACATTAACAAGTGGAAACCATGGTAAGCCATACATATCTCCTGCTTCATGCTTAATTTCTTCTAAAACACTTGTGTAGGACGAATCAGCAATAATTGCTTTCACCTGATTCGGTAAATCACTTTCACCAGAAGTTGATAACACAGTAGCAGCACCCATACTCATACCATACATGACAATATCTGATTTTTGACCATTCTTTTTTAAAATTTGATTCAACCAACCAATATAATCTCGCCGATCTAGCCAACCGTAACCAATCATTTCGCCCTGTGAATCACCGTGTGCACGATTATCTGGAATTAGTACGTTGTAGCCCAGCTCATGGAATAGCTCACCATATATGGCCATCGTTGTTTTATTGTTGTGCCAGCCGTGAGCCAGAATAGCTGTTTTACTTGTTTTTTTCTCAGCAGGTACGTACCAAGCAATTAGTTTCAAATTATCAGAGGTTCTTTGTGTCCATGTTTGCTTTTCACGAGACAAAAAATCATGTTCGTAGTGATAAAGTGAATTTGTTTTAGCGCGTAACTTGTCAGGCTTATCTGCTGCTACATCACGGACCTCAGCAACATGAAAAAAATACATACCTGCTGATAACAATAAAATAGCAATAAAAACTAAACAACCAATTAACCACTTATACTTTCTTTTCATAAATCACTTTCCCTTATAATCAATCCATAAAATTGTACGCTAATTTTGGTCATGGAGCAAACAAATTATGATTAAAATTGAAGTTTAATAAATTATTATCCCTAGAATTTCATTAAGAATGGTATCATAAATTATAAAGAAAGCGAGGTATATTAACGTGACCTACTCACAAAAATGGAATTTAGAAAGTATCTTCCCAGGTGGTATAACTTCACCACAACTCACTCAAAAGTATGATCTTATCGCAAAGCAAATCAATGATTTTACTGATATGATAGCCGATTACAGCCTCGCACAAGACAAGAATTTCACGGTATTGGCTGACTTAGCTGATTTAGCACAAAATATTGGTGCTGGAATAGGTACTGCCAATATTTTCGTTAATGGTTGGTCGTCTGTAGATTATGGTAACAGTGTTTATGCACCTCATTTTAATAAATTAGGAAACTTATGGGTATCTTTCTCATCTCCTTTAAATGCTTTTCAAAAACTACTTTCAAAATTAGATGATGAAACATTTGAAAAAGCTATCACTACTAGTCGTCTCGCACCAATTGCTTTTTACTTAACAGAATTGCGTACTGATGCTAAGCGCTTGTTGGACGATAAAACGGAAACGTTAATCAACAAATTTGACCTTGATGGACAGCAAGCTTGGTCCCAACATTATGACACAATATCTGCTTCATTATCGATGAGCTATACCGATGAAAACAATAAAACTCGTCAAATTTCCGCTGGACAAGCCTTGAACATGTTAGATGGTGAACCCGATAACGAGGTGCGAGCTAACCTCATGACAAACTATGAAAAAATGTGGGCAGAAGCTGAAAATTTAACGAGTGATACATTAAATCATTTGGCTGGATTTCGTCTAACCAATCAAGAAGCTCATGGTCGTCAATCACACTTAGAACAACCACTGGAGCTCAACCGTATGTCTCGCGAGACTTTGGATGCTATGTGGCAAGTTGTAGATGCTAACAAGGGTATGTTTAAACCATATTTTGAACGTAAAAAGCAATTACTCGGTTTGAAATCCATCGGTTGGCAAGATCAAGTCGCGCCACTAACCAACATCGGTGACTATAAACCATCAGATGTTTCTTATGATGATGCTGCTAAATTTATTATCGAGCAATTTGGTAAATTTTCACCTAAGATGGCGTCGTTTGCTCAAATGGCTTTTGAGAATAATTGGATTGAATCAGAGAACCGTCCAGGTAAACAGCCAGGTGGTTATATGGAATCTGTGCCAGACTTACACGAATCTCGAATATTTCTAACCTATACAGGTTCAGTAAATGATGCTGCGACAATTGCGCATGAACTGGGTCATGCATTCCACTCTGCGCAGCTAACTGATTTACCATTTTGGCGTGATGCATATGCTATGAACGTTGCCGAAACAGCCTCAACTTTTGCCGAATTGATTGTTAATGATGCTAACGTAAAAGAAGCAAAAACAGATGCCGAGAAAATTGTTTTGTTAGATGCAAAAATGACGAATCCTATTGCTATGTTTCTAAACATACATGCTCGCTTCCTATTTGAAGATTCGTTTTATACAGAACGTAAGCATGGCCTAGTGACACCACAGCGTCTCAATCAACTAATGGATAATGCGCAAAAAGAAGCTTTTGATGGTATTTTAGATGTCCGTCATCCCCACTTCTGGTCATCGAAATTGCACTTTTTCATTGATTCTGTACCATTTTATAATTTTCCTTATACATTTGGTTATTTATTCTCATCAAGCATTTACGCGCAAGCACAAAAAGATGGTGACAATTTTGAAGAAAAATATATTGCCTTGCTACGTGACACTGCTAATATGACTTCAGAAGAATTAGCAAAAAAACATCTTGGTGTTGATTTAACGAAACCAGAATTTTGGCAGACTGGTGCCGATTTGGTTAAAAAAGATATTAACGAATTCTTGTCACTTTCTGAACAATTTGTACAATAAAAAATAGACGGAACAAAAGGCCTAAAGTGTGTCACACCTAGGCCTTTTTATTAGTCGCTATTTTTGATTTTTTGGTGATTATATAACTCATTGACTTGTTTTTGTAATTCTCCAAGCATTTTTGTCTGCATTTTTTGAATTTCAAATAAATCGGGGTTGTCTTTTTGAATAATACGGTCAATTTTAGCATGCAGTACTCTCATCTCTTCCTCGGTCTTTAAATTCACATGGTAATCATTATCCGCATGCAATCTGTCATAATCAGATGATCGATTCTGACTCATTAATATTAACGGCGCTTGTAATGCAGCCACCATACTCAAAAATAGGTTTAATAAGATAAAGGGATAGGGATCGAAATGCATGTTGAATAATTGAAAAATATTTGTGATAATCCACATAATCATTGCACAAATGGACACGATAATAAATCCCCAACTACCACCAAAATGTGCGACAGTATCTGCTATTTTTTGGCCAAATGTATAGGATTCTCTTTGATGCTTATTCACATTAACAACTTTAAAACTTTTATCCGTCAATATGTGCGTTAGTTTGTTATTAATATGTTTGTTTGTTCTATGCTTCTCCAATATCATTTTATCAATTTTTTCTAAACGATATTGAAGCAAATGATCAAAGCAAATAAAATCTGCCAACATGCTGTCAGGAAAATCATGCTTTATCTTTTGTTGTAGTTCCATATCTAGTTCTGCCAGTAAGACACCATCGACAACATTCTTTTCTTCACCATCCACAATACAGGTAAAACTTCTATGCATACTGGTCATTATTTATCCTTTCCAACCAACTTCTCAATTTAAAGTAACGAAAAACGATTAAATCTCAGCATTATTCGAGATCTAATCGTTTAACCAGGGATAACCGGTAATTAGTAATTTTTAAACAAATCCACCAAAAGCATTATCTAAATCAATTGGTTCCTTTTTAGTAACAATAAGTTCCTTGTTCACAAAGGTTTCAATACCAAAGCGTCCTAGCTCACGTCCATAGCCAGAATTTTTAACACCACCAAATGGTAGCTCAGGCAACGTACCACCAAAACTATTCACATAAACTGCTCCCGTCTCAATACGAGAAGCAACTTCCGTCGCATGCTCAGGTGAACCACCAAAGACCACACCCGATAAGCCATAATTAGAATCATTAGCTAGTGTAATTGCCTCTTCTTCATCTTTCACTTTGTAGACTTGTCCAACTGGACCAAAGAACTCTTGATAATAAGCTGGGTTGTCTTTTGTAATACCAGTTAAAATAACGGGATCAAATAGTGCAGCTGGTTTATCTTGAACAACACTACCATATTCAAGAGTAGCACCAGCATCAACCGCCGCTTTCACTTGTTTGGTCAAGTTCTTCTTAGCCTTACTGGTACTTAATGGTGCTAATGTCGTATCTTCCAACAATGGGTCCCCTAGCTTTGCTTCAGCAAAAGCATCTTTTAACATTGTAAGTACTGCATCATAATTTTTTTCGGTTACAATAAACCGTTTAGACGAAGTACATACCTGCCCTGCATTGTATAGACGAGCACCTCCGATAATCTTTTTAATCTCAGATAAATCGGCATCATCCAGAACAATGAATGGATCACTTCCACCAAGTTCAAGCGAACTTTGTTTCATATTTTTACCAGCTTCGGCAGCAATTAATTGTCCGGCACGTTCTGAACCAGTTAACGCCACTCCCTGTACACGATCATCAGCAATAATTTTATTCACTTGATCATAATCAATGAATAAATTAGCAAAAGCACCAGTTGGTGCACCAGCCCGTTCAACAACTTTTTCAAATTCGGATGCAGCCATTGGCGTATTACTTGCGTGCTTCAAAAGCATTGGGTTTCCAGCTATATAATTGGGTGCAAATACACGAATAATTTGATAGTAAGGGAAATTCCATGGTTCAACCATCATCAATACACCAGTGGGGCGCGAAATTACTTGCGCATCCCCCATCGAGGATTTAATTGGTTCTGGCTTAAGAAAATCTGCACCATTTTTGGCGTAGTAACGAGCAATTGAAACACTTAACGCTACTTCACCTTGAGCCTCGATAAATCGCTTACCCATTTCAATAGTAAGTACCTTAGCTAAATGATCAGCATCTTCTTCCATCAAGTCAGCAATTTTGTTTAATATCTCTGCACGGCTACTAGCCGGGTCATTGCGCCACTTCTTATACAGTGCATGACCTTCGGCAATGGCTTTCTCAACATAAGCATCATCATGATTGTCAAATGTTTGAATAACTTCGTCGTTAAAGGGATTAATTGTTTGATAGCTCATTTTATTCGACCTTTCTTCAATTAACAAATTACATTTCTGTTCTAAACACCCTTACTATAACACCATCATTCATTCGAAAAGTATATTTTGTTTGTGATATTTTCATCAAAGCACATTATTTATAAAAGTAAAGAACGCCAATATTTTAAGGTAGCGCTTATATTTGCACTTTGACTAATCATACTGATTACAGCAGCACCGTTGACACCCGTAGATAAAACAGATGGTAAATTTATTTCCGATATTCCACCGATTGCCACACTTGGCCATTTACTTTTACTTGTCAAATATTGTAACCCTTCAAGCCCAATCTCTGGATTTGCATCAGATTTGCTTACCGTCGGAAAAACAGGACCAATTCCGATATAATCAATCCCTTCAATATTCTCTATTCTTTTATACTGGCTGTCGTTAGACACCGATACCCCAACAGCTAGACTCCCAGCTAATTGAATATTATTGATGATATCGCCGTCTTTTTGCCCAAAATGAACGCCCTCTGCACCAATTTCATGTGCTAGTTGAATATCATCATCAATAATCAATGGTACATGGTAGTCAGCTGTTAGCTGCCGGACTTTTTTGGCTACTCGTAATTTCTCTGATCCACTTAAAGCTAGTTGACCTTTTTCTCGATATTGAAACACGCTGATTTTCGATTGCAGAGCTTCCTCTAAGACTTCAAAAAAATGTCTCTCTCCGTTAGTGTCCTGAGTTCCTAATACAAAATAATTTACTAATATGCTCGAATCAAACATTTTCTAGCACCTCTGGAAAATGCCTGTCAGCCACTCTTGCCTGGTGATTAAGTGGTCCATGCCCATGCCCAACATCAATACCCTCACGAATGGTAGCATCAACATAAGCTTTTGCATAAATAATAGCCTTTTTCATATCATCTCCCAAAGCTAAACGTGCTGTAATTGCCGCAGAAATTGTATCCCCTGTACCGTGCGTTCTAATTGTATCTACCCGTGAACTTTTAAGCCAAAAATGACTACCATCAGCCAATAGAATATAGTCATAAACATCTTTTCCAGAGGCATGCCCACCTTTTAATAGTACGTTTTCAACTCCTAATTGTTGTATCTTTGAAGCTGATTGCATCACATCTTCATGGTTAGTAATGTTTGACCCACTTAAGACTTCAGCTTCTGGCATATTAGGCGTAATGAGCGTTGCCAACGGTATCAAACTAGACTTAATAGCAACTATAGCCTCGTCACTCAATAAGTGAGCGCCTCCCTTAGCAACCATTACAGGATCTAATATATAGTCGCCAAAATCTGCTTGTTGTAAAAATTCAGCAACTGCTTCTACTGTGGGCACATCACCAAGCATGCCACTTTTTACAGCACTTATTTTTAAGTCATCAACCACTGATTTTAATTGGGCATGGATCATAGATGGGGAGGTCATCGAAACCTGCTGTACCCCCATTGTGTTTTGTGCTGTTAGAGCAACAATCACATTAGCGCCATAAACACCTTGGGCGGCAAACGTCTTTAAATCAGCGCTAACTCCAGCGCCACCACTACTATCCATACCAGCAATTGTTAAAACTTGGGGTGTTTTATTAACCATGATTGAGCACACTTTTCTCCATAAAATTTTGAACATCGATATTATCAATAACAAATAGTTCATCTAATAACTGATTTGTAAAAGAACCTGGTCGATTCGTTTTTGTAGCGGCTTTTTGTCCAGCAAGTTTGAATGTAGCCATTGCATTCATCACATTAGGAACCTTTAGCCCATCAGCAATAAACGCGCCAATTAATGATGATAAGGCATCTCCTGTCCCTACAATAGAAGATAATTGTTCCACATTTATATCAAGTGTTTGTGTGTATTGACCATCACTGACAACGTCACAAGCCCCGCTTAGCGCAATCACTGCACCTGTTTTGTGGGCGGCACGCTGTGCAATTTCAATTACGTCACCTTTTCCAGTAGCATCAATACCCTGACTGGCAAAATCAATATCGGCAAACCAAGCAATTTCGGCTGCATTGCCACGAATAACATCAACATGACCAGATGATAAAAATTGTGTAATGGCTTGAGACCTAAATGGAACTGATACAGCAACCGGATCTAATATGACTGGTTTGCCTAATTGGTATGCTTCCTGAGAAAGTTTAATAATATCGTTAATTTCTACTTTTTGAAGCGTACCCGTGTTAATAATCACCGCATTGGCAATTCCGGCTAATTCCTTAAATTCTGCTAGCTCGCGACTCATTAACGGTGAGGCACCAACAACATTAACTACATTAGCTACAAATTGTGGTGTAACAAAATTTGCATAAGTAAGGACAAGAGGTGATTTCGTTCTAACATCTGTAATATTCATGATCAAATTCCTTTTTTTCTTGTTTGGCTGCGTGTTTTTAAACAAATATCTTCGTCAATTTTAAAGTTAACATTAATGAATAAAAAAACCGCTAACTATCAGAAAAGATTAGTTAACGGCTAAATAGGCATATTTATACACTAGAATAGTTCATTATTATAATCTTCCTTCGCACGAATTACCGTAATCAGGTTCAATGGGTATCTCTCAGCCAGCTTGGGCACCCCAGATATTTATTTAATTCTACTTCAGTGTACCTGAATCCATACGAATAATCAACCGCCTAAGTATGCTTTGCGCACGTCATCTGATGCAAGTAAATCTGCTCCCGTACCTGTCATCGTAATTTTTCCACTTTCCAAAACATAGCCGCGATCCGCAATTTTTAGCGCTTGATTCGCATTTTGTTCGATTACTAATACTGTCATTCCTTGTGCATTAACATTTTTAATAATATCAAAAATTTTCTCAATAAATAGCGGTGCCAAGCCCATGGAAGGTTCATCCAACAATAATAATTTTGGTTGTGCCATTAATGCGCGTCCCATGGCTAGCATTTGTTGCTCGCCACCAGATAAAGTCGCCGCATCTTGATTACGTCTTTCCTTTAAAATTGGAAACTGATCGTAAATAAGTGCATATTCATCTTTCAAGTTAATGCCCTTGCTTCGAGTAAAAGCACCTAACTGTAGGTTTTCTTGAACAGTCATGCCAGAAAACACGCGCCGTCCTTCTGGCACTTGAGCAACTCCACTTGAGACAATTCGCTCTGAATTCATAGTTAATAGGTTTTGATTTTCAAATAAAATACGTCCTTTAGTGGGGTTTTCTAAGCCTGAAATCGTACGTAAAATTGTAGTTTTCCCAGCGCCATTAGCACCAATTAGTGATACGATTTCGTTATTGTTCACCACAAAGTTAACGTCTTGTACCGCTTTAATAGCACCATAACTTACGTTTAAATTTTCAACTGTCAGTAATACACTCATTCGTTATTTTCTCCCAAATATGCACGGATTACATCGGCATTCTGCTGTATTTCTAATGGTGTGCCACTGGCTAATAACTTACCGTACTCTAATACATATAATCGCTCACTGACATCCATAACAAGATTCATATCGTGTTCAATTAAAATAATGGTCATCTTAAACTCTTGTTGAACTTGTTTAATTAGACGTGTTAAGTCAGCCGTTTCTTGTGGATTCATACCTGCTGCTGGCTCATCTAAAAATAAGATTTTAGGTTTTGTGGCCAATGCCCGAACAATTTCTAAACGTCGTTGTTGCCCATATGGTAAGTTTGTTGCCAACGTATCCTGTACTTCAAGCATATCAAAAATACTTAACAGCTTACGAGCCTCGTTTTTTAGTTGCTCTTCATTTTTATAAAATGAAGGTAAACGAAACAATGAACTGAATACATGTGCCTGAGTACTAGAATTCATAGCAATCATAACATTCTCTAATACTGTTCGACTTCCAAACAAGCGAATATTTTGAAAAGTGCGCGCAACACCTAATCGAGCACGCTTTGCGGGAGATTGACGATTGACATTAGCTAACTGCTGCCCATCAAACAGGAGTACTTCTCCCTCACTAGGTGAATATACACCCGTCAGCAAATTAAATAATGTGGTTTTGCCCGCACCATTTGGCCCAATTAAACCAATTAACTCATTTTCGGCAGCTTCAATATTAACACAATCAACAGCAGTTACACCTCCAAAACGGATACTTAAATCACGCGTTTTCAGTATTGTCTGAACCATGTCCGTCTCCTTCATCAAATAACCATTTCTTTAATGATAGTTCTCGACTACCAAAAATACCTTGAGGTCTAACCAGCATCACAGCAATTAAAATAACAGCGTAGATGACCATACGCAAGGAACCAAAATTTTGTAACATTGTGTCTAACACACCTAACGCAATTGCTGTCACAACTGTTCCACTCATTGAACCAATCCCACCGATTACAATAATGATTAAAATCATAATACTTTGCATAAAAGCATAGTCTTTAGGCGCAATAGATTGAATGAAACTTGCACGCAAGCTACCAGCCATAGCAGCAAATAATGCACCAGTCACAAAAGCAATTACCTTATACTTAGTTGTATTAATTCCTAAGGATTCGGCAGCAATTTCATTATCACGAACGGCAATAATAGCTCGCCCAGGCATACTACGAACAAAGTTGACCACAATAATCAATGTTATAACTGCTAATATATAAACTAATTGCCAACTCACAAAAGGTTCGATGCCAAAAATACCAGCTGGTCCGTTAGTTATTTTCAAGTTCATAATGACAATTCGAATAATTTCAGCAAATCCTAATGTCGCAATAGCCAAATAATCGCCACGTAAACGCAATGTTGGAATACCAACAATTAGAGCAATTACGCCACTGACTACGATACCTGCAGCCATTCCCAAAATAAAGCCAATGATACCAGGAACAACTTCCATAACTAATGCTGTCGCGTAAGCACCGATAGCCATAAATCCAGCGTGTCCTAACGAAAACTGCCCCGAAATACCAACTACTAGATTAAGGCCTAGTGCAGCAATGATATTAATGCCAATCAGTACAATCGTTGTGATGCCATAATGACCAATAAGGCCAACCATTTGAGCTACAAATATCAAAATGAACCCCATTGCAGCCAAAGATGCCCATGATAACGTGTATTTAATATGCGCTTGATCCATCAAACTTTCTCCCGCTTGTTTTTCCCTAAAATACCAGTTGGTTTAATAAGCAATATGACAATCAACATTGCATACACGATCGCATCTTTGTAATCTGAAAAAGCTGTCGCTTGAACCATTGTTTCCAATACACCGATTAGCCAACCACCTACTGCTGCCCCTGGAATAATGCCTATACCGCCCAAAACCGCAGCAACAAACGCTTTCAACCCAGGTGTCATCCCCATCAATGGGTCGATACTGTTATAATATAATCCAATCAAAACGCCACCAGCCGCCGCCAATGCTGACCCAATTGCAAATGTAAATGAAATTGTGTGATTAATGTTGATACCCATTAATGAAGCTGCATCTGGATCTGCAGATACTGCCCGCATCGCACGACCCATTTTTGTATTTTTAACAATGTAAGTCAATAACAGCATCAAAACTATTGAAGTTACAGCAATAATCAACTGAATATTTGAAACTTGTATACCATAAAAATGGTATTGTACTGTCTTAATCGCCTGTGGAAATGAACGTTGATCTGACCCATATAAATAAGTCATGCCATTTTCTAACAAAAAAGAGATGCCTAAAGCGGAGATAAGAACTGCAATTCTTGGAGAATGACGCAATGGTCGATAGGCAATATACTCAATGACCACACCAATAATGGCGCTTACTGCCATTGCGAGAATTAATGCTATAAAGAAATTTAAATGTAAAACCTTAATGAAAAAATAGCCAAAATACGCACCGAGCATGTATACATCACCATGTGCAAAATTGATTAATTTAATAATACCGTAGACCATTGTATAGCCTAAAGCTAGTAGCGCATAGACACTGCCTAGCATAAGACCATTGATTAATTGTTGAATGAAAGTAGTCATTTTAACCTCAAAATATTATAAAACGCATTGGTTTCATACGTTTCCTAGAAAATGTGTTCACTTAACAACTACGGCAGATGACTCTTTACCATCAGTCATGCCGACCATAACCATTGATTTGACAGGATTGTGGTCTTTGTCAATTGACATCTTACCAGTTACACCATCAAAATTTTTCAAGTTAGCCAATCCCTTAGTAATTGCCGATTTGCTGGTTGAATTTTCATTTTCAATAGCTGCTTTTATCATGCGAACTGAATCATAAGCTAAAGCTGTAAATTGTGATGGATACTTGCCATAAGCCTTTTTATAAGCTTTGGCGAATGGTGCTGAAACCTTAGTAGCTGGTGCATCAACTGAGAAATGTGCCGCGTAATAAACATTACTTGTATTTTTGTTTCCCGCAATTTCAGCCGTTTTAGGATCACCAATGCCATCTGGTCCAATAACCGGCACATCAATTCCCATATCACGCATTTGCTTCAAAATTGCACCACCCTCAGTGTAGTAGCCGTTGATTGCAATTGCGTCAAACTTTTTATCCTTAATTTTTGTCAAAACTGCTTGAAAATCTTTCGTGCCTTCTTGATAAGATTCAACATCTACGACGTTACCCTTAAAGGCTTTTTTAAATGCAGATGTGATACCAGTACCATAATCGGAAGAATTGTCCTGGAAAATCACAATATTTTTAGCTTTTAAAGTCTCTGTGGCAAATTGTGCCATCTTTGTACCCATAAAAGAATTTTTGTATTGTGCGCGGAATACGTAAGGTTGAACATTCCCATTCTTTTGCAAAGTAATGTTGTCTGCACCAGCAGTTGGTGAAATCATCGGCGTCTTACCTTGAGTTGCCACTGGCACTGCTGCTTGAACACCAGAGGTAATCACGGGACCAACGATAGCACTGACTTTTTCTTTGTTAATCAAACTACTTGTTACCGAAGCGGTTTCAGTATTGTCCGTCTTAGCATCTTTGTTAATGATTTTAAACTTATAGCTTTTTCCGTTAACTTTAACACCACCATTAGCATTAATTTGCTTTATAGCAAAGTTAGCACCATCTTGCTCAGCCTTTCCATATGAGGAAGCGTCACCGGATGTATCAAAGACACCCCCGATTTTGATTACATTTGATGTTGATGCTTTGCTAGACTTATTGACTATCCCAAATGCAACGATAGCAACAATAGCAACAATAAACGCAGCGCCGACAATTACAATTTTTTTCATTCTTTCTTCTCCAATTTATTCTCTCAATTCCTTCTTTTCGCAAACAAAAAACCCATGAATACCAAAATTCATGGGTTACTAATCGTTAATAATGACAGCATTTATACTCATCATTTCAACACCCATGAACACTGATTCCAGTTAGTCATGAGTGCGAAAAACCTCATCATGACTACAGCATGAGGAGGAGAAGGAGGGCTTGAGATGAGTTTTGTTTTTGATTCATGTTTTGCATGATGTGTTGCCTCCTGATTTCTTAATATCTAATATCATACAGGCCAGTAAAAACATTGTCAAGAAGATATCGGGCTTTACACGATAAAAATGTGAAAATTAGCCTTTGTAATTACTTATCCCCACCACTCCTTGTCAAAGTCACGCATTTTGGTCGTCAAGGATAACTGCGATGCATCAGTCACGTGCTGATAAGTTGTAGTATACGGATTTTTCATCAAATCGTGCATTTGTTGATAGATTTCACTAGCTAGAAAACGTGCTAATTCATCGTGAGTTGGCCAGAATGACCAAATCATATACTCTGACTTACCATTATCATTTTGAGCCATAATGGCATTTCCAGTTAATAACTTTGCAATCAACTCATCATTGTTATCCTTAGCCTGAAATGCAATTTGATGAACAACGTTCCCTTTAAATTGTCCGATAACTGCTCGACTCTCAAATCCAATAGGACGGGCAAATTTTGCAACGACATTCTGTGCATCAATGATGAGTAAATTTGTCCCTGCCAGTTGAGAAATTTTTCCTAAATAAAATACATTTTGCGGTTGAGCGCTTTGTAATGTTAACAGTTCCGAAACGGGTTGCTCTGGTGCTAATACTAAGTTTATTTTCATAAAAATGGCTCCTTTAATAGTTTAATAACGTCTGGTGTTAGCCGACTGCTGTTGTGGCTTATAAATGCCTGTACACCCTTAAACGTCGACAAATCAACATCTGTTTTAACAACATTTGCTTCGCTTAATGTTTTGGCAAAAGAAACATCGGCTCGTGTAATCATCGGCATGTCCCACGGCTCACTTAATAGCAATGATTCCCACTGCCCAATCAGTAATGCTTCTGCCCGCTTGTAGCGCCTGTCTTTATCAATAAAACTCTTAAGATCTTGAGGTTTTAATTTCATAGCGTAATAACCTTTCCAAATGGTGATGGTAGGCTTAATGTTTGCCCCTCTGGTAGTAACCAATACACATGTTTAAATTTGGTTTGAATCAACTCTTTTTCACCATCACCATCCGTAAAAATAACTACCAGTGTTTGCAGGGGAAAAAATTTTAAAGCAATTAATGCATCGAATATGCTTTGAAAAGTTGTTCCACCACCGGCGTGGCGTTCCCACGTTTTTATATTTTTAATTTGATGCACTTTCGTGTCAAACGAAAAGAAATGCACGTTAATATCAAATTGTTTTGTTATCTGCATGGCATTGGCTAAAAACTCACTTGCCTGTTGATTAGATATTGATGCAGAATTATCAATGAAAACAGCAATTTCCGTATCATAACGACTAATTTCTCCTGGTAGATCAAGTCGATATGCCTGTCGGCGATTAAACCTAGCTCGTGAATCTTTCTTTTTATTTGGTGCTTGACTGATACCAGTTCGCAAAATGCTTTTCCAGTTGCGCTTCGGTACGACAACCTCACTAATTTGTTGCAAAACAGCACCCGATACATTACCACGTCCAGCGTATCTCGTATCGTCGTTGGCTTTTTTTATCACGTTCTTCAATGCAGACTCAGCTTCTTCTATTGCATTACTTGCGCTTTTCCATTCCGTATGTTTTGGCAAAGTCTTCTTTTTCGCCTGTGAATTTTTTTGATCAACTTCTGACAATAAAGAAATATAGGTCGATGAATCCTGATTGTGTGGTAATTTAATGTGATAGAGTTCATTGATAGTTTGAAACGATATTGCACCAGGTAATTCACCCAAATCACTTGGTAAGTATTGGTTGACCGCTAAGTCAGTACCTATATCAACCATTTGATTATGTTTTCGTTCTTGCGCATAACGAGTCGGATGCTGCCAAATAACATGCAAAGCCTCATGAGCTAATGCAGCAGCAACCTGGTTGTGTGATGTAAAACGAGCCGTTAATAAATTAGGGTTAACCACCAAGTACCAGTGGTGTCCTTGCCATTTTAACGCTAATGGATTAGCAGCCTGTGGATTCACCTCTCGGACTAAGTTCATCACAATATTACCGTAGAGGGGTGATACATCGAGCAATGTTTTAATACCATCAATAATTAGCTTGTCATTCTCTGATTTCATCGTGTAGCAATATCCATAATCTGTTGATATAACACGTTGGCGTAATGATTATCAGAAGCATATAAATCATCCAAAATTGGCGCGCTCGTCATTTGTTTTACCAGTGCATACTGTCCATCGGGAGCAATCAAATTGAGTAACTCACTGAAACGACCAGCATTATTATCTAGTCTCATATCTGCCGTTAATAATAAAGTTTTCATCACGTTCAGCTTTTGAATTTCTGAAAAACTCTGGAATTTTTCACGTATTATCTGTGGTAATTTTGGACCACTTGGTGTTGAATTAAAGACGTCCTCAGCTGTTAGACTAGTTATTTTTTCTTGGACAAAAGTCACAAATTGTGTGGCACAATTGTCTCCAAGATCTCCCGCTACGATATCAAATAACAATTCATCTTGCTGCTCTTTGGCTAGTTTTTGCAACTGGAATAAATTATCAGATACGCGCTGCCACGCACGCGGGGTAGGATTCAAGTCAATATCTCGATTTTTTGGGTACAATAATTGGGCATTTTCGGCAATAAATTGGCGGACCAAGCCGTGTATGTGCGGTCGCTTTTTTCCTGATGCGGCCCACTGCAACCAATCACGAACTGAAACGGTCATGACCAGTCGAGTGGTTCGATCTTTAATCGCCGCATCAGATGTTTGAACCGCATATTCGGCATTCTCAAACCCTTGCATTGAATCATCGGGATTTTCTGCGAGAATGAGTTTGACATTATCAGGCAATACCAGATCATTAATTTGTCGCTGTAAAACAAGATTCATTAGTTCACCTTGTACCGCTTGTGATCCTCGGTTGAATTCATCTAAAAACCAGATAATGGTTCGGTCCGGCTCGATTTCAGCTTGTTCTATAATTTGTATCAAAGTGTGTGTATAACCAAATTTAATATCAGCCAATTGACCATAATTTTTAGTTTGCAAGAATGATGTCTCATTCAAAGGTGGGATTGGAATTGCTAAATCTCCTTTTTCAGATAGTGAAACTACTGTTGTAAAAAGTTTCGCATCCAATTTTTTAGCTACTTCAGCAACAAGGGCAGATTTTCCAATTCCAGCTTCTCCCACAATGGTTGGTACGTTACCGCCACGCAAAATTAAAGGTACAGCTACTAGTAATTTTTGATAAGTTAAACTCATATAAACCTCATGTTTTATGTATAGATAACCGTGTCTAAAAGCCAATAATTATCGCCACGTTTATTTCTATACCCTTTCTAAGTATATTCTACCGCAACACAAACAATCGTGCTAAAATGAAGACATGACAAAAAACATTTTAATCCTCGGTGCCAACGGTCAAATTGCTAAAATTGTGGTTGACATACTGGCAAATACCGATACAAAAATTACATTAACTTCTCTTCACGCTCGCCCTGAAAAGTCAATCAAATCACTTGATGCCACTAAAGAAGAAAATTTAGTTCGTGCGCTAAAAGACATTGATATTGTTTATGCAAATATTGGTGCAGAAGGTCGACAAAAAAACGCCGCTAATGCCTTAGTTAACGCAATGCACACTGCTGGCGTTAAGCGCTTAATTTGGGTCGCAACAATCGGTATTTACAATGAGATACCTACTGAAACTGCTGACATTTGGCGTAATATTTTGGGTACCCCAGACAATGAAAACACCTACATGGGAGATCAAGCTGCTGCAGCTAGGCGCATCGAAGAATCTCAATTGGACTATACAATCATTCGACCCAACGAACTAACTGATGATAATAAAATGCAACAACTGAATGTCCAAGCTGATCCTCACGAAAAAATTATTGGTGGCCCAATCACTAGAACAAGTGTCGCAGAGTTTATTGCTCAGCTATTATTAAATCCCGAGCAACATATTGCAGAATCCATTGCGATTTCTTCAACTAAATAACAATAATTTGGCCAGAATTTTCTAATACGGAAGGAGATTCTGGTTTTAATTTTTCTCAATTTAAATAAAATTTGGTATGCTAATACTTATGAAAAGTAAAATTAAAAAATACACAATTTCACCGCTTGCACTCAGTTTTTGGATTCCTTTTCTTGTTCTAATCGGATATTTTGCTTATCGGAAAATGGCACCCTTTGGTTCCAACTCTATACTGACTGTTGATCTTGGTCAACAATACATTGATCAATTTGCAGCATTCAAATACACTATTTTACAACACCCATCCAGTTTCTTCTATTCATTTTCAAACGCATTAGGCGGAGATATGTTAGGTGAATGGGCCTACTATTTGATGAGCCCATTTAACTTCATTTTTCTTTTTATATCAAACGCTAATTTACCTGCTGCGATTCTATTGGTTATCTGTTTAAAGATTGGTGCAGCTGGTCTCTCAATGGGTTACCTTTTAAAAAAACTGCATTTACAACACGGCTACTATATTACCCTCTTTGCCATCAACTTTGCCCTATCTGGTTGGTTTGTCGCTAATAATCTCAACCTACTATGGCTTGATACAGCTGTCATGCTGCCACTTGTAATTTATCAGCTTGAACAAGTATTCTACCGTCAAACATGGTGGCGTTATAGCGTCTTATTTGCTATTACTATCATCACGAATTATTATATTGGCTTCATGGTAGCCATCTTTATTGTTCTTTATTTTTTGTGGCGCCTCACATGGCCTAATGTTAAACATCGTCTAACTATTTTATGGCACTTTACTCTTGGTTCTATTATTGGTGGCGCATTGTCCGCGTGGCTTATTTTGCCCACCTACTTCCAATTGACGCTTGGTAAATCACAATATAATTCCGAATTTTCTTTCAAATTTGATAACAATCCATTGCATCTACTTCTCAAGTTAATTCCGGGTAGCTTTGATTTTGACCAAATGCAGAGTGGTCAAGCCAATTTCTATGTTAGCGCGTTTATTTTAATCACATTGATTACCTTTATTACCACTCGTGTCATACATTGGCGTGTCAAAGTTGGTGCGTTTGCTATTTTAAGTTTTCTCTTCTTGGCAACAACATGGGCACCCCTAACCTTACTTTTTCATGGTTTTCAATATCCAGTTTGGTATCCTTACCGGTTTAGCTTCCTAATTAGTTTTTTTGTTATATACTTAGCCGCAATGAGTTGGCAGCCGACTTGGCGACCACAAAAAATAACGCTTGTTTTGCTATTTGTTTCTTTTGTAGGCATCGCGGTATATGCGTTTATAAATGATCAAAAGACAAGCTACATAGACAGTAATAGCATTGCCATTTTTATTGGATTAGCTTTATTAACGTTAGTCCACTTTACTTTTAAAAGTCACGATCGTATTTGGTTGCCGCTGCTTAGTCTAATCACCATCGTTTCTCTTGGCGCCAATGTAGCATTAACACTCAATCATTTTTCATATCTTACAAACACCGAATACCAAAATGCCATTCGCGCCCTTACCGACGCAACTCAAAAAATTAAAAAAGATCGTTCATGGTACCGCGTGGCACAAACATTCCAACGAACACGTGGCGACTCTATGATGCTTAACTATTACGGTGGTGCTCATTTTAGTTCTGCTTTACCAAAAGCGACACCAACTTTCTTTGGTAATTTTGGTCAACCAGATGGTGATAATTACGTTGTTTATAGTAATGGTAGCGTATTATCTGATGCCTTTTTAGGAATGAAGTATTTTATCACGGCGAATGGCAAAGATAATGGAGACGCTGGTCAGCCTAGCCAACATCTAATTGGTTTTCGTCCTGATACCAAAAATTACAAGCTTAAGGCCACTACCAAAACCACAAATATTTATCAAAATAAAAATGCTTTGCCACTCGCATTTGCAGCTAGTTCCGGTGCATTGAATACCAAAATGCTTTTCAATAATCCACTTCAAAATCAAGGTAATCTTTGGCAAGGTATAACTGGCTCAACGACCTCAACTGTTCATGTTGACAACTTCCAAAAATCCATCGGAAATAACCTTACTGCACCAAGTATGATTACTGGTTCAATTATCACTCGACAAAATGCTGCAAAACCTGCAAGTCTTGACTTACAATTTACGCCCACAACTAATGATAGTTATTATCTGACGATTGGTAGCGGATTAGACATTAAAAATTTTGATTTATTAATTAACGGCAAAGTAATTACGCAATTCAATACCTATCGACATACTGTTGTTGTTAATTTGGCTACCAATGCCAAGGATAAATTACAAACTATTACATTCAGGCTTAAAGATACCCAGACGCTAGCGCTGACAAATGTGACTCTGTATCACATCGATAATAAGCGAATAGCCAAGGATTCGACTAATCTGAAACAGAATAGCCTAAAGATAAGCAAACGCTCACAGCGACGCATTGAAGGCACTATCAAAACAACGACCAAAAAGCCACTCATTATGACAACTATTCCGTCGATTCCGGGCTGGCAAGTTAAGGTTGATGGTAAAATAGTCAAAACGACCAAAGTAGCCAACTATTTTATAGCAGTAAAAACGAGACCTGGTCTCCATAAAATCTCCTTTGTTTACACACCACCTCTTTTCTATTACGGGGTGATAATTAGCTTACTCGCCTTATTGCTATTGTTAATAATTAATCGAAAATCTATTGCAAAAAAAATCCACACATGATATGCTTTTTCCGTTATATTTTGCGGAAAAAAGCGCAAATTGAAAGGAAACACTTATGTCTGAAGAAAAAACATATCCAATGACTGCTGAAGGCCGTGACAAGCTTCAAATTGAGTTGGAAGATCTTATTGCTAATCAACGACCAGAAATTACAAAACGTATTCAAGTTGCAAGATCATACGGGGACTTATCAGAAAACTCAGAATATCAATCAGCTAAAGATGAACAAGCCTTTGTTGAAGGACGCATTCAAACTTTAAAAAATATGATTGATAATGCTGAAATCATTGATTCTAATGCAACAGCCAAGGACGAAGTTTCATTAGGTAAGACGGTGACATTCAAAGAATTACCAGATGAAGAACCTGAAACATATGCTATTGTTGGTTCTGTAGAAGCTGATCCTTTGGCAGGAAAAATTTCTAACGAGTCACCCATGGCCAATGCCTTAATTGGTAAAAAGGTCGGGGAAACCGTTGCTGTTCCATTGCCAAATGGCATTAGCATTGACGTCGAAATTATTAACGTAACTAAATAATTCCAGTGTTAAAAAAGCACCTGCCTAGGTGCTTTTTTAAATTATGCGAAAGTATAAATATTGCCGATGATAATTGCGCCAATAACAACTAATATTGTACCAATCACAATTAACTTCATTTGATAACTTGACTTCTTTTCTCCTAATATATAGATACCACCAAAAGTACCAACAATAATACCTAATTGTGAGAATGTCGTTGCGATGGTTTGACCAACATCAGGATTGGCAGCTGAGATGAACATGAAAATATTACCAGCAGCCCAAACTAGACCTGTTACAATGTTACGCCAAGTTGGTAACTTAAACATGATACTTGATTCTTTCAGAACAAAGACAACAATCAGAAAGGCGCCAATAACTTGACCGATAGCTTGTGGTCCAACAATGGCAGTCATATAATCGACACCATTACCACGTGCTTTAATTGCATCAGAAATGTAACCAACTTTATTTAAGAAGTTTGGTAAAACAAAATAGAACATGAATCCGATAGTTGAAACAATCAGGTAGATAAGCCCTTTAGTCCAGTCCTTTTTTTGCTCTTGTGCTTCGATTCCTTCGCTGTTTTTTGCTTTATCACGAGCTGAAATCAAAGTTGCACCGATAACAACAGTAATGATTGAGATCACACCAATTGCCCACATTTTAGCAGTTTTCCATTCACCTAGGACAGCGGCCGCCATTAAAGCATTTGCTACAATTTGACCGGCTGTTGACAATGGAATAGCAAGCGAAACGCCCAAATCCTTAATAGCCAAAAACTGCCCTGCTGTTCCAACTGCCCAAACCAAACCAGAAACGACACCGACAACCCAAATATGACTGCTTAATTCGATGTGGCGTGGCATTACAAAGAAAAACATTGTTGCTAGGCCAAATATCAAAGCACCAAAGGTCATGCCTAATGTCTGTTGACCGGCTGTCCCTCCCATTTTTGTATTGACGATTCCAACGGAACCCCAAGCTAGTGCCGGCACTAAAGCCAGTATGATTGCTAAACTCATGCTAAATATTGCTCCTTTTCCATATGATGTTCTGTAAAACATCACTTTTTCACACTATTTATTTTACATTAGTGAAACCGTTTACACAAGCCTTTTTTACAATTTCTGTAAACGGTTTCAAATACTTGTTAATTTCTTAAAAATTTTGAATGCAAATCATGAAAAAGTTTACGTTATAATACTACTGGTAATCCTGATTACTACTGGTATACACTTACTTTTATTAAGTACGATATAATTATTTACAAGATGATTTTTGTAAATTTACATCATTTTTTAAAATATTAAAATTAAATAAGAAATATATATTGAAAACATATTCAGTAATATCGTATATTAAAACCCGATTATCTAGAGTGTCTAGATAATCGGGTTTATATTTATTTATCAAAACGTTGTAAATTCCATGTTTCGACCAAATTTATAATCAATTTTGGATAATTAACATCGGTTGCGTATGAATCTTTATACAGAGCTTTAGCAGCTTCCTTGTAGTTCTTTGCATCCAACACATCTTGGAATTGATTAGGATTCCAAGTATTACCATTCACTAATGTTTCAGCATGTTCTTTCATGCTATCTTTCCAATTGCTATACACAGCAAAACGCGCTTTTTGTGTCTCAGGTTTCCCATCAACATACTCAGTTGTTTCCAAAACAACTGATTTTCCTGCTGTCTCATCCTGAGTTTTAACACCAAAATAGTTATTGTATTTAGATGATAGTTTTGAGTTATCCCAGTTTGATTCGTGTGCTGCTTGAGCTATCGATATTGATGCTAAGATACCATATTTTTTACTGAGTGTCTGAGCATATGGTGCAATTTTATTGACAAAAGCCAAACGATGTTCGAATTCGCTTTTACCCGAAGTAGCCATCAATGTTATAACAGCAGGCTTATTTATACCATCTTTATTCAAGTCTTTATAATACGACTTTAGTTGTTTATCTGAAGTTGCCAACAATTTCGTCATTAAATCAGTAACATCTGTCACTTTATTTAAATCGTAGGCAGCTGGGTAAACATAATCTGCCAAGCTACTCTTAGAAGACATATTTTTCAATAAATCAGGATACTTTGCCTTCATTTTAGCAATAATAGATTTATCACTAAATGCCTTATTCACTTTATCTTGTGACAATTTAGTCTCACTAGCAACGTTTTTGGCAATAGCCGACCGATCCTGACCCGTTGCTACCAAAACATATCCTTTGCCCAATTGTGGTCCAGCATTAGGTCCTAGCGTCATCTGTTTGAAAATCAATTGAACCGTTTGAGAAGGTGATATTTTATAAGTACCTGCTTGGAGATCTTCAGCACCGTGCTTTAATGAATATTTGTAAAAGGCCTCAGAACTTTTAATAACTTTTTGTTTTTGCAATGCTTTTGCCATCTGAGAGGGTGTAGATCCGGATGGTATTTTCACAGTTTTAAACGTTGTGTCATTCGGATCTAATGCAGCTGTATTATCTGTCAATAAAACTTTTAATCCGAAAAACAAACCTATCACTATGACTAAAAGTAACAAAAGTAATATCAGACGATTAGGCTTTTTACGTTTTTTTCTAGGGTTACCGCTCTTATTCCCACTATTCATTGTATCAGCAAATGGATCGAGGCCTTTCTCAATCGCCTCAGCATTTTTGATCTCATGCTGATGTCTTTCTTTTCTGGACTGCATATCTCATCTCACCTCTTACAGCGTAATAAAGCGGCTAGTGTAGTCCACTAGCCGTCCACATACTCTAACATCTAACTATGCTTTCAAAGATTCAACATCTCTAGCAATCATTAGTTCTTCATTGGTTGGGATCAACAAGGCTTTGACCTTGGAGTCATTCGTAGATATTTCAACTTCTTTGCCGCGAACATTATTTTTTTCTTCATCTAATTTCACACCAAAGTAGTTTAATTTATCAATAATCATTTTACGAACTGGGACCGAGTTTTCACCAATTCCTGCTGTAAATACGATGGCATCAACGCCTCCCATTTCAGCAACATACTGTCCCACATATTTAACAACACGATTAATAAATATTCTAATAGCCATGTTGGCGTGTTCATTAGTGTCCTGAACATCTAGTAAATCGCGCATATCACTTGAAATCGTTGAAATACCAAGCAAGCCGGACTTTTTATTCAATATATTCAACATCTCTTCATTAGTTAGTCCTTCACGTTCTTGAATATAATAGACTAGTGAGGCATCGACATCTCCTGAACGCGTTGCCATAGCAACACCCGCTAAAGGAGAAAATCCCATAGAAGTATCTAATGACTTACCATCCTTAATAGCCGTAATTGATGCACCTGCACCCAAATGTAATGTAATCAATTTCAAGCTCTTCAGGTCTTTTCCAAGTAGTTCGGCTGCACGCGATGCAACATATCGGTGCGATGTGCCATGCGCACCATACTTGCGAGCACCATAACGTGTGTAGTATTCATAGGGTAAGGCATAAAGAAAGTTTTCATCTGGCATTGTTTGATGGAAAGAAGTATCAAAGACTGCCACTGACAATGCATCAGGAAGAAGCTTCTGGAAAGCACGAATTCCCATAGCATTGGCTGGGTTGTGAAGCGGTGCATAATCTGCAAGACGATCAATTTTAGCCAGTACTTCATCTGTTACTACCACGGAATGATTAAACCATTCACCACCAGCAACAACACGATGTCCGACACCAGTAATTTCATTAAAGTCCTTAATAATCCCCAGATCTGTTAACTTTTGCAACATGAAGTTAATAGCTTGTTGGTGGTTTTTAATTGCAGTAACGTTTTCATACTTCTTACCTTTGCCGTCTTTGGACAAAGTAATATGTTCGTCATCTTCTGAATGGCCAACCAAGCGCTCTGCATTGATTTCTGCACCGTATTTAATCGTTACTATTGCATCGTCCATACCAATGCGTTCGATAACACCTTGTGCAATTACTTGTTCTGCAGGCATCTCTAATAATTGAAACTTTAGTGATGAACTACCTGCGTTAACAGCCATTGTTTTAGCCATGATATTCTTTTTACCTGTCTTTCTTACCTAAATTCTAAGTGACAATGCCACGAATACAACAATTTTACTCATTCTCTAGTTTAACCCACGCTTTGATTTCTTGCAAAAAATTTTGCAATGATTTCAAATCCTTGAGCGAAGGATATTGACCCATGAGTACTTCACTATTTTTAGATTTTTGCTTTTTAAGCACTAAAATAGCTTTTGCTGCACGCGGATCTTGGAAAAATTCGTTTGGCAATTGTAGAAACGCTTTAAGTTGTGCTTGTGATGTAACAAATTGTAGTATTTTCTTTGCTTCATCGCCGTTCAAAATATTTGCGGGTACAAGTAGGTATATCCATCCATCATCTGTAACAAAGTCCAATGACTTTTCAATAAGTAGATGATGAACAAAAGAATATCCATTTTGATTACGAGTTATAAATTTGTCACTTGGCTGAAGTGGATAATACCCAACCGGTAAATCAGCTATAACAACTTTGGCTTTAGGAGCATCTTCTACGCTGATGGTATCCTCTTTGTATAGAGTTGTTTCATCGCTATTGATTATTTCATCTGTGGCGGACGCGAGCGCTAGTTGTGTTTCATCATTGTCAATCCCCACGCGTTTAATTGACACGTCTAGCATCTCATTTATTGTCCATAAAAGATTACCTGAACCAACGTTCATGTCGATAATCGTATCGCCATCTCGTAACCCGGCTGTCTGGTTAATAAAATCAGCCAGCAAATAGCCAATTCCATCGGGAGTAATCTGATAATTAGAAGGAATTTGATCCTCACGATTAGCTTTCAAAACAGCCAACTGTAGTGCTTTGCGTTTTTCAGCTGGTGATAATAAAGACCAGTTCATATCAATTGTTGACTGTATTATTTGCACCACATCGTTACTTGGCTTATCAAATTCACGATGGACAGTATGCGAATTAATATCTTCAAGTATCTCAATTAGTGCATCGATATAACTGATGTTCGTGTCTTTAACCAAAGATTGCGAAGCCCTAGTTAAAGCATCAAAATATTGTGCTATTTTTTCTTGTGTCATAGGTTTATTTTAGCGGTTTTAGGACCAGTTTTCAAGGTCATTTCACAAGCAATTCACGCTGATATATACGCTTTCCTAAGTAAATTTTTATTTGCTTATCCATAATGGTGACTTTAGCCTCATCAAAATTGAATTTGGTGGCATTATGTTTGTATACTTGTGTACTGACAATCATTTGTATCTTGTCAATCTTTGCCATTTCAATCAAATGTGCTCGCGCCCGCAACTGTTGATTAAAAGACATATTCTGCAAAATAAATAACGTGCTTAATGCCCCCAGAACAAGAATGGTTGGTACTAAGACATAAGCATTTTTTTTATTCATTTTGTACCGTCTTCTTTAAATGTAGTATACTTGAAAATTTACCTTTGTTAGTTGTAATTGTTAAGTTTAAGTAATTATTGCTATTATCCACCGCCAAATCTGTTACGTTTTGCATTAAAATTATCTGGCCCGCACTACTGCCACTTAATTGTAATTTATCATTTTTGACTTCAAGATACATATCTTTACCCTCATAGCTTTTGAGTCTCGCTGATGTCAATGTTGCTGACGTTATAGTATATTTTTGTGTTTCGAGTTGATGCGTGATGGTTTGCAGTACTGTTCCCTTTGGAGCATCAGAGATTTGCTTTAGGAGCGGAACAACAAACTGTAAAGAAATCAAAACTAACGAAGCTATAAACAATGATATCAAAGCTTCTACCAATGTAAATCCATCATTTTTCATTTGACTCTTCCCACTGATTTATAGCATCAATTCGCTCTCGTTCTGCAACTTTTAGTTTTCTTTCCAAGTTGCTTTTGTGAACATGAAATTGATGAACTTGTTCATACTCAAATGACATGCACACTGATACTAATATTAAAGCTAACATTGATTCTGCCAAAACAAATGCGGACTGCTTATTTTGAATTATTTGTTTCAACACGATATTCTCCTCCTCCAAGACTAAATATTAGTTTTATCGTCTGTTCTCCTGTTAGTGTCACTGTGGTTGGTGCAACATAGCCTGTTGTTAAGACATTTATTTTTTGTCGCGTATCTTTTTTTATACCTGCTGGATAAACTAATACTTGATTATTAAGTCTAACTTCCTTCTCATCAAAAATAACCTCAACTGTTTTTTGTTCATGTTGTGCTGTTAGTCTTGCGTTTTGCCAGTAGGTTTGAAATGTTGCTAGCCATTGTTGAGTGTCTGTTTTGGGGTGCGCCGATGTTTGTACCCCGACAAAAAGCAGCAAACTCACAATCGCTAATGTTACAGCTGACTCGATTAATGTAAACCCACTATTTGCGTGCTTCATTATGAACAATTATTATTTTAAGATCTTGTGCTTTTTGAAACTGTTTCTCAGTTAAATAATTTTCTGACTTTAGTGCAGCGAGAGTCACATTATCCTGATTGGGATGGTCATTTTGATATAAATCAATTTGTGTTTGAACAGTTGATACCATCGCTGTCGCATGGTTTTCTATAGCGTGTTTACGCTGTGCATTTAAATTTGGCAGAATAAGTAACATTAATAAACTAATAATAAAGAGTACAATTGCTGCTTCAATTAATGTAAATGCTTTTTTTGATTTCTTAAAAATGGTCATTGATATAGTCCTCCGATTGTTTGATACATTGGTAATAGCATGCTTATATAAAGACCAACAATTGCAACGCCAATAATACCAAAGAATAATGGTTGTAGTGTACCGATAAAGCGGTCAGTTTGTTGCATAAGTAATTGAAATTGTGTTTTTGAATAATAATCGAGATAGCGAGCAAGCACCTTAGGCTTATGCCCACGAATAAAATATCCAGCCAATGAATCATTAACAAATGACTGTGATAATATATATCTTTCGACATTACCGCCTAATTTGAGCTGTTTTTGAATATCATGCGCAAGCGCAACTGCGTACGATTTATTATTTTGTTGTGCAACTTCATCAATAATTTCTGGTAACGTTAGTCCACTAAACATTAACATTGATAATTGTTGGCTAATTTGATAAGTAACAATACTGCGCACTACCGTCCCCATAAACGGCAATTTAGCTAGTATATTTAATTGTTGGATCGATGATAAATGATGCCAATACCATAACCACAGTGTTAAGAAGATTAAAGCTAAGATACCGGTGCAGAACATAAATACATACGGATAATTAGTCGCTTCTTGATTAGTTTCTCGCCATTGATTGATCATTGGATATAAAAAACATTTTAGTCCAATCAGCAACAAACCGAGGATACCCAATAAAATAATTGGATAACGCATGACCTGTGATAATTTGTTTTGTTGTTGTTGAAATTTGGCAAGGGTCTGCCCAATTCGAACCAGTGTATTGGAAACATTCCCATGTTGGTCTGATAACCGCAATTGTAATAAAATATTTGGACTAATAAATGCCTCGAGAGCTTGATAGAATGGTTGCCCTGTTGATAAACCCTCCTGAACCTGACTAAGGATTGATTGCCATTTTTGATGTGCACTAGCTAAAATATCAATACTCTGCGCGATACTATAGCCAGATGATAGGAGCTCACCCAGCTCTTGAAAAAATAATACCTGGTCCCGCTTATTAAAGCGCGCTAAACTTTTGATAGGTTTCATTTGTTATCTTTCCTTCTTTCACGGCATCCGCCAGCGTTTCTCGCCATCTATTAGTAAATTTTGGTGAATTTTTTAAAGGCATTCCTTCTACAAAGTCAGCAACGGCAGCTTGCTTATTATCTGTCGTGGGCACTAGCCTTTGATAAACAATTTTTGTTAGTGCTGCTTCAAGCTGACTTTTATCAACACCTAGTTCCAACAAACGTAAAGCAACATCTTTTGTTGACATTGCGTGAATAGTACTAAATACTAAATGTCCACTCAAAGCCGCTTGTATCACAGCTTGAGCTGTTTTGGCATCACGAATTTCTCCGATTAGTAAGATTTCAGGTCGGTGGCGTAAAGCTACTTTAATTAATTCTGTATAGTCAATGCCCGCTGTTTCGTTAACCTGCAACTGCACAAACTCTGGGGCATTAATTTCTACGGGATCTTCAATGGTTAATACTAATTTATTTTCTGCAATGCTTTTTAATAAATGATAAAGTGTTGTTGTTTTACCTGATCCCGTTGGTCCTGAAATTAAAAATAGTCCTGAATCAGGTAACTTTAATGACATCTCATTAAATTGCTTTTCTGCCAACCAATTTTGCGCATGCTGTGCAGGATAAATTATCCGTAAAACAACCGTTTCTCGATTCAAAAAATCTCCCACAGTTGAAACACGTATCCAAATATCCTGTTTTTGAAAACGTCCGAGTTGTGGTCTTCTCCGCTCAGAAATATTCATCTTAGCACGATATTTAATAGCTGAAATCATTTTTTCAGCAGCTTTATTTTCCAAATATTCTTGAGTTACTATTGAACCACCAGTATGAAACTTTATAATAAACCTATCATTGTTAGGCAATATGTAAATATCACTAACTTCCTCAACAACAGCGTTATCAAGTAATTGATTAATTTCCATTATTAACTCCTTTCTCTTTTTTGAGCTCACAGTATCATACGAGTTTAGATATCTTTTCGCACAAAAAAGCATCTGACGAATATGCCAGATGCTTTTTGTTTGTCGTTTTATTGATTTTGTTCTGCTAATGTTACTGTATTTTCTAACAACGTTGCGATAGTCATTGGTCCAACACCACCTGGGACGGGGGTTATATAATCGGCAATCCCCTGGGCTGAGGGGAAGTTCACATCCCCCGTAGCTTTCCCATCAACAACATTCATACCAACATCGATTACTGTAGCGCCTTTTTTCAGGTCTTCACCTTGAATAAAGTTTGGAATACCAACACCAACAACCACAATATCTGCATTTTTCAAAAGTGACTTTAAAGTCGTTGGTTCGGTATAGCGATGTGCTAGGGTTACTGTAGCGTCTGCGTTAGTGAGCAAAGCAAACATTGGCCTACCAAATAATTGTGAGCGGCCAACGACCACAGCATTTTTCCCTTTTAAAGGAATATTATATTGCGCCAAAAGTGTCATCACACCTTGAGGCGTTGCCGCAACAGTATAATTTTCCAAAGAATCACCGAATAACATTCCTTGAACTGTTGCTCCTAGACCGTCAGCATCTTTATGTGGTGCTACAGCAGAAAAAATTTGTCGTTCTTTAATTCCTTTGGTTAACGGACTCTGAACCAGAATTCCTGTAATACTTTCATCGTCATTTAGCTCTTCTACTAATTGAATAACACTTTCTGTTGTTGCATCAGTTGAGATTGGTATATCTTGCGTTGCAATACCGAGTTTAGCTGCTTGACGTGACTTCATACCAACATATAACTGGCTTCCATCATTTGAAGGGTCATAAATAACTGCTAAAGTGACAGGCTTTTTTTGTTTAGCCACACGTGCTTTTGTTTGTTCATTGATGGTTTTTGCAACCGCCTTACCATCTAAAATTTCTGTCATATTTTTTTACTCCTTCAAATAAAAATGTGTTATTATCATTCTAACAGATTTATTTGATAAAGGAAGTTATTCATGGCAGATCAGCGTATTAGTTGGCATCAATATTTCATTGCACAAGCAGCAATTTTATCCACACGATCTACCTGCACGCGATTACATGTTGGTGCCATTATTGTCCGTGACCATCGCATTATTGCCAGTGGGTACAATGGCTCTGTATCTGGCACTCCTCACTGTACAGAAGTTGGTGACTTGATGGTTGACGGTCACTGTATTCGAGCAGTTCACGCAGAGCAAAACGCCTTGATGCAAGCTGCAAAAATGGGTATAACAATTGATGGATCGGAAGTTTATGTAACAGACGTGCCTTGCGTTCAATGTACTAAATTACTTTTACAAGCCGGTATCAATAAAATTTATTTTATGAGAGATTACCGAAATAATACCTTCGCCGAAGAACTATTAGCACAAAAAGGAATTGAATTAAAACAAGTTCCACTTTCAGCATTAACAGCGAAGCAAATTGATATGAACCAATTCATTGTATGAATACGATATCCCTTAAACTTTTTTAATCCAATAGAAAGAGATATCACATCGAAACCCCCGTTAAATCATTTGCTATTTAAGGGGGTTTTCGTTAGTATTTTAAGTAAAGATTAATTTTGAAAGGAAATGTGTTCGATTAGGAATCGCCTGGAGGCATTGTATGCCCACGATTCAGTCACGCACATTACGTATTTTGACATATGTCTCAAAATGAACAACAATATCTCGACCTCGCAAAAAAGATTCTTGATGAAGGATCACATAAAGGAGACCGCACTGGTACTGGAACACGTTCATTGTTCGGTACGCAAATGCGGTTCAACCTGTCTGAAGGATTTCCCCTTTTAACTACCAAAAAGGTTTTCTTTGGTTTGATTAAAAGTGAACTATTATGGTTCTTAAGAGGAGATAATAATATCCGATTCTTGCTTGAACACAATAATCATATCTGGGACGAATGGGCGTTTAAAAAATGGATTGAATCTGATAAATATACCGGTCCCGATATGACTAATTTTGGTCTTCGTTCACAAACTGATGAAGATTTTGCCCAAATATACAAGGAACAAAAAGAAATTTTCGTTAGCAACATTCTCAATGATGATGAATTCAAGGAAGAATTTGGTTATATTGGAAATGTTTATGGAAAATTGTGGCGCAGCTGGGAAACAAATAGTCTGACCGCTGGTGATGAAACCGTTGATCAAGTAGCCAGACTTATTGATCAAATTAAGAAAACACCGAATTCACGTCGCCTTATTTTAACAGCTTGGAATGCAGAGACCACACCGCAAGCGCCCCTACCTTCTTGTCACGTACTTAGTCAGTTTTATGTTGCTGACGGTAAACTCAGCTTGCAAATGTATCAACGCTCTGGTGACTTTTTCCTTGGTGTTCCATTCAACATTGCCAGCTATTCACTTTTGCTACACATGGTGGCAGCCCAAACCGGCTATGAAGTTGGTGAATTTATCCATACTATTGGTGACACACATATCTACAACAATCATGTTGATCAAATAACAGAGCAATTGTCACGACCTATGCACAAATTACCCAAACTATGGCTAAACCCGGAAGTTAAATCATTGTTTGATTATACGATGGATGATATCAAAATATTAGATTACGATAGTGAACCAGCCATTAAAGCGCCCGTAGCTGTCTAAATAAAAAAGTTATCTGAAAAATCAGATAACTTTTTTTAATTGTTGATTTTCTGACATACTCCAATACTCATTTTGCGTCACAACAAACGAGTCAAATAAACGTAAATCCATTTGATGACCGATTGTTGCCAAACGCTGGCTGAAAGTAATATCTGCATTGGAAGGCATAATATTACCGCTAGGATGGTTATGTGCAATCATGAATCCAAATGCATTAGCTTTTAACACGCGTTGAAATATCTCACGTGGTGACGCTTGCACTTGACTTAAAGTACCCACAAAGACTACTTCCCAACCGATCACATTCAACTGCGTATCAAGCAAAGCAACACTTAATTGTTCCTGCATCAAATTACCAATTTGTTGTTGCGCAAACCGACCTATTTCTGCTGAATATTTGGCATTTAGTAACTGTGGCCGTCGCTGGTGCGCAACATGTCTGCCAATTTCAATCCCCAGTAGCAAAGCTTCATTAGCAATCGGATTGTGAGACAGAAAATCTTCCACTATATCATTTGTCAATTCATTTAAATTATAGTTATTTGGAAAGTAACGTTGAAACGTATGAATATCTTTCTCTTCTGTATACCCCAAAACATTGTAAAATTTCTCTACTTTTTCTTTCACCATATTGTTTACCTCTACAATATGATACGTCATTCTCTCTATTTTCTTGTAGAACTTAAAGCACTTAATGAAAGAATGGTCGCTAAAACAATCAGTACTATGTCCACTCTAAATGTCCATAATGCACCAATGTGAGTTGACGAAGCCAACTCACGTACGTTAATTGCTTGCTTTTGAAATGTAGCAATAATGCCAGCAGCAAGTGCAATACCAACTGCAGCGGAATAGTTCGTTGTTGCTGAAAAAATAGAATTTCCGGAGCTTTGAAATTCAACCGGTACACTGCTTACCGAATAGGTCATGTTGTTACCAAACCAAAAACCAGCCCCTATTTGCATAACCATGAATCCACCGGTTAAACTAATGAGATTAATTGGGATAAATGCAATTAGTAACGTTCCAACAAACATCAATGTCACACCAATTGTAATTGGTAGCCGTGCACTATATCGATCATATAGGCGACCTGAAATTATAGCCATCATAGCATAACTTAAAGCACCTGGAAGTAAAGTCAAACCGGAAACTTGTGGATTTTTGAGTAAAACAATTTGTAAAACCATAGGTATTGCATAGTTAAACGTTAGATTGACTATTTGAGCTACAAATGCCGCTGCTATACCAAAACGAAAAACCTTAAACTTAAATATTTCGGGTCTTAACAATGGATTGTCAACTCTTTTTGCATAAAGAATATAACCAATAATACCCACAAACATCGTCAAAGTCATCAATAAACTTAAGGGATTTACTAATCCATGTGTGCTGATTCTTTCGATGACAAAAATACCAGAGACAAAAAACAGACTTAACAACAGCCAGCCAATAATATCTAATTTTTCTTTTTTAATTGTTGAAACTTGCCTGATTGTGGCCCACCCAAGTATGAGAGAACCAATTTGAACGGGCAGCACAACCCAAAAAACCATATGCCAACCGTAATTTTGAGTTAGATAACCACCAAAAGCTGGACCAATTGCTGGGGCAAACGAAATAATTAATGAGCCAAGTCCAACCATCGTGCCACGCTTTTTTTCAGGAACTTGTTCAAAAATAACATTATACATTAACGGTAAGCCAACTCCACCACCAATCCCTTGTAACAACCGGCCGAACAACGTAATCACAAAGGTATTGCTCACAGCATCAATCAGCACACCTACAATCGATATAACAGTGGCAACAATAAACTGACTCCGATTAGTGAAGTTTTTCTTTAACCATGGCGACAAAATAACTATCATACTTGTCAACAAGATGACACCTGAGGTCAACCATTGTACGGTGCTAGAAGTTATCTTAAATTCTGTCATCAACATTGGAAAGCTGACATTCAAGGCAGTTTCTAACATAATATCAGTAAATCCCAGCAATCCAATCGCTAAGACACTTAGCACCAAACGTGGGGATAACTTATCATCTATCATATTGCTCTCTTACCTCACTTATAAAATATAATGATCCAGTTAATACCGTTAAATCCGCGGTTGATTTTTCAACCGCTTCTTGCCAATGTGGCATCGCAGATACCTGATACTTTTTTAATGTCTGATCAATGGATAAACTAGGACGACCATTAGGTCCAGTAAATGGTACAAGAACAATGTTAAATCTGTCATCTTGCAATATTTCATTGAATTCAGCAGTAACATTTTTATCCATCAAGCTACCAATAATCAAGGTAATTTTTTTCTTTGGATATGCCACTAACAACGACTTGTATAAAGCACGAAGTCCTTGAGCATTATGAGCACCATCTACCATAATATTTGGTGCAATTAGTTCAAACCGTCCCGAAAAGTGGCTCTCTTTTAACCCTTTTTGAATTGTATCATCAGAAATATTCTGAGCAAAAGCACGCACTGCTGCAACAGCAGTCGCTGTATTTTCTATCTGATATTCTCCTGGCAATCCGGATTGAAATTCATGGCGTAGACCTTTTATCACATGTGAGGTTTTCTTTTCAATGACCAAGCGTGCTTCATCTGGTAAATCACCGGTAACAACAGCAACATCATCATGAATAATACCGGCTTTCTGTGCTGCAATTTCAGTAATTGTATTACCTAACATTTTCTGATGATCTAATCCTACGCTAGTGATGACAGCTACCTTTGTATTTGGCATCACATTAGTAGAGTCAAGTAAACCACCAATACCCACTTCTATCACTAGTGCATCTAATTTTTTTGAAGCAAAATAGGTGAACATAATCGCTGTCAAAACTTCGAATTCAACAGGAATATCCGGATATAACTCTGCATCAACGTTTACTAATACTTGCGCAACTTTGTTAGTAGCATGCAGTAAATCATCTTTCGAAATCATCTCATTATTGATTTGCATTCGTTCCCGAAAATTAGTGATGAAAGGTGAAACAAACAAACCAGTGTCATAACCTGCCACACGTAAAATGTTACTAGCCATCGTTGATACTGAGCCCTTACCATTCGTACCAGTGATATGTATGGCATACGGTAAATCATTTTGTGGATTTCCCAAGGCTGCTAACAATGTAGTCATGCGGTATAGTGACTCTTTTTGACCACCTTTTGGCCGATTATGAATATAAGATATAGCATCTTCAACTGTTTTCATTTACTTTCTCCAACTAAAAACCGTCCAAA
The DNA here is from genome assembly GCF_001891125.1 of Leuconostoc suionicum. Classification (NCBI taxonomy): domain Bacteria; kingdom Bacillati; phylum Bacillota; class Bacilli; order Lactobacillales; family Lactobacillaceae; genus Leuconostoc; species Leuconostoc suionicum. The sequence goes on along the minus strand of NZ_CP015247.1, from coordinate 411,012 downwards.
ATGTTTGGACGGTTTCATCGTGTTACAAAATGTGTGGATGACAACTCAGTAATAGCTGAGCACCATTTTCCATAAGACATCATACAAAGATGTCTCAAACAGCATTTTAATTTATTAATCTTTTTCACGTACAGTAAATTCACGACGTGATCCGCCACTACTGTTGCGACGACTTTCAGTTGAGCGACCGTCACGACGCTTGTAATCTCCAAAACGGCGTTCGCTAGAAGCAACCCCACCGCCGCCTCGACGGCGATCATTACCGCGGGTGTCACCATTACCACGACGTTCGCGATTGCCACGGTAACCACCACTATTACGACGTCCACCGCCATTGCGTGAACCACCGCGTGAGCCACCATTACCACCCTTGCGACGTGGTAATGGACGTTCACGAGTAATCTCGACTGGTGTATTTTGCTTTTCTAAATCAGCAACGCTAGATAATAAAGCCGCGGCCAATTGTTCAGCAGTATACTTTGCTGTCAACGCATCTACCTGAGATTGAATTTCTGAAACCTCAGTTGTATCAATTAACTTAGCAACTTCACCAGCAGCATTGTTAATCTTTCCAATACGGGCGTCCTTTAGAGATGCTGGTTCAAGAGGCGTCATACGCTTCTTAGTCAAATCTTCAACAGCACGTAAGTAATCCATTTCGTTTGGTGCAACGAATGTGACAGACACACCCTTAGCTCCGGCACGACCAGTACGCCCAATACGGTGGACATAAGATTCTGGATCTTGTGGAATATCAAAGTTATAAACGTGAGATACGTCCTTAACATCCAGGCCACGTGCAGCAACGTCTGTTGCAACTAAAATATTAATTTCATGTGACTTAAATTGAGCCAACACACGTGAACGCATTTGTTGTGTTAAATCACCATGCAAACCAGCAGCATGATAACCACGTGCTTCTAATCCTCGGGATAATTCTTCAACTCGACGCTTTGTACGACCGAAGACAATCGCCAATTTTGGTGCCTGTACATCAAAGATACGCGTCATAGTATCAAACTTTTCGTTTTCACGCATACGAACAAAGTATTGATCAACCAAATCAGTTGTTAATTCTTTTGCTTCGATTTGAATATGTTCAGGGTTCGTCATGAACTTGACACCAATACGCTTAATTGCTGGTGGCATTGTTGCTGAGAACAACAGTGTTTGACGCTCTGCTGGTGTCTTTGAAATAATTGCTTCAATATCGTCTAAGAAGCCCATATTTAACATTTCATCAGCTTCATCCAATACTAATGTACGAACATTATCAATTTTTACAGTCTTACGGTTAATGTGGTCAAGTAAACGACCGGGTGTACCAACTAGGATTTGTGGATGTGACTTCAAATTTTGGATCTGGCGGCGAATATCAGCACCACCAAAGACAACCTGTACATCAACTCGCTTGTCGCGTCCTAGCTTTTTTAATTCTTCAGCTGTTTGAATTGCTAATTCACGCGTTGGTGATACAATCAACGCTTGAATGTTTTTATTATTTAAATCAATGTGCTCCAAGATTGGCAAACCAAATGCTGCTGTTTTACCAGTTCCTGTTTGTGCTTGTCCAATTACATCACGACCTGCTAATGTTAATGGAATTGTCTTTTCTTGGATTGGTGTAGCTTCAACATATCCATGCGTTGTAATAGCATCCAAAATGTCTTGTGACAAACCTAATTCACTAAATTTCAAAATTTTTCTCCTTGCGCTTTGTGCGCGTTTGCCATTACTTTGTTGGAATGGCAGTCATTTTTGTAAATAATTCTCTGGCTAATGGTTGAAAACTGTGATTCTTATAATATTGATTACTAAGCAATATTACCGCATCTTGTCCATTATTGCTTATAACAACCGTGGGTTCAAATCCTGGCAAAACCCCGTGAGCATTGAGGTATTTTCCCTCGTGATACATTCCCGCAGCATAGGTCTCACCGGCTCGCGTTTGCCATAACTGACTGGGATGTTTAATGATAACTTTATCAATCATTAATCGATAAAAGTGATATAATTCTCCAGTTGTCATGGCAACATTTCCGGTACCAGTTTCACGGTTGTACGCCACTTGATCTTCACTATAAGCTTTATCGTAACTATTATCATACCCAATAGAACGATGTTTGGAATTGATGAAATCTTGGTAATTTCTCACATTTAAATGATAAGTATTATTGAATACTTGGTTCAACAATACGGCAAACGTTTTATTAGTGAGTTTCATCAAAATACCTGCTAACAAACGATAATTAACCGGTTGGTAAGACCAACCGATCCCAGTACCAGGTTCACCAATTTTAACAGCATGAGCAGCAGAAAAATCAATGTTATCTTTTTCGGACTCAAATGTCGTCGGTTGAATGTGTTGACTTAAACCACTAGTCATGGTGATTAAATCTCTAATCGTAATACTATTAGCATTCACCACATTCGGATAATAATCACTCAACTTAGTATCAAATGACAGTTTACCAGATTCTATTTGCTGCATTATTAATACAGCAGTCATGGCTTTTTCAATTGAGGCAAGCTGAAAAAGTGTTGAAGCATCGTTATCACGATGCATTTTTTCATCAGCCTCACCATAGCCCTTTTGCAAAATAATTTCATTATGGTGCACAATCAGCGCTGTACCTATATAGTTTTCTGACTGAAGTTTTTTATCCAACGTCTCAGCAAATTTATTTTGTGGTGAGATGTTGCTTTTTAGTGCTGACATACTGGTAGCACTATACTTATTATCAGCGATTGGATTAATCGTATATTGACCGTTATTCAACCGTTTCGGCCATAATAATAATCCCGTGATACAAACTAATATTAAGAACACAGACCATTTTCTGATCTTAAATTGTTGCTTCTGACTGCGTTTCATTTTGTGCCCCTCAACACATAAAACTATTTTACCAATGCGTTAACAACGTTCTCAAGATGAATCCCATGACTTGCTTTTAACAAAATCACGTCCCCGTTTTCACCTAACGTCTGTAAATCTTTGATTAATTCGGCTAACTGATCTGTTTCATATTGGTGCAAGTGCGCTGAATCAAAGCGTCGTTGCAAGATTGGATATAGATATTTATTCATCAATGGTCCAACCAAGTAAACGCCATCAACATTCGCATCTATCACCGTTTCTGCCAGACAAGCGTGCAAGCTTGCAGCCTGTTCGCCTAATTCTAACATATCACCCAACACAACATACTTGTGTGTGGCCGGTATGATTTTTAATGTTGCCAAGACAGCAGCAACAGCCGTTGGATTTGAGTTATAAACATCACTAATTAAGTTCACGCCGTGAGATGTGGTGAGCTGTTCTGTGCGATTTTTTGTCAAATCAAAATGCTGAAGCGCTTCCGCAGCGTTTTTTAATTCAATATGTAATAAGATACCCGCTGAAATCGCTGCGAGCGCATTCATTATATTATACCGACCTAACAGTGGAATAGCAAATCGAGTATTTTGATAAGTAAAAATCGTCTTGGACGATGACGAATTAATATCTGTAATATCTTGTCCAAAGGTTTGCACATGTTGTTTAACTTGTGCATTTGTCAGAAGAGGTTCATCATAAGGAATCAATAATGTTCCTTGTGATTTGAGGCCTTTAGTAATTTCGAGTTTTGCCCTAGCGATTTTTTCACGTGTTTTGAAAAACTCAATATGCGCCTCTCCAATCATAGTAATGATGGCAATGTCTGGTTTCACTAACTCAGATAATGTCGTCAGCTGACCAGGTCGATCCATACCTAATTCTACTACCAAAACCTCTGTATCATCTGGCATGGTGAGCAACGTCAAAGGTACACCAATTTCATTGTTAAAGTTTTCAGGTGTTTTGAAGGTTTTGTATTGAGAACCCATGATTGCCGAAGTCATGTCTTTAGTTGTTGTTTTACCATTTGAACCAGTAATAGCAACAACTTTAGGATTAATTTGGTGACGCCGATATTCTCCCAATTGCTGAAGAGCTAACAATGTGTCTGATACAATGATAGCTGGTATTTTTGAGTCAATTTGATGCCTATCGTCCACTAAAACGGCTGTGGCCCCTTTCGTCAACGCCTGTTGCACATAATCATGCCCATCATTTTCAGCAACCAGGGCAACAAATAAATCTCCAGATTTAACTTTACGAGAATCAAAAGACACACCAGTAACTATTTTGGAGTCTATCTGTGTTGTCGCATTTAATATCTGACCTATCTTTTTTACTGAGTAATTCATTTTAATCCTTCCGGAACACTGTAATACTTTCGACGTGAGAGGTCTGTGGAAATTGATCCACTGGTAAGACTGAACCATCAATATGATACCCATTTTCAATAATTTCAACGGCATCACGACTCAAAGTTACTGGATTGCAGCTAATATATACTATTTTTTCTGGTGACATATCAGTTGTGGCGTTAATGAGGGAAGTCGTTAAGCCACGTCTCGGTGGATCAACGAAAACAACATCTGGCTTCAAACCTTGTTCTTGCCACTTTTTAAATTGGACAGGTGCATCAGCCAAAATATATTCGGCATTAGAAATATTGTTGACCTGTAAATTCAATTGTGCATCAGCAACCGCACCAGGAACAACCTCAACACCAAGTACTTTTTTAACCCGACTAGCAACGCTAATTCCAATAGTTCCAATACCTGAATAAGCATCAATAATAGTGTCTGTCGGCTTCAAATCCGCTTTTTGGGCAGCTAAATCATATAGAACTTCGGTGGTTTGCGGATTAACTTGATAAAACGAATTAGGACCAATAATGAACTCATATCCGAGCAAAGTATCATAAATTGCTTTCTCGCCCCATAGTGTTCGATTATTTGGACTTAACAAAACATAGTCTTTTTTGGGACTATAATTTAAAATCAAGCTTTTTAATTCTGTCAATTGATTTCGAATATCAGTAATAATTTCTGTTTCGTGCGAAATGACTTCTTCATTTGAAACCAATACGACCATTAATTCATGAGAATAATAGCCGCGACGTATCATTATATAACGAATGGCACCACGCTCCAAATCAGGATCAAATGCTGTGATATCATACTTCTCCAAAATATTTCGAACCACGATAATTGCCTGGTCAATTTTTGCATCGTTAACAAAATAATCATCCATGGGTACTAAATCATGAGTACCTCTCTTGTAAAACCCGCTGGTCAAATGATCATTCTGCCATTTTACTGGCACAATAGTCTTATTACGATAGTATGTTGGATTATCCATCCCAATCGTTCGGTCAACTGACACATCAATATGCTGATTTTCAAACAGCCTCTTCACTTGGGCTTGTTTTAGTTCAAGTTGTGCATCATATTTTAAGTTTACTAATGGTGCTGTACCGGCATCAATCAAATACTGCCGGTCACTATTTTGACGTTTATCTGAACTTTCCAACCGATCAAGAACTTTAGCATAGCCAGAAAATTTGTCTACTTGAGTTACCAGTAAATGCACCTTTTCTCCTGGTAATGCATCAGCAACATACAACGGATACTTTGCTGTGACATAAACAATACCCATGCCATCAATCCGAATATCATCGACTACAACGATCAACTCTTGATTTAATTTTACTGGTAAAACTGTGCGTGCGATAATTTTCACCTCATACATAAAAAGCGTTCACTAAAGTGAACGCTTCTAAAAGAACAATTACTTGTCTTCGTTGTTCTTGAAACCAAATCCAGCAAACTTCTTGTTGAACTTGTCGACCGCACCATCGGCTTGCGTAAACTTTTGCTTACCTGTGTAGAATGGATGTGAATCAGATGTAATATCCATACGAATTGCTGGATATTCTTTACCTTCAAAATCAGTTGTGTCATTTGATGTTACAGTTGAAGCTGACAAGAACTTCTTTCCTGTTGATGCATCAATGAAAACAACTTGATGATAATCTGGATGGATTTCTGCTTGCATTGTTCATTTCTCCTTAGCGCCCTGAGTCTCGTGACCCAGAGTCAGTTATTAACTAAACTAGTATACCAAATATTGATTCGTAACGCAATACATTATGGCATTAGATTGATAAGGTCGATGCCTTCAATATTAATATCGGCACCTAAACTTGTTAACTTCTCTTGAATACGATCATATCCACGTAAAATGTGATCGGCATTGTTAATGATTGTCTCACCATCAGCCATAATTGCTGCAATAACTAATGCTGCTCCTGCGCGAATTTCTGCCGCCTCAACATCGGTACCAACCAAACGCGGTGACTGATTAATTTTAATTTCGCCCGGCTTAGCTGAAGCAATATCACCACCCATACGACGTAACTCAGCAATATGCTTCACTCGTTTTGGATAAATGGTATCAATAATAGTACTTTCACCCTGAGCTATTAACAGTAAGGGAGTAATAGGTTGTTGCAAATCAGTAGCAAAACCAGGGTACGGCATCGTTTTGATAGCGACCGGTTTTAATGCATCTGATTTGTATACATGAACTGCATCTTCACCAATATCAAGGTTAACACCCATTTCAATTAGTTTTGATGTATATGATTCTAAGTGCTCTGGAATAACATTTTTTATAGTCACGCCATCCCCGTATGCTGCTGCCATACTCATGTATGTTCCAGCTTCAATCCGATCAGGAATCACAGTATGCGTATTGCGTGCCTTTAAAGTCGGTACGCCAGCAATACGAATAGTATCAGTTCCCGCACCACGGATGTTAGCACCCATATTGTTCAGAAATGTTGCAATATCAATGATTTCAGGTTCTCGTGCAGCATTCTCAATAACCGTTTGGCCTTTAGCACGAACCGCAGCTAAAACGATATTAATAGTGGCACCAACAGATACGGTATCTAAAGCGATACGTGCACCAATTAGACCATGATCCGTTGCATCAATATGAATAATATCATTGCTTTCAGTCACCACGGCACCTAGCGCTTCAAATCCCTTAATATGCTGATCAATAGGACGTCTGCCTAAATTATCGCCACCAGGGAAAGTCACTGTTGCACGGCCAAACCGGCCAAGTAATGCACCCATAAAATAATATGAAGCGCGTAATGACTTAATAGCGCCACTAGGCAAATCACTTTCTTCAATGCGTGTTGGATCAATATCCAACACCCCATTTTCAAACTTAGACGTCACATTCATTGCTTGCAAAATCAATTGCAGGTTTTTAACATCTAGAATTTGTGGTACCGTATCAAATTTCACCGGCGTATCAGCTAAAATGGCCGCCGGGATTAATGCTACTGTTGAATTTTTAGCGCCACCAATTGTGACTTCTCCACGTATGCGTTTACCGCCGTGTACGATTATTTTTGCCATGAAATTATCCTATAACTTTATAGTCTGCAACCCATTATATCGTATTTACAATGACAACTCAAATAACATTAGAAAAATAATTAACGTATTTCTACATTAAATTTAGATTGTAATTCACTCATAATATATTCAAAATCAGAGTTCACATCAGTTTCTATCAACGTGCCATCACTGTCTTGATAAGTTAATGTGTAAGCAAGTGATTTTTTGCCTTCTGGCAAATTTTCACCTGTATAAACATCAAACAAAGTCACATCAACTAAGTGCTTCCCTGCTGTTTCTAAAATTGTTGCACTAATTTCACTATTTGTTATCGCCTGATCAACTAGTAATGCGGCATCTCGACTAATCTGTGGAAAACGTGAAATAGGATTAAAATGAATGCCATCTATCACATGATCAAATACGGTAAATAAATTAAGTTCAAAGCCAAATACTGGCGCTAACTTTTGCTTTTTTGTAACCTTGGGGTGGATTTGACCAACAAAGCCGGCATATTGTTCTCCAATATAAATATCAGCCGTTTGACCAGGATGCATATTTTCATGGCGTTCTGTCGCAACATAACGGACGTTATCGACACCAATCTGATCTAAATAACTTTCTACAATTCCCTTGATATCATAAAAATCAACGGCTTTTTCTTGCTTAGATTTTTGCCATGACGATTTTTGTAAGTTACCAGTTACTACTCCCGCTATATGCTCAATTTCTTTTGGTTGCTCATTAGGTTCATTTGCAATAAACACTCGACCTTGTTCATATAGCGCGACGTTAGGTACAAAATGGCTCACATTATAACTGACATCATCTAATAATCCTGCTAACAAATTTTGACGAGCCGTTGTACGGTCAGAGCTCATAGGATAGTTTAATGTTACGACACCATCTGCTTTATCCTCAGCAAATAACTGGGACTTTTCACTCGTTGTTAATACATATGAAATTGCTTGATTTAATCCTAAACTCTCCATAATATGCCGGCTAGCACGAATTTGACGTTGCTGTCTAGACAATTTACCAGGCGTTGTGGGGCCGTAAGGCAATGTAACTGGCAAGTTGTCATAGCCATACAAACGTGCTACTTCTTCAATTAAATCGGCCTCAATAGAAATATCAGCACGACGTGCTGGCACATCAACAACTATTTTTTCACCATCTTTTTCATAAACAAAGTTCAGCTCATCAAAAATGTTAGCAATTTCATCTGTTTCTAATGATGTACCCAAAATATCATTTACCCGTTGCGTCGATAATGACAATCGGATATCTTTACGAACATCATCAGCAGCAACAATTTGGCCACGTGCTACTTGACCGTCGGCTAATTCATCCACTAAACTAGCCGCATGATCCAAGACATTAAGTGTTTCATCCCAATTTAATCCACGCTCAAAGCGTGATGAAGCCTCAGAATGTAAATTATGTCGTCTTGCAGTTGCTCGAACCAAACTTGGGTTAAAGATGGCACTTTCAATCACAATATTTTTCGTATTATTATCAATTTCAGAACCCAAGCCACCCATAACACCAGCTAACATTAATCCTTCTGATTCATCAGCAATGACAATGTCTTCACCAGATCGCAATGATCGCTCTTCACCATCGAGGGTTATCAACTTTTCGCCATCTTTCGCACGGCGTACATAAATATCTGAACCATTTAACTTATCCAAATCAAATGCATGTAGCGGTTGCCCATAGGTTAACATCATATAATTAGTGATATCAACGATATTGTTGATTGGACGCATACCTGCATTCCACAGACGTTTTTGTAACCACAAAGGAGAATCTTTTATGGTGACATTGTTCACAACGCGCAATGCATACTTTGAAACTAGTTCTTGATCATCAATCTGAACAGCAACTTGACTATCTGCTGTTTTTTCGTACTCCACCAATTCAAATGATGGTAGAGTAACCGGTTTATTTAACATCGCCCCAAATTCATAGGCTGTACCGATCATTGATAGCATGTCTGCTCGATTAGGCGTTAAATCAGTATCTAACACCGGCTCATTCATTCCCAAAGCTACAAGCGCATCATCTCCAGGTTTGACATCATCAGTTTCATTAAAAACATAAATTCCTGCTTCAAACGCTTTGGGGGCAATTTTGTCACTAAATCCAATTTCCTGCAGCGCAACTAACATGCCATAAGATAATTCTCCACGCAATTTAACTGCATTTAGTTCAATTAGCTCACCATTTTCACGGTTAATAATATGCGCACCAACTTTAGCTAAAATAACCATTTGCCCTTCAGCTACGTTAGGCGCTCCCGTGACAATTTGTATCGGTTCTGGTTCACCAGCATCAACCTGAGTAATGACCATGTGGTCAGAATCTGGATGTGGGATTACTGACAATATTTTAGCTACTACAAGACCGTTTTGCCCTGAAGCAATCGTTGTATTACTGTCGACTTCTACACTTGTACGCTCTACTTTTTCCGCTAAATCACTCACTGCTTTTGGGTGCAAGTCAATTGCATTATCCAAGTATTCATTTAACCATGTTAAGCTTGTCTTCATAATCAGTTCCCCTTTCGATTGAATTGTGACAAGAAACGCACATCATTCAGGTAAAATTGACGTATGTCATCTACGCCATATTTCAACATAGCAAATCGATCTGGTCCTAAACCAAAGGCGAAAGCTGAATACTTTTCAGGATCAATACCATCCATTTTTAACACATTCGGGTGTGTCATTCCAGCGCCAAGAACTTCAATCCACTCAATGTCTTCTGGATTCATATCTGGTGTAACTTCATTCCAAGAAACATCTACCTCCACAGATGGCTCAGTGAAAGGAAAATAAGAAGGTCGCATGCGAATTTGATGTTTTTCACCAAATAATTCTTGCATAATAGAAAGCAATGTACCTTTTAAGTCAGCCATTGTGATATTTTCACCAACAACCATACCCTCAACTTGATGGAACTGATGGGAGTGAGTGGCATCATCCGTGTCACGACGATAGACTTTTCCAGGAGCAATCATTTTCAGTGGTCCCTTTGAAAAATCATGTTTTTCAAGCGATCGAGATTGAACCGGAGATGTTTGCGTACGCAATAAAATCTCTGGCGTAATGTAAAATGTATCTTGCATATCCCGAGCAGGATGATCCTTAGGCAAATTTTCACGTTCAAAGTTATATTCGTCAGTTTCAACTTCTGGTGAATCAACTGTATCATCGATTATTTCAAACCCAAGGCCCAAGAAATGTTGTTCAATTTCGTCAATAATTTGTTGTAAAACGTGTGGTTGTCCTACCTGATGTGCGCTACCCGGCAGAGTAACATCAATTTTTTCTGCCAATAATTGTTGATTTAAAGCATATTCTTCTTGCGCTTGTTTTTTTTGTTTCAACAACTCTGTGATAATTTGACGAACATCATTACCGACTTCACCAACCATTTTGCGATTTTCTGCGGCGACGTCCTTCATCCCCTTCAGCAAACCTGTTAACTCACCCTTTTTCCCTAATAACTTCACACGTAATTGCTCAATATCAGCATTTTTATCATTAATTCGTTCTACTGCTGAATTTTTTAAAGCCGTAAGATCTTCAATTAAGCCCATATTTTTTCCTTTCACTATTGTGACCATTAACTTTTATCTTTACCAGCCACCTATACTTTACAAATTAAAAGCCCCATGTAATTCTTCCAAAAAAGAACTACATGGGACGTTAAATACCGTGGTACCACCCAAATTCCTGGATAAATCCAGCTTTGGTGTCCATAACGGAGACAACCGTTGGCGATTAAACCAATACTCCTGACTGAATTTCATCGTATTTTAGCCACGGCCTTTCACTAATCACCGTTCGCTGAGGGCATCAATACAATTACTGGGTCATTCATCGTATGCTTCTTTAGTATATCAAAATTTTGTTGCACTGTCAGGTTCTTCCAGGTTAGCAACGTTATTGAATTGATCTGACCATTCATGAATTGCTTTCATCATAGGTCGCATAGCTTCTCCCGCCTCAGTTAATTTATACTCAATTAAATTAGAATCTTCATAAGTTTGACGAATTACTATGTTTGCAGCTTCTAACTCTTTTAAGCGCTCAACCAACACCCGATCCGAACATCCTGAAACAGCACGTGATATTTCTAAAAACCTTTTTGCACCACTAATCAGCAATGTTTCAATAATTAGTCCGTTCCATTTACGCCCCAAAAGTTCGAAAGTACACGTAAAGTTCTTGCACAAAGTATTTTCAGTATTTTTTGTTTTTTTAACCATCATAACCCCCTGTTTTTAGTTAATTCACTTGAAATACAGCTCGTTCACCTTCCAAGACACGAACGATATCCTCTGCCGCTTTCAAAGCTACATTATCCATGGCCTCCTTGGAAATCATAGCGACATGTGGTGTAACAAATGCGTTAGGCAAGTGTAACAATGGATTTTCCGCTGTAATTGGTTCTTTTTCAACTACATCTACCCCAGCGCCAGCAATTTCTTCATTAGTTAATGCCTCAACCAATGCTTCCTCATCAACAAGCGCTCCACGTCCAATATTAACTAATACGGCACTCTTTTTCATTTTTCTAAAAACACTCGCATTAATCATATGCTTTGTTTCAGGAGTTGCTGGCAGCGCTGTCACTACAAAATCCGCTTGTTCATAGATTTCATCTAGCGTTGCCATATGACCATTAGTTACCTCATGTTGATGTCGTGCATAAGCCAATACTTTTACATTAAATCCTGTCAACATCCGATTAATTTCTTGGCCGATGTGCCCATAGCCAATAAGGCCAACTGTTTTCCCAGTTAACTCCTGACCGTGATGCGCGGCTAGGTAACGCTTGTTCGCATTATCAGTAATAGCTTGACGACGCTGATAAAACATTCGTCCAGCCATCAACATATGCATCATAGCCGTTTCAGCGACCGCGGTCGCATTCGCTCCAGGCGTGTTGGTCACAACAATATCATGTGCACTGGCTGCATCTAAATCAACATTATCATATCCGACGCCATGACGTGCAACAACCTTGAGATTGGGCATTTTGGACATCAGACTTTCACCAAAAGGATGCATCATAATTAGAATGCCATCAACATCTGCATGCTCCAGAAAATCATCATCTGAGGCCTGATCATTTTTAATCACTTGATATCCCTTGGATTCAAGATAGTCGACAGCTTTTTGAGATGTCATATTAGCTACTAATACTTTTTTCATTAGAATAGTTCTCCCGTAAATGGTAACTTTGGTGTTTGATCAAAATCATACGTTGCAATATCGTCCGAATTTGTGATGTAGGCAGTCAGTGATTCTGATAGCATCAAATTCACTGGGAACTTCAATTCATTAAATACAATAATTGGCTTTTTTTGTACCCACGCCATGCCCTGCTCAAAGGCTGTTCCTGAATCGGCATCATCATCACGATAATCAATAATCGACAAAATAATGCTCGCATCTGTGACATTCTTGATATCACGTTGAAAAACCTCTGCCGCCCATGGTGCAGTGAATTCAGGGTTTTCAGTCTTTTGATGTTTTCGGGGTGAATAATAATCAGTAACAGTTGGATTCGAATCAAGAGCAGCTTCAATACGTTTCACACGATCGATTTGTTCATCTGAAAAAAAAGGTCCTGCAAGATAGATTTGTGACATTATTATTCTTCTTTCTTTATTGTAATGAATTAAAGGATCCCGGCATTAGTTCTGCAATATTTGTTTCAATTTCTTTACCTTGCTCGTTAATCAACCAAATTGGCATTTCAGGATCAAAAAATTCCACCATCACCTGCCGACAAGCGCCACATGGAGCTATAGGTTCATCTGTACGACCTGAAATAACTAACCCATGAAAATGGCGTTGCCCTGCTGCTATTGCTGTAAAAATTGCAGTTCTCTCGGCGCAATTGGTTAGACCAAATGATACATTTTCAATATTAACGCCCTTGAAAATTTCACCGTTTACGCCAAGTAACGCAGCACCTACAGGAAAATGAGAGTAAGGGGTATATGTATCGTTAAGTGCTTGATTTGCAACGTCAACAAGTTTTCGTGGGGCCATGATCATTTTCTCCTAATATTATTTTAGCAAAAAATCAGCCGCAGGGACTGATTAGTTTTGCTTTTTATATACATGTTTAGCAGTTACTATTTAACAGATAGACAAATATTTTACTTTAACATGATTTTTTCAAACTCATTTAATCGCTCTTCAAACACTTTGAAAGCTTCATTTAAATAGTCCGGTTGACTCATGTTAACGCCAGCTTTTTTTATCACATTCAAAGCATAATCTGAATTACCTGCTTTCAGATAGTTCTTATAATCCTCAGCACCATTTTGTGTTAGTATGCGTTCTGCCAAAGTTGTGGCAGCAGCTTCGCCAGTAGAATATTGATAGACATAGAAATTGTAATAAAAATGTGGAATACGTGCCCATTCATAAGCGATAGCTTCATCTGGAAATAAGTCCGATCCATAAAACTTTTGATTCAATGATCCATAGAATGTACTCATTTCGTCAGCTGTCAAAGCCACTCCAGCCGCACTTTGTTCATGAATCCATTGCTCAAACTCAGCAAATTGAGTTTGGCGGAAAACTGTTCCTTTGAATCCATCTAGATACTGGTTCAATACGTAAGCCTGAAACTTGGGATCATCATTTGTCTTTAGCAAATAATCCGTTAATAATCCCTCATTAGTAGTTGAAGCAATTTCGGCTAAGAATATTGGGTAATCACCATAATGATACTCTTGATTATGACGTGTAAAGTATGAATGAACCGAATGTCCCATCTCATGAGCCAACGTATAAACGTTATTCAAATTATTCTGCCAATTGAGCAAAATGAATGGTTTTGTGTCATAAGAACCACTTGAATAAGCGCCAGTACGTTTCCCTTTATTTTCAACCACATCAATCCATCGTTCATCAAAAGCCTTTTGAACAATAGCAATGTAATCATCCCCTAACGGTGCCAAAGCCGCCAAAACAATGTCTTTTGCCTTTTCATATGTTACTTCAAAATTAATTTCGTCAACAAGTGGTACATATAAATCGTAAGAATGTACATCGTCAACATTAAGAATTTTTTTACGTAATGATACAAAACGGTGTAGTAATGGCAGATTGGCATCAACAGTTTTGGTTAATGTTTCAAAAACTGACTCAGGAATATCATTGGCTGTTACGGCAGCTTGACGAGCTGAATCATAGTGACGGGTTTTAGCTAAAAAGTTATGTCCCTTGACATGTGAAGATAAAGTTGAGGCAAATGTATTTTGCAAAGCAATATAACTATCATAAAGCGTTGTGAATGCTTCCTCACGCAATGAACGATCTTTAGACTCCAACAACAATGAATAGAGGCCATTTGTCAATGGCACAATTTCACCTGTTTCAGTATGGACATCACCAAAAACAATATCTGAATTATCCAATGCACCAAACGTCTGTTCAGAAGCATTAAAAATATCGCTTGCTCCTGCTAGTAAGGCTTCCTGTTCTGCAGGTAGCGTATGCGGTTTACGAGCTTTTAAAACTTCAAAGAAGTGTGCATATTTTTTCAAACCATCTGTCGCTAAGTATGCATCTAACTTCTCGTTTGACAATGCTAACACTTCAGGCTGGAAGAAGGCTGTATTCGCACTTAATTCAGCATACAATCCTTGAACACGAGCATTATACGCACTGTACTTTTGGTTAGTTGTATCTTGATCATAAATTTGATGAGCATATACGTAGACTTTTTCGAATTGACGTTCTACTGCCAAATCTGCTTCTAATGCTTCTCTCAAAACATCAGCAGAATCCCCGACGTGTCCAGCATACTTGCTTAATGCTTGTGCAGACTTTCGTGTTTCATCAAAAGCAGCTTCCCAAGCTTCATCTGTCGGAAAAATTGAGGATAGATCCCATGTGAGATTTTCTGGTACTTGATTACGTAATAGTTGTTTTTCAGACATAATTATTTAATTTGCGATCAAACGCATACTCCTTATCATTCAGTACTAATCATTTTATCATATTTTCACTATACTTTGTTAACGCGCATTTTTCCACTGTGGCAAATGCCGCACTAATATGTAATTATCTTGTTGCAAGATGTAATCATGTACTTCGAGATCATGGTATAATTCTGCAATTTGTTGTTGCTTAAATGTATTATCACCTAACAAAAAGGGGATTAGCTTACCTGTTAGTTCTGCCTTTTTCACAACATTTTGTTGACCTATTTTTTCTAGAAATAGAATAGTAATCAAGCGCCAATACCAATTAGGTACCTTAAGCCCGAAAGTATTTCCACCATGTACCCATACGGGCACATTCATTAGCAACCGATTCTTTTTGTATAGATAATCAACCAACTTAGAATCGACTCGCTGCTGCAAAATTAAGCTTTGCAGTTTATAGATTTGTTTAGTAACATTTAATCTCGTTCTTTGTTTTGGAACTTTCGCATTAAATAATGTTGTATCTATTTTATCAACAAAATGTACACGTGAAAAATCTTGTTTTCTAAAATGCTGCCGATGCACAAAATACTGTTTATCGGGCAAATAGAAAATCAATGCATTATCAGCCATGAATTTCAAAATTGTTCCTTGTGTCATTGTTCTATTAAAATAAGTTTGCCCTAAAATCCAAATAACATAAATATTTTCAGCTAAATATCCTTTATTTCTCATGTCAAGTTTTTTTTGCGATATGGGACTGCATTGATACTCGATAGCTATTCTTTTATGGTTATGTATTAGAAGTATATCTGGTCGCTGTTGAATTTCTGGCAAAACTGCTTCAATTTGTACATCACCATAACACTGTAGTTTAGACGCGAGTTGCAACTTTCCAGACAAATGTTGTATCGATTCGTTTTCAGTAAAAGTCACACATGCCGCACCGGCACAATGGGAAAAATGTTTTTGTTTGACTTCGCCATTCTTTAAAATAACTTTTTCCTGGCATCCAGGGCAAAAATAATTATTTCTTTTATTTGCTTCGTCGGCCCGTACATATTTCTTGTTACTATCACATGCAATAATCATAAAAACACCTCTAATTCATCATACGAATTAGAGGTGTCCTTATCACTGTATTTTCTTTTGAACCCAGTTGCTCAACCATGTGAGTAATGTAATAATTATCAAATAAATAATAGCGATAATTGCCCAAACACGAAAACCTTGTGAATTTCGCGCCACGATTAAGGTTCCAGTTTGTGTTAACTCTAAAATACCGATAGCTGACAAAATTGAGGTATCCTTCAACGTGATGATAAATTGGTTAATGAAACTTGGCACCATAATCTTCAATCCTTGTGGCATGATGACCTTACGCATCGAGCGATTATAAGTGAATCCCAAGCTTCGTGCTGCTTCCATCTGACCTTTATCAACGGCTTCAAAGCCACCACGCACAAAGGCCCCTGTATAAGCACCTTCATTTAAGATTAAGGTAATTAGTCCTGCTGTAAAGGCGGGTATCTTTGTCCCAATAACTCCTGGCAAACCAATATAAATGAAAAATGCTAATACCATCAATGGCAACCCACGGAAAATATAAATCAGTGTTGTTGACAAGCCACGAAGTGCACTGTTTTGACTAACACCCATGACACCTAGAATTACACCCCAAATTGAGGCTAAGATAATTGCCAATACAGTCAGCTCAATTGTTAACCATAATCCTTTTAGAAATGCACCATCATTGGCTTTTAAAATACCTAGCACTGAATTATTGTTTTTCTTAGAACCAGTAAACGTTGACTGTGTCGCACCAAGATATTTTTTGATAATTTTGTCGTAGGTGCCGTCTTTTTTTATTGATGCAAATCCTCTGTTGAAGGATGCCAACAATTCTTTATTTTCGCCTTTTTTAACAAAAAAACCGTATGATCCAGCATTACCTGGATTATTGGTATTCATTACCTTAAGCTTTACACCATTTTTTATAGCATATTGAATGACTGGCATATCCTCAAAAGTGGCAGCAGAGTTACCCACAACGACATCATTATACATCGTATCAGTATCATTAAAATATTTGATGTTAAAACCGTATTTTTTTTGAAGTGACTTACCATATTCAGAGGCAGCTGTGCCCGTTTTCAAAGCCACTGTTTTTCCTTTCAAATCTTTCAAAGACTTAATTTCGCTGCCATTTTTTACAATCCAAGCAACACCAGTTTTATAATACGGCGTCGAATTATCATAAACTTCTTTGCGTTCATCTGTAATAGCCATACCGGCAATAATGCCATCCGCTTGACCATTAGCCACTAGTTGCGCAGCTGAGGTAAAGCTCATTGGTTTAAGTGTATAGGTAAAATTTTCTCGTTTAGCAATTTCTTTCAAAATATCTTGATCAATACCAATATAATCATTGTTCTTATCCTGAAAGTCAAATGGTGGATAAGTGGCATCTGTGGAAATTGTATAATGTGGTTTATCGGCATGAATATGATCTGCCGCCAATGAAAAAGATAGTAGTGCTACAACCAGTGTAACAGCAAAGATGAAACGTTTTTTGAACATGTTTTTCCCTCTCAAAAAAAGATGGCATTTTAAGCCATCTTACTTAATTATTGTTTGTTTATGCTATTATGCATGCATAACTTTGCTCAAGAATTCTTGTAGACGCTCATTTTTTGGTGCATTGAAAACTTGTTCTGGTACACCAGATTCTTGAATCTTACCTGATTCAAAGAACACAACCCGATCTGCCACTTGTTTAGCAAATCCCATTTCGTGTGTCACAATAATCATTGTCATACCTGATTCGGCCAAGTTCTTCATAACATCCAAAACGTCCCCAACCATTTCTGGATCCAAAGCGGATGTTGGTTCATCGAAAAGCATAATATCTGGCTCCATGGCTAAGGCACGTGCAATAGCAATACGTTGCTTTTGTCCACCAGATAATGAATTCACTGACACATCTGCTTTTTCAGCTAAACCAACCGTTTCCAGTAATTCACGAGCCTTTTTCTCGGCCTTTTCTTTATCCATCTTACCAAGTTCGACAGGCGCCAACATGATATTTTCTAAAACAGTATAGTTATTAAATAAATTGAAGCCTTGGAAAACCATACCGATATTTTCACGAACTTTATTGATGTCCGTGCCCTTATCAGAAAGATCGTAACCATCAACAACGATTGTACCATTGTCGGGCGTTTCTAACTGATTCAACATACGTAAGAATGTTGACTTACCTGAACCAGATGGCCCAATCATTACAACAACTTCATTTTCATTGATATCTAAGGAAATATCACGCAAAACATGGTTCGAACCGTATGATTTATTAACTTTATCGACATGTACTTTAACTTTAGTTTGTGCTTCACTCATGCACGTGTCCTCTTTTCTACCCAATTACTCAACCACGTGAGTAATGTAATAACGACTAAGTATATCACAGCCACAATAGCCCACACACGGAAACCTTGTGAATTACGTGACACGATTAAGGTTCCAGTTTGTGTTAACTCTAAAATACCGATAGCTGACAAGATTGAAGTATCCTTCAACGTGATGATAAATTGGTTAATGAAACTTGGCACCATAATCTTCAATCCTTGTGGCATGATGACCTTACGCATCGAACGATTATAAGTGAATCCCAAGCTTCGTGCTGCTTCCATCTGACCTTTATCAACGGCTTCAAAGCCACCACGCACAAAGGCCCCTGTATAAGCACCTTCATTTAAGATTAAGGTAATTAGTCCTGCTGTAAAGGCGGGTATCTTTGTTCCAATAACTCCTGGCAAACCAATATAAATGAAAAATGCTAATACCATCAATGGCAACCCACGGAAAATATAAATCAGTGTTGTTGACAAGCCACGAAGTGCACTGTTTTGACTAACACCCATGACACCTAGAATTACACCCCAAATTGAGGCTAAGATAATACCCAGAATCGTTAACAACAATGTTTGCCACAAGCCACGCATGAACGCCCCATTGTTAGCTTTTAAAATACCCAATACTGAGTTGTTATCCGACTTTTTACCAGTGAAATCCGATGCTGGTGCACCAAGATATTTTTTGATAATTTTGTCATATGTACCGTCTTTTTTAATTGATGCATATCCCTTGTTAAAGGAAGCTAAAAGTTGTTTGTTTTGACCCTTTTTAACGGCGAATCCATACCATCCTGATTCATATGGTGAATTCGCGTTCATAACTTTCAACTTTGTGCCATTTTTAATACTGTATTGCAACACTGGTAAATCACCAAATGTTGCCTGTGCATTATCATTCACAACATCATTGTATAGCGTATCTGAATCATTAAAATAGGTAACCTTGAAGCCATACTGCTTTTGAATTGAAAGTGCGTAATCAGCACCCGCAGTTCCCGTCTTTAAGGCAACGGTTTTTCCTTTTAAATCGCTTAACGATTTGATATTAGATCCTTTTTTTACTGCCCATGCAATACCAGATTTATAATAAGGTGTTCCAAAGTCAAACACTTCTTTTCGTTCGTCAGTAATTGACATACCAGCGATGATCCCATCAGCTTGACCTGATGTGACAGATTGTGTTGCCGCATTGAAGCTCATAGGCTTTAATGTGTACGTGAATCCTTCACGTTTTGCGATAGTTTTCAAGATTTCTTGATCAATACCTGTATATTGATTATTGCTATCTTGAAAATCAAACGGCGGATATGTTGCATCCGTTGTGATGATGTAGTTTGGCTTTGCTGCGCTGACTGTCGTTACAGACGCCATTGCAATGAAACTAACTGCAAGCGTTGTGAGAATTATCCATATTTTTTTCATAGTATATTTAGTATAACAAAAAATCGATTGGTTAGACCAGATAATGTTAGATTTTAATCTAAAAGCATATAAATTATAGCAGAAACTGGCCACTTTATTTTTGAGTTCAATATTACATAAAAAAAATTATCGACTTATCACTCGATAATTTTTTTACTTAGTTGTTCGTTTTTAAGGATGCACTGGCACAGTGATTTTCCCACTAATAATCTTCTTTTGTGCCGTCTGAACTGCTGACCAAACATCATCTGAAGCTGAATCCTTTGATAAGCTTACCCCTTTTTGCTTCAGTCCATATGTAATGGTCTTTCCGCCAGGGAACTTATCGTTTTTCGCCTTGTTTGCAACATCTTCAACCGCACTGTCAACGCGCTTAACTGCAGATACTAAAGTAAAGTTAGAAGTTTTACCGTCTTTGTCTTTATAGTTACCATCAGTTTTTTGGTCACGATCGACACCGATGACCCAAACTTTTTTATCTGCATTTGCAGCTAACTTTTGGTTTTCTGCCTTTGCTTCGGCAAACACACCATTACCTGCACCACCGGCAGCTTGGAAAATTACGTCAGCACCATTCGCAACCATTGAAGCCGCAATTGTCTTTCCTTTGGCCGCATCTGTAAATGAATCTGTATATTGCGTAATGACCTTGATGCTGCTGTCTGTGTCTTTTACACCCGCTTTAAAGCCAGCTTCAAAAGTGTCGATTGTGTCACTGTGAATACCACCGACGAAACCAACGGTCTTTGACTTAGTTTGCTTTGCCGCAGCGACACCCGCCAAATAAGATGATTGTTCTGACTTGAAGAGCAATGAGGCTACGTTTTTGTTGTTTACGACTGAATCAATAATCGCAAAATTAGTCTTAGAATTAGCCTTGGAAACACTAGTAATGGCAGGGGCGGCTGCGAATCCCACACCATATACTAATTTATAACCACCCTTAACAGCAGTTTGCAAATTAGTTTTTATATCCGAAGTATCTGAACTTAAGAAATAGTTATAGCCACCTTTCCCTTGTTCGAGGTTGTTAGCCTTTCCATAGGCTTTCAATCCCTCCCATGCTGATTGGTTAAATGATCGGTCGTCAATACCACCGCCATCAGTAACCAAAGCTACAGCGTATCCTGTACTTTTAGTAGAAGACTTTTGCGTTGTGGCATAAATACCACCACCAATAACGACTACTGCTGCTACACCAATACCAATTTTTGCTGAACGTTGCATATCTTTTCTCCAAATATTCTTTATGCTCTTATTATCCGTTTTTTAAGCAGCTTTTTTCTTAGAATTTGATTAAAAGTCTGTTTTATATCCGAATATTCAATGTCTTGTTATTTTATAGTTCGTTTTTTGACAGAAAACATTTAAAAACGTTCGGATTTTGATATAATCGTACTATGACAAACTTTATAACTCATACAATAGAACCTTGGATGCCACCAGGTGCTTTAAAAGCTAAAGCGGACTACGCAGCAATTGCCGCTGCAACTGGTTGGAAAATTTTACCTTTAGAACGCTATAACGATGGACGTTTTGACAGCAAAACACGTCAACAAAAGATTCAAGCATGGCTAAATATGGTAGATCCGGGTGATCAGGTCATACACCAGTTTCCAACTTATATGAGCGCTGATTTTGAACTTGAATTTATCACGTCCTTGAGTAAACATCAGGCGCGGAGCGCTATATTGATTCATGATATTGAGCCCTTACGCTTGATTAAAACAGCGCCTTGGGAACTAAATGTGTTAAATAGCTACGATACCATTATCGTTCATTCGCAAGCAATGTATGATGAGCTTAAGAAATTAGGTATTCACGTACCTGCCATTATTCAACCTTTTTTTGATTATTTAGGTGACATCACTAAAAAAGCTACTTTTAGTCACAAAATTAACTTTGCGGGTACTTTTCAAAAATCTCCGTGGCTTAAACATTATAATGGTCCCAGAATAGATCTTTTTGGTTCAAGGCCAAAGCGTTGGGCTGACGTAACCTTTCCGTCAAGCATTAACTATCGTGGAAACTTCGACCCTACCAGTATTTTAGATGCTTTTCATGATGGCTTTGGCTTATTATGGGATAATGATTTTGAGGGTAAGACATACCAAACCTACACACGATTCAATGCACCACACAAAGCTAGCTTATATTTACGCGCTGGTTTGCCGTTAATTGCTTGGAGTCAAAGTGCAATTGGTCATTTAATCCTTCAATACAATCTGGGTTTTGTTATTGACTCCTTGTCTGAGCTTGAGAGAGTTTCTTCGATATCGGAAAAACAATATGCTAATTGGCAAAAAAACATCATTCCTTTGGCCAAACAGCTAGAAAATGGTTATTTCACACAGCAAACACTAGCAAAATTAATGTAATAAAAAACGAGTAACTTACTGAGTAAGTTACTCGTTTTTTCAAACCTCATCTGTAATAGGTTACCGTTCTTTAACGACCGGCACCCATCATAATTTTTGAAACATTTGCTTGTATTTTACCAAGATAAAGTTCCTGGTCTTCCTCTGATTTAACGTATAATGCATCATCTACTGTCTGATCGGTAACATTTAATGCATCGCTCATCATATTGGTTGCTTCAGCATAGGCACTATAATTTTTAGCCAATGACTTATGCAGACCCAACAAACGAACAGGGGCTTGAACCGTATTTAAAATTTGAGCATTTTTTTGATATGCCGCTACAGCATCTTCAAATTCTGCTTTGATTTCAGCAAACTCTGCTGCAGGAATATCCGCAACAGCATTCGTTTCCTTTGCATCATCTAACTTTGTAAAGAATGGTGCCACACGATCAGCAGTGTCTTGGGTTATTGTTAATACTTCTTGCAATGTTTGTACGTAAACTTGTGCTTGTTTGGGGTTAAATTTTGCCAATGTTGTTTATCCTTTTTTGAAAATTGATCTCTGTATCAATTTTACCAGTTCTACGATGACAATGATACTCATTCCAGCCACTAACACAATAGCCCATTGGTAACCGTCTAAGTGTGATACGTGGAAAAGTGGGTTCAAACCTGGAATAACAACAACTGCAGCCATTACTATGACAGATCCTAACAATGCCCAGTTAAACATTTTGTTTTGGAAAGCTTGCGGCCCTATCATTGAACCATAGACAGATTTTACGTTTATGGCATTAAACATTTGCATTAAACCAAGCGTCATAAAGGCCATTGTCAAAGCATCTTGGTGTGCCAAATGTACTTCTGGATGAACGGGAGCTGCTAACGCAAACCCATAAACACTTAACACAATCACAGCTTGCAAAATACCTTGCCAAATAATTGCTGGTCCCACACCACCTGATAAGAAGCTAGCGCCACGACCTCTAGGTGTATTCTTCATAATACCCTTTTCAGCCGGTTCAATACCTAATGCAATAGCTGGCAAAGTATCCGTTACTAAGTTAATCCATAAAATCATGATTGGTGCCAATATATTCCAGCCTAACAATGTCATAACGAAAATCGCAATAACTTCAGCTAAGTTTGAGGCCAATAAGTATTGCAAAGCCTTTTGTATGTTAGCAAAGACCTTACGTCCTTCTTCAACGGCATGAACGATTGTAGCAAAGTTATCATCAGCCAAAACCATGTCAGAAGCACCCTTAGATACTTCTGTACCAGTGATACCCATGGCAATACCAATATCGGCTGTCTTCAAGGCTGGGGCATCATTAACACCGTCTCCTGTCATGGCGACGACTTTGCCCTTCTTTTGCCAAGCATTAACAATTTTAACCTTATGCTCAGGCGCTACTCGTGCATAAACATTATATTTATCAACATTTTGTGCAAATTGCTCTTCACTCATTGCATCTAAATCAGATCCTGAAATAACAGCTGTTTCTTTATCCGCTTCATCTAATATACCCAATCGAATAGCAATAGCTGCTGCTGTATCTCGATGATCACCAGTAATCATCATTGGGCGAATACCAGCTGCTTTAGCTTCTGCAACGGCTTGTGCGACTTCAGGACGTTCCGGATCAATCATGCCAACAAATCCGGTAAATACTAGTTCCTGTTCAACCGTTTCTGTATTCATATTGCCAGGTATTTGATCAACTGTCTTATAAGCGAAACCAAGTACGCGAAGAGCTTGTGTTGCTAGCTCTGAGTTAATCGACAAAAGCTTTGCTCGAATATCATCGGATAATGGCTTAATTTCACCATTAATCTCAATTCGTGTCGCACGCTTAAGTAATTCATCAGGTGCGCCTTTGACAGTTACGATGTACCCAGTAGGTGCCGGATGAACAGTTGACATTAACTTACGTTCTGAATCGAATGGAATTTCAGCCACACGTGGCATTTCTGTAAACAGCTTATCTAAATCACGTCCATGATTTTCATTAAAAGCAATCAAAGCTGTTTCTGTAGGATCACCGATAAAACCATTTTCAGTTCGCTTTGTATCGTTATTTAAAGCCAGAATATCTGCTAAGCGTGCGTAGGTTCCTGTCAATTCTTCAGTAGTAGCAGCATCAGAGATTTCAGTATTGACGACTAATTTTTCCACAGTCATTTTGTTTTGTGTCAAGGTACCCGTTTTATCAGATCCGATAATATCTGTAGATCCCAAAGTTTCTACAGCGGGCAGCTTACGAACTAGTGCATGACGAGCGGCCATACGCGTTGTTCCTAATGCTAAGGTAATTGTCACAATAGCAGGCAACCCTTCTGGAATTGCTGCAACAGCAAGAGAAATGGAAGTCAACAACATGTCAATAATTGTTTCCTTACCACGTGCCAGGCCAACAATGAAAGTAACCACAGCAATACCGAGAATCAAATAAGTTAATACTTGTCCCAACTTAGCCAAGTTTGCTTGCAATGGTGTTTTAGTTTCATCAGTTGCTTCTAACATGCCAGCAATATGACCAATCTCAGTTTGCATACCAGTACCTATGACGACACCAACACCACGACCATAAGTCACATTGGTGTTCATGAATCCCAAGTTTGTACGATCACCAAGTGGCAAATCTGTCTCTGCCAGTGTTTCCGCACCCTTATTAATTGGCACAGATTCACCGGTCAGCGATGCCTCTTCAATTTGTAAGGACGCAGATTCAATCAAACGCACATCGGCTGGCACAATGTCTCCAGCTTCCAAACGAACAATATCACCGACTACTAATTCTGTGGACTTAATTGAAGTTTCTTTACCGTCACGAATTACACTAGCATTTGGCGTCGACATTTCTTTTAGGGCATTAATCGCATCTTCAGCTTTGGCTTCTTGAAAAACGCCAAAAATGGCGTTGATAATAACAATAGCTAAAATGAAAATTGCATCAACCACTTCTCCAGTAAATGCGGCAATAATAGCGGCGACCAACAGAATAGCAATCATCAAGTCCTTAAATTGATTGATAAATTTTTGGACTAAATTCGTTGACTTAGCTTCATTCAATTGATTAGCGCCATTTTGCTCAAGACGTTTATTAGCTTCAGAACTCGAAAGCCCCTTTTTTTCATCGGTCTGCAGGTGAGATAACACTTTTGCGCTATCTTGGTTATAGAGTGGCTTATCTGCCATGTGGAATATCTCCTTATATTTCAAATAAATTTCCGAATGATTACTAACAAAAAAGAAAAAACCCATGTAAACACAAATAAAAGTGTGTTTACATGAGTCTCACTGTTTAATGCTAAACCGGCGCGATAAAGCGCGATATAAAACATTGCTGTTTTGCTTTGACGATTCAGCCACGATCATTCCGTCAGTTACTCCCTCAGAAATTAACTTATGTTTATAGTATAACAAATTTTTCTAAGTACGTGTCATTTTTGTTTGGAAGTTTTATTATTTTAGAAAGCACCATCACTGCCGACGCCAGCACCTCCTGATGAGCCGGTGGAAAATCCCCCACCGTCGCCATTCACATTATTATCGACGTGAAAAGCACCATCATTTTCAATATTATAAATCAAGTTCTCGCTCCAGTTATCGCCATATAGCATGATTGGCACAAAGATTATAGAGTCATCTGTATCAACCTTTTGTGACCAAACTTTCATTTGTTTTGCGACATTTTTTGCCTCGCCAAATATGACAGCATAGGCCAATAACTTATCCCAAAGTTGTACGTCCAAAACCGTTTTATTCTCTAAATGAGCAATATCATGTAGCATTTTGGCAAATCCATCCCACTGCCATTTTTCCTGAAAACCATTAGGAACCTTATAAAATATTGCTGGTTTAATACTAAAAATAAGAACTAATATGACAACAATAATTTCCGTAAAACTAACATACCACATGGACCATACTTGTGTACTATAAGCAAAAATTGCTAACAAAAAGGTCGATATGATGGTGCTAATAATTAGGGCTAGCGTTAGAAAAAATTGCTGGTTTTTTATTTTGTTAGTCAATACGTGGTCGATTATTGAAGCCTGCTTTTCAGCTTCCTTAAGTGCTTTTGTAAAAGAACTGATATCTTTTTTAATCCGATTTGACACTCCTGATTCTGGCTGCTTAAATTCGGCATGTACAACCGGTCTACGATACTTACCAAAAATCATATTGATGAAAACTAATTCAAATGGCTGTAAATTCGTTTCATCCAAAACTGAATACGTTATGCCATCTTGCTTTTGAATATCGTCATATGTCATTGCAATTTTGCGACGAGCAATCAAATCGAGCAGTGTTGCAATGATAAGTTTCGCATTGGTAACTGATTTAGCAATTCGTTCACTGACCAGAGCCGGTCCAATATCATTTGGTATATCAAAGATATGGACAATGTCACCAGTTACACCGCTCTTTTCCCGCGCGCTTTGTAATAGCTTTCGTCGTTGGATAGTCTTTAGAATAATAATAAATACGAGTATCAAAATAACAATTGGAGAAACAATAAATCCAATTACTTTCTTTATCTGTAGGGTTTTCTTATTTTTTAACACAATCGCTTTTTCTTGCTTTTGAATATAGGCAGCACGGTTACCTGACTGCTTATTCGTATTCAACGGCGTCTGACTAGTATCAAAATAAGTATGGACTTCGACGGTATCATCGGGACCAATTTTCCCGCTATTAACTATTAGGTTTGCCTGTTTCTTATTCACAAGAACATTTCCCACCGACCGACCATGTACCCAAGCTTTTAAAGTTGATGCTGGTTGATTAGGCAGTACAAATTCCAAACGTAATTTTTCGATGGCAACATCCCTAGTTCCTATTGGTAGCCAGTTTATCTCGGCAATATCATCCCAATTTACCACGACACCTTTTAAAGTGTAATGATAAAACATTGTCAACTGATCATTCTCTTGAACTGGATAATATATTTTTTCTTGAACCTGCTGACTGGTCTTTGTTTCAACATAGCCATAACTACTGTCACCCTGACGAGGTAAAATAGTCTGCTTTTCCCCGTTGTTATGGCTAACCTCAATTGAAGTTAACCCTCCCCACTGTAACGACTGTGAATCAGTTCCTTTTTTAAGTGATTCTTTAAAATAAACACCGTTCATCTCATCATCAAAATGATAAGTTACCTTTTTAGTAATATTCGCATCCCCATTGGCATCAATTCGTACAACCACATTCAAATCAGTAATACGATAATCGCCATCTGCGGAAACCGTTAAAACACCCATCATGGCAAATAAAAATGTAAATACCACTATCTTCAATTTTAACAATAAACTTCCCCTCTCTTAATGGTAATATCAGTATATCTATTTTTTACTAGTATTAGCAAATCAGGCGTGTTAAAATAATATTTTTTAGGAGATGTTATGATATTGAAGAATAAAAATCCAATGCAAGAACGATTGCGTATTGGTCTACTGCTCGTCATGAACTCGGGTTTTATCGACTCGTACACATTTGAATACCACCACGAACGATTTGCTAGCTTGCAAACTGGAAATATTATCCAAGCAGGATTCCACCTCGCTCAAGGGCACTGGGAAACAACATTATTTTTTGTTATTCCAATCATTTTCTTCGTGCTTGGGGCTGCATTTAATACCGTATTAAATCATTTTGTTCCAGCTGGCAAATTATCTTTACAACAGCATAGTATTTTGATCGAATTTATTGGTATTGCTATTATTGGTATCTTTAATTATCATCTAGCTAGTACGGTCATCATATCGGCACTGTCCTTTCTATTAGCAATGCAGTTGGACTCGTTTCCGAAATTACGTGGTCTACCTTTCACAAGCGTTATGTCAACCGGAAACTTACGTAATGCGGGCACCAATCTCGTAAAATACTTTATTAGCCGTGACCATATTTTTCTACATAATGCATGGGTCTTTTCAATACTAGTTGTCTTTTTCATGGTTGGCGCGTTCTCTTCTGCCGTTCTTTCTGGTATCTTTGGCACTTTCGCACTACTTGGTTCCAGCATAATTATGTTTGTTGTTTTCTTGTTATTATTCAAAAATTAAATAAAACATTTGACAAATAATTATAATCTAGTTATTATAGGCTATAACGATTTTTAAAACGAAAACAAATTGAACAGAAAAGTAGCAATTTATCGAAGCTAAGAAAGCTGACGGTTGATGAGAGCCAGCGTGAGTGCGATTGTGAAAATGACCTGTGATTGGTGTATGCGAATCGGTTTACCGTTAAGCATACAACGACTTGGCCCCCGTTACCGGGCACACCATTCGGCTAGGATCATCTCCCGATGCCTGATGGTTAGTGAGCAAATATTTGGTAACAAATATCTACAACTCAGAATGGTAACACGCTATTTTTAGCCGTTTCTGTATCTATGACTATGATATGGAAACGGCTTTTTTGAACTCATCAAAACTGTTTTGTTCTGTTTTTTGTTTTAAAAATCTGTTTTGCACGTTATTTGGGAATATTGAGGAGAATATATATTATGAGCAAAAAATCCAAATGGCTTATTGGTGGTGCTGCAGTAATTATAATTGCTGGCGCCGCTTACGCCAGCTTTGGGCAACACTCAAAAGCATCGTCCAAAACAGTAACCATCGGTATAATGTCTGGCTCAAAACAAGACCAAGCCATTTGGAACACTGTTAAGAAAACTGCTAAAGATAAATATGGCATTACAATTAAATTCAAAGAATTTACAGATTATTCACAACCGAACAAAGCTTTGGCTGCAGGCGATATTGATCTTAACGCCTTCCAGCATTATGCATTCTTAAAGGCGTCAAATAAAGCAACCGGTAATAAAATTGTTTCAATCGGCGACACGGTTATTTCACCTATCCGATTGTATTCTAAAACATACACCAAGGTTTCTCAGTTCAAAAGTGGCGACACAATCGCCGTACCAAATGACCCATCAAATGAAAGCCGGTCACTGTATGTTTTAAAGGCTGCTGGATTAATTGATTTAAAAAATGGTCTAACGACTGCAACAGTTAAAGACATCACAAAAAATCCTAAAAATTTGAAAATTAAAGAATTAGCTGCCGATCAAACAGCTCGTACCTTATCTGACATCCAAGGCGCAGTAATCAACGGTACTTATGCAGATTCAGCTAAATTAGACTATAAAAAAGCCATTTTCGTTGAACCAATTAACAAGAATTCACATCAATGGGTTAATATTATTGCCGCAAACAGCAAAGATAAAGACAATAAAATTTACAAGCAAGTTGTGAAGGCTTACCAAACAGATGCCGTTAAGAAAGCCATTAATAAGCAATACGATGGTGTTGAACTACCTGCTTGGGATAAAGATTTTTCAAAATAATAATGAGATACTAAGGGAGACTTTATTATGAGTAAGAAAAAGAACTATATTATCGCTGGTGTTGCCGTTGTCGTTATCGCTGGTGCCGCCTACCTATCATTTGGTGGACAAGGAAAAACAGAATCTAAGACCGTTACTATTGGTGTAATGGCTGGGTCAAAAGCGGAAGATGAAATCTGGGCTTCCACTATTAAAACTGCCAAAGATAAGTACGGCATTACTTTGAAAACAAAGAAATTCACTGACTATTCACAACCAAACAAAGCCTTAGCAGATGGTGACATTGATCTGAATGCTTTCCAAAACTATCCTTTTTTGAAGAACTGGAACAAGACTTACAAGACTAACATTGTTTCTATTGGAGATACTTGGACAACTCCACTTCGTATATACTCAACATCATATAAGAAAATCTCTGAATTTAAATCTGGTGACCAAATTTTGGTAGCCAACGATGTCACTAACGAAAATCGTGGTATTCATCTTTTGGCTGAAGCAGGACTAATTAAGATTAAGGATACTGACACTGCTACACCAAAAGATATCACATCAAATCCTAAAAACTTGACGATTACGCCGGTTGATGCTTC
Source organism: Leuconostoc suionicum (assembly GCF_001891125.1). Taxonomy (NCBI): domain Bacteria; kingdom Bacillati; phylum Bacillota; class Bacilli; order Lactobacillales; family Lactobacillaceae; genus Leuconostoc; species Leuconostoc suionicum. The sequence goes on along the minus strand of NZ_CP015247.1, from coordinate 380,604 downwards.
GCAAACCGCTAAATCATTAAATGATTCAAAAGTTGCTGGTGCCGTGGTGAACACTAACTACGCCGTATCAGCTAACTTAGATGTCAATTCAGCCATTTACGTTGAAGGTTTGAATAAGCAAACAGAACAATACTTCAACTTCATCGCTGCTAATAAGAAAGACAAAGACAACGAGACTTACAAAAAGGTCGTGAAGTCATTGCAAACTGATAAGACAAAGAAACTAGTTAAAAAATATTACGGTTCAGCGGAAGTTACAGTTTGGGATTATAACAAGTAAGGGCATGCGCTTCGGCGCGTACATAATTTCTGTGGAAGGTAATAAATGAACATGAGCTCTAATCAAAAATATTTAAAGTTACTCCGCGATTTAGTTGCACTACCCAGTGTTTCGGCAACTCATCGCTGTTTACCCGAAGCAGCTCAACTTTTGGCGACAACTTTTCGTGAATTAGGTGCTCAAGTAACCTATGATGATACCTATTTTGCACCATTCGTATTAGCTCAATTTAGGAGCAGTGTCCCTGATGCTCAGACGCTAGTTATCTATAATCACTATGATGTGCAGCCAGTAGAACCAATATCATTGTGGCAAACAGATCCTTGGACACTTTCTGAACATGACGGTAAATTATATGGACGCGGAACTGATGATGACAAAGGAAATATCACTGCCCGCTTGACAGCTATCGAAGAATACTTAGCTGAACACGAAGGTCACTTACCAGTAAATATCACTTTTATTATTGAAGGTTCTGAAGAATCATCCTCTCAGCACTTGGATGAATACTTAAGTAAGTATCAAGATCAATTATTCGCAGATTTAGTTATTTGGGAATCAGGCGGAAAAAACGTGCATGATGTGGTGGAAATTTTTGGTGGTAACAAAGGTATCGTAACATTCAATATTGATGTACAAACAGCAAAGAGCGATCTTCATTCATCTTTAGCTGGTGTCGTAGATTCTGCTGCTTGGCGTTTGACCCAAGCTTTAGCAACCCTATTTGATAGCGAAGGTCACATTGCTGTCCCAGGATTTTATGACGATGTGGCCACCCCTAATCAACGCGAAAAAGACCTGGTTAGAAATCTTCCTACAACAAGAGACACATTGATTCAACAACATGGTCTAACTTCGCCACTTTTAAGTGATAAAACTGGCGATGACCTAAAAGAAACATTATATTTTCAACCAACATTAAATATAGAAGGTATTCAGAGTGGTTATTTAGGTGAAGGTGTCAAAACCGTTTTGCCTGCTGTTGCCTCTGCTAAACTTGAAGCACGTTTAGTTCCTAATATGGATCCTGACAAAACCCTGCAACAAATTAAACAGCATTTCCAAAATGAAGGATTTTCTGATATCGTGGTAACCAAGACGTTAGGTCAACCAGGATATCGTAGTGACATGTCGGATCCAGAAATTTTGCGTGTTATTGATATCACTGAAAAGTATTATCATCAGCATCCAGTTATTATGCCAACGTCTCCAGGTACTGGCCCAATGTATTACATTCACGAAGCATTGAACGCACCCATAGCTAGCTTGGGTGTAGGATATGCTCATACATTAGACCATGCACCCAATGAAAATATCCGATTAACAGATTATAATCAACATATTGCTGTAATCAAAGAACTAATTAGGAGTTATGAAAAATGACAGAATCAATCATTGAACTAAAAAATATCGATGTCACTTTCCATCAAAAAAAGCGCACCATAGAAGCTGTCAAAAATGTTTCCATCAATATTGAACGTGGTGATGTTTACGGTATCGTGGGCTATTCTGGTGCTGGAAAGTCAACACTTGTACGCGTGATTAACTTGCTACAAGAACCAACTAGTGGTTCCGTAACCGTTAATGGAGAAACTTTTTTTCAGGCTGATAGTCAGGATGCTAAAAAAACACGCATTGGCACAAACGACTTACGTGTTCGCCGTCGAAAGATTGGAATGATTTTCCAACATTTCAACTTATTAAATGAACGAACAGTCACAGAAAATGTTGCCTTCGCATTGCAACACAGTAAATTAAAAGACGATGAAAAGAATGCTAAAGTAGCTGAGCTACTCGAATTAGTTGATCTATCTGATCGTGCAGAACAATACCCTTCACAACTTTCTGGTGGTCAAAAACAACGTGTTGCTATCGCTCGTGCGTTAGCCAATGATCCCGAAATTTTAATTTCTGATGAAGCAACTTCCGCATTGGATCCTAGAACAACGAACCAAATTTTGGCCCTATTAAAAAAGCTAAACCAGGAATTTGGTTTAACAATTGTATTGATCACACACGAGATGCAAGCCGTCAAGGAAATTGCAAATAAAGTAGCTGTGATGCAAAATGGCGAAATTATTGAACGTGGCTCACTTCTGGAGATATTTGCCCAGCCAAAGCAACAGTTGACACGAGAATTCATTGAAACAGCTACAAATATTGATAAGGCCATTGAAACAATTAGGCACGAACCGCTAGTGAATGAGTTAAAAGAAGGCGAAATTTTTGCTCGTTTATCATATGTTGGTGAAACAACTGATGAACCATTAATTGCTAGCTTGTTCCGTGATTTCAATGTTACGGCAAACATTCTGTATGGTAATATCGAAGTCTTGCAGGATACACCAGTTGGATCTTTGCTAGTTATTTTGTCAGGTGAACCAACGCAAGTGCAAACAGCCCTATCTACATTACATGATCATCATGTTGAAGTCACAATTCTTAAAGGAGGCAACTAATTATGAGCCAATGGTTTACAAATACATTTCCTAACGTTGTTTATCAAGGTTGGAGCGGCGATACTGGTTGGTGGACATCTATTGTTCAAACAATCTACATGACATTCTGGTCAGCTATCTTTGGTGGTATTCTTGGTCTAATTTTTGGTCTAGGATTAATTATTACTGCACCCAGCGGTATTGCACCGAACAAAGCTTCATTTTGGATTTTTGATAAGGTTGTGTCCCTTTTCCGTGCTATTCCATTTATTATTTTGCTGGCCTTTATCGCACCATTTACAAAGCTCCTCATTGGTACCCAAATTGGTACCACAGCTGCTTTAGTGCCATTATCATTGGGTGTATTCCCTTTCTATGCTCGTCAAATACAGGTAGCCTTGAGCGAAGTTGACAGTGGAATTGTTGAAGCTGCGCAGTCGGTGGGTTCGTCCTTTTGGGATATTGTCTTTGGCGTTTATTTACGGGAAGGCCTTTCGGAAATCATTCGTGTATCAACTGTGACCTTAATTAGTCTGATTGGTTTGACTGCCATGGCTGGTGCCATCGGTGCTGGTGGTTTAGGTAATATGGCCATCTCATACGGATACAATCGTTTTGCAACCGACACAACTTTGGTGGCTACACTACTTGTCTTAATCTTGGTGTTAACTGTCCAAGTTACCGGTGACTTCTTGGCTAAGAAGTTTAATCATAAATAAAAAAGATGGTTGATCTATGATCAACCATCTTTTTATCTTGTTAAAGTAAATTCGAAACGCTCACCCACATAATATGATCGTACATATTCAAACGGCGTATCATGTTGATCATATGAGACCTGTCTTACAGATAAAATTGGATCACCTCTTTTTATCTGTAATAATTCCGACAATCTTTCATTTGCTAACGTGGCCGTAATTGTTTGTTCAGCATGTCCAGGGTATACCCCCGCTGATGCTAAGGTGGCGTACAATGATTCTGTCAATGCGCCACGAGTGAATGACTCAATTAATTGGACTGGCAAAGTTGTACGTTCTAGTAAAATAGGTTCATCATCCCCCAAACGTAAACGCTCCATGATCAATACTTTATCTGTGCTGTCCAGTTGCAAATGCTCAATTTCTGAAGCGGATGGTGTCGTAGTCTTATAGCTAACCGTCACCGTATGTGGCGTTCGACCTGTAGCTGCCATTAATTCTGTAAAACTAGTAACACCCAGGGCACGTTCAGAGACCTTCTGTTCAGCGACGTAAGTGCCTGATCCGACTTTACGTTCTAATATGCCTTCGTCAACCAATGTTTGAACTGCTTGGCGTAATGTCATACGCGACACGTTAAATTCAAGTGCCAAATCTCTTTCAGCAGGTAAACGTTCTTGTGATTGCCACTCACCAGCTTCGATACGTGACAGTATTTGATTATGAATTTCAATATATCGAGGTTTAGCCATTGTTTTACCGTGCAAAACGGCGACCAAGTGAATACGTCGCCTCTAAATGCAATTCCTTGTTAAAAATGTTAAAGTCAGCATCCTTACCTTCGGATAAGTTGCCTTTTTGGGTTAGCCCAAACTCACGTGCTTGGTTAACTGAACTCATTTGCACTGCATCATTAATATCAGCACTTGTGAATTTTTGGATGTTGGTGAACGCATCATCATAAGCCAGTACAGAACCAGCCAAGTGACCATTATCTAAGCGCGCTTGCTTATCTTTAACAGTAACTTTTTGTCCGCCAAGTTCAGATATACCATTTCCTAATCCTTCAGCTCTCATTGAATCAGTTACTAATTCTAATTTGTGAGCACCTTTGATTCTAAAAGCTAATTGTAACATGTCAGGTACAATATGAAAACCATCGGCGATTAATTCACCAGTAATTGCGCCCTCTAGCATACCATGTCCCGTGACGCCAGGTTCACGATGTTGTAATGGCCTTTGGGCATTATACAAATGAGTAATATGTGTTGCACGCGAGTGTACCAATTGTGCTCGTGTCGCGTTAGAATGTCCAATTGATGGAATAATGTTATGCTGTAGCATAAATTCTTCGAAATCAGGAATACCACCGTTTTCTGGCGCATAGGTCACTAACCGAATACGTTCGCCAGAAAGTGCATACCATTTTTTCAAAAGTTCTGTGTTGGGATCAATAATATATTCTTCTGGTTGTGCACCCATAAAGGCTTTGTTAATAAAAGGCCCTTCTAGATGAATTCCCTGAATAACCGGATTAGTTTTGGCAACTTGATCAATGGTTTTCAAAGCACGTTCAATATTTTCTGGTGATTGTGTAATTGTTGTTGGGAATAATGATGTAATTCCTTCCGTAACCATCGTATTAATCATGATGTTTAACTTTTCGGGATCACCATCCATCGTGTCTAATCCATAACCGCCATGTTTATGAACATCAATGAACCCTGGAACAATTATCTTTCCTGAGGCCTCATTTAGCAATTCGTCATCAGCTTTTTCCCTGAAGTCAATCATGTAACCGACTTCCTCAACCGTATCTGTAAAACGCATGAAGGCATCTTCCATATGTTGATACCCTGTGTAAAGATCAATATTTTTAATTAGTTTTGCCATAATATTTCGTACGCGAAGCGAAGTCACCTCGCAGCACATTCCTCCTAAATCTTGCCTCTACAACGATAATAATGAAGTCTATAATTACAGTATAATTGGTCTAGACCTATTATGCAAATTTAACTACAAAAAAATAACGCCTAAGCGTTATCTTGGTTTGGTAGAACAGAATCAACTCTACCGGTCGCATACTTGTGCGCAACCTTAGATGCTGCAGCTGCGGCCAGTGCGCCCACAATATCATCTGCAAACGTCGTGACCGCTTCAGAAGTTTTTCCTTTACGATCTAATTCGCCAACAAGGCCAACTTTTGTTTTATCAATATAACCATAGTTTGTGACACCAATTGTATCAAAGGACATTGCAATTGCTGTACCGATAGTCTCATCAACGCCAAAAAGCCCATCATCATTTTCAACCAAATCTTGCAATGGAGCTTCCAGCAAATGAGCTTCCGCCAAACGATCAAGTTCTAAACCAACCCACACCTGGTGCTGAACAACTCGCTTATGTAAGATGCTTTCAACTGCATCTTCTACTTGTTCAATTGTTAATCCTTCGACATACGATTGCTCATTGTTGAAGGCTATTCGCGCGATATCTGAAATCGTAATATGATGCGCAGCCAACTTTGCGACTGTGTTTTCATATGTTGCATATTGCATAGTATTCCCCCTTAAAGTATTTTAACCAGTATAACGAATTTATCTCCTAATTTCCACTTGCAAATTGATAACAAATTCTGTAAAATATATAAAGTAATTGCCCCTTGGCCAAGCGGTAAGGCGGTGGCTTCTGGTGCCACTACGCGCTGGTTCGAATCCAGCAGGGGCAATAATTTTAAAAGGTGAACGACTTAATGTCGTTCACCTTTTTTCTTTTATGAAACAATGATTCGTTGCAGTCTCGGTGCAAAATCATTCATTAACGCCACAATACTACTTTGTGTATGCTCAGCCAAATCCTGCATCGTGATACTTTGGTCACCAACACGCCCAATTAAGGTCACCGTAGTGCCAACTGCAACTGGATTAGCAACAAAAATCATTGACTGATCCATGGCTACGCCCCCAACAATATGACCAATTTGTCCATCCGCAACCAGAGCACGCATGCCACTCCCATTGAATGGATAACCGTCAGAATGTCCAATTGGAATAGTAATCAAATACCCATCATTTGGTGCATGATATTCTGCCCCATACCCAACCGCATCACCCTTTTTTAGCGGCTTGCTGTTAACAACCTTAGCTTTCAATGATAAAGCTGGTATCAACTCGAATGGCATCGACATTATTGGCACAGAACCGTTAATGCCAAATAATCCAATACCCAAACGAACAATATCCGTATTAATTTTTTCGGGATACCAAGTAGCAATACCTGTATTCGCAAAATGCTTTTCAATTGGTTCTGCTGGTAAATCATGTGTCAAGCGCTGCCATTCAGAAATTTGAAAATCCACATAGTCAACATTTGGTGTATCTGCAGTAGCAAAATGTGTCCACATACTTTGAAAAATGAGTGTATCTTGCGCTGATAACTCTTGAATTGCTGCTACTAAATCTTCACGACTTTTGAAACCAATACGGTTTAAGCCTGTGTCAACGGGTAAAGATACCTTTAATGTTAATCCTGTACCAACTAACTGTTCGGCTGCTGCTTTTATTGATTCTTTGGTACTAAAAGCTAACGTAATATTACGTTCAGCAGCCAATCGCGCATAGCGTGAATCTGTTAATCCGAGTACATCAATTGGTTGCACATACCCCAAATCACGTAATGTCAAAGCTTCATCGAGCATGGCCATGCCAAAACGGGTAGCCCCAGCTGTAATACTCAAAGCGGCCATCTCGGGCAATCCATGCGAAAAAGCATTAGCTTTCAATACAGCCATGATCTCTTTGGCATGCGCGTTCTCTTTAATCACTTTTAAATTATGCACAACTGCTGATTGAGACAACTCAATTACAGCATGTCGATGTGGTGCATTATAGTTCATTCATTTTCACACTTTCATTTTATAAATAATTTCTCATGTAATTCTTTTAATTATACAATAACACAAGAATTTTATAAAACTGTATGTTGATACATGTTCGTTCCTAATTTTTTATAAGGAACTGAACGATTGAATTAGTATGTTGGCAACTTCCGTTATTTCAATCTTTTCACGATCAAATTCAAGCCATTCCCCGTATACGTTCCACAAGCCGCCAACCCCATACCTTGTTGTATGCGCTTTCTTATTACTACTTTGCTCTCCTATCGCTTTGTTGTCAGATAAACGTCAAAAGAAAACATATTGAAAACAAAAAAGCATAATCAACACTACGGTGACTATGCTTTTTTTGTTTTTGGGTTCAACTTAAAACCATAAAAAGTGTTCCCCTTAAAAGTTTGTTTCGCCATTTTTCCAACAGCCGTGTAGGATTTGCCACGTTTAGACTTGGCTGGAAAACTGACTTCTGCCCCAGCTAGTAGTTTTTGCAATTCTTCATCTGTAAAAATGTGTCCACTCCATTCGCGAGCAAAGGTAATTTCCTGTCCTCGCCACATACCGGTCATCTTTTCAGATATTTTACGTGGCTTTTTTACGCTTGGGTTAGGTTTGCCAAGTAATGTTTCAAGCGCTTGCGCATTGTCTAACATAATCGGCATATCGTGTTCAACTACTTTCGTCACTGAATCTAGTACTTGCGACATCGTCATTTCAAAGCGACCAACCTGATCCATCATTTCAAATAAACGCTTTGTGATTTTTGGCGAAGCAATCCATGTATCTTTTACCATGATAGCAGATACATTCCCCGTTTCTGTCAAACCTAGTTTGCCACGCTTTTCAGTTAACATGGCTTTGGTGCCACGGGACATTTCAGACAGTGTTGACACGCGCGTTGCACCAGTACCAACGTTATGCTTTTCTAAAAAAGCCATAATCCATTTGGTTGTTGGTGCTTGTGGCTTTGGATTCGCACCTTCATGTAAATATGGCGTTGCTTGCGGACCCAATTGACCATCAGTTGACTCCTCCTCTTCCCCTGCTTCCACCTTAATGGCTTTTTGTGAGTCATAGACTAACTTAAAGTTTAGCTTAATTGGTATGTTGAAGGCTGTCTTAAATTCCGGATAATCTTTCAAATTAGCTGTAACATGGTCATAAACGTAATCTTCTGCTAACATCGCCAAATAGTTTTTAGCCAAAACTTCATAAATTGCTGGTCCACTAGGGCCAAATTTTGCTAAAGCCTGCATAGTTTGTGGCACATTCTCACCTGGACGATTGGCACCGTGCGCCCCTTGTGACTTAACATGCGTTTTTCGTGGTGAACGGTGGGTTAGTAAATTTTTATCGACACCAACAACGCTCGCAATCTGATCAATTAATGGCAATAACTCATTAAATTGTTCTGGTGTTACTGTCTTATCTTCTGTACGCGGATAAGACACGATTTGTGCTTCGTACATTTTTTGATAGGTACTTAATACTTCTTTAGAGGAAAAACCACGAGGCGCCAATATAGAAGCCAATCCTGCCAAATCTAACAACTTACCGGGTGCTTGTGTACGTGTTTGGTGTTTTTCATTAATAACTTCAGTTTCATGATAATTGTTGAAATCGAATTTTGCTTGTTCTTTTGTTGCAAAACGCCAAGGAACTACCTCTCCCTGCGGTGTAACTCGTCCAAAAATATGCTCCGCAGGATCTTTAAACTTCACTTCAAAATAGGGCGTTTTAACATAATTCTTAATAGCTTCCAGTTGTTGATAAATACGCCAAACAATAACAGATTTCAACCGACCCTCACGTGCAACAACTTTAAAACCTGCTTTTTTAGCAGCAGTAGTTGCAATTCGCGTAAGTTGCATGGACGCAAAATCCCAGCGGTTACGACTTTCACCTTTGACATACTCCCCATCCGCCATTTTATCGGAAACATTTCGTAATTGGTGCATGGCTTTTTGAATGCCTGATGATGATTCATCCATAAAATTGGCACGTAATACTTGACCACGCCAGCCGATTGCATCTAATGCTTCCCAAGCGAGTAGTTCCCCTTCTCCGGACGGGTCAGTATCTGTTGCAATCACAATCGCATCATACCCTATTTTAGATTCTTTTTTCAATTCATCAATCAGTTTTTTGGTTGACTCAATCTTTCCAGTGCGCATGTTACGTTGACGAATATAAGTCCGTGCCCAAGAAAAATCTTCTAAGTTCCATGGTAAATGTTTGACCAACCAAGATTTATATTGCTTTTTTAAATCTTCAGCCACCATCTCTTCAGGATCTTTTAAGGTCATAACATGACCACGTAAATTTGTAATTTTATATGTAAAATCACCAAAAACTCCTGTTTTTCCACCTAGCGCTTTTGTAAAGTTAGCTGCCGCTGAAGGCTTTTCAGTTAAAATGAGGTAGTTTGGCATAAGTAATGTTTTTTAATCTTTCTTAAAGTTGATTTATTCTATTTTAACAGATTACAAGTTAATCCGCGAAGACGGTCAACTAGAAAATTAAACCATGAATGTATAGCCAATATAAAAAGTAATTCAACATCTCATTAATTTGTTGAATCACTTTTTTTCGGCTTATTTTTTTGCAATTGTTCATTAATACGGCGCGCATTATCTCTGCCTTGTTTCCTGAAGTAGATAAAAATAATGACATAAGTAATCACAAATGTTGGTATATTAGTAAACGTAATCACTGCACTTCCAAACGTTAACCAAATGAAAAAGCCATATGTCAACATTTCCAATATGAAATGGCTAATGAGCTGTGTAATAAAAGTTATCTTATCATATTCAAAGATCAGGGATAATAAGCCCATAATCGCACTCATGGTCATTAACAAGCTGAATTGTCTCATTGATGGTGTTCCATGATTTAAGGTAAACGATAATAGGGAGATAAATGATCCAATGCCAATACCAATAAATAGATATACAATTGCTTCTTTAAAATGCTTCATCTTCTGCGCTCCCTTCTAATCTTGTTAGAATGCCTTTGATAAACCGTCTTGATACGGTTACTCGAGACTGATTGGTCAAAAAAGCGTAATAATTACCAGAAAACGCAGATTCCATCTTCGACAAATAAGATAAGTTCATTACTTCTGATTTGGAAATTTGCACGAAATCAGATTTTTGATTTTCTTCCAAAAACCTTTTCAACGTTTTTCTGGTTGTGATTTTGTGATTGTTTTTGAGTGTAAAAGTTAAATCATTTCCATAACTTTCAACTAAAATAATATCTTCTTTATCTACAACACGAATATTGTCAGCTGTTTTGATAGCAATTTGCCGTGAAGGTGTGTTTCTAGATTTAAGATACTGCGCAATATCAGCTAATTGCTCAATATCACTACCTGAAATAACAACTTGAATATCTTTCAATTTATCATCAATATTGATGCTTATTTCCATTTTTATTTCTCACAATCACTTTCAAAATCACACCCAGAATACCTAATAAAATAAGTAGGTATAGACCTATTTTACCAGATATATAATCAGTGTCATTAAGATGATTAGTATAATTGGTGACAAATAATTTGATTGGCAAATAATCTCCTAACTTACCAACATCCATATTACCCATAATTCCCGAAATAATCATGATAGCAAAATAGCTAATCATGGAAATACCATAGACACGGGAAAATTTCTTTAAAGTCGTTGTCAGGATAAAAACAATGATGAAATATACAGCTGTATTTAATATTTGAAATATTGCCATTTGACCTATGATTACTGCATTTGGCAGAGGCAAATTAAAATGTAATAGAAAAATCCACGAGTAGATAATGCTTGATAATAGAACAAACACCGTTAATGCTATAAATTTGTGTAAGGCTTGTGAAACACGTGAGTAACCGAAAAGTTCGGCACGCAATGTAAAGCCTTGCTCGACTTCTTGTGAAAATAATGAACTAAAACCAACAAATACCATCGAAAGCGGTATCGTACAAAAGAAGCTCAAGTAAATTTGGTTCAAAGCTTGCGGTACGTTAGCATAGCTATTGCCAAACACTAATGCCATCATTGGTGCAAATGCAAATCCAAAAAATAACGTAATGATATTGCCTAATAAATTTTGAAATTCAAAGACTAACTTCCTTTTTTTAATCATGACCGCTGCCCCTTCATAACTTCCGTATAAACTAATTCAATATCGCTTTGTGTCCGCCTAAAGTCATCCCCGTTATCAATCAGTCGACGTGCGACCTTGTATTCATCTTCTGGTTGTTGGACTTTGATGCTTTTTTCAGTACGATTGTCTACTATAAAAGCCGAATACCCGATATACTGCTTAAACAAATTTTGGGGCTCATCAAAAGCTTTCACTTGGCCATCATGAATAACTAGAAGTTTATCAGCTAACGCTTCAATTTCTTGTGCGTAATGCGTGACCATCAAAACGGTTGTTTGATGTTGCTTAAAATAGATTTTCAATTGACTAATTAGTGCTTGTCGACTTTCAAAATCAAGTCCCGTCGTCATTTCATCTAAAAATAATAATTCTGGTTCTTGATAAAGTACCATAATCAAGCTCATTCGCTGTTTTTGTCCACCAGATAAGTTTTTAAAATGAAGTGATAGTTGGGAACTAAAATCAAAAAAATCAATTAACTCAGCTAATTTTTTATCTCGCTTAATACGCGTGTTCAGCATACCTTCTATCATTTTTTGATTTGTCATCGTATCAACATAGTGCTGCCCTTGCATTAAGATACCAACATCATTGGTATCAATTCTCACCTGCCCCTTAAAAGGAATTAACCCGAGACAGCTATTAACTAACGTCGATTTCCCTGACCCAGATTTACCCATTACCCCTATAATCTCACCCTTATTGATGGATAGTTTTGGCACTGTCAAGGCAACTTTTCTGCCATAAGATACGCTTAAATTTTTTATGTTTAACATATATTATCACCCTCCTAATATTGGCTTTATTGTAGCAATGTAGGACATAAAAAAACCGCTTTTGTGATAAGCGGTTGAATATGAGTATTGAAAAAACATTGTGGCTATTTTTACTTATATAAATGCCAATACAATAAAATTAATTAAAAAGAAAGCTGACACGATTAACAATACTGGTGATACTTCCTTAAACTTACCTAAGGCAAATTTTACGACGATAAAGAAGATGAAACCGGCAGCAATACCATAAGAAATTGAATAACTGAAAGCCATAAATACTGAGGTAAAGAATGCAGGAATGGCAACTTCTAACGATTCCCATGAAATTTTCTTAAACTCGCCCATCATCATAATACCCACTAAAATAAGTAATGGTGATGTAGCGGCTGTTGGTACAACACCAACCAACGGTGCAAATAATATCATTAAAGCAAATCCAATCGCTGTTACAATGTTTGCCAAACCAGTCCTAGCTCCGGCAGCAACACCAGATGCTGATTCAATAAAAGTTGTTGTATTTGAAGTACCAACGATACCAGCGAAAGCAGTTGTAAATGTATCAACAACCAATGCTCGATCCATCTTGGAATTAAAGCCATCACTAGATTCAAATGTCTTTTGGTCTTGCTTTGAAAAGATACCAGTTTGATTACCAATACCAATTAAAGTACCAATAGCATCAAATAATCCCGTAAGGCCCATAGCAAAAATCGTAATTAACGACAATGAGGCATTATGCCAGTTATTAAATAAACTTCCCATCCCCTGTGCGCCTAATGACTGACCAAAAACATGCCCTAATTCGCCAAATGCATGACTCACAGATGTTCCAGCACCAATATGAATATTAGTTACGCCCATCGGAATACCAATTAAAGTGGTCACTATCAATGATATCAGAAAAGCACCTGGTATCTTTCGCATAACTAATACAATCAAGATAATCAAACCAATTAATGCTAATACAGTACTAGCACTATTGAACTTTGTTAACTCTGGTGTCACACTACCATTAGCCAAGATACTATTTAATGCACCATGTACTTCACCTGTGAAAGGCTTGTCATTTAACGTTATGATGTTACCTGGATCAACAATAAAGTTGATAAAACCGGCATTTTTCAAGCCAATATAAGTAACAAACAACCCAATACCACCACCAATAGCTGCTTTTAGTTCCGTTGGAATACCCTTAACGATGGCGCGACGGCCATGTGTCAACGTAATCACAATATCTACTAAACCAACTAAAAACACAATAGCCAATGCTTGTTGCCAAGTAAATCCAAAACCAAATACGATGGTATATGTAAAGTAGGCTTGCATACCAATACCTGGTGCTAATGCAAACGGTACATTAGCAAATAAACCCATAAATAATGTACCAAAAACCGCCACAATAATAGCTGCTAAAAACACAGCTTGTGTAGGTATACCTGTTTGTCCCAAGATTTGTGGATTTAAAAAGAAAATATATGCCATTGATACAAACGTTGTAATTCCTGCAACAATTTCACGACGTACAGTCGTTTTATTCTCTTTTAATTGAAATAATTTCTCCATTATTTTCTCCTATACAATGATGTAACTTGTTAGCCTGTCTGTATGAATTATTAATGGAAAATAAAAAATTGACGCACTAATGGCTATCAATTCAATAAAGTGTCTATGATAGTTCCAGCATAGGTGCTGGCTAGAAACAATCGACCATTATTCGATACTATATCAGCTAAATTTCACATAGAATAGTCTAGCATTGATATTCAAAGATAACAAGCGTTTGAACTTAATTACTAATAATTTATTATTGAAAAATAGTCATAAATAGCTTGACGATTATCACAAAAATTGATATTATATTATAGTCATCTGATACAGATAGACATTATTGACCATGGCTCGTTGGTCAAGTGGCTAAGACGCTGCCCTTTCACGGCGGAATCGAGAGTTCGATTCTCTCACGAGCTATATCAAGTCGCAACTTAGGTTGCGGCTTTTTATTATGTCTCCTTAAAATCAGCAAATTTTAATTTTTATAAAATTAAGGTTATTAACTAGAAAAATATTGTATTTATTAGCAAATTCGAAGTAATTTTGTAAGTAAAAATAATTACTACATAAAAGGACAATAGTTATCCTTATCACAATTTTTTGCTTTTCGACATACATTTTGATTAAAAATTAGGTTATAGTATTACATATTAAATCAGATAAGGATCACTTACTTATGCAAAAAAAAGGTCTATTATTAGTCAACCTAGGTACCCCTGACTCCCCTCACCCAGATGATGTGAAAGTATATTTAAAAGAATTTCTATCAGATACCAACGTCATTCAAATGCCAAAATTACTCTGGCAACCCATTTTAAGAGGTAAAATTTTACCAAAAAGATCAATCAAGTCAGCAGAACTTTATCAAAAAATTTGGCGAGAAGATGGTTCGCCATTGATGGTCTATGCAAAGAAACAAGCTGAGCAAGTGCAACAATTACAACCGAATTGGATTGTTCGTTATGCAATGACGTATCGTAAACCTAACATTGCAGAGACACTCAAAGAAATGCGTTTAGCAGGCGCTGATGACATTGTCGTATTACCACTGTTTCCACAATATTCTGTTACGTCAACACAATCAGTCATTGATCAAGTCCGTAAGGCTGACAAAAGCATTAAAGTTGTTAAATCATTTTACGACGATGAAGCCTATTTAGATTTATTAGCTAAAGACATTCGCGAAGCATGGGCTAAGAACGATTACGATCGTTTAATCATTAGTTATCATGGTGTTCCCGAATCATACGTTCGTCGTGGTGACCCTTATGTTGACCACTGTACAGCAACCACACAAGGCGTTTTAGAGCGTGTTGGACCGTTAACACCTAATAATACTCACCAGGTTTTCCAATCACGATTTGGGCCAACTGAGTGGGTTAAACCATACTTAAGTGACACACTCATGTCACTACCAAATCAGGGTGTTAAACGTGTTCTAGTAGCAACTCCCGCATTCGTAGCCGACTGCTTGGAAACAATCGAAGAAATTCACGTTGAAAATCACGATATTTTTAAACAGTCAGGTGGTGAAGTCTTTGATGTTGTGCACCCCTTTAATGATCATATTGATTTTTCTAACTATATTGTTTCTCTTGCTAACCGACATTTTGAATAAAATTAATACACAAAAAAAGCAATGAGTATCATTGCTTTTTTATTATAATTCAACGTTATGATAGACCTTTTGAACATCATCATCAGATTCTAACGCATCAATTAACTTTTCAAAAGTTTCTAAATCTTCACCGGCTAATGACATTTCTGATTGTGGCAACATGCTAATTTCTGTAGTTGAGAAATCAGTTACACCATTGTCACGTAAAGCAGCAATTGCTTGATGCAAAGCAGTTGGTTCTGTATAAACAACGGTATGATCATCTTGTTGTTCGGCATCACGAACATCAACTTCAGCATCTAGCAGTGTTTCCAACGTAGCGTCAGCATCTTCACCCTCAAAAACAATCACTCCTGTTTCATCAAATAAATAACTAACAGAACCAGCAGCACCGTAAGTTCCACCATTTTTGTTAAAGGCTGTGCGTACGTTTGTAGCTGTACGATTAACATTTGATGTCAACGTATCAACAATAATCAACGAACCATTTGGACCAAATCCTTCGTAGCGTCCTTCGATAAAGGTCTCATCCCCTGAACCTTTTGCCTTTTCAATGGCACGTTCGATAACATGCTTTGGTACTTGTGCTTGCTTAGCACGCTCAATAACAAACTTTAATGTTGAATTAGCTTCAGGGTCTGGGCTTCCGCCTTGCTTAGCAGCAGCATAAATTTCAATACCATACTTACTGTTAACTTTGGCGGCAGCACCATCAGTCTGCGCCTTTTTCATTTTAATGTTTTCCCATTTACGTCCCATGAGGTCACCTCTTTTAATTTACATCTTTTATTATTATAAACGTTTATGGTGCTTTTGCGCCACAAAATCATTACTTCACAACTCGATATTGTCCTGGTTTTAAATCAGCAATATGATAGTTGCCAATATGTGTCCGAATCAAGCGTAATGTTGGTATACCAACAGCAGCCGTCATACGACGCACTTGCCTATTACGACCCTCTTTAATTTTCAACTGAATAAAGCTTGTTGGTTGATTTTTTCGGACTCTGATTGGTTTTTCACGATCCCACAGCCATTTCGGATAAGGAATACGTTTAACTTTAGCTGGTAAAGTTATACCGTCTTTTAATGCCACACCTTGTTCAAGTTGCTTTAGTTGCGACTTTGTCGGGACTCCGTCAACTTGAACAACATATGTTTTATAAGCCTTATTTTCTGGATCAGTCAATTCATGGTTTAACTTACCACTATCAGTTAATAATAATAAACCTTCACTATCCATATCTAAGCGACCAGCAGCATATACTCGAGGAATATCAATGTAGTCAGCTAAAGTTGCACGCCCTTCGCTGTCTGTAAATTTTGTTAAAACATTGTACGGTTTATTGAATAGTACAATCATTTTTTAATTGCGTCCTTTTCATTATAAAAAAATAAGCAAACCGCAGATGATTTGCTTTTCATTATATAAGTATTATATAAGTAATAGTGCCGACGAGAGGAATCGAACCTCCGACCCCAGGTTTACGATACCCGTGCTCTACCAACTGAGCTACGTCGGCGAAACTCCGACTGCCGGGCTCGAACCGGCGACAACCTGATTAACAGTCAGGTGCTCTACCAACTGAGCTAAGTCGGAATGACTTTCGTTGCTAACACAACTATATTATTATGCCATGTGATGGAAAATATGTCAACAGTTTATCACATAAAAAAAGAAGCAAACCAGAACGATTTGCTTCTCATAAAACTCCGACTGTCGGGCTCGAACCGACGACAACCTGATTAACAGTCAGGTGCTCTACCAACTGAGCTAAGTCGGAATAATGTCGCTAACACAACTATATTATTATAACTAATTGTGTAACGACTTGTCAATGGTTTATTATTCTGGACGCATTGTTGGGAACAACACAACGTCACGAATTGTATCAGAATCAGTCAATAACATGACCAAACGATCAATACCAACACCAAGTCCACCTGTAGGTGGCATACCATATTCCAAAGCCTCTATGAAGTCTTCATCAATGCCCTCGGCTTCGTCATTACCATTCTCACGCTCAGCTGCTTGAGCTTCAAAACGTGCACGTTGATCGATGGGATCGTTTAATTCAGTAAAGGCGTTCGCGTACTCGCTACCCATGATAAACAATTCGAAACGGTCAGTAAAGCGAGGATCATCAGCATTTTTCTTAGCGAGTGGTGACACTTCAACTGGATGTCCATAAACAAATGTTGGTTGTACCAAAGTGTCCTCAACGAACTCTTCAAAGAATGCGTTGATAATGTGACCAACACCCCAGTATTTTTCATACTTAACATGCTTATCATCTGCTAACTTTTGGGCATCCTCAACAGACATTTCCTGCCAGAAATCAATACCTGTTTGCTCTTTAATCAAGTCAATCATATGCTTACGAGCAAAGTTAACACCAAGATCAATTTCAGTACCTTGATAGGTGATTTTTAAGTTGTCTGAGACGACCGAAGCCGCAGCCTTAAAAATACCTTCTGTTTCATCCATCACGTCTGTAAAGTCCATATAAGCTGCATAAGACTCCATCGTTGTGAACTCTGGATTATGTTTGGGATCCATACCTTCATTACGGAAAATGCGTCCAATTTCATAAACACGCTCCATACCACCGACAACCAAACGCTTTAAGTACAATTCTGTCGCGATACGCATGTACATATCAATATTCAAAGCATTGTGATGGGTGATAAATGGACGAGCCGCAGCACCACCTGCCTCTGTTTGCAATATTGGTGTTTCAACTTCAAGAAAATCATTTCTATCCATATAGGCACGAATAGCCGAAATAATATGTGAACGCTTTTGAAATTTCTTAAAAGATTCTTCGTTCGCAATTAAATCCAAATAACGCTTGCGGTAACGCGTTTCGACATCCGAAATACCATGGAATTTATCAGGCATCGGACGCAGAGCCTTAGATAAATGTGTTAATTCCGTAGCCAAAACTGTTAATTCACCAGCTTCAGTCTTCATCATAATTCCCTTGATTCCAAGGAAGTCACCCAAATCTGCTCTTTTAATAATCGGATAATTATCTGCTAAATCATCACGTCTTGCATAAACTTGAATTTTTCCAGAAACATCACGAAAATCAGCGAAAATAACTTTACCTGCACCACGCTTTGCAACCATGCGACCTGCAATAACAACTTCATGTTTTGCATTCTCTAACTCTTCTAAAGAGCTGGCATCATATAGATCATGCAGTTCTTGCGCTTTTGCTGTACGTTCAAATCGCTTACCGAATGGGTCTAAGTGTAAATCACTAACGATTGTTGCCAACTTTTGTCGACGCGCTAGCATTTGATCATTAAGGGCTTTTTCTTCAGCCATTTGTATAAAATCCTTCCCTATTGCGCGTTTTCTAACTACACGCCTACTAACTAAATATCATACCAAAAAAAAACAATAATCTCAAAGTTACTCGTTATTTTTTTCAATCTGTTTCAAAATTTCGGATAATTGTTCCTCTGTGAAAAAGTAACGCTTTCCGGAGAACTTTCCCACAATTTCAGCGCCATGGTCTTCTTTGATCATCGCCTGAATTTCAGATGCTGGAAGTGTGAGCAACATTTTAGCATAAGCATCTTTGGATGGCTCTGCGGCCAAACCGATGCCAGCTGTTTGAAGAATCTCAACTTCACCTCTCCCAAAAATCTCTTCAAGCACTTCTAATGGTGTGTAGCCTTCTTGAATCATTTCAGAAAGTGGTCTCATATTTTTTAGAGCTCCCTCCAGTTGATCAATTGCTTCATCAGTAGCATCAGGTAGCGCTTGAACAAGAAAGCCACCTGCTCCAGCAACCGTATCATCACTGTTCATATAAACGGAAACACCTATAACTGAAGGTGTTTGCTCTGATTGTGCTAAATAATATGTAAAATCATCCCCAATTTCTCCGCTAACCAATTGACTCTGACCTATGTAAGGATCAGAATAGGGAGCAAACTTTGTAACCTGTAGAAAGCCATTTTTTCCAACGGCTTTAGCTACATCAAGCTGTCCTGCTTCATTTATTAGTGTCTCAAGGTTAGGATTAGTTACGTAGCCACGCACACTTCCTTTAGCATCAGATTCTACTACAACATTGCCAATTGGTCCGCGTCCATTAATTTTTGTTGATAAGGTTTCTTCACCTTTCAAAACAGCCTGAGCTGTCAAGGTTGTAGCCAACAAACCGCGCCCAAGAACAACAGCAGCCATACGCGATGTTTCGTGTACTTGCGCTGCCTGATGGACGAGGTTGGTCCCATTTACGGCAAAAGTACGAAAATACTTGTTTTTGGTAATTGCTTTGATAAATTGATCTGCCATAATTTTCCCTATGTTTAATTTATTGTTTTTATATTTAACAGTTTATTGCTTTTGTATTTGCTAAACACATGACAAAATAAAAAGTCGACGTCACCGTCAACTTCTATTTTACTTATTTTCTGTATTATTGTCATCTGTTTCTGACTTTTCTGTTGAATCAGTATCCTCATTTTGTGACTCTGAGTGATCGTCAGATGACTTTTCTTCATCTTGTTTTTCAAAGCGTTGTTCAGCTTGTGAATCCTTGGCATCAGCAGCAGCTTTTGCTTCTTCAAACGACTTTGCTTTTGCAAGTTCTGTATCATCTTGGATGTCCTTACGAGTAAAGGTTCCTGTTAGATAAATATCCTTGATTTGCTTTTCGTCTAATGTTTCAACTTCAAGTAGAGCCTCAGCAATTGCTGTCAATTTGTCTTTATTGTCACGCAATATAGCCATAGCATCATCAAACGCTTCACGTGCCAAACGACGTACTTCCTCGTCAATCAAACGGGCTGTTTCTTCAGAGTATGCACGATTACCAGCTTGATCAGCATAGCCAACACTAGCATTACCTTCAAGTTGAACCATGCCTAACTTATCAGACATTCCGAAAGCCGTAACCATTTGACGAGCCAAACCAGTTGCTTGTTGGAAATCGTTTGACGCGCCTGAGCTAGCTTCATTAAACATAAATATTTCTGAGGCACGACCGCCCATCAAACCAGCCAATTGTTCCTTAGCCTCCGAATATTTCAAGTTATATCGATCATTCTTAGGCGTCATTAAGGCATAACCACCAATACGACCACGCGGAACAATAGTAACTTTTCGAACGACTGAAGCTTCTGAACGAACTAATCCTACTAACGCATGACCAGCTTCATGATAGGCAGTTGTACGACGCTCTGATTCAGACATGTTATGGTTTGTTTTGGCTGGACCTTGGAAAATACGATCTTCAGCTTCATCAATATCTGCAGCATCAACCTTGGACTTGTTTCGACGGGCAGCAAGTAATGCAGCTTCGTTTAACAAGTTTTCCAAATCTGCTCCAACATACCCAGGAGTTTGCTGGGCAATAGCTTTCAAATCGACGTTGTCTGCCAATGGCTTGTTCTTTGCATGAACGTTTAAAATTGCTTCACGACCTTTAACATCCGGCGCTCCAACTAAAATCTTACGATCGAAACGACCTGAACGAAGCAACGCTGGATCTAAGACATCAGAACGGTTGGTAGATGCTAAAATAATAACACCTTCAGAACCTTCGAAACCGTCCATTTCTATCAAAATTTGGTTCAAGGTCTGCTCACGCTCATCATTACCACCGCCCATGCCTGTTCCTCTACGACGCCCAACTGCATCAATCTCATCAATGAAGATAATGGCTGGCGCAGATTTCTTAGCATTTTCAAATAAGTCACGAACACGGGATGCACCAACACCAACGAACATTTCTACGAAATCTGATCCTGACATTGAGAAAAATGGTACGCTAGCTTCACCAGCAACGGCTTTGGCCAAAAGTGTTTTACCTGTTCCGGGAGGGCCCTCTAGCAATACACCCTTTGGTATGCGGGCTCCTAAGTTCACAAACTTCTTTGGTGCTTTTAGGAATTCAACAACTTCAACCAGTTCTTGCTTTTCTTCTTCGGCACCAGCAACATCAGCAAAACGTACTTTATTATCCTTAGGATCTGAAGGCTTGGCTTTGGATTTACCAAAGCTCATCATACCACCTTGTCCACCTTTTCCGCCGCCAGCTTGGTTCATCATCAGATAAAATACCGCAACAATCAACAAAACGGGTACTAAGGAAACTAACAAGTTTAACCAAAATCCAGAATTTTCAGCTTGTTTAGTCACTAATTCTGTTTTTGTCTTTGTAGCAGCGTCTGTGACTGACTTTAACGACGCATCATTGGGTAGCAAAGTTGACGTAAACTTAGTTACCTTTTGTGTAGGTTGGAATAAACTAAGCCCTTTATCCTTGGATGCTGTTTGTGCCTTCTTATACGTTCCAGTAACATTATAGATGCTGTTACCAGGCTGTACTGTAACTGACTTCAACTCTTTATCATTCAGTGCTTTAATAAATTCACTTGATGTAATAGTTTTCGTGGTTGTCTTATCGTTACCAAACAAGCCATAAACCATTCCTACAACAGCAAGAAATATGAAAATATAGAATACACTGCTTCGTAAGAAGCCACCTTTATTATTGTTCATTGTATTTCCTCAATTCTTGTTCGAAGTTTATTTAGTGTATACTTCTTTTTTCAAAATACCGACATAAGGTAAATTGCGGTAGTGCTCTTCATAGTCAAGACCGTAACCAACCACGAATTCATTACGAACATTGAATCCTGCATAGTCAGCATCAACTTCGACTTTTCGACCTTCAATCTTATCAAGTAAGGTCGCTACTTTAATTGATTTTGCACCACGTTTCGCAAGTAATTCTTTCAAAAAAAGTAATGACTGGCCAGTATCGACAATGTCTTCTAAAATAATAACATCTCGTCCTCGAACATCTGAGCGAACGTCTGTTACGAGCGTTATTTCATCAGAACTTGAGACACCACCATGATAACTAGAGATTTTGATAAATTCTAGTTCAGCGTATAAATCTACTTCTCGCAGTAAATCAGCTGTCCAAAGGTAGGCGCCTTTCAGAACTGATAAAAACAAAGGCGTTGAACCCGCATAATCTTGGGTAATTTGTTTCCCCAAACGCTCTGCCGCTTTTTGAATACTTTCTTGGTCATACAACACTTCCTGTATATCGTTATCCACTTAGGTTTCCTCAATTTGACATACGAGCCAATATGGCTGTGTATTTTCTTTAACAGCAAAATCCGCATTTACACGCCACTGATTACTGCGTAAATGCACTGCAATTACTTCATCATCGGCTGTCGCAAGAACCCACATCATTGTACGTTCTTGCGGCGTTAGTTTCTCATCAATCGCTAAACGTCGTAAATTTTTATGGCCGTTTATGAGAGCAATTTTATCACTCGCTTTTGCTGGGCGCAAGCTTAGGTATGCTAATGAACGAGTAAGCTGAAACTTGATAAATGATTGGCCGTTCATAGGGACATTATCAGTCCATATGAACGTTGTTTTTGCAAAAGAATGCCATTGATTCAATTTTAACATAACTGGCGTCAAAACTTGTGCCATATTTTGTTGTTTTTGTATACTAATTTTTTGATAGTTTTTTATGAACTCAAAATTATCTGCCAGAGCAATTTTTCCGTTCGGTTTATGGGTATTGCTCAGCAATTGAATCATTTGTTGCAATTGATTTTCTTTAATGTTAAATAGATTATTTTCTTGGAGCCAATATTTCAGTGTTGGTAGCTGCCAAAGTGTAGGAATTTTCTGCCAGTCTTGAATATTCTTAGCGTATATTTTAGCCTGATTATCAATTAACTGCTGTTGTTGTACAATTTGTGCGGCCATATCATTAATATGTCTGACGGCTCGTTGATTAATAGTTGTCAATTTTGGTAAAACATCGTTACGCAATAAATTTCTCGGCGTATAATTAACGTCAAAGTTCGTTTTATCTTGGCGCCACCCCAACTGATTATCCTGTGCATAAGTAATTAGTTCTTGCTTAGTTATCGACAAAAATGGTCTAATCACTTTATGATTCTTTGTTTGCATGCCACCCATTTGTTGCAGTTGCCCTCCGCGTATCATCTTAAGAAGAACTGTTTCTGCTTGATCGTCTGCGTGATGGGCAACAGCGATTGTGCTTGTATGATACTTTTGAGCTAAATCCTCAAAAAAATCATAACGAAATTGACGAGCAGCTTTTTCCACTGCATGGTCAGGAATATGTTGCCAGACCTGTTCTTCAAATATAGCACCAGTTTGAGTCGCAAGCTCCCGAACGAATGCAGCATCATCATCACTTTCCTCACGTAACCTGTAATTCACGTGTGCAATAACAAGGTTGGCCTTAGTTTTTGACAACGCATGAACTAGAACTACGGAGTCAACGCCACCAGAAACTGCAACGATAACTGTCTCTGGCCAATTATACTGTTGTATAGTTTGCAAAATTTTTTCTGTCATATACGAAAAAGGCACCCCTAGGGCGCTTCCTTAATTATTATCGGATGGTAAATTATAAACAAGTTCTCCTTGCTTTGAATAACCATATTTGTCTCGTAGTAGTTGCTGTAAGTACGTTGCATCTTTTAAACGTTTTGTATCAGCAGTTAAATCAGTATTGGTCTTTTGAACTTTTTCCAAACGATCTTGCGTATTCGTTAGTTCTTGATTAGCCGCATGCAGCTTCACTTGGCCTATCAAGAGTTGCACAACAAAAATCATCGCTATCAACCCGCCAAAAAGAAGAATTTTTTTCTCCCGTCGCGCGTGCGCCTTGCGATAATGTTTTGCCGCTTCCAAGTTAGCACGTTCTGATTTTTTAATTTCACGTGCTATCGCTGGGTTTAACGGTGTAATATTTGATTGTCTTCTTTTAAAATTACCCGCCATAGTGAATTCTACCTATTGTAATTTTGTCACGTTCTTTATCATTTTACAACAATATTTAAACTAACTTAAACATTTTGGCTGTTATTCGTCACCAATTTTACGAAAATCTTGCTGAAATTTCTCACTAATAACTTCATACATGTCAGCAGATTCTTCTTTTTTGGTTGTTTCAACAATTTTGAGTACTTTAACTGTCAGCGTTTTGTTTCCAAAACGTACTTCTAATTCATCATTTGTGGACACATCTGATGATGATTTAGCAACTTTACCGTTAATTGAGATTCGTCCTTGGTCAGCAATCTCTTTGGCGACCGTCCGACGCTTAATTAACCGCGAAATTTTAAGATATTTATCTAAACGCATTTCTTCTCCTATATTTAATGATGAAGTTCATTTAATGTTTTTGCTGATAATTTATCAATAATCACTAACAAAAAGTTCCGTAAAATATTGAGCCAGATACTACTTTCTGCGACATCGTTCACAGTGAAGATCACTTGTAAATTACCTTCTTCTGTTCGCACAGCTGCTTTTAACGGCACATCAACCATTGTCTCAAATATGGCTTCTCCGGCTAAGTTTTTCGTAGCTGTTTCATTAAATGTCATAATTAATTGTTTTCTTTGACGTCGTATATTCGTAATTTGTGACTGATCAGCTAACTGCTTAATTTGACCTACGAGCAATAATCGAGCTACCTCATCTGGCATTTCACCAAAGCGGTCAAGCATATCAGACTCAATGTCTTCAAATTCTGCATCCGTTCTAGCCTGACGGATGCGAGAATATAATTCAATTTTTTGTGCATTATCACTAACGTACTCATCTGGCAAATAAGCTAGTACACCTAAAATTAATTCTGCATCCGTTTCTGGTTGGGTCGTCGTAACTTGTTTCCCCTGTTTTTGTGCCACAGTATCTTTCAACATTTGAGTATACATGTCATAACCCACTGAATCAATAAATCCGTGTTGTTGTTTGCCGAGCAAATCACCTGCACCACGAATACTTAAATCACGCATAGCTATTCTGAAACCTGATCCCAGTTCCGTGAAATCACGTATGGCCTCAAGTCTTTTCTCGGCCTCTTCTGAAGGTGTACGTGTAAATGGATAAGTAAAATATGCATATGCTAAGCGTGTCGAACGCCCAACACGACCACGCAATTGATAAAGCTGTGCCAACCCCATATGATCAGCATTTTCGACAATTAAAGTATTTGCATTAGGGATGTCAACACCCGTTTCAATAATTGTAGTTGTTACTAAAACATCATATTGTCCATTCAAAAAGTCATACAGAATACTTTCAAGCTGTGTTTCTGACATCTGCCCATGAATTGCAGCTACACGCGCCGAAGGAATTAATTCTTCTATTTGACTAACAATACGGTCTAAGTCAGCAACGCGATTGTGTAGATAAAAAACTTGACCGTTACGTGCAATTTCTTTTTCAATCGCATCACGAACTATTTTCCAATCCATTGCCAAAACATAAGTTTGAATTGGATATCGGTTTGCAGGTGGTGTTTCAATAACAGATAAATCGCGGGCGCCCACCATGGCCATATTAAGCGTACGTGGAATTGGCGTCGCAGTCAATGTTAGGACATCAACACTTGTTCGTAACTGTTTTAGTCTTTCTTTATGTTTAACACCAAACCGCTGCTCCTCATCAATGATTAGTAACCCAAGATCTGCAAAGTCCACATCTTTGCTCAACAAACGATGCGTACCAACAACTACATCGATTTCGTGATTTTGAAGCTGCTCAATGATCATTTTGTTCTGGGTTGGTGTTTGAAAACGACTTAATACGCCAATTTTAATTTCTGGAAAATCACTAAATCTAGCCAACATTGTTTCATAATGTTGTTGAACTAAAATCGTAGTTGGCGCTAGAAAGGCGACTTGTTTACCGGCATGAGCAGCTTTAAAAACAGCACGTAAGGCAACCTCGGTTTTTCCAAAGCCAACGTCTCCCACAAGTAACCGATCCATTGGCCGCAGTTTTTGCATATCAACTTTAATTTCTTCAATACTGCGAATTTGATCAGGTGTTTCTGGATAACCAAAAGAATCATCAAACTTAATTTGAGCATGATCATCCGGTGGAAAAACATACCCTTGCTGAGCTTCGCGTTTTGCGTATAATTCTAATAAATCATCAGCAATATCTTCAATTTTCGCCGCAACTTGTCTTTTGGTTTTAGCCCACTCACTACCACCTAATTTGTTTAACTTAGGTTTCTTAGCAACATCAGATGCACCAACATATTTCTGAATAAGATTAAGTTGTGTGACAGGAATAAATATTTTCGCATTTTGCTGATAAGCAATTGTTAGATAATCCTGTTTTCCACCGTCAGCTTCAATGGTTTGCAAACCTTCGTAACGACCAATACCATGATTAATATGAACAACATAATCACCCACATTTAATTCGTTATAAGATTTCAAACGCTCTGAGTTAGCAATTTTGCGGGTTCGCGGTGCGGAATGCTTTGCTTGTGTAAATAGTTCATGTGTAGTTAGTACGGTCAAATGTAATTTTGGCCATTCAAATCCAGCTGATAGCTCACCTGGCATAATTTGTACTTGGTTTTTCACTACATCTCGCGTCTCAGGGACCGGCATTTCTAATTCAGACAAACTACGAGAAAAATTAACCCGTCGTTTAGCGTCAGGAATTAATAACACCATCGTAATACCAGATTCCTGCGCATATATTAAATCGTTTTTCAAGGCAGGAATTTGTCCATAATACTGATTTGCTGGGCGCGTTGTCACTTCTTCAACATTGGTAAACTTAATTCGGTTGAGTCCACGTTGAAAATTAGCTAAATAAATTATCGGACGTTGATTACTTGCTAATAAATCTGTGATTTCAGTTCGCCAAGTTTGTTTTGGTAATAACTGATACGCTTCAATTTGCTGCTCAATCCATTCCTGATCACGTGTCATTTGCTGAAGTCGCGTTTCCATTAACCGTGTGTATTCATCAAGGATTATTAACGAATCAGTTGGAAAATAGTCAAGTAGGGTTGTCTGGCCATTAAAGAAAAATGGAGCATATGGCACTAACGCACTACCTCTTTCTCGTTCGTTCAACATATACTGTGTAGGAGCAAACCCATCCGTGGCATGCTTTTTATCAATTCCGCTTAAATTGGTACGGTACTCGCTAAAAGTGGTTTCAAGCGCTAACTTGGCTTGGTCATACTGATCCTCTGATACGATAAAATCTGTCGCCGGGTCAATATTGATTTCGTCAAAACTAGTGGTACTTTTTTGAGTCGCAACATCAAAGCTCTTTAATTGGTCCAATTCGTCATCAAAGAAGTCAAGTCGAATAGGATCATCAAAGGTAATCGGATAAACATCAACAATTGATCCTCGATGTGCGAATTCACCTGGTGTTTGAACTAATTTAGTCGGCGTATATCCCATCATCATTAAAGTGTTTTTGATGACATTTAAATTGTAAGCATCCCCAACTTTAACATGTAAATGTGCTTGTTCCAGTGACTGCTTTTTAGGTACCAAACGTTCTACACCTGCCAAACTTGTAACCACAATAATAGGTTTTTCTGTTTTTAGGGCAAGTAATGTTTGTATGCGTTGTAGTCGTAATTCAGAGGAACTAATTGCCATTTCTGTGGCAATAGACTCTTCCGCTGGAAAGTTATAGACCAGATCTTCAAGCAAAGATGACAGGTCATCAAAAAATTGATCAGCGTGCACTTGCGTGTCAGATATAACCAACATTGGTCGCGGATTTTTACGGTATAAGGCAGCAATACTAGCCGCACGGGCGGTTCCATTCACACCTAAAAGCAACTGTGCTGAGCCCTCAGTTGCCTGTTCGTTAAGTTTTTTAATTGTTACTGTGTCACTTAAAAAGTCTATTAATGTCATTTATCCATTATATCGATTACTTAGTTCAGGTGCTGTGGCACCTTGAATCCAATCCGCTATTGCTTGCGTACTGCGGTCCAACATTGCGTCTATGTCTGGCTTTTCTGTTGCAGTAAATTTTCCTAAAACATAATTAACAACTACATTTTGCTCATGAACAGGATGCCCTAGTCCAAATTTCAAACGCAGAAATGTCTGGGAACCAGTATGCGTCATGATGCTTTTTAAGCCATTATGACCACCCGCCGATCCTTTCGCACGAAAACGCATTTTACCAAATGGTAGGTCCATATCATCCACCAATACTAATACATCATCAATATCTCCGTCGTAATAGTCCAGAATGGCTCGAACGGCTTTACCAGAATCGTTCATGTATGTTGTTGGCTTAACCAGCATGACTGATTCTCCGCCTATGATTGTCTTAGCAACCAAAGCAAATTGCTTACTTGGAGAAAATGACATATGATTCGCTGTCGCAAAAGCATCAACAGCCATAAAGCCAATGTTGTGGCGTGTTTGGTCATATTCTGCACCAATATTTCCAAGTCCAAATATAAATTTCACGTTTCTATTCCTCATAAAGCATTCTAAAATAATCTAACCTCCAGTATACCACGCACACACTACAATTTTGTGTTATCATATTGTATGGCTATTTAATGATAAAAAAATTAGATTAGGACAGGATAATGTTTCAAAAATCTTTGGTAATCCCTAAATCGGAGTTAACAACCGTAACCGAAAATGCAACAATTCAAGAAGTGTACGATATTTTTAATGACCCAGAAAACGCACACACACGCACCATGCCTATTCTTGACGAATCAGGCAAGCTTTTTCGTGGTAATGTCTATAAACAACACGTTTTTGAACACGTTGCAAAAAACGGAAATATGAACCTTCCTGCAACAGCCATTATGCGCAACTCAACAAAATTTATTTACACGAATAGTAAATTTTATGAAGTTTTTTTTGCGATTAGAGATTTACCATTTATTGCTGTCTTAGATGAAAATCATCAGTTTTATGGTATTTTTACGCATGATGCTTTAATGGACTTATTGTCACAAAGTTGGTCAGTCCGTTCTGGGGGTGTTGCCATAGCTATTTCAACGCATAACACTCAAGGGGATTTGAGCAAAATTTCTAAAATCATCACACGCTATTCAAATATTGAATCACTACTTACCATTCAATCTGACCTTAAACCCTTAACTGTTCTCTTCACGCTTCCCTTGCAAGAAGATAGCGAACAATTAGACAAACTTATTAAACGCTTAGAAAAGAAAGGTTATCATGTTTCAAGCGTCGAAAATTTAGATCGTTTTAAATAATGAGTAGTATACAAAAACACCGCACCAAGGTAATAAACCCTTGGTATGGTGTTTTTTCATGCATTGCGTATTATTTTGTTGCTGGTTTTTCACCTGATTTAGTTAAAATACCATCAATGAAACCATATTCCAATGTTTCCTCAGCACTCATCCAATTATCACGTTCAGTGTCGCGACCAATTGTCTTCAAATCCTTACCTGAAGCATCAGCTAAAATTTTGTTCAACTTGGCACGTGTCTTCGTCAACTGTTCTGCAATGATTGCCATGTCAGTTTGCTGTGTTCCACCGGCAGCACCGCCCATTGGTTGGTGGATGAGGTACTCAGCGTTTGGTAACATAAAACGATGCCCTTTTTCACCGGATGCAGCAATGATTGTTCCCATTGATGCCGCTAGGCCCATTACAATAGTTGTCACTGGCGCCTTAATGAAATTCATTGTATCAGTGATTGATAATCCAGCTGTCACTGATCCTCCGGGCGAATTGATATACATAGAAATTTCTTTTGTTGGATCTTGAGCTTCTAAGAATAACAGTTGCGCAACGATTGATGTTGCCATACTATCTTCAATTTCGCCCTGTACCAAAATAATACGATCTTTTAACAAACGTGATGGTAAATCATAATTTTCACGTCCGTTGGCAGTTTGTTCAATAACTCCTGGCCACATATATTTTACCTCATATCTTAGAGTGGTTAATTAAATAATTAACTTATATATATTTTAGCACATTAGAGACGAGAGTGCTAAAAAGTTTTACAACTTTGTTAAATCATAGTCTATACCTTCCTCAATCATTGTTGCCAGTTGTGTTAATTTACGCATGCGATGATTAGCACCTGATTTACTAATATCTAGTACTTCACCTAATTCTGCCAACGTTTCATCAGGATATTCTAATCTTGCCTTCGCGATGTCACCCAGTTTTTTTGGTAATATGTCTAGACTACCTAACGTATCAATAATTAAATTAATCTGACTAACTTGTTTATTAGCTGCGATTGCTGTTTTTTGCATGTTTGCTGTTTCAGCATTGACCAGGCGATTGACCGAATTACGCATATCACGCATCATACGAATATCCTCAAACTTGAGCATAGATTGAGTCGCACCAATTGTCTGCAAAAAATCCACAATTTTTTCTGCGCGTTTTAAATAGACAATAAAACCATTACCTCGCTCAGAAATTTTTGATGGCAAATCAAATTCTTGCATCATTATCATCAATTGCTCAGCCAGTTCTTCGTGAGTCGTATAAATTTCCAGATGATAGTTAGCTCGTTCTGGTGAATTAACTGATCCAGCAGCCAAAAAAGCGCCGCGTAAAAAAGAACGCCGTTTGTCAACTTGATTTAGCATACGCGGTGGTACCTCTGGATGTAAGCCAAATGGATCAATACCTAAATCATCCAGTACCTCATCAATCTTAGTTTTTAGTAATACCCCATAAGATTTGTGCTGTGATAAATGATTATTATCTGTTACGCTGACTTCCACTTCAACTTCAACGTAAGTTTCTTTTAAGAGTGTATAAATTCGACGGGCAATAGCTGCGTTTTCAGTTTGTACCCGAATTGTTTGATCAAACCCAAGGGTACTAACCCCGTTCATTCTCATTAAAGCTGCCAACTCAGCTTTTGCATTTCCGGCATGAACGATCAAACCAGTCAGCTCTTTTTTTACATCTGCTGCATATGACATTTAGCACTGCTCCAAAATTTTCAATAATTCTTCAGTAATTTTTTGTCCATCATGAAATGCACCAGCGTCACGTAACTGCAAAAAATCACCTGAAATTTGAGTTGCTCCTTGAACCACAACTGCCTGCTCGTCAAGCTTTACCTGATTAGAAACCTCATTCCACTTTTGAAAGTCGACAAAATCATCAGGAACCTTTTCACTATTTGAAATGACATAGTCAATTGCTTGCATGCCAATGTGTGCATTTAAAGCAAGGAGATGTTGTGCATCTGTATAAGCATCAGTTTCGCCCTTTTGGGTCATAATGTTGGCAATGTAAACTTGCTTGGCCTTAGTGAGTTGTAGTGCCTCACGGACTTCAGGCACAACCACGTTAGGTAAAATTGATGTAAACAGACTTCCAGGACCATAGACAATTAAGTCCGCACTCAAAATCGCTTCAACAACTTCTGGAGCAGCTTTAGGTTCTTCACCTGGTTCATCACCTGTTACCCAAACATGATCTATTGTTTGATGTGCATGTGTTATTTCAGCTTCTCCAGCAACTGTGTTGCCATTCTTAAATTCAGCATGTAGCACCAGAGGTTCGTTAGAAACAGGAAAAATATGCCCTTGAACATGCATAAAATTAGCTAGATATTGAACCGCATCAAAAATATTCCCATGCATTTCAGTCATCGCAGCGATAATTAGATTTCCAACAGCGTGCTTAGCAAAAAAATCATCTTTTGCATCAAAACGATACTGCATAACCTTTAAAAATTCAGCGTCCGTATCTGCCATTGCTACGAGGATATTTCTAATATCTCCAGGAGGTACTATATTAATGTAGTTTCGTAGTAGTCCGCTTGATCCACCATCATCAGCCACTGTCACAATTGCTGATAAATCAACTTCTTGTTTCACAAGCGGCTTGATAATTACAGGTAGACCAGAACCACCACCAATAATGACGATTTTGGGTTTCATATAATAGTTAACCTTCCATATACTTACATTCATTTTAACACAAAACCACCTAACAAATTGTTAGGTGGCTTTAGTCGTTGCTTAAGAGATTTCTTGTTTAAGCTCGTGACAAATCACGCTCAATTACTTCTTTTAAGTACTTACCGGTATAAGATCCTACCGTTTTCATAACCTTTTCAGGCGTACCGGCGACCAAAACTTTTCCTCCACCAGCACCGCCTTCTGGGCCCATGTCAATTATCCAATCAGCCGACTTAATCACATCCAAGTTATGCTCAATCACTACAATAGTGTTACCAGCATCCACTAGTCGTTCCAGCACTTCTAGCAAGCGGGCAATGTCGTCAGTGTGTAGGCCTGTAGTCGGTTCATCCAGAATATAAATTGTTTTACCATTGGTGCGTCGATGAAGTTCCGATGCTAATTTCATACGTTGGGCTTCACCACCTGACAAGGTCGTTGCAGATTGGCCTAGTTTCACATACCCCAAACCGACATCATTAATCGTTTGTAGTTTTTTAGCAATTTTTGGAATAGGCGTGAAGAATTCAAGTGCTTCTGAAGCAGTCATGTCTAAAACTTGTGATATATTTTTGCCTTTATAGGTAACTTCCAGCGTTTCTGAATTATAACGAGTTCCACCGCAAACTTCACAGGCTACATACACGTCAGGCAAGAAATTCATTTCTATTTTGATCACACCATCGCCACGACAATTCTCACAACGACCACCTTTTGTGTTAAATGAAAATCGTCCTTTGTTGTATCCACGCATTTTAGCTTCATTTGTTTGTGAAAACAAATCACGAATATCATCGAATACACCTGTATAGGTCGCAGGATTAGAACGTGGTGTACGTCCGATTGGTGATTGATCAATATCAACTATTTGTTCAAGATTTTCCGTGCCTTCAATCGATCGATACGCACCTGGTTTTTCAGAGTTATTATTTAGTTTTTGTTTCAAAGCTCGCTTCAACACTGTATTGATTAATGTTGATTTACCAGAACCTGAAACACCTGTTACCGCAACAAACTTTCCTAGAGGTATCTTTGCAGTAATGTTTTTTAGATTATTTTCTTTGGCGCCTTTTACTGTAATCCAGTTGCCATTTCCTTTTCGACGCTTGTCAGGTATTGCAATAAATTTTTTCCCAGATAAATATTGTCCAGTTAATGAGCTTTTATTGGCTTCAACTTCAGCTGGCGTACCACTAGCCACAATAGTACCACCCAAAGCACCAGCACCAGGGCCAACATCTATCAAATAATCAGCCGCGCGCATTGTATCTTCATCATGTTCGACAACAACTAAGGTATTTCCTAAGTCACGCATACGATGCATTGACTCTAGCAGCATATCATTGTCCCGCTGGTGCAAACCAATGGATGGCTCATCTAAAACATACAGAACTCCTGATAAATTAGATCCAATCTGAGTAGCTAGACGAATTCGCTGAGATTCTCCACCAGAAAGCGTTCGTGCTGAACGAGAAAGTGTTAAATACTTTAGACCTACGCTTTGTAAGAAGCCAAGACGATCTTTAATTTCTTTGATAATAGGCGAGGCAATTTCACTATCCTGTTGTCCCAAGGATACACTATTAAAAAATGCCAATTCTTGATCAACCGGTAACTCCGATACCTCACCAATATGTTTGCCATTAATTTTAACTGAAAGAGCGGCCTTGTTTAGGCGATAACCGCCACAGGCTTTACACTTTAATTCTGTCATATAATGAGTCATTTGCTCTCGCGTGAAATCTGAATTTGTTTCCGTGAAACGGCGAGCGATGTTATTTATTACCCCCTCAAAAGGGATATCAACATCACGAACCCCGCCAAAATCATTTTTATAGTGGAAATGAAAATCCTTTTCATCAGAACCATTCAGAATTAAATCTTGTTGTTTTTTAGGAAGTTTATTAAATGGTGTGTCCATGTCAATAGCAAATTGCTCAGCAAATTGACGCAACATTTCCGGATAATAGTTGGATGATATTGGGTTCCATGGCTGAATAGCTCCCTCATTCAAGGTTTTCGTATCGTTCGGAATTACTAAATCAATATCCACTTCGCGCGTGACCCCCAAACCCTGACAAAACTCACAAGCTCCTAATGGTGCATTAAAACTAAACAAACGCGGTTCTAATCGCCCTGCACGAAAATTCTTCAACTCTCCAAAATAATGGTCGGAAAACTTTAATGGTGCAGTTGGCTTTTCATCATCACGAGTTACCACATCAAGCTCCACTTGCCCGTCATTCAAACGAACAGCTGCTTCAATCGAGTCAAATAGACGTGACCGAGAATTGCCACGTAAAACAATGCGATCTATCATAACGTCAATGTCGTGAGCCTTGTTTTTATTAAGACTCAACTGCTGTGAATCAATCTCAATAATATCTCCATCTACACGAGCTCGAATATATCCCTGTTTGCGCATATGGTCAAATGCTGTTTCATGCGATCCGCGTTTTCCTCTAATAATTGGTGCAAACACTTGTAATCTTGTACCCTCAGGTAGGTTATTCAATGTATATTCAACCATTTGATCGATTGTATACATGATTTTTGTACCATCTTTTGGATCATCTGGTCGCCCAACACGTGCGTATAGTAAACGGAAGTAATCATTGATTTCAGTCACCGTACCAACGGTTGAGCGTGGATTATTAGATGTTGTTTTTTGATCAATAGAGATAGCAGGTGATAAACCATCAATAGAATCGACATCTGGTTTGTCCATTTGACCTAAAAATTGGCGTGCATAAGAACTTAAACTTTCCACGTAGCGCCTTTGCCCCTCTGCGTATAGGGTATCAAAAGCTAATGATGATTTACCTGATCCAGATAGACCAGTAACGACTGTGAGTTGATTTTTAGGAATATTTACATCAATATTTTTTAAATTATGAGCGCGAGCACCGCGTATTTCGATATGATCTTTTGCCATTATTTTCTCTTTTTCGTTTATATCAGTTCAATTAAAGATTAGCACGTGTTTTTAATTCCATTACCGTATCGCGCAATTGAGCTGCCTCTTCAAAGTCCAGTGCCTTAGCTGCCGCCTTCATTTGACTGGTCATATTATCAACAATAGACTGTTGCTCATCTTTAGGCAAGTCGTTAAACGCCACCTTTGTCAAATCAACAACTTTTTCTTCAGTAGCAGCATGTGTGACAGATATCAGGTCACGAATATCTTTCTTAATTGTTTTCGGTGTAATACCATGTTGCGCATTATATTGCATCTGAATATCTCGCCTGCGGGCTGTTTCATCAATAGCTTCACGCATGGATTTAGTCACCTTATCTGCATACATGATAACGTGTCCATTTTCATTACGTGCGGCACGACCAATAGTTTGGATTAACGAACGTGGATTACGCAAAAATCCTTCTTTATCAGCATCCAATATAGCTACTAAGGATACTTCAGGAACATCAATACCCTCACGCAATAGGTTAATACCAATTAAAACATCATATTTACCCAAGCGTAAATCACGAATAATTTCCGTACGTTCAAGTGTTTTGATATCCGCATGCAAATAAGCTACTTTTATTCCCAAATCTTTCAAATAATCAGTTAGATCCTCAGCCATACGTTTGGTTAACGTTGTGATAAACACACGTTCATCACGCTCTGATCGCTTCGTTATTTCCCCGACCAAGTCATCAATTTGTCCCATGACTGGTCGCACTTCAACTTCTGGATCAAGCAACCCCGTTGGTCGAATAATTTGTTGAATAATGTGTTTTGAATCGACACGCTCATTTTCATAATCTCCAGGTGTCGCTGACATATAAATAATCTGGTTAACGTGTTTTTCGAATTCAGGAAGTTTTAATGGCCGATTATCTAATGCACTTGGCAAACGAAAGCCATAGTTAACCAACGTTTCTTTTCTAGCTTTGTCCCCATTAAACATACCGCGAATTTGTGGCATCGTGACATGACTTTCATCAATAACAATCAAAAAATCATCTGGGAAAAAGTCAATCAAAGTAAATGGGGGCTCACCCGCTTGACGGCCATCCATCCAACGTGAATAGTTTTCAATGCCACCAACAAATCCCATTTCTTCAAGCATCGCCAAATCATATTCTGTACGTTGTTTAATACGCTGCGCCTCTAATAACTTACCTTCTTTTTTGAACAGCTCAACTTGAGCGTTCATTTCTTGACGGATACCGTCCAATGCCACCTGCATTTGGTCATCATCGGTCATAAAATGTTTTGCTGGAAAAATAGCTACATGATCACGTTCTGCTATTGTTTCTCCTGTCAATGAATTAATTTCTCGGATGCGATCAATTTCATCACCAAAAAACTCAATTCGCAAAGCCATTTCATCTTGGGAAGCAGGAAAAATTTCAATCACGTCACCACGAACACGGAACGTTCCACGATGAAAATCAATGTCATTACGAGTAAACTGCACATCAATCAAATCACGCATTAATTGATCCCGCTCATATTCATATCCAACACGCAAACTGATAACATGATCCTTATACTGGTGCGGATCTCCTAAACCAAAAATAGAACTGACGGAAGCAACCACAATGACATCATTACGTTCAAGTAACGAACTAGTCGCGGAGTTTCGGAGTTTATCTATTTCATCATTCACAGCTGAATCTTTTTCAATAAACGTATCAGAGCTTGGGACGTAAGCTTCCGGCTGATAATAATCATAGTAAGAGACAAAATATTCTACTGCATTGTTAGGAAAGAATTCTTTTAACTCACCATATAACTGTCCAGCTAAAGTCTTATTATGACTTAAAACTAAAGTCGGCTTTTTTACTTCCTTAATTACATTTGAAATGGTAAATGTTTTACCTGTTCCCGTAGCTCCGAGTAGTATCTGTTCTTTAACATGATTGTTGATTCCACCAACTAATTTTTCAATAGCTTGTGGCTGATCACCGGTTGGTTCATATTTAGACTTAATTTCAAATTCATGTTCTATCTGTCGCTCTATCATTGACGTTCTCTTTTCATAAATCTGCTCAGTATTATTTCACACTTAGTACGTTATCATCCCATTATAACAAAAAACGAACAAACGTTCTACATGAGCGTTTTGTTCGTTTTTTGTTATTACTTGTCATCGTCGTCAGAATCTGTTTTTAATTCCGGTGCATCTGTGACATAGTCGCTAAGCGTTGATTTGCCTTTATTTTTGGCTAATACACTCGAAGGATTAGACTTGAGTGCTTTTTTAAGCGAAGCCAGTCCCTCAGTTTTTTTATAATTATAATTCTTTTTGTTAATAAGATTAAAATCAGAATTTGAAGTATCAAAGCGCAATAAGTCGCCTGTAATAACTGCATCGGAGTAACCCAAAACTTTTGTTGCATAAGCGGACATTTGTTTTGCAACTTTTTGCAACTTTTTATCTGATTTAAGCGTAACTTGATCACCAGTTTTAGTATTAAAATACTGGTTATTGTATTTCGTATACGTTGGCGTTATCCAATCACCATCACGGAAAACCACTTTACCATCGTACTTCGAGGACAGCATATCTTGGCCAAACATAGTCATATTATTATCTGGGATTCCAAGCACATCCATTAAAGTTGGCAACATATCAATTTCACCACCATATGTATGGTCGATACCACCTTTTAGCCCTGTCGCATGAATCATGAACGGCACTTTTTGGAAAGTAGCTAAATCATTATTAGTAATTTTATCTTTACCAAGTAACTGCGCAATAGCATCCTGATGGTTTTCAGAAATTCCATAGTGATCACCATACAGCACAAATACAGAATTGTCATACAACCCTGCTTTTTTGAGATAACTCATCAGCTCAGCGAATGCCTGATCCAAATAGTGAGCTGTTTGAACATAACCATCAACAGTTTTGTCTCCAGTTTTTGTTGCCGGGAAGCTGATATTTTGTTTATCCAAATCATATGGATAATGATTTGTTACGGTGATTAACTTCGCATAAAATGGTTGTGGGAGCTGTTCAATATACTTCGCACTATCTCGCAGAAAAATTTTATCTTTCATCCCATAACCAATGTTATAGTTTGCTTTGTTTGCATTAGCATAATAAGCTTTAGAGAAAAAGTAATTATAGCCAAACGATTTATAGGTATTATCACGATTCCAAAAACTTGCAACATCTCCGTGAAAGGCAGCGGTCGTATAGCCTCTTTGTCCTAAGATAGCTGGTAATGACTCAAACGTATTACTCGTACCATACTTGACCATGGCAGAACCTGTAGCCAAACCATATAGGGAGTTTTCTTGCATCATCTCCGCATCAGATGTCTTCCCCTGACCAACTTGGTTATAGAAATTATCAAAACTTAGTGTGTTTTGGTCATGATAGAATTTGTTCAAGTTGGGTGTGACTTCTTGCCCATCAACTTTATAATCTATTAAGAACTGCTGAAATGATTCCAAATGAATCATAAAGACGTTCTTACCTTTTTGCGTACCATAATATTGAATATTGGCAGGCAGTTTTTGCGTAGCAACAAACTTTTTTACTTTAGCTAAATCGGATGGCTTTGCTCGCTTCCGGCTTTCGGTTTGATTATAAGTTTGTACCGCGTTAAATACAGCATATTCATTCAATCCTAAATATTTAACAATGTAATTATTATCAAACGAACGAGTCAACAAACCTGAACGATCCGTTGATGCGATACCGTAATCTACTAACATCAAGATGATACCAAAAAGCGTCGTTAAAATAGCAAACTTTTTTTGAACGCCTTTATGATCAATCGTTAATTGCTTGAAAACCACTAGAAAAATTAAAATCACAATATCAATAAAGACAAGATAATCCGTCCAATGAATAATTGCCGCAATCGATTTACCAAGATTTGTTCCAGTTGAACTACCCGAACCCAAAATACCCATTGATAGGAAATCTGAAAATTCTCTGTAGTATAGCATATTTGCAAATAACCATATTGACTGAATCAAATTAAAAATGATTGCCAACCAATAACTGGTTACGCCACGAAAATACAAGGAAATACTTAAAAATATAATAGCCGTTGGGATGGGATTCAAAAACAACAAAAATTGTTGCGTTGACCCTTCCACACCCAAATTAAAATTCATATGATATTCGGCATATGTCTTCAACCAAACGAGGACAACGTTTAATATGAAAAACCAAACTATCGGTGCCGATGTATCCATGGTTCTTTTAATTTGTCGCCAGAGATTTTTGGGGTTTGAGATTCGTTTTAATAAACCTATCATTTGTTATAAACGTGCTTGATAACATCTTAATACAATGTGTTAAGCACCCTCCTAATAAATTAGTTTGAAATCATGTAAAACATCATAGATTTCAATTGCAACCAAATCAATATCATCAAATTGAAACTGTCGAATTTCTCGGTGTTCTTGGACTGTCCAAATTTTGGTTAATTGATCATAAGAGACCTGTAGTGCTTCTATGCCAAAAGCGTCAAAGCGACGAGTTTGAACACTATTATCTGTTGAATCCATCATAGCACGTAACCGATTTAAAATTTGTTTCAAATCACTCGTATTGTACTTGTTGTCAAGCATTGTCACTCCTCCTATCATGGTGAGCAGGAATAATGTAAGCAATTATTCCTGCAAAGATACCAAAATAATAAGTAATAAATCGCCAAAGTAAGATAACGAGAATCAATGTTGCTGGATTTTTAACAAAAGGTGAGAACAATAATTGAAAGCTAAGTTCTGCACCACCAACACCACCTGGGATTGGGAACAAAGAAATCACCATAACAATCATAATATTCATCGTTACTATCAGCCATGGATTGACAGACTGATAACCGAAAGCACGTATGACAAAATAAGGTATCA
Source organism: Leuconostoc suionicum (assembly GCF_001891125.1). NCBI lineage: Bacteria > Bacillati > Bacillota > Bacilli > Lactobacillales > Lactobacillaceae > Leuconostoc > Leuconostoc suionicum. The sequence continues at coordinate 340,598 of NZ_CP015247.1, read as the reverse complement.
TATAGAACGTCATTAGTTGTAATGACGTAAAAAAAGTGGCGCCGACTAATGATTGCCAACTGCTAATTACACGACGTGATTCGGTATGAAAATTATCAATCTTTTGCTTAACATTCGCAATTAATCGCTCAAAACGCTCGCGACGCATCATTTTTTTTACAACTATTGCCACTAAATCGACCAGGCGTAATGTTAACGATGGCCAAAACATAACTAATATGATACCAATAATCACTACAGCATGAATCGCTATGGCAAAGGGGATGAATGTTGCGAAAGTAGGATTAACCTGTTGATAAATAAAGTGTTCGGCAGAAACATAACCTATTATAAAGAATACCACAACAACAATTTGATAGACTAAAAACTTCATGAGAATAACAGACATCGCCCGACCAGTTTCTACTCCAGATTTCGATAAACCGTATAACTGTGCCGGCTGGCCGCCAGTAGCAAATGGTGTGACTCCTGTTCCCAATAAATTTAGTAGCGGAACTCTTAATAAGGACAATACCGAGGTGTGGCGCCGATCTTCTTTGCTCAATAATGCCCTTGTGGCTGCCGCCTCAAGGAAAATTGATATAATCATCGCGAACAGGCCAAACAGTAACCAATGCCAATCCAGATTTTCCAACGCTACGGACAGTTGGTGTCCTTTACCACTTAATTCTTTTGTTAAAAAATAAACGACAATAGCCGTCAGAACAACAACGATAATCATTGATACTCTATCACGTCTGAACATCGAGATTACTCACCCTTCTAACACCATTTTATATACCGCCTGTAATTGTTTCCCAATTTCAGGTAGGTCACGTGTTTGAGCTAATTTATAGCCTGCTTCACTTAAATTTGGTGACTCCCCAGTTAAAATTTTTTGCATCTTGGTTTCAAACTCATCCAAATCACAGGCTTTATAGCTATTTACCCCATCCTGTAACCATTTTTTATATACTGGAATGTCACGCACCAAAACCTTTTGCTTTGAAGCTAAGGCTTCTAGTACCACAATACCTTCCGTTTCTTCGTAAGAAGGATACAAAAATAGATCTGCACCTTGAAAAGCACCACGAATGACATCTCCAGTAATATATCCAGGAAAAATTAAATTTCGTGGATGATTTCCTTTTATTAAACGACTTATTTTATTAGGTACTAGTCGTAAATCAGTGTAGCCAAACCAAATAAAAATATGCTCAGGATGCCTTTTTGCTAGTTCAACAAAGTCTAAAATACCTTTTCGCTCAAAGAACAACCCCACGCTCATAACCACTTTTTGATCATCTGCCAAATCAAAGTACTCACGAAATTTTTTTATTTTATCATCATCATGCTGATATTTTTCTAGTGGAATACCATTAGAAATAGGAACAATCGGTTGATTTAAACGGTATCCGCGCAGCAACTGCTTCGAATAAGGCGTTGGCGTAATAATCGCATCAGACTTACTATAAAGTGATACTAAGTATCTTTTAAATAACGGGGCAATGGTATTAGAACCAGTAAAAGAATTTCGAAAATCTTCATAAGTTGAATGACCATGGTAAACAACTTTTTTACCCAATTTGTGTGCCTTATTGACCATATGATGGCTATTCACACCGTATGTATTAATATGCAGTACATCGTAATCAAGGGACTTGGCATCAGTAGTTACTTCAACATCCGTGTAAGATAATGCTTCTTTTTGCAACTTTAACGCACGTCCAATACCAGATTTAGCTATTAAATTTTGATTTTCAAAATAAAGTAAAACTTTCAATTAATTTCTCCTGAATGGATTACGTAAAATACGTTTCATATATCCCACCTCTTCATCATTGGGATATTCATTTTCCACGTCGCTAGCATGATAACTAGCCAAAATATCATCATAAAATGCTAAAACACGTGTTGCAAAGGTGTTTGCATCCACGTCTTTCATTTTTTTATGCCGATAGGCAATATCTTCTTCTGTATTTGGTCGTTTCAGATATTTTGTGATGCCTGCTAGTAGTTCATCATAATCACTAACCAACGTACCAATAGCTTCATTATCGACCAAATTATCTAAGTAAGGTGAATGTATAGCCACAAATGGTCTATCTGCTGCCATCGCCTCAATAAATGTTAATCCTTGAGTTTCAGTATCTGAAGAACTTACAAAAACATTCGCCATCTTATAATAATCAAAGATGTCATCATGATTGACCATTCCTGTAAATATTATTTTGTCTTCAAGGGCTAGTTCTTCAACCTGTTCTTCTAAAGATTTACGTGCTGGACCATCACCAGCAATAACTAAACGTGCTTCGGGTATTGTCTGTAATACTTCAGAAAAAACAGAAATTGTCACACTAATATTTTTTTCAAACGCTAAGCGTCCCAGCGACAGAACAATAGGTTGCAATTCAGAAAAGTGATACTTTTCTCGTAAGTTAGTTTGTTTCGTGCCATGCTCTGGTAAACAAACACCTGTAGGAATAACTCTCATAGGTGCGGTCACACCGTAACGACGGAGTGTATCTTGAACGAGATTTGACGGCGCGATGACACCTGCCATACTAGCCATATATCCCTTCATAATACGTCCCACACCATGTGGCCCAATCAACATCCCCTTAGCAAAATAATGGGTGTAGTCTTCATACATCGTATGATAAGTGTGAACAGCAGGAATTTTTAACTGTCGCGCCACAAATTTGCCCATTAAACCTAAAGAGAATTCTGTTTGGGTATGTACAATGTCGAGTTGTACAGATTTGGCAATTTCAACAGCTTGAATCAATCCACGAAATGCCAGTCGACGATCTTTAAATCCAAGATATGGTAGGCTTGAAAAACGATAAATATGCGATTCAAATTTATTTTTAGGTACCTTAGGATCAGTAGATGTAAAAATATAAACTTCGTGCCCCTGACCTTCAAGTGCTTCCTTAAGTGTCTTAATCGAAGTCGCAACTCCACTGACTTGTGGAAAGTACGTGTCCGTAAACAAACCAATGTTCATTGTTTTCTCCAATGTTCAAAAATATACAAATTTCTATAAAAGCAATACTGCTATTATAACATTTTACGTAAAAATGGTCGAATACTGATGCAATTGTTCTCCACATAAAAAAACAACAAATCATTTTCCATCCTTTATAACACAGGACTTCAAACTATTTGTTGATTTTTACTATGTTAATCAAATACCATTTGGTTATGGTACAATTCTGAATAAAATCCGCCTTCAGCAACTAATTCCTGATGAGAACCCTTTTCAATAACTCGACCATCTTTAAGAACAACAATTTTATCAGCACCCAGTATTGTTTTCAATCGGTGAGCAATAACAAAACTCGTGCGTCCAGCAATAACATTATCCATCGCCGCTTGAATTTTTGCCTCTGTCACCGTATCCACATTAGATGTTGCTTCATCTAATATTAAGAAATCCGGATTAGTTAAAATTGTGCGGGCGATTGATAATAATTGTTTTTGACCTGTTGAGAAGACCGAATTTTCGTCATCTACTTTGGTCTGATAGCCTTCTGGCAGCGTCATAATAAAGTCATGGATGTTCGCCTGCTTAGCAGCATCAATCATTTCTTCTTTGGTAGCATTTGGCTCACCAAACTTAATGTTGTCCGCGACAGTACCACTAAATAATACTGATTCCTGCAACACAATGCCAACATGATCACGTAATGATTTCAAGTCTAACTGACGAACGTCGATGCCATCAAACTTTACAGATCCTTCAGTCACATCATAAAATCGATTCAATAAGTTCATAACCGTTGTTTTTCCTGATCCAGTAGGACCAACAAGGGCTATCATTTCCCCTTTTTTAACGTCAATTGAAACACCATGAAGAATTTCTTTGTCATCATTGTATCCAAAGTGAATATTTTCTAAGGTGACACCCGACTTTAAATTAGTTAATTTCTGGCCACTTTCGGGGTTAACTTCTTCAGCTTGTTCATGGACATCGCTCAAGCGTCTTGCACCAGTAACAGCTAATTGCAACATATTATAAATAGATGTAATTTGTGTGATTGGTTGGTAATACTGCTGTGAATAGTTAACAAATACCACAATTAATCCTAAACCAACCGACTTATCCATACCGTCATGAACAATTAACCATGACCCAAAGAAAATCACAATGGCCAAGTTCAACAGTGACAAGCCTTGCATTAAAGGAAACAGCATACCAGAATACATCTGTCCTTTAAAAGTAGCCTGCTTCACACGTTCATTATACGGACCAAAGTTAGCGATTGATTCTTGTTGCAATCCTTGCGTAATAATAATCTTCTCACCATTGATTTGCTCATTAATATAACCATTCATACGGCCAGTTTCATCTTGCTGCGTGTCAATATATTTTCTAGCACGACTAATCACAAACCAAGCGACGATAATAGCAACTGGTGTCGACGCCATAGTCACCCATGCTAATTTGACGTTCTGCTGAAACATCATAATAATGATGCCAACAAACAGAGCGAATTGTGATAAAAGTTGGAAAATGGCTTGGTTCATCGCGTTAAAAATATTATCTAAATCAGACGTAAACAAAGATAAAATTTCACCATCTTGATGAGTATCAAAATATTTAATCGTCATCCGTTGCAATTTAGCAAATAGACCAATTCTCATTCGTCCTGATGCCTCTGAACTAATACGACTAGATATAAAACTAGAAATGAACATTGTTGCTGCGGTTAACGTAAAGAAAATCATCATCGCTTCCAGCGCATGATAGAAAGGTGTTTTGCTAGCAATAGCATGCGTTTGAGGATTCAAGTATTGACTTAAATAAGTCGACAATTCTGTAATTGCCTTTCCCATATACACTGGCGCTTTAACTTGGAAGTAAGTTGAGGCTATTGTCACAATAGCTACGAAAGACAACGCTAACCAATAACGCTTAAGATACTTTGCGAAATATTTAATTGCGTGTTGAATATCTGCCATTATTCTGCCCCTTTCGCTTTTTGTGTTTGATAAATTTCAGCGTAGACCGGTGAAGTTTCAAGCAACTCTTGATGTGTGCCAATGCCAACTACCCTACCCTCGTCCATTACTAAAATGCGGTTAGCATGAATAACTGAACTGATTTTTTCCGCAATTACAATTGTTGTCGTTCCTTTTAATTCCTGGTCAAGTGCTTCTTGAACCAGCTTTTCGGATCGGGCATCTAAAGCCGATGTTGAATCATCTAAAATCAATATTTTAGGACTACCAACAACTCCTCTTGCTATAGAAAGACGTTGTTTTTGACCACCGGAAAAATTGGACGAACGCTCTTCAACAATGTGGTCAAAATTATCTTCATAACGATTAACAAACTCCGCAGCCTGTGCTATTTCAACAGCTTTTTGAAAATTCTCTTCATTAGCGTCTTTTTTACCTTGACGCAAATTTGATGCAATCGTACCACTGAACAATATGGCCTTTTGTAGAACAAACGAAACCGCAGCTCGCAGCGACTTTTCGTTTACTTTTTTGAGATCTACACCACCAACAGATACCATACCTTCCGTAGGATCATATAATCTTGGGATTAATTGGGCAAGTGTTGTTTTACCTGATCCAGTTGCACCAACGATACCAATCATCTCACCTGCTTCAATATCAAACGATACGTTTTTCAAAGCTGGTTTAGTATCTCCAGGATAAGTGAAAGAAACATTTTTGAATGAAATATCTCCATTCAAATCATGATCAGGCGCATCCTGTGCGTACGTTAGGTCTGGCGTCGTATCTAAAATTTCTTTGATACGTCTTAGAGAAACAAAGCCACGTGACGCAAAGGTAGCCATCATGCCACCAATCATGATAGCAAAAAATATTTGCATTAAGTATGATACAAAAGATGTAATGGCCACTAGGTCATTAGGATGTTTAACAGCGTCACGACCAACAAATAAGATAGCTGTGCCAATCGCAATGTACGAAATTAACATGAACATTGGCATCATTGTTGAGAACAAGTAACCAACTGTTGTATTAACTTGCGTTAATTCATTTGAATTGTCAGTAAAGCGCTTGGTCTCATTTTTTTCTTGATTAAAAGATTTGACGACGCGAACCCCTTGCAGATTCTCCTTAGCTAGCGTGTTTGTTTTATCAATGAGTTTTTGGATTTTAAAGAAAAATTTCCCCATTTGCTTGAAAACGACTTGGGATGCTAAAAAAATTAAAACAACCATCAAAATTACAATCCACCATAAACGTGGCAACGTAATCAAGGCTAAAATAAAAGCCCCAACAAACAAGACTGGAATTCGAGTTAACGATTGCAAAATCATCATAATTAATTGTTGCACTTGGTTAACATCATTTGTCATACGAACAACTAAATTTCCTGCAGAAAATTTTTCAATGTTTCCAAATGAAAACGACTGGATTTTTTCATATTCATGAGCACGTATATCTGCTGCAATCGATTGGGATACCTTAGCAGCAAAAATAGTGTTAATAACACCGGCAATGAGTCCTATTACAGCTAATGCTAGCAACTGCACACCATAGGAAACGACCTGATTTTGATTATCAGCAATAATTGCTTTCATTACTTGTTGCAATAAACGTGGTTGCCATAATGAAGCAAGAGCCATAATAATTACCGCAATAATTGAAAATGAAATATCACGAATATATGGCTTTGCATGTTCTTTTAAAATTTGCATCTCGTTCCCCTTTTTAAGACAGTGAGAGATATTTTACTCTGCTGGTTGTAATTTGTCAACTAGTCAACACGAGATTAGTATAAGAGATATTACTTTGTGTGTCAATGTAAAAAAGTGCACAAAACTAGTTTGATAATTCTAAAAAAAAGCCGGTGCTTATAGCACTGACTTTCCAACTAATAATAAAACTTTTAAATTACAATTGTTGCTTATCAGCCTCTGAGTTAGCTAAAACTTCTTCGCCATTTGCAGTAATAGTAAATGTCTTGTCAGCAGCGTTAGCAACCAAAACTGCAACATTTTCACCAGACTTATCCTTACGAGTAATCTTGATAGTTGTGTCAGATGGTGTTTCAACATCAATTGATCCATCCAAATCAAATGCCGCAAAGTTGTTACGCCATGACAAAAGTTTCAATAAATTAGCAACAACTGGGCGCTTAACTTCTTCCTTAACTTCATCAACTGAGTAGTAGTGACGGTTAATGTTACGTCCTTCTTTTGAAGATTCAAGCAATTCAATATCATTTTCACCGGCCAACAAACCAACGTAATAGATTTGTGGGATACCAGGAGCAAAGACTTGGAATACACGACTCAGCAAGTATGCAGCATCATCATTTCCCAAAGCTGAGTAGTATGTTGAGTTGATTTGGTAGATATCCAAGTTGTTGTATGAAGCAGAAGAGTAAGTCTTCTTCACGTTAGCACCAACTTTGTATAATTCTTCAGATGCATAATCAATTTCTTCATCAGTCAAGACGTCACGCGCATCGACAACACCAATACCATCGTGTGTATCCAAAGTAGTAAATTGCTTCATTGGTGACATCTTCAACCACTTAGCTAATTGATTTGTCTTACCTGAATAAAGTGTGTAAAGTGTTGTCATTGGCAAAGCAAAATCATATGTGAAGTAACCATGATCATTAATCTTCTTAGGAATTGAATAGTGTTCATGGATTTCTGGCAAAATTTCGGCCTTCAAAGGTGTCAAAATTTCACGAACCTCGTTCAATGTGTCCCAGATTTCAGGCTCAACGAAGAAGTCATTTGTATCAACTTTTTTAACAGCGTATGCAAAGGCATCCAAACGAATCAAGTTAGCTCCATGCTTCACCATGTCTTCAAGAGTTGTCTTGATAAATTCTTTAGCGATAGCTGAGTTTACATCGATATCAATTTGTTCATCACCAAATGTGTTCCACAAATTTTCAGTTGTACCATCATCAAAAGTAATTTCTTGAGTTGGTGCCTTATCCTTACGCTTGTAAATCAAGTCAACATCGGCTTGTGTTGGACGGTTTTCACCAGCCTTGGCCCAGAACTTTTCCCAACGAATGAAGAAATCTTTATACTTTGATTCATCATGATTTTTCTTGAAATCTTGATACATAACAGATTCACGTGAAATGTGGTTAATCATGAAATCAAACATCAAGTAGTATTCTTCACCCAATGCTTCTACATCACTCCAGTCACCAAATGCTGAATCAACACGTGTGTAATCAGAAGGTGCAAAACCACGGTCTCCTGTTGATGGGAAGAACGGCAACAAGTGAACACCACCAATTGCATCACCAATGTCTTCCTTCAAAACTTTACGAACATCCTTTAAGTTTTTACCTAATGAATCAGCGTATGTGATAAGCATTGCTTTATTTTGAATTTCCATAGTTATTTCTCCTGTTTTCTGTTAGTTATAACTGTAATAATTGCGATAATAAGAAGTACCGAACCCAAATATGGAATGGTAGCATATGCTGAAGAAGCAGCGCTACCACCACCATGACCAATCAGCTTTGCAAAAGCTGCAACTACAATCGGTTCAATGAATACACCAACGTTAAATCCGATTAATATGATTGATGTCACTAATGACTGACGTGCAAGTGGTGCCAACTTTGGTAATTGATTAAAAATGAATGGTGAAATTAATTGTAGTGGGAATCCTATTAACAAAACCCCTAAAATTAACATACCAAAGTTACCATTTGAAAATGCAACCAAGAAATTTGAAATCGCCATTAATACTAATCCAATTTGTAGTGTGAAACGACCAAACTTTGCCATGAACCAACCATATGTTACACCACCAATTGTTGCTGCAATCAGCATAGCTGACAATATTGGCGAGGTATTGTATCCGTCTCCCTTCAGGTCAGCCGCCATAAATGGAAAGCTAAGTTGAATGGCCATATAATCAATCACAAGGAAAGCAGCAAAGAGCGTCAGTACCAATACTAATGGACTAATACGAGTTACCTCTTCTACCTGTTTGCTGTCTGTCGTTTCCGTCTTAAGTGGTGTCATTTCTGATGTATCAGGAACCCGCTTAATGAACAAGAACAAAATTGGAAATGCAATTAGATATACCAAAAATGTTGCGTGCCAACCAAACGCCAACAACAATCCTGCTAACAATGTTAATACAGCTTGTCCAACTTGTTCAGCAGCTGCACGGTATCCAAGCATCGAAGAACGTGTTTTTCCATTGTACATCACAGCAATCATGGACACTGCCAGTGAGTTAAAAATACCAAATCCAGCACCCAACACTGTTCGTGATACTAAAATGATCACATATGAATCGGTAAAAAATGGTATCATTCCAGCAATTCCGACCAATGTTACTCCTAAAATGATTGTATTTTTATCACCTAATTTAGCAGCTATAAAACTACTCAAAAGAACAAAAATAGTCACAGTAATAGAAGGTGTAGTAGCCAACACTTGTGCTTCGGTGGATGAAATATGCAACGCCTCTGTCATTTGTGGCAATGCGCCGTTAATAGCGTATGCACTTGTCAAGACAAATGAAATGCCCAAAAAAGCAATTTTAGTGAGCAGGCTATCTTGTTTAACCATATTATCTCCTTCAATTATGATAATCGCTTACCATAATATTGTAACCGGTTCCACCATAAAATGTCAATCGTTTAATACGATTTTTGTGAAGAAAATAACGAGTGCGTTTTCTGAAACATCAATGAAAACATTATCACTAAACGATTTGTTTAGATAAATTTAATCCTTAAAAAAATATAAAGTATTAACCGTATTTTATCAAAATACGGTGTCAACATCATTAAAAAGTTCCACTTGCAAACCGTCGCCATCAAGATTGAAAACTGCCACAGCACCATTTTTTGGTCTTTCAGCCCCGATAAAATGGCCATAGTGCTGTGCTAAATTACCAATGAGCTGACCGTGCGTAACTAATAAGACATTCGCATCGGCTTTTTGTGTCATGAGGAGTTTTTCCAATGCAGCGTCTATTCTTTGCCAAAAATGTGTTGCGTTCTCACCTAAATGCTGTGGATCCACTTCGTAAATCTTATTCATAATCGCTGTCATGTCTTGAACTTCTGCAGCAATAGCATCTGGTGTACCTTTAGCAACGCCAAATTCTTTAGCCACAGCACCCCACATCACATCATTACTACCACCCTCAAAGCTACCAAAAAAATATTCACGCCATTCTGGTGTAATTTGTAGCTTAGTATGCTCGTGGATATTTTCAGCCAGGATATATTCTGCGGTATGCATAGCACGTGAAGTATCAGAAGAAAAGGCTACGTCAAAAGCGACGTTTTTTAATCTTTTACCAGCTTCCTGACCATCTTTTTCACCTTTCTTGGTTAGCGGTGTATCAGCCCATCCCTGCACTTTATTTAATGTATTAAATATTGTCTGACCGTGACGTACAACATAAAGTTTCATTCGTTTTTCTCCCTCATCCAAGGTTGTTCACTAATCTCGTTTTGTGTCAATATAAGATGCATTGTTTTTTGCGCTTGTGGAACGAACATTTTAGGTTCTGGATGAACTGGCACGAATTGTAAATCAAGCGTTTCAGTGCCATCCTTTAACATCTGACCACCAACATGCTCAACTTCAAAACCAATTCCAATGGTTTCTTGTGCATCACCCCAAGAATTTTTTTTAACCTCATTTGTGGCAATCCCTAACATACGAGTGACTTTGACATCAAGGTTTGTTTCTTCTTTAAATTCTCGTTTAACAGCCTGCATTGGTGAGTCGCCATACTCAAGATAACCCCCAGGGAATCCCCATCTTTCATCAGAGTCCCAACGTTTCTCTAATAATATTGCATCATGTGCATCATTCCACAATACACCAAATGCCGATACAAATATCATTCCATCGTGCCCAACTTTTTCGCGCATACGCGCAATATAATTTTTTTCCATATTAATTATTAACCACCTCGGCAAAATCAGGTAACAAACTTTTAGCTAAATCAAACAATAAATCCTTATGAATGAAGTCTTCTTTAAAAACTTCCGGTAATATTTCTTTTGCCAAATACTTCACACTGGCCATATCTTTGAATTCGGCGAGTGCTTCCAAACTACTTTGAAAAATATTTACAAAAACGGGTTCAGGGTTAAACTTTTCTAATTCACCGTATGCTTCATAGAGAAGATCAATTTTATCAGAAATGGATAAAATTTTGCCTTCAATCGTATCATCTTTTCCTTCCCCTAGACGCCGTGTATACGCGGCTTGAAATTGTTCAGGAATTTCTGTTTTAATAAAGTTTTCAGTCATTGATTCTTCAACATCAGCTAACATTGAACGTAATGTCGACGTCGCATATTTCACTGGCGTTTTAATGTCACCGATAAATCTTTCTGTATAATCGTGATTTAAAGCTTTTTCATAAACTGATTTCCAATTAATTTGAGCACCATTTTGTTCTTCAACATCAGCTAAAAACTGAGCAATTTGAGTTACTTTCCATGAGTGTGCCGCTACATTGTGGGGCTGGTATTTAAAAAATCCTGGAGCTCGGTTAATGAGTTCAAGCTGACTCATTCCCATGAAATATTGATGCATTGCCATTAACTATCAGAACATTTAGCAAATTGTAACGCAATTCTAAATGTTTTTCCTCCTATTTTAATTGCTTCTAGTATATCTCATATCGCTTTTTGGTGCATGTTTCACTCCTTTGTTGTCTATTTTCAGCAATCCAAACATAACGGCAATAATGCTGCTTTTCCTTGAGTAGCCAATGTACATAGGTTGCCAAACTTTGGTAAATTTATTTTTATAATGATGCAATCCTTCAAAAGAATAAACCTTTGAGCCAAATTGATAGACTAAATTAGCCAAGCGCTCACGTCCAAAACTTTGACGATGCTGGCCAACATTAGCCAAAGGTGACATACCTAAATTAAATATTTTAAAATGCCGTTGTTTAGCATAATCAAATACGTTGACGAATAAAACATCCATGACACCATTCGGTGCAGCATGCGTGAATCTCATTAAGTCAACTGACATTTGTTGTTCTGTATATGAAGTCACTAACGTTGCAAACGCTTCAATTTGCCCTTCTTTTTCAAGTACGGCTATTGGACTACGCTGCAAATAATTTTCATCAAAGAATCCTAGTGAGTATCCTTTTTCTTCACGTCCAGCAAGCCATTCATCACTAATTAGTTGCATTTGCTGCAACACGTCATGATTAAATGGTGGTTCTAATACCCTGAATTTGAAACCAGCACGCGTTGCTTGATTCATTTCTGAACGAATGTTCTGCATTTTTTTACCAGCAGTCGAAAAATCATCAAGAATAACCAATGCTTCCTCACCAAGTTTGAAAAAATCATAACCAAATTCATGGGCCATCATAGCAATGTTTTCGCTAATTTCATAAAAAACTGGCATATAACCAAGTACATCCGCTTCGTTTACAAATTGCTCCATCGCGGCAGCAAAGTACTTTTCGTCCCCAAAAGGATCCCCCATAACCATTGCCTTGTTGTTAATAATTCGAAACTGAATACCTACAACATCTTCATCGTCAGTTTGATAAAAATATAGTCTTTTATCACCCAAAAAAATGAGATTAGTGTAGTGATTATCACCAATAGTTAGAACTTTGTTCACTCTTGCTTCATCTAATCCCACACCAAGCGGAATCTGCTGTGAATGCAAAAATTTAGACAAAGCTAAACCAGAAATAGAGACAACAGTGATAATAATAAGACCTACATACCACCAATGCATGGATGGCATGTTACCAACATGATGAAAATGGCGATGAATTGGAGGTAAATTGACCACGCCCAAAGCTAAATAACTAATAATTAGCGTCGCCCAAATCAGAAAATCCACAGCCTGCTCTTCCCAAGAGTGAATAAATTGCTTTCTATACAGAGACTTTTTACTAAATAACACCGCTATCAAAATAGCGGCTATAAAAAACAACGGTGCCAGATACTGATAAAAGAAAAATACATATGTAGCTACTAACAATAAGACAACAATAGTCGCCCCATAAGCACGTTGTACACGATTAGCAATGCCACGCGCACTAATTAAGATCAAAAAACCAAATAAAATATTGGGTAATTGATTGATTAAAGTATATGTGATAGGCCAGGAGCGTAGATGATTAAAAACAAATATTTTTTCTGCAACCTTGGGCATCGTCCCTGCTAAGACAAGCAACATACCAGATAAGTAGAGTATAATAATCAAAAATTGGTGAACAACTGATTGGGCAACATAATGTGGCACACCTCGAAAACTAGCATTAATTCGTTTAGAAATACGTAAAAACAAAAGAGCTACAGCACTCAATAAAGGAAACAAATTATAACTAACACGATATAATATGAGCCAAATAAAACTATCCACACGAGTTACATCAAAAAACGACAACATAATAATAATCGCAACGTCAAACGAACCCCAAGTTCCGGGTGTCATGGTAATCAGAGCAATTGCACTAGAAATAACAAAACTAAGTATGATTTCCGAAGTACCAATATCAATGTCAATAACACGACCTATTAATATAAACAACCCCACTTGAGCGAACAGCGTAATAATTGAGTTAATTATAAAACGTGTAACAACTGTGCTGTTCAACCCTTGCCAAATATTTATCCGTTTACTAAAGGAAATAATTATCCCTATGATAGCCACTAAAATAAACAGGGCTAGCCACACTAATTGTTCAGTTAACTGTTTATTGGCATCTAATATTAAAATGACAAAAGCAACGATAGTTGCGAAGAGTAAACCACTTTGACCAAGTATATACATTTGTATATAGGGCTTAATCGGCTTTTGTTTTGGTTGATCATTATAAAAAATACGTCGTAAAAATACACTTAAAATACCAATAAAACCAGCATTTAAATTAAAAACATTAACTAACCACGCACGCTGCAACATTTCACTCGTAGTTAGTTTGTAGCCTTGCCATTCGCGCAAAATAAGATCATTAAATAACGTTGGCATGATCACCAAAAATCCAGCTAGAAGTAGCAACACCATTTGCCACCAAGCAATATCATTCATTGTCGACAACATTGCATGCCACGTGATTTCTCTCGTCATAATGAATAACTGAGTAATCAGCACCAATGTAATAACTAATATAATTAACTTTGATAAAACGTGATTAATGCCCTTCATGCTTTCCCCCAAGTAAAAACGGTGTAATCAATTGTGCAAACTTCCGCGGATTTGTGTATGTTACGAAGTGCCCGTGCCCACGCAGAATCATAACTTTGGCAGCCGGCATAATTTTGGAAATACTTTCAATGTGTTGCCGTTTAACGATATCAAATTGCCCAATAACAAATAATATCGGTATTGTTAACACCTTTAATTGTGCCTGTGTAATATTCAATGGTTCACTCATGACATGTAGCTGTATATGACGGCGACGGGCTTTCTGACTAATTGGTGCAAATAATTCAGTTCCAAATCGTGCAATAGCATCTCCCCACCATAAAATACGATAGACACCATCTGATGTTACATTAGGTGCGTTCAAAACCATCCTAGAAACATGATTCTGCTTTTCAACTGCATATTTCAATGCAATATTAGCGCCATCACTATAACCAACTATGCTTATTTTATCGATAGACAGGTCTCGTCTCAATTCATCGATATCGCAAATAACATCTGCCATATCAATAGTTTTTTTAGTATTGGTGGAGCGACCGTGTCCTCGAGAATCTATCGCAATAACGTGAAAGTATGCTGTATAACTGGGTAATTGACGTTTAAAATAACGGGCAGAGCTACCATTACCATGTAATAAAAAAACAGTCCTCAACTGATCATTACCATATTCGTCATATACAATTTTTGTACCATCCGACATAACTTTTGTGACTGTTTTCATATTTTCTCCATAATAAAAGGAAGCTTACGCTTCCTTTTATTATACTGCCACTATATATTACTTGTCATCTGCTGGTTTTTCAGCATCGTCAGTAATTTTTTCACTTGTTTCTTCAACCTTATCAGCAGGTGTAATATCAGCCACAGTTGGCTTTTCAGTATCTACTGGATTGCTGATAGAACGAATGGCTGATAATTCATATGTTAAAATAACACCTTCAGCATCTAAATCAACAGTCTTTGCAGCGTTATCCACGCTATCAACAACTGCGTGCAAACCACCAATGGTAACAACTTTGCTACCTTTTTGCAAACTTTTTTGCATATTTTGTTGTTGTTCACGTTGCTTCTTTTGCTGACGTGACATAAACCAGAACATTGCCACAATAATTACTAATGGCAAAATCAAATTCAACGACATTCTAACTCCTACTTTCCTAAGCGAGTTTAGCTACGTGTTCCATTTCACGGTAACTTTTACTCATTTTGCTAATACTACTATTATACCAAACTTAGAATAATCGTGCATTAGGCTTATTATATCCATATTCTTCCATAACAGTTTCACGGAAAGCCAATAGTTCATCGTTTTCAATAGCAGTACGCATATCTTCCATGAATTGTAACAAGAAACGTAAATTATGTTCCGAGGCTAATTGCGCACCTAATAATTCATTTGCATTAAATAGGTGATGCAAATAAGAACGAGTTAATGTTTTAAAAGGATTATAGCCTGGTATATCGTATTGTGCTAAATTGCCAAATTGTTCCTTACGAATAGGGTTTGGTGAGTAATAACTCAAATCAGGATCTAATGGCGTGAAGTCATTCTTATATTTTGAATTTCGGATGACAACACGACCATAACGTGTCATCAACGTTCCCTTGCGTCCTATTCTAGTTGGCAACACACAATCAAACATATCAACACCGCGCATAACACCGTCTATTAATGAATCAGGTGCTGCCACGCCCATCAAGTAACGTGGCTTATCTTCTGGTAACAGTGGCATGGTGAAGTCCAGAACACGATTCATTTCAGCCTTAGATTCACCCACTGATAAACCGCCAACTGCGTATCCGGGTAAATCCATATCTACTAAGTTATTGGCCGATTCAGTTCGTAAAGCTTTAAAACCTGCTCCTTGAACAATACCAAATAAAGCTTGTGTATCCGTCTTCTTATGTGCTACTTTAGCTCGCTCAGCCCACCGCAGCGAACGTTGCATTGAATTCTTGATATAATCATAAGTTTCAAAATAAGGAATGGCTTCGTCTAATTGCATCATAACATCAGATCCAAGGTTGTTTTGAATCCGCATGGCTACTTCAGGTGATAGGAACATTCTGTCACCATTAACATGGTTCTGGAAAGTGACGCCTTCTTCTTTTAATTTACGTGCATCAGACAATGAAAAAACTTGAAATCCACCAGAATCAGTCAAGATAGCCTGATCCCAGCCCATATATTTATGTAAACCGCCTGCTTCAGCAATTAATTCATCTCCTGGACGCACCCATAGATGGTATGTATTGCTTAAAATGAATTGTGAGCCAATGTCTTTTAATTCACGCGTGCCCACACCCTTCACTGCACCTTGTGTGCCAACAGGCATAAACATCGGTGTTTCAAACGTACCGTGTGGCGTGTGAATACGACCTCGTCGAGCACCTGTATACTTTTCAGTATGAAGGTGTTCATACCATACTGCAGGATGTTTTTCATTTGCCATGTTTCTTCTCCATTTCTAGCAACGTATCGACCATTTCATGTTGAAATTACCACGAAAATGGTAATTTGATACTTTACTATTGTACGTGAAAAATCCGAACACTGTCAACTTAAACAACACCTCGGAACATGGTACCCCCCTCTTCTCTTTTTATTCATTTAACAAACGATTATGGGCGATTACTAACAACAAAGTTGCAATAACCATTGTGGCCGTGAGACAATACATTCCAAAAAAACCGATGAAATTGGCAACTACCCCCCACATAAAGGCCCCTAAGCCATAGGCGACATCCGTACCAGAGGAAAAAATTGCTGTAGCCCGACCGCGTTGTGCTGAGGAAACATTCTTCAAAACCACTGCATTCATCAACGGAATAAGCAACGCAAATCCAAATCCATTCAAGGCACCAGCCAAAACTAACCATTCCACTGTTGCACCAAAAGCAATCATAAAGTAGGCTGAGGCAATCATTAATATACCGGCTATTACTAACACATAAGATCTAAAGTATAGATATAACTTTGCAAACCAAACACGAACTAAAGCACCAATAATCGCCTGCATAGTAAAGCTAAACCCAACAATCGTCGCTGATAAATTTTTTTGCTCACCAAATTGGACTAAGAACGCTGTAACAGCAGCATTCGCAAAACAAACCACAAAAACAATTAGGCTTGGCACCCACACACTTCTTAGACGAATTAAATCAAGAAAGCCTGTATTCTCATCTGCTACATGCTTAGCTTTTTCAACATGAGTATAGTTGTCCTTAACGAAAAATGATAAAACAAAAGCTATACAAATCAATGACAAACTAAAATAGAAAAGTGATTGAAAACCAAAATTTTCAACAACAACTAGCCCTATTGCAGGACCAATGGCGGCCGGTAAAGTTTGCGATATACTAAAATACCCCAAACCAATTGATAACTTTTGCTTCGGTAACTTATCAGCTACCATAGTTGCAACCGACGTAGATTGAGTGCCATTACCAATTCCTTGTAACGCTCTTAAAACAATTAAACTAACAATTGTACTATAAAAAATCAACATAGAGAAATCAGCCATCAAAATTGCTAAACCAATAAAAATTAATTTTTTTCGACCGTATGTGTCCAGTAACTTGCCAACTGGAATTCGCGCACAAAGAGCAGCCAATCCCCAAATGCCGACAACTAATCCCGACATAATCGAATTACCACCTAGATGCGTTACATAAAGTGGCAACGTACCCATTTGGGTAGTGACTGCTGTCATAACCAAGAAGTTAATCATCATTAGAATGATAAAATCCTTGGTAAAAAGACGCTGATCAGTATCTCTGCTTTGAGTACCGACTGCGCCTTTTATTTTGTCCAAACTTTGTTGATTATTCTGCATCATGAATTTACCAATTCTGGATCTCCAAAATTTTTACCCGATAATCGTGCCAAAAATTGTTGAGTCCGCTTATCTTTTGGTGCATTAAATATTTCTTCTGGTGGGCCTTGCTCTACCACAACGCCACCTTCCATGTACAATACCCGATCTGCCACTTCATAAGCAAATTGCATTTCATGTGTGACGACAATCATCGTGTGCCCTTCTTGTGCCAACTCTTTCATAGCGGATAAAACTTCACCTACTAATTCAGGATCCAAAGCACTAGTCGGTTCATCAAACAATAATAGTTCTGGCTGCATTGCCATTGCTCGAGCAATCCCTGCACGCTGCTGTTGCCCACCAGAGAGTTGAACAGGATAATAATTTGCTCGGTCAGATAGCCCAACTCTATCTAGAGTTGACAACCCAATTTTTGTGGCTGCTTCGCGATCCATTTTTTTCACACGAATCAAACCTTCAATAACATTTTGCAATACCGTCATATTACCGAATAAAGCATGCCCTTGAAATACCATAGCTGTCTTTAAAATTAGGTCTCGTGTATTTTGACGATCTTTTACTGTAAAATCTTTTGTCACATCATCAATCTTAATCTGTCCTTTGTCTGCTTTTTCAAGTGTATTCAAACAGCGTAAGAAAGTTGTTTTACCAGAACCTGATGGGCCCAAGATAACAATAACTTCACCTTTATGCAGGGTTAGATCAATACCCTTTAAAATTTCATTTTGGTAAAAGGACTTGTGTACATCTTTAATTTCAATAAAACTCATTGCTTACCTCCTATTGTACAACAGTATTCTCTGATTTACCTTCAATAACGATATCACGTGCATTTTCTAATGCGGTTATTGCAATATCACGAACAGCTGCCTTCGTAAAATACGCAATGTGTGGTGTCAGTAATACATTCTCAAATTTATGAAGTGACTGGTAATAGGGATTTGTTGCAAATCCTTTCGTATCCTCATTTTCCAATGCGTCAAGTGCCAAACCTTGAAATTTCCCTTGCTGTAAGTGCGTTATCAATGCTGAAGTATCAACTATTTCACCTCGTGCTGTGTTGACTAATATGGCATTTTGTTTCATTAAACTAAGATTATCAAAATCAAACTTATGAAAAGTTTGTTTATTTAGCGGCACGTGAATACTTAACACATCGCTTTCGGCTAATAACTGTTTAAAATCCACAAATTCTATGCCTGATTCAATTAACTCTGGCTTAAGACTACGAGAATTCATCATTACCCGTGCACCCATGAATTTCAGCGTTTTAGCCACAAGACTGCCCAATCGACCAGCACCATATATGCCCACGGTCACTTCTGTCAGTTCTCTTCCCATAAACTCTTTTCGTTGTGTCGTTTCTGGGTTATCAAGATATCGCGGTAAATTACGTAACAACATAAGCACGCTCATCACTGTAAAATGCGATACGGATTCTGGCGAATAATCAGGAACATTAGTTATTGTCAGGTGATACTTTTCAGCAAATTCGAAATTAATATTATCATAACCTGTTGATTTGACAGAAATTTGTTTCATACCATTCTCTGCCAATCGAGAATATAAATTTTCGTCAGTTTGAAAAGATTTTCCTGGATAAAAAATAACAGCATCAAAATCGCGAGTTAAGTCAATGTTATCGTAGTCAATCGAAACAGGTAGCGTTTTAACAGCAATCTGTTGTGCGTCAGCCCATTCATCAATAATATTTTTTTCTACAGTTGAGACGTTAAAAAATAGTATTTTCATACGCTCGTCTCTCAAATTACTGGGGACTTGGTTTGTTTTGCCGCCGCTGCTGCCTCAGAAATTCTTTCAATGCCAGTTTTGATTTCGGATAATGTGGGCAACGTAAAGTTCAATCTAAAGTATTGCTCATATCCACTACCTGCTGCACTCATAATATTGCCTGGAATGACACCGATATGTCGCTGTTCCAATTCTTCATAAAAGACTTTAGTTGCTATATCGTCATTTAGTTTAACTGATATGAAATAACCACCATCTGGTACAACAAATTCCATATTATCATCAGACTTCTGGGCCAACGATGAAATCATTGTATCCATCTTTTCCTTATAAAGCTGGCGTAAGTAATCAATGTGTTCATTAAAGTCGTAATCGTCTATCAACTGACTGGCCAAATATTGCCAATATAAATTGGCAAACGAATCGGCAACTTGTTTCATCAAAACTAATTTTTCGAATACGACTTTTGGTGCTAATAAGTATCCCAAACGCGATCCTGGCGCTAATATTTTTGAAAAAGAACCTGCGTAAATGACATTACCCGTCTGATCAAATGATTTAATTTTTGGAATGGCTGTTTTTTCTGCATACAGCAAATCACCGTATGGATCATCCTCATAAATCATGACTTCATGTGCCTGACAAATATCATATACTTCTTGACGCTTTTCAAGTGGCATCGATGTGCCAATCGGATTCTGAAAAGTTGGGATTAGATACAACACTTTAATCCTATGCTCTGTGTCCGCTTCAAGAGTAGCTTTCAAGGCTGATGTATCAATACTTTCAGCAGCGAAATCAAACGGCAACCCTTGCACTGTGCCCCCGTAAGATTTAATCGCATTAACTGCGCCAACAAATGTTTGTTCTTCAGTTAGAACAATATCACCTTCATTCACAAATATTTTAAAAACTAAATCCATTCCTTGCGTCGAGCCAGAAGTAATCAAAACATCATTATTTTCAACATCTAAGGACTGGTATTTTGCTAACCTTTCTTTAATTTGTGTTCGCAACCTCGGAATTCCTTCGGTTTCACCATACTGCATAAAGTCAAATGCATGATCACGATAAACTTTTTCAGAAATTTTGGCCAACTTTTCAACAGGAAAAGCCTGATTGCTAGGATAACCATAAGTTAGTTTAATATAATCATCAGCCTCTTGAACATGTTTGGCTTGTTCCCGCAAAGGATTTGGGAGCAATCCTGCTACCCGTGTTGCAAATTCATAACGCTTTTCTGACATATTACGCAGTCTCCTTTAAAATTATTAATCGCTTATTGTACTGTAAAACGGTTTAAGAATGCTTTTGTTCGTTCTTCTTTCGGTGCTTCAAATATTTGTTGTGGCGTTCCTTCCTCCACAATCACGCCATCAGCCATAAAAATAACCCGATCACTCACTTCGTACGCAAATTGCATTTCATGTGTCACAACAATCATGGCTACACCAGCATCTTTAACTCCTTTCATGACTTTAAGCACTTCACCCACAAGTTCTGGGTCTAATGCTGCTGTTGGTTCATCAAACAGTAATACTGCTGGATGAACTGCCAATGCTCGTGCGATACCGATACGTTGTTTTTGTCCACCTGATAATTGTGCTGGGTAATAATCACCATGATCTGGTAACCCGACAGCCTCCAATAATTCAGCAGCACGCGCTTCAGCTTCTTTAACACTAAATCCATGAACAATAACCATTGGTTCCATGATATTTTGCTTTGCAGTTTTGTTTAAGAACAACGCATAGTTTTGAAATACCATCCCCATTTGTCGTCGTAACTGTAGAATATCATTTGCATTTGCTTGGCCAAACGTAACTTGCTCATCATTAACGGTTATTGATCCTGAATCGGCTGTTTCCAAAAAATTTAAGCAACGTAGGAAAGTTGTTTTTCCAGACCCAGATGGGCCTAGAATAGTCACTACCTCACCCTCATTTAAAGACAAGCTAACGCCCTTAATGACCTCATTATCGTTGAAACTTTTATGGACATCCTTAACTTCAATCATTATTACGCCCTCCTTGTCTTTTTATCCATACGTCCTTCTAATAGAACAGCGGCTCGTTCAATAACAATTGTCATTAACCAGTAAATAATTGCCGCAGCAATGTAGGCTTCAAAGTATTTATAGTTAGAACTAGCGGCTTGCGTTGCCGTTGAGAAAATTTCAACCACAGAAATTAATGATGCGATTGCTGT
This sequence comes from Leuconostoc suionicum, assembly GCF_001891125.1. Classification (NCBI taxonomy): domain Bacteria; kingdom Bacillati; phylum Bacillota; class Bacilli; order Lactobacillales; family Lactobacillaceae; genus Leuconostoc; species Leuconostoc suionicum. The sequence continues at coordinate 318,673 of NZ_CP015247.1, read as the reverse complement.
GCCCTTAATTAAGTTAATCAACATATTAATAATCATTGGTAAAGCGACTGGAAAAGCTTGGGGTATTAGCACACGACGAATTGTCTGCAAATTAGTCATACCAAGCGATCGTGCAGCGTCAAACTGAACAGTTTTCACTGACTCAAAAGCACCTCGAAAGGCCTCACTCAGACCAACCATTGCCATCAAGGATAACCCAATGATTGCTAAAAGGCTCATTGGTAAATCACCATAGTGCATATGCCATCCTAGTGCCTTAGCCACACGATTAAAGTTCTGGGATGTAACCATGAAGATAAGTAAAAAAACTAAAATCAAGGGAACGCCTTTAAGAATGGTAATCATGATAGTAAACAACTGTGATAACACCGGCACTTTATAGTGTCGTACTAGTGCGATGACTAATCCTAATAATCCGCCAATAATTAAGCTGACAAACGCCATGTAAATCGTGATGGGAATGTATGGAATTAATTTAACTACCACCTGAAATATAAATCCAATATCAAAGCTCATTGAAATCCTCCATTAATCCTTCGGCACGTAATCGCCCTTTAACCACTTATTACTCAACTTTTTAATTGTGCCATCCTTCTTCAACTCTTCCATTGCCTTGTTAACAGCCTTAACCAATTTTGGATCTGCTTTCTTATTAAACATTGGGTATGCATTAGAATGGTTGACAGCCTTTCCATAAACTAAGTTTGTTTTGAATTGACGATTCAACAAATCAATTGAATACTTAGGAGCTGGGTAAACGTTAAACTGGTTAGAATTGATTCCTTGCGCAATTTGCTCCATTGTATAGGTTCCACGTACAACTGAATACGCATTAGCATTTTTCTTCAAGTAAGCGTCTGTTAAAGTTGCTTGGTTCGTTGAATTAGTGACATAAAGTTTCTTTCCCTTGGCATCAGCAAATGAGTTCAAAACGCCGGTTGATTTCTTTGTAGCTAACAAGGTATCCCAGACAGTATAACCAACGCTTCCAAACTTAAAGTCTTGCTTTCGTTCTGTGTTCTGTTCGATCTGTTCCATAGCCATCGTCGTCTTACCACTCTTCAAGTTTGTAATTAACGTAGGAAAATCAGATAGTGTTAGCTTGAATTTATATTGTGGTAACTTTTTATCGATGGCTTGTATCAAAGCAATATCCATACCAACTGGTTTTCCGCTTTTATCTAAATAAGCAAATGGTTGGGCATCGTTACCAGAACCGACTTTAATTGTCTGCACTTTAGAAGATGATCCACTGCTTTTTCCATTATTGTGTAATAATACAACCGCAATAACTGCTATCACGACTACAATAATGCCAATCCATAGGCCCTTACTACGACTTGCTTTGTTCTGCATAATATTACTCCTCTAGTTCTCTTCTCATTTATCAACATCGTATGTTTATTTTAAGTTGTTTTTGGTGTCTCAATCACTGGTATTACAGGATTATTAGCCAAAATTGCTGTTTTGCGTGACGTAAAGTTACTGCGCTTTTCAATCCAGCGGAAGAATCTTTCTAAGATGAAACTTAAAATAACAAATATGATCATGGCACTAATGTAAGCCTCAACTGTATGAAAGGTTGCCGTACCCAATGCTTTGGCTTTACCAACAACATCTAATACACCGATTGTGAATGCCAATGATGTATCTTGTAGCAAGGAAATGACCATTGTCGCAAAACTGGGCACCGCAATAATGACTGCCTGCGGGAAAATAATTTTAAAATACATCTGACGCTTTGTGTAACCTGAAGTTAAAGCCGCTTCACGCTGGCTTGCTGGCACACTTTCCAGTGCGGCACGAATGATTTCTGAAAGAAAAGCCGCCATATTCAATCCGTATGTAATAAATAAATAGATCAATGGGCTGACATCGTCTGTGTTAATGCCCACATATCCCAGAAACATAGGCAGTCCATAATAAACTAAAAACATTTGTATCAAAATTGGTGTTCCTCTAATAAAAGAAGTAAAGACCACAGCAATTTGTTTAAATATCGGTGTATCTTCCATTTTGACAAATGCAATGCCTGCGCCGACAATTACGCCAATTATCGTTGATACTAGAGTAAGCAACAGCGTTGTCGGTAATGCTGACAATACATCAGGCAAATATTCCCATATAAGATGTGGTTGAAAAAGATTATTCATAAAACGCCTCCTACTTCATCGATGAAATTAAAATTACAAGAACCTAATAAAGAATAATATTTTTATACATTAATTTATAATGTTATTAACCGGTTAAATAACATTATTTTAATCATAAAATTATCTAGGTGTTAAAATACATCATACACGTTATAAATCAATTAAACAATAATTATGTTAAATTTGTTCACATTGCACAACTAAATTAAATACTTCCTATCTATTAGTTCTAAAAATTATTACCATTTGTTCGTATATTCATCTCAATTTGATATAAAAAAACTCAACCAATATCAATATTGGTTGAGTTTTTTTATATATTAATATAACGTTGTAAATTAAATGGCTTAATACGAAGATACTCATGTATCATTTCATGGTGAGAGCAAGTGACAGAGAACGAAGAGTGTTGAACTATAGTCATCCTTTCTATTCGCTCAGTGGCACACTAAATTTCAACACTTAACTTAAAAAAGGAAAAATAATGCTTTCAATATCAGACACACTACTCGTTATTGATTTTCAAAATGGCGTTTGTAAAGAGTCGCAGGATATTTTTAACACTCAAGAATGTGTGACTAGTATAAACAGTCATATTACGGCTTATCGACATGCACATAAACCAATTGTTCCATTCAGACAACACATGCCAATTCTTTCTATCACACTAAGCTAAGAAAAGTACTTAACGAAGACGATGTTCAAAGCATTAAAATATATGGTACTCAAACAGAATTTTGTGTTGACACCACAATCAAAATGGCACACGGTTTGGGCGGGCTATGAGTTGCAAATAAAAAAAGGACTTAGCACCACATTAGAAAATTACTACATGAACGCAAAACAAACTGTGCAATTGTATGAGAACATATGGAATAATCGCTTTTTGAGGCTGTTTTAAATACGCCAAAATAAACAAGCTTTTGATAATGAATCAGGAGACGAAAATTTTAGAAAGCAACAATACTATGAACCAGATAGATACCAAAAGTAGAACATTTCAATTGAGAGTAGCAGTGGCGATTATCGCCATTATTGTTTTCATAGTGAGCTTTAAACACATAAGGAAGACCTATGTTATGTTAAAAGTAATTAATTGACATTGGTTGATTAAATTAATAAATAACAGATATACGCTAAAACATAGACCAGCATTCGAAGCTCATAGATCATTTATTAAAAATTGATCCAACACTTACTTACAGTGTGCTTGTATATTATTTTTAATTTGAAATGCCCATATTACTACACGTTTACCAGAATAATAACAAAACCATGCTAACAATACTTCTATACCTATCACCACAAACCAAATAGTATTTAGGACCTTTAAAAACATACCTGGAAATAAAATTATAAATACTGTAGCTACAACTATAAACCCGCTAAGCATAACTAACCATACAAATATAGACAACCAAAATTTAAAGCCAAATGGCTTATTATCGTCTACATCAAATAGTTCATCAGCTAAGTTAATAATTAATCCCAAAAATTCCATAGTATTACTCACTTCATTTTCCGCAAATCAAAAACGACTTACATGCGTATTTATAATGTTTCCAATTTATTACGGCAATATTTTTCATAAGAAAAGGCGCTACATCAAGGTTTTTGAAACCTTATGCAACGCCATGAAATATACTAATAGCGCTAGAGGGAGTCGAACCCTCGATTTCGGCCTGAGAAGCCGACGTCTTAACCACTTGACCATAGCGCCATAACAAATATTAAGTATACCGAAAAAACCAGCTTCCGTCAATGGTTTTTGAGCACAAAAAAAGAGATTAGAAATTAAAACTAACCTCTTTTCTGAATTATGCCTTTTGTAGTACTTTTTCAGCTTCGAGCTTAACTTCATCAGAACTCATTTTTTCATAAGCCTTCAAGTGCTTCAAAGTTTCCAACGTGTTTTTGTTGCTTGTGTCCATATAATGGTTCCACAATGCATCGCGTAGTGGGGTTTTGTCCTCGCTCCAACTAAAGACTTCGCTCATTGGAAGATCCAATGTTTCAAATTTTTCATCAGCCATGTTTCGGCCCCCTTTTCTATACTTTAGTTATAGTTCTTATTTTCTATAATTGCAACCTTTTCAAAAATGTAAGCAAAACTTTACATTTAATGTAAAGTACGCTATACTATTTTTTGTTGAATAGCCAAACTATAGGAGGCATACTTTGATAAATCGTATTCAAGAACTAAGAAAATCACGTAAATTGACACAAGCAGAGCTTGCTTCTGAACTTGAAGTAACACGTCAAACTGTGATATCACTCGAAAAAGGTAAATATAATGCCTCTTTGTTTTTGGCACATCGAATTGCCGAGTTCTTTGACTTACCGATTGAAGATGTCTTTATTTTTGAGGGGGAGAAAAATGATTAATAAACTATTCGCATCACCAAAATCGGGAATAACTGACGACGAATATCGTGCAAAAATCAAATATCAAGTTAATTTTTTGACAATTGTTATTATATTGACTGTAGTTATTACAATGCTTTTAGCAAGCTTGCAAAAATCACCAGCTTCGCGAAGTTTTCTACGTGGATTTTCATCAGGTATACTTGACGGGGTATCGGTACCATAATTACATCTAGAATACTATTTCATAATCGTAAGTATCTACACAAAAGCAAAATAAAAGCAACAGACGAACGACTACAAGAAATTGCTCACCGCGCAAATACAGTAACTTTTATTATGTTACTAATTGTAAGTTATATTGCTATTTGCTGGGCAACTTTTTATTGGGACCGAAAAGCTGCATATCTATATCTCTTAATTGTCTTAATTTATTTGTTCAATAGTGGTGTGCGATATCTACTAAATAAAATATTATAAGGAATAAAAATATGATTCAACTGACTAATCTGAACAAGACGTTCGGACAAAACATTGCTGTCTCTAATATGAATATGACGCTTACCGAAGGAAAAGTAATGGGGCTCATTGGGCAAAACGGTGCTGGCAAAACGACCACTTTCCGTATGCTTTTAAACTTTATTAAACCAACATCAGGAACAATCACTTGGAATGGCCAACCTATTACCCAAAACGATAAACAACATATTGGTTTTTTGCCCGAAGAACGCGGTCTATACCAAAAGCGGACCGTTGAAGAGCAAATATTGTACTTTGCAGAACTACACGGTATGAAACGATCAGATGCCCGAATTGCGTTAAAAGATTGGATGAAACGCCTTGATGTCGTTGGTAAAGTGAGTGATAAAGTGCAGTCACTTTCCAAAGGAAACGCACAAAAAGTTCAAATGATTGCTTCATTAATCTTTGAACCCAGTCTACTCATACTCGACGAACCTTTTTCTGGTTTAGATCCTGTCAATACAAACTTAATGATGGATGAAATCATACGCTTACGTGATAATGGTGCAATGATTATTTTTTCAAGTCACGACATGAACAACGTGACAAAGATTTCTGACGATCTAACTATGTTAAAACGTGGAAAAATCGTTCTCCAAGGTCCTGTTCAAAATATCCGTGAACAATTTGGTCGCACACGTGTCTATGTGGAATCCTCCACTTCAAGTGCAGCATTAAAAGCTATTGATGGTGTCACCTCAGTTACGCCACATGGTGTTGGCTATGACTTAATTTTGTCAGAAGAGGAAGCTGGGCACCGTGTATTTGACCTCGTTACAAAGAATGGTTACATCCCCGCCTTCAGCCAACAACCACCAACACTCGATGACATATTCCGCCAGGAGGTCGCTATCCATGACTAATCAACTTTTTATTGTTATTAAAGACACTTTTCTCAGCCAATTTAAATCACGTGGTTATTGGATGCTTGTGCTTTCTCCCTTGATTTTCGCTACTTTAGCTGGTGCAGTTATATTTGGCATTACCAAAATGCAAGGCAATACAACACCTAATATTGCTGTTGTTAGCAACCAAGAAGTCCGCAGTGTTTTAGTTCAATCGGAAAAAGAATTAGACATCCATGTTTCCAACATAACTAATGAGAAAAAAGCCAATTCAGCGCTGCAAAATGAAAAGTTAGATGGTGTGTTAACCGTCAACAAAAATGAAGCCACAATTACTACACAGCCTAAAAGTGAACAGATTCCAAAAGAAAAGATTACTGCTATATTAGGTAACTTATCACGTTCCCAAAAAGCTACTCAATATGGTCTAACTGCTCAACAAACTGCTGATCTAGTGCAACCTTATAACTTGAAAAGCGTTGTCAAACAAGCAGAGCAATCAACTAATAGTGGCAATACTGAAAGTGCTAACCAATTGATAGCCAGTGCAATTGGTATCATCACTGTGATTATTGTCATGTGGTATACGTCAATGATTGCAAATGCAATTGCTAATGAAAAATCATCCCGCATTATGGAAATTCTATTGGCAGCGACGTCTGCACGCGTACAATATTTTGGAAAGATTATCGGTATTTTTGCTCTGGTAACCACACATCTGCTACTCTACGTCATCGCCGGATTCACAGCTTTCAATTTCTTTAAAGAAAACAGTTTTGTAAAAGGATTAGCATCTAACTTAAATGGCGTGACATTATCATTTATAATTTATGCAGTAGTTTTCATTCTTGTTTCTGTTGCACTTTATTTAGTATTAACATCAATGATTGCCTCCCTAATTAATGATAATGCACAAGTTCAGCAGGCTATTCAACCTATTTCAATGATTGCTATGGTCGGCTATGTATTTAGCTTTATCATGACTCAAATGCCGAATAACCTCTTGATCCGCATTCTTAGTTATATACCATTTGCCTCTCAAAGTATGATGCCAATACGTCTTGTTACGCATACTGAGGGATGGCCTGCAGCCATAAGTGCATTACTCATTGCTATTATCACATTATTCTTACTACTGTGGTTTGGTCAAGGTATTTACGCCAGAAACGTTCTATCTTACTCTGATGAACCAATTATGAAACAACTAGCAGCAAGACTGCGCCACAAGTAAACGGAGGAGCACATTTGAACAATACACCATACTTTTTAACAAATCCCAAATGGTACAAATATGAAGAACATCAGACTAGCACTGGCATTCCCTTTCAACGTTTTGAATTAACGAAACACGCAACACCAGAAGCAATAGCTAGTTTTAAACAAACAATGATTGCCATTGGACCTGACTCTTCTATTGATCCTAACAATTTAAATCGTTTTCAACAAGCTTTGGGATATGCAGAACGTCAACATTTGTTTGTCGAAAAAAACGGACTAAGTGAAGAATCATGGCAACGAGAACTTGAACTTATGACGTATGCAATTCGCAGTTATCAGTTACTGAGTGATGATTTAGTAGCACCCAATACATTGATTTTTAAACCACGTATTGCTTTTCTATACAAACGATTTCTAAAAGAAAATCCTACACGTATTGATGACATAGACTTGTGCCATTTTATCATTGAACAGGATCAGAGGATAACAATCCAAAATAACAAATAAAATAACGCTAGGCTGATTTTCAGCTTAGCGTTATTTTTTATTTATACCAACTATCAACTAACTTTTGATGTGATTTAATCCATTTAGCAGCAGCTTGCTTTGGTGTTTGACCATTTTGAATATCGAGCATGACTGATTCCATGTCATCTTTCGTCCAATTAAATTTATCAGCAACCTTATAGGCCTTAGGGTTAGAAGTTTTAAACTTCTTATTCACAATTGTATTAATGGTTTCTCCAGATCCAAATACGTTTTTTGGATCAGACAAGAACTTCAAGTGGTACTTACTAAACATCCAGTGTGGTGACCAACCGGTCACCACAACATCTTGCTTATTTTTGTAAGCTTTATCCAATGCTGATACCATAGCACCAGAAGATGAGGATGATAAGTTCCAACCCGATAAGTTTGAATAAGACTTCAAAGCCTTAGCGGCTGTGGCCATTTCACCGGCCCCTGGCTCAATACCCGTGATTGTCTTATTTGCTTGCGTTGTTAAATCACTAATAGAATTAACATCCATATAATCAGGAACAACTAATCCCGTTTTAACACCTTTTAAGTTAGGCCCAAGTAATGTTACATCATTTTTGTACTTATCATACAAAGCTTTGTGTGTATCTGGCAACCATGCTGAAACTGAGATATCAATTTGATTATTAGATAGTGATTGCCACAAAACGGCATTATCTAATGGCGTTAAAGTAACATCATATCCATGTTGACGTAATGATTCAGCCAGCACATTCGAAGAGGCAACTTCTGAATCCCATTCAACATAGCCAATAGTAACTTTTTGACCTGTTGTTTTATCGGAAGTCAAAGTGTTGACAACTCCTCCGCCAATCATAACCAACAAAGCTGCAAGTACTGTCCAACGACGCCATGGCTTTGTCACCGCTTTTTGTCCCGGTTGAGTATTAAACTTTTGTGTAAAACGATCAATAACAATAGCTAAGATCACCAATCCAAGACCGTTAACAAATCCAGAGCCAACATCAGCGTGTTGAACCGCAGACAAGACACCACGTCCAAGACCTGGTGCACCAATCATAGAAGCTGTGACAACCATCGACAATGCCAACATGATTGTTTGGTTAGCGCCTGCTAAAATAGTATTTTTTGCACTAGGAAGTTCTAATTTAAACAACTTTTGCCAAGTAGTTGATCCAAATGAATCAGCTGCTTCAACCAAATCAACTGGTACTTGGCGAATACCAAGACTAGTCATACGCACCATTGGTGGTAAAGCAAATATGATTGATGCAAATACACCCGGCACTACACCAATTCCAAAGAATGCAACAGCAGGAATCAAATAAACAAATCCTGGCATAGTCTGCATAAAGTCTAAAATTGGTTGAACAACTACCGCAGTCTTTTGTGACTTTGCTGTTAAAATTCCAAGCGGTATACCAATAATCAACGAAACAATGGACGCCATGATTACCAATGTAACAGTATTCATTAAGTCAGACCAAAGTCCTTGATTGGCAATTAACAAAAGTCCCAAGAGTGTGAATAATGGAAAACCAATCTTTTTCGGTGTCGTAACAATAGCAATTACTGTGATACCAATAATCATTAGTGGCATGGGTACAGCAGTCAAACCATTTGTTAAAGCGTCCATTATGTATTGACCACCAGATTGAATGGCATCAAAAAATCCGGATAAATTAGTAGTTAACCATGAAACCGCTGAACTGACCCAATTTTCAAGTGGCATTTTTGGAATACTTACTAAATTATTCATTGTCATCTTCCCCTTCCGTATCAGCAAGTGCCTTCAGTACCGCGCCACGAATAACAACACCCTTCAAACGGTTATCGTCATCTACAACAGCCACAGGTGTCTGAGCATCATAAATAATAGGCATAATATCCATGATAAGCGTGTCAGGTTTAATTTTTGGCATTTCCGTGAGAACATCTGCAAGTGGCAACTTTTCACGACGTGCGCGAACTGCCTCTTCTGATGACAAATAGCCTTCAAGTTGACGATGACGATTGACTGCAACGAGCCCTGAAACTTCTTCTGCTGTCATTTTTCTCAAAGCAACAGTTGGCCCATCAACATAAATGTTTGATGTTAGAGCTGGAATCATAATACTATCAGCCGTCAATACCTTAGACCGATCAACATCACCCACGAATGTTTTCACATAATCATTGGCTGGGTTCGTAAGAATCTCTTCTCCAGTACCAATTTGTTGTAAACGACCATCTTTCATAATGGCAATATGGTCACCAATACGAAGCGCTTCGTTCAAATCATGAGTAATAAAGATTATTGTTTTTTCAACGTTAGCTTGTAAATCTAGTAACTCATCCTGCATCTCACCACGTACTAATGGATCTAATGCTGAAAAAGCTTCATCCATCAATAATATATCAGGATCATTGGTTAGTGCACGAGCCAGACCAACTCGTTGTTGCATACCACCAGATAATTGGTGTGGATATTGATCTTTAAATGATAGTAATTTGGCGTTTTCTAAGGCTTGTTCTGCTCGTTTACGGCGTTCTTCTTTGCCTACACCTTGAATTTCTAAACCATACTCTGTGTTTTCTAACAGAGTACGGTGTGGAAATAGAGCAAAGTTCTGGAAAACCATACTCATTTTTTTACGACGAATTTCTATCATCTGTTTTTTATTCAATTTAGTAATTTCTTGACCATCAATAAATAATTGACCCGCAGTTGGCTCAATCAGACGGTTTAGCAAGCGAATTAAAGTTGATTTCCCTGAACCAGAGAGACCCATAATAACGAAAATTTCGCCTTCTTCAATTGACATGTTGATATCATAGACACCAACCGTACTCCCTGTTTTCTCAACAATCTCATTCTTGCTCTTGTTTTGCTTCACCATTTTCATCGCAGCTTTTGGACGCTTACCGAATATTTTGGTGAGATGCTTAATTTCTACTTTTGGCATGTTCTAAAGTGGCGGTGTCGCGTAATATAAAAATACTACATCATGCACATCATTTCTAATGACACCACACACATTTCCTCCTTGCTTCTTTTCGAATTTCCGTATAAAATATAGTGACAACCTATACTTTATAACAAGTTGTCTCTTTAATTGACAACTTCAATTTTTACATAGATTGTCACTTGTGTCAAATTTTGAACTTGCAGGATATAAAAATGTCAAAAATCAGAGAACCGCGTTACCGAAAAATAGCCTTTCAAATAGCTGAAAAAATCGTTAATAATGAATACAAGGTTGGTTCCAAGCTTCATGCTAGGTCAACCTTGTCAGTAACATTTGGTGTTTCTGCCGAAACTGCCAGAAAGGCTATTAATATTTTATCAGACCTCGATATTGTTAAACCAATACACGGTAGTGGTATTGAGGTACTATCACGCGAAAGAGCAAAATATTTTTTAAATCAAGCCCAAGAAACTACTAATATTCAAACAATTCATGATCAGATCAACGATTTAATTGAGACCCAAAGAACGTCTTTAAATAGTCTTTCTGACTCCCTAACGACTTTATTTGACCAAACGCAACGTGTACAGCGTCATAACCCACTAACGCCTTATGAATTTAGCTTATCAGATTCTTCTAAGCAACTTGGCGAATCAATCGGCAATCTGAATATATGGCAAAATACTGGTGCGACAATAATCGCTATTTTACATAATGAAGAACTCATAGTATCGCCTGGTCCTTATGCTGTCATTGAGAGTGGTGATACGCTTTATTTTGTCGGCACCGAAATGGCTTTCCATGCTGTCCAAAATTTTTTCAATAATTAATTATTTTTTCATCATATTGTCGTGGCCTGCTAGGCCTTTTTTTATTTCTCATATAAAAAGCTCTTACCTTAAACTTAAGATAAGAGCATGCTTAAAATATGATTAATTAACTTAGTTATTTACCTAAACGAGCTCGGTAAACCTTCGTTTGTTCTTCATAACCAGGCTTACCCAATAAAGCAAACATCGCTGTTTTGTAAGCTTCAACACCTGGTTGATTGAACGGGTTAATACCGAATGTGTATCCTGAAGCACCAACTGCAATTTCAAAGAAATAAATCAAATATCCCAATGAATAGGCATCCTGTGCTGGCAAGTGGACGGCCAAGTTTGGTACGCCGCCATCAACGTGAGCCAATGTAACACCTTGCGAAGCTTTTGTGTTTACTTCGTCAATTGTAACGCCCTCAAGGTACTGCAACCCGTCATTATTGCCGTCTTCATGCGGAAGATCAATATTTGAAACTGGATTATCTAGTTTAACAACTGTTTCAAATAAATCACGACGTCCTTCTTGAATATATTGGCCCAAAGAATGCAAATCTGTTGAGAAGTTTGCAGATGACGGATAAATGCCTTTTTGATTCTTACCTTCTGACTCTCCCATCAACTGTTTCCACCACTCAGACAAGTATTGCATCGTTGGTTCCCAGTTGATCAATAGTTCAGTCGTATAACCCTTGTCGTACAATATACGACGAACAGCGGCATATTTGTAGGCTTCGTTATTTTTTATATCTGAATCAGAATACTCTTCTTGAGCATCTCTAGCACCTGTCATCAAAGCTTCAATGTCAGCACCAGAAGCAGCAATTGGTAAAAGACCGACCGCCGTTAAGACAGAAAAACGACCACCAACCCCATCAGGAATTGTAAATGTCTCGTATCCTGAAATTTTTGCTTCGTCGTGCAATGCACCACGGTTCGCGTCAGTTGTAGCATAAATACGTTGCTTAGCGGCCTCAGCACCATACTTTTTTTCCAATAATTGTTTGAACACGCGGAAAGCAATTGATGGTTCTGTAGTTGTTCCAGACTTTGAAATAACATTAACTGAAAAGTCCTGATCACCAATTACTCGTACCAAATCGTTGATATACGAAGCAGATGTTGAGTTACCAGCAAAATAAATTTTAACACCTTGACGTTGATTGTCAGCCAATTCATTATTAAACATTGGATTCAAGAAATCAACAGCCATTTTTGCGCCAAGATATGAGCCACCAATACCAATAACAACCAAAACTTTCGAATCAGATTGGATCTTCTGAGCAGCAGTTTGAATGCGGGCAAATTCGTCTTTATCATAGTCTGTTGGTAAGGTAATCCAATCAGAATATTCTGCGCCAGCACCGCTTCGATTACGAAGTTGCTCGTCCGCCATTGTGATTAGCGGTTGCATTTCATCAAGTTCATGCTCTGCAACAAAATTCTCAATGTTCTTTGTGTCAAATGTAATGTGTGCCATTTTTTACTCCTATTAAAAATTATGAAATCGGTTACAAGTTTATTCTATCACAACTTTGATGCTGCTGCCTCATCAATAATGATCGTAACGTCTGAATGTTTTTGAAGAATAGATGCAGGTACATCTTCGGTTATTGGACCATTGATAGTAGCTGCCACTGCTTCTGCTTTGCTTTCTCCAGTGGCTATCAGCAAAATTTTCTTGGCAGACATTACTGAAGCAATTCCCATAGAAATTGCTTGCGTGGGCACATCCGACTCTTTCTCAAAGAAACGAGCGTTGGCGGCAACTGTAGATTGTGTAAGATTCACAATATGAGTAGTTGAATCAAACGGCGTCCCTGGTTCATTAAAACCAATGTGTCCATTGCGTCCAATGCCCAATAATTGTAAATCAATTGGATGTTCAGCAATAATTCTGTCATAAGCTTTAATTGCTGCTTCATGATCCTCAGACTTACCGTCTGGAACATAGGAATGTTTAAATGGTTTATATTGAAATAAGTGTTTAGTCATAAAATAACGATAGCTCTGCTCATCTTCGCCATCCAAGCCAAGATATTCATCCAAGTTTATCGACACTAATTCAGAAAAATCGATTTGGCTAGTTGCCAATTTTTGATATAAGGGTATTGGTGTTGATCCAGTTGCCAAACCCAGTACCTTCGCACCATGTTGCACAGCATTTTGATAGATTTCGAGTGCCTTTTCTGCACTTTGTTCAACATCTTTTACTCTAATAATGTTCATAATCCAACCTCTTTCAAATTGGTCTATACCTTTTTGGTCTATACCAATATAATAACACCTTTCTAATCCTGTAGCAAGTTTTTCGAGAAGTATTTAATGATATAAAAAAAGACCAATTATGGTCAATTTAACAAATTATTTTGTTCTATCACGCCAAAACTTAACAAACCAATTAACTGGTTTTGATGAGGAAATTGATTTTAATGAAATCCTTTTTTCTGTTTTTTGAGAATAAGGCAGATACTGAGCATTCAACGCTACCGTTGTATAGCCTACGGTTTGGTTCTTTTTTATATTGGCTAACTTCGAATCAAAAGTAGGTTGTGTAAACGCCAATTTTACATCCTTATTTGTCCAATAATGTCTTGTTTGTGCAGCCTTAACAATTATATGTTCTTGCTTCGTATTTGGAAACGTCAACGATTTTACTTGACCAACTGTTTGATTTTCTTTAATATAGTTTGGCTGTTTTTGTGCTAGTACCTGATCAACAATACGCAGAGATTCTTGATAACGCTTTGTTTCATCCATGTAATTAGCAATACCATTGACTACAGTTATGAATTCGTGACCGTTTTTATCTTTAATTAAACCAGTGAATCCAGCGCCAGATTCAGGCGAAGATCCCGTCTTAAGCCCCTCTATGGTTAACTGGTTGGGGTTACTAAGGTTTGGCATTGTTTCAGTCATTAATTGCCAATAATCAGTTTTATCCGTCACAACAAAGTTAGGCGTCATATGATAAGAAATCGTTAATTTTTTTGATAACTGACGCAGGGAAGGATCCAATTCTAAGATTGCTCGTGCAATCATAGCTAATTGTTGATTACTGGCTTTATTAGAAGCTGTTTTAGGGGCCGAAGAAATTTCATTTTCAAAAGCATTCTCATTAACCTGTCCAGCAGAATTATACCATTGTGAACCGCTCAAATGCAGTTCTTTAGCCCATGATTCTAGTGCCTGCTGTGTTGTTTTCCCTTTAGGAGTCACAAACTCACCCAATGCAAAAGCCGCATCGTTAGCAGAATTAGCAAACATGACATCGTAAAGTTCACGGACTGATACTTTGTCTCCAGCTTTGATTGCGATATGAGAAAACAAATGGCTGTCTTCTTTCGATAAATCTGCCTTACTAGTAATTGGGACCATCGTAGACCATTTTATTTTTCCTGACTTAATACTTTTAAGCACGCCATACGCTGTCAACATTTTACTTTGCGAAGCAATAGCTACCTGTTTTGAAGAGTTTTTTTGGCCCAAAATTTGCCCCGTAGTCAAATCAACCACTAAAGCAGAGGTTGCACTGGTGTTTAATTGAACCGGTTGATCATCGACCGTTGCCACTTTAGTTGTTGATTGTGTTGATTGCTCATGACGAGGAACCATAAAAAATATAGCCAGTAGTACAACCACTAATGCAATGATAATAAACCATATTCTTTTCACTTGATGCTTTTTATTTTGTAACATATTCCCCTCATGTCTGCTTCAATGGTAACGTAATAATAAATGCAGTCATATCGTCATCAGACTCAACAGCTACATTACCATGATGCTGTACAACAATCCCCTTCACGATGGCAAGTCCCAATCCCGTGCCACCTGTTTTACTATTTCTCGAACTTTCAACACGATAAAATCGATCAAAAATATCCCCGATTGCCTCGTCTGGTATCTTGACACCATCATTCATCACACGAATAACAACATTTTTGTCATCAGCTTGTGCCGTGAGTTTTATGAAAGTGGCTCCATCACCGTATTTAAACGCATTAGAAACCAAATTCATTAAGACACGTGCCAATTTATCAGAGTCAGCCTCAATAACAATCATCTCAGGATTTGTTAATTGATTTAATGCAATATTTTTCTCTTGAGCTTCTAATTCATAACCAGCAAGTAATTGGCCAAACAAATCATTTAGACTGAGAGACGTAATATTTAAGGCAGCATCTTGTGCCTGTGTCTGTGAGTACTCAAACAAATCCTCAACTAAAACCTTCATCTGATTAGACTTACTATACGCTGTGTGAATATATTTTTTTCGATCCTTTTCGCTCAATGCTTGTCCCATTTCAACCAGGCCAAGATATCCGATAATAGCGGTTAGTGGTGTTCGTAAGTCATGAGATATATTGGTGATCATCTCATCCTTCGAACGTTCACTCTGACGTTCTTCTTCTCTAATCCGACGAGTATTTTCAGCAATTGTGTTAGATACATCAATCAGCGCTTGAGTTGTTGGCGCATAAGGAGCACGCCACGAAATTGTCATGTCGGAATTTTCACGTGCGACCTGACGCATCTCTCTAATCAAACGATACAAACTTTCATCACGGCGCCACTTCAAGTACTGCCAAAACACAATACCAATATTTCCTGAAACAAAAATCACAAACTCCAAAACATTCCAGATATTTAATGATATAAAGGAAAATCGGTGTCTTAGTGCATCAAAACCAGTCATGATTGTCCAACTAAAAAGAAGTAGTAACAATATCGTCACTACCAAATAATATATTTTAGTGCGATTGTGCTTTAATATCAATGCTACTTTTTTCATTGATTCACTTCAATTTTGTAGCCAACACCCCACACTGTTTGAATAACTTGATCGCCATTTGTAGCTTCTTCAATTTTATCTCGCAAATGTGAAACGTGCACCATAACCGTTTTTGCAGAAACAACGGATTCTTGTTGCCAAACACGCTCGAAAATATCGTCTGCCGAGAAAACACGATTGGGATGTGATGCTAATAAATACAAAATACCAAACTCTAAAGCCGTTAAGTTGACCAAATCACCTGTAGAAGTCTTGACTTCGTGACTGTCTTTATTAATTATTAGTGACCCAATATCCAAGACATCTGGGGTCTGATCCTGAACAGCATTCTCCGCACGTCGCAGTAATGAACGGACACGAGCCATAACCTCAAGTGGGTTAAATGGCTTGGTAACGTAATCGTCAGCGCCTGTAATCAGTCCCTGAATTTTGTCCATATCGCCAGATTTTGCTGACAACATTAAAATAGGAATGCGACTATCCTTACGAACAGTTTTTACAACATCTAAACCATTCATGTTTGGCATCATAACATCCAAAATCATTAAAGCAATATCTGGATTTGTATTCAACTTAGAAAGTGCTTCCTTACCATCGTCAGCCATAATTGGTTCATAGCCTTCATTTTTTAGGTAAATTTCAAGTAATTCTGCAATTTCGATGTCATCATCAACTACTAAAATTTTCATTTATATTATCCTCTTAAACGTCTGCAACAATAGTAACTATTTTTTAGATGCTTCTAAACGCGCTTGCTGTGATAATTGACTGATTGCGAAGAACCCACCTGTTAAACCGTATTTCTTACGGTTCCAACGGAAGGCAACAAATGCTGCGGCACCAAGAATAATATATACAACTGGTGGTAAGGTTGGATTAATTGCCTGTGGTAACATACCTAATAACAAAAATCCTCCAAGCCAAGCCACAACAGCCATTAACAGGTAAACCCATCGACGACTCGTTGGTTCTTGTTTGTCTTTTTCTTTAGGATTTGGTGTTAACTTTAAGACTACACCTGTATAGATTGAACCACCCAATGCTGCGATGAGAAGCAAGGAAACGATTCCCGCACCTTGGTTACTGGCATTTTTGGAAAAGAACAGTGTCAAGCCAAATACCACAGCAAATAACATAAAGATGGCTAAAGATGTATCAAGTGCCAAAGTACTAAATTTATAATCAAAAAGTTTCTTAGCTGTTCGCTTAGGATCAAGATACTGCTGAACAGCCATTGTTGGCGTACCATAAATTTGCGCAGCTGTTTGCCCTTTCCCTTGGGTCTCAAGAAGGTTATTTTCAACCTCAGTCACAATACCTTCAATTTGTTCACCATTCAATTTACTGTTTTGAGCTAACAGCTTTTTAAATTGAAAGATAAAATCCTGATTTCTTTTCGTTAATTCTCTTTTTTGTTCTGACATAAAATGTCTCCCTAAAATATTATGTACAGCGCGATCGGCGCCATCTACACGTTGAAACGGAATTCAATAATATCGCCGTCCTGTACAACGTATTCTTTACCTTCTGAACGTAATTTACCGGCTTCTTTAACAGCTTTAACAGATCCCAATTCATCAAGGTCCGAGAATGCAATTGTTTCTGCACGGATAAATCCTCTTTCAAAGTCAGAGTGTATCACGCCAGCAGCTTGGGGTGCCTTTGATCCCGCAGTGAATGTCCATGCCCGAGTTTCTTTACCACCTGCAGTGAAAAACGTTCGTAAATCTAATAAGTGATAGGCTGCTCGAATTAACTTATTTAAACCAGCTTCCTCTACTCCAGCCATTTCTAAGAATTCAGATTTTTCTTCTTCTGGCAGTTGAGCAATTTCTTCTTCTGCGCTAGCAGACAAGCCAATTACGTCAGCTCCTTCAGTGGCAGCAAACTCTTTAATCTGATTGAAATACTTTGATCCCATTGGATCTGCCATATCATCTTCAGCCAAATTGGCAACGTATAAAATGGGCTTGGTTGTCAGTAAAAACAAGCCTTTAACGATTTTTTGCTCTTCTTCAGTAAATGTAATGGTACGAGCAGACTTACCCGCTTCAAGAACTGGTTTGATTTTTTCTAGTACAGCAAACTCAGCTTTGGCATTTTTATCATTTCCTTTAGCCGCACGTGCAACTTTAGAATAACGCTTGTCAACAGCTTCTAAGTCAGCCAAAATTAATTCAGTATTGATTGTTTCAATGTCATCTAACGGGTCAACTACACCATTCACGTGAATAATTTCATCCCCATCAAAAGCTCGTACAACATGCACAATAGCATTTACCTGACGAATGTTTTCTAAAAATTTATTCCCTAAACCTTCTCCCTGAGAAGCTCCTTTGACAATACCAGCGATATCGGTAAATTCAAACGTGGTTGGAATAATTTTATCAGCAGGTACAACTTCTTGGATACGCGCCAAGCGATTATCCGGGACTTCTACCATACCAACATTTGGTTCAATCGTGGCAAACGGATAGTTTGCCATTTCAGCACCAGCTTTAGTAATTGCATTAAATAGTGTTGATTTGCCGACGTTTGGTAAGCCGACGATTCCAGCAGTTAGTGCCATTTTATTCTTCTTTCTGATTTGCTATTTGTAAAATCTTTTTTATTCGTTTGTTAAAATCAAAGCGCGACATCATAATGCCTCTACCGCAATTCGTACATGACAACTTAATATCAGCACCAACACGTGTAATTTCCCAAGAATTAGCCCCACAAGCATGCGGCTTTTTCATCTCAACAATATCATGAAGTTTATAGTCCGGTGCTATTGCCATTAGTCCACCTCAATATCTAACAATGCCAAAATGCGACTTAAGTCCTCATTTGAAACATAATTAATTTCAATTTTACCATTTCCCTTACGGCCCGCGTTGACTTTGACCTTGGTCCCAAACTTTTCTTCTAATTGGTTAGACAGAGCAACAACAAAGGGTGAAATTTCTTTCGTATTGGATTCGGGTACACCCTCATTCATCTGCCTGACCAAGTTTTCCACTTGACGCACATTCAATCCACGGAAAACAACTGTTTCTGCTACTTTTTCAATTTGCGCCTTCTTTTTTAACCCTAGCAATGCTCGCGCCTGCCCCATTGATAACTCACCATTTTGAATCAGTACTTGCACTGATTCCGGTAATTTCAATAGACGCAGTAAGTTAGCGACAGTGGCGCGATCCTTACCAACTTTTTCAGCTACTTCTGCCTGTGTCATTTTCAAGCGTGTCATAAGTGCGTCAAAAGCTTGTGCTTCTTCGATAGCGTCCAAATCATCACGCTGTAAATTTTCGATCAACGCTAGTGCTGCCATCGTGTCATCATCGACTTGGCGTACAATAGCTGAAATTGATTTCAAACCAGATAATTTTGAAGCACGAACACGACGTTCGCCAGCAATAATTTCAAATTTTTGATCAATTTGACGCACAATAATTGGTGTCAAAACGCCGTTTTCTGTGATGGAAGCTGATAATTCCTTTAGCTTGCTTTCATCAAAATGATGCCGCGGTTGAAACGGATTAGGTTTGACATCTTTCAATGGTAACTTAACGACTTGTTCCGTTGCTTCTTGTTCTTTTGTAACTACTTTTGTATGTTCAACGGCTTCTTTTGACACATTATTTGCGCCAAAAAGTGAATTCATTCCTTTGCCAAGCCCACCTTTTTTACTTACCATATTGTTTCAAAACCTCCTGTGCGAGATTGTTGTACATTTGTGCACCCACGCTCCGTGGATCAAAATCAATAATCGCTTGCCCATAAGATGGCGCTTCACTCAGGCGTACTGAACGTGGGATGATTGTATCATAAACCTTATCATCAAAATAACTACGCACTTCTTGGGCTACTTGCTTGGCAAGGTTTGTTCGTCCATCATACATTGTTAATAAAATACCAGCAACATCAAGATCTGGATTAAACTGCTGCCGAACAAGTTCAATCGTGTTTAGTAGTTGTCCTAGACCTTCTAGAGCATAAAATTCGGTCTGTACCGGGATAAGGATGGCATCAGCAGCTGTAAATGCATTGACAGTCATTAATCCTAAAGCTGGTGGATTATCAATTAAAATGAAGTCATAATCATCACGCACTGTTTCAAGTGCAGCTTTCAGACGGTACTCACGTTGCGGTTGCTTAGCGAGTTCAATCTCAGCACCCGACAACTGAATGGTAGCTGGGACTAGGTCATAATTATCAGTTGCTACGATTACTTCATGAAGCGGTGTTTGTTCAACAATTACATCATAACTATCATGTTCTAATATTGACTTATCGACGCCAGAGCCACTTGTTGCATTTCCTTGCGCGTCGATATCAACCAATAACACACGTTGTCCAGCTTGTGCTAATGCTGCGCCCAAGTTGATACTGGTCGTTGTCTTACCCACACCACCTTTTTGATTAGCTAATACAATTATTTGCGCCATTTTAGGTGCCTCCTTTATTTATGAGATTGGCTTTTTGCTTGGTGTTCCAGCTTGCCTAGGGTATTTTTTAGGTGTTTTTGTTTTTTTATCTACTATTTGTATATAGCGCTGATCACCATTTGGTAGTGTAAATACAAACTCTTCGTTAACCTGACCGCCCAGCATAGCTAATGCTTTTTGACCATCGAGGAGCTCTTGATGAGCAGCTGATCCCTTCATGACTAAGAATCTGCCACCAATCTTAACAAAAGGTAATGTATACTCAGCCAAAACACTAGTACGGGCAACTGCTCGAGCCGTTGCATAATCAAAATTTTCTCGGTACTTTGGATTTTGTCCTATATCTTCTGCGCGCCCATGAACAATTTCTACGCCGGTTAAGTCAAGCATATCAACCACTTCTTGCAAAAAATTAACTCTTTTTTTTAGCGCATCAACCATTGTAATTTTTAAGTTTGGAAAGGCTATTTTCAAGGGTAATGACGGAAAACCTGCGCCTGTGCCAATATCAATTAAAGTGCTTTCAGAACTTTTTAACTTTTGTTCATACATTGCTACAGTTAAAGAATCATAAAAATGTTTTAAGTACACATCTTTTTTTTCGGTAATAGCCGTTAAGTTAACGTGTTCATTAGTTGCGACCAGCAATTCGTAATAACGTTCAAATTGCCGAAGCTGCTGCGTTGTTAAAGTTATACCAGCACTACTTAATGCTTCGATGAAGTCTTCGTTTGTCAATATTCTGCTCCGATTTCAGTTAATTCAGCACGAAAAAGCGCCAGTTTCAGCTAATACCAGAATACCTAAAAAACGCTTAATTTTCAAGCCTTCCAGCATTAATATTTCCATCAGAAATACCAGAAATTTGTAGCAAATACCATGCATTGAATGCAGGTACATCAATATCCTTAGCAACATGAACATTCGTTTGGCTATGCGTACTATGAAGAATGTCAGCTACCGTGGCACCAATCGCTGGTCCATCTGTCACGACATCAACCCATAAATCTTCTAATTGATATTTTTCAGGGTGCAGTAAATAATAAAGTGTATTGACATCGTGCATTGGTTTACCGCCAGCATCAGAACCGTCTTGATAGTGTCCAAACAGTCCCATCAGCATTTTCCCGGTCTCATTCATCTGGAGTAATTCAGACATAGATTGTTTAGTTAACAACGCTTTTTCAGTAACATCAAGTCCAATCATTGTGATATCCAAATCACTTTCAAAAACAATTTTCGCTGCGTCCGGATCTGTAAATACGTTAAACTCTGCCACCGATGTTAAATTCCCACCGGTCAGCGAACCACCCATTACGATTAACCGCTCTATTTTTTTTAAATCTTGTGGATACTTTTGAATTAAGTTTGCGATATTAGTGAATGCACCAACGGCTACTAATGTCGTTTTATCATCATAGCTATTCAGCGTTTCATGAATAGCATCTACAGCTTTTTTACTTATAGTTTTGGTGGAAAGCTCGCCAAATTCATAACCTGGCATTCCACTCTTCCCGTGAATATTTGATGCATCCTTAAATGGTTTGACTAGTGGTTTCTCAGCACCACGGGCCACCTTAACTTCTGGTCGATTAAAATAGTGTGTTAATTTCAAAACATTGTTTGTTGTCTTATCAACCGATACATTACCGGCAACAGACGTAATCAGGCGCACTTCAAATTCATCATTAGTTAACAAAATCGCGATGGCTGCTGCATCATCAATGCCGGGGTCAGTATCAAAAATAAGTGGAATCGTCATTATTTTACCTCTATATATTATTCAATTAATTATACCAGAACAAAAGGTTTGACTTTTCTGCTTAGTAGATTTATTATATAAGCAATCTAGGAAAGGGGGTCATAACTTTTGAGTAATTCTAATGGAAAACGCTCAATCGTTTTGGCCGCTTAATAGGAAAAGCGGTCAATTTGATTGCAGCAACCACGAAGCAAGTTTGATTTAGATTCTGTTTCGTGGTTTTTTATTTTCTTTTTCACCGTATTATCTAATAAAAAAAAACGCTTTCTAGCGTGCTTTTTTTATTTAATCATTATTTACGTGCAGCCAACTTAAAGTCTAGTGGCACACCGACTGCATGGTGATAGAAACCAGTGATGTTGGGGTTAACCAATTCTGGCTGTGCCTGGTAATATAGTGGGTTCAAAATTGCTTCTTGATGAATAATCTTCTCAAGCCCCTTTTCATCGGCAGCTCGCTTTGTATCATTCGTCGCATCAGCTCCCTTAGCCTTATTCCATAAAGCATCGTAATCGGCATTAGAATTATGATTATAATTGTTTGCATTGCCAGTTGAAGCCAGATCCAGGAATGTTGTCGGTTCAGCATAATCAGCCCCCCATTGTGTCAGCATAACTTGGAAATTAGCATCAGTTCCATCTTGCAAACGTTGCTTAAATGGTACAAATTTTTCGGTCACCTTTAAACCAGGCAAGTTCTTACTCCATTGTCCTTGGAGATAGTTGACTACATCTTTGGCATTTGCTACTCGATCTGTATCAGCTTCAATTTCAAGCGTAATCGACTTTTCACCTAGTTCACTTAGTCCTTCTTTGAACAGTTTCTGTGCCTCTGATTTATTATACGTATAATCTTGTTTAGCATATGTTGCAAAATCCGTACCATTCACAGTACTTAAACCTTTAGGTGTAAATGATGTTGCTGGGGTTGACGTGCCTGATAGAACTTGAGAATTTAACTCGGAACGATTCGTAACCATATTCAGCGCTTGTCTAATTTTTTTGTTGTTTAGAGCTTTAACATTTCCTGATTGATTGTATGCTAAGAATACCGTTGTTGCTTGTGGTGTTATTTGGTAGCCCTTATTTGTTTTATTGGCCTGTGACAATTGTGGCGTATTGACCAGTGCTGAATCTAGCTTACCAGTCTTATACATTTGTACAGCCACTTCTGGCTTTTGAACAACTTGTAAATCAATTTCGGGTGTTTTAACATTTTTTGCATCCCAGTAATACTTGTTTTTCACAAGTTTAAACTTGTTGTTGGTTCCATTCCATCCTTTAAAAGTATACGGTCCATTATATAATGTCTTACTTGCTGTTGTGCCATACTTTTTGCCATATTTCTCAACAAAACTTTGCTTTTGTGGGAAAAATGTTGGGAATGTTAGCAGGCTCTTAAATTGTGGCATTGGCTTTTCGAGCGAAACGGTTAATGTATTCCCACTCGCTTTAATTCCGAGGTCCTTTTTATCAACTTTACCTGCCTGAATAGCATCAGCATTTTTAATACCACTATACAAATAGGCATACTCAGAAGCCGTTTTTTGATCATTGGCACGTTGCCAAGCATATACAACATCTTTAGCAGTTAACTTACTGCCATCGGACCACTTAAGTCCATTACGCAACTTGATTGTCCAGGTCTTACCGTCACTAGATGACTTAACTGACTTAGCTAATGCTGGTTGTGGCTTGCCATTTTTATCGGCTCGCATTAAGCCTTCACCAACGTTACCAACAACTGTTATCGAATATTCATCAGTAATTGTCGCTGAATCTAACCCATTTAATGGTGTTGGTAATGAAAAACGAAGTGTCTTATCATTACTGTTTCCACTATTTCCCCACAAGCCAGCAGCACGAGTGCCACCAACCACTGCTATAAGGGCTAATCCCACAAGTGTGAGTTTTTGCCAATTTTTCATTATATTTTCCTCGTTTCGCTCTCATCATAAACTTAATATATTTTTCATTCTAGCACAATGAAAAACATTTGCACACAAAATGTATTACATTTACGATACAAAATATTATTTTTAAAAATAAAAAAAAGCACTACACAATAATTGTGTAGTGCTTTTTGTTTACTGCTTTTGTTGATGCCGCCGGTGGGAGTCGAACCCACACGGTGTTGCCACCACTGGATTTTGAGTCCAGCGCGTCTGCCAATTCCGCCACAGCGGCATTAAATATTAAACAACTATATTAGAATACCAGTAAAATATTTGTTCGTCAACCTTTTTTTGGCTTTTCTTTTTTTACTTGACATGCTGTATCATTAACATTTCCTGTAATGGTGTGGCTCACGTGTTTAAGCGCATTATCTAACAAAATTAAGATATGTGAATCACTTAAACCATACAATACTTCGCGGCCACGTTTTTCCGTTTCAACAAGTTGCGCCTCACGCAACAATTTCAATTGGTGTGATACAGCAGATTGCTCCATACCTAAAGAATTGATAATCTCTGAAACACTGTAGGAGCGCTCTCTGAGCAATTCTAAAATAATCAGACGTTGTTTATTGCCTAATAGTTTAAATATTTTTTCAAGTTCTATGATGGCTTCTTTTTTCATATTTTAATTATAACAGCCTGTATATTGTAATGTATTAAATGCAACAAAAAAAACCACTATCCAGCGGCTTTTTGTTATTAATTTTTAACTCTCTTTACGTGCAACCATTGAAGATACTTTTGCATGCCGTGCAATATAAGCAGCTTGAGATCCCAATGAACCCCAGAATCCCTCACGAGAATGTGCACCAACAATAATTAAGTCAGCTCCCACACGTGGTGCAATTTCTTGAACCAATACTTCACCAGCTTTGGATCCATCTTCAAAAACAGCTTCAACATTTGTTGCACCTTTTAACAAAGCATATTCTTTATAGCGAGCTAAATTAGCTTCAAATTCAGCTCTCTTTTCCTTAATGAAATCAAGATGTAGTGCTTCTATTGTCGATAAGTCGCCCATGTCTAAAATGGTTGCTATTGTCAGTTTAGCTCCATCTTCACTAGCTTGGTGAATCGCGTTCGCCAAAGCAAAATAGCCCTGTTCTGATTCATCAACACCAACCAAGATGTTTTTAAATTGTGTTGGTTCGATGTTTAAGTTTAACTCACTCATTTTATCTCTCCTCTAAATTTACAAAATTATGCTCCACCAGTAAAAATATCAATTACTAACTTAATATTTAATCCAGTCAAGACAACAAATACGATCCATCCAAGAATAGTCATCCATTTGGGATTGGCAAACTCTCCCATGATTTTTTTAGATGATGTAAACATTATTAACGGTGCCATTGCAAATGGCAAAGCAATCGACAAGAAAACTTGAGATTGAATCAACAACTTGTCCAGTTGCCCTTCTTCGCCACCATAAATTAATGTCACAATAATAACTGGTATTAACGCCAAACCACGTGTCACAACACGGCGTATCCACATAGGAATACGCATATGAAGGAAACCTTCCATAATTATTTCCCCAGTTAGTGTTCCGGTAATTGTTGAATTTTGACCAGAAGCTAACAATGCAACCGCGAACAATGTTGATAATATTGGTGAAGCAACAGCTCCAGCAATAGCATTATCTCCTAAAGCATTATACATGGCACCAAAGGTACCCACTGAATCTGCATGCCCAAAGAACAATGAAGCACCCAAAATTAATAACAATGAATTAATAACAAAAGCTAATGATAATTGTATATTTGAATCCCACGTCATGAAACGGATGGCTTCGTGCACAGCGCTTTTGCTTTCGCGATCAATTTTTCTTGTTTTTGATATTGATGAATGTAGATAAAGGTTGTGAGGCATAACTGTCGCCCCAACAATTCCTAATGTCATTAACAAAGGTGAATCAACGCCTTTAGGTCCATGCGTAGAAACTGCTTGAAGTTGTGGTAAATAGCCACCAAACATAGCTGAAAGTTCTGGCTTAGATAAAATAACAAGATAAGCAAAAATAACTAAAATAGTTATAATTAATGTCATGACAATTGCTTCAATTTTTCTGAAACCAAACCTCATCAAAAGCAAAAGTAAAATAACATCAAACGCTGTTGTCAAAACAGACGCAATCATCGACCAACCAAACAACAAATGTAAGGCAATGGCCCCACCAATAACTTCAGCCATATCTGTGGCCATTAAGGCGAGCTCAGTCATCAGCCACAAGGCAATTCCGCCCGGCTTATTTGTTCGATCACGGGTAGCTTGAGCCAAATCTTCTTGTTTAACAATACCCAATTTTCCTGCCATATATTGTAGCATCATAGCAATCAATGATGATATCAATACAACTGACAATAGCACATAACGATACTGTGCTCCACCACCAACTGATGTTACCCAATTTCCTGGATCCATATAACCAACAGCCACTAAGGCTCCCGGACCTGAAAATGCTAATAACTTACGCCAGAATGAGCCGTCTTTTGGCGCTTCTATCGAGCTATTAACGTCACCCAAGCTCAAGGTATCATCTGCTTTTTCAACTAGATGGTGCTTGGGATCAATGCTTGTAGAATTTTTCATTCTATCTCTCCTTTAGATTTCTCCTCAGAACTAAATAAACGAATTTCGACTTGACTGAAATATCGTGAAATATTCACTTTTTGACAATTGATAAACACCAAAATAAAACATCAAGTGCTAAATAAATTTCATAAAGAATTTCATTCAACTTGGCTGTTGAAAGCTTATGAAAATTACCTAACTCGGCTATAATCGCTCTAATACATACTTTATAATAACACCCAATTCTAAATTCGTCAACAAAAATTTTTTACTTACAAAAAATAAAGTTATGTATTATCGACATTATGATAGAAAAACATTGTATTAAAGGGGAAGAATGATATTTTATTAAAATATTACAAATTAGTTACGTGACACAATTTTATCTTTACATCAAATGACATTACAAGATTGATCAAATTCGTTTGTTTCAATTTGAATTGTGACATGGCTAATATCATATTTTTCTCGTAGGTCACTAGAGATATCCGCTAATAATCCTTGTTCATCTACATTCTTTTTAACAGACAGATGAACAGTCATTGCAGCTTCAGTCGTAGAAAGGGGCCAAATGTGTAAGTCGTGAAGTTTTTCCACACCCTCATGTGTTGATAAGTATCGCAAAAAGTCAGACTCATTCACATTATCAGGTACCCCATTTAATGCTAGGTTAAATGTTGATTTCATAACTGGCCATGAAGTCACAGCAATAATAACACCGATAATCATTGATACGATAGGATCAATGACGTGCCAACCAGTAACTTGGATTAAAAGTCCAGCAATAATCACGCCAACCGACACACCAGCATCAGCTAAAAGATGAATGTAAGCTGTTTTAGCATTCAAATCTTGTTCATGGTGATGACCATGTTCATCAGGAACACCTGATGCTTTAAAAAGCATAGCAGTGGTAAAGTTAATCACGATACCAACCGCTGCAACAACCATCACTAACCAGCCTGTAGTAACTGTGTTTTCTGGCAAAATCAAATTACGAACACTCTCGTAGAAAATCGTTATCACCGCAAATATTAACAAAATTGTATTAAATACACTAGCTAAAATGGACATATTATGCCAACCATAAGTGTGCCTTTTAGTAGCCTGCAGACCAAATACAACAACTGCAAGCCAAGCAATCATTAATGCTAGTACATCACTTAAGTTATGGAAAGCATCAGCAAATAGTGAAGTCGAATGTGCTAATTTAGCAAATACTAACTCAGATAAAACAAAAATCATATTTAAAGAAATACCTATTAAATAGGGCCTTTGTTTCATTTTCAACTGCTCAATTGGTTTCCTCATATCTTCACCTCGATTCTATTTTAACACTTTATCTGAAAAATAATTCATATATTTAAAAAAGTAGCAGGTTAATCTGCTACTTTTTAGGTATTCATTTTTATTTAAACTTTTAACTCTGAAAAGAATTCGCCTGCATCCCCAACAATCTGATCCACATCAAATGGCGTAGCAATATGCTCAAAGTTAATTGACATCACCGGAACTGCCGGACTAGCATACTGCAATAACCCAGCAAAAGGATAAACTTTAAAGCTAGTGCCCACAATAACAATTAAATCAGCATTTCGTACCCATAAGGCTGATTTTTCAACATCAAAAGGCATTTCTTCGTAAAATGTAATTCGCGGACGCAATAAGGCATTGTCTGCACGCCTCATTGCATGCAAGTAATCCTGATAGGGAGATTTCTTGCCATCAACAGGCGCATACACATCATACAATGAGCCATGAAAACGGATCAATTTTTCTGGATCAGATGCCGCTTTGACATGCAAATCATCAACATTTTGCGTGATAATTTTGGCCTTACCTTGTCGTGTTAAAGCTGCCATTTTTTTGTGAATAACATTTGGAACGGCCTCGGGAAAATACATATTATCAATCATGAATTGATACTGTTTTTCGGGCTCATTATGAAAAGCTGTTGCACTCAATAGGTATTCAGGTTGCAAATTGATGCCATTATAAATACCACCTTTGGAACGATAATCTGGTATTCCTGATAAAGTTGAAACACCCGCTCCGGTCATGAATACAATATTTTTGGCGTCGTCAAAGCGCTTTTGAATTTCTGCTGTGACTAACATGAATATCCTTTCTTTATGAATGTTAACTAATAGTAATTAATTTAGTCTCTTTCGATGTAAGGTAACGCTAACTTTTGAAATAGTTCCGACACTTTCAGCGCATACAGTTCTTTGAAAAATGTTGGTTTGTCAGCTTCATTATCCGGCGGTGATACTACAAAACTATTTTGGTTATCATTTTTACTTAGACCAACGTAAGCTGTCTTCTGCGTCTGAAAATCGGTCATTTCCGAATGATAAATTGTAAACACTTGATTAACTGGTAAATCCAATTGGCGTTTTGACAAAACACTTGTTAATGTGACATATTCTTTAGCGTTGACAGTAGGTTTACCCCATTTTGTCAATACTTCGTCAATGCCTTCAAACAAAGAAACCATTTGATGGCGAATATTGCGTGCTTGCTTTAGATCAGCTGCCATTACAGGTTTAATAAGCGAACTCGCAGCCGTGTATGCTAGCGGATATTTTTGTTGCAACTCGTCAACAAAACTGCTGTCAGAAATCGTATCAGCAAATACTAATGCATCCAAGATCATGAGTAAGCGCCATAAACTTTCATCATCCACTTCACCATTTTCAGGCGTTAACTCAGCGTGAAGCCCAGAAAAATAAGCCTTTGCCGTCGCTGAAGTTGTAATGCCTTGTTTAGCTAGTTCACGATAGGTGATTGCATGAACAACTGTACGATGCATGCGCGTTGCAATTTGTATCAGCTGATCGTCTAATTTTTCATCATTGAATGTTAGCGCAAAAAACACTTGTGGGGCAATACCATTTAATGTTAATAGCATTTTTAATAACTCATTACCAAGCAAGAAATCGCTCTCAGTTTTATTAGCAATTTCTATTAGCAAACGTTGTCCTAAAATTTCTTGTGAAACTTGGTCGATATGTAATTCCCCAGTCTCTTCTCCATTAACACGTGTCATCACAGTTCCTGGATAGACACCATTAACGTTATCCAATAAATCTTTAATTTTTGGGTTCATTTCTTATCTCCATTAATATTTTTTTGGCAACACTTGCATCCACATAACTGAGGGATATTAACCGTGATACTATTGCGGTAATTTCATCAGTTTTTGCGCCTACTTGCATCGCTAACGCGCGATACTGCATTCGCATGTGTCCCCGTTGAATGCCACCTGAAGCAATTGATTTTAAGGCTGCTAAATTTTGCGCCAGCCCAACAGATAAAATTACACCACGAAGTGTGTCTGCATTCACATCACCTATGATTGACAAGGCCTGCTTAGCATCTGGCATAGCCGAAATCGCACCACCAACCGTGCCAACAGATATAGGCAACGTCAGTTCACCATGAAGTTTACCGTTTAAAATTGTCCAAGTTACTAAACCACGGTATTGACCATCACGACTTGCATAGGCATGACCACTAGCTTCTACAGCTCGCCAATCATTACCCGTCGCCAAAACCACAGCACTTATACCATTAAAAAGACCTTTATTCTCCGTAGTTGCACGGTAAGGATCGTTTTTGGAAAAATGGTTTAATGCGACTATTTTCTGAGCTACTTCACGCCCACCTATGCGCTCAAAATCGACATCACCAGTCACTGTGACCAATTGATTAGTCGCATAGTTAGATAAAATCACACCTAAAGGTACGAACTTTTCAAACAATGGTAATTCTGCTTCTAAAATTGTATTAACAATATTAGCACCCATTGCGTCTTTTGTGTCGATAATAAAGTCAACACTCGTTTCCGTTTTCGAGATATTTCTTACTCGAACATCACGCAAACCACCACCTCGTTTATAAATCGATGGTTTGGCTTGCTTTGCCTTAGCAAAAATCTCATCGCGATGTAAGTCAATGAATTCATCCACACCAGCAGCACCAATCAGCAGCATTTGGCCGATCATAGCAGTATCCGCCATGATGACATGAACTCCATTAGATAACATTTTTGCACCATTATTAGCTGCTGCAACCACACTTGGTTCTTCAATAGCCATCGGCACACTAAAATGTTGTTCATCAATCAAAATGTCATGAACAACGCCCATTGGCATACGAAAATCACTAATGTAATTCTCAACCATCTGAGCGTTGACTGGGCTTTGACGACTTGACAATGATAATCGGATATCTTCTTTTAAATTTAATGCGAGTAAACGCTCATCGGGTGTTAGTTCATAAAATTTTTTACTCATCCTGCTGTGCTAAAGTCTCAGCAATTAGACCTTCGCGAACCCCGCTTTCTGAAAATATAACTTTAGGTGAATTAATTTTTCTCATAAGATTCAATAATGGTAGTAAGCCGCTGACGATAATGTCAGCTCGAGATGTTTCTAATCCGGCAATTTTCTCACGTTCTTTTCGTGTCATCTGGCGGATTTCTTCAAAAATCTGCTCAACTAGGTCGACTGGCATCTCAAATCCATGAATCATACTTACTTCGGCTTCACCCAGTCGTGTACGTGCCATACGTGCCAGCGAACGATTTGCCCCACCTAATAAAATAACTGGTTTTTGGTATTGCATTTCCAACCACTGTAGCGTGTTATACTGACTTAATATATAATCATTTGCGGAAGCCAGATTTTCCGGCATGATATTATTAGCTAGGTGATATTGTTCTGATAAAGTAACTGCGCCAAAAGATAAGCTTACAGCCTCCTTACTACGTCGATTATCCACAGCGATTAATTCAACGGAAGCACCACCAGTATCTAGAATCACACCCTCGGTAACATTTAACGTTGAGACCACACCCAAATAATCATAATATGCTTCTTGGTCACCCGTCAAAACTTGAAACTGAATCCCCGTTTCTCGTGCAACACGATTTAAAAATTCAGTTTGATTTTTAGCCATGCGAACTGCTGCCGTTGTAATCGCACGGACTTTCGGATGGAAATTGATATATTTAGATTGAAAATATTTTAGCGCCTCAATAGTACGCAAAATTGGTGTTTCTCTTAGTAGTAGTTCTTCTCCCATATTTTGAGCAATACGCGTGTCTCTTTTTTCGCGGATTAACTCGGTATGAGTACCATCATCATGCAGCTCTTCGACTACCATTCTGGCAGAATTACTACCAAGATCAACGATTGCTAAATAGCTCATATAGACATCCTAATCAATTTTATTAGTTTAATTGTACCATGTGATGGTACACTATATATATGAAAATACTATTAATTGCCCTTGGGGCGCTCAGTTTTGCTATTGGTACCATTGCAATATGGATTCCCGGCTTGCCAACAACAGGATTTTATGTCCTAACCGCAATTTTGTGGTCTAAATCATCTAAAAAACTAGATAGTTGGCTACACAACAATAAATATTACCAAAAGTACGTTGACGAAGCTGTTTTTAATCGGCAACTATCACTAAAGGGACGTTGTTTAATTTATTTAGTGACTGCTGCCATGATGTCTATCCCTTTTTTCAAGACAGATATGGTTTGGCTAAAATGGGTACTACCACTCACCTCGTTAACACAAATTATATCAATGGAAAGCTATTATCGTGGCTTTCTTTGGCGCAAAGGAATCCCCTTTACAAAAGCAAAAACACGTGAATCATTCAAATAAAAAATACTTCCCTCAAACAAGTATGAGGGAAGTATTTTTTATTGCGCGTCTAATGTCTCACCAATAACATTTAAGTTATATTCAGCAACGCCATAAGATAGTGCGGGTACCGAACTACCAAACTGTGTGCCTGTTGTTTTACTACCCAAGTTTAGTGATTTACGTAATAGATTTGTGACACGTTGCTTTTCTGATGCTTTCACCATTTGGTAACTCACACCATTATACATGTCACCAACGCCTTGTAAATGATCTGACTTTTGGTTTTTAGTAGCTGCCATATATGACAAAGCAATTTTTGTCATATTATTATAAGTTAAATCTGTTTCAGCATTTTTTGAAATTGACTTCATAAACTTAGCATTCAATAATGTCTTAGCGCTCGCTGACTTTTTCAATAAGGCTTTTAATACTAACCGTTGGCGCTTTTGGCGTCCATAATCGCCTTCCGGATCATCATAACGCATCCGTGAAAAGGACAAAGCAGCATAGCCATCCATAGTGGTGTAAGTCTTAAAGTTCTTACCATCAGCGGCATATTCATATTTTTCTTGATTTTTATAGAATTTGTAAACCGCTTTTTTATCATTTTCAGGTTGATAAGTAAAAGTTAATGGTGAAGTAACTTTCACACCGCCCACTTGATCAATAACTTTTTCAAGTCCGCCCATATTGACCAAGGCATAGAAATCAATTGGCACATTCAAATAATTTTGTAGGGTAGACATGGTAGCGCCAACGCCTGCAATTGGAAATGCTGCATTTAACTTTTGTGGGAAAGTATCTTCTCTACCAATAATTGAAACCATAATATCACGAGGAATTGAAACCATAGTGGTCGTTTTGGCTTGTGGATTAACAGTAATTAACATCATTGAATCCGTAAGTCCTGTACGATCACGTGCCAGCGCACCAGTGTCCGTTCCTAATATTAAGATTGAAAAGGGTTTTCCATCTTTTAAGACTTGATTGACATCGCGAGCTTTTGTTATATTTGCACTACGATGCATCGTGTCAACTGATTTTTTGATATTGCTCAATACCATTGATGCCACAATACCACCAACTATCATTAAAAGAACGATTATTGAGACAATCCAACGCCACTTCTTGTGGCGCTTTTTTGGCTTTCGTGGTTGCTTATGATTTGGCATCGGTGCTTGATTTTGACGAGTCATTCGGCTCATGTTATTATCCATTGTTTTGTACCCCAAGAAATATCCTGATTTTACATTATACCATTAAAACCTATGAGGGTGCGAATTCAAATGTTTAAGATAAATTTTATCTGTTGGATTCATAAAAAAATCCACGGTGAACCTGTGGATTTTTTCAGTAACTAGTCGGCCGCTAAAGCATCAATCGTATTCAAATTAGCTGCACGACGTGAAGGAACAAATGATGCTACCAAAGCAATGATGAGTGAAATAATTACCGCAAAAATAACATTGCCTAGTGAAACCTGTACAATATTAAATTTAATCAATCCATATAAGGCCGAATTCATTACAAACTGTGCAATATAAGCTGTTGCAATACCAAACACTGCAGATATGATTCCCATCAATAATGCCTCGTTTGTAAACAATCCACGGATATCTTTAGCACGAGCACCTAATGCACGTAAGACACCAATCTCCTTAGTACGTTCTGAAACAGACATATAAGTTGTCACAATGATCATAATTGCTGACACTACTAGCGAAATTCCAGCAATGGCTGCCAAAACATAAGAAGCCAGACTAGTAATTGTATTTATTGTGTCCAATACACTACCCACTGAGACCGCTACAGCCGCTTGTTGACCATTATCTTTAATTTTATTTACCGCACTAACTGCTGACTTTACATTATTTGTTTCATTAATTTTCAAAGTCAAATAATTAGCCTCTGTTACGGCACTAACATTAGCTAAGTCTTTTTTCATACCCGAGAATGTTGTCGCATAAACAGTACCAGCTTGACCGCCATCTGTTATTCCAACAATTTTCATCGTTGACGTTACAGGCACCGCTTGGTTATTTTTGTTATAGGCAACATAAGTGTATGAAATATTCTTACCAATCAAAGATTTCCAATTTTTATTCGCTTTTTGTGCAAATGTTTTATCAATGACAATTTCATTGTCTCCAGATGGCTTATGTCCTGCTTTAATTATCTTATTAGCGTATACAGGGGACCACGTTTGAACTTGAGTTCCCGATTGAGACTGTGTATTGCCATATTTAAAGACAGCACCGCCAAATTGATATCCTTGATAAGTTTTAGAAACGTTTTTAACATTACCAATTTTTTTAATTACACTGTCAGAAAAAACAGTAGATGAATAGTCCGTAGCGGCAGCCTGTGCTGTGGCCTGTACGCGTTCCGTGCTCGTTGCATCTTTATCGCTTAAAGTATTTCTAACCACTGTTGGATAGTTTGGATTAGCTAATGAGCTAACTTGATCATTAATATATCCTTTAATCCCATTGCCTAAACCAAGAAATAGAATTACCGAGAAAACGCCAATTGCAGAGCCAAGTATGATCAAAAAATTCTGTAGTTTTTTATACTTCAAATGATCAAATGCCATATCCCAGACAGACGAGGCTGATAAAGGCTTTGAAGTTAAGCGGTCAGTCGTTGCTGGCGCCTCAAATTTATCTTTTAAATTCTTCTCTTCATCAATTTTGCCGTCTGCCATGTGTAAAATACGTGTGCCATACTCAGCCACGGCTTGTGAATGTGTCACGACAATAACTAACTTACCTTCTTGGGCAATTTGTTCAAGTAATTCAAGTACTTCAGCAGTGTTAACAGAATCTAAGGCACCTGTTGGTTCGTCGGCAATCATAACATCTGGATCAGCTGCCAACGCTCGAGCAATGGCCACACGTTGCTTTTGACCACCTGAAAGTTGTGAAGGATATTTATGAATATGCTCACTTAGGCCAACTTTATCCAATAATTCAGTTGCACGTTGCTTCCGCTGTGCCGCTGACAAAGTAGTCATATTTAAACTAGTCTCAACGTTTTCCAAGTTTGTTTGATAATTAATCAAATTGAAGCTTTGGAAGATATAGCCAATTGTTTCACGACGATATACATCTAACTTCTTTTCTTGCTTATGGTCCAAACGATTTCCATTAACAAGCACATCACCTGAAAAATTCCTGTCAAGACCGCCAATGATATTCATTAGAGTGGATTTTCCACCACCTGATTCACCTAAAATGGAAACAAATTCACCTTTATCAAATGATAAGTTGATCCCCTTCAAAACTGGAAATTCATCTTTTCCTAAAAAATAGGATTTATGAATATCTTTTAATTCTAAAAATGACATACTTTTTCTCCCTCTTTTGAATTTACTATGTCGTTTAATATGCAACCCTTTTAAAAATAGTTAAATTAGTACACTACTTTTGACTAGTTGTAATCTAGTATACAATAGTCATGTTCTTTTTCAATCTTTTCCGTTAAATATTTTAGTTTCTTATTTACTTCTTCTGTTTAAACAAGTGTGAAAAACACTATTATGCCGACTCAAGTTAAGCTTTATGGCTTGATCTAATCAAATAAATAATCGGTATGACAGTAATTAATACTAAGGCCACAATCATTGATGCTATAGTCCAAAATTCAGAAATCATTCCCAAAAAACCACCACCAATCATCATAAACCCGCCAACAACAAACATCAGACCACCAATACGTTGCGTCTTAAACCAATTTACATCATTATTCAGAGCGGTTGGTATTCGTATCCCGACAAACCGATTTCGCTGTGTTTTGGGCATGTAGTTGCCTAATGCTATAAATAAAATACCAATAGTCGGCAACAATATACTAGTTATATTGATGTGACTACCTAATCCATAAGCAAATATATAAGATAATAAGATGTTGGTGCCTAATGGAATAGACCAACTAATAATTGTATGCATTTTATTATTTTGACTACGAGCAACTATTTTCGTACGATAAATAATTAGAAACAGGTGCAAGAGCGTTGCTATTATTGGCCAAATAATGATAATCCATACTTTATTAGCATATCTATCCACTTCTCCGTTAATATTAAAATGGATTGGAAGCTCAACTGGCAACTTCGTCCACAATATTAGCCCGTAAAAAATGGGTAACAAGGTAATAATTAGTGGTAAAAAGCTTTTTTTATTTTTCATTAGTAAATCCTTTCAACCATAATGTAGCTTCTTCAAACACAGATAAATTTAATTCATAATAAATAAAATTTTTATATTTATCTTCTCTTATCAAATCAGCTTGTTTTAATTGGGCTAAATGTGATGATATTGTTGCTTTACTCAATTCAAAATGATCCGCAATGTTTCCCGCTGACTGAGGCCCTTCTTTCAGTAGTGTAAGAATATCGCGCCTGACAGGATTCGAAATCGCTTTCAGTGTATTTTGTAAACTCATTCTTTCTTTCCTTTACCTATTTCGCTATATTTCTAAATAGATTATAACATCTATTTAGAAATATAGCAAAATAGGTAAGAATAAAAAAGACAGTAATCATGATTACTGTCTTTTTTATAAAGTTATGGTTTACTTTGAACATACTTCCAATAAGCATTAATTATTTTTGCCGCAATTTTACCATTGGTACCATCTAAATAATTATTCATACCTGGGATAGCCATAGCCATGACCATCGGTTGTCCCGGTACGTAAGCAACAATGGACTCGGTATAAGTAGTGTGCCCATTAGTCGTTGTTTCAGCAGTTCCTGTCTTAGCATATACATGTGGTTCAAGATTATGAATATCTGTACCACCAGTGTTATATGTATCAGATCCGTTTGCAACACGCTTCATTCCCTCATGAATGACTTTCCATTCATCAGAATCTAACTGTACTTGCCCTTGTATATTTGGTGTTGCTGTCCATACAGTTCGTTTCTTACTACTATTCGAAGAACTTTGTAATATCGAACTTACTAGATGAGGCTGAATCAAATATCCCCCGTTAGCGATAGTAGAAACATATCGTGCAAGTTGCAGTGTAGTATAAGTATCATACTGACCAAATGATTCATATAAATATTTACCTATATTCGAACCTGTCGTTTCACCACGGTAACCAGCAGTTTCACCACTGATATCAATACCTGTTTTGGTACCTAACCCAAATTGTCCCAATCCATTACGCAATGTCTGGAAAGCATCTGAGTTCAATGCTAATGCTGAACCGGAGCTATAAGTTTGTCCACCGATTTTCATACCTAACTGAACAAAATATGTGTTTGAAGAACGTTCCAAAGCTGTTTCTGCGTCAACTGCAACTGGATTTCCTGACTTGTTCCAGTAAGAAGTAATTGTTGGTGTACCAGCAATTTTAATAGCCTGATCTAATAATGTAGAACTTGTAGGTGTAATAACACCTTTTTGGAATGCTGTAGCGAGAACTGCCGGCTTAACAACAGATCCCATAACAATCGCATGATTAATATTTCCAAGTGGATCAGCTGTTTTAGTACCAGTTGAATAATCTCTATCGACACCAGCCATAGCATAAATACCACCAGTATAAGGATTCATGACTGTGGCATAAGCCCCTTGAACGTCGCCCGTGGGCAAATTATCTTCTAATATTTTTTGAACTTCTTTTTGATAATCAGCATTAATGGTTAATTTAAGACTATCTCCAGACTGACCTTTATATTTTACAGAAGATGATTTTACCGTACCATCAGAAGCAGTTGTAACTACAGTCTGTGATGCTGATCCCTTCAATAAGGATTCATAGCTAGATTCCAAATTAGAACTACCAACTGATTCGTTTTGTGAATATCCCTGTGCTAAAAGCGTGTGTAACCTATCATCAGGTAAGCCGTTGTCTTCACTAGTTACTGTACCAATCAAAGCCTTAAAATCGTTTCCTTCAGGATATTGTCTTGCCCAGCTTGTACCTATCTTAATACCAGGGAATTGGCTTAAACGCTCACCAATCTCCGCTAATTCTGTTTCTGTCACATCGTCTTCTTTAATGAAAGTCGTTGACAATGAATAAGCACCACTCATCCGCTGAAATATCATTGCATCATTATCACTAACTTTTGAAAGTAAATTATGCTTTTCTACATAACTCACCGACAAGCTATTAATTTCTGATGTCGTCAGGCTACTGCCACTTTTGTGTTCTTTAACAACACGCTTTTGCACCTTAGCCGCATTAGTTGCATTAGCCAAATAAAAGTCGGCTTTAGAGCGATCACTTAGGCGGGTTGTATCAACTGTCAAATATTTTCCAAGTTTAATGGCAGTACTCCGCATTGTGCTAGAAGTAATATTGGTACCGCGCGTAAATGTAATCGCGGTTTGCGCCTTGTTTCCAGCCAGAACACGTCCGGTCGAGTCGTAAACCAAACCTCGTGGTGTATTTCCTTTTTCAACGGTCTCTTCACTTCGGTTGACCTCAGCCAAATAATTGGCTCCTTGTTTAATCGTTAAAAACCCTAATTGTACAACTAGGGCAACCATGAGTATAAACGAAATAAACAACAAAATTCGCAGACGTGTTGGTAAGTTAGCACGTGCGTCATTTTTATTATCTCGCTCTTCTAGATATGGATTATGTTTCATAAGTATTGTGTACCGCCAATTTAATAATTACCTTATATACCATACCACAAAAAGGGTTTTACTCGCTAAAAAAGCTCATTTTAAGCACGGCCCATCATTTTCTTGAGTAACCGATATACTCGGTATTTAAACGGATTAACAGGCATCATGAAGTTTCCTACTAATTGACGTGCTTGTCCCTCAAAAGTCGTTTTGAATCCTAAGACACCATCACTACCATCAAACTTTCCAGCAATGCCGTAGAAATTATAACGCTTGAGCCCTGCCTGAACTGCCTTGTTAATCATAACGTCTTGTATTTGATAAGGGCCATAATAGTCCATATACTCTTCATAAGTGCCTGAATACAGATAATTCATTTCTTGAGGTTGCTGTATAAATAACGCTCCGGCGACGACGACTGTTGATTTACCAGCTGCTTCCTTCTGTTGTTTCGCTTTTAGTATGCGCTTGCTATGTTGATTTTTTTGATCATCAAATTCAGCATACTGACGCTTAAATTTATCATTCGCCGGATATTTTTCGATTTTCTGGTTAATCTTGGCAAGTTTGGCATCTAATTCAGAGATTTTTTCATTCTCTTCCTTAATATAATTGTCAAAATTTAGTTCAGCAAAGACAAATGTTGCGTCATCGCCATACACATCGTACACTGTTTGATAAAAATTCAAGTTTTTATCTTTATAATGTAACCTATCGGCAGTTTTTTGTGTTAATTCCTTAAAGTCTGGCAAGTCATCTCGTGTTAATTGACGTAAACGAATACCGAACTGAGCATTCTTTTTCAAATAATACTGAGCCTTTTTATTATACGAGGCACGAACAGATTTCTCATCGGTTAATTCTGATAAGTCTTTGATGTACTCCCATTCTGGAGAACCAGCTGTAGTGAAACCATCTACAAATGGCAAATGGGTAAACCCAAGCTTTTTCATCTCTTCGATAAATACCGTATTCTCTTCACCTAAAAGCTCGCCATGGTTATTCGTCATTTTCAAAGTCACATTCGGTCTTACTTCAATGTAAAGCCCTTTGTTCTCGCGTGAAAACTTTACGAAGTTGGACATGAAAAAAGCCAATAATTCATGATTTTCAAAATCCAATAATGGTCCACGATCAATTGAAAAGATATATCCCATATGTACTTTTTCACGCATGACCAATGCTGCAGCCACTACCTTGTCGTCAGCTTTGACCCCTAACAACCATATTTTATAGCCTCGTTTTTGTAATAATTCAGCTTGTTCACCTGATTGTAAAAAGGTACCCACAGAACTCTGCTTTTCAAATTCTGTATATTCTTCTTTTGTTAATTCAGTAAATTTGTACAACATTTTTTTATACCTCTGCACTCTACTATACATGAGAACACAAAAAAAGTGGATAGCAACTATCCACTTTTTGGTGTTATTAATGTGCGTCAATGACGATCCATCCGTCATAATAACCTACACCAGCTTCGGTGAAGCTAGAGTTAACAATAAATTCAGTGTGACCACCGTTAACCATACCTGTTTCATAGTACCAAGCATTAATAACAGTTGCACCTGCAGCAAAACCATTCGCAACAACTTCAGGAGTTGATGATGATTCATGCAAACCAAACCAGTTAGATGATGTTGCAAGAGCTTGTGCACGGCTTTGAGCTTGTGCTGTCAATGAAGCTGAAATTTTAATTGGTGACAAACCAAGAGTAGCACGCTTTGCATTCCAAGCATTAATAGTAGCATCAGCTGTTGTTGCAGTTGAAGAACTGTTGTTTGTATTACTTGTAGTTGCTGTTGAAGCAGTATTATCAGACGTTGATGATGATTGTGTAGAACTTGATGATTGTGTTGTTGAAGACTGTGATGTTGTTGCAGTTGATGAACTTGAAGTTGAAGCAGATGA
This sequence comes from Leuconostoc suionicum, assembly GCF_001891125.1. Taxonomy (NCBI): domain Bacteria; kingdom Bacillati; phylum Bacillota; class Bacilli; order Lactobacillales; family Lactobacillaceae; genus Leuconostoc; species Leuconostoc suionicum. Next base: position 277,625 of record NZ_CP015247.1, on the reverse strand, counting down.
TGCTGACAACTTTAAAGTTTGACCAACAGTAATCACATTGGCATTTGAAATGTTATTCGCGGCTACTAAGTTAGCTACCGTTGTACCATTCGCTGCCGCAATCTTGTTTAATGTATCACCTGACTTAACAGTGTATGAACCATTTGAGTCAGTTGCTGTGTCATTTGATGTTGTTTGAGTTGTCGTAGTTGATGATTGTGTTGTTGTTGAGCTTGAAGTTGATGAAGCTGATAACTTCAATGTTTGACCAACAGTAATCAAGTTAGCATTTGAAATGTTATTAGCAGCTACTAAGTTAGCTACCGTTGTACCATTCGCTGCTGCGATCTTGTTTAATGTATCACCTGACTTAACAGTGTATGAACCAGTAGATGATGACGTTGTTGTTGTAGTTGAGCTCTCTGATGTTGAACTTTGTGTAGTTGATGATGAAGATGTTGTTTGTAGCTGTTGTCCAACAAAAATCAAATTAGCATTTGAAATGTTATTAGCTTTAACCAAAGCGTCAACAGTTGTACCGTTTGCTGCTGCAATCTTGTAAAGTGTGTCACCAGATTTAACTGATACAGTGTTAGCAGAAACTTGAGCAGCACCAGCAACGGCAAAAGCACCGGCAGCTGTAACGACAGATTTAGCAATAGTAGATTTTTTCATAATAGTCAAACTCCTATATAGGGACTCATATTCAGTAATATATTTTAATTTAAATTCTTTTCCGTCTTCTCGACAATTCCTAGTATAGCAATCCGCTATGTCATGGATATTTTCTATACTTTGCACTTTGTTGTCAATATATCAAAGAGGTTTCTTTTGTAACAAAATAAACATCTAAATGACAATTGTGTGTCAAAGTACAGAACCAGCAATACATGGATACCAGTTTCTTGATAACGTTTGAATTTTTGCCACATGATCCCCGTTATTTACAGCAATAAAGTGGTTCCCACCGACATAAATACCCACTTCATATGGTGCATTCTGTGTGCCCCAAAATAGCAAATCTCCTGGTGTCGCTTGTAAAACACCCAATAAATGATGCATTTGTTTAATGAGGTGCGCTGGTGAAGAATCCCAATGTGATCCTTCGGGTAATGGTACTTGCGCTCTCATAAGCTGTTGAGCAACAAAACGACCACTATTGTAGTCGTTGAATGTTTTTCCTAAGTTATCTAATGCTAATTTTAAATAATCATTTTGCATATTATTGTGCGTTAATAACAATCCAACCGTTGTAATAGCCGACACCTGCTTGTGTGAAGTTAGGGTTAACAATAAATGCTGTGTGCCCACCGTTCACCATGCCTGTTTCATAGTACCAAGCATTAATAACAGATGATCCAGCACCAAATCCATTTGCAACAACTTCAGCAGTACCGGAAGACATGTGTGTACTAAACCAGTTTGATGATGTTCCAATTGCTTGTGCGCGACTTTGAGCTTGTGCAGTCAATGATGCAGAAATTGTAACAGGTGATAATCCTAATTCTGCACGCTTTGCATTCCATGCGTTAATTGTTGCATCTGCCGTTGTGCTACCAGTTGAAACGTTAGTTGTTGTGGCAGTGGCAGTAGTATTAGTAGTTGTCGTTTGTGTTGACGAAGAAGCTGACGATGCGCTAGTCGTTGAACCACCATTAGCTTTGTACGCATTGTACTCAGCCATTGTCATGTAGCCATCGTTATTAGTGTCAGCCGCAGCAACATAAGTGATGTTGTCACTAGTTGATGATGAAGCACTTGATGTGCTTGCTGAAGACGAAGCCGTTGACGTAGTGGTTTGCGCTGCTGATGATGTTGAACCACCATTAGCTTTGTATGCATTATACTCAGCCATTGTCATGTAGCCATCGTTATTAGTGTCAGCCGCAGCAACATATGTAATATTTTCTGTAGCTGATGATGCGCTTGCTGATGAAGCTGATGATTCTGACGCCGCTGATGATGTTGAGCCACCATTTGCAACATATGTATTATATTCATCAACCGTCATAAAGTTATTGTTGTCTGTATCAGCTGCTGCAATGTATTTCAAATTACTTGTGTCAACAGATGAAGATTGCGCAGAAGCTGCTGTCACAGTTGTAGCAGCTGAACTGGTTGCTTGAGTAGTTGAAGCCTTCAATGACAATTCTTGTCCAGTCAAAACAAGGTCAGTATTTGACAAACTATTTAATGAAGACAATACTGAAACATCCACACCAGTTTTTTCAGCAATCTTTGACAAAGTGTCGCCTGATTGCACTGTATATGATGTACCGTCTTCTGATAAACCAGAAACTTCTTGTGTTGCATTAATTTCTAGTGATGAACCTGCTAAAATCAAGTCTTTGTTGCTAATTCCATTAGCCTTAGCTAATGCATCAACAGTAGTATTATTTGCTGCTGCAATTTTTGACAAAGTGTCGCCTGATTGCACTTCTACTGTATCAGCAGAAGCTGCTGCATGTCCACCAACAAAGGCCGCAGCACCAGCTGCAGTAGTCAATAAAGTCTTCTTAAAAAATTTACCCATATTCTTATGTAACTCCTGAATGAATTGTATTAACCTGTAATAATTAAATTTTAGATTTACTGTTAAGCAAATCTTAATAACATTAATTAGTATATCCGTTTGTTGTAACGTGTGTATTGTGCGACTATATCAATATTGTGACAATATTACTGTAATATGTCATACCTAAATAAACGTTGATATATAGGTACTTTAAGGCCTTTTAATTATTTAAAAATGAACTCATTCCACATAAAAATGGTGAAAAAGTACGCTTTATTTTGCATTTTTCACCATTTCAATATTATTAAATTCAATTAAACCCCTTAAGGTTTTCTTTAAAATTGCAAAAGCATGCTGCCATAGGTAAAGCCAGCACCGAATCCAGTTAGCAACACACGTTTTCCTTTTAAACTAACAGACTTATTTAATTCATCTAGTCCAATAGCGATCCCAGCAGATGATGTGTTACCATTCGTAACAACGTTTGTTGAAAACTTTGTCATTGATTCGCCGAGATCATTTGCAATATGCTCGATCAAACGTAAATTTGCTTGATGGGGTATAAAGTAATCAATATCACTAGTCGATAAATTATGTTCGCTCAAAAAATTGCGGATATGATTTGGAACAATAGTTGTTACTTCATCAAATACATTACGTCCTTGTTGTGAAAAAGCATCTATTTTGGGATAGTTATCCACAGATAGACTTGTCAATGGTGCTATTCGTCCTGAATGTACCACATCAGCATTCCCAATTGTATGCATCTTTTCAGCTTTCACAATACCTGCATCATCAGCTGTCATCAAAACTGCTCCTGCACCGTCTCCAAAAAAGACAGTACTGGTGCGATCCTTGAAGTCCATCATTTTGGAGTTGACTTCCGCAGAAATGACTAATGCATTTTTATATTGACCAGATTTAATAAACTTATCAGCTGTGCTTAACCCAAAAACAAACCCTGAGCAAGCTGTTACAATATCATAGGCCCAAGCATTTTCAGCATGTAAATTACGCTGTACTAATGCTGCCGTTGACGGTGCCAATCCATCTGGGGTAAATGTTGTCACAATAATTAAATCAATATCTTCTGGTTTAATATCAGTTTGGCTCAATACTGACTCCGCGGCACGTGTCGCCAAATCACTCGTATTTTCACCTTGCAATGATATATGTCGCGTTTTGATACCAGTATGAGCCTGAATCCACTCGTCACTGGTATCTATGATTTTTGCTAAATCATTATTAGTCACGATGTCTCTAGGTACATAATGTGCACTTGCGAGTATTTTACTTCCGGACATTGTAACTCTCCTTAAAAAAATTGCATACTGTCATATATTACACGCTATTTTATACTCTAACTATTGTATCGAATTTAAGAAAAAAGTCCACTACTTGACTTTTTTACCATACAAAACTATGGCTCATTACCTTGTCAAATGATAAATAAAATCACCCTGTTAAGAGTGATTTTATAATCTCTATTGATTTGCTTTTAATGTCTGTAATCTTTCTTCTGTTGCGTTAAGTTTGGCTTGCCAATCAGCCAATTTTTCTTTTTCCGCAGCAACAACCGCCTCAGGGGCCCCAGAAACGAACTTTTCATTTCCTAGTTTCCCTTCAGCTCGTTTTACTTCCCCAGCAAATTTTTTCACTTCAGTTTGTAAGCGTGTTATTTCTTCATCAATGTCAATTAGTTCAGCCAGTGGAACATAAATTTCAGCACCTGAAATTACTTGTGACATCGCCAAATCAGGAGCTTGCACATCATCACTGATTGTTAACGTTTTAGGATGAGCAAAACGATTAATATAGTCAGCATTCGCCTCAAAAATATGCTTCAAACTATCATCCGTGGTTTGAATCATTAAGTCAATCGGTGTAGACATTGGTGCATTTGCTTCTGCTCGGATATTACGAACAGCTACAATCAAATCCTGCAACGATTTGAATGCTTGTTCTGCGTCAGGATTGTTTAACTCTTCATGCACGACCGGATATTTTACAATAGCAAAATCGGCTTCATTGCCATTTTGAGCTGGCATCTCTTGCCAAATGGCTTCAGTAACAAATGGCATGATTGGTTGTAATAGACGTAATGTCTGATCCAACACGTAGGCCAATGTCTGCTGAACTGGTGCCTTATCTTGATCCCCATTCAAAGTTTCTTTGGTCATTTCGATATACCAATCGGCAAAGTCAGACCAAATGAAGTTGTACAACTCACGTCCTGCTTCACCAAACTCAAATTTGTCAAAATTACGTGTTACATTCGTAACCACTGTATTCAAGCGTGACAAAATCCATTGATCAGCCAATGTTAATTGACTCATATCTGGTAACGTAGATGGTGTATCTTCATCCAGATTCATAATAACATAACGTGACGCATTCCAAATTTTGTTAATGAAGTTCCAAGCCGAATCCATCTTTTCGTAAGTAAATCGTAAATCTTGTCCTGGAGTTGATCCTGTTACCAAGAACCAGCGTAATGCATCAGCACCATATTTTTCAATAACATCCATCGGGTCAACACCATTACCCAATGATTTCGACATTTTACGCCCTTCACCATCACGAATTAATCCATGAATCAAGACATTTTTAAAAGGTCGCTGTCCAGTAAATTCTTTCCCCTGGAACATCATCCGTGCAACCCAGAAGAAAATGATATCATAGCCAGTTACTAATGTATTTGTTGGATAATAACGGGCGAAGTCACCGTCTAGATTTTCTGGCCAGCCCATTGTTGAAAATGGCCATAAGGCAGATGAGAACCATGTATCCAAAACGTCCGGATCACGTTCCCAACCATCCCCTGCTGGTGCTTCAGTGCCAACATATAATTCTTCTTGATCTGTTCCTTTGTTTTTGTACCAAGCAGGAATTTGATGGCCCCACCATAATTGCCGTGAAATAACCCAGTCGCGAATGTTTTCCATCCAGCGTGAAAATGTATCTTCAAAACGTGCTGGTACGAATTCAACCTTTTCGTCGTCATTTTTTTGCATGGCTAAAATTTGTTCAGCCAATGGCTCCATTTTAACAAACCATTGGGTTGATAGACGTGATTCAACTTGTACACCCGTACGTTCGGAATGACCAACAGAATGAACAAGTGGGTCCACTTTTAGCATGTAATCGTCAGCCTCAAGGTCAGCGGCAATTGCTTTACGAGCCTCGAAACGATCCATACCATTGTATTTACCAGCAAACTCATTCAAGTGCCCATCTTCAGTCATCGTGTTGATGCGCTCCAAATCGTGGCGATTACCTACTTGGAAGTCATTTGGATCATGGGCTGGTGTGATTTTCACCATACCAGTACCAAAATCTTTCTCTACATATTCGTCCGCTATAATTGGAATTTCACGACCAACTAATGGCACCAAAACCTTTTTACCAATTAAGTCTTTGTAACGTTCATCGCTAGGATGAACCGCCACAGCAACATCCCCAAACATTGTCTCTGGACGAGTTGTTGCAATTTCAATGTAGTCTTTTCCATCGAATGTTGTTCCATCTGTAAATGGATACTTAACATGATAGAATGCGCCCTCATCATCTTGGTAAATAACTTCAATGTCAGATAAAGCAGTTCTTGCCTGTGGGTCCCAGTTAATGATATACTCCCCACGGTAAATTAATCCTTTATTGTATAGATCAATAAATACCTTGTTAACAGCCTTATTCAGACCTTCATCAAGCGTAAAGCGTTCGCGGTCAAAGTCAAGTGACAACCCCATCTTACCCCATTGTTGCTTGATAGTAGTAGCATACTCGTTTTTCCAGTCCCATACTTGTTCAACAAATTTTTCACGACCCAAATCGTAACGTGAAACACCTTCACCACGTAATCTTTGTTCAACTTTTGCCTGCGTTGCAATACCAGCGTGATCCATTCCAGGTAACCATAGGGTATCAAATCCTTGCATTCTCTTTTGGCGAATGATCATGTCTTGTAATGTCGTATCCCATGCATGCCCTAAATGAAGTTTTCCTGTAACGTTAGGAGGTGGGATGACAATAGAATAAGGTTCTGGTTCATTACCTTGAATTTCTTTGTTTGATTCTGGTGCAAATAACTTTTTGCTTTGCCAGTTGTCATAACGACCAGCTTCAACAGAAGTTGGATCATACTTTGTTGACATATCAATATCACGCATATTTATTCCTTTCTTTTAGGTCATAGCACGAAAAAATCGTTCTAATCTCAAATTACAGAGATTAGGACGATTTTTTACCGTGGTACCACCTAATTTGTCGTCTAAGACGACCGCTTATTTTATTTAATATAATTATAGTTCTCAGCAACCTTGGGCATTAACACGATTGATTTCCACTAAACATCAACTCTCTGAACGTGCGCTTGCTTAATCCTCTAAGATTGTTTTAATGTTACCGTAAAATAAGTTGTTAGTCAAGAAAATGTTAATCATCTGTACAGTCACATTTCATTTTTTCATGAGAGACTATATTCAGCATATATTTGCTTTAAACGGTCTTCTTTGTCTGGTATGATGGTTTATATCAATAAATTATTTCAAAATATGAAGTCTTTTTTAAATATTTTGATAAACGTTTAATACAAAACATTACGGAACCAGAAGAATAAAAATTAAAAAAACAACACGAAATGAACAAAATAGATATGCCAAAGTAGATTATTTCAATTTCAATTCATATTGTATGAAAACAAAAATTATCGAGAGCAACTGATTAAGTAAAAGACTTACGAAAAAATAAATACTGTTTTAGCTGGTTTAGAGGCAGATGGGCATGAAATTATCGAAGTACAGTATAAAACATCTGTATTCTCTTATTCCGTTATGATAGTTCACAATAAAATGTTGATGCCATATTTTAGACATTCCCATGTGTCTTAAAATTATCATTTTGAAGAATATATGACTTGGGGGAACTTCATGGATTTATTAACGGCTTTTACTTTAGCTAGTAGTGGGTTATGCTTTTTCGGCATTGCTAAAGATAAGAACAATAAAAAATATAAAATAGCAGGAATAGTGATGTTAGTGACCAGTTTCATTAGCATTTTGACATATTTTTTCTATGAATAAAAAACGCGACACGTCACTGCTTACTCAAAAATAAGCCAACATGACGGCCCTTATATTGATGCGTGAGTTGTTTATTCCTTAGAAGAGGGAATATGAAAATAACTAAGAAAACAGTACTTATATCTTTAGACCTAGTAGCCATACTATAACTTAACATTTGCATTAGTATGACCACTATTAATATAGTAGTCCCCTAATTGCACTGGCAACCATCTATCTAGCTATTTCATAGAAATAAAAACGCACTCAAAAGGTGCGCACATATTACGTGCAGAACCACGTTAAAAGCATTATTGGGGATGAAATATGACAAAAATACACAAAAATTAAAAGCGCAAATAGTTGCCTATGGTTGGCAACTAATCACACCTGAAAACACAATCATTATGGATAATGACCAAGGCAATATAGCCATTGAAGATAGTTCTGATAATTTCATTTATAGTGTTAAAAGTTAGCGAAAATGAAGTTACAGTAGAATCTAGCGGTATCTTTGACCAAGGTGTATCCATTACTTTGGACAAAAAAATCGTCATTAAACGTCGCCCAGACATTGAAATTAACGATTAAGTACCTCTAAATAAAAAGTATTCACAGACTGCTTATATACTGCAGAATAAATTGGGAGCATTATCATAATGAAACGAACTACACTCTGGTTAAGCATTACATTGCTACTTGCTTTACTAACAATGTATACAGTCTGCCAAAACGGGCTTGACTTTAGTTTTTCTCTAACCATATCCAAAAATGAAACTTCAGCAAATGGGTCAATGGCATTTTTATTTACTTTGCTAACTATTTTTAGTGGCACAAAATATCTAACGTGTAAATTTGCTAAATAAGTACCCAAAAAGTGCGTACCTACTACATGCAGACCCACGTTAAAAGCATAGTTGAATTAGGGACAAAACATGAAACAAAAAACATGGATGATTTTAAGTACATTAGTCAGCTTATCTATACTAATTGCATTAATAACAGCAACTATAATAACAGGTAAGCGACTTTATACTAAAATTGGATCATTATTTATTGGTATTCTAACAATTATTTCTGCTATTCCAGATATAAAGAAAGACGGCAAATTAACTTGGCAAAGTAGTCTATTTGTACTAACGGGCTTATATTTTATAGTACATCCATGGCTCTAGATTACATAAATGCACTCATTGAGTGCGTACATACTTTCCAAGCATTCACGTTTTTGATCAATGCATTACAACTAACTTTGAGAAATTATTATGACAGAAACAACATGCAAAACGAACTAAGATTTTTGAAGATATGCACTGGAGGGAGTACTTATAGCAACAAAATTGAGCATATTGATCAATTAATTAATAAGTCTCTTTTACTTAGTCACGTAATGAATATTGACAAACAAAAAATGCTGATATGACAAGTAAACAATACGACACTATCCTTAAGAATCAGGGAGATACAAAGTATATAATTTAAAAACCACGCTCTATATTTAACATAGGACGTGGTTTTATTGTGTGCTTCTTTTTATTGTCTAGTTATTAACATTTATTTAATATTACTCTAATAACTACTTTGACTTTTTAGTGTTTGCTAGCATTAAACTTGTCAGGAGAATTGCTATGCATGGTTTCATAAAAAATTTAATTGCAAATAGTAAAACACAATTTCAAGGAGAATTAAAAAATTATGATTTCTATAGTCTCACTTAATAACAAAAGAAGTTGGCAATCCGTATTGTTTGAAAAAATAATTCATTCCCTACCTTTGGTGAAGGATGAAAGAAAAAAGAACAATTTTGACAAAGCCATGATTGATAGTGAAACACCTTATCAACTTCCAAAAAATGTTAAAAAGCAGTTCAACATTCATAATATAAACGGTCTGGATGGGCCTACCTTCGAACTCTTACCACGAAATGAAAAGTTTTCTAAAACAATTTATTATCTTCATGGTGGTGCTTATTGGTGGCAACCTTTCTTTTTACATTTCAGAATGTTACAGAATATAGCTAATCAGAATCAAGCAAGGATTATCATACCTATTTATCCAAAATCTCCACGATATACCGCTGATGATGTCTTCCCATACATCTTAAATAATTACAAAACGGCCGTAAAAAAGTTTCATCTTATGTCTTCGGCATTAACTTTAATGGGTGATTCTGCCGGTGGCGGACTTTGTCTCTCTCTATTACAATTATTGGAGAATGAAAAAATAGACAAACCTAGTAAAGTGATTTTATTTTCACCTTGGTTAGATATCAGCAACTCAAACCCGGATATGAAATCTATTCAACCAAAAGACCCATTGTTAAATATTGAAGCTCTAGCTTATCAAGGGGATGTTTATAGTGGGACTTTCAACACAAACTCACCTTTAATCAGCCCGATAAACGCTGATTTTTCTAAATTCCCACCTGTTTATATTTTCTCCGGTAGCCATGATATTCTCTACGCTGATGTCAAAAGGTTATCACACAAATCAAACAAGAATGTCAATTATTATATTTTTCCAAAAATGGATCATGTATTTATTGCCTTTCCAATACCAGAATCAGAAAAAGCACTTGAAATAGTCACCCGGATAATTAGCGAGCAATCTGCTGTGTGATACCCTATATCCAAACTATGGTTGGAGATAAACTCTAGTCGATGCCCAAATATGCAAAAGGTATATATTGGGACAAACCGCACCATACTGAAGCAATAAACAAGCAACTTTGAGATTATTTTTAGTAATCTATAGTTTGTAATATATTGATGAACTCAAACAGAAAAAAGGAGTTTTAACGTGAAGAAAAATTCTGTCAAAACCATAGCTTTTATCGTAGTTATTTTAATTCTTGGCACATTATCATCATTTAGTGTGGAATGGATTCGTGGCGTATCAATTGGCGACATATATGGTACGTTTAATTTACCACCACTAGCACCTCCAAAATGGCTTTTTGGTCCTGCGTGGGTACTACTCTATATCTTGCTAGGCATTTATTGCGCTAACCTAAATCTTGTGAAAAATAATCGACATGCACTCTATACCTATATGTATGTTCAATTAGCATTAAATATATTTTGGACGGTTGTATTCTTTTCACTTTCAAATTTTCTGTTAGCTACAATAATGATTGTCATCATGGACCTTTTAGTTATTGCCATTATATTTGTGGATAAACGACGTATTAAATTACTATTGGTTCCTTACTTATTATGGCTATTGTTCGCCACATACTTATCAATCTCAGTACTTATTTTAAACTAATTTTGCTGAGTGAATTTTCAAAACAATAAAACCACGATCAATATTAAATACAGATCGTGGTTTTATTGTATCCATTGTAACGTCGTGATAACCATTCTAAACATTGTCAGTTATCTGGAGTAAAATGCACCTTACACACTAAAAACTATATCTTGCCTAGCATGAGTTAAATACAAGTAAACATAGTTAGAGGCAGGTACTCACACAATGGGGATGAAGTTATTTAAAGATACTTACGGCAACTTTCATTGGTAACTTGTATACCAAATGATCCGCTACTTATTTAACTCTGACTAATCTTTTATACTTACTATAGTTCCACAGTTCATAAAACGGGCCTATTATTATATATATAACCAGCATATTGTCGTTAATCAAATGGCTAGAAAATGCTACTACGTAGCAAATAATGCATATAGGGATGTACAGACATACACCTGTAAACATACCCGGTGAATATTTATGTGTCTTAATTGCACCAAAAACATGTGTAAATAAAGCATTAGAAGCTAAAAAACTACTAGAGATAATTAATCCTGAATTATTGTTATTTGTGAAATAGGCATAAAATCCTGTGACAGCAACAATGATAAATGCAATTATATTAACACACCAATAATACCCTGATGATTGTTTGTTCAACGCCGGTCTAAAATGATGATACCAAGTCACAAATCCGCCAGGTACTATAAATTCTTCTAAACAATGGAGTAAATAGGCCACAGGAGCTGCTATAGCCATTATTTTAATGGTTTCTACCATATTTTATTGTGTCCTCCTTAAATAAATTGTATGATGATAGAATAATCAAACCACCTTGCTAGTATATAATTAACAAATTATTTTAATGGCTTATTGGTATACGTGGTTAATATTTTCTAATAACCAGTCAAACCACTAAGATAAACAACATTTATTTTCATCGATAATCCCTGTAACGTTTTAAGTTGGTATTCACAAAAATCTTTAACACTGGTATCAACACTAAAGTAAACAAAAAACCACGATTTTTATTTACTTTAAATCATGGTTTTTTTAACGCTGTGAAAGCCAATTTAAGCATTATTAATTGCTTTAGTATAAAAATGTACTCAATTATACACTAAGCCCTATACTTAACCCAGCGTATGTTTCATATCAGCAAATATACTATGCAGACGTGTTCGGGGATAAAACTTGTTAAATGTATTACGATTCAATATGAACAACCATAGGTTTACCTACACTTGTGTTTTGTTAGCAAGATATACACTATCATATGAAACTCAATAACATATGTATTTAGTTTAAGCTGATGTCGCAATTTGCTACGTCAGGTATCTGTATTTCACCGACCCTTTTTATGCCTCGTCTAATTCTTGTTATCCGGACACGCTATTAATAATATGATTATTGAGGATTTAAAAATCTACTAATTTTGTCTAGATTTATTTCAGTAGATATATCTATAAAATAAGTTTGTTGCCATTGTTGCGTTTTGATTGCCGTATTATTCAAGCCGGTTTCCCATGTTGGATAGACTCTAAACGCCATTTTTCCGGTATTTGTACCACTATTCAATATCTTACGCGTTACCAACAGTTTGCTCATAAGTCAATAATTCGGAATATTTTTTATCTAGGGCTGAACTGATTAGGCAACTTTTATTTTTTGATTGGCAAGACTGATTCTTTCGTTGTTGAACCAATGAATATACTTGGACACATCTAAAATTAGATGTGCAATCGATGGAAACCGGAATTGATAAATCATTTCACGCTTTAATAGGGAGTGAAAACTTTCAATTTTGGCATTATCATATGGATGTCCTAGTTTTGAATACGAATGATCAATTTTATGTCGCTTTAACAAATTTTCAAAGCCAAAACTAGTGAACTGACTGCCCATATCAGTGTGTAAATAATTTGGTTTTTTATCAGTTGACAGCGATCTTTGTAGTGTTGTAACTACCAATTTGGTATCCATCGTGGCACTGATTTGATGGGCTAATATCTTACGCGTTTGTAAATCTAAAACTGACGCTAAATAGACCCACTGACCATTACTCAACTTTAAATAAGTGATGTCCATGCTCCAAGCGTTGGCTTCGGGTAAATGCCTGATTAAGTTGGGACGTTGACGATAATCAACAGTTGTCGTTGGTTTGTTAAATCGACGACTCATGACAGAGTATATGCCAGCTTCTCGCATTAAACGACGAACTCGGTTGGTTCCATGATGCAAATTCAGATCAGCTAATGCTAATCGCAGACGTGGCGCGCCATAAGCTTTATAGTTATTTTGCCAAATTTCACGCAACAAAGCTTTTAAGATCGTGTCTTCTCGTTGTCGTTGGCTCTCAGTATAGTGAACCCAATCAAAGTAGGTGCTTTTGGGTATTTTGAGTAGGCGAAGCACCATCATGAGTTTAAAATGCTGTTTTAGCAATGATTGAACAATAGGAAAATGGGTCTTACGTGTTACTTGCGATGTTCGCCCAGCAAAACGGCCGCAATTTTTAAAATTTCGTTTTCTTCTTTGAGTCTTGCGACTTCTTTCTGCATTGCATTAAATTGGGCGCGAGTCACTGGCTTACCGGTAACGTCCGTCCCAATGATTTGGGCTTTCTTCACCCAACCCGTGACGGTTTGTACAGCCAAATGGTATTCATTGGCTAGAGAATTAGCAGAACGTCCCTCATTATACAAGGTGACAATTGATGACTTAAATTCTGTTGAGTATCGCTTAGCTTTCATAATATAAAAAAACTCCTATACTTGATTATCTCGGATTATGCCCTAGAAATAAAGCGGTCCGGATTTTCAGTATACGAGCAGTTCCTTTGGAAAAATAAATAATCCTCTTTTGGGTTGATCAACAATGATAATGATTAATAATTCTGGACTATTCTCATAATCAAAAGGCTTATTTTTATTAAAATCATCTTTTTCCCATGCTACAACAAAGTAACCTTTTTTCGTGGGAGTCTTTTTTGCTAGACGACTACGCACACTGTTGTCATCTAGAAGAAATGTCATACCCTCGTATTCGCTATTTTGACGTTCTTCATCCATTTTACCTATTCTAAAGTTATTTAAAGTAGCAATACGTTCAATTATTTTTAAAGATTTCACTTGAAACTCCAGTATTTTTTATTTAACTATGCCATACAAATTCCCGTCCCACTTTCATATCTAGGAGCGCGCGCACATATCGTTATCTTGTAAAAATGTTCAATTTTAGGGTAAGGAGGTTATGCCACAAACATTGATATAAAAACATTTATAAAATCTACTCTGACATACAAGAATGCCGTTATATCAACATTTAAAGCGTATTGTTTCTAAAGTGGGGACAGACAGCCACAAGGGGTTAAGTCACTTTACACCAAAACCACCGTAAAAAGTACCCCTTATTCCTACACTACTTTTATAAAAATGTTATATTAGAACCAACAATTTAGTGCAATGTTTGTGCTATCCCTAAATGCCTTTATATCAGCATTAAGTACTACAAAATCACCCATATAAAAAGTTTTGATTTCTGCATTCCTATGCTTATAGGGCGCCACCTTGTGACACTTCTTCAAACAACATAAGGTCGAGGTGTTAACACCTCATCACGATGAAAAATTATAAGATACAAAAACCACGCTCAAAGCCTAAAGAACGTGGTTTTTGTATCTCTTTTTTCTTGATGTGAAAATATCCAGTGTATACGGATGAAGTTTTATTATATATTATTTTTCACGCTCATATTCAAATAATTAACAATTTCTTGCACATATTCCATATTAATTAAGCCAGCAAAAAACTCACCGTTCTCGCTCATTACAATATTGTCAGGAGATATATACTGTTTATATCGCTCATCTTTTGAAATATACTTTTTCATATCTTCGTTGGTTGATAACAAGGTTAACAATTCTTTTTTAGAAAGCAATGTGCGCTTTCCGTCATGTTCCTGAAAAAAATAATAGCGACGTGTAAAACCTGCTGCCCTGTTACCAATATTCCAAAGAATATCTTTCCAACTGTGCTTCTCAAAGATCCCATACTTAACATTACTTCCACTCATACTTTGATAAATCCCCCTTTAATTTATACCGATACATCATTAAAGTTAAACTTATCATATTCAATCAATAAACTATCATCTTAAGTGATCAATTTATGTTTTTCTTAAAAATTTACTTTCTGGCACATTTATTAAAAACGAGAACTGTACTACGTTTCCCTTTTGTTCATATACTTAATCTGTAAATCTATCATCTCTCTAAAATAACTTATCAATATTCCACGATTTGTCCATGTATCTGTCATAAATACTCCGCTCTATTCACTATGTATATATGCAAATAATAAGATAATATGGATTTATGTACTATTTTTGTATCTTTTCGGCAAATAAAAAACGGCTTGAATACCGTTACACTACCTACTCGCTCGATTTAGTTTTGTACCTTTTGTGTGAAATGCTAAATGGATCTGAGGGGAGTCGAACCCCTGTCCAAATCGCCCGATACATCAATATCTACGTTTATAGGGCTATTATTTCAATTTCATTATATTGTGCGCCACAGCTCAAGGCAATTCAATATAACTAATCTGATTCATTTAATGCTGCTTCTCCAGATGTAAGAAGCAGTACGATCTGGCCTTTTATGGCCTAACCTCAGACGCCAGCAACCAAGATTAAGCTACGCATCACTGGTTTTTAGGCAGCGATAGCGAAAGAGTTTTCGTTTTTTGCAGTTAAAATTTCTGCCCGTTTTACGCCCGGATGGCGAAACGCAATCAATGCTCTAAACGACCTGTCGAATTCCAAAAACAGACCCGTCTCAAACCTACCCATTATCTGAGAGACTTTATTATAACATATTTATCGGATTAAAATGCTCTAAAGCGATTACGTCGCTTCGTTAATAGTTCATCTGGTGTTAATTGATTCAATGTATGTATCTCGTCATTTAACCGCTTCCGAATTAAGTTGAAAACTCGAGGATGATTACGAGACTCTGGAATGATATACTCAATAATATTTTTCTCCAAGAGATCTTTAGCAGTTAGTCCCATAACAGCGGCCGCTTCTTCACTACGTTTGCTATCTTTCCAAAGAATTGATGCAAATCCTTCTGGTGATAGTATCGAATAGGTTGCATTTTGGAACATCCAAACTTGATCAGCCGTGGCCAAAGCAAGTGCACCACCAGAGCCTCCCTCACCATATATGATAGAAATCATTGGAACGGTTAACTTCATTGAGTCTAGGATTGATTTTGCAATTGCCTCACCCTGCCCTTGCGCCTCAGCCTCTTTACCTGGGAAAGCGCCTGGTGTATTGACAAACATGATAATTGGACGATTAAATCGATTAGCTTGTTGCATCAGACGTTGAGCTTTACGGTATCCCCATGGCTCCGGTGAACCATTACGTTTACTCAACTTATCATGAATATCTGTACCTTTGTCAACAACAATCACCGTAACAGGCTGGTCTGCTAAAAATGCAATGCCTCCAATGATAGACATATCATCACCACCGAGACGATCACCATGCAATTCGACAAAGTCTGTAAAAATGCCATCAATGATTTCCCGTGCCATAAAACGGTCTTCACGGGATTTTTTGACCACTTGCGCTGGCGTTAATTCACGTTTAAATAATTTCAATCCACTTAAAATATCAGGCATTTATTCGGCCTCCGCTGTGTGCAATCTAACAATTTTAGCAATAAGTTTAGCCAATTCTGGTCTTGGTACAATTTGATCTATGAACCCATTTTCTTGCAAAGTTTCTACTCGTTGAAAATCTTTAGGTAGCTTTTCATGGATTGTTGACTCGATCACACGTGCTCCAGCAAACCCGACAAGTGCGTGGGGTTCAGCTAAAGTAACATCCCCTTGCATAGCAAAACTTGCAGTCACTCCACCGGTTGTAGGATCAGTTAGCACAACTAGGTACAATAACTTAGCTTCCTGATGGGCTGCAACAGCTGCCGAAACTTTTGCCATTTGCATCAAAGAATCAATTCCTTCTTGCATGCGTGCACCACCAGAAGCGGTAAATAAGACAACCGGAAGTTTATGGGCGGTTGCATATTCAAACAAACGAGTGATCTTTTCACCTGTCATCGATCCCAATGATCCCATCATGAAATAGGAATCCATAATACCTAAGGCAACTTTCTCACCTTCAATATTTGCAGTTCCCGTCAAAACAGACTCTGCAAGTTCTGTTTGTGATTGAGCGCGCTTCAACTTTTCTGCATATCCTGGAAAATCGGGGTGATCCATTTGAATGTCCGCATCCATCTCTTCAAAGTTTTGAGTCAATAATTCAACACGTTCCCATGCTTGGAGACGAAAACCATAATTACACTTTGCACACACACGATATTTGCCAAGCTGTTTATTGTACATTTGTGTACCACAGTATGGGCACGCTAGAAAAAGCCCATCAGGAATGCGATCATTAACCGAAGCATCTCTTTTAATTTTTGATGTATCGCTATTTTTATTGTTGTATAAGTCCATATTAAATGTCTCCATTTACTAGAATACCGCACACGTCAAACGCATGCGGCATTGTATTATTCATCTTCTGATAAGCTCTCAGTCCACCGTGGTAAGAATTCAGTTTCTAAATAGCGTGTATCAAATTCGCCACGCTGCACGTGTGGATCTTCCAATAAAGCTTTTTGGAAATTCAAACTTGTAGAAATGCCATGCACAACAGTTTCATCAACAATGCGATGAATTTTTTGAACCGCTTGTTCACGAGTATCTGCCTTGGCTACTAATTTACCAATCATTGAATCGTAAAATGGTTGGACTTTATCGCCCACAAATATTGCGGAATCGATTCGAACACCAGGTCCTCCGGTAGGCAAAAATACAAGATCAACTGTGCCTGCACTTGGTGCAAAGTTACTTTCAGGTCTTTCCGCTGTTAAGCGTACTTCGATGGAATGACCATTAACTTGAATATCATCCTGCGTTATCGGTAAATCTTGTCCTGCAGCGACTTCTATTTGTAATCTAATTAAATCTAAATTAGTTACCATCTCAGTGACTGGGTGTTCAACCTGGATACGAGTATTCATTTCCATGAAGTAAAAATTGCCTTCATGGTCCTGCAAAAATTCAATTGTTCCAGTATTCTCATACCTAATCGCTTGCGCAGCTTTTGTTACAATATCACCTAAATAAGCACGCATCTCAGGTGTTACACCCACAGCAGGTGATTCTTCCAACACCTTTTGATTTTTACGCTGTAATGAGCAGTCACGTTCTGGTAGATAGACAACATGCCCATTTTTATCTCTCAAAAGCTGCATTTCAATGTGTCGGACATGTTCCATCACTTTTTCAATGTACATTTGATCATCACCGACAGACAGGCGTGCTTCATTTTGGGCATCATCAAATTTGTCGCTCAACTCATCTTCGCTATAAACAAAACGCATGCCTTTTCCACCACCACCAGCAGCAGCTTTTAGCAACAAAGGATATCCGATACGATCAGCAACAACCTTGGCTTCGGAAAAGTCACGGATGAAACCATCAGATCCAGGAATAACCGGAACACCTGCTTGACGCATTTCTTCACGAGCATTAGCTTTGTTACCCATTAATTCAATTGTGTCTGGACGTGGGCCAATCCATTTAATTCCCACTTCGCCAACCATTTCTGCAAATAGAGCATTTTCTGACAGAAAGCCGTATCCTGGATGAATAGCTTCAGAACCAGTTAATAGTGCCGCGCTCAGAATGTTTTTCATATTCAAATATGAATCTGTTGGCTTAACACCACCAACTGCGATTGCTTCATCAGCAATTTGAACGTGTAAGCTATCTTTGTCAGCTGTTGAATAAACTGCAACTGATGCAATACCCATTTCTCTCAATGTCCGAATAATACGCACCGCGATTTCACCACGATTTGCCACTAGAACCTTTTTGAACATTTTAGTCTCCAATAATAAACGTCAATTCTGCTGTTGTCGCTTTTTTGTCACCAACCCAAACAATACCCTTACCAGTACCAATTGGTCCGCGTAAACGATCCAAAGTAACTTCTAAACGTAGTTGATCTCCTGGGCGAACCATTCTACGATAACGAGCCTTTTTAATGCCCCCGAAGTAAGCCGTCTTACCCTTAAATTCAGGCATAGATAACAATGCAACCGCACCAGTTTGAGCTAATGCCTCGACAGTCAAAGCACCTGGGAAAGTTGGATTTCCAGGGAAATGTCCTTGGAAAATTTCTTCATTGATACTAATATTTTTAATTGCTACTGCTCTCTCACCCGGTACTAACTCTTCCACTGTATCTAACATAAGCATTGGATAACGGTGAGGTAATATTTCTTGAATTTGTTGTGTATTTAGAATCGACATTTTGGCTCCTTCGTAGTATGTATTATGTACGTTTGCATGATATTTATATTCCATACCAATACAAACCTTAAAATTACATTTAATCTGTTGTTATTCTATAGAGTGGCTTATTGTAGTCCACTACTTCTTCGTTAGCAACTAGTATTTCAGCTACCGTTCCACTGACTTCACTATGAATTTCTGTCATTAATTTCATCGCTTCAATAACAGCAACTGTTTCTCCCACTGAGACTTTATCACCAACTTGTTTGAACATTGGTGCATCAGGTTTTGGTTGCAAATATACTGTTCCAACCATAGGAGCAACAATTTCGGTTCCTGTTTTAGGTGTTTCAGGTTCTGCAGCTACTTGAGCTTGCTCTGATGTAGCAGCGGCAGGAGCAGCAACTGGAGTTTGAACTGGCGCGTTCACGACTGCTTCATTTTTGTTCTTTGATAAATGCAAACTGAATTCGCCATCAACAACTTTGAATTCGCGTAAAGAACTGTTCTCTAGATCAGCAATTAATCCACGAATTTCCTCAATATTTAAACTCATCAATTACACTCCTTCATGCCATTTCTTAAATACAATGACAGCGTTGTGACCACCAAAACCATAATTAGCACTCATTACATACTCAGGTGCTTGATGCTTGTTTTCTTGATCAACTAAATTAACTACCTTAGTGTCCTCGTCTTGTTCATCAAGACCGACGTTTACTGGCAATTCACCACGTGTCAAAGAACCCACAGAAATCAAAGCTTCAATAGCACCTGCAGCACCAAGCAAGTGACCCGTCATCCCTTTTGTTGAAGAAACAGGTACTGTATTTTCCCCAAACACAGTGGCAATAGCATGCGCTTCACCCGAATCATTGGCTCCTGTTGCTGTTCCGTGAGCATTAATGTATGAAATTTGGTTTGCTTCCAAATTAGCGTCATTTAATGCATCACGAATTGCGCGTGCAGCACCCTCACCATCTGGGGATGGTGACGTCATATGATATGCATCGGATGATGCACCATAACCAACTAATTCCGCAAGAATATGAGCACCACGTGCTTGGGCATGTTCTAGGCTTTCAATAACCAAAATTCCTGAACCTTCACCCAAAACAAATCCATGACGATTCTTATCAAAAGGCTTTGAAGCTTGTGTTGGATCTTCTTCCTTTGATAACGCAGTTAAGGCTGCGAAACCAGCAATACCAATTTCGTTAACTGTTGCTTCTGCACCACCAGTTAACATGACATCGGCTTTACCAGATTGAATGCGCCAGAACGCTTCACCAATCGCATTTGTTGCTGAAGCACAAGCTGTAACGATTGTTGAATTAATGCCCTTTGCACCAAAACGTAACGAAACATTTCCTGATACCATGTTGGGAATTGATTCAGGCACAAACAATGGACTAACACGTTGTGGCCCTTTATCATGCATCTTGATTACTTGATCTTGGATAGTAGTCAAACCACCAATACCATTGCCCAAAATCACACCGAATCGAGTAGCATCAGCAACAGTGGTTGGTGCTTCAGCACCTTCCTCTGCCTTTAATCCAGCATTAGTCAAAGCCTGATCTGCAGCATCAACCGCATACTGTGAAAACAAATCCATTTTGCGTGCATCACGCTTACCAACACGAGCTGCGGGATCAAAACCATCAACCTGCCCTGCCACGGTGATGCCCGTCTCTGATGCGTCAAACTTTGTAATTGGTTTAATACCAATTTTTTCATTGAAAATACCGTCCAAGAAAGACTGTGTATCGTTTCCTAATGGCGTTACTGCGCCAAGTCCTGTAATTACTACGCGTGTCATAATATTAAGAGCGTGGACGGACACTGATTAAAAAGACATCATACTAATGAATTTAAATCAAATGGCCGAGAACGCATTTCCTTTCTTTATGTTCTCAGTGCCTCACATCAATACATTGTGCATTAAATGTATAACCCACCATCAACTGTGATTGTTTGACCTGTAATATAATCATTACCTGCCAAGAATAATGCTACATCTGCAATTTCCGAAGCTTCACCAAAACGAGATAATGGAATATTTTTTAGAATTTCTTCCTGTGTCTTTTCTGGCAAAGCACCAGTCATATCTGAAACAATCATACCAGGGGCAATCGCATTTACTCGAATGTGGCGACGTGCACCTTCCTTAGCCAGAGTCTTTGTCAAGCCGACCAAACCAGCTTTTGATGCAGAATAATTCGCTTGACCCATGTTACCCATTAATCCAACAACAGAGGCTAGATTAATAATCGCACCATGCTTTTGTCGAATCATCTTTTTAAATACAGGCTGTGTCACATTAAAGGTACCGTTTAAGTTTACGTTAACAACTTGTGCAAAATCTGCTGGTGTCATCGCAATGGCTAGCTGATCCTTTGTAATACCAGCATTGTTGATTAATATGTCAATACCTGAAAAGCTTTCTTGCTTGTATAATGCTTTTAGACTGGATTCCGCTGCTTCTGGATCAGCGATATCAAACTGTAATGTTTTTGGTTCTGACTTAAACTCTGCTAAAGTTTCAGGACTAATTTCTGAACGTGCATGTAAAATGACGTTTGCTCCTGCAGCATCAAATGCCTTTGCAATTGCAAGCCCTATACCACGTGATGAGCCTGTTACTAAAACAGTTTTATCTGTAAAATCTGCCATGTTATACCTCTTCTGCTGTGAGCAATTCTTTTACTTCATTAAAGCTTTCTAAATCTTTAATAGCGTATCGTTTCACATCCTTAGGAGCAATTTTTTTAGCAAACTTAATCAATGTATCCGAAGGACCAACTTCAATAAATGTGTCAACACCTGCATCTAACATTTTTTTCATCGCTTGCGCAAAATATGTTGGCGATACAATTTGTTTAGTCAACGTTTCATGGAGATCCGCGATAATAAACGGTTCACTTGTTGTATTGGAATAAACAGGATAATTCACATCCGCAAATTCTTCAGTTGCCAACCGCTCAGATAACTGAACAGCAGCATCTTTCAATAATGGAGTGTGGAATGCACCAGAGACCGGTAAATCAATCGTACGCTTGATGCCAGCCGCCGTTAATGCCGCTGTGGCCTCGTCAACATCAGCAGCAATTCCGCCAATGACCAGTTGGGCAAACGTATTATAGTTTGCTGGGAAAACTTGCTTCCCTTTGGCCTGCAGTTGAGCTAAAACAGCTTCAATGAGCTTTTGATCTTCGCCCATAATTGCCGCCATCTTACCAGGATTTGCGTCTCCAACCGTTTGCATATATTGCCCACGATCTTTGATAATAGCAACAGCTTGTTCAAAGTTCATTGCCCCAGCTGCAGTCAACGCCGAATACTCGCCTAAACTCAATCCCAAAGCCGCAATTGGATGTTGCAACGCACTACCCAAAGCATTCACAATGGCATTACTCATAGATAAGATAGCAGGTTGTGCATATTGCGTTTGTGCAATTTTATCAGCATCCTTCATCACGTCAGATAAATCATATCCTAAAACTTCAGAAGCTCGATCAATTGTTGATTTATATTCAGGAAGTGCTTCATATAAATCTGTGCCCATACCGGCTTGCTGTGCGCCTTGCCCGCTGAACAATAATCCAATTTTCATGTTAAACCCCATATACTATATATAAACAATGAAACCGAATTCAATCGGATTCTTTACTTACAATGTTGTGTTTTCAATACCCATTAAATCGGTAGCTTGCGCCCAAATGTCGGATAAAATATCAGCTGCAGGCTTTTCATCCTTAATCAAACCAGAAATTTGACCGGCCATGAAGGCACCGCCTTCTTTATCACCTTCTTGAACAGCACGACGTAGTGTACCAGATTCAAGTTTTTCAATGGCTGCAGCGTCTGGCTTTTCTTTTTGTAATTCGTTTACTTCGTTTTTAACAAATGACTTTGCCATTTTATTTTTCAAAACACGGGCACGATTACCCAATAAATTACCTGTGACAATCGTATCAATATCTTTTGCTTTAAGTATCTTTGCTTTGAAATTTGGATGAACTTCCGATTCAGTTGCTGTTAAGAACCTTGTACCCATTTGTGCACCAGCCGCACCAAGCATAAACGCAGCGGCAACACCACGTCCATCACCAATACCACCAGCAGCAATTACTGGAATATTAACGGCATCAGCCACTTGTGGTACTAATGTCATCGTAGTCAGCATACCAATATGCCCACCTGATTCCATGCCTTCAGCAATAACCGCGTCAACCCCTTTCTTTTCCATCATACGTGCTAATGAAACTGAGGGAACGACAGGCATTACTATAATACCAGCAGCATGTAACTCATCCAAAAATGGCGATGGATCTCCTGCTCCAGTTGCAACTACAGCAACTTTTTCTTCGATAATGACATCAAAAACTTCTCGAATATGACGACTTAATAACATTACGTTAACGCCAAAAGGCTTATCTGTCAGAGCTTTTGCACGTCTGATTTCTTTACGAACGTCATCACCATGCCAATAACCTGTGCCGATAAAGCCAAGTCCACCAGCCTCTGAAATAGCAGCTGCCAACGCACCTGTTCCAGCCCATGTCATCCCACCTTCAACAATTGGGTATTTCATGCCTAATTTTTCAAAAATAGGGTTCATTGTTTTAACTGTCATGTTCTCATCCTTAAAAATTATGTTATGTACGTGACATAATGTCACCTAAATTACGCTGCTAATTGTTCTTTAATCTTATTAACCAAGTCTTGAACAGTCTTGATATCTTCAGCAACAGCCAACTTAATATCAAAATCGTCTTCAACACGGTTCAAAACTTCAAACAAGTCCAATGAATCAGCATCAATATCATTTGTTAAATCTGTTGTTAATGAAACTTCATCTTCTTCTAAATCAAATTGATCAACCAAAATTTCTTTTGTCTTGTCAAAAATTTCTGCGTCTGTCATGAGTGTTTTTCTCCTAAAATCCGTTTTATGTATTTTCGTTAGATTTTTGCGGTGCAGCCGACTACACCGATAGATTTAAATTTTCCAAATTTGTGCGCCGACAGTTAAGCCACCACCAAAACCTGCAAAGGCAATCGTTTGACCAGCATGAATTGTATTAGACTCTATCAATTCATCTAATAAAATACCGATACTTGCTGCACTAGTGTTGCCATTTGAAACCATGTTGGTTGGGAACTTAGATATAGGCTGCCCAAACCGCTTAGCAATGGAAGATACAATACGTGCGTTCGCCTGATGTAATAGATAATAATCAACATCGTCAGCCGTAACTTGAGCTGTCTCTAAAGCTGCTTGAAGCGCTTCGGGAACCTCACGCGTTGCAAAACTATATACTTCCCGACCATTTTGATGAAAGTAAGGATCTAACGGGCTAATATTTTCTGAAAATGGGTTTGTATTCGCAAACCTACCAGCTACTAAATTGTCACCCTTTGCACCAAAAGTTCTAAGTTCTTCACCTAAAAGTCCAACATTATCCTGTGTCCGCTCGACAAGTACCCCTGCGGCGCCGTCACCAAACAAAACTGCCGTAGTTCGATCTTTCCAATCAACTAATTTCGATAACACTTCTGCACCAATAATTAATCCACGTTGATAGCGTGACATTAACAAACTCGAGGCGACACTTAAGCCATAAACAAAACCAGAACAAGCTGCGCTTAAGTCAAATGCGAATGCATTAGTGGCACCAATGTTAGCCTGGACAATTGCTGCTGTGCTTGGCGATAAGCTGTCTGGTGACATCGTGCTAACAATGATAAAGTCAATGCTCTCTGGTGAAACACCACTTTTCGCCAATATTTTCTTTGCCACTTCAGTAGCCAAATCACTAGTGTTCTCCGTTGTCACGACATTACGCTGATGAATACCTGTCCGAGTATAAATCCATTCATCATCGGTTTCCATCATTGTACTGAGCTCTTGATTCGTCACTTGTCGGCCTGGAATTTGACGTGCTGAAGCAACGATTTTCAATTGTTCCATAATTCCCCTCTTTAATGATTAATTATCTGTGCTAAATAGCTAACCAAATTATGGATCGCTTGTTTGACAATGCTCACATCGTTTGGTGACATATTTTTTACCAGATTGTGTGTTAAATCCCTGTGGAATTCTTGATGAGCGCGATAAACAACACGCCCCTTATGCGTTAAGCCTAATCGTACCACACGCCTGTCTTTACTGGAACGACGTCGCTCAACATAACCCTTTTCAACCAATTTATCAATGGCTGCTGTCATAGAACTTGGTGTCAGATGAATAATTTTTGCTACCTGTGAAGCACTTTTTTCATCATACATTGAAATCGCTTCAATAGTGTGCATGTCTTTTAAGGTTATATCAGAGAAGTAACTGCGTTTTAAAGCAGCTTCTTCTATCCACATGACATTATTAAATACACCAACCAGTTCAGTATTTATTTGTTCAAAATCAGTTGTAGTTGCTTCATTCATCTTTTTCATCTGGCGCCACAACGAACATCAACTCGGCTGATGTAGCTGTTTTACCATCGACTTTGGCTTCAACTAACACACTACCCATGTTAGCACGTAGCTTACCAAATGTGACATGTAACTTCAATACATCGCCTGGTTTAACCATTTTTTTAAATTTAGCGTTATCGATTCCTGTCATGTAAGCTGTTTTACCTTGAAATTGCGGTGATGACAAAATCAAAATCGATGCTGCTTGAGCTAGTGATTCAATGATTAAAACACCTGGCATCACTGGATTTCCAGGGAAGTGTCCTTGGAAAAACTGTTCGTTAATGGTCACATTTTTGACAGCGACTATTGATTCATCTGGGACCATTTCTTCCACGTAATCCATATAAAGAATAGGATAACGATTGGGAATTAAGTCCATAATTTCTGTTGTTGTAAGAACTGGCATGATTGATTCCTTTTTTAAATACTTTGATAATCGAAATATCTGATAGTCAAAATATTATCATAATTTATTTCGATTGTCAAAGTATTCTAAAATCATAGTGTTTCCTTAAGAAATAAAAAAACACCTATCCGGTGTTTTAAAATTCAAGTACAACTAGTCTTTTTTGCCATTCTGTTAGAAAATCATCACTTGACCATTCGTGAACACGTTCAGTACTATAACCCACCGCAGCATTATAATAAACATTGTTACCAAACTTTAACGGTGCGGGATGCAAATGCAAATGTCCTGTAATTGTTGCGATGGTATATGATTGATCAACAATCTGACCAATTTTCGAACTGCCAAGGAACGCATTTGCTATATCTAATCGCGTGTTCCCATTTGGAAAACGTTTAATATAATCTTCACGTGGCACAAAATGGCTCACAACTATAGTCTGTTTGTTACCCGCAGCCAAGAGCTGATCCTTAATTTGTTTTAGGTTAATATTAAAACGTTCTTTATCAGTTATTGGTTGCTTAATACGTCGGTCATACCAGAAGCTATTTTTAAACGATTGAATTTCTTCCTCTGTATAATCATTACCGACGAAACTATAATCATACCAACCATTGTTGCCAATAAGCCGAATATCATCAGTTAAGTCAATATACTTGTTATGAAAATACAACTCGTCGATATCACTTTCAAGTTCTTCATATGTAACATTTTTACCCATATCATGATTCCCAGCCAAAAAACGAATAGTTAATTTGTTTTTTACTAAGTCTTGCATATTACGCGCAAATGCTAAAGATTGCTTAAAGTCATTAAACAAATCGCCAGCAATAACGTAAACGTTCACATTTTTGTTCAACAAATAGAGAGCTTGTGCCCGCATAGCGCGTTCAACATTAATTTTATTTAAATCAAAATGATTATCAGATGAAAATGCAACTTTCACAAATAGAACTCCTGTTCGATATTTGAATAAAGTATATCATATTTTTTACTATAAGTACCTACAAGTAGCCATTTGTTTAAGATTTGCTTGCCTCTTTTCAAAAAATATACATAATAGAATACCTTACAATAAAAAAACACACCGAAGTGTGTTTTCTAATATTATGATTTAGTACACTAACAGGTAAAACAGAATAATCTATCTTACAAAGTAGCGAAGTGCAACAATGTACGGATCATGTTTGAAGTGAAACCGTATTCGTTGTCGTACCATGCAGCAACTTTAACCAATTGTTGTCCTTCACCAGCAACAACTTCAGTTTGTGTTGGATCGAAGACAGTACCATGTGTGTCGTTGATGATATCAGTAGATACCAAGCCGTCACCATTGTAACCAAATGAATCTGATTCGTACTTCTTCATAGCTGCATTAACTTCTTCAACTGTAACGTCCTTCTTCAAGACTGCAGTCAATTCAGTAATTGAACCATCAGGAACAGGAACACGGATAGCTGAACCAGTCAACTTACCATCCAATGAAGGAACAACCATTCCGATAGCCTTGGCAGCACCAGATGAGTGTGGCAATGAGTTTGAAGCTGCGTCACGATTAGCTTGACGCTTTGCAAACTTAGCTGACTTAGGACCATCTTGCAAGCTTTGTGAAGCTGTGTAAGCGTGGACTGTCAACATCAAACCAGTCTTAACACCGAATTCTTGTTCCAATACGTTAGCGATTGGAGCCAATGATTGCGTTGTGCATGAACCAGCAGAAACAATCTTGTCATCTGCAGTCAAGATGTCTTGGTTAACACCGTAGACAACTGTAGGAACTGCACCGGCTGGAGCTGAAACCAACACCTTCTTAGCACCTGCATCCAAGTGAGCTTGTGACTTTTCTGCTGATGTATAGAAACCAGTAGCTTCCAATACGTAATCAACACCATCGTTAGCAACCCACTTCAAGTCAGCAGCGTTACGTTCTGAGTAAACAGCATAGTGCTTACCATTAACAATAATACCTGTATCGTCAGATGAAACATCCGCATTCAAAGTACCATGAATTGAATCATACTTAAGCAAGTATGCCAACATATCTGGGCTTGTCAAATCGTTGATGGCAACAACTTCAATATCTGAAGCCTTGTCTGACAATTCAAGAATACGACGGAAGGCCAAACGACCAATACGTCCAAATCCGTTAATACCAATCTTAACAGTCATGTGTTTTAGATCCTCCAAAAATTTTTGACTTTAGTCAACACCATTATTATAGCACAAAGTGCAGTTTTGAGCGAATGTAGCTGCTTAATATATCATTTTGTTTTTTTCTTAACATGAGTGCAGATAGTACTCTCATTAATCTCGAAATTTATAGCATTATTTGTTATTTAATCTGATTATCCATTATGATCAATAAATCACATTAATAGTTTTATATTCAAGTACTTTTCCAAAGGTATTTCTGCGATTAACTGATGGGTTATCCATGGCAATTCACCAATTATTGGTACATCAGTCATCTCTTTTAATAGTGTTAAATTCGTATCTTCTACCACACCTCTGTGCTTGACACCATTAAAAATTATCCCTGCTATGGTTAGATCGTGATTTCTAGCAAATTCAATGGTTAATATAATATGATTAATCACACCCAGTTTGTTTGGCGCCACAATAATCAACGGTAAATTCAACGCACACGCCAAATCTGTGACGGTAAAATCATCTCCGTATGGTACTGTAATGCCGCCTGCTCCTTCAACCAACATGCCTTTGTGTTTCTGAGCTAATATATTATATTTCTTCAATACATCATCTAATGTATAGCCTGTTTTTGCGCGCTTTTGAGCTAAGGCTGGTGCGAGCGCTTCATCCCATTGAAAAGGATTAATTTCTTCTAAACTATCCAAAACTTTTGCACCGGCTTTTAAAATATAGGCATCGCTATGAGGATTTTCTCTGCGTGTACCACTCATCAAAGGCTTAAAGACACCAATATCTTGATTATGTTTATTGAAATAACGTGCCAATTCAGCCGTTACAAAGGTTTTACCAATTTCCGTATCAGTTCCTGTAATAAAATAGCCCTTATTCTTCATGATTCATTTCTTCCATGACAGTCTGAATACCCTCTTTAATTATGGCAATCATTTGCTTTATTTCTTCTTTTGTTGCAATCAATGGCGGCAAGAATGCGATTGTGTCCCCCAATGGTCTTGTGAGCAAGCCAAGTTTTCGCATGGCTAATGTCGCTCGCCAAGCTACTCTTAAATCAGGATCAAAAGATTGTCGCTTTTCTTTATTTCTAACCAATTCAATGCCGACCATATAACCCACCTGTCGTACATCGCCAACAACCTTCAAATCATACAATTATTGTAGCTCATTGTGCATGTATATTGCATTTTCTTTCACATTTTCAAGAATACGGTATTTTTCATACAACTCTAAATTTTTCAATGCCACAGCACAACCTAATTGATTACCTGTATAAGAATGGCCGTGAAACAATGTCTTCATTTCATCGTAATCATCATAAAAAGCTTGATAGATCGCTTCAGATACCATAGTGATGGCTAATGGTAAGTATCCTCCCGTCAACATCTTCCCGGCGGCCAAAATATCAGGAACAACATTTTCATGCGCACATGCCAAAATCTTGCCTGTCCGACCAAACCCAACTGCCACTTCATCAGCAATCATTAAAACGTTATATTTTGAACAAAGTGCACGGACGCCACTTAAGAAACCATGTGGCATATCAATCATTCCAGCGGCTCCTTGCATCAGCGGCTCAATGGTCAGCCCACAAATTTCATCATGATGTGCTCGGAGGATGTTTTCTAGTTTTTCTAAGCAATCTTGCTTCGTTTTCTCTGCATCATGTGACTCATGATGATAGACATTCGGATAAGGTGCAACAAAGTTTTGGAACAATAAAGGTTCATAAATTTTATGATAAACATCAATATCACCAACACTCATAGCACCAATCGTATCGCCATGATAACCATTTTGCATGGTAATAAATCTTTTTTTAGTTGTTATACCGGTATTTAACCAATACTGGAAAGCAATTTTCATCGCAATTTCCACCGCTGTTGCACCACTATCAGAATAAAAAACACGATCCAGCCCTGTGGGCATTAATTGCACCAATTTGTCCGCTAATGTAACGGCGGGAATGTTGGCCATTCCTAAGGTTGACGAATGCGCAATTTGATCTAATTGATCAATAATCGCTTGGTTCAATTCATTATTATGATGCCCCAATGCATTTAACCAAACCGATGAATTAGCGTCATAGTACTCGTTGCCATCTGTGTCACGTAATTTGATTCCCTTTCCACTTTCAATAACAATCGGTTCTTCATCATAGACTTTCATTTGCGTGAATGGCAACCACAATACTTCTTGACTACGTTTCTTATAATCCATACTTTCCTCCAAGCTTTTGTTAACCAAATTATATAAAAAGGGTAACATATTTGACAAGGAAATGCATTTATAGTAAATTGTTTTTGTTATCCATTTAAAAAAAGAAGGGTAACATCTAATATTGAGAGGATTATATATTATGTATCAACAGACGAACGTTAGCGTTAGTGCACAAACCATCTGTAAAATAGGTATTTACTTTGCTTTATTGGTGGTTTCTTCCAAAGTAGCTATTCCGATTCCTTTTTACGACTACATTTCGCTACAAACAGCGTTTATCTTTTTGGTTTATCCGATTCTCGGTGCCAAGTATGGCTCTTGGTTGACAGTACTTTACCTTGTTTCTGGACTACTCGGTTTACCCATATTTGCATCTGGTGGCGGACTAGGCTATATATTCAAGACAACATTTGGTTTCTTAATCGCTTTTACACTAATGCCATTTCTTGCTGCTATCGTTAGAAAGGGTAACAAACTATTTAGCCATCACCAATTTTTGAATACCCTGGTCAGTAACTATATCTGCTTAATTATGGTCCATTTAATTGGTTTTGCATACAAGTGTTTTATTATTAAATTTTACATAGGTGACATAATTAATGTCACTGGTATACTAGGTTTTACCAGTTTACTTGATTTTTTAATTGATGTTGGTTTAATCTTTTTTGTAACCTTAGCAGAGTTACAAATTATCAAAAGAATCCATTAAAAAAGCAACTACAGTCTGTGTAGTTGCTTTTTAGTGTCTAACCTCGGTATTCATTATTGGTAACAGTAATTTAGTAATTTCACCAGAATTAATGCGCTCTATACCTTGTTTCGTATCAAGCACTAGGCAACCATCATTATCGATTTCTCTAATTATCCCCGTTAGGTTCATTTGACCTCGTTTTAGTTCTACTGATTGTCCAACACCGACCACCTTTTTACGATATTGCGGTATATAACGCCCGTCCTGATAATCCTGGTACATGTCAAAAAAGTAATTAATTAAAGAACCGACAACTTCATTTCTTGATACAGTCATTTCATCAGTCAGCGCACCTGCTTTTTGAGAAATCTCCTCTGGAAATCCACCATCAGGCGTGGCAAGATTCATACCAATACCCACAGCTAAAGATGAAAACTGTTGACTTTCAAAGTCCGTAATAGCTTCGGTCAAAATACCACCAACTTTCTTGTTGTTGTACAATAAGTCATTGACCCACTTAAACTGAAGATCGATATCGAATACCTCTTTAACCATTTTTGAGACAGCTACTGCCGTACTGGTAGTTAAACGACCGGGATTTACTATCGTCTCCACAGGCAGTGGCAAAGCAAAAGTGACGTACATGCCCGTATTTTTCGGCGAAAAAAATTTTCTTCCTAATCGACCAATTCCTGCCGACATGCTCTCACTAACAATAACCGTATTTTTAGTAATTTCGCCAGAAGAAAGCTTCTCTCTAGCATACACATTAGTAGAGTCAATCGTGTCAAACACTCTCAGATCCACATCAGATTTTAAATACTTTTTAATGCCAACAGCAGAAATTTTAGTGCCCTCTAAATATCGGTATCCTTGTCCACGAACACTCTCGATGAGATGCCCTTGAGACTCAAGCTTTTTAACAGACTTCCATATAGAAGTTCTGGTAATCCCTAACTGTTGCGCGATTGCTTCACCAGACACCCAATCGCCTGCTTTATTAATCAACAAAGCCAACAATTTATCAGCTGTACTCATCACTTTCCTCCACTATTATCACAATGTTTACTTTATAATTAATTTTAGTTAACAATTGTTCTTTCGTCAAATCAAATAAAAAAACAACTCCGAAGAGCTGCTCTTTTATTATTCAATTCCCGAACCCGGTTCAATTGAATCCGGCAATATCGTTACAGTAACAATATCGTTCTTCTCAGCAGACAAAATCATCCCCTCAGAAAGTTCACCAGCCATTTTTCGTGGCTTCATATTAGCAACAATAGCAACCGTTTTACCCACCAAAACAGCAGGGTCTGAGTACCATTTACGAATACCCGACAAAATTTGGCGTGGTTTCCCTGATCCATCATCAAGCGTAAACTTTAACAATTTTTCAGATTTGGCAACAATTTCTCCGGCCGTAATTTTAGCAGCCAAGATTTCAACTTTATCAAAATCATCATAAGTAATCAAATTCTTAGCTGGCGCTACATGAGCTTCTTCTTTTGCTGCCTCTTTAACCGCACGCCCTTTACCTTTGGTATCTTTTGAAACTAGCCCTGAAATAAAGGCCACTTCTTCTTCAACATCTTGGCGTGGGAAAATTGGTTCACCCTTCTTGACAACATGACCGCCAGTTGGTAACTTACTGAAAGTCAAACCTGCAATGGCAATACCTTTGTCAGAATAATCTAATCCTAATTGATCAAAAATCTTCTTTGGTGCTTGTGTTAATACTGGCTGTAACAAAACAGCAGTAACACGTAATGCACCAGCCAGATGAGCCATTACGCTAGACAAAACTTCCTTTTCATTTTCATCTTTTGCCAACACCCATGGTTGTGTCTCATCAATATACTTATTTGCACGACGGATGATTTTCCAAACACTTTCAAGAGCGTCAGCAGTACGTAATTCTTTAAAGTTCTTATTGTATTCAACAATGGCATCTTCTACAGTTCTAACCAAGTCTTCATCAAAAGGAGTCTTGCCTGTTAGTAGCTCGGGAATAACCCCATCCACATATTTATTGATCATGGCTACTGTGCGATTCAACAAATTACCTAAATCATTAGCTAAATCATAGTTAACACGCGCCACAAAATCTTCAGGTGTAAATACACCATCATTACCAAATGGCATTGAACGCAACAAATAATAACGAACTGCATCTAGACCATAGCGTTCTTCAAGCACTTCAGGATAGATTACATTACCCTTTGATTTAGACATCTTACCGTCTTTCATCACAAGCCAACCATGACCCACAACTGATTTAGGTAACTCTAATCCCAATGCATGCAACATAATTGGCCAATAAATAGTATGGAAACGGACAATTTCTTTTCCAACAAGCTGAACATTTGCAGGCCAGAACTTATCAAATAGGGTTGTATCGTCCGAATTATAACCTAGAGCAGTAATATAGTTAGCTAATGCGTCAATCCAAACGTAAATCACATGCTTCTCATCCCCTGGTACTGAAATACCCCAGTTAAATGACGTACGTGTTACCGCTAAGTCTTCCAGACCTGGTGCAATGAAATTATTAATCATCTCATTCATTCGTGCTTCTGGTTGAATAAACTCTGGATGTGTCTTGTAATAATCAAGTAGCCAATCCGCGTACTTACTCATCTTGAAGAAATAGGCTTCTTCTTTAACTAGCTCAACTTCATGCCCTGATGGTGCTTTACCACCAATTACTTTGCCTGCGTCATCACGATAGACTTCGGCTAATTGAGATTCTGTAAAGTACTCTTCATCAGAAACAGAGTACCAACCTTCATACTCACCTTTATAAATATCCCCATTTTCTAGTAATTGCGTAAAGATTTTAGCAACTGCTTTTTCATGACGATTTTCAGTTGTACGAATAAAATCATCGTATGAAATGTCCATAAGCTTCCACAAATCTTTGATTTGCTTAGCCATGCCATCAAGAAAATCCATTTCAGATATGCCTGCAACTTCAGCTTTTTGTTGAATTTTCAATCCATGTTCATCTGTACCAGTTAAAAAATAAACATCTTCACCCAGTAAGCGGTGGTATCGTGCTGCTGCATCAGCGAGCACCGTTGTGTAAGTGTTTCCCAACTGCAACTTACCAGACGGATAGTAAATTGGCGTGGTAATATAAAAGGTCTTATCCTTTTTTACTGAAAATTGCTGTTCTGCCTTTGAAAACTTGTCATAAATGACAGCCGAATCAGTGTGATTTCCGGTATTAAACAAAATATTATTTGGTTCTGACATATGAGTCTTCCTCTTTCTTTAAAACACCCACAATAAAAAGAATCGTCTCTTTCTACGTTAAGCATGATTTTTACCGTATGAGGTAAAGTTATATTAAAATAATTATAACTAAAATCAATAATTTTTCATAGAGACTCAAGTTATTATTTATAATATATTGAGGCTTTTACGAATTAATTCAACTTTTAAACGCGATTGCCTAGATATAGTTTAAACTAATTAATAAGCAATCGAAATAAAACTTAAAGGAAATCAACATGGATCAACTTGAAATGATTAATCGCTATATGAAAGACGCACTTGCCAAAGATAATACTGGACACAGCATTGATCACATTAACCGCGTCCTTGCACTGGCTAACAAGATTATGGCTCATGAGAAAAACGCAGATGCTTTTGTTGTACGTGCTGCTGCATTGCTGCATGACGTCTATGATGATAAATTATACGATAGTCAAGAAGATATTCTTGCAGCAAAAAATAATATGATTTCATTTCTTCTATCCATTGGTGTGCATCCAGAAATGATAGAAGAAATCACCTATATCATCGACAATATGTCTTGGTCTAAGTCACTTGAAGGTGCTCAAGCGCTCAATATCAATGGGAAAATTGTACAAGATGCTGATCGTCTAGAGGCTATGGGAGCCATTGCTATCACACGAGCAATTACTTATGGCGCAGTAAAAAATCGTGTATTATATGATCCAGAAATTCAACCACATTCGCCACAAAATAAAACTGATTATCGCAACCAAAAAAGTACAACAATTAACCATTTTTATGAAAAACTATTACTCATTCAAGACAAATTAAATACTGACACAGCACGCAAAATTTCTGAAAGTCGTCAACAGTTCATGCTATCATTCTTAGCGCAATTCAAAGCCGAGTGGGAACTGGAACGCTGATTTCTATTATCTTTTTTGTTGATGTTTTGGTGTAGCATAAATGTTATGATATAAGGACTTGAAAGAGAGAGAATCATGGCACGAAAACGTACTTATAAACGCAAAAGTAAACCACAAAATAAGATACTATCCCTTCTGATTCTAGTTGTTGTTGCCGGATTTTATTTGTGGCAAAACTACGAATCGACAAATACTTCTACTGAAACATCTCATCCAACGGTAACTGCCCAATCTGATCAGGCCCTGCTCAATTTAAAATGGGATGGGACGCTAGATGGTGACATCGTTCATGTCAACAACAATAAAGCAACCTTCACAGATGCTCAAATGAAAGAAACTTTCCCA
This sequence comes from Leuconostoc suionicum, assembly GCF_001891125.1. Lineage (NCBI taxonomy): Bacteria > Bacillati > Bacillota > Bacilli > Lactobacillales > Lactobacillaceae > Leuconostoc > Leuconostoc suionicum. The sequence continues at coordinate 241,971 of NZ_CP015247.1, read as the reverse complement.
AGTCAAGCATCTAAGCTCAATCCAGTTGACGGGTTAAGCCTCTCAGCTCTTGATTCGTTAGGGCGTTCGCAACAAGGGAATTTCGTAGCCAGTAAGTCAGCCATATCAAAAGTTACTAAGCGACCGGACCGTATTCCTTACACTGTCCGACCATCTGGTTGGTTTATTAACGATCACTACGATGGTACTAAATGGGCAGGTGGCTATCATGATAACCCTAACGTTAAATTGGGCAATGGTACGCAAGCGCTTTGGAATAAATCTCACATTGTGGGCTATCAATTTTTCGGGTTACCCACGATGGTCACAGAAAATATGATTACGGGTACACGTGTTGAAAATGCCTATCCAGGTCAGCTCGTCCCTGAAAATGATATTCGCAATGCTATCCAAAATAATCCAGCTATTACAGTCCGTGCACAGGTCACGCCACTCTACGTTGGCAACGAACGGCTTGCTCGCGGTGTTCACTATATGGCTAAATCGGTTGAAGACAACGGTAAAACGCTGAATCTAAACTATTGGATTTTTAACGTACAGCCAGGCATTCAAATTGATTATGCTACAGGAAAAGCAACTGTTCTAGATTCCGCTAAGTAGCTTTTAAAAAAGTAGTAGATGATATATTCATCTACTACTTTTTTACTTATATAAGTTTTCCGTCCTGCATAACCATAGAACTCGAATGGCCGGGGCCGCGTCGCTGTGGATCAAAAAATCGAATTGCAGCATTAACTGCTGTTGGCGCTTCACCAAATCCAACAGCAATTAAATCTGCTTTCCCCTCATAATGGCTAGCATCCCCAATAGCAAAAACGCCGGGTATCGTTGTCTGCATCGCTTGGTCGACGGAAAACGCTTGTCCTTCATTTTTTGGTTGTATATCCCAACCATGCACAATTTTATTTTCCGAAATAAAACCATAATTAATAATTAAATCATCAACACAAATATCATTAGTTACCTGATCATCTTTCACTTGCGCTAACGTAATTTTTAATTTACCGTCACTTTGTTTTTCAATCTGTGATACTTTTTTCGGCGTTTCTTTGATAACTGATGATTGGTTCAGTTGTTTCACACTTTGCTCCATCGCACGAAATTGATCCCGGCGGTGAATAATTCTTGTAGAATGGGTGAATTCATTAAGCATCGTAGCCATATCAATAGCTGAATCACCACCACCAGCAATCGCTACATCATGGTTGTCAAAATCATGTTTATTCGTTACAAAATAGTGAATTCCTTGGCCAACCAGTTCATCAACGCCGGATACCTGCATCTTACGTGCTTCAAAAGAGCCTTTACCTGTTGTGATGATGATTGTTTTAGCCTGAAATGACGAACCATTGTTGATGGTCACTATGAATAAGTCGTTTGTTTTCGTCACATTGGTCACAGTTGTTGAAGTTTTGATATCAATTGGAAATAACTTCATTTGCTCAGCCAATGAATCAATCAATGCTGATCCTTTAATTCCTGTGAATCCGGCAACGTCAAGAATTTTTTTCTCTGGATATAACGATGTCACTTGCCCGCCGAGTGTTGCCAAACTTTCAACTAGCACTGCTTTAGTATCACGTAATCCGGCATAGAAAGCTGTAAACATACCAACTGGTCCACCCCCTATGATTGCTACATCATATAACTCTGTCATTTAAATATTCTCCGATTTTACTTTATTGCAACGTCATTCTAACATTGCGTTAATTTAAAACAAAAATAGTTTTCGTCCGTTATAATTAATATATATTACAATTTGGAGGAAATGTGCGTCTGCACACAATTACAATTTATGGCTACTAAAAAAATGATTCTTGATCTGGATACTGGCGTGGATGATGCTCTGGCGCTCGCCTACGCTGTAGCTGATCCAAATGTCGATTTGATTGGTATTATCTCTAGTTATGGTAACACACTTGTTGAAACGGCCGCACAAAACTCACTGAATTTATTACATTTACTTGGTGCTGACGATGTCCCCGTATTTATTGGTGCTAGCCATTCAAGTACAACCAATAATTTTGAAGTTATGCCTATTTCACAGCTTATTCATGGTAAAAATGGCGTAGGTGAAATCACCTTAGAAACTTCACCAAGACAAGTTGAAACCCAATCAGCTATTGATTTTTTAATTGAATCTGCTCATCAATATAAAGAGAACCTAATTTTTATCCCAACTGGACCTCTCACCAATTTGGCCGCAGCAATTGAAAAAGATAATGACGTGGCTACCTTGATTGGTAATACGACGCTAATGGGCGGTGCTCTAACTGTACCAGGTAACGTAACGCCTTTTACCGAAGCAAACATTCACCAAGACCCTGAAGCGGCTGACTTTGCTTTCGTTCATCAGCAAAACTTAACAATGGTTGGCCTTGACGTTACTCTCCGCACGCTGCTAACGAAAAAAGAAACTGCAGCATGGCGTACACTAGGAACCTTAGCCGGAGAAAAATTTGCCGACTTAATGGATTTCTATATTGATGCTTATGCTAACTTAAACATCAATAAGAATGGTGCTGCCCTCCACGATCCACTAGCAGTTGCTGTTGGAATCGATCCTAGCTATGTTACATCAATTGGCTTAGCTATGCGGGTAACATACGACAAAGAAAGTGGCGATTATGGCCGCACAATCGGTGATAAAGAGAAACTTTTAGTCCCAACAACTACTAAAGCTGCTGTTTTAGTTGATTCAAAAAGATTTGTTCATGATTTTCAAAATCTAATGCTAAATGTGCTTCAATAACATAAAAATGATTCACCATACGACACCAAACCTAGTTGTTCGTATCGTGAATCATTTTTTGTGCCAAAAATACTGTACTTATTCTCTAATTTGTCCTTCACCAAATACTTCATACTTAATTGTGGTCAATGCACTTAGTCCCATTGGTCCACGCGCATGAAGCTTTTGTGTAGAGATACCAATTTCTGCGCCAAATCCAAATTCAAAGCCGTCAGTAAATCGGCTTGAAACATTTTGGTAAACAACAGCAGCATCAACAGTATTCATAAAATCAGTAACATGATTAAGATTTTCACTAATAATTGTTTCTGAGTGATGTGTTGTATGGTCATTAATCCAGGTAATTGCTTCATCGTTATTGTGAACAATTTTTATAGCCATAATTAAATCGTTATACTCAGTATCCCAATCTTCATCACTTGCGCCAATTACTCGACTATCTATACTACGAGCTTTTTGGTCCCCGCGCAACTCTACACCAGCAGCCAATAAATCATCAACAATTTTTGGTAAAAATTCCCCCGCAATTGCCTCATGAATTAATAGTTTTTCGGCAGCATTACAAACTGCGGGTTTTTGTGTTTTGGCATTATGAATGACACGAATAGCCTCATCCTGTTTGGCACTATCGTCCACGAATATATGTGTGTTACCTGCGCCAGTTTCAATAACCGGTACCGTTGCATTTTTTACAACAAAATCAATAAACTGGCCTGAACCACGCGGAATTAATACATCAACATAGTCACGCAAATTGAGTAATGTATTGACTGAATCATGTGTTGTATCCGTGATTAGCTGTATTATATCTGGGTTTAAATGGTGTTTACGTAACACGTCACGCAAAATATTCGTTAAGATAATATTTGACTCGATAGCCTCTTTACCACCGCGTAAAATAACTGCATTACCTGATTTAAAGGTTAATGCGGCAGCATCTACGGTCACATTCGGGCGCGCCTCAAATATCATAGCCACAACCCCTAGTGGCACTGTTTTTTTAACAATTTTGAATCCTGTATGATTTTTCCAATTGTCATATGGGCCTGCCAAAGGATCAGCTAACTTAGCGACCGCTGACAGCGATGCTGCAATATCGCTAATTGTTTTTTGGTCAAGCGTCAATCGATTACGCATTGGACCCGAGAGCTGCGTAGCTGCATCCAAATCTTTTTTATTCGCTGCCACAATTTCTTGCCAGTTATTTACCAGTGCTGACGACATATCCAATAATATTTGATTACGAATATCTACTGACAAATTAGCGACATCAGAAGTCACTAATTTGGCACGCTTACCAATTTCTTCTACTGCGTTCATAGACTCATTCTCCTTGAAATAATGTTCCCACCGTTTTACCAGCTATTACTTCTAAAATCAAGGCTGGATTATTACCGTTAATTAACACCATTTTACCACCATTTTTCATCACAAATTCACCAGCAGCAAGTTTTGTGCTCATCCCACCTGTTCCCAAACCAGAAGTCGATCCGGTGGCGCTCATACGGATATCATCAGTAATTTCCGTCACCTTATCAATGGCTTGCGCAAATTCATCAATATTAGGGTTAGCCGTATACAAACCATCGACATCGCTCAAAATAATTAATCCATCGGCACCAATTTCACGTGTCACAATAGCAGCTAAGCGGTCATTATCGCCAAATGAATGCTGATGGTCAAGCTCATCAACTGCAATCACATCATTTTCATTAACAATGGGAATCACGTGCTGTGAAAACATCATTTCAATAGCATTCATTGTGTTTTCAAGCATCACTTTATTGTCGAACACATCATATGTCAATAAAACTTGTCCAATTAATTGTTGATAGAATGCAAAACTTTGATTGTACAATGACATCAAGTATCCCTGACCAATGGCAGCTAATGCTTGCTGTTGTGGAATTTCTTGTGGTCGTTTTTCTAAATTCATCTGATCCAATGCCACACCGATTGCCCCAGATGTAACTAATAAAATTTGGTGACCAGATTTTTGTAAACTGGAAAGTGTTTGTGCCAACCGATTGACTACTGGGTAATTAATTTGCCCATTACGATTAACAATTGTGCTCGTACCGACTTTAACAACAATTCTATGCCAACTATTCATTATATGTTCCTTAGTTAATTTTAATTATTATATCAAAAAAATCCCTAACTTCAAAATTTTCGGGATTTCTCAAAATGATAGTACACCAGTTTGCGCTAATTTAGCATCAATCATGTCCAAGACTTTTGCACCTGACTCTTCATTTTCCACAAAATCAAAATGGTCACCATCAATCTGGATTTTTGGTGACCGGTCGTACGCCGCAAACCAATCATCATAACGTGAATTAAGTTCTTTGTAATAGTCATATAGTCCCGGATTTGCTTCAACTTGCTCAAATGAACGACCACGTTTTTTGATTCTTGCGAGCATAGTATCAAAACTAACACGAACATGAATTAATAAATCAGGATCTTTAGACGTTGCGCTACCAGGAATTTCAGCCATCATATTATTAACCAATGACTGGTATATATCTACCTCAGTTTGCGTTGCGCGATTCAAATCAGCTGTCAATTGGAATAGTAAAGCATCTTCAAAAATAGAACGATCTAAAATATTTTTGGCATCCACTTGGGCTCTTTTTATTTGTTCTAACCTTTTGTTTAAAAAATAAATTTGCAGCAAAAAACCATATTTCTTAGGGTTTTGGTAAAATAATGGCAAAATTGGGTTATCATCAACACTTTCATAAAACGCCTGTGAATCTAAATGTTTTGCCAACATTTTCGTTAAACTCGTTTTGCCAGCGCCGATGGTGCCTGATAGTACAATCATGCCATTTCTCCTTAGTTTCAAATAAAAATATTACTAATACAGTATATCAAAATTACATTATTCCTGCTGAGCAATTGTTTTGATGGTCAAATATTGTATCATCTACCCGCCTTTTTTAAAGTTTGAATATATTTTTCCAGTGTGAGGTGATGATTAGTAATATATGTTGCATTGGGCACACCGACGTATCTAAAGTGCCAAGATTCATAGTCAATCCCCGTTTCCTTTATAGACTGACTATCACTTGGATAACGCAAGATAAATCCATATTCCGGTGCATGTTTTATCAACCACTGCTGTGATTTGAATTTATCCATGCTCGCTTCTAAAGAAGGATATGCAGCCAAGGCATCATTACCTGCTAAATCAACTGCTTGTCCCGTTTGGTGCTCCGAGGACCCTGGCACCTGAATTACGGACTCAGTCAATCTTTTGGCCTCTGTCGCGCTCATCCCATTTGATTCATATTGACTAATTGAATTGTTATAGACGGTGGTTTGATATGCAATGGAACGATACCCCGATACTAAGGTTGTCGCGTAACCAGCCTTTTGAGCTGCTGAGCGAAAATTTGCAAGAGCTTGCGCGATTCGTTGATCAATTTGTTTACTATCGACAGTGACCTTCGTAAAGTTCAATTCTGTTTGATAGGAATGATTTTTATTGACCAATACTAAATCCCAATCTGTCGTTTTTACACCTTTTGGTAAATCATCTACTTTTTTTACAGAAGACGTTTTAGCGATCTTGCCAGTGTTCTTGATTGGTTGTTTAGTATGAAAAAAGCCAATAACAGCCACAACAATCAGCATAATAACCAACACAATTAAAAGCAGATGTTTTTTAACCTTCTTCCCAGCCTTCCGTTGCATTCTTCCTCTCCTCGATATTTAAAATTAAAATAAAAACCAGCAAACAAAGTTTGCTGGTTTCATATAGTGGTCAGCCAGGGGCTCGAACCCTGGACCCACGGATTAAGAGTCCGTTGCTCTACCAACTGAGCTAGCTGACCATTTTTCGTGTTTCACAACATAAAATATATTATCATATTTTTAGATATCGTGCAACATAATATCTAATTATCATAAAACTTCTACTAGAAACACGAAGCCCCGATGAACTAACGCGTTCACCGGGGATATTTATTGTGAGAGAGAATATTTGAGAGAGAAGAGAATAGTATATTCGGGAGAGAATATGAGTTATTTATAGTCGCGCGGGAGAACGCGACTTGGCTCCCTTTTGCCGTGAGGCTTCGTGTTTCTGATGTGATGCTCATCAGTTATACCGCTTATACTGTCCAATCCTCCAGATCATAAATTTATCGAATGTTACATTTTAGTTCAACTAGGCTTGTTGTTTGAGATAACTTGCTTTGTTGATGTTTATAATATAACGTTCTAAAATTAAACTCACGTAAACTGAGGATAAATTGAAAATTAAAGTAATGTTTTTGCCAAATAGAAGCAGCCCAAGATGCCGGCATTATCGCCATTAGCAACGGGTACGATATATTCATCCAAATCAGGAACGGCTAAATAATCGCTCATTTGTTCAGCAAAACTTTCGCGAATTAATGGGAATAAGATTTCACGATGAGGTACACCGCCACCAAAAACAATTTTTTCAGGGCGTAAAATCATTGTGTAGTCAAGGGCTGCTTGCGCAAGATAGAAGGCTTCAATCTTCCAAGCAACATCATCATCTGGAATTTCCTTCGCACTACGTCCCCAACGCTCTTCAATTGCTGGACCAGCAGCTAAGCCTTCCAAACAATTGTCACCATGGAATGGGCAATGTCCTTCATATTTATCAAGGGGATGCTTTTGTAAGAAAATATGTCCTGCTTCAGGGTGTCCATATCCAGCAACCAACTTGCCACCAGAGACAATTCCTGCACCTACACCAGTACCAACTGTCAAATAAACCATGTTATCAACATCTTTAGCTGCACCAGTTTCAAACTCAGCCCATCCTGCGCCATTAACGTCAGTAGTCCAGTAGTAAGGGATATCGCGCCAAGCTTTCATGGCACCAAGAAAATCATATCCCGACCACCCGCGTTTTGGTGTATCTAGAACGTGACCATATGTTGTTGATCCCTCTACAATATCAATTGGCCCAAACGCTGCAATACCAATTGCATCAATATCGTCAAACTTATCAAAAAAAGCGATGACTTGCTCTACTGTTTTTTGACCATCGAGCGTGGGAAATGATGTTCTCTCAACAATATTATATTCGTGGTCCGCAACAGCGACCACAAACTTCGTTCCACCTGCTTCAATTGCTCCTAATAAACCCATGATTTAATTGCTCCTTTTTCACGAAATCATCGTGTTTGTGTTAGACGTTAACCAGTTACTACAATTACATTGTAATCGTTTACACAAATATTTTCAATGCTTAAAAATAACGTGCTGTCATGACCGATTGATTATTGTTTGTAAACACTTCAATAATGTCTGTGTCAACAATTAATAATGCGTGATTAATATCTCCTACAACCTGCCTTTTTTCAATTTCACCATTTTCCCACTGGCGACGTGATAATACGAGTTGGTTTTTGTTTCGAACTAAAGTCATATTTTCCCCAAAAGATAATGTCCAATTGTCGTGAGAATCAATTGTATATTGACCCACTTCAACTGCACCAAAATTCGTCAAAGATTTTGTATGCAAAATTTCTGGAATGGGTGTCTGTGTCAAAATATTGTCCGGCGTCACGTGTAATACGCGTGGAATAGTTAACACATGAACCCAATTGTTGCTAGCAATCGTTGGGATCGAGGCTTCACGTTCTGGTGTCATCATACCAGCCCATCCCCACATTATTTTACGCCCCTCATTGGTATGCATGGTTTGTGGCGCATAAAATTCAAATCCCTTGTCAACTTCTTTAAATTCAGTTTCCGGTTTAAAATGCAACGTCTCTTCATCAAAAGTACCGACAACATAACCTGTGTTATGAATATTTTGATAACGATGGTTCTCTTCATCCGCGGATAATCCTTGCGGTGAAAACATTAAAATTTGCTTACCATCTATCTCAATTAAATCTGGACATTCAATCATATAGCCACGAATATCAGTTAATTCACCTTCAATTAACGAGCCATGTAACTGCCACTGACTAAAGTTTTCTGATTCATAAATAAGAATGTCACCTATATTTGCATTCGAACGTGCACCTACCATCAAATAGTATCGCCCGTTCTTTCCCTGCCAAACTTTAGGATCTCTGACATCTTTTGTAAAACCTTCTGGATGAGGGAATAGTTCACCAAGTTTTTCAAAGTGAATTCCATCCTCACTAACGGCCCACATTTGATGAGACGCCACACTTCGGCCAGATTCATCGCGAACATTCCCTGTATAGAAGACATACAACTTATCATCTTTAACAAATGCTGTACCAGAATATATTCCAGCTGAGTCCATGCCTGGAAGAGAAGGCTTTAAAGCTGTTTCCAGACGAGTCCATGTTTTCAAGTCGTTTGAAACAAAATGTCCCCACTCCTTATATTTGTGGTTACAAGCATGTGGATTCCATTGGAAAAACACATGATATTGTCCTTTAAAATATATAAGTCCATTTGGATCATTCAATAATCCTTGTGTTGGATATAAATGATATTTTTCAAAGTGATTGATGTCATCTTTAATAAGCATGAATTATTTTAGTTGCGTATTCTTGATAAATACGTTTTCCCCTTTTTTGTATTTATGCTGGCGCACCAACAGCTGAATCACTAGCCTTTGGTATGGCCGTTATAATCTGATGGCCTGCTTGTATATCATTATCGAAAGTTTTATCTACCACAACGTCATTAAATGCTTTTGTGTTCGTGATAATGACCATAGTTGTAACAGGATATCCAGCTTTTTTAATGGTATTCGTATCAAAGGTACCTAATTTATCACCTTTTTTAACTTTTTGTCCTTGTGTTACAAAACTTTCAAATCCCTTACCTTCAAGATTAACCGTATCTAAGCCAATATGAACTAATATCTCAACACCATCATCCGTCGTTAATCCATAGGCATGTTTTGTTTGATAAGCTACTGTAATTTTACCATCTGCCGGCGCGTAAATCGTACCATCACTCGGTTCGATTGCTACACCCTTGCCCATCATTCCAGTTGAGAAAACATTATCTTGGACATCGGCTAACTGCATTAAATGACCTGAAACAGGTGCATCGACCTCAAAACCTGCTTCATGTTCAGTAACTGCTGGATTTACTGGTTTATTATCTGACTTAGAAGCTGGCATGTGTGAACGACCGTAAGCTAAGGTTGCTGTAAAAGCAATCACGAATGATAACGCAATAGCAATGAAGAATCCTACCCATTTGTTAGCTGGGATAGCAATAAAGCCAATTATACCAGCTGGTCCCAGCGACGATGACATTACTTGAAACAATCCCATTACTAAGCTAGAAATTCCTGCTGATCCCAAAGCGATGAAAAATGGAAATTTATACTTTAAATTCACACCAAACATTGCTGGTTCAGTAATACCCAGCATTGCTGAAGCACCTGATGATGAAGCCAATGCCCGTACTTTTTCATCCCCTTTGCTTAAGAAATAAATAGCAAATGTTGCAGCTCCTTGCGCCACGTTAGATGCAGCGGCAATAGGGAAAATGAAATCACCACCTGTTTTAGCAACATCTGCCAACAACTGTGTTTCGATTGCCGGAAAACTCTGATGTAAACCAGTAATAACAATGGCAGAGTAGAATGTACCAAAGACCCCGTAACCAATAAAGCCAAACGTCGTAACCAACCATGTCAAGCTATCAGTGATACCATTAGAGACGATTCGTAATACCGGACCCACAACAATAAATGTGATAAACCCAGTTAATATGATAGACAACATCGGTGTAAACGTAAAGTCAATAGCACCTTTCAAGTGCTTATGGAAAAACTTTTCCAAGTTAGCTAAGATGAATGCCACACCGATCACCGGTAACACTTGACCTTGATAACCAGCTTGCGCAACTGACAAACCAAACAAGTCCCATGTTGGCATCTTCCCAGTGGCAACCGCTTCGGCAACATTATATCCGTTGACTAAACTAGGCATAACTAACATCATACCAGCAGCTGCTCCGAGAATTTCGTTCCCTCCAAAGCGTCTTGTTGCTGTAATGCCTATCAAAATTGGCAAAAATGCAAACGGTGCAGAGGCCATCAGATTGATCATTTCTGCTAAACCTGTGATTTGCGGAAACATTTCAACCAAAGATTTAGCGCCAAACATTCCCTCACCCGTTAGAATGTTATTCAATGCCATTAATAGACCGCCGGCAACCAGAGCTGGAATCAAAGGAACAAATATGTCTGACAATACTTTAACCAAATCCATCAAAGGATTGCTTTTCCCTGATTGTGCTGCAATTTTTTTCAAATCGGCAGTTGAAGCTTGCTCAACACCGGTAATTTTAACAAATTCATCATAAACACCATTAACATCGCCTGGTCCAACAATAATTTGATATTGTCCGTTAGCGTTAAATGTTCCTTTAAGATCGGAATCGTTGTCTAAGGCATCCTGATCGATCTTTTTAACATCTTTAATCACCAACCGTAAACGCGTAGCACAGTGTGCAGCGGCTACAATATTATCCTTGCCGACAGCATCGGCAATACGCTTTGCTACTTTATTATGATCCATTTTGCTGCTCCTCTAAATTTCTTTAAGTTTTTTGGAACCGTTTCCATTTCTTTATAGACTCATTGTAACCGCTTTCAAAAATAATTGCAACCTCCTTTTTAAGCTAAATATTACAAGTTAATGACAACGCTTTCATTGGGTTCATGGTAATATGTGTCTATGGAAAAAAAATTGACAATAACTGATATTGCTAATATGGCTCAAGTGGCAAAAAGTACTGTCTCCCGCTATTTGAATGGCGGACCGGTCAGTGCTAAAACCCGTGAAAAAATAAATAAAGTTGTTACCGAAAATAATTACCAGCCCAATACCTTTGCGCAAAGTTTAAAACAGAAAGTCAATCACACGATAGGTGTGATTGTGCCTAGGCTCGATTCATCCGCCCAAGTTGAAATGCTACGTGGTCTAGATGATGCAAACGAAAATGATACTTTCTTGATCGTCAATACCTATCAATCGACTAAACGTGAACTCGCTGCTATTGAAAAATTACGTACACAAAACGTTAGTGGTTTGATTGTTTTAACAGCTAATTTAAACGACGAGTTGCGTAACGCATTAACTGAATTTGACGCACCCGTAGTTATCCAAGGACAAGAAGAACCTAACTTTCATCGCGTAGTCATGAACGATCTGCAAGCTGGAACCGTTGTCGGTGAATTTGCTGCATCGCTGCATCCTCAAAATACTTTACTGTTAAAAATTGATGAAACACTGGATTGGGCCATTGGTCATGATCGTTTTCTAAATATTAGAAAAAAACTGTCCACTAGCAAGGTGACTGTCGTTAATTCAAAGTTCAGCATAGCAGAAGCAAAAGTAGCCGCACAACAAGCGATGCAGTCCCAAAATTTTGATTTAATTATCGGTGCTACTGATCGCATCACAATCGGTGCTCTTCAAGCTGGTTTAGCAACTGGACAAAATGCCCGATATATTGGATTTGGTAAATCCGATTTAAGTACGACTGTTACGCCAAACTTAACTAGCTTTGAATATGATTTTTACCAAACTGGGAAAAAAATTTATGAACTATTTTGTACTGTACGCGATGCCAACCCATCTAACACTATACGTACTGTATTAGATGGCGAACTCGTTGTGCGGGATTCAACAGAGAAATAATCATTTAATGTTCACTTTATCTTCAATTTACATGAATTTAATTTTAGAACGTTATATTATAAACATCAACAAAGCAAGTTATCTCAAACAACAAGCCTAGTTGAATTAAAATATATCAAATAATAAAATCTGAACTTGGAGGATTGAGCAGTATAAGCAGCATAACTGATGACCGTCACATCAGAAACACGAAACCCCATGGCAAAAGGGAGCCAAGTCGCGTTCTCCCCGCGACTATAAATAAACTTATATTCTCTCCCGAATATACTATTCTCTTCTCTCAAATATTCTCTCATAATAAAAAATCCCCGGTGAACGCGTTAGTTCATCGGGGTTTCGTGTTTTAATGATTGCTTTTTTTATTCCTTAACATTTTTGATTGATCGGCAAGCGGACAACCAATGTCGACACAATCATGACAACCACCACTAGCATTTTTCTTAAAAAATTTATTATATATGACCAATGCAAACAAGATAAAAATGATACCAGCTATGATAAATGTTGACATATTGACTGACCTTTCTAATACAATTCTAGTTGTTGCGGGCGCTCACGTTTGATAAAAATACCATACAGCATCAACCCAATAGCGATGAACGATAACGTAACAAAGTACACCGAAACATTACCTTGAATGATTTCACTCACTTGAAAAATACTGAGGGCACACATATAAGCCACAACAGTTTGATAGATTACCGCGCGCCAAGTCCACAGTGCATCACCAAATTCTTTATACATAGCACCGATGGCAGCAAAACAAGGTGCACATAATAAGTTAAAGACAAGAAACGAATAACCCGCCATAGGGGAATAAGTTTGTCTTAAAGTGCTCATAAATGAGGCAGTGCTTGATGAACCAAAAGTAATGTTTAATGTGCTAACACAATTTTCCTTGGCAATTAGGCCAGCAATCACTGCAACGGTTGCATGCCAGTCACCAAATCCTAATGGTGCAAAAATAGGTGCTATAACCATACCTATGTCTCTTAAAATACTGTCGTTTTGCTCGACCATTTGAAATTGAAAATTAAAATTGGACAAAAACCAGATGGCAACACATGACGCAAAAATGATAGTCCCTGCTTTTTTGATAAAGGCATGTGCTTTAATCCACACACTGTGGCTAACGTTACCGATACTAGGCAAATGATAAGCAGGCAGCTCCATTACAAATGGCGTTGGCGGTTCTGAAAAAAGCTTTGTTTTTTTCAAAAAAATACCTGAGCCAACAACCGTCAAAATACTAATAAAATAAGAGGTTGGTGCTACCCATGAATTTTCTGGAAAAAATGTTCCGCTAACCAGCGCAATAACGGTTAGCTTAGCTGAACATGGCATAAAAGTTGTTAACATAATTGTCATACGACGATCACTTTTACTTTCAATCGTTCGTGTCGACATGATGCCTGGTACACCACAGCCCGTTGAAATTAACATGGGGATGAATGATTTCCCTGAAAGATTAAAACGATGAAAGATACGGTCCATAACAAAGGCAATTCGTGCCATGTAACCACAGTCTTCTAGAATACTTAAGCATAAAAAGAGCATCATAATTTGTGGTAAGAAACCTAACACAGACCCAATACCATTAATAATACCGTCAATAATTAAACTCTTCAACCACACTGAAACATGCAAATACGTTAAAATTGCATTGGCACTATTTGGAATAAAGTCCCCGAATAATACATCATTCACCCAATCACTTCCTATTGTTCCAATGGTTTGGATCGATAAGAAATATACAATCCACATTACAAATATAAAGATAGGTAATGCAAGAATGCGGTTAGTGACTACCATATCAACACGATCACTCATACTCATTGAAAAATCACTTGTTCGTACTACACACATGTTTATGATACGTTCTATATAGTCATAGCGTGCATTAACAACTATGCTATCACTGTCGTCATTAAATAATTTTTCTGCTGTGTCAATTATATTGTCAATTTCAGTTTGCTGCTGTGCCATTAATTTTAGATGTCCAACTGCTTCATCACGCTCAAAGAGCTTAATCGCATACCATCGCAACTGATCTGCTTCGATAATGTTAGCAATCTGTTCTTCAATCATGGATAATGCCGATTCCAACCGCTTATCATAAACTGCATGTGGATAGGTTTTTGGCTGATCAGTGTTAGCAATCACCTGTCTAGTCAGAGGATTGATGTTTTTCTTTTTTAACGCACTAATACTTACAACCGGCACATTCAGCAAATAAGATAATTTTTTGGTATCAATTCGATATTGTCTTTGTTTTACTAATAAATCCAACATATTCAAAGCCAAAATAATTGGAAGACCAGTTTCCATTAATTGCAAACTAAAATAAAGATTACGTTCAATATTTGTTGCATCGAGCACATTGATGATCTGTTCAGGTTTATCATTAATTAAAAAGTTACGAGTGATTACTTCCTCTGGACTATATGCTGATAAGGAATAAGTTCCAGGTAAATCTTGAATAATGATGTCGGGATTATTTTTTAAACGACCTGACTTTTTTCAACTGTAACGCCTGGCCAATTTCCAATGTGTTGATGCGAACCTGTTAATAAATTAAATAGTGTTGTTTTCCCACTGTTTGGGTTACCTGCTAAGGCTACTGTACATTGTTTATTCATAGACTAAATCTCTGTTAATACAACTAGTTGTGCGTCACTTTTTCTTAAGCTTAATTTATAGCCTCTGACTACCAACTCTATCGGGTCCCCTAAAGGCGCCACACGGTCAACTTTAACAACGGTATTTTTTGTGATACCCATATCCATCAAGCGTTTACGCAATGCTTTACTACCAAGTATCTTGGCTACCACGCCTGGTTTATTGATGGGCATATCGGATAACGTTTTAAAATGATCCATGGTAATTTCGCTGACTGGCGCTACACTAATTTGACTAGCAATATCATTGCTCACCGCTAAACGCTGCCCTTGAAAATAGATAATCAACCCTGAAGTATGATCAGGCAGAGATATTACTTCAATACTTTTCCCCGCTTTAATCCCTATCTCTGCTAGTCGCTTGGTTAAGCGTCGGCTACCAGTCAATTCTCTAATAATGTAAGTCCCTTTTCCAGCTATTTCAGATAACATTTGCATATTTATTTCTCGTTTATCTTTAAATTGTAATTTTTTACGTACTTACAAGTATATTACTTCCCTCTAGATTAATCAATCATTAATTTTAAATTATAATAAACTCATCATAATATCGAAACAATAAAAAAACTATCAAGGAAATTCCTAAATAACGTTTAGAATCACTTCTCTTGATAGAATTATATTACTTGTCATTATATCCTGATGGATGGTTTTTATGCCAATTCCAGGCTGTTTTGATGATATCTTGTACATTATCATACCTAGGGGCCCAGCCAAGCACATCACGTGCTTTGTCTGAATTAGCAATCAAAATATCGGGGTCACCAGCTCGGCGGGGACCAATCTTGGCGGGAATGTCAACTCCAGTAGCTGATCTAGCTGCTTCTACCATCTCTTTAACAGAGAATCCAGTAGCAGATCCCAAGTTAAATTGATTTGAATTGTTTCCATCGGCTAAATACTTCAATGCCAAAATATGCGCATCAGCCAAGTCCAAAACATGGACATAATCACGAACATTGAAACCGTCAGGAGTATTGTAATCGTCACCAAACATCTCAATATATTCACGTTGGCCTAAGCCGGCTTGCAAAATAATTGGTACTAAATGCGTTTCCGGCGTATGATCTTCTCCAATCGTGCCATCTTCCGCAGCACCTGCTACGTTAAAGTAGCGCAATGCAACCCACTTAACCCCATCCGCTTGATCAGACCAAGCCATGATTTTTTCCATCATTAACTTTGATTCCCCATAAGGATTAATTGGTCGTTGTGGATCTGTTTCTTTAATAGGAATATTAACAGGATTACCATAAGTAGCTGCCGTTGACGAGAACACAATCTGTTTAACATCGTGATCTTTCATCACCTCTAGCAAAGTAATCATACCACTAGTATTATTATCAAAGTACTTTAGTGGATTTGCTACAGATTCTGGAACAATAGAAAATGCTGCAAAGTGAACAACTTGTTCAATATTTTCTTTGTCAAACACTTTCGACAATGCTGCCTTATCACGAATATCAACTTGATAGAATTTTGCTTTTGGATTAACCGCCTCACGGTGTCCCGTAAACAAAGCATCAACAACGACAACGTCACGATCTGCTTCTACCAAACGTTTAACCATGTGTGAACCGATATAACCGGCTCCACCAAGAACTAAAATAGCCATATCTTTTTTCCTCTACACACTATTATATCAAATTTTTCGCCACTTGAACTCTGCTTCTGCACTCACCACATTTTCCATCATAATACGATGTTTGGATTCATTACCATTTTGAACTACTTGCGATAAAATCGTGTGTCCAAGCCGAATTTCATTTTCGAATTTTAGATTAATGTATGTGATTTCATGGGTTAACAGATACTCTGGTGCGATAACGTCTTGCATCCATTCAAAATACTTAGAGTTGTTCACATGCTTGTTACCATCAATATCTAAATATCGCACATGATAGTCCCTCTCGGTATATTGATCAGCATCTGAAAATTTCTCAGGGTTAGGAATTCGTGAAATTTGCTTAACTCTTTCTGCATCATACTTATCAATTATGTCTTGTGGTAAACGCGCCATGCGCCGATTTGTCATATCTATCATAGTCCAAATAGAATCAACACGAATTATTTCATTATCATTTTCATCTAAAAAGACGAATGGTCGACGAACAAAAAAAGGATTGTATTGTGTAGCAAAGGTCTGAATACGAATTATTTCACCAATTTTAGGACGTCGCTTAATTATTACTTCATATTGTAAGATAATCCAACCAAGGCCACGACCTAAATGGAAGTCCTGCCCCACGCCAAGTTCATCACTCTGACATTTAGAAGCTAAGACAGCATAATTTAAAATCATTGGTAAAGATAATTTTTGTGTTGTATCAGCTTCATAATATTCAACACGTCTTTTTATTTCATACTTTTTCATACTACTCTATCTCGTGATAGTCCGCATATACTGCTTGTCTATCAAGACCTCGTTCCTTTGCTATTTGTTTTATTGCTGCATTGGGCTTTAGGCCCTTTTTAATCAGTGCTGATACTGCTTCTTGGACAGTTAGTGCCATACTGTTATCTGGCTCAGAAATTTCTCCATGAAAGCCATCAATCATCACTACAAACTCACCACGAATTTCATTTGATTGCGACCACGAAACTAATTCATCAATCGTTCCGCGAATAAATTCTTCATAGCGCTTTGTTAGCTCTCTTGCTAAAACAATACGACGATCGTCACCCATTACTTTTTGGATATTTACTAAAGTTTGCTTTAATCGATGTGGTGATTCATAAAAAATGACTGTATCCCGCATTGTGGATAACTGCTGTAATTCTGCCAATTGTTCACTATTTTTACGTTGTAAGAACCCATAAAAATAAAACGGCTGCGGCACCAAACCACTGGCAATCAATGCTGTCACACCAGCCGTTGCACCAGGAATCGGTACGACGGCTATATTTTCAGCCACAGCTGCCGCAACTAATTCTTTGCCCGGATCAGAAATAGAGGGCATCCCCGCATCACTAACTTGTGCTACGTTTTTTCCATTTCGTAAATCTGCAATTAGGCCAGGGATTTTTGCCTGCCAGTTGTGTTCATGGAAACTAGTTTGTTTTGTCGTGATTGCAAAATGATTTAGTAACTGTTGTGTGTGGCGTGTATCTTCAGCAGCAATTATGTCTGCATCGCGCAATGTATCAATAGCTCTTGGCGACATATCTTGTAAATTACCAATAGGTGTTGGAACTAAAAAAAGCGTTCCTGTCTCTTGATTTTCAAAACTTTTTTGTTGCTGCATTTTATTCCCCCAGAGCGATTATGACGTCCAGTGTCATTTTCTCTAACCGTGTTTGTAATGATAGGTTCACTTTACGCAGTTTATCGTCAGCAAATACTTCATCACTTGCTTTAACCAATCGATACATATCATAGCGCTGTCGTAATGTTTTATATAGCCCAATTAGATTGGGAAAAGCTAACCGTTCATCTGGAATCTGGCCATAAACAATTGTATCTCTTGCCAACTCATGTAACCAATTTAAAAATAACTGCTGTTGCTTCGTATCGTTTAATTGACCAATAATTTTTGTCTGTACAAATGCAAATGCTTCAATTCGTCTCTGCATCATAAGCTCAAACCACTTAAACAATACTAATTGGGTCTGCTTTTGCCAATCATCGTCCATTAAACCATCATCATCACTGGTAATAGCTGATGCTAACTGAACTACTTGTGCGCGTGATCTAATCGTCGGTAAAACATCGGACATATTTTCCGTAAGCATCATAATTAATTGTGGTCCGGCAGGCTCCTCAATGAATTTTAACAGGGAATTTGCTGCGCTTGCTGTGAGTGTTTCAACCGCATCTAAAATAAATATTTTTCGTGGACTTTCAGTGGCTGTTGTTACAAATTCAGGTGTCAAATCACGAATTTGAGCCACTTTTAGTGACGTAGCTGGCGGAATGGGCGCTGTTATATGTACGTCTGGATGTTCATTTTCAGTAATTCGCAAGGCATTGCGTTCATCAGGGTGAACAACTTGCCAAGCTATATAACGCGAAAAAGCCAGTTTTGCGGACTGGCTTGGACCAACAAACAAATATAAATGACTCAACTTATCTTGTTGCAGTAAATCGTTAAAATGAGCGAGTTGCGTTGGATAATTTTTTTGTGCAATTGTTGCAAAATTTGGTAACATCAGAACTGTTCAAATGAATCAATACTCTGAGTAAATACCGTCGCCCCACCAACTTCAATTTCAATTGGATAAGCACCAGCATGGTCACCACTAGCATCCAGGCTAATAGGTGGCACCATAAATTGCTTACGTTTTTGTGAAACCTTTTTAATGATTTCCATAACCTCTGGTACACGTTCATCTTCAATGGCAATTATGAACGTTGTATTTCCTGACCTTAAGAAACCACCTGATGTGGCTAAACGTGTTGCACGAATATTTGCCTTCACAAAAGCATTACTGAGTTTTGTTGTATCTTTATCTTGCACAATTGCTGTAACTAATTTCATGATTTGTCCTCCAGAATTTGGTTGATGAGTATCCGCGTGTCATCAATGACTTTGTTAAGTGGTTGCGTAGCATCTACTATCTTAATTCTATCAGAAAATTCACTTTGAAGTTTTAAATATGTCTCTCGAACCTTCTGATGAAAGGATATACTCTCTTTATCTAGTCGATCAATTTTACCCTGACGATTCTCATTTACACGTGCCAAGCCAATTTCAACAGGCACATCAAGATAAATTGTCATATCAGGCAATAGACCATCAATTGCGAATTGATTGATCTCCCAAATATTATCGATTCCAAGGCCACGACCACCCCCTTGATAAGCAAGTGAGCTATCAACATAGCGGTCAGATATCACAATTTTGTTTTGATCTAATGCTGGTTTAATATTTTCCACGAGATGTTGACGTCGAGCAGCTGTATATAAGAGCGCCTCAGTTCGTTTATCCATGCCATTATCTTCTTCTGGCTGTAAAATCGCTCTAATTGCTTCAGAAATTGGATTGCCACCTGGCTCACGTGTAGTTACCAAATCATCGCCAAGTTTAGTTTTTAATTCTGAAATCAATGCCTCGAGAACACTTGTTTTTCCAGCGCCCTCAGGTCCTTCGAATGATATAAATATTGGTTTTGGCATAACAGTCCTTATGAGTAATTTGTCTAATGATTAAATACGATCTGTTTTTAAAACATGGGTTTGCATGTGCCCAACTGTTTTACGACGACGTGCTTCGCGATACAAATAATTAAATTTAGCACGTGCCAGTGCCGTTTGCGCTTGTATGAGTCGCAAATTCACTTGACCATCAAGTAATGCTGCTTCAGAGTTTCTTGCCGTATCCCAGTCAATTTTTGCTTTATCAATTTGAAATACAAGTGCTCTATCATACTCTTCGCGCAATCCAGTTTTTTTCTTGCCAAATATCATAATTTTGTCCGTCCTTGTACTGCTTTGATGAGTGTTAATTCATCAGCATAATCAATATCAGATCCAACAGCTAAACCATGCGCTAAACGGGTAACTTCGATACCGGCCGGTTTCAGTAAACGAGCTAAATACATTGCAGTGGCTTCCCCTTCAGCATTCGCATTTGTGCCGACAATCACTTCTTTAATTTCCTCATGCTCAGACAAACGTCGAATCAAACTTGGTAAATTAATATCCTCTGGTCCTGTTCCTGCGCTAGGAGAAATAACACCATTTAAAACATGGTATAGGCCGTGATAATCTCGCGTATTTTCCATCGCCATTACATCACGTGAATTTTCGACAACAAAAATCGTTGACTGATCACGTGATTGATCGCGACAAATAACGCATGGGTCGCTATCAGTTGCAGTAATATTACCACAAATAGAGCAGAAAGTTAAATCAGTTTTGGCGGAAATTAATGCCTTAGAAAAATCCTGTACATCTTCTTCATTCATACCTAATGTATAAAAAGCTAGCCTTGTGGCCGTTTTTGGACCAATGCCAGGCAGCTTCGTGTAACTATCTATTAATTTAGCGATAGGTTCAGGGTATTGCATATTTTCAAAATGCCTCACGCGTACTGCGTTAAACATATTTCCTTCCTATATTAATCAGTCAACAATATTCACGAGATCCTCGCCGAATAATTCTTTAGCCTCACTAACAATTTTTAGCTCCTTATTGCTTGATGCTTGCGGAGTTTTTGTAGGAGTCGCTGGTAAATTGGCAGCTTTCACTCGAGGCACATCTTCTAATTGAATTTGAGGTGTTTCGCCAGTTTTTAATTTATTCACATACAATGCACGATCAGAGGTCCATTCATCTTGCGAGATAAACACTAGTTCGCTTGGTAAATTCTGTGATTGTAGTTGCTGCACCAAATGGTTTTGTAATGTAGCATCGTGTAGCGCCTGTTCTAATAACACAGGATAATCAAAAGCCAAGACCACAGCCTGTTCACTTGCTGCAATCGGTTCGGCTATGGTAAGCATTGCCTGTTGCGTAACATTAAATTGTCGCAATAAGTCGGACCAAGCGTTTTTAACTCGTGCTAAGGCATCACGTTTCGCAGCAATTAAGACTGCAAATACTGCGTTTTGCCCAGTGCGAACTAACAAATCTTCATATTCAGCATTCTCTACAGCAGACACTTCTACTGGTATTTTTTCTATTGCTGGTTCAACAACTTGTTTCTCAGGAACTTCTGTACTTTTTGGCGCCTTAACAATATCGTCAATATTTTGAGGCTTTTCTTTAATAACATTGGGGGATTGCTTTGCAGGTACAGTTTGTTCAGGTTCTGGCATAGACAGTTTAACAGTGAGTAGCTCTAAATATACATCACTCTGCATGGTCTGTAATAATTGTTTTTGAATGTCATCCAAAGTGACCATCATTTGCTGAATACGGGAAGTACCTAACTTTATTGTTAAGGCCTTCAAATCAGCCAATGGTGCCGTCGTTTTAATTAAATTCGGGGCCACTTCCGCTAACATCACATCACGCAACACACCTAACAAATCTGCTACGAAACGTACTGCATCTTTTCCTTCTAACAATATATCGTGTAATGTCTGGAGAGCAGATTCTGTATCGTAATTACTTACCTGCTGCAAATAGGTCACTAACTGTGAGGCCGTTGTCGATCCGGTAACTTGCAAGGCATTTTCAAACGTTACATGATCAGCGCCAAAAGCTAACACTTGATCCAAAATTGACAAAGCGTCCCGCATCCCACCTTCTGCAACATTTGCAATAATGTGAAGCGCATCATCATCAAACGAAACGCCTTCTTTTTGCAGAATTTCAGCCATCCTAGCTTGAATAGTGTCATTATCAATGCGTTTAAATTCAAATCTCTGCGTTCGAGATAAAATAGTTGCTGGTATTTTTTGTGGCTCCGTCGTTGCTAAAATAAACTTAACATTAGCTGGCGGTTCTTCTAATGTTTTCAATAGTGCATTAAAAGCACCCGAGGACAACATGTGAACCTCGTCAATAATATAAATTTTATATTCAGATTCTATTGGCGCATAATTTGCCCCATCGCGAATGTTTCGGATTTCGTCAACACCGTTATTTGAGGCAGCGTCTATTTCGATAATATCAGGAATTTGAGAATCATCAGTCTCCGGCGCTATACCATTAACTTCACGTGCAAAAATTTTAGCAGCTGATGTCTTACCAGTTCCACGAGGACCACTAAATAGATACGCATGCCCTGTTTGGTGCGTCGCTATTGCATTTTTTAGCGTCTGTGTAATGATTTTTTGACCAACCATGTCCTCAAAAGAACGTGGTCGATAGACGCGATACAATGCTTGATATGCCAATTTCATCACCTCCATATATCATTGGTAAACATGTTTGGTGCTACTTGTCGGCTATATGTTTTATATCATATTGGGGTTCTTAGTTTGCATAAAACCACCGATTTATAACATTTGTTTTTATAAAAAAAGACCGCTAAGCGGCCACTTATGTACACAAGCACAACATCGAACAACCTTAGGGCTGCTACATTCCTGTCCTGACCCGGTTCGAGAGCCGACATTTGCCTGCTTTTATATTATATCTAATTTTGTTACTTTAAGCAAATACAGATACAAATTTCGTTGCCAATTTTTCTTGCCACTTAAAATAAGTCAGATAAGTTTTAGGAATTAGATATTCATTAACTGCCGCAAAATCATCAACCAATGAAACAATCCAACTTTCCCGATACTTTGGTAAGGCAATGGTTGCACCAAACATGTGTTTTACAATAATATCAGCTTCTTTATCGCTGATATTTGTAATTTTACGCGCATTTTTCAGCGCAATACGTGGATGCACATAAGCATGTGATCCCTCGTCAAACTTTGTTACGCGCCAATCATAGTAAAACAAATCATGAAGTAAACCTGCTCGTGCAGTTGCGACTTCATCAGCACCAATTTTCTTTGCGATTAAATATGACTGGTATGATACAGAAATTGAATGAGTTAAACGGTTAGAAAAATGGTGTTGTGTATAGCGTGCTAGTTGTTGCACTTCTTCATGCTGTAACAAATCATCAATAATATTTATATAGTCCTTATCAGTACGCCATGCGTTCGGATTTTGCATTCATTTGCCTCTTTTATTTTCTACATGTTATTATAAACTTTTTTTATGTTAAATAGCAATTATTTACTTTGCAATCGCTTTACGAATTTTACGTTTCGCACGAATGTCGCTAAAGAAACGCTGTAATAATAGACCTGATTCTTCACCACGTATGCCTTCGTACACTTTAACCATATGATTCAACCGACTATCCTCTAATAGAGAATATAGAGAGCGCGTGGCACCACCTTTGGGATCATTAGCACCGTAATAAACAACAGGAATGCGTGCATTAATAATTGCTCCAGCACACATGATGCAAGGTTCTAACGTCACAAATAATGCTGTGTTTTCTAACCGCCAAGACTTAAGCTTTGTATTGGCAGACTCGATTGCTAGTAATTCTGCATGGGCAGTGGCTAACTGATTCGCCTCCCGATGATTGTGCGCACGCGCAATAATTTGGTTTTCATAAACTATAACAGCGCCAATGGGCACTTCACCTTCACTTTGAGCAATTTTAGCTTCATTCAACGCCTCTTGCATGAAATAATCAATTTGTTCGTCACTAAATGTCGGTATTTGTGCCATAAGTGCTCTCCAAGATGTAATATCCCTTGTTTTTATGAATCACCTGAGCATTACCAAAAGCAAGTGACATATTTTTTTGAGCCGAAGGTGCGCCTTGCTTCTTTTGCAACACCGCAATTAGCTTTCCGCCATCTTGCAAATAGTTAGCCGCTTCTTGAAGCATTGTGGTCACAACTTGCTTTCCAGCGCGAATTGGTGGATTAACCAAAATTAGTGCATACTTGTCACTAATACTTGCGTAAACATCCGAATTAAAAATATTCACTTGTTGAGCAACACCGTTTTGTTGGGCATTTTTGCGTGCTAAATCTAACGCTCTTTCATTCACATCAACCATATCCACATGACGTTGATAAGCTTTTGCCACAGTAATACCTACAGGACCATAGCCTGTTCCTAAATCCAGTACCTTCCCAATGGGTATACTTGTTTTTTCTAAAGCATCCAACATTGTTCTTGTCCCAAAATCAACGGTAGATTTTGAAAATACGCCACTATCCGTTGTAAAATGCAATTCATGCCCTAGCAAGTCAAAATCAAAATTTTGATAATGATGTTCCGCGTTGGGATTAGCTGTAAAATACTGTTCTCCAGAAATGTTTTTTTCTGTCATTGTACTAGCTCCTTTAGATTAAAATAATAACTGCCTGATACGTAATATGTACAAAAAAAGAAGTACAAAAGTACTTCTTTTTTTATGTTGAGAAAGATTACTTTACAGTAACTGAAGCACCAGTTGCTTCCAAAGATTCCTTCAATGCGTTAGCATCGTCTTCACTCAAGCCTTCTTTAACAACTGAAGGTGCGTTGTCAACTAAGTCTTTAGCTTCCTTCAAGCCCAAGCCAGTTGCTTCACGAACTGCCTTGATAACCTTAACCTTAGCAGTACCTGCTGAAGTCAATTCTACGTCAAATTCTGACTTTGCTGCGGCAGCACCGTCAGCAGCACCAGCAGCTGCTACTGGAGCTGCTGCTGAAACGTTAAATTCTTCTTCGATAGCTGAAACCAAGTCAGCCAAGTCCAAGATCGTTGCATCCTTCAATGATGCGATGATCGCGTCTTTATCAAAAGCCATGATCTAAATCCTCCAAATGATTTTTATGTGTTTTTAGTTAAATATTATTCAGCATCCGTTGATGCTTCTGCAGCAGGAGCTGCAGATTCCTCTTCCAACTTGTCTTGCACTGCCTTAACAGCATATGCAAATGAACGAATTGAGAATTGGAATTCTGCCATCAATTGACCAAGCAAACCTTCACGTGAAGGCAATGATGCATACTTGTTAATGTCATCGATATTAGCGATAGTGCCGTCAACGACACCACCCTTGATTTCCAAGGCTTCGTTTTCATCAGCAAACTTTTTCAAGATACGTGCTGGTGCAACTGCATCATCGTTTGAAAAGGCAACTGCTGAAGGTCCGGCAAAAATGTCGTTCAATTCAGCGTAACCAGCTTTCTCAGCAGCACGTGTCAAAACTTTGTTCTTGATAACTTCAAGAACAACACCTTCTTCACGCAATTGATGACGTAATTCAGTAGATTGAGCAACTGTCAATCCACGAGGGTCAACAACAACGGCAGAAGCGGCTGCCTTAAATTGGTCAGCAATTTCTTCAACTTTTTGTGCTTTAACTGCAATAGCTTTTTCACTCATAATGATATATCTCCTTTCTTTAAATTTATTTTGCAAAAGAAATCCCGTGCGCTAAAAGACACACGGGAAAAGTTTTTAAACTTCCTCGGCAGGATATTAAGATGCAAGCATCACCTGAGTCTTAGGCAAAATGGATTCAATTACTTAATAAATTTTACCAAACGAAGTTGATAATGTCAAATTACAATGTATTAATATCCAACGTTACGGCTGGACCAAATGTTGATGAAATTGACACGTGTTGTACATAAGTACCCTTAACAGCAGCAGGACGAGCCTTAAGAACTGTTTCGGCGATTGACTTAATGTTTTCAGCCAACTTACCTTCTTCAAATGATACACGACCAACAGGAACTGCAACGTTTCCGTCACGATCTGTACGGTATGTTACTTGTCCGCCCTTGGCATCTGAAACAGCCTTAGTAACGTCCATTGTAACTGTGCCAGTCTTAGGGTTTGGCATCAATCCCTTAGGACCCAATGCACGCCCTACGCGACCGACTTGAGCCATCATATCAGGTGTAGCAACAGCTACATCAAAGTCTAACCATCCACCTTGGATACGTTGTACCAAATCAGCAGCACCGACAACATCGGCACCAGCAGCTTCGGCTTCCTTAGCCTTGTCGCCTTGTGCGAAGACAACGACTGTCTTATCTTTACCTGTTCCGTTTGGCAACACAACAGCACCACGCAATTGTTGGTCTGCTTGACGTGTGTCAACGTTCAACTTGAAAACTACTTCAACAGAAGCATCGAACTTAGCAAAGTCAATTTCTTTTACCAATGAAACAGCATCGTTCAAAGCATAAGCTTTTTCAGCTTCTACCTTTGCAACTGCTGCTACATAATTTTTACCATGCTTTTGAGTCATTATTCTGCGTCCTCCTTGATTGCTGTACCTTCAACAGTCAAGTCAACACCGTCAACAGTTACACCCATTGAGCGTGCTGTACCTTCGATCATACGCATAGCGTTTGTAATATCGTTAGCATTCAAGTCAGCCATCTTGTTTTCCGCAATAGCACGGATTTGATCAAGAGTAACGTTTCCAGCCTTCTTTGTGTTAGGTTCACCTGAACCCTTACCAACAATCTTACGTAATTGATCAGCTGCAGGTGGTGTCTTTGTGACGAATTCGAATGAACGGTCATCAAAAACAGAGATTTCAACTGGAATAATTGATCCAGCTTGGTCTGCAGTACGCGCATTAAATTCTTTAGTGAATTGCGCAATGTTAATACCAGCTTGTCCCAATGCGGGTCCAACTGGTGGTGCCGGCGTTGCTTTAGCGGCGGCAATTTGTAGCTTAACTACATTTACAACTTTTTTAGCCACGATATTTTCCTCCTCGTGTTGTGGTGAAACACAGCTTTAGTGCTGCTCCCACGCATGTCAATGACATACCATAATATTATAACAGAAAACGACCAAAAACTCAATGCTTTTAGTCGTCTTTTCTAATTATAAAGAATCTAACGTTGTATCAACATCCGAAAAGTCTAGCTCTGTTGGTGTTTCACGTCCAAATACTGCGACAGTAGCTTCCAAAGTTTGCTTTTCTTGATCAATAGAGGTTACTACACCTTCCATACCAGAAAATGGTCCAGAGATAATCTTAACTGTTTGTCCTACTGCAACATCCAAATCAACTTGCTCACGTGTAACCATACCCATACGCTTCATAAGCAAATCAACTTCTTCAGGAAGCAAAGAATTTGGCTTTGATCCGGCACCGTGAGAGCCTAAGAAACCAGTAACACCTGGTGTGTTACGGACAACATACCAAGCCTCGTCTGTCATATTATCTTCATACGGCGTCGCCATTTCTACTAGTACATAACCTGGAAAGTCATTTTCAACAGTTTGCTTAGCTTCGCCGTCTTGGATAGTTGTAACTTCTTGTTCGGGAACCAAGATACGGAATATTTGCTCTGACATTCCCATTGTTTGTGTACGTGATTCTAGGTTTGCCTTAACCTTATGCTCATACCCTGAATATGTATGCACAACGAACCATGATTTTTCAATTTCTTCAGACATTGTTTACCCCTTTTCAAAATAAAAAAGAACCCATCAGAGTCCTTGGTATCAGTAATTATTAGTATATCAAAAAAAAAACTATTTCGCCAGTAAGAAGTTAAATCCTTGTTGCAATAGCCAATCTACACCACCTAAGAACAACGCAAAAATAATCGATACAGCAATAACTGTAATCGTTTCCTTAGATGTCTGTTCACCTGTTAACCAAGTGACATTTTTCATTTCCTGTGCAACGTTTTTAAAATAGTTAATCATTTTGAATCCCTTATTTTGTTTGTTGATGTAATGTATGCTTGCCACAGTGTTGACAAAACTTACTTACTGACAAACGTTCTGTTCGATCTTTTGATAATGTTACTGTGTAATTGCGTGATCCACAAACTGTGCACGCCAATGATACTTTGTGACTAGCCATCGGACCGCCTCCATATTCTTCTAGTATCATACCATTGATACTATTTTTTTTCTACCCCATATAAAATGAGGTCCAACAATTGTTGAATTCGTTCACGCATTGTTATTTGTTCACCCAGTGAATGGAATTCACCAAACAGTGGCGATAAGCTAGTAATGTAAAATGAACTAGCTATTTGTGCATCAACATTGTCACGCAACTGTATACTTTCAAAAAATTGTGCAATTGGACCGACATAATCCCGTCCAAAAATCATGCCCAGTTTACTTCGATGCGTTGCCGATAATGAATCAAAACTGTCATGTATTAACCTAAATACATCACGTGGATGCCGGAGTACGATAACCTGTGTTAAATCAACCAGTTGATCAATTGGTTCAGCATATGTTTGCGATAAAATACTCTGCATATCCGTATAGGTCGACTCACCAACACGTGAAATTACTTCAACAAATAACGACTCCTTATCACCAAAATGATGATACAAAGCGGGTTGACTAATGTTTACCTTTTTTGCTATATCTCGCGTTGTTGTTTGCTCAAAACCCTTTGATAAAAAGATTGTTGTCGCTGCTTCAATAATCTGTTGGCGACGATGTTCATTTCGTGAAATTACTTGTACCATGAACTTCTCCATTGCAGGGCTAAAGTATTTATTAATAATTTTTTTAAATATATCTAAGCGGAAATCCTACTAATACTAAATTCTATTAGTTAAACTTCCCTATCTTTTCTTCTCCAAGTGACACAAATGAGTAACTCAACTTTTGATTTTGTGCAAAATCTTCAAATCCATAGTCAATCAACATATCAACTAGCTTGGCGTTGTTAATATCTGAATAATCCCACAAACGTTTAAATAATGACATATTCGTAAACCCTGGTAACGTGTTCGGTTCACCTAAGTAGGGCACATTATTTTCATCTAACAAAAAATCCATTCGTGCTTCGCCACGTAAATTCAATACTTTATAAGCATCTAAAGCCATTTGTTTAACTTCTTTTGTTACTTCTGGGGATAACTGAGCAGGGATTTCAAAGTGAACAGCGGAATTATCAACGAACTTATTATTATAATCATACCAACCGTCGCCACTTCCTTGATTTGGCACTGTATGCGCACCAATCTCAGAGACAAGTGGCTGATCGTTCCCAATGACACCAACTTCCAACTCTCGAGCGCCGTTAACTGCTTCTTCGATCAAAACTTTATAATCGTATTGGAATGAATCTGACAATGCTTCAGCATATTCTTCGGCATTGGTTACACGTGAAATCCCCACTGAAGATCCTTGATTAGCAGCTTTAACAAACACAATGTTGCCTAATTTAGCCACAATCTTTTCCCACGGCCAATTGTTTGCTGACTCAGGGTTCACCACAATGTATTTAGTATTGCGAATACCATTTACCGTCAATAGTTCTTTCGTCAATGCTTTGTCAAAACTTACCGCATGGCCACGTAACGGTGCCCCAACATATGGTTTATTCAATAGTTTAAATAAACCTTGCAGTGTACCATCTTCTCCTAAGTTACCATGAACTACAGGGAAGAAAATATCAAAGTCACCCGCACTCTTTAAAGCATGAATGCGCGCCAATGGATCACTAGCATCGACAGTTTTCATGAAGGCGTCCACAATAGGCTGCTCATCTTCCAACGCAAGTATTCTCTTAGAACTTTCCGTATCTAAAAAGAAACCATTTTGGGCAATTGCAAAAACAATAATTTCATATTTGCCAGTTGCTTCGATTGCATTATAGAAATTTTGCGCTGAACGTTTTGATACGTCGTGCTCAGAGGAATTACCTCCAAAAATAAGCGCTACTCTTTTTTTAGTCATCTTTCTGTCCTCATCTTGTATGTGCAATAAACATTTTAAATTATTATGCTAAATAGTTTTTTGTAACGCTCACATAATCAAATACCGCCTCTGGCACTTCATTTTTTCCACGTAGCAAAATTTCATGGAAAAACTGTGACCGATTATACAATTGTTGCCATTGTTGTTGTGTCTTTGGTGGCGTTTGGGTCACTAAATCTTTTCGCCAAATTTTTAAAGTTAATAATAGATAATCTGCATACAGCTCATGTTGCTTGGAGATGCGGGTAATCACTTCCACCAAACGTTCTGTTTCGCCAAAAGTTAGCGGCTGTGATAATTCATGATAACCGGCAAGAACCGCACCCAAAATAAATATCTTATCGGCTCTTACTAAATCAGGCATTAAGAAAATCTCAGCAACAGCGTTTCCAACATGCGTAAAAGCATGCGCCCAACCATTTTCATTAATAAAGCCACGTCCATCACGTTCCAAAGCAGCATATAATGCCACTTGATCGATAACATGATTCAATTGCGTCTCAGACATAAAAGGTGTCTTTATACGGTTTGAAAACAATAACAAAGATAAGACTAAAACACTAAAAGAACGACGATAAATGGCGTCATTCTGTGGTTCTAAAATATGAGCGAATAATTGCTCGTCCGAAACAAGATAATCCGTTAACCAACGCAATTGCTCCTCTGACAACAAATCATTTTGAATCATATCACTTAAGAAAAAGAATGCTCCTGTATCTCGATACTTTGGCAATGGACTAGCTAACTGTTCAACAATTAGCGCCAAGTCTGTGTCTTTCACTTGAAAGTCAAAATCCTCCGTCGCTGCTTCTGATTCAGTCATTTGATCTGCCTGCTGCGTATAGTTCTGCATACGTTTTAATGCAAATTCACCATCAACAGGCAACGACACCGTTGTTAAAGATTGCGGGGGCATTTTATGTAGTGATTCCTTCATTAATTCTCCTAATGATTGGAATACATCCCCATTACGAACCTTTTGACGCAATGTTATAAATTCTTTTTTTAATTCATTTAATTCTATCATCAAATAAAAAAACCTGTCGTTTCTGTAAACGTGCTGTTTTGACGCTGGTAACCTATAGAAAGAATCAACCCTACACCAATCATGTTTCCTAACAATGAAGAACCACCTTGTGAAACAAACGGTAATGGAATACCTGTCAACGGTAATAATCCAATACTCATACCAATGTTTTCAAAGACGTGAAACAATACCATCATTACAACACCAGTCGCAATGTAGGCATAAAAAGCACTTTGTGCTCTAAAAGTGGCACGAATTAATAAATAAATTAAACCGAAATATAACGCTATTAGGAAAGTACCACCTATAAAGCCAAAGCTTTCACCAATAACAGAAAAAATCATGTCTGATTCGCGCACAGGTACATACACCTTAAGACTTCCCCATCCATTGCCTGTCAATTGACCAGAACCTATAGCTTTTAAACTTTGATAAGTTTGATATCCATTCCCTGACGTATCATTTGCGGGGTTTAACCATGTATCAATACGAGAAAACTGATAAGATTGAAATCCCAACTTACTCAATATCGTCCGACCAGCTGAAGAAATAACCAAAGTTAACAACGTTGTGCCAATTGTCGCACCAATAATAATTACTGGGGCAAGTATTCGCCAGGTTACCCCAGAAACTAGTGCAACACCACCAAAAATAGCAACGAAAACCAATAAAGTTCCCAAATCATTTTGTAAAGCAATTAATGCAGCAACAGGTATAAAACAAATCGCCATTTTACCTAACAACAACCAGTCTGTTGATAGTGCATGATTCGGATAATTTCTATTATGCTGCGCAACCACTCGGCTCAGCATCAAAATGAACGCCGGTTTAACAACTTCAGAAGGTTGAAATGATAAGGGGCCAATTACAAACCATGATCTGGCACCTGTAGAAGCATACATTGCTCGATTATAAAATATTAGCACTGCGACTAACAAAAAGATGCCTAATCCATAGGTAATAGGTGCTAATTTCCACAACTGCGATCCGTCAAATCTGACTAAAAAGACAATTAATAATACGCCTATAAACCAGAATGCGCCCTGGCTTATCACTACTTTTACAGCACTTAAGGTTGTCGCACCCTGCATATGTGTTGCTGCTTCATATAATGAACTCAAGCCAATAATCATAAATAGCAACAAAGCTAAAATGATTCCCCAATCAAGCTCTGATCCAGATGTTCGTCTTGAAGTTTGTCGTGTCTGTTGCATAGCATCTCCAGTATATAGAACGGCACACTGAAAATAAAAATATAAATTCAATTTTGTTAAGCCGCTTTATTTCTTTAAAAAATTATGTACAAAGCACGTCATGATTAGTCACAACGTGCCTTATTTTTAGTGATTTAGATTAAAACTTGCCAAGATAGCTTGTAAGGCCTCGTCTTCATCTTTGGCTTGATTAATAATCGCTTGTTGACCAAAGAACCCAACAAAACCACGATCAGCTTTTTCAATGTATCCAATTTGTTTCTTATCGACTAAGACTTGTGTTTGTTGGTCATTTGCAACTAATTCAACGTCAAAGTTCTGATTTTTTCTTCTCATTATAATCCTCGGTGCCCTGATTTCATGTGTTCAAGTAGGGCTCCTGCTCCTTTAGCAACGTTATCTAGTGGTGAATCTGATACTACCACCGGTACTTCCAGTGCATCTGAAAGTAATTGATCCATGCCATGCAGTAATGCGCCACCACCGGTCAGCATGATACCACGATCAATAATGTCAGATGCTAGTTCAGGTGGTAATTTAGCCAAAACGGAATGAGCAGCACGAACGATTTGTTGCAATGTATCATGTAATGAATCTTCAACTTCGTTTGAGTTGATAGTTATAGTTTTAGGCATGCCCTCAAAATTATCACGACCACGTACTTCCATTGTTAATGGTTCATCAGCCTGCAGCGCAGAACCAATTTGAATTTTGATTGTTTCCGCAGTACGCTCCCCAACAATTAAATTGTGACGACGCTTTAAAAAGTTAACAATGTCAAAATTCATTTTGTCTCCGGCAATTCGAATGGACTCAGAAACAACAATGTCTCCTAATGATAATACGGCAATATCTGATGTACCACCACCCATGTCAATCACCATTGAACCAATTGGCTTGAAAATATCCAGTCCTGCACCAACTGCAGCAACTTTAGGTTCATACTCAAGATAAACCTTTGCACCACCTGCTTTTTCAGCAGCCTGTATAATCGCTTTACGTTCAATCTCTGTGATATTAGTAGGTGCGCAAATCATAATGTTAGGTTTCGACATGAAGCCTTTAACGTTAAGTTTGTCAACAAAGTAAGTTAACATGGCCTCTGTTACGTCAAAATCAGAAATAACACCATCTTTAAGAGGTCGCACTGCCCTAATATTACCAGGAGTACGTCCTACCATGCGATAGGCCTCTGATCCCACAGCCAAAACTCGATCTGTTTTATCATCAACCGCAACAACTGACGGTTCGTTTAGTACAATACCTTTTCCTTCTACGTAAATGAGAACATTGGCTGTTCCTAAATCAATTCCAATATCTTTTGCCATTTCATGTCTCCGAGACTTTAACTTTTATTAATGTTAATTATTTTCATATACAATCTATTAAATTATAACATATTGTAAAGACCTTTTTACGCTTGATTATCAAACATGCGGGATGCGCAATTAAAAATATCTTTAATAATTTAAAAAAGCTAATTTCCCAATACTGTGCTTGGTATTTGAATAACCCAATTGGTTGCTGAAACAAAAAAGCTAGCTAAAAGATATCCTCCTATGATGGAGAGTACCACTTTCAAAAAAGCTGCTTGACGTGGTGTATATGGCATAAATCTGGCAAAATTTATTGGTTTAATTAGCCAAAAGAAAAAATAAATACATACAAGATTAAGACTTAATATAAAGATTGTGCTCATTTAAATTTCCTTTCTCAACATGATTTGGAGTAAAGCTTTTATCTTTTTTCATAACGAAAATTGTTATTAGATAGATAATATACCCCACCACACCCCCAGCTGTGTTCACAGCAAGATCATTCATGTCAAAGATACGATTTGAAAGATAGAAGAATGTGCTGGTTCCCTGAATTATTTCAATAGTTAACGTTGTTAAAAATATTCTTGGCACAATACGAAGTAACCCTCGCCATTTTGGAAATAAGAACGGAGCTATAAATCCTAACGGCAGCAGTAACATAAAGTTACCAGTCATCTGGTACCAACTGAAGGCAACATTATCTGCATTAAACAACGATAAATGGACGAATGAGGAATGGCCAAAACCACCATATCCTTTTATCACTGCCAGATATGTTGCGAATGATGGCCATTTATAAAAAGTTAGTGTAAAAGCAGCAACCACCGTTGCATACACCGAGAGAATGACACGCCCCAATAAACCCCGCCATGAAAAGTTTTTATTGCGCAGTGACTTTAATGTGTGACGTAACAAAATATACACACATAATAACGAGACTATTGTTGTTGCGTGCACACTTTGAGCGATATATTGTTGATTGTTTAAGTATACTATATGCATACACCAATATTATATCAGCTATGCTAAATGAACGTTATATGATTTGCTAATTGATTATTTTATATTACAAACGCCATCATCATGTCAACAAAGTTCCCATTTGATACGTACATCACATTGACTTTTTGTGATAAAAGGATTAGTATTATCTCATCAAGTCTTTGGAGGTTATTATAATTATGAAATACACAGTTGTTGGTGCCGGTGCAATGGGTCTTCGTTACGGCATTTTGCTTCAAGAAAATGCCGGTGTCCCCGTTGATTTTGTCGAACCAACGCAAGCAAGCCTCGATAAGATTCACGAACAAGGTGATAAAGTTTGGAAATCCCGTGATCACAAAGACCGTCACGAAATTAAAATTAATATTTTTTCTCCTGAAGAATATGAAGGTAACCCTGATGTTTGGATTTTCTTCATGAAGCAAATGCAACTCCAAGATACATTGGATCGCCTTTCACCCAAATTCAAACCTGGACAGACTGCCCTTGGTGCAATGAACGGCATGGGCCATATTGAAAAGTTGCAAAAATATTTTGATGATGAACACATTATTGGTGGTACAGCAATGATTGCCACCGTCTTAAATGACTATGGCGACGTTGATTTCATGGGTGGCGAAAGTATGGGTAGCTCTGTTTATGCTAATCTAACCGAGAAACCATCAACGGTTATGGATAAGATCCAAGAAGATTTCAAGGCAGCGCACTTAAACCCATCTTATACGGAAAACTTCATGGGTACACTATTGACCAAGGTATTTTTCAACGCTGTTGAAAACTCTATCGCCACAATGTTCCAGTCGCGAATGGGTCAGCTAATGGCTTATGATAACTTCCTTGAAGGCATTGCTCGCCCACTAATTAATGAAGCTTACGATGCTGCTGAAGCAGAAGGCATTACACTAATTGAAACACGCGATGAAATGGTCAAGCAAGTCGATTATGTTTCAAATATTGGTAACCCACTTCATTTCCCATCAATGTATCAGGATTTTGTCAAGGGACGTCCAACTGAAGTGGACTATATTAACGGTTGGATTGCAGACTTGGCGGACAAAAATGGCGTCAATGCGCCTAACCAACATTTGGTAACAAATTTTGTACATCTAGCTGAATCGATGCGTGAGTTCACTCCACCCGTAAACAAATTAGCCCCAGACTATAAAGGCAACTAATTTTCTCTCATAGGAAAACAAATATTGTGCATCGCAGAAATGATAGTATTGTAATTTCTATAGCGAATCCCTTATACTAGAAGGAGTTAAAAAAACTCTTTCTGGAGATCAGTACAATGATTATTTCCGTAAAAAATAAGCAATTGCGTTACGCGATTATCTGCTTCATATCTGCCCTTATTCTTAGTGTTTTTGTCAGAATAAAGTTTATATTTCCAACCATCATTGATAATAGCATTCATTCATTCATGGCAGGCATTCAAACTGGTCTAAATGATATCTTGATGACTGTATTTTCCTTCCTAGGTTCACCCATACTTGATGTCATTTATGTATTGATTCTAGCGGCCATCTTACTACTTGCTAATTTGCGTATTCCAGCCATTTGGGCGGTTGCCACAATTATTCTAGGAAATATTTTCAATGCCATTATTCGACTTAGCGTCGATAGAAGCCGTCCAGTTGGTCATTTACTCAGCGACCAAGGGTCCTCATTCCCTAGCAGTCATGTTTTTGGTATATTTTCGGTCATATTCATCCTTTCTTTGCTTGTTATTCCTAACATCGAATCGCCACGAAAACAGTTCTTAATTTCTTGGGCAATAATTGTTATTGGCGTAATGACTTTAATGTCACGAGTATACTTTAACGCGCATTACTTAAGCGATACAATAGCTGCAGTCTTGTTTGCATACGCTTGGGTTATATTTGCTGGAAAGTTGTACCCAGTATTAGCAAAACTTCTTACATCACTATCCTTCTTCTCACATGATGAAGTCTAAATAAAAAAGAATCGCAATTGCGATTCTTTTTTATTCTAATCCAATATTATAATCATCATCATTCATTGCTTCAACTTCACCCAATAAATAACCATTTCCAACACCTGAGAAGAAGTCATGGTTTGCTGTCGAAGTCGAAATACCATTCATCACAACTGGATTAACATCTTCAGCCCCATCAGGGAACATTGGCTCTTGGCCTAAGTTCATCAAAGCCTTGTTGGCATTATAACGTAGGAATGTTAACACTTGCTCTGTCCAACCTAAATCATCGTACAATTCATGTGTATACTTTTCTTCGTTTTCGTATAATTCATATAGCAAGTCATACATCCAACTTTTTAACTCAGTTTGTTCCTCGACAGAAATTTTATTAAAACCTATTTGGAACTTATAGCCAATGTACGTACCGTGAACAGATTCATCACGAATAATCAGTTTAATAATTTCCGCAACATTTAACATTTTATTGTGCCCTAAGAAGTACAACGGTGTATAAAAACCTGAATAGAACAGGAACGTTTCCAAGAATACAGAAGCAATTTTTTTCTGCAAAGGTGAACCATTATGGTAGATATCATTAATGCGATTCGCTTTATATTGCAAAAATTCATTAGAATCAGCCCATTCAAAAATTTTCTCAATTTCAACTTTTTCGTTTAGCGTTTCAAAAATTGATGAGTAAGACTTAGCATGAACAGATTCCATGAACTGAATATTATTCAACACAGCTTCTTCTTTTTGGTTAGCAGAATCTAATTTTAATTGTGCCATACCATCTTGTGATTGCAAAGTGTCTAATGTTGTTAGTCCACCAAACACTAAATTCATTGTTTCTCGTTCTTGATCAGACATGTTGCCACGCCAGGTGCGTAAGTCATTTGAAATAGGAATTCGAGTATCCAACCAGAACTGCTGTGTCAGCTTCTCCCAAGTTGCTTTATCCAATTCATCTTCAATGTTATTCCAATTAATTGCTGTATATGAACCGTTGTTAATATGTGCCATTGTCATTCTCCAAAATAAGGTTTTATCTTATTATATATCTTTTCTGCATCAAACTTGCTACCTCGCAATTCATAGGCTGCAATCATCGGAACATCAAATTTTTTTCCGTAGCGAATCGCTGTCAGGTTAAATTGGATGTTGAAGTTTCGGTTTCCAGAACCAACCACGCCTTTTAAGTATCGCGCATTATTACCAAACGTAATGTAATCGCCCAAGGCATTTGTAAAAATTTCTTTAACTTCCGGTCCTGTTCCAGTTCCGCCTGTTAGATAAGTCGGCACGAAAGCAACATAGGGTTGTGTTTCATTAGCATATTCTGTTTCATCACCAATTAAACGCGCGGAAAACTCATCACCATTAGATTCGGCAACAGCTGCTAACTTTTCAATAAACGATTTTGTATTACCTTCAGTAGAGGCATAAAGAATATTTATAGTTGTCATTAATTCCTTCATTTCATAGCTAAGCGCTCTTTTAAATTAAATTGAGCAACTTTCACATTCATTAACGCCAGATTCTTGGTTGTCATCTGTAAATGTACGGACGTAATAAAGCGATTTTATCCCCTTATTAAAGGCATAGTTACGCAAAATGGTCAAATCACGCGTTGTCATTTTATTTGTACGATTATTTTTCCATTCGTACAAATGCTCAGGCAACGTAGAACGCATAAATAATGTCAACGCCATTCCTTGATCAATATGTTCTTGTGCAGCAGCATACACATCAATCACTTTACGCATATCTGTATCGTACGCTGAAACATAATATGGCATTGTTTCATTACTTAATCCCGGTGCTGGATAGTAAACCTTACCAATCATACCTTCTTGACGTTCTTCAATTTTGTTAACAATCGGCAACAAAGAGGCCGTTGCATCGTTAACATAAGAAATAGAACCTGTTGGCGCGATTGCGTGACGATAGGCATTATACATACCGTATTTCGCTACGTCTTCTTTTAGTTGTGCCCAGTCTTGTTCTGTTGGTACATCAAAATCAGCAAAGGCTTTTACCACTTTGTCGGTTTTTGGCGTCCAATTCTTCTGAACATACTTTTCAAAGTATGTTCCATCCGCATAACCCGATTGATCAAACTGATAAAACGTTTCATGCCGTTCTTTTGCAATGTTCATTGAAGACTTAATGGAATAATAATTCAGCATCATGAAAAATGTTGATGTAAAGTCTAATGCTTCTTCATCTCCATAGTACATCTTATTTTGTGCAAAATATGCTGCTAGTCCCATGGCACCCAAGCCGATGGCATGTTTTTCTTTGTTACCTAAATCAATTGAAGGAACAACATCCAAATTAGAAGAATCGGATACAAAGGTTAGTGCCCGAACCATTGTATCAACAGATTCGCCGAAATCATTCGTATTCATCATGTTCACAATATTAATTGACCCTAAGTTACAACTAATATCCGAACCTAGTTTTGTATAATGTTGTTCATTGTCAATTTCTGACGGTGTTTGTACTTGTAATATCTCTGAACACAGGTTAGAAGATACAATCTTACCAGGAACTGGATTAGTTCGATTAGCTGTATCGATATTAATGATATATGGGTAACCCGATTCTTGTTGCAACTTAGATATTTCTTCTTCAAGGGAACGCGCGTCGATGCGTTGCTTGCGGATTTTATCGTTAGCGACCATGTTGTCATATTCGGCAGTGATATCGACGTAATTAAACGGTTGTTGATAAACCTTCTCGACATCGTCCGGGCTAAACAAGTACATTACCTCATTTTGCTTGACTAATTCATAAAATTTATCTGGCACAGTCAACCCAAGAGATAATGTTTTCACTCGTATCTTTTCGTCAGCGTTTTCCTTCTTAGTTGACAAGAAAGATAAAATATCGGGGTGAAAGACTGATAAATAAACGACACCAGCTCCTTGACGAGCACCAACTTGTGATGAAAATGTAAATGAGTCCTCTAACAATTTCATAATTGGCACTACACCACCGGCAGCATTATCGATACCCATAACTGGTGCACCAGCCTCACGAACATTTGAAAGATTGATACCAACGCCACCACCCATTTTAGATAGCTGCAGCGCTGAGTTGATAGTCCGCCCAATTGAGTTCATATCATCTGAAGTTTGAATAATAAAGCACGATACCAATTCTCCTCGTCGAGCTCGGCCCGCGTTTAAGAAAGATGGTGTCGCTGGTTGATAGCGTTGATGTATCATTTCATCAGCCAAACGCAGCGCTAGGTCTTCATTCCCATCTGCGTAATATAAAGCATTCATAGCAACACGATCTTCATACGTTTCAATATAATATGCACCATCATTAGTTTTAAGTGCATATTGGTTATAGAACTTGAAGGCCGCCATAAAGGATTTAAACTTAAAATGTTCACCCGCTAAATATGCATATAATTTTTCAATGAATGCTAGGTTGTACTTTTGAATAAACTCGCGTTCCAAGAAGCGATGATCAAACATCCAATTCAGACGTTCTTGCATGGAATCAAAATGCTTCACATTAGGCAAAACATTCTCATCCAAAAAAGCGTTCAATGCCTCTTGATCCTTATCAAGCTGAATTTCATTGTTCTTTGGGATATTTACTTGATTGTTCAAATCAAAATATGTTACGTTTTCTAAATCTAACTCTTTTAATGACATCAGTTTATTGTCCTTTGGTTTTGAATGTGATCGATTGCCGTGTTGACATTTTATCTTTTGAACTACCTTTGATTAACAGCCAACTTCTGCAATTTATCAACACTCTTACTAGAAAAAATGTAATAAAAAACACCGCTAAGCTCTGCACCGCACGATGTTAACGAAAATCAAGCAGAAATTTTCTTTAGCACATCAGGACGGAATCCGGAAAATGCTGGTAGACCTTCCACTGCCACAACCGGTGTTTGGCGATGGCCACTAGCCTTCAATTCCTCAACAAATTGTGTTTCCTCTTCAATGTTAATTTCTTTAAAAGGTATACCTTGCGCTTCTAAAAACTTTTTGGTCATCTTGCATTGTACACAATTGTATTTTGTATATACTGTAACTTTTTCCATGATACCGACCTCTTTTATATTTATTTACTCTATTTTGAATCTACTAACTACTGACTTTAAGTTTACCCTTTTTAATTAATTCTTCAAGCCCTAATTTTGTCTCAGCGAACACATGTTCTTGTGAGTTGAATAACTTATTTTAAAAAAGGCTACTAGAAAATAAAAGGACAATAAAAAGGCAAAAAGCCCATTATATCAACGTTTTTAACTAGTGAATGTATGTCGTTTAGGTTTCTATAATACCATACTTTTTTTATAAATCATATTGAATTGCTCATAAAAACCATATATTTGTTCCCTTTCCATCAACCTCATGGAAATGTCTAATACTGATAATAGTCACCCTTAAGAAAGTTATAAAATCCAGCGTTATCATATGATCTTTGTTATAATGTGTATTAGTTATAACTATGAAAAGAGGTTTACGAATTTGGATTCTGGTCCGTCTATGATCATCAATTTTGTCATTATTTTGGTGGTCCTTTTACTAGCTATTTTGTTTACTTTAACAGAATATTCATTAGTAAAAGTACGTTTAAGTGCATTAAAGGCATTGCAAGAAACTCGTGAGAAGCCTTCACGTAACATCAGCAATGCCATTCACATGACAACACATTTAACTGAATATCTTTCGACCGCTCAAGTCGGAATTACATTAACAAGTCTGATTTTAGGTTGGATTGGTGAAGAAACCGTTGCTGAAATCATACTTGGATCTGGGATTATCCCAGCTGAGTATGCTCACGCCGTAGCTTCTGTCGCTGCTATGATCATTTTCACGATTGTCCACGCGGTATTTACCGACTTAGTACCGAAAAACATTGCAATTGAGTCACCGGTCAAGGTGTTACTCTTTATTGTACGGCCTGTACGTTTCTTCCATATTGCTTTGTTTCCTTTGATTTGGACATTAGATCATTTGTCAAACGGTATTACCCATTTACTTGGCTTCCGGACAGATGGTGAAGAGGACATTTATTCTCAAACAGAAATTCTGTCGTTGTCTAAGAATGCAGCAGCAGCTGGTGAACTTGATGAAGAAGACCTTACTTTCATGCAACGTGCGTTTGAAATGAATGATAAAGTCGCTGTGGACATAATGATTGATCGTACATCCATGACCATCATCGATGTTACGGCCTCAATTGCGGATGGGCTCAACTTATACTTACAAGAACGATATTCGCGTTTTCCCGTTGTAGCGGATAACGATAAAGATAAAGTTTTGGGGTATGTTTTCAACTATGATTTAGTACGACAAGCACGTATTAAGTCATCTGACCCAGTTTCCAAAATTATGCGTGATATTCCAGCTGTTCCCGAAAATATGGATTTACACGATGTCATGGATGAAATGATTATAAAGCGTTCTCCTATTGCAATTGTTGTTGATGAATATGGTGGTACTTCTGGACTAATTACTGACAAAGATATTTATGAAGAACTGTTTGGTACCGTACGTGATGAAATTGATGATGTTTCTGATGACTATATTGAAAAGCTCGGAGATCACCGCTTTAAGATCTCAGGTAAGATGACATTATACGATTTTGAACGTTACTTTAATCGTAATATCAAAGAACTTGAAAATGACGATGCAGTTACCTTAACTGGATATGTTTTGAATCATGACCCTGAATTCCGTGCCGGAGACACTATGAAAGTAGCCAACTTTGAGTTGACAGCGCTGGATTATGATAATGCTTATATTTCTCAATTCATTGTCAAAGAATTACCTTTACCAAAAGATGATTTAAATCAAAATGGTATTTTTGATGAAGATGAAGCAGCGTCAGAAAAAAATTCTGATGATGAAGTTGCTGCTAATTAACCAAAGACGCATTCCTGAAGGAATGCGTCTTTTTTCATTCTGCTACCAAAACACTTGTGGTAAAATAGAAATAGTTATCTTCAGGAGGAAACTTATGACAGTCAACATCTACATGGTACGCCATGGCGAAACCTATTTTAATCTTTTGCATCGTTTCCAAGGTTGGTCTGATGCACCCTTAACAAAAAAAGGGATTCAAGACGGTTATGCGGCTGGTACTCGGCTGGCCAACGTACACTTCGATGGTGCTTATTCATCTGGCTTAACACGAACTATCCACACATCACAATATATCTTAGCCAACAATAAATCTGATTCACCCAATCAAGCTATCCAATTACCAGACTTCCGTGAAGAAAACTTTGGCTATTTTGAAGGTGTACACACTGGTTTAGCCTTAACAACTCTTGGTGCTTATAAAAATGATACCTTCTCAGATTTTTC
The DNA here is from genome assembly GCF_001891125.1 of Leuconostoc suionicum. Taxonomy (NCBI): domain Bacteria; kingdom Bacillati; phylum Bacillota; class Bacilli; order Lactobacillales; family Lactobacillaceae; genus Leuconostoc; species Leuconostoc suionicum. The sequence goes on along the minus strand of NZ_CP015247.1, from coordinate 198,939 downwards.
CGATGTTATCGCTAAATATGGTATGCCTGCAGCAATGGATTTGATCCGTGAAGGCGACCCTTTCAAAATCGCAGAGGACTATCAACAGTTTATAAACCGTATACAACACGGTTTTGACGACATTCTTTCTCGTCATCAAGATGGAGATAATGTACTAATCGTCTCTCATGGTACAGCTATTCGTGCTATTGCTGACTATTTTGGCTATCATGATTTTGCCAAGATTAGTGTTAAAAATGGTGCTGTTACGCAACTTGAATTAGATGCTGACCATGCTAAAATTACTAACTTTAATGATGATTCAACTATATTTAATTCATAATGTATTAACAATAAAAAAGCGAGCTCAAATGTGCTCGCTTTTTTATTCAGCAATTTTTTCTGTCAAACTTTTTCGTTGTCTAAAACGATACTGTGAGACTAATAGGATAGTAAATATAATCCACCAAATTACTAAGATCATTACATTTTGCTGTATTTCACCACCAAACGTAATGTGGTTGACAGCACTTGTTAATGCTGTTAATGGCCAAAATGGTCTAGAAATACCAAACACCGTATCTTGTACAATTGCTGGATAACTAACAGCAACTATAATCAGTTGTAAAACAGAGATTCCTGTAGCCAACCACCAGCCCGCTTGACCAAATAGTTGTTTCAGGTACCAAACGAAACTTAACATTGTCCACTGAGCTAGTATGACAGCTCCTACAATGAGCCAAAAATTAGTGATTGGTATTTTCCAAAACGTTATACTGACTGTTATTAACAAAGCACCTACGACACTCAGTATGCCACCAATTTGGAAATTATCCCACCATTGTTCAAGAGCAAGTGCTTCTGGTTTTTCTGGTTTAATTGGTAATACCAAACCAAATAGTATTGCCATTACTGTCACACCAACTGCCAATACCTGTGGCAAAATAACTTGCCCATCGTTTTTCACTGACTTAATGTCAGTTGTGTTTAGCATAAGCATCTGCGTCAAGGAAGTGGTCGTCTCAGATTTATCCCCAAGCAGTGATTTTAATTTATTGGAGACAGCGGTTTGACCATTTTTTACGGATGTAGCTTCGGTTTGGATAATACCAGACTTCTGACTCAAGGCTTGTGTATTATTCAAATTCACAACAATATTACTAATTCCTCCTACTACCGTTGTTTGCATTTTGTAGGAAACGTCGTTTATCTTAGCTGCTGCTTCTTTAATTTTGTCGGTATCACTATTACTAATGGCCGTATTAAGCTCAACAGAATAAGTTGCTAACTGTGTTGCTAAATCACTCGCATCTGTTTGCAAATCTTTAGCTGTATCTGTATCAATAGCATTCCCAACGGCCTGTAAGTTGGCTTGCAAATCGGATGTTTTGTCCGCCAGACTATTGCTTTGCTTTGCTAGATTTTTCAAGGTAGAATCGTTTGAGATACCCATGCTCAGCTTTACATTAGCTTCATTAACCAAGTCTTCGAGTACACGTCTCGTATATTGTGTAGCAAATTGATTATTACCAGTAGCTATGACTTGCTTAACGCTCACGTTCTTGCCTGAACTCTTAAAGTCGGCCAACTGCTGCGTCATCTTATTTGGGAAAACAATAACGCCACTAACCTGTCCCAACTTTAAGGCCTCTCGAGCCGACTTCTCTGAGCCATAACTCTTGACCGCTAACTTTTTACTGGCCTTAAATTGATCAGTCAATTTAGCACCAACGCTTTGTTGTTCACCTTCAAACCGCGCTGGCTTATCTAAATTAACAACAGCGACCTTTAAACGGTTCGCATGCTGTGTTACATGACTAGTTGCCCCAAGGTACCCAGCAACTAAAATTACTGGAATCACCATTGCTAATAGCCACTTAACTAAACTGTGTTTATTTTTTAATATCGTTTGCCAACCAAACATAAAAGACCTCTTCAATTTAAACTCTGCTTAATATAGCATACGCAATTGAACTGGTCTTTTGGATAACTTTATAAACTTTTACGATTCTTAACTAAATTATGGAAAAATGTTCCCCACTTTGCAATTTATAACACACAATGACGAATATCATTCTGCTGTTTCAAGCAAGCCATACTTTCCATCAGCTCGCTTATAGATTACTGAATCAGTATTTGACTCTGCATCTTTGAAGATAAAGAACACATGTCCTAGTAAATCCATTTGCAAGGCAGCTTCCTCAGGTGACATAGGTTTCAAATCAACCTGCTTAGTACGAACAATTTGTAGAGCAGAGTCATCTACCTCTTCTTCAGGAATTTCTCCCTTCGAATCAATACCTTTAAATCCAGTTTCTCTGGACTTACGATTGATCTTTGTCTTATACTTACGAATTTGTCGTTCTACTTTTTCAGAAACATTATCAACAGCTGCGTATAAATCTTGATTAGTATCTTCAGCTCGCAAAACTACATAAGGTAACACAATAGTAACTTCAACCTTACCAGAATTGTCAGACTTGTATGTGCGCAAGTTAACGTTGGCCTTGGCATTTTCTTCGATATAACGATTTAATTTCGTCAAGCGTTTTTCCACATATTCACGAATTGCATCTGTGACTGTGATATTTTCACCACGTACATTGTAATCTAACATAAACTAATTCCTCCAAATTTCCTTCTTTAATGATAAATTTCTAAATATTACCATCAAGTCAGTTATTTTATATTGGTTCTATCATCATTATAACATATCTGTAAGCGTTTACCGTGAAATTACAATTTCTTCATTTTTATCGTGCCAATGAAATGCTTTTCACAGAATCAGCCCCATGTGCTAATAATAAATCGGCAGCATGGTGCAATGTATTACCAGTCGTATATACATCATCTACAAGTAAAATACTTTGTCCTTCAATGATTTTTTCGTCGATTATGGAAAATGGCTGTTCCCTTTTCATGCGACCTCTGCGATTAAAATGTGATTGTTGCATTTTTTTCGTTACCTTAACTTGTAAGGCTTCTGTCAATTCAACGCCTTCTAGCAGACTAGCTACTTGATTAAATCCACGTGTCATCATCGTATGATGGCTAACAGGAATTGCTACTACCAAATCCATATCTGAAGTATGAACTAAGTTTATTAACTCACGATTAAAAATTTTACGTAGTTTGTAGTCACCATTAAATTTATATTGTTGCATGAATAGTCGCATGGCGTCATTGTATTGATACAGTGCCTGATGATGAAGGACGGGTTCGTTATTCAATTGCCACCTTTGGCAGTCGTAACATGTGTCAGTATTTAGTTGCTGTCGTCCGCACGCTGGACAACGTTGATCATTGATTGCGTCAAAATTGTGACGACAACTTTCACACAACACACTATTTTCATGTCTTATTAGACCAAAAAATTGCAAAAATGAATGTACTTCAAATAATTGTGTTTGACACAATGCGCACCGCATAGCTTCTCCTTTTTTTAGTTGTTCATTCTACACTTTAATTTTTCCCCACGACGATTCATCATGATAATCTGTTTTTGTGCTGCCCTAACCTTTAAATTGATATGTTGTACGTATGCTTGTACTAAACCAGTGGGTCGATCAGCGCTACGTCCTACACGACCTGCAATTTGGACGAGCGCATTTTCACTGAATGTTTTATCGTCCGCTCCTATAATTAATACGTCGATTCTTGGGAAAGTAACCCCTCTTTCTAATATTGTAGTCGTAATTAAATATTGTAACTTTTCGTCACGCATTTTTTTAACTTTTTCTTGTCGAAATGGATCAGCTGCATGTACGTAATCACTTTGTACATTTGGAAATAATTGATGTAATTTTTGATGTAGCGGTTTTAAATCAGAAACTTTTGGCACAAAAATTAAAAATCTTTGTTTAGATGTAATGAGCTGAATAATTTGTCTTTTGATGACATTCGGTAGCCTTTTACGCCAGTTGCTAACTAATTTTACTTTTATTTCAGGTAAGACATGCTGGTGAAATCTTAATGGCAAATAAGAGGTCGGTAATTTTTTGCCTGCTTTTTTTCGCATTGCTAGTGTTGGTGTCGCCGTTAAATAAATTAAAGCACTGTTTTCCTTTCGGGCCTTATTCACCGCATAAGCCAGCATGGCATCCCCTGCAAACGGAAAACTATCAACTTCATCGACGATAAGAAGATCGAATGCATGATAAAATCGTAACATCTGATGTGTGGTCGCTAAAACTAACTGTGTATATTGATAGTCCTTTTTTTGGTTGCCATGTAATATCATTAGCTCAGTTTCTTCAAATGCCGACTGAATTCGTGGTGCTAGCTCCACAATGACATCTACGCGTGGCGAAACAATCGCTACACGTAGTCTTTGACACAATGCTTTGTGGATAACCGGGAATAACATTTCAGTTTTACCCGCACCAGTAACCGCCCACACTAAATGTTCCCCTTTTTGAGCCAAGGTCACCAATAGTTCATTGCTAACTTTTTCCTGTTGTTGCGTCAATTCACCTTGCCACGTCATTTTAGCAGTACCAGAAAATTGATTTGGTTCCGGTAACGAAACTAAATTATCAAGAGAACTAACTCGTCCTAATATCAAACAAGCATTACAATAATAATGTTGGTTAGGTAATTCCTCGGTATTCTTCTGTCCGCACCGTTGGCACTTTTTCCCAACAAAAGGTTCAATAATATGTTTAGTCGTTGTTTCCACTTTTGGTTGGACAATTTGACGACCATAGAAATATTCATCATTCATGCTGTATAATACGTTATATGGTAAAATATTTCACAATTAAGCCCACAGCATTCACGTGGGAAAAAGAAATTAAAAAATCACGTTTCATTTTAAACATGGCACGTATCACTTCCGAAAATGACGCTCGAGATTTTATAGAAAAAATAAATAAAATCCACTATAAAGCCAGCCATAATGTTTTTGCTTATGTTTTAGGTGACAACGACAGTATTAAGCGCTATAGTGATAATGGTGAACCGAGTGGTACGGCTGGCATACCAATGCTAGAGGTCTTACAAAAAAATGATCTACACGATGTTGTTGCAGTAGTGACTCGCTATTTTGGTGGTATTAAATTAGGGGCTGGCGGACTGATTCGTGCCTACGCTGGCACGATTGCTGAAGGGCTTGAGTCAATCGACTTCGTCCAACGACTAACACGTCTACAAGTTACTATCAGCATTGATTATAAGCATGGCGAAACATTAAATTATTGGCTAAACAGCCATAATTATCAAATAATAGACACACAATATGATACAAATGTTCACGTCGTAGTCCCAGTAGCTGAAGAAGACTTAACCAAGTTTCAATCAAATTTGATTAACCAGTTTTCTGGGCATATACTATTTGATATTGGCGACGAAACTCACTTTGAAATTCCAGTAAAATAAGCTATAATTAAATAGTTATGATCTGCTAGTGTAATGGATCGCACGCAAGATTCCGGTTCTTGAAATCCGGGTTCGACTCCCGGGTAGATCATTCAATAAAATAAAAAGCAACCAATCATTTATTGATTGGTTGCTTTTTATTAATCTACTGTCATTGAGGCAGGCTCCGGTGCAATAACTTGTTGTCCTGTCTCTTGTCTAATTGTTTCAAATAATATTCCTTCACGCAATCCAGCTTGTGAAAAAATCACTTGTTGGCCACCAAGCAAAATAAGCAACTCAATTAGTGGTAATAGTCCACCAACAATGATATCACCACGATCCTTGGCCAAGCCTGCCATTTTTTGACGCTCAACAAGATTTTTACCTAATATTTCTTGATATATATCAGTCGCATCTTTCATACTAAGATGATATCCATGAATAGGCATATCAGTAATCTTTCGCTGCCGTCGAGAGATTTTAGCCAAGGTACGATTGCTCCCTCCCAATGCAACCAAAGGTAAATGCACTGCATCACTCAACCATGAAACATCCCCAAACATCTGTCTAATCGCCACCGTTGCTTTAAATAAAGAGGCCGCATTAATAACATTTTTCTCAAGGAACATTTCGCTAATCGTGACTGCGCCAATCGGAAGACTTATTTCATGCACAGATTCTTTATTTCTAACTAAAATTAATTCTGCAGAAGCACCACCTGTATCCAAAATCAAAGCGTCATTAATACTTAGTGTATTAACAATACCAACATAATCATAATGTGCTTCCTCTTCACCAGTTAAAATCTGAAGTGGAAAATTCATTGTTTTTTCAAATTCTGTTAAAAAGATCTCTTGATTGCTAGCTTGACGTACAGCCGCTGTGGCTACTGCCCGTACCTTTGCTTTTGGATATTCTTCAAGAGCTTTCTTAAAATTTTTCAAGGCGTTTAGTGTCCGTTTAATTGCTTCTGGTTGCAAAATTTTGTCTTCACCCATTCCTTCAGAAAGGCGTACCATTTCCTGCAATCGACCCAGTACTTCATAGTGACCATCTTGATGGTATTTACTAATCGTCATACGAACTGAGTTTGATCCTAAATCGATTACTGCTATAACAGTCATTCTTCTCCTCCTATGAATGGGTTATTAATTGGTTCAAATTCTTTTTGAGTGTTTTCTCGTTCCTGTTGTTGCTTCAATTCAATTTGTTTTGCCATAGATTCTGCTATGAACATTTCTTGTGCATTTACGGAAGCTAATCCTCTTCTGTCAATTTTTTCAAATGATCCATTTGGCTGCAAAACTCGGGTCTTAACATTATCTGCCCACATGATTTCAAAGATATTAATTACCTGTTGAGACAAAGTCTCGTTTCGAATGGGAAATAACAATTCTACGCGACGATTCAGATTTCTTGTCATTAAGTCAGCCGAAGACAAATAGGTCAGTGGATTATCATCATTATTAAAAATAAAGATTCTGCTATGTTCCAAAAAACGTCCAACAATTGAATGCACCTTAATTGTCTCACTGATTTTTGGAATCCCTACTTTAAGCATTGTAATCCCTCGAACAATTAATTCAATTGGAACACCTGCTTCACTTGCCTCATATAAATGTCTAACCATCCTTTCATCAGATAAAGAATTAAATTTCATTTTAATACCCGAAGATTTACCTGCTTTGGCATTCATAATTTCAATATTAATTTTCTCATAAATAAATTCACGAATACCATTTGGTGACATGTGCAACTGATGAAAAAAACTAGGATCAGAGTAGCCAGTCAAAATATTAAAAATAGAAGCTACGTCTGCTCCTAATTCGCTATCAACAGTCAATAAACCAAGATCTGTATAGAAATTTGCTGTGACATCATTATAGTTTCCCGTCGCGAGATGAACATAGCGACGAATAGTATCATCTTCACGTCGTACAACCATTGCCATTTTAGCATGAACTTTCAGGCCGCGCAGGCCATATACTACGTGCACACCCTTTTGCTCTAATTCACGTGCCCAATGGACGTTATTCTCTTCATCAAAACGGGCCTTAATCTCAAGTAAAACTGTTACCTGTTTACCGCGTTGCGCGGCATCTGATAATGCTTTAATAATTGGTGAATTACCAGATACGCGATACAAAGTCATTTTAATAGCAAGCACATCATCATCCTTTGCCGCTGTTTTAATAAATTGAACAACTGGCTTGAATGAGTCATACGGATGATGCAACAAGTAATCACGTTTTCGAATACTATCAAATATTTTGTCAGATGATAAATCCGGATTTTCATAGCCGTGAAATGGTGCATATTCTAGGGTTGGCGCATCAATTAATTTTAACCAGGAATTAATAAATGTTAAATCAATTGGTCCACTCACCTCATAAATCCGATCATCAGGGACTTGCAGTGCTTTGATAAGTTTCGTCATCAACATTTTTCCAGTATTTGCACTGACAATAACACGAATCACGCGCCCACGCTCACGCTCCTGTAATTTGCTTTGCACTTCTTGCAAAATATTAGGCGTATCCTCATCGTCAGCGACGTCTAGCTCCATATCGCGTAAAATATGAAAAACATTTGATTCTTTGATTGTATATCCTGGAAAAAGTGCATCCAAAAATAGTTGAACAACCTCCTCAATTAAAATGACTTGATTTTCTTCAGGCAATGCAATCACACGGCCTGAAGTTTCAGGCACCTGCAATACAGCAATGTGCTTTTCAGATTGTTCATCATTCTTTTTCAAACGAACTCCGATATTTAATGTATCGTTGGCCAAAAAAGGAAATGGCCTTGTACTATCAATAGCCATCGGTGTCAAAACAGGTCTTAATTCTCTCTCAAAAAACTCCCTCAGAAAATTAAACTGTTCATCAGTTAAGTCTTCTGCACGAAGCAATTCAAAGCCTAGCCTCTTCATCGTCGGGATAATACTTCGAGTCAACACTTGATATTGGTTTTTAATTTGTTCTCCTGCCGCGGCAGCAATCTTAATCAGTTGTTGTTTTGGTGACAGACCAGAAGCATCTGCCTTATCGTGCCCTACAAGCATTTGCTGTTGTAAACTTGCCACACGAACCATGAACCATTCGTCCATATTTTTCTGGGTAATAGCTAAAAATTTAGCTCGCTCTAATATGGGATTCTGTGTATCTCGACCTTCCTCAAGCACACGTTTATTGAACCCTAACCAACTAATTTCGCGGTTAACATAATATTTAGGTTGTTTTAAATCTGTCATAATATTCATCAGCTCCTTTTTCCTTGGCGCTTCAAGATGATTGGCAATCCGAAAACTGCCTCAAAAAAATGTGCTTTTTGGGCAAATATGTAAATTTCTAGTTGTAAATCTGCCGTAGCCTGGCCTGTCACAGTGATTTTTTCTGAACCAATGGAAACAGTTAACTTACTTATCTTTTGTAGTCTACTGTCGTCTAGTGCATCAGCCAAACGCAATAAAGCAGCCATTTTAGCGATACGAATACGTTGTCGTGGTGAAAAATCTTGGGTCGACCTTAACGCATTATCAGGCGTTTCAGCACTATGATAACGAGCAATTGATGCAATCATTCGTTGTTCTGATGTGGACAAACCATGAAAATCAATTCCCTCGAGAATTTCTTCCGAGTATTGATAGTGTTTTTGAGAATTAATAAAACTACCAACATCATGTGTCAAAGCAGCAACACCTAATAGTAGACGGTCTCGAGCACTCAAACGATGAATTTTCTTCAATCGATCAAATAGACGCCAAGCATACTTAAGTACAATTTCGCGGTGTTTTTCTTCAACCATATAACGATCAGCAATTCCTCGTGCTGCGGTAATAATATCGTTTTGCGCATTGTTATCTTTAATTACTAGGCCATCTAAGACCGTTAAGTTACTAATATGAAGATTATTTGCTCCAACAGCTGTCATAACCTGTACTACCAAAACAGCCTCCATAAAGACCATCCAAATGTCATTTTGTTCAATATTATATTGTTCAGCAAAAGCTTGCTTATTCATCTGGCTAAAACTAGCAATCAATGACTGTAGTTCTGACTTTAAAATTGTCGTTTTATTTTTTTTGTTAAGAAAGAGATGGTTTAAAACATCTGCACCAAGTAAAACCACTGTATCTGTTGGCTGAAAAGGTGGCAACATATGCCAAAAGTCAGCCAATTTACTATCAATGAATTCCGGTATTAAATCAGGTATTTCAGTAATTTCTGCCGCCATATTTCGAATAGATTGTGTTAATCGGACTGGGCCAACAGCCGAATGCTGTGAAAACTTAAATTGATTATTTTCAAAATAAGATAAATCTACTCTAGTTGAACTAATACCTAACACAAAAGCATAGCGTTCATTTAATATTTTTTCATCATTTACACGTAATGCCAGCTGTCGATAGTAATTTTCTTGGTTAGCATTAAGCCAAAGCAACTCAAGGCCTGTTATATTTTCTACTTGATCAACGAAATAAATAGCATTGAGCATTTTAGACAAATTTTCACTACCATATAAACGGATGTCATCCACTTCATAGTCACGTAATAACTGTTGAAAGCGCTGTAATTGTACTAGCGCGCGCTGCATAACTTCTGTGGAAAAAGCTGCTAGTGCCAAGTCACTTTCACTATATTCACGTTTAACATGTTCTATTTGACGCCCACGGCTATCAACGATTTGTAACGCTGCAGCATCAGTGTTTAGAAGAATCACACCCTGTAATTTTGCCATATATTGAGCCCTCTAAGGCTAGTTTATCACATTTGATATTGTGGTTGTGTTAGAAAACTGTAAAGGCAACCATGCTCAAAAATTATCTGGATTAAAACTGCAATTTTGCTCGTGATCATTGATAATTCCTATTGCTTGCATATAAGAATAAACAATTACAGGACCAATAAATTTAAACCCGCGCTTTTTCATATCTTTTGAAACGAGCTGTGACAATTCATTTTGACTTGGGATATCAATATTATCGATAATGTGATGATTAATAACTTGACCGTCGGTAAATGACCACATATAGTCAGAAAAGCTATCAAATGAATAACTAGTTAGTTGCTTGATTATTTTAGCATTATGAATAGTAGCAGTAATCTTCAACGTATTGTTAATAATTTCAGGATTAGTTTTTAGTCGTAAAATGTCTTTTTCGGTCATTTCCGCAACTCGATCTATATTAAACGCGTAAAACGCTTTAATCATTGCAGAACGTCGTTTTAAAGAAGTTTCCCAACTCAATCCCGCCTGAAACACCTCCAAAGTTAACAATTCAAATAACTGACTATCACTATATTGATTTGGTTGCCCCCATTCTTTATCATGGTAATCTGTCATAAGTTTTGAGTATTGATAATTATTCACCCACGCACAACGTTTTATTTTAGCAACCATATTATTCTTCTTCCCGATCATATGTTCATATCAAAATTTTATGTATAAAAAAACGGCCAAATGGCCGATTTAATTTTTTTACTTGTTTTCAATTGCTTCGCGAGCAGCAGCTGACAAGTTATAGAATGAATGGATACCCTTATACTTAGCAGTTGTGTCTAACAATTCTTCGATGCGGATCAATTGGTTATACTTAGCAATACGATCAGTACGTGACAATGAACCTGTCTTGATTTGACCAGCGTTTGTAGCAACAACCAAGTCAGAAATTGTTGTGTCTTCTGTTTCACCTGAACGGTGAGAAACAATAGCCGTGTAACCAGCTTCCTTAGCCATTTCGATAGCTTCGAAAGTCTCTGTCAAAGTACCGATTTGGTTAACCTTGATCAAGATTGAGTTAGCAGCACCCATGTTGATACCCTTTTCAAGGTATTGTGTGTTAGTAACGAAGAAATCATCACCAACCAATTGAACCTTCTTGCCCAATTCTGCAGTAATTGTTGCCCAGTCTTCCCATTCGTTTTCGTCGATAGGATCTTCGATTGAAATGATTGGGTAACGATCTGCCAAATCTTCAAGATACTTGATGAATTCAGGTGTTGTGAATTCTTCTCCAGTTGACCAACGCAACTTGTATGTCTTTGTTTCTGCATCATACAATTCTGATGAAGCAACATCGACAGCAATTGCGATGTCCTTACCAGGCTTGTAACCAGCGGCTTCGATCGCACGGATCAAATACTTCAAAGGTTCTTCGTTATCAGCGAAGTCAGGTGCAAATCCACCTTCATCACCAACTGAAGTTGCCTTACCATCAGCTTCTAATAACTTCTTCAAAGCATGGAATGTTTCTGAACCGTAACGAATTGCTTCCTTAACTGTTGGTGCACCAACAGGCATAATCATGAATTCTTGGAAGTCAACCTTGTTTGCTGAGTGAGCACCACCATTGATAACGTTCATCATAGGTGTTGGCAATACGTATGAATTTGCACCACCTAAGTATGAGAACAAAGGTACACCTAATTCGTCAGCAGCTGCACGGGCAGCAGCGATTGAAACAGCCAAAATAGCGTTTGCACCCAACTTACCCTTGTTTTCTGTACCGTCGAGTTCGATCATAGCTTGATCGATTGCACGTTGGTCAGTTACATCGAACTTACCAACCAAAGCCTTAGCGATAGCATCGTTAACATTGGCAACAGCCTTTGTTGTTCCCTTACCACCAAAACGTGACTTGTCTCCATCACGCAATTCAACAGCTTCGTGTTCACCTGTTGATGCACCTGAAGGGACCATTCCACGACCAAAGCCACCCAATTCTGTGATAACTTCAGCTTCAAGTGTAGGGTTTCCACGTGAGTCAAGGACTTCGCGTGCGATAATATCAGTGATTAAAGACATGTTTTAATTCTCCTTTGGTTTTCGGTTATATACCATGTATATTATATCACAGGGTAAGAGTCATAGCCAAAAATTTACTAAACACATAAACAGATATAATGTTCAGAATCTATTAGCTTTCTTCATGTATTTTCAATGTTAAAATCTGGTACTTCAGGATCTTGTGCAATGGCAACAAGTTGTAAAAACTTTTCTGGATCAAGTGCAGATGTACCTACCAGAACACCATCAATGTCTTTTTGCAACATAATTTCACGCGCATTATCAGGTGTGACAGAACCGCCGTACAAAACACGTACTTGCTCGGCAATAACTGGTGAATATAGTTTAGCTAGTGTTTGTCGTATCAAATGGGCCGCTTTTTGTGCTTGAACAGCACTTGCAGCTTCTCCAGAACCAATTGCCCAGGTAGGCTCATAAGCAAGTGTGACATTACGAATTTGGTCTACTGATACCCCGGCCAACGCAGCAGCTACCTGAGCAACGGATGGTTCTGCATCCATAAACTGTGCATAAGTACTCATATCTTCATCAACATCAATGATTGGACGTAACCCGTTTCTAAGTGCTGCGGTAACTTTCAAATTAACTGTTGAGTCAGTTTCGTTAAAAAACTTCCGACGTTCAAAGTGGCCTATCAAAACATAGGTTGCACCTATATCTTTTAAAGCTTTTGGCGATGTCTCTCCTGTATAAGCACCACTATCTTCCCAATGAACGTTTTCGGCCACAATATGTATAGGTGAATCTGCCGTGGCACGAACCATGTCTGATAAAAATAAATCTTGTGCTGCAATACCTGTTTCTACAATATTTTGGGCTGGCACCTTACCATTTACTTTATTTAAAAAATCTGCCACATCAGCATGTAACTTATTGATTTTCCAATTTGCAACAACAAAAGGTACCCGTGAAGCATTATGTTGACTCATTTTTCGTCTCCTCTAAGCATCATAAAAATAAAGACCGCTTCAATTAATAATAACCAAATCATATAACGAGAAGGTTCACCAAGTAAGGATAGCAACATGTAGCTAATAAACAAAACGGCTAGTCCGCCACCTGTTTTAGTTAACTTTTGCTGGTACTTACTACGTGAAAGGCGTTCGGTCAAATGTTGGTTTTCCGATTTCAGTTCTGAAACATCTAATTTCAAAGCTTCAATCTGATCTAATAAATCATCATTTTCATTTTGTAAAGCTTCATTATGAGCTTGTATTTCTGGTGTGATTACTTCTGCTTTTTTTCGATTAAAAAATCTCATGTATTTTCTCCATTATCTCTATTCTATCAAAATTACACGCTCGCTGTCATTGAATATCTATTGACGAGATTAGATTTAATGGGTATAATTATATAGTTGTCAATTCATATTTGCAGCTGTGGCGGAATTGGCAGACGCGCAGGATTAAGGATCCTGTGCCCGTTTAGGGCGTGCGGGTTCGACTCCCGCTAGCTGCATCGTTAAAAAGCTATACTTAATTGTATAGCTTTTTTCTTTATATTATAATAAATTTTGCACAAAAAAAGGAATCCGAAAGGATTCCTTTTTAGTTGCCCCTGCTGGATTCGAACCAGCGCATGTCGGTACCAAAAACCGATGCCTTACCACTTGGCGAAGGGGCAATAGCTAATTTATTTTGCCGTTAGCTTTTATCGGCAATGGGAGCGGTAGGATTCGAACCTACGAACCCGAAGGAACGGAGTTACAGTCCGTCGCGTTTAGCCAGACTTCGCTACACTCCCATATCTCAAACAACTATAATAGTATACCAAATATTGAGACACATGGCAAGCATTTTTGTGATAATTACATATTGTGATTACATAAAAAAGTGAAGTAGATTGCTCATCAATATTGCGAGGTCCTCCAATGAAAATTAATAACAATGTTCAACCCGTTAGGAAATCACTTCACTTGACGCAAGAATCTCTAGCAAAACAAATTGGTGTTTCAAGGCGATTCATCTTTTCGATAGAAAAAGGAAACTATACACCTTCTTTGATGTTGGCCTTCCAGTTAGCACAAGCACTGAAAACACCACTGACTGATTTATTCACTATGCAATGAGGAAAATCAAACATGAAAAAAATTATTTTTGAGCAAACAGGCAATATTATTACTTCCCTACTGATCGCATTTGCAACGATACAATCCATATTACTTTCACCACAGCCTACCAGAAACTCTTCCCATATCATCTTTGGGAGTGGTTGGCTGATGTTAGCGCTTTGGGGAGCATTGTTTTATTTACTCAAACATCTGTATCAAAAATGTTTGAAAGATGGCTATCAAATCAAAAAAGGTGAACTAAGTAGCAGTGACGAAAGAGAAAAAGAGGTTGGTCATTTGGCGCTTAAAAGAACATACCAAGCCTTACTCTTTTTCTTGATTTTTACAATCATAGCCACATTCTTTTTCAGTCTATCAATAAGTACAAACATCACAATTCTAAGCATTTTTATTATTGTAATGTTAACAAATATGCTTACTCTTGTGTTTTTGACATACTTAATCGCTTGGATTATTTATGAGCGAATAACATAATTCATCGAACGAAGCGTGATTATTTTGAAATTTAGAAAGCTTTCGTTTCATGTAATGAAGCCATTTTTTTAATGTATAAGAATATAAAATGAATATATTATTAGAAATCGCATCAAGTTCAAATTCTGCTATGTTCAATAAAAGTTGACGATCCATTCATTTTTCAGAAATTCCCAAAAGTTTGTGAAGTGTTATACTTTGTTTATGAAACGGAGGTTCTTATAATGAAAAATTTAACAGACAAGGTAACTTTTCGGCATGGCGCAACAATAGATACTAGGACTGCTCAGTCACCTATGCTGACAAATAGTGGTTTAAATGAAAAAGTAACACAAGACACAATCAATTACTATAATGCCCGTTCACAATCAGCTGGTATGGTAATCGTTGAGTACACGAGTGTCAGCCCCAATGGCGGTCCATCACGTTCTTGGGCACCCGACCGTGAACAATTAGCAATTTATGACGATAGTTTTGTCCCGGGATTTAAAGAAATTACTGAGAAATTAAAAAAAGATGGCAATAAAGCTATCCTTCAACTAGTCCATTCTGGACGTGAGGCACAGTATCGATATGCGCTCGGCGGACGAGTAGAAGTACCTTCAAACATTGATTTTCCATGGATTAGTTATCCTTTACATGAGTTGTCCGAAGATGAAGTCTGGCAAATTGTAAAAGATTTCGGTACCGCAACAAAACGTGCAATTGATAGTGGTTTTGATGGTATCGAAATTCACGGAGCAAATCATTATTTGCATCAAGAATTTTTTTCTGCTTATTCTAATGTTCGTACTGACTTTTGGGGCGGTAGTCTTGAAAAAAGGATGAACTTTGCCCTCGAAGTCGCACGAGAAGTATTCAAGGTAGCCAAGGAAAATGCCCCAAAAGACTTTATTATCGGTTATCGAATTAGCCCCGAAGAGGTTCACGAAGATAATATCGGCTATACGTGGCAGGAAGCTCAATTACTAGTTAACCAATTGACAGAAAATTTTGAATTTGACTATATCCACCTTTCGACAAATGACTATACTGCGACGCCAACCGATTCTGATAAAAACTATGCACAACTACTCGGAGAACGAGTAAAAAAGCCAGCCCTTCTGATGATTGCTGGCGGTATCCATACCGTTGAGAAAATGAAAGATGCTCTGCAATTTGTTGATATTGTAAGTTTAGGCCGCCCCACTTTAATTGACAACCAAATTGGTTATAAAATCAAAAACGGTCAAGCTGAACATATTTTCTTAGAATTCAACGAAGAATCAGTGAAAGAATCACATCTAACACCAGGGTTGATCGATCTACTTGCAAACACAGCATATTTCGATATGCCTGGCATAGACTATCTTAAAACGCTCACAGATGTTAAACTAGGCGACGTTGTAACTCACGACGGAACAAAATGAACTTAACTTAAAAAGATGCTCTTTATTGAGCATCTTTTTTTACTTCTGCAGTAATATCTCTCAGTAATTCTTGGGCTTTCTCGGATATCATATAATTTGGGTTAGTTAACCAACCGAGCTTGAAATCATCATCAAAAATATGACCAATATCAATGATCTTAAGCTTCGAAAAATCTGTATTACTAGATAAATTTCCTTGGACAATTCTACCAAAACAGACGGTGTTTAAATTAAATATTGCTTGGTTCATTGCCCAAGCATCATCGACTCTTAACACAAGTGATAACGGTCCACATTGAAATTGTAATCTTTCGAAAATTTCATCGTGGAATTTATCATTGAAAAGACTAAATTTTTGTTTTTTTAAATCTGTTAAAGATATCGGCCGATTCAAAGCATTTAGCGGGTTGTCCGGTGCGCAAAATAAAACTAACTTACTATCACAAACCGGTGTAAAATCTAAATTTTCAATGCTTTCATCATTAATATTATTTATTGCGATAAAACCTGCATCAATTTCTTGACTACGTACACGACGGACAATTGATTCAAATTCGTGACAACTAATATTAACCTGAACATTTTCAAATTTAGCAACATAATTATCAATAAAAGTGCTAATAAAAGGTTTTAACATTGTGTTCATGTAATGAATTGAAACCTTTTGATGCTTTTGGGGATTAGCAACAATCGTAGCAGTTTTCTCAAGATTATTTTTAAAACGTAAAATATCGGAAATGGAAGACAACAATTGTCTTCCTTCGGAGGTTAGCTTAGTTCCAGATGATGATTTATCAAAAAGAGTTACTTCCAATTCATTTTCGAGTTGATGTATGGCTATGCTTAGTCCAGACTTACTGATGTGTAGTACGTCAGCGGCTTTCTGCATAGAATTATGCTGAGCCAAAACTTCAGCGTAAAGTAGTTGGTCGAAATTCATGGATGTACTCCTCAGATGATTTATCTAAACAAAAACTAAAAAGCTGCGCCTTAAATGCTTCAAAATAAAGATTAAATTCATGAACAGTATATCACATTTAAATTATTAGCAACGTGATAGCAAATCAAAAAAACACTTTCCAGTAAAGGAAAAGTGTTTTTAAACGCTGATATAATAAGAATATTAACGCTTTGAGAATTGTGATGCCTTACGGGCTTTCTTCAAACCTGGCTTCTTACGTTCCTTCATACGTGAGTCACGAGTCAACAAACCTGCTGCCTTCAATGCTGCACGGAAATCAGGATCTACTGTCAACAAAGCACGGGCGATACCGTGACGTGTTGCACCAGCTTGACCAGAATAACCACCACCAATAACGTTAACTAATACGTCATAGTTACCTAATGTTTCAGTAACGTTAAATGGTTGCAAAACAACTTCACGCAAGTTAGCAAAAGGAATATATTCTTCGATTGACTTGCCGTTCATTGTGATTTGGCCATTACCTGGAACCAAACGTACACGAGCAACTGAGTTCTTACGACGACCTGTGCCGGCATATTGTACTGCTGTAGTCATAATTGAGATTCTCCTTTCTTAAACTAACTTGTTGATGTCAAGTGCTTCGGGCTTTTGTGCGGCGTGATCGTGTTCTGATCCTGCATACACGTGCAAGTTCAAGCCTTGCTTACGTCCCAAAGTGTTCTTTGGCAACATACCGTGGATTGATAATTCAAGCAACTTTTCAGGGTTGAATTCACGATAGTTTCCAGCTGTGCGAGCCTTCAAACCACCTGGGTGGTTTGAGTGGTGGTAATAAACCTTATCAGTGGCCTTCTTACCAGTCAACTTAACTTCGCTTGCATTGATGATGATGACATTGTCACCCATGTCAACGTTTGGTGTGAACGTTGGCTTGTTCTTACCACGCAAAATTGAAGCTACTACTGTTGACAAACGTCCCAAAACGACGTCTTTTGCATCAATAATATACCACTTCTTTTCGATTTCACCTGGTTTTGCTAAAAATGTTGTACGCATGTTTGCGCTCCTTTGATTAGTTGTTTACTGACTCAGCCGTTCCTTGCCAAGCATTTACAATAAGTTTCCGGGGCTTATCGTGAGGTAAACAATACCGTCTTCTATCTTAACCAAAAAAGCGCCTCATGTCAATTATTTTACTCAAAATTAACATCTTTTTTATACCCATAGGACGCAAGACTAGCAGAATGAATGTGGAGTTCCAGTACAATCTCATTTTCGATATCTGGATGCCCCTGCATATAAGATTTGTTGTCAATAAATAATGGTTTAATATCTGCCCATGTTTTATCAGAACGTCTCATAGTTGCATTATTTGATTCAATACGTGCGCCATTTTCATTAAATGGCGTAATGATAGCTACCTTGTCATTATTATCGATATCATGAACTTTATATGATGTTGGATCAACGTTAAAGTACCATAGATTTTCACGTTCTGGACTGACCGCAAACCCCATAATTCGAATACTTGGTTGATTATCTCTAGTGGTTGCCACGAAAACAAGCCCTCGCGAAGCTTGAATATATTCTTCAAAAAATGTCATAATTACTCCCCCTTAAAGTAGTACTGGTTTCATTATAACAAATATTGTTCAATTGTAATCAATCTCGTCCAAGTATAGGCCACTTGCTGGCGCAGTATACCTAGCTTGTTCCCGATCCTTAACTTCTATCAGTCGAACGATATCATGTACAGGTCGTTTTCCGGTACCAATTTCTAGTAGTACACCAACCATAATACGAATTTGATTATATAAGAAAGCATTCCCTTCAAAGGTGAATACTATCTCATGCTCTTCTGGTTTCTCATCAACCTCAGCCCGGGTAATCAAACGAATAGTTGTAGCCGTTTCATTTCCTGAGGCAGCAAAGCTAGCAAAATCATGCTCACCTAATAAGTCAGGTAAAGCAGCTTTAATTCTGCTCAAATCCAGTTTCCAATGGAAATGTCCTGTATATTTGCGTTTAAAAGGGTCCTTGTAATCAGTCGTAGATACACGATAAATGTACCGCTTAGAATGTGTATTAAATCGTGCATGGAAGTCATCAGAAACATGTTCTACATGATTTACAACCACATCAAATGGCAACAACGTATTCATCCCCTTGCGCACGCCTTCTGGATCAATATTGAATGGCAAATCAAAATGAACTACTTGACCAAAAGCATGAACTCCCGTATCAGTTCGCGATGCACCTACTACTTTAATTTGCGGTGATGGGTTCTTTGCCATTTTATTGATGACTTTATTAAGCTCTCCTTGAACTGTACGTACAGACTCAACACCGTTTTTTGTTTGCAATTGAAACCCAAAGAATTCAGCACCATCGTAAGCTATAATTGCTTTATATCGCGGCATAAATTTCTCCTCTTACTGCCTCATTTTATAAAAAATTTAATACCAATAAATATAATCGTAAACCCAATTAATCCTATAAACGCACTGCGATCATTGCTGCCGTATGATAGTACACGATACTTTGTTCGTTGTGTGGCGTCTTGAAAACCGCGAACCTCCATCGCATTGGCTAAATCTAGTGCTCGTTGTAATGCACCCACGAAAAGTGGAATAAGTAATGGCACAATAGCTTTGGCTCTTTTAATTGGTCCCCCTGTTGAAAAGCTCATACCACGTGACTTTTGTGCATTCATGATTTTTTGCGTTTCATCCATTAGTAGTGGTACAAAACGCAGCGCGATTGATAGCATCAATGAAAGTTCGGCTACTGGAACGTGGATCTTTTTCAAAGGCTTCAATAAGGATTCTAACGCGTTTGCAATACTTGTCGGTGGCGTTGTTAACGTCAAAATTGTTGACATCAAAATGATTAAAACAAAACGAATCATAACATAAATAGCATTAATAATGCCCGGAACCGTCACTTTTAGTGGCCCAGCATGTAATAATACTGGTGTTCCTGGCGTAAAAAAAAGCTGTAAGATTACTGTAAATAGAATTAGCCAAAAAATTGGTTTTAATCCATCCCAATAAAGTCTAAATGGCTGCTTTGTTAAGCGTATTGCTAAAACAACGAAAGCCGCTGACCATGCATAGGTCGACCATGATGTTGACCACAACATCACAAAAATAAAAATAAAGGTTCCAATCATTTTAGTTCTTGGATCTAAACGGTGAATCCAAGAATCTCCTGGCACAAAACGGCCAATCATAATATTATTCATGCCGTTTTTCCTCATTTAACATAGTCGCTAATTCCGTCAATAATAATGGACGATGACGCAATACATGTCCATTTTGACGCAGCTGCTCCGCAAACTGTCCAGCCTTAGGCAAATCCAAAGCAACCGTTTTAAACCAAGCCAGATCTTTATTGAATATTTCAACTGGTTTACCTTCTGCTACAACACCACCATCATGCATCACAATGACATGATCAGCTACAGCAATTACATGATCCATTTGATGAGAAATGAAAACTACCAGTTTACCCGCTGCTTTCAGGCCTCTCACAATCGCAAGTAATTCTTTTTGGCCTTTTGGATCTAGGCCTGCTGCTGGCTCATCTAAAACAATAATATCTGGATCACTTGCCAACGTTCCTGCCATAGCAACACGGCGCATCTGTCCACCCGAAAGTTCAAAAGGTGATTTATCCCATAATTTCTCAGAGACATTCACCCGTTTTAAGGCAGTTTTTGCCGCAAACTCAGCATCTGCTTTGTCATAACCAAAATTTATCGGGGCATACATGACGTCTTCTAAGACTGTATTTGCAAACAACTGGTTTTCTGGAAATTGAAAAACCATACCCACTCTTGCCCGCAAAGAGGTTAAGTTTTTTTCCTTCAAGTCACTCGTTAAAACAAAATCATCAATAACTACTCGTCCTGTTGTGGGTTTCAATAAACCATTTAAATGTTGTATGAAAGTTGACTTACCCGAACCAGTCTGACCAATAATTGCCGTTACTTTTCCATCTGGTATCGTTACATTAATATCATGCAAAATTGGCTGCGCTAAAGTTGTACCAGCACCATAACTAAAATTCACTTGTTCAAAGTTGATAGCCACTGTATCAGTTCTCTCTCGTCCATATATTTATCAGGTTTCTCGTTTAAATGAAATGCTAACTCATTAGCAAAAGGTAGTTCTAATCCATTTTCATGTAGCGTTTTCCGCTGTGAAAAAACTTCGGCTGGTGTACCATCTAGGATTTTTTGCCCATCATTAATAACCACTACTCGGTTAGCAAGTGTTGCTTCATCCATATCGTGCGTAATAGTCACTAATGTTAACTCTTTACCAAACTGCTTTTTTAATTTCTGTAATGTCTCCATGACCGTAGCGCGGCCATCAGGATCTAACATTGCAGTCGCTTCATCTAAAATGATAATCTTAGGTTGTAATGCTAACACACTTGCTAAGGCAACGCGTTGCTTTTGTCCACCTGACAATGTATGTGGCTCACGATTTTTAAATTCTTGCATGCCAACAATAGTCAGTGCATTATCTATTTTTTGAGGCATTTCCGAGCTCTCAACCTGGATATTCTCTAGACCAAAAGCAACATCGTCAGCAACAGTTGCACCAACAAATTGGTTATCTGGATTTTGAAAAACCATGCCAATCTTTGATCGGACATGGTGCACAGTTTCGACAGTCAGACGTTCATCAAAAACATCAATATCACCTTGTTCTGCCACTAAAAGCCCCAAAATCAATTTTGCCAAAGTTGATTTACCAGAGCCATTGTGTCCCACCAAAGCAACCCATTGCCCAGCATCAATCTCTAAATTAAAATCGTTGAATAAGGGGCGTTCGTCATAACTATACTTTAAATTGTCTATCTTTATCGCTTTAACCATTACTACTTATTTTAGCATATTTTCCTCTAAAAAATAGGCGGAACCATTTCACAATACAAATTTCATATTTTCACAAAGAACTACTCTCATAAACCTAGTAAATTAGCATAAACTAGTCTATACTAGAAGAGGTAAAACGCTAATAAACAATAAATTTCACAAAGGAAGCATCCCATGAACGAGAAAAATATCGTCATTGTCGGCGCCGGTTTTGGTGGCGTCTTCGCAGCAAAAACATTGTCTAAAAAGCTAAGAAGTCATAAAGAGTATAATATCATCTTAGTTGATAAACATTCATACTTTACATACATGACAGAGTTACATGAAGTTGCTTCTCAACGTGTTAAACCAAAACACGTACAAGAAGATTTAGAACATCTTTTCTACCAAGATAAGAATGTTAAATTATTAACGACTGAAGTAACAAATATCAATAAAGATAAGAAGACAATCTCAACAACACAGGGTGATATTCCATACGAAAAACTTGTTTTAGCAGTTGGTGGGCAGTCAAACGATTTTGGTACGCCAGGCGTTAAAGAACACGGATTTGAATTGTGGTCAATGGAAGAATCACTGAAAATTCGAAATCATATTGAAAACATTATTGGTCAAGGAGCCGCTGAACTTGATCCTGACAAGCGTGAACAAATGTTAACTATTGCCGTTGTAGGATCTGGTTTTACGGGTGCCGAACTAATGGGCGAATTTATCGAGCAACGTAAAGTATTGGCCCAAACATACAAATTAGATGAAAGCGAAATTAAGCTTGTCCTGCTTGAGGCTTCTCCTTCTATCCTAAACATGTTAAAGGACCGTAAATTAGCTGACAAGGCTTTCAAATATATGGAGGACAATGGTGTTGATATACGATTGAACTCAAGAGTCACTGGGGTCGATGAGAATGGTGTATTCTTCCAAGACGGATCGACATTACCAACAAAATCATTAATATGGACTGCTGGTGTCAAAGCCAAATCATTCATATCAAACTGGGGATTCAAATACGGCCGTGGTGGTCGTATTGAGGCTGATGATTATATGCGCGCCACTAAGAAGATGGCACTCCAGAAAAGGACATTTATGTGGCTGGAGATACACTTTCTTACGTTGATGAAAAAACAGGGCCAATCCCACAAACCGTCGAAGGTGCCGAAAGTGCTGCTCGCGCAGCTTCTGCTAATATCCTTGCTGACTTTGGACTAGGTAAAGCCAAAACATTTTCTGAAGCTGTAAAGTATCACGGTTTCGCGGTTTCGATTGGATCCCATTACACTGTCGCTAGCTTGATGGGCCTTAACTTTTCAGGATTTATTGCCAGCATTGCAAAGCATGGTATCAACCTCTTCTTCTACTCTCAAATTCGTTCAGCCTACTCTATCTTCCATTATATGTTGGATGAATTCTTCCGTACAGAAGACGGCCGTAATCCTTTCAAGGGAAGCATATCACGTCTCGGCAATGTCCTATGGTCAACACCACTACGTTTGTTTTTAGGTATATTCTGGATCTTAGTTGCACTAGGAAATGCCGGTGATTTAAACAATTTCTTCTGGCAAAATGGTCTTGCTAGCTTTATTGAAATTGTTACTGGCGCAGGCATCTTACTTGGATTATTTACGTGGCCTTTAGGCTTATTATCAATCCTCCTTACCATTGTTTCCGGAGCAACGCATTCGTTTGAACTCACGCACTGGTTTATCATGTTGAGTAGTTTGGCAATTATGAACGGTTCTGGCCGTGGATTTGGTTTAGACTTTTATGTCGTACCACTACTCCAAAAGATTTTTGGTGGTCTTTGGTATGGTAAAGCAAAATCAACATATAATGAATTAGAAAAATAAGTTATAATAATAAAGTGCGAGAATAATGATTCTCGCACTTTGTACATAATCAATGAAAAGAGACTCCCATGGCAATGCCGTCGTTACCAAAAATTTGGGACACTTTCCCAGAATTAAATCCCCCACTTCAAAATGTATTAATAGAAATGTCTGAAAGTTGGCGCATTGGTTTTTCAGAAATCGATAATGCCATTCGTTCACAAGCTAGTGCTGGAAAATTAGTTCGTCCTGCACTGACATTACTTTTCTCTGAATTAACTGATGCGCCATATAATCGGAAGGCTATCGTGTTAGGAGCAAGTATTGAGCTTTTGCACCTTGCGACACTAATACACGATGATATCATTGATGAATCCAAACTGAGACGTGGACAAGATAGTATTCAAGCACATTTTGGTAAGGATACAGCTGTTTATGCTGGTGATTACTTGCTTACTGGAATGTTATCACTATTAAATGATGCTGACAATATTCAAGCAAATAAGCTGGCATTAGAAGCTTTAAGAAATATCTTGTTCGGTGAGTTAACACAAAAACACAACCGATATTTAACTGACACTTCTTTTGATAACTATCTCACTCAAATCACCGGTAAGACAGCTGCTTTATTTAAACTCAGTGTCCTATTCGGAGCCACAAGCTCAGAGGGTGTAAATTCTCAATTACTTGACGTTGTAGGTAAACTTGGTGAGAATCTTGGCATTGCTTTTCAGTTATTAGATGACTATCTTGATTTTGAGTCAATTACTGAACAACTCTCACTCGGTAAACCTGCTGGTCAAGACATTCGGAATGGTATATACACAGCACCTATCTTATTTGCCTTAGAAAATCCAGATATCAATGCAGAATTGAGGGAACTACTGGCTTTGAGAGATGAAATTACTGATGATCAACTCGTACGCATTCACAATATTATTCTTGAAAGTGATGCCATGTCGCGTCTAAATTCTCTGTTAGCTGAATATAGTCAGGAGCTTGATGTTCTGCTGAATAAATTGCCAAATAATGCATTACGCAACAAATTAAGCCACCTTGCCACATTATTATTAAATCGTAAAAATTAGCAAAAAAAAAAACTTGAGAAATAAATTCTCAAGTTTTTTTGTTAATCAACGAGCTCCAAGATAACCAGTTGCGCAGCATCGCCACGACGTTGGACTGTCTTGAGAATTCGTGTATAACCACCATTACGTTCTGCAAAGCGAGGTGCAACATCATCAAACAACTTTTGCAAAGCTGATTGCACTTTAACATCGTCGCCATCTTCTATAACGTCCGCAACTTCGTTACGAACAAAAGTAGCTGCTTGACGGCGAGCATTTAAGTCGCCACGCTTACCTAATGTAATCATTTTATCAGTTGTCTTACGAACTTCTTTAGCGCGTGCTTCAGTAGTAGTAATACGACCATTGATCAAAAGATCAGTTGTCAAATCACGCAACATAGCTTTACGTTGTGAAGATGTACGACCCAATTTACGATATGCCATTGGTGAATCCTCCTTTTTTTAATTTAAAGACATGTGTTAATCTTCCTTGCGAAATCCTAAGTTCATATCAGTGAGCTTTTCTTGGATTTCGTCAAGTGATTTCCGACCGAGGTTACGCACTTTCATCATGTCAGCTTCAGTGCGATCCGTCAACTCTACAATAGTGTTGATACCGGCCCGTTTGAGACAATTATATGAGCGAACAGATAAGTCTAGATCTTCAATTGGGGCAGAATCTGATGCACTAGCAGCAACAGGCTCTGCTTCAACCATAACACTAGCTTCAGCAGCTACAGGAGAAATATCCATAAACAAACCAAGATGCTCAGCTAAGATCTTAGCACCCAAACTCAAAGCATCACTTGGTTTGATAGAACCATTTGTCCAAATATCAAAAGTAAGCTTATCATAATCGTCACGCGCACCGATACGTGTATTTTCTACTTGGTAGTTTACACGTTCGATAGGTGTATAAATAGAATCAACGGCTAAAACACCAATAGGCATTTCATCACGTAACTTCTTATTTTCATCAGCTGATGTATATCCACGACCTTTGACCGCCGTGACTGTCATATGTAATGACTTACCTGCTGCCACAGTAGCGATATGCAAATCAGGATTCAAAACTTCAACATCAGCACCACCCTGCAAATCTGCAGCTGTTACATCTGCCGGCCCTTGAATATCAATTTCAAGTGAGCGTTCATCATCTGAGTCAATCGCCAACACAACCTTCTTGAGGTTCAAGATAATTTGTGTGACATCTTCAACAACGCCATCCACGGTTGAAAACTCGTGAACCACGCCGTCAATTTGCACCGTATTAACGGCTGCGCCAGGAAGCGAAGACAATAAGATACGACGCAATGAGTTACCAAGTGTCGTACCATATCCACGCTCAAGAGGCTCTACAACAAATTTGCCGTAGCGGGCATCCTCTTCGATGTTATGAATATTTGGCTTTTCAAATTCAATCATCTGTAAATTCTTACCCCTTCTTTCACAGCAAGAGCAATGAAATTCAATTAAACACGACGACGCTTTGGTGGGCGTGATCCGTTATGGGGAACTGGTGTAACATCCTTAATTGATGTTACTTCCAAGCCAGCTGCTGCCAAAGCACGGATAGCTGATTCACGACCTGAACCAGGACCCTTAACAGTTACTGCAACTGTACGCATGTTAATTTCCATGGCACTTTTTGCTGCAGCTTCCGCCGCCATTTGAGCAGCGAATGGTGTTGACTTACGACTTCCTTTGAAGCCAAGTGCACCAGCTGATGACCAAGCAACTGCGTTACCTTGTGCATCAGTAATCATTACAATAGTGTTGTTGAATGTTGAATGGATGTGAGCCACACCAGATTCAATATTCTTCTTCACACGACGCTTACGCGTTGTACGACCTGCCATTTATTTGCCTCCTTTTCAATACTTTCTTATAATTTCTCGGGTTAAAATAAATTAACCAACATTACGCAACTTTGGTTGCGATAATCATGTGTCGCATCGATGAGGATACAACAAGAAGAAGTGAATTACTTTTTCTTTCCAGCAATTGCTTTAGCTGGGCCTTTACGTGTGCGAGCGTTGTTCTTCGTGTTTTGTCCACGAACGGGCAAGCCCTTACGATGACGAATGCCACGGTATGATGCAATTTCTTGCAATGATTTAATATCAAGTGATACCTTACGACGTAGGTCACCTTCTAATTGCAAGTTTAACTTGTCAACTGTTGCACGAATGGCATCTTCTTGGTCAGACGTCAAATCGCGTACGCGAACGTCTTCAGAAACGCCAGCTTCAGCCAAGACCTTTTGTGCAGTAGTATTACCGATTCCGTAGATGTAAGTTAAGCCAATGACAATTCGCTTGTCACGTGGCAAATCTATACCTGCTATACGAGCCATAACAATTTACCTCCTTTAGTATTTTTGAAAATGACAGTTATGTCTTTATTCAATCAATATTTATAACACGCAGAAATTACTTTCCAGCGCGTTGCTTATGCTTGGGGTTAGCAGAACAAATGATCATTGTTCGACCATTGCGCTTGATAACACGGCAAGCATCACACATCTTTTTAACTGATGGGCGTACTTTCATAATCTATTCCTCCTATTCGGTTAACTGATTATTATATCTTTTACTTATCGGAAACGATAAGTAATACGACCCTTCGTTAAGTCGTATGGTGACATTTCAACGGTAACACGATCACCTGGCAAGATACGGATAAAATTCTTTCGAATTTTACCAGATACATGCGCTAAGATCACAGCTCCGTTTTCGAGTTCCACTTGGAACATCGCATTTGGTAAAGTTTCTTTCACTTTACCTTCGATTTCAATGACATCGTTGGCCACGCACTTAACCTCCTGTGCTTATAATGTTCAACATTGTTGATAAGTGCTTAACCTATCAAATTATACCAGAAAAACTGATATCTCTCAACAATGGCGTTTTGAATAATTAATTTAAATTGTCCAAAACTTCCTTAACATCATGATACACATCAGCAAGTTCACGACCGCCATCGATTGTGTGCAACACACCTGCTTTTTGATAGTAATCTACCAAAGGCAAGTTAGCCGCCTTATTAACTGCCAAACGGTTGTCAATAACTTCGGGTGTATCATCTGCTCGGCCACGTCCCAGAAGACGCTCACGTAACACTGTATCAGCAACTTCAAAATATAATGTTGCTGATACAGATTTACCGTTATCTGATAAGTACTTATCTAGGAATACTGCTTGTGCTTCATTACGAGGGTATCCATCAAGCATAAAACCAGTTTCAACGTCTTGTTGGTTTAAACGATCAGCAACCATAGCATTTGTGATTTCATCAGGAACTAAGTCGCCCGCATCCATGAATTGACGCGCCTTTTGTCCTAATTCGGTATTTTCTGCCAAGTTAGCACGGAAAATATCTCCAGTACTAATATGAACAATAGAATAATCCTTCACAATAAAGTCTGCTTGTGTGCCTTTACCAGCACCTGGCAAACCCAACAAAATCAAATTTTTAGCCATTGATTGCCTCCCGAGCTGCTAACTGATCTTTTGTAATAAATCCAACGTAATTTTTTTTCTGCATCAAACCATCAATTTGGCGAATTAGATCCAAAGCGACACCTATTGAAATTAACAGGCTTGTACCACCCAGACCAATCTTTTCATTGAGTCCCCAGACATCCGATGCAATCAAAGGAACCAACGCAACAACGCCCAAGAAAATTGATCCAACAAAGCTCAAATTTAACAAGAGTTTTGAAACGAAAGCTTTTGTTTCTGCACCGGGACGAACACCAACAATATATGCACCTTGCTTTTGTAGATTCTCTGATAACTTATCAGGATTAACTTGAACAAAGGCATAAAAATATGTGAAAACAACAATCAATGCAGTATATAAAATTGCGCCAGGCAAAGTTGTCATACTGAATATCTGTTGCATAATTTGGTACCACTGAGCTGATGAATATTTGTCTTGAAACGCTAACATAACCGTTTGTGGCGTACTAATAAATGATGAGGCAAATATGACCGGTATAACGCCAGAAACATTTACTTTTAATGGTAAATACGCTTCACTACCATATGATGTGGCAGATCGCGTATACTGCATTTGTAGTCGACGAGTTCCTTCATAAGACCACGTCGTAAATGCTACCACTAAAATCATCGCTATAACTAATACAACAACAAATATCCAACCATTAAGTATGTCACTACTGCTTGCTTGCAGAATATTTTCTTTGAAGATTTCATAGAAACCTTCTGGTGCTTGGGCGATTATACCCGCAAAAATAATCATTGAAACGCCGTTTCCTAAGCCTTTTTCAGTAATCATTTCCCCAAGCCACATTGCAAAAAATGTTCCAATAGTCATAACAGAACCGATTACAACAAATGACATTACGCTATTGGTTTGACTCACTAATCCATAGGATGACAATGAATTAAATCCAGCTGTGATACCAACAGATTGAACGAACGCAAGAACAAGTGTTAACCACCGCGTAGCGTTATTCAACTTTCGGCGGCCAACTTCACCTTGCTTACTCCATTCAACAAAGCGAGGCACGATATCTAATTGCAAAAGTTGTACAATAATTTGTGCTGTCACGTATGGTGACACACCCATTGCGAACAACGAGTAGTTTGTCAGGCCACCACCAGAAAAGATGTTCAAAATGTTCATTAATCCGGAACTAGCCATCTCAGACATAGCAGCAGGGTTAACACCAGGCACAGTTATGTGCGTTCCAATTCTGTAAATAAACAGAATAAAAAACGTCCACCCTAATTTTTTGCGAATGTCCTTTTCACGTACTGCATTAAATAACGTGCTAAGCATTAAAGTACCTCAGTTGACCCACCGGCTTGTTCGATTGCAGCAACCGCTGCTGCAGAGAACTTATGTGCCTTAACAGTCAACTTCTTTTCAAGTTGACCAACAGCCAAAATCTTAATACCAGACTTTTGATTTTTAACAATACCGTTTTCAATCAAAAGTGTTGGTGTAATTTCTTTACCATCATCAAAGCTGTTTAACTTGTTCAAGTTAACAACTGCGAATTCCTTACGTGAAATGTTAGTAAATCCACGCTTTGGAATACGACGGTACAAAGGCATTTGACCACCTTCAAACCCCAAACGTACTTTGCCACGAGCCTTTTGACCCTTTTGACCACGTCCGGATGTCTTACCGTTTCCAGATGATGTACCACGACCAACACGGTTACGTACATGACGTGAACCGGCAGCTGGTTGTAATTCGTTCAAATTCATCTTTCGGTACCTCCTATTTTAATTGTGTAATTACTTAACTTCTTCAACGCTAACTAAGTGAGCGATATGGAAAATCGCACCACGTGTAGCTTCGTTGTTAGGCTTCACCACTGAACTAGATACGCGTCCAAGTCCAAGAGACTTAACGATCGCGCGTTGCTTAGGTAAGCGATGAACCGCACTCTTAATCAAAGTGATTTTCAAATCAGCCATTTTATCGCTCCTTATTCAGCTAAGTGTTCTAAAGAAACACCACGCAACTTAGCAACTTCTTCGGCATCTTTCAAGCTTGTAAGAGCATCGAAAGTAGCACGAATAACGTTAATTGGTGTTGCTGAACCAAGTGACTTAGCAGTCACATCTGCAATACCAGCAAGTTCCATAACAGAACGTGCTGCACCACCAGCGGCAACACCAGATCCTTCTTCGGCGGGCTTAACTAAAATCTTACCGCCGCCCCATTTACCAAGGACATCATGAGGAATAGTTGTAGAAACTGTTGGCACAGTAATCAACTTACGCTTAGCATCTTCAATAGCCTTGCGGATAGCTTCAGGAACTTCTTGTGCTTTACCAGTACCAAAACCAACGTGTCCTTGCTTATCACCAACAACGACCAAAGCTGCGAAACGCAAGCGACGACCACCTTTGACAACCTTTGTGACACGGTTAATAGCAACAACGTTCTCTTCTAATTCACCAAGTGACTTAGGATTAACGAATTCAACCATTTTTTATTCCTCCTTTCCTTAGAACTTCAAGCCGTTTTCACGGGCTGATTCTGCTAGTGCTTGAACACGTCCATGATAAACGTAACCACCACGATCGAAAATAACTTCTTCGATATTTGCGGCCTTACCACGTGAAGCGATCAACGCACCAACCTTAACTGCTTGTTCTGTCTTTGATCCCGTTACTTCGGCATCATGACTTGAGGCACTTGCTAGCGTTACACCCGCTACGTCATCAATTAATTGAGCGTAGATGTTTGCATTAGAACGGAAAACGTTCAAACGTGGGCGAGCAGCAGTACCAGAGATTTTCCCACGAACACGCTTGTGGCGCTTTACGCGGAGCTTATTCTTATCTGGTTTTGAAATCATAGCTGTGCTTTCCTTTTCTTATGGCAAATGCCATTTTAAGTTTATTATTAATAAAGTGTTGGCAAACAAAAAATAATAAATTACTTTCCTGTCTTACCTTCCTTGCGACGTACAACTTCGCCCTCGTAACGAATACCTTTACCTTTATAAGGTTCTGGTGAACGTACGGCACGAATTTCAGCTGCTAAATCGCCAACCTTTTGCTTTGAAATTCCTGAAACTTTGATTGTTAAAGCATCTGGTACTTCAACACTCAATTCTTCACGATCTTCAAAGTTAACAGGATGAGAATATCCAACATTCAAAGTCAATTTTGATCCTGACTTTGCTGCACGATATCCAACACCAACAAGTTTCAATGTCTTAGTGAAACCTTCAGATACACCCTCGACCATATTTGCAACGTTAGCACGAGTTGTGCCATGCAATGCTCGAGTCTTGCTGTCATCGCTATCACGACTGAAAGAAACTTCGTTTCCTTCGACAGTCATTGTGATAGCTGAAACAATTTCACGTGACAATTCACCTTTTGGTCCTTTAACTGTCACAACTGCACCTTCTTGAGATACAGTTACATCAGCTGGTAAAGTGATTGCTTTGTTTCCAATACGGCTCATGGTAAGTCTCCTTTCTTAGATATATTACCAAACGTAAGCGATAACTTCGCCACCGACTTGCTTAGAACGTGCTTCTTTGTCAGTAATAACACCTGCAGAAGTTGAGATAATAGCAATTCCCAAACCGTTCAAAACTTTTGGTAACTCCTCAGCCTTAGCATACTTACGCAAACCAGGCTTAGAGATACGTTGAATTCCTGTGATCACACGATTACGGTCTTCTCCATACTTGAGAAATACACGGATGACACCTTGCTTGTTGTCATCGATGTATTCAAAGTCACGGATAAAACCTTCTGCTTTCAAGATTTCAGCGATGCTCTTCTTAATTTTTGATGCTGGAGCTTCAACTACTTCGTGACGTGCCAAATTGGCATTACGAACGCGAGTCAAAAAATCAGCAATTGGATCAGTCATAGACATCTATCGATATCCTCCTTTTTATTTTGAACGTAATCATGCAAAATGACACGCTCTTAACCATTATAGACTATTTCTGTCAATAACAGTTAAAAACGCGTCACTCATTTAGAGCAACAACATTTTTATTTACCAATTACTTAGCAAATGGCATTCCCATTTGTGTTAACAACTCACGACCTTCTTCGTCGTTTTGCGCTGTTGTAACAATAACAATGTCCAAACCACGTACGCGGTTAACTTTGTCAAAGTCGATTTCAGGGAAAATTAATTGTTCACGAATGCCCAGTGTGTAGTTACCACGACCATCAAAGGCCTTTGATGATACACCACGGAAATCACGAACACGAGGTAATGAAATGTTGATCAACTTGTCTAAAAAGTCATACATACGTTCTCCACGTAGTGTAACCTTTGTTCCGATTGACATACCTTCACGCAAACGGAACCCAGCGATTGACTTCTTTGCCTTTGTGATAACTGGTTGTTGACCAGCAATCAACTTCAATTCTTCAACCGCTTCATCCAAGTTCTTTGAGTTTGAAACTGCATCACCAACACCCATATTCAAGACGATCTTATCAATCTTTGGGGCTTGCATTGATGACTTAAAGTTAAACTTTTCGATCAAAGCAGGTTGAACTTCATTAACATATTTTTCTTTTAAAGCATTAGCCATGAAAATGATTTCACCTTTCGATATTAGCCTAGTACATTACCAGACTTTTTAGATACGCGAACTTTCTTGCCGTCTTCCACCTTGAACCCAACACGTGTTGGTTCGTTAGTTGAAGGGTCAAGCAATTGCACGTTAGAAACATGGATTGGTGCTTCGATATCGATAACACCACCTTGTGGATATTCGTTAGAAGGCTTTTGATGCTTCTTAACGATGTTCACGCCTTCGACAACGACGCGATCTTTTCCAGCAACAGTCTTAGTGATTGTGCCTTCTTTTCCCTTATCTTTGCCGGCAATGACGCGAACCTTATCACCTGTTTTTACAAACATGATTTGGCTCCTCCTTGTCAGTATTAGAGCACTTCTGGTGCCAATGAAACGATACGCATATAGTCGTTGTCACGCAATTCACGTGCAACAGGACCAAAAATACGTGTACCTACTGGTGACTTGTCGTCCTTCACGATAACAGCGGCGTTTTCATCAAAATTGATGTATGAGCCATCTGCACGACGAACGTCAGAAACAGTACGAACGATAACAGCCTTAATGACGTCACCCTTCTTTACGTTACCACCAGGGATAGCTTGCTTGACTGTAGCAACAATCATGTCACCTACACCAGCAAACTTACGGCCTGAACCACCGAGCACTTTAATCGTCAAGATTTCACGTGCGCCAGAGTTGTCAGCCACTTTTAAACGACTCTCTTGTTGAATCATGGTTCTTCCTCCTTGTTAGCAATTAATTACGACGTTTTGGGTAGATCATTAAAGAATAACAGCCTCTTCAACGATCTTAACCAAACGGAAGTGCTTAGTTGCAGACAAAGGACGTGTTTCCATGATTTGAACAATATCGCCTTGTTTGGCAGCATTGTTTTCATCGTGGGCCTTGAACTTCTTTGTGTACTTGACACGCTTACCGTAAACATCATGTGTCAAATAAGTATCAACAGCAACAGTAATTGTCTTGTTCATCTTATCTGAAACAACTCGTCCTTGGTAAACCTTACGAGTATTACGTTCTTCACTCATTTTTCAGCTTCTTCCTTTCGTCTTATTTGTTGGCGTTTGCCAATTCTTGTGCACGAATAACTGTCTTAACTCGTGCAATGTCCTTACGAACTTGTGCGATACGCGCCGTGTTTTCTAGTTGACCAGTAGCCAATTGAAAACGTAGGTTGAATAATTCTTCCTTGAATTCGGCTTCGCGCTTTTGCAAATCCGCAAGTGACAATTCTTTCAATTCACTTGCTTTAGCCATTATTCAGCCTCCCGAGCAATAATCTTTGTACGTACAGGCAACTTGTGTTGTGCCAAACGTAATGCTTCACGAGCAGTTGCTTCAGGAACACCTGCAACTTCAAACATTACCTTGCCACGCTTAACTGGTTCAACCCAACCTTCGGGTGCACCTTTACCGTTACCCATTCGAACACCGACACCTTTAGATGTATATGACTTGTGAGGGAAGATTTTAATCCAAACCTTACCACCACGCTTCATATAACGTGTCATTGCAATACGAGCAGCTTCAATTTGACGGTTAGTAATCCAACTTGAAGTTGTTGCTTGCAAGCCAAAATCACCGAATGTTACCGTCTTGCCACCTTTTGCTTCGCCACGCATGTGACCACGGTGTACACGACGGAACTTAACACGCTTTGGTACTAACATGTTTGCTTCCCTCCTTACTTACTGTTCTTTTTTTGTGGCAATACATCACCACGATAAATCCAAGTCTTGATACCCAAGTTTCCATAAGCAGTCATTGCTTCATCCCATGAGTAATCGATATCGGCACGTAAAGTATGCAAAGGCACTGTACCTTCAGTGTATTGTTCAATACGTGCAATATCAGCACCATTCAAACGACCTGAAACCATAACCTTGATACCCTTAGCACCTGAACGAGTGGCACGTTGGATAGCACCACGCATAGCGCGACGGAAAGCCACACGGCGTTCCAAATCACCAGCGATCTGTTGTCCAACCAAATGTGCACTCAAATCTGGCTTTTTGATTTCTACGATGTTAATAAAGACACGCTTTGAACGACCTTTTTCATCTGTATCTGTCAATTTTGCCAATTGTGTACGAAGCTTTTCAACTTCTGAACCACCCTTACCAATAACCATTCCTGGCTTGGCAGTTTGGATAGAAACGTCAACACGTGACTTGGTTGTACGTTCAATTTCAATGCGATCAACTGAGGCATCTGCTAAGTTTTTCTCGATATACTTACGAATACGTAAGTCTTCGTGAAGTTGGTTAGCATAGTCAGCCTTGTCAGCAAACCACTTTGCATCCCAGTCGCGAATAACGCCGACACGGAATCCAGTAGGGTTAATCTTTTGACCCATTACTTTGCCTCCTTCTCAGCAACCACAATTGTTAGGTGGCTTGTACGCTTGTTAATAGGTGAAGCAGAACCTTTAGCACGAGGGCGGAAACGCTTAAGCGTTGGTCCTTCGTTAGCAAAGGCTTCCTTCACAATAAGATCTTCTCGGTCTAATGAGAAGTTATTTTCAGCATTAGCAACTGCTGAGTTCAAAACCTTGTAAATATCTTCGGTAGAAGTATTAGGTAGGAACTTCAAAATTGCGTATGCTTCGTTAACGCTCTTACGGCGAATAGTGTCAAGAACTAAGCGTGCCTTACGTGGGGCAACGCGAACGATCTTAGCAGTCGCACGAGCTGATGTAACTTGTTCAGCCATTTTTCACTTCCTCCTTATTTACCAGTCTTTTTATCGTCGTTCTTGTGTCCCTTGAACGTACGAGTTGGTACGAATTCACCTAACTTGTGTCCGACCATATCTTCTTGCACATAAACTGGAACGTGCTTGCGACCATCATAAACGGCAATTGTAAAGCCGATGAAGCTTGGGAAGATTGTTGAACGACGTGACCAAGTCTTGATCACTGATTTCTTTTCAGAATCAACTTGCGCTTCAATCTTCTTAAGCAAGTGTGGGTCCGCAAATGGTCCCTTTTTTAAACTACGAGCCATTAGTTGTCTCCTTTCCCTTACTTACTCTTACGACCGCGAACGATAAACTTTGTTGAAGCCTTCTTCTTATCGCGAGTCTTCTTACCGGCAGTCTTCTTACCCCATGGTGACATAGGACTTGGACGACCAACTGGTGCTTTACCTTCACCACCACCATGTGGATGGTCGTTAGGGTTCATAACTGATCCACGAACATGTGGACGCTTTCCACGCCAACGATTACGACCAGCTTTACCCCAGTTAATCAATGAATGTTCAGCATTACCAACTTCACCGATTGTTGCACGGTTTGTAGCTAATACCAAGCGAACTTCACCTGAAGTCAAACGAACGATGATATATTTACCATCACGTCCCAAAATTTGTGCTGATGCACCAGCTGAACGAGCCAATTGTCCACCCTTACCAGGCTTCAATTCGATATTGTGAATCAAAGTACCTTCAGGAATAGCAGTCAATGGCAAGGCATTGCCGGGCTTAATGTCGGCATCAGGACCAGATTGAACTTTGTCGCCAACCTTCAATCCTTTTGGCGCCAAGATATATGACTTGATACCATCTTCGTATACTAACAAAGCAATGTTAGCAGTACGATTTGGATCATATTCGATAGCTTTTACAGTAGCTGTCTTGTCATCTTTAGTACGCTTGAAGTCTACGATACGGTAGGCTTGCTTATGTCCACCAGCATGGTGGCGAACTGTCATACGACCAGATGCATTACGTGCACCAGTCTTTGACTTTTTGGCCAACAAACTCTTTTCAGGCGTCGTCTTCGTGATTTCAGCGAAATCTGAAGTCGTCATGTTACGACGTCCGGCAGAAGTTGGCTTATAACTCTTGATAGCCAATGTCTTATCCTCCTATTTAGATTAACCTTCGTTAAAGATTTGAATATCTTTTGAATCTTTTGACAACGTAACTGTTGCCTTCTTTAATTTACGTGTGTAACCAACATAACGGCCTTGGCGCTTTTTCTTACCACGAACGTTTGCTGTGTTTAAACCAGAAACTTTAACCTCAAAGATTTCTTCGATAGCTTTTTTAATTTCAGGCTTTGTTGCGCGCGTATCAACTTCGAAGACATAACGCTTACGTTCTGTTTGCGCCATTGAAGCTTCAGTGATGATAGGGCGACGGATAATATCGCGTGCATCCATTAGGCAAGACCTCCTTGGATTTCTTCGATTGATGATTGAACAATCACCAGCTTATCTGCATTAACAACATCAAGCACGTTGATACCCTTTGTTGTCATAACTTGAACATTAGCCAAGTTACGTGCTGACAAGATTGCGTTTTCGTTGTCTTCATCAACAACTACTAATGTCTTGTTATCAGCTGACAAGTTCGCCAAAACTTTCTTAAAGTCTTGTGTCTTTGGTGCTTCAAATGACAAAGCATCAACAACTACCAACTTGTTATCAGCGACTTTTTGTGACAAAACTGACTTTAATGCCAATTGATATGCCTTACGGTTAATACGGTAAGCATATGAACGTGGTGAAGGTCCGAAAACAATTCCACCACCACGGAACTGAGGTTCACGAATTGAGCCGGCACGTGCACGACCAGTACCCTTTTGCTTCCAAGGCTTACGTCCACCACCAGAAACCGCAGAACGATTCTTAACAGCATGTGTACCTTGACGCAATGATGCACGTTGCATCAATACTGCATCAGTAATAACGGCGTTGTTAGGTTCGATGGCGAATACTGCATCATTTAATTCGATTTCTGCAGCTTGACTACCATCTTGCTTTAATACAGCAACTTTAGTCATGATTGATTGTTCTCCTTTCTATATAATTTATATTAAGCTTCTTCTGAGTTAGTAGCTGATGCAGATGCATTAGCCATCTTAACTTCAGGATGCTTTGCGTTTACTTTTACAGTTGATTTGATTGTCAAAAGTGATTTGTTAGCACCAGGTACGTTACCCTTCAAAAGCAACAAGTTGTTTTCAACATCAACATGAACAATAGCAATATTTTGCATTGTTCGCTTATTATTACCCATACGTCCTGGCAAAAGTTTACCCTTGAAAACACGGTTAATAATAGCACCCATTGAACCTGGGCGACGGTGGTAACGAGAACCGTGAGTCATAGGACCACGAGACTGTCCCAAACGCTTGATAGCACCTTGGAAACCATGGCCCTTCGTGATTCCTGTTACGTCAACGTATTCGCCCGCTTGGAATGTGTCAACCTTAATCTCATCCCCAACGTTAAATTCGTCTCCCGCATTGCGGATTTCACGAACGTAGCGCTTAGGGGCCGTATTTGCTTTTGAAGCATGGCCTTGTTCAGGTTTGTTTGACAAAACTGTGCGCTTGTCTTGGTAACCAAGTTGAATAGCACTATATCCGTCTGTTTCTGCATTTTTTACTTGCAAAACGACGTTTGGTGTTGCTTCAACAGCAGTCACGGCGATCAATTCACCAGATTCTGTAAAAACCTGAGTCATACCGACTTTGCGGCCTAAGATACCTTTAGTCATGACTAATCTCCTTAAATATTTTTCTTATTTTAATTTTGCCTCAATGAGGCATGAAAGTTATATCCGTTATGGATTACAACTTGATTTCAATTGCAACACCTGATGGCAATTCAAGCTTACGCAATGCGTCAACTGTCTTGTCAGTAGGGTTCACAATATCGATCAAACGCTTGTGCGTACGCATTTCAAATTGCTCACGGCTATCCTTATGCTTATGTGGTGAACGTAAAATCGTATATAATGTACGTTCAGTTGGTAGCGGAATAGGACCAGCAATTTCTGCGCCCGTACGCTTGGCCGTTTCAACAATCTTTTCTGCTGATTGGTCCAAGATACGGTGTTCGTATGCCTTCAAACGGATACGGATCTTCTTTTGTGCCATTATTTCATGCCTCCTCGTTGATTTTGTAAATCAGCTAACTTCGATTAAAAACCGACAACACTGCTTGTGTTTTGCGCGCCCATGGCAACGCGGCCGCGCGTGTCGCAACCTTAATCATCATCGCTAAACATTGATACACTAGGCTTTCGGTAGGGTTTTACTACTACTGTTCCAAAAGCGTACTTAAATATAATAACAGAAAAACCCTTGCCTTGCAAGGGTTTTGTTCTTTTAATTTAAAAATGTTTATTACCTTTTTTCTAATGAATTTCCACAACTAAATCTACTAACTTTATTTCATCGCTGTGTCATCTTAAACTCTAAGAATGCATCATTATACTTCTCTGTCCATTTTTGTCCTAAATCATCATATGTTTGTAAATTACGGACTGTTTTTTCATCTGGATAAAACTGTTTATCTTCCCGAACTGATTTTGGTAATAACGACAGTGCCTTCTTATTTGGTGTAGCATAACCAATATACTCTGCATTTTGAGCAGCATTTTTCGGTTCACTCATGAAATTCAAAAATGCATATGCTGCTGCTTTATGTTTAGCATTTTTTGGCATCACAATATTGTCAAACCATAAATTCGAGCCCTCACTAGGTACAACATAGTGCAAATGAGAGTTTTTATCCATTGCTTCTGCAGCTTCACCAGAGTAAGTTACGGCTATTGCAGCCTCATCCTGAGCCATATACATTTTAATCTCGTCAGCAATAATCGCTTTGACATTTGGCATCAAGGTTGTTAGTTTTCCTTGCGCTGCAGCTAAGTCAGCTACCGATTTGTTATTCACGGACTTCCCTTGTGTAATTAAGGTGATGCCCAAAACATCTCTTGCTGAGTCAATTAACATAATTTGATTTTTAAACTTTGATGACCAAAGATCGTCCCAATGTTGAATGTCTTTAGCTTTGACATATTTATCATTGTAGATAATGCCAAGTGTACCCCAGAAGTAGGGAACCGAGTATTTATTACCTCTATCGAACGATTGATTTAGAAAACGACTATCGTAATTCTTCAAACCAGTTAATTTACTATGATCAAGTGGTAATAGTAAATCATCTGCTTTCATTTTTTCAATCATATATTCTGAAGGCACTGCTAAATCGTAGGATGTACCACCTTGCTTAATTTTCATATACATCGCTTCATTTGAATCAAAAGTTTCATAACTAACTTTATAGCCAGTCTCTTTGGTGAATTTTTTTAATAAGGCGGGATCAATATAATCTCCCCAATTATATAAGTTCAAAACTTTGCCACTTTTGTCTCCTGTGCCTGTCTGTGCCGAAAAATAATGCTGCGCACTAATGAGTAAAGCAACAACAATTAATATCCCCACTACACTGGATAATAATTTTTTCATCTTACAATCCCTCCGTAGCCGGCATTACAAGGTTTGTTCCGTCGCGCTTTTTGCCTTTAGAAGATCTGTTGGAAATAAAATAATAAACCAATACTAATAGTAGTGAAACTAAAAACATCATTGCCGATAACGCATTGATTTCTAAACTAACTCCTTGGCGCGCACGAGAATATATTTCAACTGACAAAGTTGAAAAACCATTTCCTGTTACAAAGAAAGTCACTGCAAAGTCGTCTAGTGAGTAAGTAAACGCCATAAAAAATCCCGCTAATATCCCCGGTGAAATAACCGGTAATACTACCCTAGACAACATTTGCAAATTGTTGGCACCAAGATCCTTGGCTGCGGTGACTAAATAAGGATTCATTTCCTGTAAACGAGGTAATACCATCAAAACAACAATCGGTATACTAAAAGCAATATGCGAAAGTAGAACAGAAGTAAAACCGAGTGTAAAACCAACAACGGTAAATAAAATTAAAAATGAGGCGCCAATAATAACATCCGGAGAAACAAGTAGAATATTATTAAGTGATAAGAAAATATTTTTTGCCAATTGATGACGTTGATTATAGATATACAGGGCCCCTGCTGTACCAATTATACTAGCCAGTAGCGAAGATAATAGCGCAACTAGAAATGTGTTAACCACAATCTCTAAAATTCTTGTATCGACAAAGAGCTCGGCATAATGTTTCAATGAAAAGCCATCCCATCCTTGCATGACATCTCCTGCATTAAAGGAGTAAATAATCAAAAAGAAAATGGGTAAGTACAACAAAACAAATACAAACACTAAATACAAATTAGACCATCTAAATTTTTTATGCATGATTAGTCATACCTCACTTTCTTAGATTTTTACGTGCACGATCACGTGTCAGCAGCATTGTAGCAATCATTGCAACAATCAAAACTACGCCAATTGTTGAACCAATTTGCCAATTTTGCGTGACCAAGAAGTGCTCTTCAATTGCGGTTCCTAGGGTAATCACTCGATTACCTCCAATCAAGCGTGTAATCATAAATAATGACAAACTAGGAATAAACACTGCCTGAATACCGGCCTTAACACCCGGCATCGACAATGGGAAGATAACGTAGCGAAGCGTCTGCCACTTATTAGCACCTAGATCGTGACTGGCCTGAGAAAGCCTTGGATCAATCTCCGCTAACGAATTAAAAATGGGCAAAATCATAAAAGGAATTTCGATATAAGCCGCTACCAGTAAAAAGCTCCAGTCAGAAAATAAGAGTTGTTGTGGCGCAATGCCCCAAAGTGAAATGAAATTATTCACAGTCCCAGTCTTGGACAATAGTCCAATAAAGGCATACGTTTTTAACAGTAAATTAATCCATGTAGGCAATATGACTAACAATAGCCAGAACTGTTTTTGTTTCAGTTGATTCAATAAATAGGCTGTTGGGTAACTAATCACTAAAGTAATCACTGTTATCAAAAATGCGTACCATACTGAGTTGAAGGTCATTCGCAAATATGTCCCACTGCCAAAATAGGTCGCATAATTGCTAA
Organism: Leuconostoc suionicum; assembly: GCF_001891125.1. Taxonomy (NCBI): domain Bacteria; kingdom Bacillati; phylum Bacillota; class Bacilli; order Lactobacillales; family Lactobacillaceae; genus Leuconostoc; species Leuconostoc suionicum. Next base: position 157,260 of record NZ_CP015247.1, on the reverse strand, counting down.
ATGTGAAATGTCCATTAGCAGTAGTAAATGACTGAAATAACATTAATATCAATGGCGCAATAACAAATAGTAATAACCAGATGCCATAAGGAACAATATAAAATATTTGACGTTGTTGTTTAGATTTCATCATCGTCCTCATAGCTCTCCAGACGCGCATCAAAATCGTCCTCAGACTCATTAAATCGCATAATGTGGATATCCTCAGGATCAAATGTCAAACCGACTCTAGCACCAATTATTGCCGAATTTGTTGCCTGAACTTGCCATTCATTACCATCATCATCTCTAGCCGTAATTTCATAGTAGTCTCCTCTAAATGACTGGTCTTCAATAGTAACGACTAATTTACCATTTTCAATGGACGTCAAATCTAAGTCCTCGGGTCGTAACACTACTTCAACTCTCTCGTTGGGGCGCATTCCTGCATCAACATTTTCAAAATCTTTACCCACAAAATGAACCACGTAATCTGCTTTCATGATGCCATCAACAATGTTGCTTTCACCAATAAAATCAGCAACAAAGTGATTGATTGGTTCATCATAAATATCTTCTGGTGAACCATTTTGCTGAATAACTCCATCATTCATAACAAATATCCAATCAGACATTGCTAATGCTTCTTCTTGGTCATGTGTCACGAAAACAAATGTAATCCCTAAGCGCTGTTGAATTTCTCGAAGTTCATATTGCATACTTTTACGTAACTTGTAGTCTAAAGCTGACAAAGGCTCATCGAGTAATAAAACCTCTGGGTCATTAGCCAAAGCACGCGCAATCGCAACGCGTTGCTGTTGCCCTCCTGATAACTCATCAATCTCGCGATCAACAAAATCACTTAACTTGACCAAATTAAGCATTTCTTTCACTTTATTCTTAATTTCCGTCTTATTCATTCCTTTTAGAGTCGGACCGAAAGCAACGTTATCAAAAACATTCATATTTGGAAATAATGCATAGTTTTGGAATACGGTATTCACTTTTCTCTTTTCCGCAGGTACATCATTAACACGTTGACCTTCAAAAGATATATCTCCTGAGTCAGCCGTTAGCTGTCCAGAAATTAGTTTCAAGATAGTTGATTTTCCTGAACCAGATGGTCCAAGTAAAGTATAAAATTTACCAGCTTCAATCTCTAAATCAACATTATTTAAAACATGTGTGTCTCCAAAAGACAAATCCACTTGATTAAAAGCAATAATTGGTACTTGTTTCTCACTCACTTGCTCACCCTCGAATCTTTTCAATAGAATACATTTTACACTAATTATAAAAACAAAAAAAGCGCGATGACTTGCGCTTTTTAATCCAAAATTTTATCTTGATTTTCCACAATTAATATTGCAATTGTCATCAGAATAAATAAGATAATTAACATAATAATTTGCGGAATCCAAGAATGAAACCAACCATATGCATAACCAAATAACAGTGGCCCAGTTGCAGCTAATAAATAGCCACCACTTTGTGCCATGCCAGACAGCCGTGCTGTTTGCTCTGCATTACTAGTTTTTAAACTAAGCGTTGTCATTAAGTATGGGAATAATGCTGATGTACCAACCCCGATTAATAAATTAACGATTAACCAATAGGTAAACGTTCCTTGCGGGAAAAGTAACAACATGTACCCTAAAGTACCCAATATTGAAAACGTCCCCACTAGCCACTGCCGTTGCCCACTATCAAGTCTGGCAACAATTGATGGAATAAACAAAGCAAATGGCAGACCAATCAATGAATTCAATCCAGCAAACAAACTGGCTGTAGAAGCCGACAAACCAGTCTGCACTGCCATCGTTGGTCCCCAGGCTAATAGAATGTAGAACATAATTGACTGTACACCACTAAAAAACAACAATAGCCAAGCATACTTATTTCGCCAAATACTGGGTTTCAAAACATTCTCAGATTTTGTTTTAACTGTTGTTTGGTTATTATGAACAAAATTTTGATTAGGTAACCAAACAAATAATGCGATTATTAGTAGAACCGTTAACAAAATTATAAATGTATGCCAACCAGTCACAGCAGTAATGGGTGCCGAAAGTGCTGCCCCTATAGCAGTCGCTAGCATCATACTAAATGTAAATATCGAAGTCATAAAACCAACTTTTTGCGGAAAATACGTTCGAATCACACTAGGTAATAAAACGTTCATATGTGCAATCGCAACTCCTATGCATGCAGTACCAATGTAGAGAAGAGGTGTATTTAAGATTCGAATGAACGAACCAATAATAAGCAATCCAAGCATGAGTGTGAAAGCACGTTCTAACCCCAACTTTTGTGCTACCTTTGGCGCAAAAACTGAAAAAATGGCGAACGCCAGTAAAGGTATCGTTGTTAAGATTCCTAGACTAGAAACCGGTACATGCAATGAACGCGCAATATTTCCCAATATCGGTGGAATAGACGTGAAGGGTAAGCGTAAAACCATTCCTACAACGATTATCCCGGGTACTAAAAATTTACTATGATTTTTATTATTTTTCAGCATTATACTTTTTCCTATTAAAACGGCGCCACTCAATATGAGTGACGCCGTTTATACTGAACCATCTGTCAGTTAAATATTTAAATATTAGAATTAATCTTCTTGACCGTGTGTCTTGATGATTTCTTCTTGAATGTTCTTAGGAACAGCTTCATAGTGGTCAAATACCATCTGGAATGTACCACGACCTTGCGTAGCTGAACGCAAAGTAGTTGCATAACCAAACATTTCTGACAAAGGAACCTTAGCCTTAACAGCCAATACAGGTCCACGTGATTCTTGACCTTCGATCATACCACGGCGAGCTGAGACGTGTCCCATAACATCACCAAGGTTATCTTCAGGTGCAACAATATCAACAGCCATGATAGGTTCAAGAATAACCGCACCAGCCGTCTTTGCTGCTTCCTTCAATGCCAATGATGCAGCAATCTTAAAGGCAGCTTCACTAGAATCGACATCGTGATATGAACCATCATACAACTTAGCCTTCAAGTCAACTAATGGGAATCCTGCCAAAGGACCAGCATTTAATGCATCCTTCAAACCAGCTTCAACTGAAGGGATGTATTCACGTGGCACAACACCACCAACAATAGCATCTTCGAATTCAAAGCCAGCACCTTCTTCGTTTGGTGCGAATTCAATATAAACATCACCATATTGACCTTTACCACCTGATTGACGCTTGAAGAATCCACGAGCTTGAACTGTCTTAGTGAACGCTTCACGATAAGCAACTTGAGGTGCACCAACTGTTGCTTCAACGTTAAACTCACGACGCATACGATCAACCATGATATCCAATTGCAATTCACCCATTCCAGCGATCAAAGTTTGACCAGTTTCTTGGTTTGTTGTTGCACGGAATGATGGATCTTCTTCAGCTAACTTTTGGATAGCATTTGATAGCTTGTCTTGGTCAGCCTTTGTCTTTGGCTCAATAGCCAATTCAATAACAGGTTCTGGGAATTCCATTGATTCAAGAATCAATTGATGATTAACATCTGTCAATGAATCGCCAGTTGTTGTGTTCTTCAAGCCAATCGCAGCAGCGATATCACCTGAGAATACTTCTTCGATTTCAGTACGTGAAGTAGCATGCATTTGTAGCAAACGACCAACACGTTCACGAGTGTCAGAAGATGTGTTTTGTACGTATGAACCAGACTTCAAAGTACCAGTATACACACGCATAAATGTCAAACGACCAACGAATGGATCAGTCATAATCTTAAATGCCAACGCAGCAAAAGGCTTGGTATCATCAGCAATCAAGTCAACTTCTTCATCTGTCTTTGGGTCGTTAGCGATATATGGCTTAACATCCAAAGGTCCTGGCAAATAATCAACAACCGCATCCAGCATCATTTGGACACCCTTATCCTTGTAGGCTGAACCTGCAAGAACTGGGTAGAATTGTAATGCCAAAGTAGCACGACGAATTGCAGCTTTTAATTCTTCGATTGAAATATCTTCACCTTCAAGATACTTTTCCATCAAATCATCATCAACATCAGCAACGGCTTCAATCAATGTATTGCGCTTTTCTTCTGCCAATTCCTTTAACTCTGCAGGAATTTCGCGTGGTGCCCACTTTTCTCCCAAATCATCTTCAGGATAATATGCTTCTTGTGTAATCAAGTCAATAACAGCTTCAAAGTCATCTTCGGCACCAATTGGCCATTGAATAGCTTCAGCATTAACTTGCAAACGCTCATGGATTGAATCCACTGACATTTGGAAATCAGCACCCATCTTATCCATCTTGTTAACGAATACGATACGTGGTACATCATATGTGGTTGCTTGACGCCAAACTGTTTCAGTTTGAGGTTCAACACCAGCAGCGCCATCCAAAACCGCTACAGCACCATCCAAAACACGCAATGCACGTTCAACTTCGATTGTGAAATCAACGTGTCCTGGTGTATCGATGATGTTAACACGATAAGGTGTCTTAGCGAATTGGTCAAAGAAACCGTGCCATACAGCCGTTGTAGCGGCTGATTGGATAGTAATTCCACGTTCCTTTTCTTGTTCCATGAAATCCATTTGTGAAGCACCGTCATGTGTTTCACCAATTTTGTGAATTTTACCTGTATAGTACAAGATACGTTCAGTAGTCGTTGTCTTACCCGCATCAATGTGGGCCATGATTCCGATATTACGTGTACGTTCTAGTGGGTATTCACGTTTTGCCATTGTGAGTTATCTCCTGGTTTAGTTCTATATGCAACAAAAAGCGACACATAGTTGTGTTCGCTTTTTGACAATGCTTGTGTGTGACAAACACCGTCTATGACAATTGTACACTATCTGCATACCAAGGGTAGTATTATCTACTAACCTTAGTAACAAATTTTTACCAACGGTAGTGCGCAAATGCACGGTTCGCTTCGGCCATCTTATGTGTGTCTTCACGCTTCTTAACAGATGCACCAGTATCGTTGGCTGCATCCATGATTTCTTTAGCTAAACGTTCATCCATTGTATGTTCGTTACGCAAACGTGAGTAGTTAACTAACCAGCGTAGTCCCAAAGTTGAACGACGATCTGGACGAACTTCGATTGGCACTTGGTAGTTAGAACCACCAACACGGCGTGCTTTAACTTCCAAAACTGGCATGATGTTTTCCATAGCTTGTTCAAAAACTTCTAATGGATCGTTACCAGTTGCTTCCTTGATACGATCAAAAGCATCGTACAAGATTGTTGAAGCTGTACCACGCTTACCATCAAGCATCAACTTGTTGATCAAACGTGAAACGAGCTTTGAGTTGTAAATTGGGTCAGGCAAAATTTCCTGACGCTTAGTATAACCTTTACGTGGCATTAGTCAGTCTCCTTCTTACTTCTTTGGTGCCTTTGTGCCATACTTTGAACGTGAAGTCATACGACCATCAACGCCCGCAGTATCCAAAGCTCCACGGATAATGTGGTAACGTACACCAGGCAAATCCTTAACACGGCCACCACGAATCAAAACAACAGAGTGTTCTTGCAAGTTGTGTCCAATACCTGGAATATATGCAGTTACTTCATATAAGTTTGAAAGACGCACACGGGCGTACTTACGCAAAGCTGAGTTAGGCTTCTTAGGTGTCATTGTTCCAACACGAGTAGCAACACCACGCTTTTGTGGTGCGGCATTGTTAGTTGCCTTCTTCTTCATTGAGTTGTAGCCAAAGTTCAAAGCAGGTGATTTTGACTTAGAAACCTTTGACTTACGTGGCTTACGAACCAGTTGGTTAATTGTAGGCATGCTACAGTCTCCTTTAAATTTTCATTAATTTCACAGTTCCAGGTGTATCATTTTTATATTTTTAAAAATCAAAACACTGAAAATCTGTTGACAATTGCCTTTACAGCGCCGTTCAGCACAGTGTGACGATGTCACAGAACAGATTACTCAAAAGCACGTTCAATATAATACCATTTTGAGCCGTGTTGTCAATAGGTTTTAACAACTTTCCTTGTTAAATGAAAAAATGAGTTCTGCAACGTATGATAAGTTATGGAAAATATATTTATCTTTTTGTTCAATAGCATTATCGTCTCATCTACTATATGTACTGCGGATCGGTTGTCCAACAGTGTCTCTTTGAAAATACAACGCTCTTTTTGTTTCTATTGCGGCCATAATTTGGCTTGGTTTGATACTATACCCGTTGTTTCGGCATGTATTCTACGCAATAAGTGTCGCTATTGCCATACTTCTTTTGGTCGCTATTATGCTATTTTCGAATTGTTTTACATACTAATTGGCACATTCTTATGGGGTACACCTGTAACTTGGATTACAGGTGTCTTCTTATTATTTTTATCGTTAGAAGACTGTTCGAAACAAAGCATACACGCGAATATTTTATTCCCTTGGATAGGCTATCTACTTGTACTTCATCATGATGCCGAACATCTATGTTTAACAGTTCTCATTTTAATTCTATCTATAATTCTCGTAAAACATCGGCACACATTAGGCAGTGGTGATATACCGGTACTCTTAAGTTTAATACTATCAACCACGCCTGTTATTTTTTCCTGTACTTTACTCATCGGTTGTTGTCTGGCTTTATTCTATCTATTATACTCACAACAAAAAAGATTACCCTTTGTACCGTTTTTAAGCGGTGGTTGGGTAATCACTAATCTTTACATATTATTTTTACTTTGAAAACTTATGCTTTTGTCGTATCTTTTTTTAATGGCTTTGTACTAATTCTGATTTCACCATTTTTGGCACCAATTGTTACCGCGTCATCAGTTGTGATATTACCTCGAAGTAATTCTTCACTTAATGCATCTTCAATTTTAGTTTGGAGTGCACGTCTAATTGGACGCGCACCATATTCGGGATCAAATCCCGCTGAAGCTACTACGTCAATTGCTGCTGGCGTTATCTTAACACTGATACCTTGCTCAGCGACACGTTGTAGAACTGAACGACTCATTAGCTTTACAATTTCATGCAATTCAGGCTTCGTCAAACTTTCAAACACGATAGCTTCATCTAGTCGGTTAATAAATTCTGGTCGGAAAGTTTCTTTTAAGGTTTCACGTATTTTTGCAGCTACTGCTTCGTGATCGTCCTTCAAATCAACCGCACCAAACCCTACCGATTTTTCATCACGTAATCGTGTTGCACCAAGATTAGAAGTCATAATGATGATTGTGTTTTTGAAATCAACCTTTCGTCCTTTTGAATCTGTTAAATAACCATCGTCAAACACCTGTAACATTAAATTAAAGATGTCTTGATGTGCTTTTTCTGCTTCATCCAATAAGACAACAGAATACGGATGATTACGAACCTGCTCTGTTAATTGGCCACCTTCGTCGTAACCAACATATCCAGGTGCCGAACCAATCAAACGACTAGATGACCAACGTTCCTGGTACTCTGACATGTCGATTCGAATCAAGTTATCTTCGCTGCCAAATATTGCTTCAGCCAACGCTTTAGCTAGTTCAGTTTTTCCAACACCAGTTGGTCCCAAAAACATAAATGTACCAATCGGGCGACTAGGGTCTTTTAATCCAGAACGAGCACGACGAATTGCTCTAGCCACTGCGGATATAGCTGTCTTTTGTCCAATAACACGGCGGCCTAAAACTGACTCCAAATTGACCAATCGTTGTTGCTCATTCTTTTCCATTTGCGTAACAGGGACACCAGTTTGTTGTGAAATGACCTCAGCAATATCTTCTTCTGTAACATGAAGCGAATATCGTTCAGCATTTTCTTTTTGAGTATCTTTTGCTTCTGACTTTGCCAGTTTCTGCTTTAATTTCATTTCTTCAGTGCGCAACTGGGCTGCCTTTTCAAAATTCAATGACGTAATAGCAGTTTCTTTTTCCGCTTGAACTTCTGCAAAACGAAGCTTGGCTTTCGATATTGGTGTCGCTTTCCCAGTGGCATCAATACGTACTTTTGCTCCAGCTTCATCCATCAAATCAATGGCTTTATCAGGCAAAAATCTATCCGAAATATAGCGAGCCGAAAGTTTCACAGCCGCTTCAATAGCTGCATCATCAATTTGAACTTGATGATGTTGCTCAAAATGAGAACGAATTCCTTTCAAAATAGCAATAGCATCATCTTGAGTTGGTTCATCAACTGTTACTGATGCAAAGCGGCGTTCCAAAGCTGCATCGGATTCGACATATTTTTGATACTCATCAAATGTTGTAGCACCCAACGTTTGCAATTCACCACGTGCTAATGCTGGCTTTAAAATATTCGATGCATCAATAGCGCCCTCAGCGCCACCTGCACCAATCAATGTATGCAACTCATCGATAAATAGAATAACTTCACCATCATTGTAAATTTCTTCAATGATTTTTTTTAATCGGTCTTCAAATTCTCCACGGTATTTTGTTCCTGCAACCAGTGATCCCATGTCCAATGCCATCAACCGTTTCTTGGCTAAATTTTCAGGCACTTCACCATCTACGATTTTTTGTGCCAATCCTTCAGCAATGGCAGTTTTTCCAACGCCAGGTTCTCCAATCAATACAGGATTATTCTTTGTTCGTCTGGATAGTATTTGTATAACGCGACGGACCTCTTTTGGGCGACCAATTACTGGATCAATTTTGTTGTCTCGCGCCATTTGAGTCAAATCACGTGCCAATCCATCTAAAGTAGGTGTTCCTGCTGATGCTTGCTGCTTCTCCTGTTGCTTCATTTGCTTTCGCACATCAGTAATGCCTAATTTCCGAAGAATTGCACGGCGCATATCTTGTAAATTAACGTCTAATGCTAGTAAAATTCGTGAAGATAGTATGCTTTCATCCTGTAATAAAGCTAACAAAATGTGCTCTGTTCCAACTTTTGATTGTGCTAGAGCACGCAATTCTCCATTCGCTTGATGTAAAATATCTGCCGCTTTTGGTGAATAAGGTAAATAGATGTTTTTATCATAACGACTAGTAATACCATATCCTGTAAAGTGTTCAATTTCCTCACGAATATCATCGTCCATAACATTAAATTGACCTAATATCTTGCTAGCGATGCCTTCTTTTTCTATTGCTAGGGCGAGTAAAAGATGCTCTGTTCCCACAGCTTGGTGCTTAAAATACTTTGCTTGTTCCTGTGCCAAAACCAATACATTCTGCGCACTTGGTGTATAATTATTATCCATGTTTGCCTCCTTAAAATTAGGCTGCCTACGTCTTATATTGACTTATATTATAACCTATTAAACATTTATTAGGAAATTTTTTTGTTTAGTCTATTTATACTTATAAAATTTAAAAAGTCGAAACAGTAATGTTTCGACTAATTATTAATTAGGATTTTTAAGCGATAACTGCCACTGCAAGTACGCATTGATAAAAGGATCTAAATCGCCATCCAGCACTGCTTGTGGTTGGTTAGTTTCATAATTTGTTCGATGATCCTTAACCATTTGATAGGGATGCAAAACGTAAGAGCGAATCTGTGATCCCCAACCATTTTCCATTTTTTCACCGGTCAGCGCCGCACGCTCAGCTTCTTTTTTCTCTAATTCCAACTGGTATAACTTACTTTTTAACAAACGCATGGCATAATCACGGTTACCATACTGAGTACGCTCTACAGTTGATGAAACAACAATCCCTGTCGGTTCATGCGTTAAACGAACACCTGTTGAAACTTTGTTGACATTTTGTCCACCGGCGCCACCAGAACGGAACACATCCATTTTAACATCATCATCACGTACCTCAACCTCAATTGAATCATCTAGCTCAGGCATTACATCAACTGATACGAAACTCGTATGACGTCGACCAGCGCTATCAAAAGGAGAAATTCTTACGAAACGGTGCACTCCTTTTTCACTTCGTAAAAAGCCATAGGCATTATGTCCAGTTACTTTAATCGTTGCACTATCAATACCCGCTTCATCGCCTGCATGATAATCTAAAGTTTCAATTTGAAAATCATGTTGTTGTGCCCAACGCGTGTACATACGATATAGGTTAGCTCCCCAGTCTGTCGACTCAGTACCGCCAGATCCTGGATGAATTTCCAAAATGGCATTATTTGCATCATACGGCTCAGTTAATAGTTGCTCTAAATTATAAGCATCAATATCTTTTTGCGCCTTGGCAACCCCTGCTTCAAGTTCACCTAGCGTATCCTCATCCTCAGGATCTTCCACAGCCATTTCTATTAATAGTTCTAATTCTTCAACTTGATTTGTTAAATTCAAAAATGAATCACGACGATTTTTTAAAACATTATTTTCTTCAATAACCTTTTGCGCTTTTTCATTGTCGCTCCAAAAATCAGGTTCCGTCATACGATTTTCATAATCAGCAATTTCTTCCGTAAGTGCTTCCATATCGAGCGTTCCGCGAAAACGTTCGATATTCTCCTGCATATCACTAACGGCATGCTTGGCATCGATAATTTCCATATTAATTCCTTTCAAAATAAAAACGAACAAAGTTCGCTTTTATTTGTATATTAAGAACGTAAATTCTGACGAATTTCAGCTTTCATAAATGTACGTGTTGTGTCATATTCAACATCTGCAATCATCTTTTGAAAGTTCGCAAATGCTTCGCTTTGATATTCGATGAGTGGATTTAATTGTCCATATCCACGTAAACCAACACCTTGACGTAAACGATCAAGAGAATCTATATGATCTGTCCAATGTTGATCAACAGCCCTCAAAATAACAACTTTCTCGAACTCCAACATTTGTTCTGGGTCATAAAGCTGGCTTTGCTTTTCTTTATAATTCAACTTCGCTAACTCTAATAATTTTGCTTTGATTTCATCACGAGTCAATCCCTGCAGTTGTTGCACTGTAACGGCATCATCATGTGCTAAGGCATTGCCAACAAAAGCAACGATTTGCGGCAGATTCCATTCAGAAGACTTTTTCTCTTTCGTTTGAGCATCTACGACACGGTTAATAGTACGTTCAACCATTGGCATCAAAACCCACTCCAATGACTCTGATTCATCAATAACAATATCACGTTCATGATAAATCAATTCACGTTGTTCACGTACAACATCATCGTACTGCAAAACATTTTTACGTGTATCATAGTTATTTCCTTCAACACGCTTTTGGGCTGATTCGACAGAACGAGTAATAAACCGATTGGTAATCACTGTGTCTTCATCCAAATTCATTCTCTGCATCATCAGGCGGACACGTTCAGCACCAAAACGAATCATCAAATCATCTTCCAATGAAAGAAAGAACTGTGAAAAGCCTTCATCTCCCTGACGTCCTGCACGACCACGTAACTGATTATCAATACGCCGTGATTCATGACGTTCTGTGGCAATAACAACTAACCCACCGAGTTCTGCGACACCGGGTCCAAGCTTGATATCTGTTCCACGGCCTGCCATATTTGTAGCTACTGTTATTGCACCACGTTGTCCAGCATTGGCAATGATTTCAGCTTCTTTAGCGTTATTTTTAGCATTTAAAACATTATGAGGCAAATTTTTTGTCATCAAAATTTTTGATAACAATTCTGAATCTTCAACAGATCCCGTACCAATTAGGATGGGTTGTCCCTTTTCATGCAATTCAACAATCAATTTTACAACCGCATTATACTTGGCACGAATAGACGTATAAAGTAAATCAGGCTTATCCACACGTCTAACAGGACGGTTCGTAGGAATACTGATTACTTCCATATTGTAAATTTCGCGTAATTCTTCTTCCTCAGTTTTAGCGGTTCCAGTCATACCTGAAAGTTTCTTATACATACGGAACAAATTTTGATAAGTAATTTGCGCCATTGATTTATTCTCTTCTTGAATCTCGACGTTTTCTTTAGCTTCAATAGCTTGGTGCAAGCCATCTGATAAACGTGTTCCTTCAGAAATACGGCCCGTTGACTGATCAATCAACTTAACCTCGCCATCTTGAACAACATAATCCTTATCTTTAATGTAATTAAAATTAGCACGCAAGGCTTGGTCAATATGATGCGTTAAGGCTGTATCATCCGCATCATATAAGTTATCCAAGTTAAAGAATATCTCGCTTTTGTGAATTCCTTCAGGTGTTAACAAAGTCGCCTTGGCTTCTTCATCAACCTTGAAGTCCTCATCACGTTGCAAAGTTTTCACGAAACGGTCAGCGCGAGCATAGAGTTGGGAGATTCCTGAACCTGGTCCAGAAATAATCAAAGGTGTACGAGCCGTATCAATCAAAATTGAATCTGCTTCATCGATAAGTGCAAAGTTCAATCCTCGTTGCATAACACGCTCGTCAGCACGTCGTACCATGTTGTCACGTAGATAATCAAACCCGATGTTAAAGTTGGTAGAATAAGTGATATCAGCGTTGTAAGCAGCACGCTTTTCTTCTGCTGGCGCATCACCAACATTAACACCTACTGTTAATCCAAGCCAATTATATAATTGACCCATTTGCTCCGCGTCTCGAGCGGATAAATAATCGTTTACTGTAACAACATGCACACCGCGACCTGATAATGCATTTAAATAGACAGCCATTGTTGCAGTCAGGGTTTTACCTTCACCTGTACGCATTTCAGCTAAGTTTCCACCGTGTAATACGATGGATCCCATGATTTGAACATGGAAAGGATACAAACCAAGAACTCGTTTAGCTCCCTCCCGTGCCACAGCAAAAGCTTCTGGTAACAGCTCGTCTAAAACTTTTGCCAAAGCCTTATTTTGCTTATCCTTGTCCTCAATACCATCAATTGCATCAGCAATTTTTGACTTGAATTCTCCAGTTTTAGCCTGTAACTCACTATCTGACATGCTAGCCATAGTGTCTGCATAACTTTCGACTTGATCGGCAATTTTATTTAATTTCTTTAGTTGTTGCTTTGAATTATCAACTAATTTACGTATTGGATTGGCCATTACTTTTAACGTGCGAGTAGTAAGTTCGCTCGTTTCTCCTCTAAAATCTATTTTTGTATATTACTGCAAAATATGTGTATTATATGACTAATTATACCAAAAAAAGAGTCCAAAATATAGACCCCTCCTTTGAATTAATGGTGTGGTGTTGGTTCAAGCTTCTCTTGTCCGCCTAAATAAGGTCGCAAAACTTCTGGAATAGTTACTGAACCATCCTCATTTTGATAGTTTTCTAAAATAGCCGCTACTGTTCGCCCTACTGCTAGGCCAGAACCATTTAATGTATGCACAAGCTGTAACTTATTATCTGCATCGCGATAGGTAATGTGCATTCGACGCGCTTGGAAATCTTCAGTGTTTGATACTGAAGAAATTTCTCGATAAACGTTCTGCTGTGGCATCCAGACCTCAATATCATATGTTTTTGCTGCTGAGAATCCCATGTCGCCTGTTGACAATACAATCACATGATAAGGCAAATTCAGTTTTTGTAAAATGTTTTCTGCATCTAGTGTCATCTTTTCTAATTCTTCGTAAGAATCTTCTGGTTTGGTAAATTTAACCATCTCAACCTTATTAAATTGATGCAAACGGATTAATCCACGCGTATCTTTACCTGCCGATCCCGCTTCTTTACGGAAAGAAGGTGACAGCGCAGTGAACTTGATTGGTAAGTCCTCGCTTGGCAATTCTTCTCCTGAATAATAGTTAGTCAAAGGGACTTCCGCAGTTGGAATATATGTTTGATTCAATCCTTCTACACGATAGGCATCATCTTGAAACTTTGGATATTGTCCTGTTCCAAACATTGCTGAATCATTCACCACAATCGGCGTGATCATTTCAGTGTAACCTTCTTGCCTATGCTCATCTAACATAAAGTTATAGACAGCACGTTCAAGCCTTGCCCCATCACCAACGTAGTATAAGAAACGGGCACCAGAAACTTTTGCGCCTCTCTCAAAGTCAAGTATCCCCAGATTCTCTCCAATTTCATAATGAGCTTTAACCCACGATGCTTCTTCTAAGGCATGCGGACGTGATCCGTATTCCTCTGGGGCCCACTTTCGTTGTTCTACGTTAGCAGATTCGTCTGGGCCAACTGGTACATCACTAGCAGCCATATTTGGCAAATGAGCAGCAATTTCTCGAACCTGTTCATCCAGCAATGTCTGCTCATTATCAAGACTCTTAATATCTGCCCCAACTTGCTTCATTTGCAAAATTGCTTCACTAGCATCTTCTTTTTGACGCTTAGCAAAAGCAATTTTGTCTGATACTTCATTACGTTGTGCCTTAAGAGACTCAACTTTTTGGATCAAATCCCTTCGCTTTTGGTCAAGCTCCAATAACTCGTCAATTGTTTCTGGGTTAACACCGCGATTTTCTAAACGTTGCTTGACTTCTGAGCTGTTTTTACGCATATAACGCATATCTAACATTTGATATATCCTCTTTTTCATAAAATAAAAAACGCGTTCTTCTCTTGTCGCTAAACAAGGGACGAAAAACGCATTTCCGTGGTACCACCCAATTTTTATGATTATAAATAAACCATAACACTTCATTATCGATAACGGTGATTCCGAGCAGCATTACCCGCTAAAATGTTTGTTACTGGAGTTTCACGCGTACCATTTTTCATCAACCAATGATTTTCTAAAATGCGTTACTTATGGTAACTGATGTTCTCATTTTAACCCATTATCTATCAAAAGGCAACAAAAAAGGAGAAGAACACCTCTCCTACTTCTTGATGGGCCATCCAGGACTCGAACCTGGGACCTCTGCGTTATCAACACAGCGCTCTAACCAACTGAGCTAATGGCCCTTATTTTCCTTGCCTACTCATACCATCCATAGACAAAAGCGAATGACGGGAATC